>NZ_FNYE01000002.1 GCF_900108945.1 Paraburkholderia diazotrophica | reverse complement strand
CGAAGATCCGTGCTCGGGTTGAGCACGTGTTTGCTGTGGTCAAGCGCCTGTGGGGCTTCACGAAGGTGCGCTATCGCGGTCTGGCGAAGAACGCCAATCGCGCCTTCGTCGCGCTGGCGTTGACCAACGTCTATCTCTCGCGCAGACGATTGATGGCACAGGTCCGCCCGTAATGGGCGAAATGCGGGCCGAAGGCCCGTACGCAACGCCCTGGTGGGCAGGAAAAAACAAGCGGAAAGCTTCTCTCACGATCAATCTGCCTCTGTTTGCGCCCGAATGGATGAAAACAACGGCTTGTTCAGCGTTGCCCTAAACGTCACATTTACGCCTTTTGCTCGGGCTGACGCAGACGGATGTGCAGTTCGCGCAGCTGGCGCTCGTCGACTTCGCTCGGCGCTTGCGTGAGCAGATCCTGCGCGCGCTGCGTCTTCGGGAACGCGATCACGTCGCGGATCGAATCGGCGCCCGCCATCATCGTGACGATGCGGTCCAGACCGAATGCAATGCCGCCGTGCGGGGGCGCGCCGTATTGCAGCGCGTCCAGCAGGAAGCCGAACTTCGCGCGCGCTTCTTCTGCGCCGATCTTCAGCGCGCGGAACACCTTGCTCTGCACGTCTTCCTGGAAGATACGCACCGAACCGCCGCCGATCTCCCAGCCGTTCAGCACCATGTCGTATGCCTTCGCGAGGCAGCGGCCCGGGTCCGTTTCCAGATATTCGAGGTGCTCGTCCTTCGGGCTCGTGAACGGATGGTGAGCGGCGACGTAGCGGTTTTCCTCTTCGTCGTACTCGAACATCGGGAAGTCGACGACCCACAGCGGCTTCCAGCCCGCTTCGACGAGGCCGTTCGCCTTGCCGAACTCCGAGTGGCCGATCTTCAGGCGCAGCGCGCCGAGGCTGTCGTTCACGACCTTCGCGCGATCCGCCGCGAAGAAGATGATGTCGCCGTCCTGCGCGCCCGTGCGCTCGATGATGGCCGCGATGGCCGCGTCGTGCAGGTTCTTCACGATCGGGCTTTGCAGGCCGTCACGGCCCTTCGCCACTTCGTTGACCTTGATCCACGCGAGACCCTTCGCGCCGTAGATGCGCACGAATTCCGTATAGCTGTCGATATCGCCCCGCGACAGCTCGCCGCCCTTCGGCACGCGCAGCGCCGCGACACGGCCGTCCTTCGTGTTGGCCGGCGTGCTGAACACCTTGAAGTCGACGTCCTTCATCGCGTCCGTCAATTCCGTGAACTCGAGCTTCACGCGCAGGTCCGGCTTGTCCGAGCCGAAGCGGCGCATCGCTTCCGAGTACGGCATCACGGCAAACTTCGCGTCCAGCTCGACGCCGATCGTTTCCTTGAACACATGGCGCGTCATGTCTTCGAACAGATCGCGGATTTCCTGCTCGTTCAGGAACGACGTTTCGCAGTCGATCTGCGTGAATTCCGGCTGACGGTCGGCGCGCAGATCTTCGTCGCGGAAGCACTTGGTGATCTGGTAGTAACGGTCGAAGTTCGCGACCATCAACAGCTGCTTGAAGAGCTGCGGCGACTGCGGCAGCGCGAAGAACTGGCCCGCGTTCACACGCGACGGCACCAGGTAGTCGCGCGCGCCTTCCGGCGTGCTCTTGGTCAGCATCGGCGTTTCGATATCGATGAAGCCGCGCGAATCGAGGTACTTGCGCACTTCCATCGCGACGCGGTAACGCAGACGCAGGTTGTGTTGCATCTGCGGACGGCGCAGGTCGAGCACGCGATGCGTGAGGCGCGTGGTTTCCGAGAGATTGTCGTCGTCGAGCTGGAACGGCGGCGTGACGGATGCGTTCAGCACGGTCAGATCGTGGCACAGCACTTCGATCTTGCCGCTCTTCAGGCCGGCGTTCGTCGTGCCCTCCGGACGGTTGCGCACGACGCCCTTCACCTGGACGCAGAATTCGTTGCGCACGCCTTCGGCCGTCTTGAACATCTCAGCGCGATCCGGATCGCAGACGACCTGAACGAGGCCTTCGCGGTCGCGCAGGTCGATGAAGATAACGCCGCCATGGTCGCGGCGCCGGCTCACCCAGCCGCACAGCGACACAGTTTGACCCAGGAGGTGTTCGGTCACCAGACCGCAGTATTCAGATCTCATCGACATGATGTTTGTCTTTCGTTTTGCATGGGTTGAACGGCGCGCGCCAAACGGATGGCCGAGTGGTGCGCGCCGGCATTACATGGGTGGCTCGACGGTCGTGCGGCGCTCCCCCAACGGCTGATGCGTGGGCGAGGACGGGGCGACGACGCCCATCGAGACGATGTACTTGAGTGCGGCGTCGACGGTCATGTCGAGCTCGATTACTTCGCTTTTCGGCAC
The DNA here is from genome assembly GCF_900108945.1 of Paraburkholderia diazotrophica. Taxonomy (GTDB): domain Bacteria; phylum Pseudomonadota; class Gammaproteobacteria; order Burkholderiales; family Burkholderiaceae; genus Paraburkholderia; species Paraburkholderia diazotrophica. The sequence continues at coordinate 431,058 of NZ_FNYE01000002.1, read as the reverse complement.
CATCAGGAAGAAGCCGGACGTCGGGTTCGGCGTGGTCGGCACGTAGACGCTGACGTGGTCTTCCTTCAGGTGGTTGACGACGTCGCCGCCGGGGATGCCCGTCAGAAACCCGATGGTGTAGGACCCCTTGCGCGGGTACTCGATGAGCAGCGCCTTGCGGAATGCGTTACCGCTCGACGACAGCAGCGTATCGGACACCTGCTTGACGCTGGTGTAGATCGGACCGACGACGGGAATGCGCGCAACGATCACTTCCCACCAGCCGACCAGCTTCTGCCCAACGAAGTTCTGCGTCAATAGACCGACGACGAAAATGAACGCGAGGGTCAGCACTGCGCCAAGTCCGGGCAGGCGGAAGCCGAGCAGCCGCTCGGGCTGCCACGAACGGGGCAGCAACAGCAACGTCTGATCCATCGTGCCGATGATCAGGCCGAGCACCCACAGCGTGATGGCGAGAGGCACCAGCACCAGAAGGCCCGTCAGGAACACCGATTTGAGCGTCGTCTTTTTCGTCGTCATGTGTATCGTCAGAAATCCGCACGAACCCCTTGCGCGGCGTCTACTTCACCGTGGAGCGGCGAACCGGCTACGCGCCCGAGCTGCTTGCCGCGGCGGGCGCTGCTGCGGGTGCCGCAGCCGGCGCGCCCGTGGAGGCCGCGCTGTCGGACGAAGCCGCCTCCGGCTTGGTCTCGGTCTTGTCAGCCGCTGCGCCCGAACCGTTGCCGGTGCTGGAAGCGGCGCCCGAATTGCCGCCGCGGAAGTCCGTGACGTACCAGCCCGAACCCTTCAACTGGAAGCCGGCGGCAGTGACCTGTTTGCGGAACGCATCGGCTCCGCACTCCGGGCATTGCGTCAACGGGGCGTCGCTCATTTTTTGAAGCACGTCCTTCCCGAAGCCGCATGACTCGCAACGATAAGCGTAGATCGGCATGATCTTGTCCCTACAGAAATCTTGTGAACGCTTGCAAAGCCTTGAATTATAGCCGCAAACGCCGGGCCGCCCCGGAATTCCAGGGGAAACAGCCGGCATAGCCATAACGTCTGCAAATGAGGGCGATAGTGCCGCGAATCAAGCCTTTGTAGCGCCGCGCCGACGCCATGTCAGCCAGCGCTCCCGGCCGGCAAAGACGGCGATCGAATCGTTGACGGGCTCGTCTTCCGTCAGCTCGAAATGGGGCGCGAGCAGGGCATCGAGCTCGGCGCGCTCGATGCCGAACGGCGGCCCTTTCGGCGTCGCGCCGATGAAGAAGAAACCGGCGAGCAATCCACCTACCGGCAATAGCGCGGCCATGCGCGCCACGTACTCGTCGCGCCGCGAAGGCGGCAGCGCGCACATGAATGCCCGCTCGTAGATCCAGCCTGGCTCGAAAGGCGGCTGATAGGTGAAGAAGTCGGCGACTTCCACGACGTCGGCGTGCGCGCCGAGTTGGGCGCGTGCGGCTTCGACCGCATTGGCTGCAAAGTCGATTGCGCGAACCGGCCAGCCCCGTTCGGCAAGCCACCACGCCTCGTACGCGCTCCCGCAGCCGGGAATCAAGACGGGCATCGGCGCGTGCCGCTCGACGAACGCCTTGAACGATGCCGGCACGCCTGCCTGATCCCACGGCATGTAGCCGCGCTCGAAGCGCTCGTCCCAGAAGCCGGGCGCGTTCGGATCGCGGTTTTCGAATTCCGGCGCACCGGGAGGAACGGTTGGCCTGGAGTCGCTCATCGGCACACCTCGAAATGGGGAGTTCAGTAGCCGCCGTACGCGATGCTCAGCCACGCGCGAGCCAGCATCGCACCGACACCCACGGCCACGCCGAACATCAACAGCCCTTGCAGCAGTCGGTTCGTGCGCTTCTGCTCGAGCAGGATCTGGCGAATGGTGTCGTCGTTGATGCCGCGCTGCTGCGCGTCGTGACGCTGCGCGAGCACGTGATGAATCAGCCGCGGCAATTGCGGAAGCGTCTTGCTCCATTGCGGCGCCTCGATCCTGAGCCGCTCGTACCAGCCGCGCACGCCGACCTGCTCGTTCATCCAGCGCTCCAGATACGGCTTCGCCGTCTTCCAAAGGTCGAGTTCCGGGTCGAGCGAACGGCCCAGCCCTTCGACATTGAGCATTGTTTTTTGCAGCAGCACCAGTTGCGGCTGGATTTCAACGTTGAAGCGGCGCGACGTGGAGAAGAGCCGCATCAGCACCTGGCCGAGCGAGATGTCTTTCAGCGCGCGGTCGAAATACGGCTCGCAGACCGCGCGGATCGCGCTTTCCAGTTCTTCGACGCGTGTCGTCGGCGGCACCCAGCCGGATTCGAGGTGCAGTGTCGCGACGCGGTGATAGTCGCGCTTGAAGAACGCGAGAAAGTTCTGCGCGAGATAGTTCTTATCGAAGTCCGACAGCGCGCCGATTATGCCGAAATCCAACGCGATATAGCGCCCGAAATGCGCGGGATCGAGACTCACCTGAATGTTGCCCGGGTGCATGTCCGCGTGAAAGAAGCCGTCGCGGAAAACCTGCGTGAAGAAAATCTCGACGCCCTCGCGCGCCAGCTTCGGAATATCGACGCCCGCCGCGCGCAGCGTATCCACCTGGCTAATCGGCACGCCGACCATGCGCTCCATCACGAGCACATTGGCCGTGCAATATTCCCAGTACATCTCCGGGACAAGCAGCAGATCGAGGCCCGCGAAATTGCGCCGCAACTGGCTGCCGTTCGCCGCCTCGCGCATCAGGTCGAGTTCGTCGTGCAGATATTTATCGAACTCCGCGACCACCTCGCGCGGCTTCAGGCGCTTGCCGTCCGCCCACAGGCGCTCGGCCCATACGGCGAGATCGCGCAGCAACGCAAGGTCCGAATCGATCACGGGCAGCATGTTCGGCCGCAGCACCTTGACGGCGACCTGCTTGCCCGCGTGCTCGCCCGTCTTCAGGGTCGCGAAGTGAACCTGCGCAATCGATGCGCTCGCCACGGGCACGCGCTCGAAGTCGTCGAAGATCGAATCGACGGGCGCGCCGAGCGACTTTTCGATGATCGCGATCGCGACGTCCGAATTGAACGGCGGCACCTGATCTTGCAGCTTCGCGAGTTCGTTCGCGATGTCGGGGCGAAGCAGATCGCGGCGCGTCGACAGCACCTGGCCGAACTTCACGAAAATCGGCCCGAGACTTTCGAGCGCGAGACGCAGCCGCAGCCCGGGCGGCTGGTCGAACTTGCGGCCGATCGTGGTGATCCGCAGCAGCAACCGCACGCGGCGGTCGTTGATGCGGCTCAGCATCATCTCGTCGAGGCCGAACCGGATGACGGTAAAGAAGATCTTGAGGAAACGCAGGAAACGCATGACTGAGCCCGATGACTAGCGCGTGCCGCGCGACGTGGCGGCGCCGCCCGGCGTATGCGCGCCGCGGGCTTCGACCTTCTGTTCAAGACGCTCGATGCGTTTCTCGACGCGCGCGAGCGCATCGCGCGCGCGAGCCAGCTCGACGTTGAAATCGTCGAGCGCGGCGCGGCGCACCAGTTGCGGGTTTTCGTCGAGCAGATATTCGGCCACCGATTCGAGCAGATTGCGGCCCGTGCGCAGCGCGTGATCGCCGACCGTGCGCGCCACCGACGCGATCCGCCACGCGGGCCCGTCGCCGATCAGCTTCGCCAGGTCTTCTTCGGGCTCCCAGCGCAGATGCTCGGCGAGCTTGGCGATCACCGTCGCGAACTCCGCATCGCCTTCGATCTTCACGTGCTTCATTACGGCCGCCTGGCCGCCTTGCAGGAACGCGGGCGCGGCATCGGCGGGCACGGAGACGGTGACGTCGAACGCGTGCGCTTCGCTTTCGTCGACGGCGCTCAGATAGCCGTCAGGCTGGACCAGCAGAATCAGCGTGACGGGAGGGCACGAGAGCCGCGCGGTCTTGCCGGCATACGGGGTGAGACGTTCGCGCGCCCACGTTTCGCGAGCGAGCAGATGGTTGACGGCAGCAGCGAAGGGCTTGGCGGCAAAGGTCATCGGAAGTTGAAAGAGAAAACCCGCGCCGGCGACTGCCGACGCGGGTTCCTATTGTAACGTCCGTTCGCTTCGCGCCTTGCTCTGCCGAACGGCTAATCCTTGACGGAATATCAGTGATGATTCACTTGCTGGATGCCTGCGAGCAGCCAGCCTTCGCCCGTACGGGTCGACTTCGACAGGTTCCAGATTTCCTCGAACGGCTCGGCCGCGCCGCCCATCGTTTCGCGGATCAGGCCATGAAAGCGCACGCTCGCGAAGTACTCGCTGCCGCGATCTTCGACGCCGAGCAGATCGGCGTCCAGCTTCACGACATCGGTCTGGTTCTTCTCGGCGCCGCGCGAAGCCAGATCGACCTTCACTTCGGCGAACATTTCGGGTGTCGTGAACTCCCGGATGTCGTCCATGTTGCCGGCGTCCCACGCTGCCTGCAGGCGCACGAAGTAGACCTTCGCGTTACGCAGGAACGCTTCGGAATCGAAGCCGGCGGGTACGGCGGGCGCGGCGGCGACTTCCGGCGTCGTCAGCGGGTTGCCTTGCGGCGCGAGGTATGAGCCCGACGGCGGCGCCGTATAGCGCGGCTCCTGCGAGTAGCCCGTGCCGCCCGCGTTCAGCGTCGGCGAACTGCCGGCGTAAGCGGGCGCCGATGCATCGCGCTTGCGGCCGAGGAACTTGCGGATCAGCCAGATCGCGACGAACGCGATCAGCGCGACGACGATCAGGTTCGCCATCATGCCGGCGAACGCTTCGCCAAGACCGAAGTGCGACAGCAGCGCCGCGATGCCCAGACCCGCCGCGAGACCGGCGATCGGCCCCAGCCAGCGCGAGCGGTTGGGCTGCGGCGCGGGCGTGGGCGGCGGCGTGGCCGGACGCTGCGACTGCATGCCCTGCGCCGGCGCGCCGGGCGACTGTGAAGGCGACGGCGCCGTCTGCTGACTCGGTTGGGTGGTGTTGGACTGGCGCCCGAAACTGCGGCCACCGCCCATGCGTTTTGCTTCGGCATCGAGCGAAGTCAGCGTGCCGACGGTGATCAGGCCGACCATCGCGATCAGTCCGATTCTCCTCGCCCACGACCCCTTAGCCTTACAACGAGATAACAGATTCGAATCCGACATTTTCGCAATTTCCTTTAAAAACGAGAAGTTAGGGACGCTAGTATTTGGTCCCGATATGTAAAGCTACCACGCCAGCTGACAAATTGTAATATTTGACGGCGTCGAGGCCAGCTTGTTCCATCATCGTCTTCAAAGTTTCCTGATCCGGATGCATGCGGATCGATTCAGCCAGGTAGCGGTAGCTGTCAGCGTCCTTCGCGAAGCGCTCGCCGAGCCACGGCAGCACCTTGAACGAATAGACGTCGTACGCCTTCTTCAGCGGGTCCCACACTTTCGAGAACTCCAGCACGAGCAGCCGCCCGGCCGGTTTCAGCACGCGGCGCATTTCCGCGAGCGCCATGTCCTTATGCGTCATGTTACGCAAGCCGAATGCCACCGTGACGACATCGAAGTAGTTGTCCGGAAACGGAATCTTTTCGGCGTCGCACAGCAGCGTCGGCGTAATGATGCCTTTGTCGATCAGGCGGTCGCGGCCGACGCGCAGCATCGATTCGTTGATGTCGGTATGCCACACTTCGCCCGTCTCGCCTGCCTGTTTCGCGAACGCTTTCGACAGATCGCCCGTGCCGCCCGCGATATCGAGCACCTTGTAGCCGGTCCGCACGTTGGCCTGCGCGATCGTGAATGCCTTCCACGCGCGGTGCAGCCCGCCCGACATCAGATCGTTCATCAGGTCATAGTTGGAAGCGACCGAGTGGAACACCCCCGCCACTTTCTTCGCTTTTTCCTGTTCATCGACTGTCTGATAGCCGAAGTGGGTATTGGTCATCGCGCTTCGTCCTTTCGCGTATTCATTCTGAAAATTGTTTCGCCGCATTCCGGCGGAGGGCAGTGCGGATGGCCGCCCCGCGGATGGCCGCCCCGCGGATGGCCGCCCCGCGGATGGCCGCCCCGCGGATGGCCGCCCCGCGGATGGCCGCCCCGCGGATCGTATCAGTGTCTGTGGCCGTGCGCCGGGCTGGATACGGGCATCGGCGCGTCCCGATCGACGCCCGCTGTCTTAAGTTTGTCGAAATACTCGGCCCAGAGTTCGTCCTGACGGGTCGCGAGGTCCCACAGCAAATCCCAGGAATAGATGCCCGTGTTGTGGCCGTCGGAAAACGTGGGCTGCAGCGCGTAGTTGCCGACGCCTTCGAGCGCGGTGATCGTCACTTCGCGCTTGCCCGTCTGCAACGTCTCCTGGCCGGGGCCATGACCGCGCACTTCCGCCGATGGCGAATAGACGCGCATCAGCTCGAACGGCACGCGGTAGCTCTTGCCGCTCGCATATTGCAATTCGAGCACCCGCGATACGGCATGAACGACGACGCCAGTAGGCACCGGCGTATCGGATTTCAATCCACTCATGATGACCTCAGGCGAGAGCTTGTTCGATTTCGCCGCGTACCGCTTCGCGCAGCAGTGTCGCCTGCGCGCGGCGCTGGGACAGCAGCGTTTCGGATACCGTCCGCTGGCGCGGCGCCCAGATGGGCAGCGGGAAATGTGCGTCGTTGGAGAAGCGGGGGATCACGTGCCAGTGCACATGCGGCACCTGGTTGCCGAGGCTCGCCAGGTTCACCTTGACGGGTTGCAGAATGCGCCGGATCGCGCGCTCGACCGCGTAGACCACGCGCATCACGTGGTCGCGCTCCCCGTCGCCGAGATCGGAGAACTCGGCCACATGCCTGTTCCAGATCACCCGACAAAAGCCGGGATAATCGTGTTCGTCCGCGAGGACGACACGTAGCGTGTCGTCCTGCCACAGTACGTCGCCGCCGTCTTCACGGCAGAAAATGCAGTCCATCGTCGACCTCGAGCGAAACCCCATATCGCGCCATTAGACCAGCACGCGCTCGATTCCGCCATTGTTCGCGCGCTGGACGTAGTCGGCCATCCAGTCCTCGCCGAGCACGTGCCGCGCAATTTCGACGACGATGTAGTCCGCTTCGATGTTCGCGTCTTCGTTGTAGCGCGACAGCCCTTGCAGGCACGACGGACAGCTCGTGAGAATCTTGACGTCCGCCGCACCGTCCGCACCGGTTGCACCATTCGGCTGCGGCCCGTCACCCGCCTTCAGCACCGAACCCGGGTGAGCACCCGCCGCGCCCGCTGCCGCGTTCGCCATATTGATTGCGTTAGAGCCGGCGTCGGCCACGACGGGAATGCCGCGCAGTTTCGCCGCGCCCTTGCGGATTTCCTCTTCCTTGCGGAAGCGCACCTGCGTCGAAATATCCGGACGCGTGACAGCAAGCGTGCCCGACTCGCCACAGCAGCGATCGTTCTTCTCGATCCGGTAGCCGTCGTTCTTCTCGGAACCCATCAGTTCGTTGACGAGCTTCACCGGGTCGATCGTCTTGATCGGCGTGTGGCACGGGTCGTGGTACATGTAGCGCGTACCCTTCACGCCATCGAGCTTGATGCCCTTCTCCAGCAGGAATTCGTGGATGTCGATGATCCGGCAGCCCGGGAAGATCTTGTCGAATTCATAGCCGGCCAGCTGGTCGTAGCACGTGCCGCACGATACGACCACCGTCTTGATGTCGAGATAGTTCAGTGTGTTCGCGACGCGGTGGAACAGCACACGGTTGTCGGTGACGATCTGCTCGGCCTTGTCGTATTGGCCCGAACCGCGCTGCGGATAGCCGCAGCACAGATAGCCCGGCGGCAACACCGTCTGCACTCCCGCTTCCCACAGCATCGCCTGGGTCGCGAGACCGACCTGCGAGAACAGACGCTCCGAGCCGCAGCCCGGGAAGTAGAACACCGCTTCCGAATCGACAGACGTCGTCTTCGGATTGCGGATGATCGGCACGATCTTGTTGTCCTCGATGTCGAGCAGCGCGCGCGCGGTCTTCTTCGGCAGGTTGCCCGGCATCTTCTTGTTGACGAAGTGGATCACCTGCTCGACGACGGGCGGCTTGCCCGTCGTCGCGGGAGGATGAGCTGTCTGCTTCTTGACGATCTTCTTCAGCACTTCGTTGCCGAGGCGCTGCGCCTTGTAGCCGACGCCCATCATCGCGGTGCGCGCGAGATTGATGGTCTGCGGATTGGTCGCGTTCAGGAAGAACATGCCCGCCGCGTTGCCCGCGTTGAACTTCTTCTTGCCCATCTTGCGCAACAGGTTGCGCATGTTCATCGAGACGTCGCCGAAGTCGATCTTCACCGGGCACGGCGTTACGCACTTGTGGCACACGGTGCAGTGATCGGCGACGTCGTTGAACTCGTCCCAGTGCTTGATCGACACGCCGCGGCGCGTCTGCTCTTCGTACAGGAACGCCTCGACCAGCAGCGACGTCGCGAGAATCTTGTTGCGCGGGCTGTACAGCAGGTTCGCGCGCGGCACGTGCGTCGCGCAGACGGGCTTGCACTTGCCGCAGCGCAGGCAGTCCTTCACTGAATCGGCGATCGCGCCGATATCGGACTGCTGCATGATCAGCGACTCATAGCCCATCAGCCCGAACGAAGGCGTGTACGCGTTGCGCAAGTCCGCGCCGTCGAGCAGCTTGCCCTTGTTGAAGCGCCCTTGCGGATCGACGCGCTGCTTGTACGCGCGGAATTCGCCGATCTCGTCTTCCGTCAGGAATTCGAGCTTCGTGATGCCGATGCCGTGCTCGCCGGAGATCACGCCATCGAGCGAACGCGCAAGCTTCATGATTCGCGCCACCGCAGTGTGCGCGTCCTGCAGCATCTCGTAGTTGTCGGAGTTGACGGGAATGTTCGTGTGAACGTTGCCGTCGCCCGCGTGCATGTGCAGCGCGACGAACACGCGGCCGCGCAGCACCTGCTTGTGAATCGCCTGCGCCTCGTCGAGGATCGGCTTGAACTCGCCGCCGTTGAAGATCTGCCGCAACTCAGCGCGAATCTCCTGCTTCCACGACACGCGCACCGTCCGGTCCTGGACGATGTGGAACACGTTCGCGTCGGGTTGGTCATCGACACGATCCGCGAATTTTTCCGCAAGACCCGCATAGCCGAGTTGCACGAGATAGTGCTGCGCCTCGCGCAACGACAGATCGAGTTTGTCGCGCAGGAATTCCCAGCGCTTCTTCACACGGCCTAGCAGTTCGAGCGCCTGCTGCACGCGGTCTTCGAGCAGCTCGGCGCTCGGGATCTCGTTCGCGTCGTCGGTCTTGCCGAGGGGAAGCTTGCCGCTTCGGAAGAACACTTCGAGCGCGTCGACCAGTTGCAGCTTGTTCTTGATCGACAACTCGATGTTGATGCGCTCGATGCCGTCCGTGTACTCGCCCATCCGGTTGAGCGGAATCACGACGTCTTCGTTGATCTTGAACGCGTTGGTGTGCTTCGCGATCGCGGCCGTGCGGCTGCGGTCGAGCCAGAAGCGCTTGCGGGCCTCGGCGCTCACGGCGACGAAGCCTTCGCCGCTCTTGCCGTTGGCCATGCGGATCACTTCCGATGTCGCGGTGGCAACTGCATCGGCGTCGTTGCCGACGATATCGCCGATCAGCACCATCTTCGGAAACGCGTTGCGCTTGCTCTTCGTCGCGTAGCCGACGGCGCGCAGATAACGCTCGTCGAGGTGCTCGAGGCCGGCGAGAATCGCGCCGCCCTGCTTCGACGTTTCGAACAGATAGTCCTTGATTTCGACGATGCTCGGAATCGCCTCGCGCGCCTGGCCGAAGAACTCCAGGCAGACGGTGCGCGTATGCGCGGGCATCTTGTGCAGCACCCAGCGCGCCGACGTGATCAAGCCATCGCAGCCTTCCTTCTGGATGCCCGGCAGCCCGGCGAGGAATTTATCGGTGACGTCCTTGCCGAGCCCTTCCTTCCGAAAGCGCCGGCCTTCGATCTCCAGCAGTTCGGTGCGCAAGAGCTTTTCGCCGGGCGCGTGCTCACCGTCGAACCACTTCAGTTCGAAGCGCGCGACGGGAATGTCGTGAATCTTGCCGAGGTTGTGGTCGAGCCGTGTGATTTCCAGCCAGTTCCCTTCCGGATCGACCATGCGCCACCACGCGAGATTGTCGAGCGCCGTGCCCCACAGCACGGCCTTCTTGCCGCCCGCGTTCATCGCGACGTTGCCGCCGATGCACGATGCGTCGAGCGACGTCGGATCGACGGCGAACACGTAGCCCGCCTGCTCGGCCGCTTCCGTCACGCGGCGTGTGACGACGCCCGCGCCGGAGAAGATCGTCGGCACGTTGTGCGCAACGCCGGGCATTTCCGTCAGTTCGACGGCGCCGAGCTGTTCGAGCTTCTCGGTGTTGATGACGGCGGAGAACGGCGTGAGCGGCACCGCGCCGCCCGTGTAGCCGGTGCCGCCGCCACGCGGAATCACCGTGAGGCCAAGCTCGAAGCACGCCTTGATGAGGCCGGCGATTTCGGCTTCCGTATCCGGCGTGAGGACGACGAACGGATATTCGACGCGCCAGTCGGTCGCGTCCGTCACGTGCGAGACGCGCGCGAGGCCATCGAAGCGGATGTTGTCCTTCTGCGTCCGGCGGCCCAACACCTTCGTCGCGCGGCGGCGCAGGTCGGCCATCTTGTCGAACTCGCCTGCGAATGCATCGACGGCGCGGCGCGCGGCGGCGACCAGCGTTTCGACGCGCGCGGCGCGACCGACGCCCGCTTCGTCGCCATGTTCGGTCAGATCGGCGCGGCGGCGCTTTTCGATTTCAGTGAGACGGTGGTTCAGCGCCTCGATCAGCAGCGTGCGGCGCTTCGGGTTGTCGAGCAGATCGTCCTGCAGATAAGGATTGCGGCGCACAACCCAGATGTCGCCGAGCACTTCGTACAGCATGCGCGCCGAGCGGCCCGTGCGGCGCTCCGTGCGCAGTTCGTCGAGCGCGGCCCAGGCTTCGTCGCCCAGCAGGCGAATGACGATTTCGCGGTCGGAGAACGACGTGTAGTTGTATGGGATTTCGCGCAGACGCGGTTCGGTATCGGCGACGACGGTGGCGGCGGCGCCGTGCGGATCGAAAACTTGAGGTGCGTTCATGTTTGGACGACTCGGTAGGTCAGCGACGCGCGCTCATCGAACATTCGGCGAAAAGGCGTGCTGACGGTGCGCGTGGGGCGCAATGCTGGAAATCTTTCTATAGTGTGCGAAGCCTCGACCGGCGGCCTGTGCCCGGGATCGCCGGGGACATGGCGAGAACGTGGATGGCCGGTCGCGTCGCGGCGCTCAGATATAGCTACACGATCGTGCATGCCGCACGTGCCGCTGCGCCGCGGGGCGAGCCTCACGCGGGACGGGCATCAAATGGGCGATCCGAGGCTGCCAATGCATCATCTGATCCTTTTCCAAAACACAATTCTACCGCATGATCCCCGCGCGCGTTGACGCCCGGATGTCCGCGCGACAAGCGTTTGCGCGTCAGCCTGCCAGAATTCGCCGCGAAACTGCCAGACGGCGACGCGCCCGAAATGCATCGTCGTCCGCATCAGGCCGCGCCGGATTTTCCGACCGTCCGGTCGGCTGGCCGGCAGCATCGCTACGGCGAAACCGCACGGCCGAATGCCGGATCAGGCGCGTCGGGGCAGGCCGTTGGCGCTATCATTGATCTTTTCCCGTCCCATAAAAGCGCACCGCGCGTGATCCGCATGGCTTCCCACGACTATCTGAAGAAAATCCTCACCGCCCGCGTCTACGACGTCGCGCGTGAGACCGAACTCGAACATGCGCGGAATCTGTCCGAACGGCTGCGCAACCCGATTTACCTGAAACGCGAGGACAACCAGCCCGTCTTCTCGTTCAAGGTGCGCGGCGCGTACAACAAGATGGCGCACATTCCCGCCGACGCCCTCGCGCGCGGCGTGATTACGGCTTCGGCGGGCAATCATGCGCAAGGCGTTGCGCTGTCGGCGGCCCGCATGGGCGTGAAGGCGATCATCGTCGTGCCCGTGACGACGCCGCAGGTGAAGGTCGATGCCGTACGCGCGCATGGCGGCCCGACTGTCGAAGTCGTGCAGGTGGGCGAATCGTATAGCGACGCCTACGCGCACGCAGTGAAGCTGCAGCAACAGCAAGGTCTGACGTTCGTGCATCCGTTCGACGATGAATACGTGATCGCCGGCCAGGGCACGGTCGCGATGGAAATCCTGAGCCAGCATCAGGCGCCGATTCATGCGATCTTCGTCCCCATCGGCGGCGGCGGTCTTGCGGCGGGCATCGCGGCGTACGTGAAATCGGTGCGCCCGGAGATCAAGGTGATCGGCGTGCAGACAGAGGACTCGTGCGCGATGGCGCAATCGCTGAAGGCGGGCGAGCGCGTGACGCTGAACGAAGTCGGCCTGTTCTCGGACGGCACGGCCGTGAAGCTCGTCGGCGAAGAGACGTTCCGCCTGTGCCAGGCGTATCTCGACGACGTGCTGACGGTCAACACCGACGCGCTGTGCGCCGCGATCAAGGACGTCTTCCAGGACACGCGCAGCGTGCTGGAGCCGGCGGGCTCGCTGGCCGTCGCGGGCGCGAAGCAATATGCGGAACGCGAAGGCATCGAGAACCAGACGCTGATCGCCGTCACGTCCGGCGCGAACATGAACTTCGACCGGATGCGCTTCGTCGCGGAACGCGCCGAGGTGGGCGAGGCGCGCGAGGCCGTGTTCGCCGTGACGATTCCCGAAGAGCGCGGCAGCTTCAAGCGCTTCTGCGAACTGGTCGGCACGCGTAGCGTCACCGAATTCAACTACCGTATTGCGGATGCGAAGTCCGCCCATATCTTCGTCGGCGTGCAAATCCGCAACCGCGGCGAGTCGGCGCAGATCGCGGGCGCATTCGAGGAGCACGGCTTCGCGACCGTCGATCTGACGGGCGACGAACTATCGAAGCAGCACATCCGCTACATGGTCGGCGGACGCTCGCCGCTCGCGCACGACGAGCGCCTGTTCCGCTTCGAGTTTCCTGAGCGGCCGGGCGCGCTGATGAAGTTCCTGTCGTCGATGGCGCCGAACTGGAACATCAGCCTCTTCCACTACCGGAACCAGGGCGCGGACTATAGCTCGATCCTCGTCGGGATTCAGGTGCCGTCGGCGGAAGACGCGCAATTCGCGCGCTTCCTCGCGACGCTCGGCTATCCGTACTGGGAAGAGACGGCGAACCCGGTGTATCGACTGTTCCTCGCCTGACTCATGTCCATTGACGCATGTTCATTTAACGCATGGCCTTTTCGCTGAACGACAAGCTGGTGGTGGCGATCTCCTCGCGCGCGCTGTTTGATTTCGAGGAAGAGAACCGCGTGTTCGAGGATGGCGATCAGCGCGCCTACGAAGGGCTGCAGCGTGAGCGGCTGAACGTGCCGGCCAAAGCCGGCGTCGCGTTTTCGCTGATCCGCAAGCTGCTCGCGCTGAATGCGGGCGCGCATCGCGTGGAAGTGGTGATACTGTCCCGCAGCGATCCCATCAGCGGCTTGCGCGCCTTCAGTTCGTGCCGCGAACATGGGCTTGCCATCGAGCGCGGCGTGTTCACGCGCGGCCGCGCGCCGTTTGCGTATCTGAAGCCGCTGAATGCGTCGCTGTTTCTGTCCGCGAATCAGGACGACGTGCGCGATGCGCTGGCGGCAGGATTTCCCGCTGCGCGCGTTTTGCCCGAATCGGCGAAAATGGCGAGCAAGTACCCGGACGAAATCCGCATCGCGTTCGACGGCGACGCCGTGCTCTTTTCGGACGAAGCGGAGCGCGTGTTTCAGCGCGATGGCTTGCGGGCATTCGTCGGTCATGAGATCGACAACAAGGATTTGCCGCTCGCCGACGGACCGCTGAAACCTTTGCTGCAAGCACTGCATCGCTTGCAGACGCTCGCCGACGAAGCCGCGCCGATGCACATCCGCACGGCCCTCGTGACGGCGCGCTCGGCACCCGCGCATGAGCGCGCGATCCGCACCTTGATGGCCTGGAACATTGAAATCGACGAAGCGATGTTTCTTGGCGGGCTCGACAAGAGCGCCTTTCTGCGCGAGTTCGAGCCGGACTTTTTCTTCGACGATCAAATTCGCCACTGCGAATCGGCCCGTGACGTGACAGCGATCGGGCATGTCGTGAGTGGCATCGTGAATGCAACATGACACCCGAACAATCTCCGCTGGGCAAACCGGCCACTTATACCGAACAGTACGACGCCACGCTGCTCTTTCCGATTGCGCGGAAAAATGCGCGCGACCAGATCGGCATCGGCGCGACGTTGCCTTTCTTCGGCACGGACATCTGGAACGCGTATGAGCTGTCGTGGCTCAACGCGCGCGGCAAGCCGCAGATTGCGATTGCGACTTTCTACATTCCGGCCGATTCGCCGAATATCGTTGAGTCGAAATCGTTCAAGCTGTATCTCGGGTCTTTTGCGCAGACTTCATTCGATTCGATCGACGTCGTGCGTGATGCGATCAAGCGCGATGTGTCCGCCGCGTGTGGCGCTTCCGTGTCGTTGCATCTCTATCCGCCCGCGGAGTTTTCGAAGCTCGGGCTCGATGAGTTCGAAGGGACTTCGCTGGACCGGCTCGATCTCGATGCCGAGATTTATCAGCCGGATGCAGGTTTGCTGAAGGCGGCGCTGGATGAAGCGCCTGTCGAGGAGACGCTGTTCTCCAATCTGCTGAAATCCAATTGCCCGGTAACGGGGCAGCCGGATTGGGGCTCCGTGCAGATTCATTACGTCGGGCCGCAGATCGATCACGCTTCACTGCTTCGGTACATCATTTCTTATCGGAACCATACAGGGTTCCACGAGCAGTGCGTCGAGAAGATCTTTACCGATGTGCTGAAGATCTGTCAGCCGGTGAAGCTGGCCGTGTATGCGCGCTATACGCGGCGCGGTGGGCTCGATATCAATCCGTTCCGCACGAATTTCAATCTGCCGATGCCGGATAATTTGCGTACCGCGCGGCAGTGATTTTTTTCTGTCTGCGACACTGTTTTTGCATTTTCGCTGGCATCCGCGTTGCGCCTTCGCGGCGCGGGCGTTGCCCCTGTGCGGGGCGGCACTCACTTTCTTTGCCGCCGCAAAGAAAGTAAGCAAAGAAAGCGGGCTCACACCGCCAGTGCTTGACGTATACCCACGGGCTCTCAACGTCCCCGTCCTTCACACGGCAGCACGCAGGCTTATGTTCGTTGCCAGCGCTCTACCTAAGCGCCTCACCCGCTTCATACCCCCGAGCTGAAGCGCGCGGCATCGAATATTCCCACGCCCCTTTGCGGCAAACTGTGTGTAGGCATTCGCGCCGCACAGGACACCGTCGTGACGCGATGCGGCGCCAAGTTCGGGCGTTGCCCTTTACGACGCAGCAGCCTCATTCACTACCGACATGCGGTGCTAAAGCGTTCGATACCCTTCGTTGTGCCACGCGTGTATGAAGCGGGTGAGGCGTTGAGCCAGAGCGTTGGCAACGAATGCAGGCCCGCACATTGCCGCACAAAATACGGGGACGTCGAGAGCCCGTGGGTATACGTCAAGCACTGGCGGTGTGAGCCCGCTTTCTTTGCTTACTTTCTTTGCGGCGGCAAAGAAAGTGAGTGCCGCCCCGCACAGGGGCAACGCCCGCGCCGCGAGGCGCATCGCGGATGCCAGCGAAAAGGGCAAAGCAAATGCATCGCCGATGCCCGCGATAAAGGCAAACCAAACCTCAACCCGCAGGCTTCTTATAAGCAACGCAATCGACTTCGACCTTGCAGTCGATCACCATCGACGAAACGACACAAGCACGCGCAGGCGGATTCGCACCAAAGTACTCCTTGAACACCTTGTTGAAGGAAGCAAAATCGCGCGGATCGTCGAGCCACACCCCGCAACGCACGACATGCTCAGCCCCGTATCCCGCCTCGGTCAGAATAGCGAGCACGTTCTGAATCGCCTTGCGCGATTGCTCGACGATCCCGCCGTTGATCACTTCGCCGTTCTCCATCGGCGTCTGCCCCGACACGAACAGCCAGCCATCCGCTTCGACTGCACGCGCGAACGGCATCACCTGTCCGCCCGTGCCTTTGCCACCTTCAACGCCATAACGCTTCATCGTTCAACTCCTGTCACGTAAGTCACGTAAGCGCGTTCGCACCCAATGCGAACGCATCAACCGAAATTCAAAAAGCCTCGGACAACGCGGCACGCGATGCCGCCGTCGCTCCACGCGCGACGAACTTGCCCGCGCGCTCGCCCGTCGGCTTGCCATCGAGATACGACAGCACGCCATTCACCCACACGGCGTCGATGCCATCGGCAGCCTGCTGCGGCTTGTCGAACGTCGCCGCATCGCGCACGCGCGCCGCGTCGAACAGCACGAGATCGGCGTGATAGCCGATATGCACTTCGCCGCGTTCCTTCAGGCCGAAGCGCCGCGCCGACAGGCTCGTCATCTTGCGAATCGCTTCCTCCAGCGGAATCAGTTGCTGGTCGCGCGCATAGTGTCCGAGCACGCGCGGGAACGCGCCCCACAGACGCGGATGCGGCAACGGATCGTTCGGCAAGCCATCGGAGCCGACCATCGTCGCCGGATGCGAGAGGATGCGCCGCACGTCGTCCTCGGACATGTTGTGATACACGGCGCCCGCGGGCTGCAAGCGCTTCGCGGCTTCCTGCTGCGTCACGCCCCACCCGGCCGCGATGTCCTTCACCATCTTGCCCGCCATCTCGGGATGAGGCGTCGACCACGTGATCGTGATATCGATATCGCCTGTCACCTGTTTGAGGTCGAGCGTCGACGAACTGCGGTTGTACGGATAGCAGTCGCAGCCCACGGGATGCAGCCGGCGCGCGCCTTCGAGCGATCCGAGCACCTCGACGCTGCGCCCCCAGTTCGACGGTCCCGCGCACTTCAGATGCGAAATGACCACGGGCACGCGCGCATGCTTGCCGATCCGATACGCCTCGTCCATCGCGTCGAGAATCGCGTCGAACTCGGTGCGCATGTGCGTCGTGTACAGCGCGCCCGCCACTGCGAGCGGCTCGGCGAGCGCCATCACTTCTTCAGTCGGCGCGGCGAATGCGGAGCCATACGCGAGCCCCGAGCTCAAGCCGAGCGCGCCATTCGCGAGCGCCTCTTCGAGTTGCGCGCGCATGCCGTCGATTTCCTGCGGCGTCGCCGCGCGATCGAGCCGGTCCATATGGTTGTTGCGCAGCGCCGTGTGCCCGATCAGCGCGCTCACGTTCACCGACGGCTTCGCCGCATTCACCGCATCGACATACGCGGCGAAGGTCGGATACTGGAACGCATCGCGCTCGCCGAGCAGGTTCATCGGATCGGGCGGATCGCCCTTCAGCGACACGGGCGACGCGCTGATCCCACAGTTGCCGACGATCACCGTCGTCACGCCTTGCGTGATCTTCGGCAGCATTTGCGGCGAGCGGATCACATGCGTGTCGTCGTGCGTGTGTACGTCGATGAAGCCCGGCGCGAGCGCACGGCCGTTCGCCTCGATCACTTCTTCGGCAAGCCAGTTCGACAGATTGCCGATCGCGACGATCTTCCCATTGCGTATCGCGACGTCGCGCTCGACAGGCGGCGCGCCCGTGCCATCGTACAGTTGCGCGCCGACGATCAGCGTATCGGCGGCTTCGGGGTGCGAATGCATGGATCAATCTCCTAGCGGTTGTCGGTCGCCGCCGCCGCGATGCGCATCGAGTGCATGCTTCATGCGGCGCAGCAGTTCGCGGCTCTCGTCGCCCAGACTCAGGGCCAGTTCGGTGACGAGCACGTCGAGTGCCATCATCATCGCGTAGCGCGACGACGACGGCTTGTAGATGAAGTCGGTTTCGAACGCGACGATGGGGATCAGCCAGTCAGCGAGCTTCGCAAGCGGCGACGCGGGCGCCGTCACCGTGACGAGCGTCGCGCCGTAGCTGCGCGCGATGCGGCAACTGTCGACCATCTCCGGCACGCGGCCCGTCGTCGAAAGCGCGATCACGACGGTATCGCGCGAAACCGTCGATGCCACCATGCGTTGCAACAGACCATCCTGATAGGTCGCGACCGGCCGGCCCAGACGCACGAGCCGAAAGCGCATCTCGTCGGCGAGCGCCGTCGAGCCGCCGCCCATGCCGAACACGTAGATCATCCGCGCTTCGCGCAACGCGGCAGCGGCTTGCGCAATGGGCGCCTGGCACAGCAGGTGATGGTTGTGCGCGAGCGCCGTCTGCAACTCGTCGAACACGCGCGTCGCGAGCGGCTCCGGCGTGTCGGGCTGCGCGCCCGGCTGCAGGAAGCGCTGGCCGACGGCGGCCGCCTGCGCGAGCCGCAGCTTCAGTTCGCGCACGTCCCGACAACCGACCGCTTTCGCGAAACGCGTGACCGTCGCGACGCTCACTTCCGCCCGCTCGGCCAACGCACCGATGCTTGCGCGCGATGCGCTCGTCAGATCATCGAGGATCAGCGCCGCCACCTTGCGCTCCGCCGAGCGCAACTCGGGCGCGCATTCGGCAATGCGTGCGACGATGTCAAAGGCAACGGGTTCGGCTGTGGAATTCATGGCTCGTGCGCACCACGCCGCGCCGGTAACATCGGCCGCCGAATGCATGGTACTAAATAACATTTCATCAGCCATCGTACTTTCGGTAACATGTGAAAGTCAACTTCGACTCGATTTAACTGGATGATGGAGCAGCGTGACATGAAAGTTACAAACTATCAGGGAGCGACGATCGATCCTTACAGCAAGGGCTTGGGCAACGTGCCCGGCACGAGCATCCAGCTTGCGGACGCAGCGCGTCTCGATTGGAATCTGCTCGACGAGGACGTGAGCCTGCCGGCCGCCGTGCTGTACGCGGACCGCATCGAGCACAACTTGAACTGGATGCAGAAGTTCGTCGCCGAATACGGCGTGAAGCTCGCGCCGCACGGCAAGACGACGATGGCGCCGCAACTGTTCCGTCGCCAGATCGAAACAGGCGCATGGGGCATCACGCTCGCAACCGCACATCAGGTGCGCGCCGCGTATCACGGCGGCATCTCGCGTGTGCTGATGGCGAACCAGCTGGTCGGCAAGCGCAATATGCTGATGATCGCCGAGCTGCTGAGCGATCCCGATTTCGAGTTCTTCTGTCTCGTGGATTCCGTCGAAGGCGTCGAGCAGCTCGGCAAGTTTTTCGGCTCGGTGAAGAAGCAGTTGCAGGTGCTGGTGGAACTCGGCGTGCCGGGCGGCCGCACGGGCGTGCGCGACGAAGCGCAGACCAGCGCAGTGCTCGACGCGATTGCGCGTTATCCGGATTCGCTGAAGCTCGCGGGCGTCGAACTATACGAAGGCGTGTTGAAGGAAGAACAGGAAGTGCGCGACTTTCTGCGCAGCGCCGTCAGGCTCACGCTCGAACTTTCCGATCAGGGCCGCTTCACGCGCACGCCCGCCGTGCTATCGGGCGCGGGATCGGCATGGTACGACGTCGTCGCGGAAGAGTTCGCGAAGGCTTCGCGCAAGGACAGAATCGAGATCGTGCTGCGCCCGGGCTGCTATCTGACGCACGACGTCGGCATCTACCGCAAGGCGCAGACGGACATCTTCAAACGCAATCCCGTCGCGAAGCGCATGGGCGAAGGTCTGCTGCCCGCGCTGCATCTATGGGCCTACGTGCAGTCGATTCCCGAACCGGACCGCGCGATCATCGGCCTCGGCAAGCGCGACTCGGCGTTCGACGCTGGCTATCCGGAGCCCGCGAAGCACTATCGTCCGGGCACGCAGTCGCCGCGCGATATCGCCGCTGACGAAGGCTGGGAAATTTTCGGCATGATGGATCAGCACGCGTATCTGCGGATTCCCGCCGGCGCCGATCTCAAGGTCGGCGACATGATCGCGTTCGACATCTCGCATCCGTGCCTGACGTTCGACAAGTGGCGTCAGGTGCTCGTGCTCGATCCGTCGTATCGGGTGACTGAAGTGATCGAAACGTTCTTCTGATTTTTCTTCGATCGGTTCTTCGACCCATGCTTCGATCGGAGCGGCGCTGCGCGACATTTGCTTCGTGTCATGGCATGCGCCGTTCTCGTTCGGCCGTTCAACGTCCTGCGGCCGTGGCTTCCGTCTCAGCGGACGCGGCCGTCACCACTTCGCCGATGCGCGCCTCGAGCATCGTCAGCGCGCCCGCCAGGCCCGCCAGCACATCGTCCGGCAAAGCGGCCATCGTGTCGTGCAGGAACGCATTGCGGTTCGGCAGACTCGTTTCGATTGCAGCGCGGCCCTCGCCCGTGAGCTTCACATTGGTGATGCGGTTATCGCGCTCGTCCATGCTGCGCGCGATCCAGCCCATTGCTTCCAGCGACTTCAGCTGACGTGTCAGCGCGCCCGGGTCGACGCGCAAGCGCTCGACCAGCTTCTTCTGCGACGACTCGCCCGCCTGTTCGTACAGCGCGAGCAGAATGCGCCAGCGCGGCAGCGGATGACCGACGCGCGTTTCGAACGCGGACATGAACGCCCGATACGTGCGGCCGAACTGTTGAAGGATAGCGACGCGGTCCTGTTCTTCCATGATCTTTCTACGATGTTGAAGCGCTAAAACACCCGTCAATCGACGTGGACGGCCGGTTCGATCTGCTTGCGCAGTTTGACGGGCGGAACGCGTCGGCTTTGCCAGACAGCGAACACCGCGACCAGCGCGCCCAGCGCGAGGCCCATATGGATCGCGCCGACCAGCGATTCGCGCGCCGATTCCAGCAGCATCGCGCCATTGTGCCCTGCGCGCGCGAGTTCATTCAAAAGCGTGTGCTGTCCGTCGCGATTGACGAGAATCTGCGGGTCGCCAAGATTGGTGAACCACTGGCTCGCGTGATCGGCATCGAGTGCATTGCGCACGCCGCTCGCGTACATATGGGTGACGAGCGTGCCCGTCAGCGCCGTGCCGATCATGCCGCCGATCATCCGCAGCGATTGCAACAGCGCCGTCGCAATGCCGAGATGCCCGCGGCCCGCCGTCTGCTGCGCGAACACGGTGAGATTCGGCAGCACGAAGCCGAGGCCGAGGCCGCCCAGCGTCATGAACAGCATCAGCAGCCAGTGCGGCATCGAGCGCGTGGCAACCACCACGCCGAGCGACGCCGCGGCAAAGAGCGCAAAGCCGATGTACAGCATCACGTTCGGATTCGGAATGCGCGACACGACACGCCCGTTCGCAATGCTGCCAATCGTGATGAACACGACGAGCGGCGTGATCACGAGGCCCGCCTCGTTCGGCATCATCCCGAAGCCGCCCTGAAACAGCAGCGGCGCGTAGAACAGCAGCGAGAACATCGCGAATCCGCCCAGCACGGCAAGAACGAAAAGCGCGGAAAGGCTCTGGTTGCGGAACATGTCGATGGGAAGAATCGCTTGCGGGAAACGCTTTTCCCACTGCCACAGCGCAATCGCGCTGGCGACACTGATCGCGAGCAACGCAACGGCCGACGCCGTTACGCCATGCTTCGGCAGAAGCTCGACGAAAAGCTGCAGGCCGCCGAGCGACACCGCAATCAGCAGCGCGCCCGGCCAGTCGAGCCGCATCTTGCCTTCATGCGCGATGTGCCGCAGGTGCGGCAGATACCGCCATACGAAGAACAGCGACAGCAGGCCGACAGGCAGATTCACATAGAACACCGAGCGCCAGCCGTAGTACTGCGTGAGAAAACCGCCGAGCGACGGGCCGACGGCATTCGCGATGCCGAATGCCGAACTCATCAGCACCTGCCAGCGCAGACGGACGACGGAATCAGGGAACAGATCGGGAATGCACGCGAACGCGGTGCCGACCAGCATGCCGCCGCCGATGCCTTGCAGGCCGCGCGCGATCACGAGGAACAGCATGTCGTGCGCCGCCCCGCATAGCACCGAGGCCGCCGTGAACACGACGATCGACGCAATGACGAACGGCTTGCGCCCGTAGTAGTCGCCGAGGCGGCCGAAAATCGGCACGGTGATCACCGACGTCAGCAGATAGGACGTCGCGACCCATGCGTAGAGCTCAAAGCCCTTCAGGTCAGCGACGATCGTGGGCAGCGCGGTGCCGACCACCGTCTGATCGAGCGCGACGAGCATCGATACGAAAGAGACGCCGAGCATCGCCAGCAACGATTCCCGGAACGGTAAAACTTGCCCACTCGAATGGTGGGCGGCAGTGTGTACGGCCATTTTTGATGGTGCAACTGTTGACGAGTCAACGATACGGAATCATAACACGTCGAATGGTTCTAATCCTGCGTGCATCGGCGTGCCGTTTTCGCCCAGAATGCGTAAGCAAATCGCCATCAGACGAAGTCAGGAAGATTCATGAATCCAGCCACGCTTGCCGCCACACCGCTTTCCACCGACGACCTCGCGGCTCTGCGCCGCGCCAGGCACGAACTCGAAAGCCCTGCGCTGGCGATGAAACTGGCGGGCATCGTCGGGGCGCCGCTGGAGAAATTGATCGCGCGCATGCCGCCGATGGCCAACGACAAGGTCAACGACGCGACGCAACTCGCGCTGCGCAAGTGTCTGCAAATCGCGCTGCGCACGCTCGGGCGACCGATCGGCGGCGCGCCGACCGGCGTCAGCGAACGGCCGAGCAATCTGCTGCACAAGTTCGCCGTCGCGACGACGGGTGCCGCAGGCGGCGCATTCGGACTGCTTGCGCTGCCCGTCGAACTGCCCGTCACGACGACGCTGATGTTCCGCTCGATCTGCGATGTCGCGCGCAGCGAGGGCGAGGATCTGACGTCGATCGATACGCAGTTGCAATGTCTGACTGTGCTCGGCATGGGCGGCACGTCGAAAGCCGATGACGATGCCGATTACGGCTACTTCATCATGCGCGGCGCGCTGGCGCAGGCGGTGTCGAAGGCGTCGTCGGAGATCGCGACGAAGGGCTTCACCACGCACGGCTCGGCCGCACTGCTGCGCCTCGTGAGCACGATCGCGTCGCGCTTCTCGGTGCAGGTCAGCGAACAGATCGCGGCCAAGTCGATTCCGGCGATCGGCGCGGTGCTCGGCGCGATGGTGAATACCGTGTTCATCGATCACTTCCAGCAGGTCGCGCACGGCCACTTCACCGTGCGCAGGCTCGAGCGCCAGTACGGCCCGGAGGCCGTCCAAGCGGCCTATCAGGCAATCGACGTTTCGCTCGACGGATGAAGATCGCCCTGCATGCCCGTCACGCGCCGGACGAAACGGGCGGCGAGATCGAGCGAGCGGCTCGCCTCCGGAATGAACGGCACCCACAGCTGCCATACGTGCGGCATCTTGCGCCAGATCTCGAAGTCGACATCGACGCCCGCGGTGCGCGCCTTGTCCACGACGCGGCGTGAATCGTCGAGCAGCACCTCCGTGCTGCTCACGTGCATGAAGAGCGGCGGCAGGCCGCTCAGGTCCGCGTAGAGCGGCGAAGCGTACGGATGCGTCGCGGGCGTGCCGCCGAGATAAAGCTTTGCCGCGCGCGCGACGGACGGACCATGAAACATCGGATCGATCCCGTCATTGGTTTGCAACGAGGCGCCTGTCGCGGCCAGATCGGTCCACGGAGAAAACAGGACCGCGCCCGCGGGCAGCGAATCGCCTGCATCGCGCAACGCGACGAGCGTCGCGAGCGCGAGACCGCCGCCCGCCGAATCGCCCGCGATCACGATCGATCCCGGCTTCGTCCCTTCGTCGAGCAGATGTCGATACGCGGCGAGCGCATCGTCGAGCGCGGCAGGAAACGGGTGCTCCGGCGCGAGCCGGTAATCGAGCGAGAAGACGCGCGCGCCGCTGCGCGTGGCGAGGCCGAAGGAAGCCGCGCGATGCGTCTGCGGCGAGCAAAAGTAGTAGCCGCCGCCATGCAGATACAGGATCGTCGCCGCGTGTCGGCCGTCGGCGCGCGTGAGCCATTCGCCGCGCAACGGCCAGTCCTGCTCGCGATACCGTTCGTGCAACGTCCAGCCGGGCGGCACGCGCGGCGTATAGGCGCGCTTCGCTGTCATCTTGCGCGCGCGTTCGGCGTTGATCGTCGAATGCCGCGTCTGCGGATGAAACTGACGGCGCAGAAACCAGCACGCCAAGGCGCTTTGCCAACTCATCGGAATGGCCTCCATCGACGGTTAAGCGTCATGGTACGTGGCTTTTGGCTGGCTTCCGTCGAAGGAGACTCGAAGGGGGTTCTTTTGGCGTCGCAACCGGGCGCGCCGTTTGGAAAGGTAACGAAAGCCAGAAACGGCGTGGGCGCTTCCGGCGAACGCGATCGTTCAATTCGCCGGCAGGAGCTGGCCGCGAATTTCACCCGACGGATTCTGCGCGGTGTGAACGTTGAAATACCACTGGCCCGCCATGAGGTCCGTGACCTGCTGTTCGGTCAGCGTCGCGGAACCTTTGATCGGGCTGGCCAACGCGCTCTTGTCGATAGGCACCTGCACCTTCGCGTTTTGACCGACGGGGGCAGGACCATGGAAGTGTGCCATCGTCACAGGCCCCGACAAGCCCTCGTACGTTGCCGTCCATTTAAGGGTTTTGGTCGACGTGTCGAAAGTGGCATCCAACGCGCCGTGTCCGTGGCTGACGCGCGGCGGCACTTCGCTCGACGGTTCGAGGTCGGCCTTCAATTCGACCGTATCCGCAAGCGCAACCCCCGACGCCAGCGCCCACAGTACAGCCACCAAGCTCAGCTTTCGAATTGCAGTCATTGTTTTCTCCGAGTCTTTGCACGCGGCATCGGCGCATACGCATGGCTGTCGACGCGATGCCGCACGTAGCGCCAGCACATACTAGTGCAAATCGCAGCGCTGCGTGTGAAGCACACGCAGCGACGCAAAGCCTTGCCAAGCGGGAGGAAACGAGACCTTATGCAAGCAGCGCAGCCTGCACCTCGATGCCGTCGAGCATCGCATTGCACATACGCGCGAGGGTGATGCCTTCGCTGCGCAGCGTCTCGGGCGGTGCAACCGTCAACTGCCGACGATAGTGTTCGAGCGCTCGAAGCAACGGCGGATACTGCAACACGCTAACGGCGCCGGCGACGCGATGATGCCATTGCCGCAGCTCCGCGACATCCGGCTCATGCAGCAGCGCCGGCAACGCGCGCATGTCGTCGCGCACCGCGGACACGAACGCATCGAGCAACGACTTCACCGTCGACTCGCTGCCCCAGACCTGGGTCAGCTGGCTCAGATCGACGGGGACGAACGTCGTGGTGTCGGCATTCTCGGGCCGCGCGTCGGCAACGGGGACGCCTGGCGCCTCGCCGGGCGTGCCCGTACGCGAGCTGTCCGCAACGAACCAACGGCTCAGGTAGTCGCGCAACGTGGCGAGGCGCGTTGGCTTGATGAGGCAATCGTCCATACCGGCGTCGCGGCACGCCTTCAAATCTTCCGGCGCGGTGTTCGCGGTGATGCCGAGAATCGGCAGCCGCGCGCCCGTCTGCGCCTCTTTCTCGCGAATCGCTCGCGCGAGTTCGTAGCCGGACATCCGAGGCATGTGGCAGTCGGTAATGAGAAAGCCGTACGGTGTCGAGCCGAGCGCGTCGATGGCTTCGGCACCATCGTTGACGACGTCGCAGGCAAAGCCGAGCAGCGCCAGTTGATGACGGATCAATTCCTGGTTCACGGGATGATCTTCGGCGACGAGCACGAGCCGACCGCTCGCTATCGCGCGTTCCCGATCCGGCGGCGCAACGACGCCCGCCTCTGCCTCACCAGTCGCCCGCGCCGGCGCGGGCGACAGTCCCGTCAGCGCCGCGGCGCATGCCGCGCTCAGGCCGCGCCACGAAATCGGATTGATGCTCACGCGTACGGCGTTGTCGACGATCCGGTAGCCCGTCGGCTTGGGCTTCTCGGTCAGGACGACGACCTTCGCGCCGGACTGCTCGACGGCTGCGGGCACTTCAACGCCAACGTCGACAAAAACCAGATCCACATCACGCAGCGCTCGCGGATCGCTCAATTGCTCGCGCTCCGGATCAGCGCAACGCAAATCGATGCCGAGCGCCGCGCCGAAGTGGATCAGCGCCTGCGCGACGGCCGCATCGGCTGTCGCGACTATCCCACGCTTGCCGCGCAATCCGCCCGCCGTGTAGTGCTCCGTTTCGAGCGGCATCAGCAGCCGCAACTTCATGCGCGTGCCTTTGCCTTGCGTACTGGACAACGTGAGCGTGCCGCCCATCAACGCAACGAGCTTACGGCAGATCGTGAGGCCGAGGCCTGTGCCGCCGAAGCGCCGCGTCGTTGACGATTCCGCCTGCACGAACGGCTCGAACAGCCGCGCCTGCACTTCGGGCGCGATGCCGATACCCGTATCGTCGACGGTGATCTCGACTGTTTGCCCTGCCTCGCTCTGCTCAATCACTACGACGCGCACGTCGACCTCACCTTGAGGCGTGAACTTGATCGCGTTGCCGAGCAGATTGAACAGGATTTGTCGCAGACGAACGCTGTCGCCGCGCAGCGTCGCGGCCACCTGAGGCTCGACATCGACGCGCACTTTCAGGCCTTTCTCATGCGCGCGTCCTGCCAGCAGGCCAACTGCCGTGTCGACGAGATCGCGCAAGTCGATGGGCTCCGATTCGATGGTCAGCCGTCCCGCTTCGATCTTCGAGTAGTCGAGCAAGTCATCGAGAATTTGCAGCAACGCGCCCGCCGACTCGTGAATCATACGGAGCATCTCGCCCTGATCGGCTTCGAGCCGCGTGCGCTCCAGTACTTCGACGAGCCCGAGCACGCCGTTCATCGGCGTACGGATTTCGTGGCTCATCATCGCGAGAAAGTCGTCCTTTGCGCGCGAGGCGGCTTCGGCCAGATCGCGCGCGTGCGCCAGCTCGTCGGCTCGCAACCGCTCGATGCTCGCGTCCACCCAATAGCCGCTCCAGACTGTCACGCCCGACGGCTCGAGACGCGGCACCAGCTCAGCGCGAACCCAGCGCTGCTCGGTCGGCCCGTCGATCCGGAATTCCAGGTGCACGGGCGTCGACAATTCCGCCGAGCGTTCCAGTTCCGAAACGACTACCGGCCGGTCGTCCATGCAGATGGTGGCGAAATCGAGTGCGCCTGTGCGCATCAGCGCCGCGCTGTCGTAGCCGAGCAGATGCTTGGTATCGCCGCCGACGTACGGGAACGTGTACTTGCCATCGAGCCCGCGGCGCAACTGGAACACCACGGCCGGCAGCGACGCTGTCACGTCGACGAGACGCCGCTGCGTTTCGCTCGCAAGCATTTCGGCGCGGCGAATGTCGGTGATGTCGACGACCGTGCCCAGCACACACGAAGGCGTACCGTCGGCACCGTTGCAAACACGTACGCAGAACAGACCGTGCCGCGTATCGCCGTTGGGGTCGTCGAATTCGAGCTCGATCTGCGTGGGTATTCCACTCGCCAGCGCGTCATGCGTCAGCTGTTCGAGACGCACGCTGTTGTCCTCGCCCCACGCGCGGACGTCGGTGCTCGTGCGGGCCATCACCGCGTTGCGTCTGAGCCCGGTCGCTTCCTCGTAGGCACGATTGACGGCGATGTAGCGCCCGCGCAAATCTTTCGCGACGAACGGATACGGCATCATTTCCATCATCGTTTGCTGGAAGTTCAGCTGCGACTCGAGTTCGTGCTCCGTGCGTTCGCGCCGGGTGACTTCACGCTGCAACATCACGTACGCCCGCAGCGTCACCAGCAGCACAACGCCGATACCGATCAGCACCGGCAACAGCCTGAGCGCGGTCACGCTCCAGGCGCCCTGCGCGTGGAGGTCGCCCGTCACCCACTTCTGACGGATACGCTGCCGCTCCGAGGCGGGCATCGCGAGCAATGCCCGGTCGATCAGCCCGGCCAGCGGCGCGAGGTTCTGACGGACTGCGAAGCCCACCGCGTCCGGTTCGCGCACTGTACCGACGATCTTCAGCACGCCAGCATATTGCTGCGTCAGCGCGGCATCGACTTCGGCGACATTGCCGACCAGCGCATCGGCGCGGCCTGAGGCAATCGCCTTCAAGGCCTCGTCGAGCCTCGCAGTAACGGCCACGTGCGCCGCAGATACGCCATACAGATGAAACGGCACCGAACCCTGGGTATGCGCCGACACCATTACACGGCGCGACGAGAAATCGTTGAGACTGCGCGCGGCCGGTTCGTTTTCGCGCGCCACGATGACGAGCGGATAAGTTTCGTATGCCTGGCTAAAGGCCGCTCGCGACAGCCGCGGATCGTTGCGCGTGGCGGTGGCGAGCACGGCGACGTTGCCGCGGCCGAAGTCGGCAATCGTCGCGAACCAGTCCTTCGCAGGCGCGCGATGGAAGGTGACGCCAAGTGTGCGGCCGAGATAGTCGAGATAGTCGGCGGCGACGCCCGACGGTCTACCCATTTCATCGAGCGTACTGAATGGAGCCCAATTGCTGTCGAAGCCAACCGACAATGGCGGCAGCGATTGAAGCCAGGCCTGCTCTTCGCGGCTCAGCACGAGATTGGATACCATCGAAGCAGGCCGTGCGTCGAAGCCGCCGCCGAGCCAGCGCGCCCGAATGGCGGCCTCGTCTTCTGGTTGCATCGCTGCGAGTCCGCTGTCCAGCTTGTCTCGCAGATCGCTCCTCGCAACAGGCACCGCGAAGCGCATCTCGCTGAACTGGCCGGTTTCCTCGAATGCGACGCTCAGGCTGCGAAATTCGGGATCGGCGAGGTAGTGCCGCACAGCGGGAGTGAAGCCAAAGTAGACGTCGTCGCCGCCCTGTTTGACCGCCCGTAACGCCGATGACGTGTCGGCGAAGGAATCGATCCGGGCGCGCGGATATCGCTCACGCAACACCGAACTGAGCGCAAAACCGCGTTCGACGGCGACACGCGCGTTCTGGACCTGTGTCTGGCCGGACAACACCAGCGCATTGCTGGCAAGCGTCACGGCAGAAGTCGAACCGCGAAAGTAAGGCACCGAGAACGACAGGCAATGCTCACGCTCCGGTGTGCGAGCGATGCTCATCAGCACATCGACCCGGTTCGAACATGCCGCCGCGAGCAGTTGCTCCATGTCCGGAAAGCTCTTCGTCTCGATCTTCGTGTCCGGTCCGACAACCGCATGCAGATAGTCGACGCTCAAGCCGGCGAGTGCGCCCTCCTGAAACATCTCGAATGGCGACCAGCCGTTCTCGAGCACGCCGACAACCAGCGTCGATGGGAACGCGAGCGGATCGCGTTCAGGTGCCGCGTACGCCGGTTGGCCGCACAGCATCGACAACAACGCGAGGCTGCTTACGAGCGCCCGACAGATGCGGATCAGCGTGGCGCCGAATGCGAAGCCTGAAAACGAACGGGTGGAAACGCACGACGAAAGCATGATTGCGCACTCACGCCGATTCGCCGTGCCTATCCCCGCGCGAAGAAGGCGCAAGCGCATCGTTCGGATGACATAGCAGATACGAATGCAGCAGGCCGGCGAGCACGCCGCCTGCCAGCGGCGCTGCCCAGAACAGCCACAACTGATCGAGCGCCCAATCGCCGACGAAGAGCGCCGGCCCCGTCGAACGCGCGGGATTGAGCGACGCGTTGGTCACAGGTGTAGCGACGATGTAGCTCAACGTCAGCCACACGCCTGTTACCAGTGGACCAAGCAATCTCGCCGATCTGCCGTCTGATGTCAGCATGCGCGCCATGACGAACGCGAAGGACATCGCCAGTTCAACGGCCAAAGCCGAGTGGAATTGAAAGTCGGCGGGAGAGTGATCGCCATATCCGTTGGCGCCAAATTCGCTAGCCGCAAGCGCGAAGCCGGGTCGGCCGCTTGCGATATAAGCAAGCAACGCAGCGCCAGCGATCGCGCCGAGAACCTGCGCGGCAATATACGGAGCGAGATCGCGAACGGGAAAACGCTGAGCCGTCACGAAGCCGACAGTGACGGCGGGATTGAAGTGAGCGCCTGAAAAACGCCCGAACACATAGATCGCCGTAGCCAGCGCAAATCCGAATGCCAGCGGCACGACCAGCACGCTGCTGCCTTGCAAACCCGCATTGAGCACAGCCGTGCCGCAACCCACGAATACGAGCCACGCCGTTCCGGCACCCTCGACGATCAACCGCTTCCCCAGCCCTGACATGCACCCTCCCGTAACTGCGCCACCCGATAAGTCCACGGGCTGGTTTCATTGATGCGCTCGGTGTCGATTGATTTGCATGGCGAATCAATGGCATGGCGCCACGCCCCGCGAATCGGGGACAACAGAGAATTGTTTGCCTGGCTGAAAAAAGGTGGAATCAGACAAGTCCGAAAAGCGGCGACACATTCAAGGGCCACTTGAGGCTCGCGATATGCGCTCACGTGAGCCCGATCTGGCAGGCGTAATCGATGACGTCGGCTTCCGTTTCCAGCCCCAACTTACGCATCGCGTTGCGCTTTTGTGTGCTGATCGTCTTGGCGCTGCGGTTGAGCCTGACGGCAATCTGACCGATCGTCATACCGCTTACGTACATCGTGAACACTTTCCACTCGCCTGCACTTATGACACCCACCCTGGGCTGAGGCGCGCCCGCCTGCGCGATTGCGGTGCGGGCGTGATCGGACAGATAGCCCTGCCCGGTCAGTGCAGCGTCGATTGCATGAACGAGCGACGACGTGATGTCGCGCTTGTCGACGACGGCCGCAACGCCGTGCTGCAGCAGGCCCACCAGGATGGACGCCTGATGGATCATGGTTAGCACCACGATGGGCAACTGTGGCGCGTGATACAACAAACGCCTCAGAAACTGGATCGCATTGCTCTCGCCGTCGATACCCGGCATGCCGATATCCGACACGACGACGTCACACGCGCACGAATCGAGCAAATCGGCGAGTCCTTGCGTATCGGACGCTTCGCCGACAATCGACACATGCGTGATCTGATTGAGCAAAAACCGGATGCCATCGCGCACACAGGCGTGGTCATCGGCCATGATGACGCGAATCTTGTTTTCCATCTTTTTGTATTCTTGTTAGTCGACCGCCGTCGCATATCGCGCTTCCCCTCGGACGGTCGCCTTGCCCACGTTCGCAATGCCAGTGCGTCAGGCTCTTGCGGCCATCCGTCCTTCGGCGCCTGATTGGTCGCCAGGCACGAGACCATGCTCGACTGCGAACCTGAACAGATCGGCATCGCTTTGCAGCGACAGCTTGCGCATCGCCGTGCATTTCTGCGCGCTGATTGTCTTGACGCTTCGTCCGAGCCTCAGTGCGATCTCGGTCACGCCGCGTCCCGACGCATAGTGCGTCAGCACTTCGAGTTCACGTCTCGATAGAACCTGTCGTACGTAGTCGATGCGGCGCGACAGCGTGGCTTCGGCCAGCAGCGCACGAATCGCTGGACCGATATAGCATTCGCGCGCCAGCGCTGTAACGATCGCCACGTGAATGAGATCGATGCGATCGCGCTTGCTGATCACGGCACCCACGCCAAGTCCAATCGCTTTTTGCAGCACCTCGGCCGCGACCTCCATGGTCAATACAACCACAACCACATCGGGATGACGCTCCCTGAAACGACGGACCATTTCGACACCGTCGCCATGCGTGCCACCCGGCATATACAGATCCATGACGACGAGATCACATTCGACGCGCTGTGCCTCGGCGAACAGTTCGGATGAGTCTGTTGCTTTACCCACCAGCTCGATGTTCGGAAAGCCCGACATCAGGTTCTCCATCGCGAGCAGGACGAGCGGATGATCGTCGGCAATGATGGTGCGGATCGGCAGTGTCACGTCCTTTCTGATGTTCACGTCGTGGGTCCCTCCTGTGCTCTAGCTTGGTATCGATGTAGTGGGCGCGATGCCCGCGAGAATCAGACATTCAACTGCACGCAGACATAAGAGTTCTCTGAAATTGACGAATCGGATAATTAGTTAGCAATCCGCTATATGTCTCTGTACAAGACCGTATGCGCGCACGAACGCGAAGAGTCCAGGGTCGTTGCTGACGCCGAGCTTCGCCATCGCGTCGCGCTTCTGCCGGCTGACCGTCCTGACATCGCGCCCGAGTTCGCGAGCAATCTCCGAGATCGACTTGCCGCGCACGAACATCCGGATGACTTCGGCCTGACGCGGCGACAGATGGCGCATGGGTGACATGCCAAGCGGCTCGCCGCTTGCGTCCGCCAGGGTTTGCAGGATCGACCGGCTGACGTATGAGCGACTCATGCCCGCTGAGCGGATGGCCGACGCGAGTTCGTCCATCGATTCGCTCTTGTTGAGCATGCCTATCACGCCGTCCGACATGATCGAGCGGAGAATGGCGGCGTTGGTCAGACTCGTCAGCACGACGATGCGTACTTCCGGCCAACGCGTGCGAATGCGCCGAATGAGTCGCAGACCGTCGTCGGAGTCGCCCGACGAATCGGGCATGGTCAGGTCCGTTACGAGCACGTCGCATGGCGTCTTCTCCATCAATTGCACGAGTGACGAAGGACTCGTCGCCTCACCGACGACAGTGAAGCCTCCTTGCGCCATCAGAGTGGCCCGGATACCGAGCAGAACAAACGGGTGATCGTCTGCCAGCATGACTCGAAGGTTCACTGTTGCCGCCTTGCCTGTTATTGGTTTATCTCTGTCAGCGCCGAAACGCCCTTTTCAAAGTAACGTCGAAACGGGCCCGCTTTACGGCTACGCTTGCGACATATAACGAATCGTGTTCCGACCAACAGAATCAAAACATCCGCCGGGAAAATGGAATATCAGAGAGTTCCGAATCAATGTCTGATTCAAAGATAATTTGAAAATTTCGTTGAGAATTACCGCTTTCAAACGATTTCGTGCTGAATACGCTTATCCATTTTCAGCGAATGTTTTCCGAAATTTCAAAACGGCCGTTAGGAAGCAGCCGCACGAACACGGCCGACGCGCGGAGCCGTAACGCTTGGCGCACCTCATTCATGGCGTCCTGCCTATGCACGCTTGGATTCGATATTGAAAAATAGGCAACTCGCATCTTCACGGCCGCCAAATATACGCGCGAAAGAGAAAGCCCCTGGAAGCACGAATCAGAAAAACCGACTTCTAAAATAAATCTGACTTTCATGACAGACAATTCAGACTTGACGGAAGGCTTTTCGGTCACCAGATTAATTCGACGAATCGCGCATAAATCAATAACCGAAAAAATAAAAAAACGTTCAGCACGTGGCTGAACGCCTAAACCAAAATCCTGTAAATACGACCCGACGATCACGCCCTGACACGCGATCCATACCCTGCAGCACGCGACGGGCGCGGAAACACCGGCAACGCGAGCAACGCGCAGGCGCTCGCAATCGCCCACACGGCCGGCCACGACATTGCGGCGAGCAGCGGAGGAATCGCGAGCGGCGTAACAAACAGCGTCATGAACGCGCAGGTATTGCCCATCGCGAGAGCCGTGCCCGCGCGGCGCGTCCCGGCGAGCGTCGCGAGTTCGGTGTAGGCCACGCCATGCCAGGCCGAGGCGCTCACGCCACCGAGCACGATCATCACCGCGAGCGCGACGGTCGTCCATCCGTGCCTGCCGCCCACACCCGCAGCGATCAGCGCAAGCAATGCGAAGAGCAGTGCCGTGAGCACACTGCAAGCGCGCATGTACTGGCGCCTGTTGCCGTGCTGGTCGGTCCATCGGCCGCTCCACACGCGCGCGACGGCCGCGCCCGTCTGCACGGCGGCCATCGTCGCGCTGATCGCGAACACGCCTGCGTGGCCGAAGTCGTGCAGAAAGACCGTCGCGAACGTGACGACGGCGAGTTGCGGCACGCACAACACACCGATACCCAGCGCCACGCGCCACACGCCGATGTCGCGCAGCGGCGAAACAGTCTGTGGCTGTGAAGCGGCGTTTTCGTCGTCGATGGTCGCTTGATGGGTTGCGGGCGCAGCCGCGACGGGCGGCTCATGCAGCCAGCGCCACGCGAACCACGCCGTCACGGCGCACAAAGCAGCAAGCACGCCGTACACAGCGACGAACCCAAGGTGCGCAGCGAGCGCCGGGAGCATGATCGCGCCGAGTCCTCCGCCTGCGGGCACGGCCGTTTGCCGGATGCTCATCGCGAGTCCGCGCTCGCCTTCGCGAAACCATGCCATCACCGCGCGTCCGCTCGACCCGTTGACGCTTCCGCCGAGCAGCCCGACAGCAAGCAGTCCAAGAGCGAGCGGCACGATACCCGGCGCACGGGTGCCGTGAGGCACGACGAAGCCCGCCATCGCGGCGAGCGCCGCTGCCGTCGTCAGCAGGCCGAGCAGCAACACACGCCGATCGCCCCACCGGTCGGTGAGCAGTCCCCACGGCAGTTCGCTGACCGCGATCCCCAGGCCCAGCATGCCTAGCACGAGGCCCAGCCCGCCATTGCCGATGTGATATCCGTGGCGCAGAAACACGGCCGTCGTCGGAATGCCCGAGAACGCTGCCGAAAAACTCGCGTTCGCCGCAAAGCCGACACCGAGCACCTTCCATCGATGATTGGCGCGCACGCCGCCTGAACTTCCAGTTTCGTCAACCACTTGCCCCACGATCGCCTCCGCATCCGTTCCGTTGACGGCTATCGTAGGGTTGGACGATCAATCGGAAAAGCGGGAAAATGAGATGCCATCCATCGGAGAATCCGAAACATGAACCAGCGTGCGTTCGACCTCGCGCAATTGCGCACCTTCGTCGCCGTCGCGGAAGCGGGCAGCGTGTCGGCGGGTGCGGAACGCGTGTTCCTGTCGCAATCGTCGGTGAGCGAGCAATTGAAGAAGCTCGAAGAGCGCGCGGGTCAGCCTCTGTTCCTGCGCGGCAAGCAAGGCGTCACCGCGACGCCGGCGGGCGCGAAGCTGCTCGATCACGCGCGCCGTATTCTGGCGATGAGCGAAGCGGCGTTCGAAGACCTGCAAGGCCGGTCGCTCGACGGCGAGTTGCGCATCGCGATCACCGACTACTATCGTCCGCACGATGTCGCGCGCGTGCTGAAGATGTTCTCCGAACAGCATCCGCGCCTGCGTCTGCATGTGACCGTGCTGCCGAGTGCGGTAATCGACAGCAGCGTCGAAGACGACACCACGTTCGATATCGGCCTGTCGCTGCGCATCATGATGCCAGGTACGAAGCGCGCTACGGGTACCAACGCGCGCGCATCGAGCACCGTCGTGCGGCGCGAGAAGCTCGTATGGGCGATGTCGGCCGACGCCGATCCGCAGCATCTCGCCGCCCCTTTTCATCTTGTGCTGCTGCCTTCGACATGCCAGTTGCAGCGCTTCGTCGTCAGATTGCTCGACGAACGCAATGTGCCGTACCTCGTGTCGCATTCGGCCTCTGGCATGGCCGGGCTTCAACTCGCGCTGAAGGCAGGTCTCGGCATCTCGTGTCTGAATGAATCGTCGATCGGTTCGGGCATGGTGCCGTGTCCGGCGACCATCGGCCTGCCTCAGTTGCCTTCCGTCGAATTCCATCTGTTGCCGGCGCGTCCGGGCGAAAGCGCACTGGTCACCAATGCGCGCGCAGCGTTCATGCGGCTGCTTGCATGAACGCAACGGACATGTCCGCAAACGGGACAACGACCGCATTTCGTGCGGCATTCCTTTTGGCATTCGTTGAAAGCACGCAGATTGCCTCCTATGATGGTTGCAATGCCAGCGTCATCGCGATGCTCTAGCTTGTCGGTTCTGCGGCAAGCCTGGTCGTGTGCTCAGTCAAAGCCGCTTCGCAGCCGCACGAGGCAGCGGACGGGTAAAACATCGTAAAGGCTGGCAAAACCGTCCCCTATTCTGCATGTTTTTGCGAACTTGAATACACTGTCGGCGCCGCGCGTCGGACGGACAAGAGCAGCAGCCATTCGATTGACATAGATCACATACGTGACTGAGGCGACCAAGCAGTATTGAAGAGAGCGACCCGCCTCTTCAAAGGGTGTTCAAACAACGAATCTAGAAACCCATTTCTCTACGAGGCCACTCGTGCATCGCAGAACCGTCGGCTCTTCGATCCTGTTGCTGATTTGCGCCATCTGCACCCTGAGTGCGCGGCCTTCGATTGCGGCCTCGAACGACGTACCGCCGCCGTCGGCCATGGACGAAAAAATGCACGCCTGCACGACCTGCCACGGCGTGCAGGGCCAGGGGCGCAACAACGACTACTTCCCCCGCATCGCCGGCAAGCCCGCGGACTATCTGTTCAACCAGCTCACTGCATTCCGCGACGGCGGCCGCACGTATCCGCCGATGGGCTATCTGCTCGCGTTCCTGCCCGACGACTATCTGCGCAAGATCAGCCAGTACTTTGCCGATCGCCAGCCGCCTTATCCGAATCCCGATACCAATCCGTTGCCGCAAGCGACGCTCGACTACGGCAAGCAGCTCGTCATGCAAGGCGATACCAAACGCGGCATCCCCGCGTGCGCCGCGTGCCACGGCGAGCGCCTGACGGGACAGCAGCCCGGCATCCCCGGTCTGCTCGGTCTGCACGCGAGCTATATCGCCGGACAGATGGGCACATGGCGCTCCGGCACCCGTCATGCGCTCGCGCCCGACTGCATGCACTCGATCGCCGTCAAACTGAACGACAAGGACATCACCGCGGTCTCGAGCTGGCTCGCGCGCCAGCCGCGTCCCGCCGATCCGCGTCCCGTGCCGCGACTGCCCGGCAAGCTGCCATTGGCATGTGGGAGCCAACCGGAATGAAGACTCTCTCCTCTCGCTCCGTGAATCGCATGCAACGTGCGGCTCGCCTCACGCACCGCGCGACGATGTCACTGCTCGCAGGCACCGCGCTTGCACTCGCCGCCATCGCCGCGCAATCTCCGTTCGTCACAGCTGCCTATGGAGCGGGTGCAGCCGCGCCCACGGCCGCAGGCGCCCGTCCCGAACAGGTCGTGCGCGGCGAGTATCTTGCGCGTGCGGGCGATTGCGTCGCGTGTCATACCGCGCCGCGAGGCAAGACGTTCGGCGGTGGCCTCGCGATGGAAACGCCGTTCGGCACGCTCTACACGCCGAACATCAGCCCCGACAACGAGTACGGCATCGGCAAGTGGACGGCCGACGACTTCTTCAAGATGATGCGCACGGGCAAGAGCCCGGACGGCAAGCTGATCTATCCCGCGATGCCGATCGCGCAATACACGAAGGTCACGCGAGAAGACTCCGATGCGATCTTCGCGTACCTGAAGTCGGTCGAGCCCGTGCATCAGGCGAACCGCAAGCATGAGCTGCGCTTTCCGTTCAACCAGCGCGAGCTGCTGATCGGGTGGCGTTCGCTGTACTTCCGCGAAGGCGAGTTCCAGCCGAACCCGACGCGCTCTGTCGAATGGAATCGCGGCGCGTATCTCGTCGAAGGGCTCGGCCACTGCACGATGTGCCACACGAAGATCAATCTGCTCGGCGGCTCGTCGAAGAGCGAGCAGTTCGCGGGCGGCCTGATCCCGGTGCAGAACTGGTACGCGCCGTCGCTCACTTCCGACAAGGACGGCGGCCTCGGCGACTGGAGCATCAAGGACATCGTCGATCTGCTGCAGGCAGGCATTTCGGATCGCGGCGCAGTCTATGGCCCGATGGCGGAAGTGACGTACCACAGCCTGCAATACATGACCGACGACGACGCTAAGGCGATGGCCGTCTATCTGAAGACGCTGCCCGACAACGATCCGGGCCGCAAGACGGGTCCGTCGGCGACCGTCAAGCCCGCCGTGTTCGAATCCGGCCAGCACATCTACATGACGAAGTGCGCGATGTGCCACGGCGACAACGGCGAAGGCAAGCTCCAGCATTACCCGCCGCTCGCGCGCAACCAGTCCATTGAAATGGATTCGGCCGTCAACCCGATCCGCATCGTGCTCAACGGCGGCTTCCCGCCGGGCACTCGGCGCAATCCGGAGCCCTATGGCATGCCGCCGTTCGCGCAGGAACTGAACGACGTCGACGCCGCCGCTGTCGTCACCTACATCCGCACGGCCTGGGGCAATCACGGCCAGCCCGTGACGGCGAAACAGGTCAACGAGTTGCGCAAGGCGCCGCTGCACTGATCACGCTTCACTGACACCAACCCTGTCCTCGGAGACTTCGCAGATGGACCCTAACGATCACTCCGGCGACCACTACGCCAACGCTTCGGACGACGAAGTCGAACGCATCGTCGCGCAAGGACCGAACGGCGCGATCGCGGTCGCGGGCGTCGCCGCCGTGGTCGTCCTCGCGATCTGGATCGGCTTCTACTTTCTCGTGTTTCTGCCGCGTGGCGTCATTCACTGATCATGTCGACCCAACCTTCCCATTCTCCAGACAGCGGTCATGCCGTCTCCGTGCGTTCGGAGCGGCGCTGGGCGTACTTCGTCATCGCGATCATCGTGTTCATGCTCGTCCTCGTCGTGTACTCGGGGCTGCACTGGGCCATGATGCCGCCGTCGCGCGTCGAGACCGTCGATCCATCGCGGCTGCAGATGTCGGGTGAATTCGTCGAGAGCAATCTCGGCAGCGCTGTCGAGCCCGACGGCTCCGTCATCGTGCGTTTCATCGCGCAGCAGTACTCGTTCACGCCGCAATGCCTGCTGGTGCCCGCCGACACCGACATCACGTTCCGCACGACGAGCGCCGACGTCGTGCATGGCCTGCTCGTCACCGACACGAACATCAACACGATGGTCATGCCCGGCTATGTCGCGACGTTTTCCTCCTCCTTCGACAAACCCGCCGATCATCTGATGCCGTGCCATGAGTTCTGCGGCTTCGGTCATCAAACGATGTGGGCGCACGTGAAGGTCATCGACAAGGCTGCCTTCTTCGAACAGGCAAAACAACATCGGAGGCTCAGCTGTGTTTCACGCTAAGCGACTCGTTCTCGCGCACTTCTGGCTCGCGTTCATCTCGTTCGGTGTTGCGCTGCTGCTGGGCGCATGGCAGATGCTCGTGCGCAGTCCGCTGCATCCGTGGATCGGCGAACCGGAGCTTTATTACCGTTCAGTGACGGCGCACGGCACGGTGATGGCCTATGTGCTGCCCACGCTCGTCGCGATGGGCTTCGGCTACGCGATCGTCGAACTCGCGCTGCAACAGGCGCTCGTCGGCTTGAAGTGGGCATGGGCCGCGCTGATCATGCTCGCGATCGGCGCGGTGATGGCGATGGTGCCCGTCGCGGCCGGCCAGGCGTCGGTGCTCTTCACGTTCTATCCGCCGATGATCGGCAGCCCGTTCTATTACCTCGGCGTCGTGCTCGTC
Source organism: Paraburkholderia diazotrophica (assembly GCF_900108945.1). Taxonomy (GTDB): domain Bacteria; phylum Pseudomonadota; class Gammaproteobacteria; order Burkholderiales; family Burkholderiaceae; genus Paraburkholderia; species Paraburkholderia diazotrophica. Next base: position 392,015 of record NZ_FNYE01000002.1, on the reverse strand, counting down.
GTCGTGGGCTCGTGGATCTGGGTCGCGCTGATGGGCATCAACCTGCGCATCTGGAAGCGCGCGAATCCCGGCAAGCCAGTGCCGCTCGCGATGTATGCGAACGTCGCGGGCGCGTATCTGTGGGCGTGGACGGCCGTCGGCGCGGCACTCGAAATCCTCTTCCAGATCCTGCCCGTCGCGCTCGGCCTCAAGACGACCATCGACGCCGGCCTCGCGCGCGTACTGTTCTCGTGGACGCTGCACGCGATCGTCTACTTCTGGCTGATTCCGTCGTATATCGCGTACTACACGCTGGTGCCGCGCGCGATCGGCGGACGGCTGTACAGCGACTCGATGGCGCGCGTCTCGTTCGTCCTGTTCCTCGTGTTCGCAATGCCGATCGGCATTCACCATCTGTTCGCCGATCCGCAAGTGGGCGCGGGCTTCAAGTTCGTGCATGCCGTGTTCACGGGCATGGTGTCGGTGCCGACATTGCTCACCGTGTTCACGATCTGCGCATCGGTGGAAATCGCCGGGCGGCTGCGCGGCGGCAAGGGCGCGTTCGGCTGGCTTAAGGCTCTGCCGTGGGACAACCCGATGATGCTCGTCATCACGTTCTCGTTCATCATGCTCGGCTTCGGCGGCGCGGGCGGACTCATCAACATGAGCTATCAGCTCAACGAGACGGTTCACAACACGCAGTGGATCACGGGCCACTTTCACCTGATCTTCGGCGGCGCAATCGTCATCATGTACTTCGCGATTGCGTATGAACTGTGGCCGCAACTGACGGGCCGCGCGATCGGCTCGCTGAGCCTGATCCGCTGGCAACTGTGGCTGTGGTTCGTCGGCATGATGGTGGTCACGCTGCCCTGGCACTACGTCGGCCTGCTCGGCGCGCCGCGCCGGATGGCCTATTACGACTACAGCAATCCCGCGATTGCGCCGCAAGGGATCTGGGTTGCGGTTTCGGCATTCGGCGGACTGATACTCGTGATCTCCGGTCTGCTGTTCCTCTACATCCTCGCGAAAGCGCAGTTCGGCGCGATAGAGCAGCCGAAGCAGTTCCGCTTCAGCGCGCCCGTGCATCCCGTCGAGCGCGTGCCGGCCGCGCTGAACAGCTTCGGCCTGTGGGTCGCGCTGATGATCGGCCTGACGGTCGTGAACTACAGCGTGCCGATCGCGCAATTGCTCGGCTTGCAACAGACGTCCGTGCCGGCCGTCTCAGTGGGAGCACGGTGATGAGCGATGACCGCGTATTCAGCTTCAGCAACCGATGGTTCACGTCGAGCGTCGGCGGCGTGATTGCGATTGCTGTCGTGTCGATTCTGATCGGCTTCATCTGGCTGCCGTCGAAGCATCCCGACTTCACGCAACGCGGACTCTGGGCGACGATTTGCAGCGCGGCGGGCGCGCCGTCGTCGTGGTACTCGCAGAACGAGAACATCGCGGGCCCGGCGCCGAGCAACGTGATCGTGCTGCCGCCCGCGCCGCCGTTGAGCCGCCCGAGTCCCGATGCCGTTTCGGTCGGGCGCGGCGCGACGCTCGCGCAGAACTGCTCGATGTGCCACGGCGTGGAGAGCCTGATTCAGGTCACGGCACCCGTGCTCGCCGGACAATACGCAGACGTGGTCTACAAGCAGCTGCGCGACTATCAGAGCGGCCAGCGCATGAACTCGATCATGCCGCCTATCATCCGCAACCTGAACGACCGCGATCTGCACGATCTCGCGAACTACTACTCGACGCTGCCGCGCCCGCCCGCCGTCGAAAAGGGTACTGTCGACGACGCGAGCATCCGCAAGCTCGTCAACGAAGGCTCGCCGATGCGCAACATCGCGCCGTGCGCCGCGTGTCACGGCGAGCGCGACCGCAAAGGGTCCGCGCCGTGGCTGGGCGGGCAGTCGTCGGTGTATATGGCGGCGCAGTTGCGCGCATTCGCCAACGGCGATCGTCATAACGACGTCAACGAGCAGATGCGCAACGTCGCGCGCAACATGACGCCGGAGGAAATCGACGGCGTGGCGAAGTACTACGCGGTGCGGCCTTAAGGCACTAAGGCCTCAATGCCCTAAGCCGCCGCGCACATTGCGCTAGAAAAACAAACGGCCGTGCAAGCGTTGAAGGCTTGCACGGCCGTTTTGTTTTGTCCGGTGATGAAGCGCGAATTATTGGCGCTTCTCCTCCTTCTCCTCTTCTTCACGCGCCTTCATCCACAGGCGATGCAAAGACATGAACTGCGTCTTCGCAATTCCATTCGCCAGCGTGCCTAGACCGCTTCGGCCGTCTCCAGCGATACGTCCAGATCCGGCTTCTGCGCGACCGCGCGACGCGCAACGGCAGGCGACGAGGCCCGCGCGCTATCGGTGCGGAACACGGAAACGGCCTCAGTGAGATGCCGCGCCTGCTCTTCGAGCGAACTCGCGGCTGCTGCGGCCTGCTCGACGAGCGCGGCATTCTGCTGCGTCACCTCATCCATCTGCGCGACGGCGACGTTCACCTGATCGATACCCGTGCTCTGCTCGTTTGCCGCTTCGGCGATCTCGCTCATGATCGCGCTGACACGCGCAATCGCATCGACGATCTCCGTCATCGTCGAGCCCGAACGCTGGACGAGATCGGCGCCCGCCGTCACACGGTCATTCGACGCGCCGATCAAGCCCTTGATCTCCTTCGCCGCTGCCGCGCTGCGCTGCGCAAGCGAACGGACTTCGCTCGCGACGACGGCAAAGCCGCGCCCCTGTTCGCCTGCGCGCGCGGCTTCGACGGCAGCGTTCAGCGCGAGGATATTCGTCTGGAACGCAATGCCCTCGATCACGCCGACGATATCGGCGATACGCCGCGAGTCGTCGACGATCTGCTGCATCGTACCGACTACCTGCTGCGTAAGTTCGCCGCCTTGCGCCGCGAGCGTCGATGCGCCTTGCGCAAGCGAGCTGGCCTGCTTCGCGTTGTCGGCTGTCTGCTTGACGGTCGACGTGAGTTCCTCGATGCTCGCCGCCGTTTCTTCGAGCGAGGCCGCCTGCTCTTCCGTGCGCTGCGACAGATTCGTATTGCCCGCCGCGATTTCGCTCACGCCTGTGTCGATCGAATCGGTGCTGTGGCGCACCGTGTTCACCGTCGCGATGAGTGACTCCTGCATCCTGCGCAGTGCCGCGGCGAGACGGCCCATTTCGTTGTCGCCCGTGTTTTCGATGCGGCCCGTCAGGTCGCCGTGCGCGATGCGCTGGAACTGCTCGATGGTGGCATCGACGGGATGCACGATCGCGCGAACCATCACGATGCGTCCGATCCACGAGAAGATCAGCGTGCCCGCCATGCCGATTGCGACTGCGATAGTCACGGCATAGAAGAGCTGCTGCGCATCCTGATAGCGCTTTTCGGCGTGATCCAGTTGCACCTTTTCGAGCGTCAGCATCGGCTTTTCATAGGCGCTATAGAGCGGCGACAGTTTGTGCCCCTGCAACTGGTGGAACGTCGCCTTGTCTCCTGCCTTGAGCGCCGCCATTGCAGGTTCGACGCCTTCGTGCAGGAACGTGTCGCGCTTTTCCTGCATCTCCTTGATGAGCCGCTGCTCGTCGGCATCATTGCTCGCATTGCGAAGGAAATTGGCGAGACGTTCGTTGGACACCTTCAGATACGTATCGAACCGCTTGAGTACGGCGTCGGCGCCTTCCTGATCATTCAGTTCGTTGAGCGATGAATACGTCGCGAGCGAGAGACGCAGGCGAAGCAGCTGACCCGCGCTGCCTTCGAGATCCGCAACGGCGGGCGTGTCGACCGTATACATCCGCTGCAACGACGCATTGCTCGCACGCAGCGATAGCAGCCCCGCCGCCGCGCCGATCAGCAATACGATGCCGAACAGCACAATCATCAACGTGAGGTACGTGCGAATCGAAAGACCTTTCAACATGAAGCATGTCTCCTATGGCCGCCTGACGGGAATCTCCAGAGTTCCGTGGCAGAATCGCTGCGCCCAGGCCGCCAGGCAAGGTCCGCAACCCGATTGAACATTAAGCAGATGCACCACACTGCCAGTTACGGCTGATTTGCCGAAAACTTTATGGCCTGTCGGGAGGCTCTCTGTCGGAAGGCCGCCGGACTTGATCTCCCGCAACCTCGCCCGGAAACGTCGGGCGTGTCGTGGATCAGCCGACCTTGAGTCCGCCCGCAGCGTCGAAGATCTCGCGCAGCCATTGCGTGAACGCGCGCACGCGCGACGACAACTGGCGGCTTTGCGGATAGAGCACCGTGACGGGCATCGGCGGCGGCGGAAACTGCGGCAGCACGACGACGAGACTGCCTGTGGCGAGCTCGTTCAGCACCCGATAACGCGGCACCTGTACGAGACCGAGTCCGGTAACAGCGGCGCCCGTGTACAGATCGGCGCCTGTCACCGACACGATCGCCTCGAGATTCACTTCGACCACACGTTCGTCGACGGTGAATTCGAGCGGCATTGCACTGCCCGTCGCACTCGATATGTAGTTGACGGCGCGATGCGTCGCGAGCGCGGCGAGATCCGCCGGCAGGCCATGCCGCTCCACATACGTGGGGCTCGCGAGCGTCACCTGTTCGAGCCGCGCGACGCGCCGACCGACCATCGACGAATCCTGCAGGTTGCCCGCCCGCAGCACGCAATCGACGCCCTCGCGCACGAGATCGACGAGCCGGTCGTCCTCGCCGATATGCAGCTCGATGCCCGGATAGCGTTCGAGAAAGTCCGGCAGCGCCGGGACGATGAAATGCCGCGCGAGCGTGCCCTGTAAGTTCACGCGCAACAGTCCCTTTGGCGCAGCATTGCGGAACGAGCCTTCGGCCTCTTCCATGTCGGCGAGCAGACGCACGCACCGCCGGTAATACGCTTCGCCGTCGGGCGTGAGTCGCACGGTGCGCGTCGTGCGCTCGAGCAGCCGCGCGCCGAGCCGCTGCTCCATCCGCTTCATCAGATTCGTGACGGTGGCACGTGGAATCTGCAGATCGTCGGCGGCACGCGTGAAGCTCTGCCGTTCGGCGATGCGGACAAATACCTGCATTTCCTGGAATCGGTCCATGGCGGCTTGCTCCGCAGTCTGGCGTGAATTGTTGAAGCAAATGGAATGATGATAGCAAGTATCGGCCGATTATCTCTTCCACGAAATATCCGATCATTCTTTCACCGAATCACTACTTCGAGGAACGGGATCATGAACAACGTGAAGAATGCCAAGGTGGCTATCGTGACGGGCGCATCGCGCGGCATCGGCGCGGCCCTCGCACGGCGGCTCGCCAGCGATGGATTTGCCGTCGTCGTCAACTACGCGGCGAGTTCGAAGGAAGCGGACGCTCTCGTCGAGGAACTGAAGGCGCAAGGCGCGGCTGCGATCGCAGTGAAAGCGGACGTGTCGAACGCCGACGACGTGCGCAACATGTTCGAAACGACCGAGCAGCAACTGGGCAAGGTCGACGTGCTCGTCAACAACGCGGGCATCATGAAGGTGCTGCCGCTCGCCGACACCAGCGATGCGCTCTACACGCAGACCCTCGACATCAACATGCGCGGCACTTTCAATACGTTGCGCGAAGCGGCGGCACGAATGAACAACGGCGGACGCATCGTCAACTTTTCTAGCACGACGCTCGCGCTGAACATGCCGGGCTACGCGATCTACAACGCGACGAAGGCGGCCGTCGAAGCGTTCACGCATGTCTTCGCCAAGGAACTGCGCGGCCGCGATATCACCGTGAATGCGGTCGCGCCGGGGCCCGTCGCGACGGCGCTGTTCCTCGACGGCAAGACGGAAGAACAGATCCAGAACTTCGCGAAGATGCCGCCGCTGCAACGCCTGGGACAGCCGGAGGATATTGCGTCCGTGGTTTCGTTTCTGGCAGGGTCGGATAGCGGGTGGGTCAACGGACAGATTCTGCGGGCGAATGGGGGGGCGGCTTGAGGCGTGGAGCCGGGCTTCGGTTGACCCTGCCCTTGTCCTTGCTCTCGCAACAGTCGCAACGGGCGTGCGCATAAAGAAACACCCCGCTCGAAGGCGGGGTGTTTTCCTGTTCACTCGACGCGCGATGTTTCGCTGCGTCGGACTGTATGTGTGCGGGACGCGTCTAGAACGGAATATCGTCGTCCATCTCGTCGAAGCCGCCGCCAGCCGGCGCGCTCGGACGGCTCTGACCACCGCCGCCACCACCGCCCGACACACGGCCACCGCCGCCACCGCCCGACATGCGGCCGCCACCACCGCCGCGCTCCATCGACTCGCCACGGCTATAGCCGCCGTCGTCGCCACCGCCGCCCGAACCGCCGCGGCCGCCGAGCATCTGCATCTGATCAGCGACGATTTCCGTCGAGTAACGGTCGGTGCCGTCCTGCGCCTGATACTTGCGCGTGCGGATACGGCCTTCGATATACACCGACGAGCCCTTCTTGAGGTACTCCGACACGATCTCCGCGAGTCGCCCAAAGAACGACACGCGATGCCACTCAGTCATTTCCTTGAATTCGCCCGACTGCTTGTCCTTGTAGCGATCGGTCGTGGCAAGGCGGATGTTCGCCACTGCGTCACCGCTCGGAAGGTAACGGACTTCCGGATCGGCGCCGAGATTGCCGACGAGAATGACCTTGTTCACGGATGCCATGAGTTTCTCCTGTTGATTCCGTTTCCGGCGACGCGGCACCGATGGCTTTCTACGCCATGGCCGCCTGTGTCAATGACCGGAAAGCGCGCCCCCGCGCCCCGTTTGACCGCCGCCTTTAAATTCGTGCCGTAAAAGATTTATGCTCTGCGCGGCGGCTGCTTCATGCTCGCGGCGATTATAAGCCAGCAAGCTACGAGCCCCGAGCATGCAAAAAACACGGCGCTTTGTCCATCCACTTTCAGCAGCCAGCCGCCGATCACGCCGCCCATTGCAAGGCCGATCGATTGCGTCGTGTTGTAGACGCCCGCCGCCGCGCCCTTGCGGTTGCCCGGCGCCAGTTTCGACACCAGCGAAGGCTGCGATGCTTCGAGAATGTTGAAGCCGAGAAAGTAGATAAACAGGATCGCCGCCACAGCCATAATGGTATGCGCTGCGACGCCGAGAAGTAACTGGCCGATCAGGATAAGACCAATCGCACCCAGCAGCACCGCTTTCATCTTGCCGCGCTTTTCGGCGGCGATGATCGCAGGGACCATCATCACGAACGCCAGGCCCATCACGGGCAGGTAAATCTTCCAGTGCGACGCGACGGGCAGACCGCCCGCTTCGAGAATGCGCGGCACGACGAGGAAGAGCGCCGTTTGGGTCGCGTGCAGCACGAGCACGCCGAAATTGAGGCGCAACAGCTCACGGTTGTGCAGCACTTCGTGGAACGGCGCGGGCACGTGAACGGGCTTCGGCGCATCCGGCACGACCCACAGCACGACGCCGATCGCCAGGATCGAAAACACGCCGACGAGCGCGAACAGGCCGCTCATGCCGACCCAATGGAATACGATCGGCGCGCCGACGATCGCGACCGCAAACGACACGCCGATCGATCCGCCCACCATCGCCATCGCCTTGGTGCGATGCTCTTCCGTCGTCAGGTCCGCGATGAACGCGATCACCGCCGACGACACCGCGCCCATCCCCTGAATCACCCGCCCGACGATAATCCACGTCATGTCGTGCGCGAACGCCGCGACGAAGCTGCCGAGCGCGAAGATCAGCAGGCCCGTCGCGATGACGGGCTTGCGACCGACCTTGTCCGAGATCCAGCCGTAGAAAATATAGAGCAGCGATTGCGTGACGCCATACGCACCGAGCGCAATGCCGACGAGCAGCACGTTGTCGCCGCCGGGAATCGTCTTCGCGTAGATCGAGAAGACGGGCATGATCATGAAGAGCCCCAGCATGCGCAGCGCGAAGATCGCGGCAAGCGACACGGTCGCGCGCAGTTCATGCGCGCTCATGCGTGAAGAGGTGGCGGACGGATTGGACATCGGGAGCGATATTCGAATGAACGGACGGCGAACCGCGTAGGCCCGCATGCGCAGCTTCTGACGCGTGCAGCGCTCGCGCCGGCCACCTGTTGCCTTGCAGACGACGGAAAACGCCCCACATACAGGTCTCACACAGGCAGTTCACCGCGACGCTCGACCGCAAAAAAACGACGGTTTCGTATCTGTCAGCACGCCGTTTGCGGGCTGTCAGGAAGCCGTAACGGCGGTCTGGAAAAGTCGCTATAGTAGCAGGTTTAGCCTTCTCCTCTTCCCGCCGGTTCATGGAACAAATCCGTATCCGTGGGGCTCGGACCCACAACCTGAAGAACGTCAATCTCGACTTGCCGCGTCACAAGCTGGTCGTGATTACCGGCCTGTCCGGCTCGGGCAAATCGTCGCTGGCCTTCGACACGCTTTACGCCGAAGGCCAGCGCCGTTATGTGGAGAGCCTGTCCGCATACGCCCGTCAATTCCTGCAACTGATGGAAAAGCCCGACGTCGATCTGATCGAGGGCCTGTCGCCCGCCATTTCGATCGAGCAGAAAGCGACGTCGCACAACCCGCGCTCGACGGTCGGCACCGTCACCGAAATCCACGACTACCTGCGGCTTCTTTACGCGCGTGTCGGCACGCCGTACTGCCCGGACCACGAAATTCCGCTCGAGGCGCAAAGCGTCTCGCAGATGGTGGACGCCGCGCTCGCGCTGCCCGAAGACACCAGGCTGATGATCCTCGCGCCCGTCGTCGCGAATCGCAAGGGTGAGCACACCGAGCTGTTCGAAGACATGCAGGCGCAGGGTTTCATCCGCTTTCGCGTGCGCTCGGGCGGCGGCACCGCGAACGAGGGCGCCGCGAAGATCTACGAGGTCGACTCACTGCCGCAACTGAAGAAGAACGACAAGCACACGATCGACGTGGTCGTCGACCGTCTGAAGGTGCGGCCCGACGCGAAGCAGCGTCTCGCGGAATCGTTCGAAACGGCGCTGCGTCTCGCCGACGGCCGCGCGATCGCGCTCGAAATGGATACGGACAACGAGCATCTTTTCAGCTCGAAGTTCGCGTGCCCGATCTGCTCGTACTCGCTGCAGGAACTGGAGCCGCGCCTCTTCTCGTTCAACAACCCGATGGGCGCGTGTCCGGAATGCGACGGCTTGGGCCAGATCACGTTCTTCGATCCGAAGCGGGTAGTCGCGCACCCGTCGCTGTCGCTCGCGGCGGGCGCCGTGAAGGGCTGGGACCGGCGCAACCAGTTCTATTTCCAGATGCTGCAAAGCCTCGCGGCGTTCTACGAGTTCGATATCGACACCGCGTTCGAAGACCTGCCCGAAAAGGTGCGGCAGATTCTGCTGTACGGCTCCGGCAAGCAGACCGTGCCGTTCTCGTACATCAACGAGCGCGGGCGCACTTCGGTGCGCGAGCATGTGTTCGAAGGGATCATTCCGAATCTGGAGCGGCGTTATCGCGAGACGGATTCCGTCGCGGTTCGCGAAGAACTCGCGAAATATCAGAACAACCAGGCGTGCCCGTCGTGCGAAGGCACGCGTCTGCGGCGCGAAGCGCGTTTCGTGCGCATCGGCGCGGATGGCGACGCGCGCGCGATCTACGAAGTGAGCGGCTGGCCGCTGCGCGACTCGCTCGGCTATTTCCAGACGCTGCGGCTCGAAGGCTCGAAGCGCGAAATCGCCGACAAGGTCATCAAGGAAATCGTCGCGCGCCTGATGTTCCTGAACAACGTCGGGCTCGATTATCTGTCGCTGGAGCGCAGCGCCGAAACGCTGTCGGGCGGCGAAGCGCAGCGCATCCGGCTCGCGTCGCAGATCGGCTCGGGGCTGACGGGCGTGATGTACGTGCTCGACGAGCCGTCGATCGGCCTGCATCAGCGCGACAACGACCGCCTCATTTCGACGCTCAAGCATCTGCGCGATCTCGGCAACTCGGTGATCGTCGTCGAGCACGACGAGGACATGATCCGGATGGCCGACTATGTCGTCGATATGGGGCCGGGCGCGGGGGAGCACGGCGGCATGGTGATCGCCGAAGGCACGCCCGTCGAAGTGCAGGCGGACCCCGCTTCGATGACGGGCCAGTATCTCGCGGGCACGCGCCGCATCGAATTCCCCGACGACCGCAAGCAGCCCGACGAGCGGCATTTGCGAATCGTCGAGGCTTACGGTAACAACCTGAAGCGCGTGACGCTCGATCTGCCCGTCGGTCTCCTGACTTGCGTGACGGGCGTTTCAGGCTCGGGCAAGTCGACGCTGATCAACGACACGCTCTATCACGCCGTCGCGCAGCACCTGTACGGCTCTTCGACGGAGCCATCACCGTTCGAGGCGATCGAAGGCCTCGAGCATTTCGACAAGGTCATCAACGTCGACCAGTCGCCGATCGGCCGCACGCCGCGCTCGAATCCCGCGACGTACACGGGCGTCTTCACGCCGATCCGCGAACTGTTCGCGGGCGTGCCTGCCGCGAAGGAACGCGGCTACGATCCGGGTCGCTTTTCGTTCAACGTGAAGGGCGGACGCTGCGAATCATGTCAGGGCGACGGCGTGCTGAAGGTCGAGATGCACTTCCTGCCGGACGTGTACGTGCCGTGCGACGTGTGTCACGGCAAGCGCTACAACCGCGAGACGCTCGACATCCAGTACAAGGGCAAGAACATCAGCGAAGTGCTGGAGATGACCGTCGAGCACGCGCACGAATTCTTCCGTGCGGTGCCCGTCGTCGCGCGCAAGCTGAAGACGCTGCTCGACGTCGGCCTCGGCTATATCCGGCTGGGCCAATCGGCGACCACGCTGTCGGGCGGCGAGGCGCAGCGCGTCAAGCTCTCGCTGGAACTGAGCAAGCGCGATACAGGTCGCACGCTTTATATCCTCGATGAACCGACCACGGGCCTCCATTTCCACGATATCGCGCTGCTGCTCGAAGTGATTCATCGGTTGCGCGATCAAGGAAATACGGTTGTCATCATCGAGCATAATCTCGATGTGATAAAAACAGCCGACTGGGTGATCGATCTCGGTCCCGAAGGCGGCGCCGGCGGCGGTCAGATCATCGCGCAGGGCACGCCGGAGCAGATCGCGAAGTCGAAGGCAAGTTTTACCGGCCGGTATCTCGCGCCGCTGCTGCTGCGAGGCGCCGCGGCCGACGTATCGGCACCGGAAGCACAGGCCGAACCGGTTGAACGGGCGAACGCGGAAGCAGGCGAACAGTCCGACGATGAAACCGGCGAAGCCGAGGCGACCGTGAGCAACTCCGCTGCAGAATCCGCAAAAACAGCCGTAAAACCGGCGAGGGCAAAGAAGGCCGTCGCCGCCGACGCACCAAAACGGGCTTCGAAATCGACAGCGAAGCCAGCGGCAGGAGCGGCAAAAGCGACAGCAAAAGCCGGCAAGCCGAGCGTAAAAACCTGAAGTTGGAGACGATAGAAAGCCATGGCCAAGCGAAATCCGGCCCGCGACGACGGGCAGGTGCAGGATCTGCGCCCTCGCCCGGTCAGGCTGACCAGCGATATGAGCCTGCCGAAACTGTCGGCGGTCGAAATCGGCAGCTATGTCGTGGCGCTGCTCGCGATGTGGGCGGTGCTCGAACTGAGGCTGCTGGGGGCGCTGCTCGCCGGCATGCTCGTGTTCCAGCTCGTCCATACGCTCGCGCCACGCATCGAAAAGCACATGTCGAGCTACCGCGCGCGCTGGTTCGCGGTGGTGATTCTGTCCGCCGTGATCGTCGGCGTGCTGACGGGCTTTACCGTCGCCATCATCGAGCACTTCGAGAGTGACGTGCCGAGCGTCCAGAAGCTGCTCGACCAGGCGATGTCGCTAATCGACCAGGCGCGTGGCCGCCTGCCGCAGTTCATCGCGCAGAACCTGCCCGTTTCCACCGAGCAGATGAAGGAAAGGGCCGCCGTGCTGATGCAGACGCATGCGGGCACGCTCTCGCAAGGCGGCAAGAACGCGGCGCGCATCTTCACGCATGTGCTGATCGGCATGATCATCGGCGCGATCGTCGCGGTCGGCGCGCAGAAGCACATTCAACGGCTGCCGTTGTCGACGGCTTTTATCACGCGGCTCAGCCGTTTCGCCGATGCGTTCCGCCGCATTGTGTTCGCGCAGATGAAAATCTCCGCGATCAATACGGTCTTCACGGGCATATTCCTGCTGTTGCTGCTGCCGCTCTTCCATGCGCCGCTGCCGATGGCGAAGACGCTCGTCATCATCACGTTCATCGTCGGCCTGCTGCCCGTGATCGGCAATCTGATTTCGAACACGCTGATCGTCGCAGTCGCGCTGTCGGTGAGCTTTCCGGCGGCCGTGACGGCGCTCGTGTTCCTGATCCTGATCCACAAGCTCGAATATTTCCTCAACGCGCGCATCATCGGCGGACAGATCGAGGCGCGCGCATGGGAACTGCTCATCGCGATGCTCGTGATGGAGGCGGCGTTCGGTATCCCCGGAGTGATCGCCGCGCCGATCTTCTATGCGTACATCAAGCGCGAACTGATCTATCTGCGGCTCGTGTAGCGCGTCGCAACGGGTGCATCGACGCAAAAGGGCGACCGCGAGGCCGCCCTTTTTCATGTGCGTGTCGATGTCCGCATCGATGTCCGCATCGCGCGGCAATCAGAAGTCGATGCGCGCGTTGAGCGACAGCGTGCGCGGATCGCCCGGCGAAATGTAGTCCGCGTACTGGTATTCCCAGTAACGCTTGTTCGTGATGTTGTCGATCGCGGCGCGGAAGGTCACGCCATAGCCGCCGATACGGGTCGCATACGACGCGCCGACATTGAACAGCGTATAACCGCCCGCTTTCAGGTCGCCGGCAGGACGCACGCTCGTGTTGCCCGTGAACTTCGCGTCGGCTCCGATTCTGAGCCCGGGGACGTACGGCACGTTGTACGTCACATGGCCCGCGGCGACGAAACCGGGCGCGCCCGCGACGCGGTTGCCATCGAATGACGAGCCGCGCTCATACTTCGTATGCAGCCACATCAGGTCGCCGCCGACCGTCCAGTTCGCGCCGAGCCGCACGTCGGCGCCCGCTTCGACGCCTTCGAAAATCGACTCGCCATCCTGAACATAGACGTTCGCGCTGTTCGCGTACTCGGCGCCGCGCTCGATGCGGAACAGCGCCGTGCTCGCGCTCCAGCGCGCATGCTCGCTCTTGATGCCGACTTCGTACTGCTTGCTGCGCAGCGGCTTGAGCATCCGGCCGGCGTTCGCATAGGTGAAGTCGACGATCGAGCCGGGTTCGAGCGATTCGACATAGCTCGTGTAGAGCGTAGTTGTCGGCGCGAGCTTGAACATCAGCGCGACGGTCGGCGTGAGCACGCCGCTCTGGCTGTAATGCGAACTGGTCGTGCCCGTCAGCGTGTAGCCGTTCTGCTCGTAGTACGTATAACGGACGCCGCCGAGCACCGACCAGCGTTCGGTCAACCGGATCGTATCGCTGGCGAAGAGCGCCTTTTGCGTGATGTCGCCGGCGCGATAGGTTGCAAGCCCTTCGGGGCTGTAGAACAGGTTCGTGTTCGGCGAATAGAGATTGCCCGTGCCGATCTGCTCGTAGACGCTGTTCGCTTCGTACTCGTTCACCTGTTTCTGCCACGCGGCGCCCAATACCAGCTGATGCTCGAACGGCCCCGTCTTCACGTCCCCTTCGACCAACGCCTGCCAGAGGCTCAGCCGATGTCCTTCCTTGCCGGCGAAACGGAAGTCCGTATAGTCGCCGGCAGGGTTTTCCAGGAAGAACGTGCTTTCGTTGCGATCGCGAAAGCTCTTGCTGAAGCTATACGTCAAATGCGCGGTCCAGTTGGGACTCAGGTTGTAGTGAACGCCCGCCGTGTAAAGCTGGAGATTCGTATTCAGGTGCTGTGACGGATTACCGAGGTTGTCGGTCGAGCCGCTGAGTGCCGCCGGGAGCGACGTGCCGACGTATTGCGCCGTCGAGATCGAGCCGCCCTGCCCTGTCGTGTGCTGGTCCTGATACAGCGCGCCGAACGTCGCGCTCAGGTCGCGCGTGATGCGGGCATCGAGCGCGAGCGAGAATGCGTTGCGGCGAATCGTGCCGTCGTTGTACGTCTGCCCTTCTTCGTGCGTCGCATTGAAGCGATAGCCGAACATGCCGTTCGGGCCGACGCGACCACCGAGGTCCGCGTGCTCGGCCCATACGCCGTCCGTCAGATAACCCACATCGACGCTGCGAATGGGCGTGCCCGAAAGCGGCGGCTTCTTCGTCACGTAGTTGACGACGCCGCCCGGCGCGCCAAAGCCATACATGAAACCGGACAGCCCCTTGAGCAGTTCGACGCTCTCGAGCTGTTCGTACGGCATCGTGATGCCGTAGCTGTTGAACGGCAAACCGTCGATCTTGAAGCCGTTCTGCCAGTCGAGCTGCATGCCGCGCACACTCAGATACGTGGCCCATGCGCTGTACGGATTGCCGTTGTCGGAGACGGATGCGTCGCGCGCGAATACGTCCCCGAGCTTTTGCGGCTGCATGTCTTGCAGTTCCTCGCTCGTCACGACCGTCGTCGAGAACGGCGTGTCGAGCTGCGTGCGCGTGCCGAGCGCGCCGCTGCCGACATCGGCGTTCAGATGCTGCGGCGAGTCCTGCGCGGCCGTCACGTTGACGGCGGGCAATGACTTCTCAGCGGCTGCGTCGTTCGCTGCGCCGGCGGATGCCGCCGCGGCATTCGACGCATTGACCGGCGCGTCCGTCTGCGCGTAAGCGTTTTGGCTGGCAGCAAACGCCAGCATCACGGCGATATGCGCGACGCCGATCGTCGGCGCTTTCGTCTTTCCGCGTTGTTTCTTACCCACCCCTTGTTCAGCAGCGCTTTTCATTGTTGTTCCAGACAGTCAGTCTACCTATTTTTACGAATACGAATCATTCACATTTACGAGAAGGCGAATGATGCCCGGAACCGCGGAATTTCTGTAAGCGTTTAGGCGCGACATTCTGTCGCATGCGCATCTAACGAGGGCCGACGATGGGTCATCCGTTCGCCTCCAAGGTCGCCGGTGACGAAGGAATACGCGCCGCTAGCGCTTACGAAACTCTTGCGACATCGACGCTTGCCCCATAAGATGCGAATAATTCTTATTTGCAAGGACAAGACGCGGTCATGTCTGTCACTTTTTCGCCGTCGATGGCCGTCGCTTTCGACGGAAACTGCGCATGAGATCCGCGCTCGTTCGACTGCATCGCTGGTTCGGCATCGGGACTGCGCTGTTTCTGTTCGTCGCGGGACTGACAGGTGCGTTGATCGCGTGGGATCACGAACTCGACGCGGCGCTCAATCCGTCGTTCTTCGACGCGCGCACCAATGCCGCGCCGTTGCCGTCGCTGGAACTCGCGCGCCGCGTCGAGTCGGGCGACCCTCGGCTGCAAGTGACCTATCTGCCGCTCGCTGCCGAAAAAGGACACACGCTGCAAATGATGGTGATGGCGCGCGTCGATCCGAAAACGAACCAGCCGTATCCGCTCGACTTCAATCAGATCGCCGTCGATCCCGCCACGGGCGAAATTCAGGGTCGGCGCGAATGGGGCGCGTTATCGGTCGCGCGGATCAATCTGCTGCCGTTCATCTACAAGCTGCACTACACGCTGTTTCTGCCGTTCACGCATGGCGTCGACATCGGCACATGGCTGATGGGCATCGTCGGCATCGTGTGGATTTTCGATAGCGTGATTGCGCTCGTGCTCGCGTTTCCCAGCGCGAAGGCATGGAAAAAGTCGTTTGCATTCCGTGTGCGGCGCGGCGGCTACGCGCTCACGTTCGATCTGCACCGCTCGGGCGGCGTATGGATCTGGGGACTGCTGCTGATCGTCGCGGTGACGTCGGTGTCGATGAATCTGTCGACGCCCGTCGTGCAGCCGATCGTCAAGCTGTTCTCGACGCTCACGCCGACGCCGTTCACCGATCCGTCGATGCTGCCCAACGCAAAACCCAATGACGAGCCGCTGCCGCGCGAGCAGATCTTGAAGGCGGCGAAACAGGCGCGCATCGAAAAGCATATCGATGCGCCGCCTGGCGCGATCTATTACGCGCCGGCGTTCCACGTGTACGGCGTCGGCTATTTCGGAGCCAGCGACGATCATGGCGACGGCGGCCTCGGCAACGCATGGACATACTGGAATGCGCAGACAGGCCGATCACTCGGCGCGCAGATTCCCGGCCAAGGCACGGCGGGCGACCTCTTCATGCAGGCGCAATTCCCGCTGCATTCGGGGCGCATCCTCGGCATCGGCGGACGCATTCTGGTCAGCTTCGTCGGCGTGATGGTGGCGGTGCTGAGCGCGACGGGCCTGTTGATCTGGCTAAAGAAGACGAACGCGCGCCGTCATGCGACGATCACGCGCGACGCAAAGTCACGCGCCGTTCGCACGCAAACCGAAAGCGCAACGTCGCAATAAAAAACCGGCGCGGTCGATCACGATCCGCGCCGGTTTTAGCGAAAAGAAAAGCGAATCAGCGGAACACGACCGTCTTGCTGCCGTTCAGCACGATACGGTGCTCGACGTGCCACTTCACTGCGCGCGCGAGCGTCACGCATTCGACATCGCGGCCGATGCCCGTCAGCTGATCCGGCGTCATGCTGTGATCGACGCGCTCCACTTCCTGCTCGATGATCGGGCCTTCGTCGAGATCCGTCGTCACGTAGTGCGCCGTTGCGCCGATCAGCTTCACGCCGCGATCGAACGCCTGGTAGTACGGCTTCGCGCCCTTGAAGCTCGGCAGGAACGAATGATGGATGTTGATCGCGCGCCCCGCCAACCGCTCGCACAATTCAGGCGAGAGAATCTGCATGTAGCGCGCGAGCACGACGAGATCCGCCTTGCATTCGTCGATCACTTCAAGCACGCGCGCTTCCTGCTGCGCCTTCGCGTCCTTCGACGTCAACGGGAAGTGATGAAACGGAATGTCGTAGCTCGCGGCAAGCTGATAGAACTCCTTGTGGTTCGAGATGATCGCGGGAATCTCGATGTTCAGTTGCCCGGTGCGATACCGAAACAGCAGATCGTTCAGACAGTGGCCGATCTTCGACACCATGATCACGACACGCGGCTTCACGTTCGCGTCGTGCAATTCCCAGCGCATGCCGAACTGCGCGGCGAGCGTCGCGAATGCTTCGCGCAGCGCTTCGAGGCCGGGATCGCCGCCCACCTGCTGAAAGTGGACGCGCATGAAGAACTCGCCCGTGTGGCTGTCGCCGAATTGCGCGGAGTCGAGGATGTTGCTGCCGCGCTCGAACAGAAAGCCTGACACGGCGTGAACGATGCCGGGCCGATCGGCGCACGACAGTTTGAGAATAAAGCTGTGTTCGGTCGACATGACCTCGGTGACTCCCTTCTTCAGTGCGTGTTTCGTAGAGTGTATGCAGTGCTTCGGATGCGCGTGCGCGTTCGTCCGTCAGTGTCAGTCGGAGACGGGCGGCTCGAACAGCGCGTCGATGCCGGCACACGCGTCTTCGTCGATCCAGCGGCGGCGCAGCAGGCAATCGAGCGTCGCGAGGCTCGCATCGACCGTCATTGCGCCTTCTTCGATCGACTGCGCGACATCTTCGATGCGCGCCAGCCGATGCTCGCCCACTTCGCCGTCCTGATTGCGCGGCGCGAAGTCTGCCGGCAATGCGAGGTCGTAGATGAAGATCTGCTCGGCCTGCGTGCCTTCGGGCAGCGATTGCAGCACGTGTGCCGTGCGTCCCGCGACCGCGCGCGCGGCGATCTCTTGCGGAATGCCCGCTTCTTCCCAGCATTCCTTGACGATCGTCTCAGTGAGACTAAAGCCCCAGCCGATGCCACCCGCGACGACGTTGTCGAGCATGCCCGGATCGGTCGCCTTCGTGTCGCTGCGGCGCGCGATCCACAACTGCGGCGCGCGATCTTCATATTCTACGACGCCGTTCAGATGCACCGCGTACGTCATCGTGCCGAAAAAGCGAGACGCCGCGCGCTCGATATACGCGAGCGGCGGCGCATCGAACGCATTGCGGATCGCGTAGGTTTCGTCGCGCCAGCCGGGAATGCAGCCGTCGGCGGCGAGCGCGCCGATCACCGAACCCAGCGCGGCGCTACGCAGTGCGACGGTGCTGAATTGCGGCGCCAACGTAACGCTCTTCGCATCGATGTCGAACACATCCGGCCAGCGCACGAGCAGCGGCACGTCGGTCGCGCGAATCCAGCCGACGCGCTCCCCGTCGATCACGAACGGAAGATGTTGCGAAGGATCGAAGCGACGCGCGGCGGCAATGCAAGGCAAAGACATGAAAGCTCCAGACAGCGTGCTACGTGATGACGAACCAACCGACAACTCAGACGACTCAAGCGGCAAACAACGAATCAATCAAATCAATCGCGCAGCGCGACGCGGATACCGATCGCGATGAACGTCGCGCCCGCGAGCCGGTCAAGCCACACGCCCACGCGCGGACGACGCCGCAGCCATCCGCCGATCACACCCGCGCACACGCCGAACAGCGAGAACACGACGACGGTTTGCATCATGAACAGCGCGCCCAGTTCGAGCATCTGCAACGTGGCGCTCTGCGCGCCATGCGGGTCGACGAATTGCGGCAGGAACACGACGAAGAACAGCGTCACCTTCGGGTTCATCATGTTGCCGACCACGCTCTGCCTGAAGATCGACGAAAGCGGCTGCGGCGGGCGCTCGTGCGCCGTCGCGAGACCGTTGCTGCGCAATGCCTTGATGCCGATCCACACGAGATACGCAGCGCCCGCGAGCTTGATGATCTGAAACGCGACAGGCGACGAGCGCAGCACGGCGGCGACGCCGAGCGCCGCGAGCGTCGTGTGAAACGAAATGCCCGCGGCGAAACCGAGCGCGGCGACGAAGCCCGCCGCCCGTCCTTGCGAAATGCCGCGCGCGAGCACTTGCAGATTGTCGGGGCCGGGCGCGAACGTGATCGCTATCGACGTCGCGAGAAAGAGCAGGAAATTGGGCATTGCTCGGAAGCTCCGTTGGAAAGACTCAATGACCGCCGAATCCCGTCACGGTGAAAAGCGGCAGCCCGGCATCGCGCAGCAGCTTCGAGCCGCCGAGGTCGGGCAGATCGATGATCGCCGCCCCTTCGACCACCGTCGCGCCAAGACGCTCGAGCAGCTTCTTTCCCGCCATCATCGTGCCGCCCGTCGCGATCAGATCGTCGACGATCACGATGCGGTCGCCGGGCTTGCACGCGTCCTCATGAATCTCGACGGTCGCCGTGCCGTATTCGAGCGCATACGATTCGGACACCGTTCTATACGGCAGCTTGCCGATCTTGCGGATCGGGATGAAGCCGAGGTTCAGCTCGTACGCGAGAATCGGCCCGATGATGAAGCCGCGCGCGTCGAGCCCCGCGATGTAGTCGAGCTTCTGATCGATATAGCGCTGCACGAACATATCGATCAGCACGCGCAGCGTTTTCGGGTTTTGCAGCAACGGCGTGATGTCGCGAAACTGCACGCCGGCCTGCGGCCAGTCGGGCACCGTGCGGATCTGGCTGTTGATGTATTCGGCCGGATCGAATGGCTTGTTCGCAGGCGCGTTGGACATGAT
The DNA here is from genome assembly GCF_900108945.1 of Paraburkholderia diazotrophica. Taxonomy (GTDB): domain Bacteria; phylum Pseudomonadota; class Gammaproteobacteria; order Burkholderiales; family Burkholderiaceae; genus Paraburkholderia; species Paraburkholderia diazotrophica. The sequence goes on along the minus strand of NZ_FNYE01000002.1, from coordinate 372,524 downwards.
GACTCCAGACGGGTCGTCGAAGACCCCGATGTTTCCAGTGAGTTGCTTGAATACGGCGCGCGTTCGTCGAGCGCCGCCGCGTGATCGATGTCGATGGACGGCAGCAAACGTCAGGCCGCCGCCGCGCCCGCGCGCCGATGCCTCGACAGACGCTCCTCCGCTTCCGCCAGTGCTTCAGGCAGGCCGCGCAGCACGACGATGTCGCTTGCGCGAAGTTTAGTCGATGGATCGGGCTCGACGCCGCGAATGCCGTGCCGCCGGATCGCCGTCACTTCGACGCCGAGATCGAAGAGGCCAAGCTCTTCGAGCGTACGCCCGACGGCATCCGCCTTCTCGTCGACGGGGACCGATTGTAGCCGCACCTGCTCGTGGCCGTCGTCGTCATCGACGTCGTCCGCGCCGTGGAAATAGCCGCGCAGCAGACTATAGCGTTCGTCGCGCAACTCCTCGACGCGCCGCACGACGCGCCGCATCGGCACGCCCATTACGACGAGCGTGTGCGACGCGAGCATCAGACTGCCTTCGACGATTTCCGGAATCACTTCCGTCGCTCCCGCGGCAAGCAGCTTTTCGAGGTCGCTGTCGTCGACGGTGCGCACAATGACGGGCAGCGTCGGCTCGAGTTCGTGGATGTTGTGCAGCACGCGCAGCGCCGACGGCGTATTCGCGTACGTGATGGCGACGGTCGCCGCGCGATGGATACCCGCCGCGAGCAGCGACTCGCGCCGCCCGGCGTCGCCGAACACGACCGATTCGCCCGCCGCCGCGGCCGCCGCCACGCGATCGGGATCGAGGTCGAGGGCGACATACGAGAGCCCTTCGTGCTCCAGCATCCGCGCGAGATTCTGCCCGGCGCGGCCGTAGCCGCAGATGATCACGTGGCCCGTTTGCTTCAGGCTTTGCGTCGCGATGCGCGTCATCTGCAACGACTGCATCATCCATTCGGTCGACGACAGCCGCAGCACGATGCGATCCGCGTTCTGAATGAGGAACGGCGCGGCGAGCATCGACAGCAGCATCGCGGCGAGAATCGCCTGCAGGAACGTCGCGTCGACCAGGTGCTTATCGAGGATCAGATTGAGCAGCACAAAGCCGAACTCGCCCGCCTGTGCGAGCCCGATACCCGTGCGCATCGCCACGCCGGGCGTCGCGCCGAACAGTCGCGCGAGCCCCGTGATCATCACGGCTTTCAGCAGCAGCGGACCAATCAGAAACGCGAGCACGACGAGCGGATGCGTCCAGATCACGCGCGGATTCAGCAGCATGCCCGTGGTCACGAAGAAGAGACCGAGCAGCACGTCGCGAAACGGCTTGATGTCCTCTTCCACCTGATGCCGATACGGCGTCTCGGCGATCAGCATGCCAGCGATGAACGCGCCCAGCGCGAGCGACAGGCCGAACCTGTCGGTGATGAACGCCGCGCCCAGTGTGACGAGCAGCAGGTTCAGGACGAACAGTTCCTGCGAACGGCGGCGCGCCACGACGTTGAACCAGCGCGTCATGAATTTCTGCCCGACGATCAGCAGCAGCGACAGCGCGATCACGATCTTGATCGACGCGATGCCGAGCGCTTTCATCAGATCGTCCGAATTGCCGCCCAGCGCGGAGATGATGATCAGAAGCGGCACGACGGCGAGATCCTGGAACAGCAGCACGCCGAAGATATTGCGGCCATGCTCGGTCTCGATCTCGAGCCGCTCCGCGAGCATCTTGCTGACGATGGCCGTCGACGACATCGCGAGCGCGCCGCCCAGCGCGACGCTGCCCTGCCACGAGATATGCACCCAGCGCTCCAGCACCAGACCGACCGATACCGCAACGGCCACCGTGCCGAGCACCTGCAGCAGCCCGAGGCCGAACACGAGCCGGCGCATCGAGCGCAGTTTCGCGAGCGAAAACTCCAGGCCGATCGAGAACATCAGGAACACGACGCCGAATTCAGCGAGATTCTGCGCGCCGACGGAATCGGGCACGATGCCGAACGCGTGCGGCCCGACGACGATCCCCACCGTCAGATAACCCAGCATCGGCGGCAGGTTCAGATAACGGAACACGACGACGCCCACCACTGAAGCCAGCAGCAGAAACAGCGTCATTTCGAGCGGGGAAATCATCGGCAAAAGCGCATCGGAGAGAGCGTCCTGGTTCGTCAGCGAAGCCACGCGCAAACGCCCGCGCAGCAAGGTCGAAGGGCCGGTGAAGGCAATGTCCGGAACGGTCGGTCCCGGCGCGGCGAACATACGCCTTTGCTATACTCCCCGGATGATAGCGAAAATCAATGGCGATCGGGCACTTGCGCTCGCTCGTGACGTGCTCGACATCGAAGCGGACGCCGTGCGCTCCCTTCGCGATCATCTCGACGACTCTTTCGTCGAAGCGATCGATTTCATTCTCGGCTGCCGTGGACGCGTGGTCGTCTCAGGCATTGGCAAATCCGGTCATATCGCGCGCAAGCTGGCGGCGACGCTCGCCAGCACGGGCACGCCCGCGTTCTTCGTGCACCCCGCCGAAGCGAGCCACGGCGACCTCGGCATGGTCACGGCCGAAGACGTGTTCATCGGTATGTCGAATTCCGGCGAATCCGAGGAACTGGTCTCGATCCTGCCGCTGATCAAGCGCCTCGGCGCAAAACTGATCGCGATGACGGGCCGCCCGACTTCGAGTCTCGCCAGGCTCGCCGACGTCCATCTATATTGCGGCGTCGAAAAAGAAGCGTGTCCTCTGAATCTCGCGCCGACGGCGAGCACGACGGCAGCACTCGCGCTCGGCGACGCGCTCGCGGTGGCCGTGCTCGAAGCGCGTGGCTTCGGAGAAGACGATTTCGCGCGCTCGCATCCGGGCGGCGCGCTCGGCCGGCGCCTGCTCACGTATGTGCGCGACGTGATGCGCACGGGCGATCAGATGCCGATGGTCCTGTCCGGATCGACCGTGCGCGACGCGCTGTTCCAGTTGACGGCGAAGCGCATGGGCATGACGGCCATCGTCGACGAAAACGAGCGCGTCAAGGGCATTTTCACCGACGGCGACCTGCGCCGCGTGCTCGAACGCGACGGCGATTTCCGCGCGCTGCCCATCGAATCCGTCATGACACATGGCCCGCGTACGATCGGTCCCGACCGGCTCGCCGTCGAGGCCGTGGAACTGATGGAGCGTCATCGCATCAATCAGATGCTCGTCGTCGATGAAACGGGCAAGCTCATCGGCGCGCTCAACATGCACGACCTGTTCTCGAAGAAGGTGATCTGATGGCCTCTTCCGCCCTGACCGCGGCCGAACGCGCGAGCCGCGTGAAGCTGATGATTTTCGACGTCGACGGCGTGCTCACCGACGGCGGCCTGCTGTTTACGGCCGAAGGCGACACGATGAAGGCGTTCAATTCGATGGACGGCCACGGCGCAAAACTGCTGCGCGAAGCCGGCATCGACACGGCGATCATCACGGGGCGCAAGTCGGGCATCGTCGCGGTGCGCGCGCGGGAATTGCGCATCACGCACCTTTATCAAGGCGTCGAGCACAAGCTCGACGCGTTCGCGCAGCTGCTGAACGAAACAGGCCGCACGCCCGAAGAATGCGGCTACATGGGCGACGACTGGGTCGATCTGGCCGTCATGCTGAAAGTCGGCTTCGCGGCCGCGCCGGCGAACTCGCATCCCGAAGTGATCGCCCGTGCACACTGGGTCAGCGAAGCGCACGGCGGCCACGGCGCCGTGCGCGAAGTATGCGATGCGCTGCTGCGCGCGCAAGGCCGCTATGACGCGCTGCTCGCGGCGGCGTGCAGCGGCGAGATGCCGCGAGGCCTCGTCGGATGAACCGGTTTCGCTGGACTTCGCTGATACCGCTCGTCGCGATGGCGGCGCTCGCAGGAATCACATATTGGCTGCTGCAAGCGACGCTGCCGCGCCAGAACGAAGGCGCGGTCAAGCCGAAGCAGCACACGCCCGATTATTTCGCCGACAGCTTCTCGGTGTCCGAGCTCGATCAGTCGGGCGCGACGCAATACCGCCTCACCGCGGCGAAGCTCGTTCACTACGAGGACACCGAAGTGAGCGACCTGACGAAGCCCGCGATCCGCGCGTTTCAGCCCGCCAAGCCCGTCGTCACCGCGACGGGCGATCGCGGCACGGTGAACGCGGACGCGTCGATCGTCGATCTGTACGACAACGCGCGCATCCTGCGCGACGCAGGCTACGGCGATCCGCAAATGCAGGCCGATTCCTCGCATTTCCGCGTGCTCGTCAACGACGATGTGATCGAGACAGAAAAGCCGGTTAAACTTCAGCGCGGCCAGTCGATCATGACGGCCAGCGGCATGAAATACAACAATGTCACCCGGGTCATGCAGCTATTCGGCAACGTGCGCGGCGCCATCGCCCCCGTCGACTCCGGCGGCTCCCAGAAGCAACCCGGGTAATCCAATTCCAGGCGTGACTGCATGAACGAATCGTTCCCCCGTTTTGAGTCCGGCCGCATGCGCGCGCTGTGCGCGAGCCGCGCCGGATTTGCGGCACTGTTGCTCGCATTACCGCTCGCCGGTTTTGCGCCGCTCGCGCACGCAGAGCGTGCCGACAAGGACAAGCCGCTCAACATCGAAGCGGACAACATGACGTACGACGACCTCAAGCAGGTCAACATTTTCACCGGCCACGTGGTCGCGACAAAAGGCACGATCGTCATCAAGGCGGACCGCGTCGAAGTTTCGCAGGACCCGCAGGGCTATCAGTATGCAACGGGCACGTCGACGGGCAAGAATCTCGCGTATTTCCGCCAGAAGCGCGACGGCGTCAACGAATACATCGACGGCGATGCCGAACGCATCGACTACGACGGCAAGCAGGACCTCACCACGCTGACGACGCGTGCAACGGTGCGCCGTCTGCAAGGCCTCACGACGCTGATGGACGAAGTGCATGGCAGCGTCATCACGTATGACGGCCAGAACGATTTCTACACGGCGAAGGCCGGCAAGGACGTCGCGGGTCCGGGCAATCCCAATGGCCGCGTGCGCGCGATGCTGTCGCCGCGCAACGGCGGCGCGCAACCGATCAGCGGCCCGTCCGCGACGCTGCAACCGACCAACCAATTCCAAGGACAAGGAACGACGAAGCCGTGAGCGCCCCTGCCCTTCCCAACCGAAAGCCCGCCGGCACCAGCAGTTCGCTCGTCGTACGCAATCTGAAGAAGCGCTATGGCTCGCGCACGGTCGTCAAGGACGTGTCGCTCGACGTGAAAAGCGGTGAAGTGGTCGGACTGCTCGGGCCGAACGGCGCGGGCAAGACCACATCATTCTATATGATCGTCGGCCTCGTGCCGCTCGATGCCGGCGAGATCGACCTCGACGGCAAGTCGATCAGTCTCCTGCCGATTCACAAGCGCGCGTCGCTCGGACTGTCGTATCTGCCGCAGGAAGCTTCCGTTTTCCGCAAGCTCTCGGTCGAGGAAAACATCCGCGCCGTGCTCGAACTGCAGATCGACGACGACGGCAAGCGGCTGTCGAAAGATGCGATCGCGTCGCGCACGGAAGCTTTGCTCGACGAACTGCAGATTGCCCATCTGCGTGAAAATCCTGCGCTGTCGCTGTCGGGTGGCGAGCGCCGCCGTGTCGAAATTGCACGAGCGCTCGCGACGAACCCGAGCTTCATTCTGCTCGACGAGCCGTTCGCGGGCGTCGACCCGATCGCCGTGCTGGAAATCCAGAAGATCGTGAAGTTCCTGAAGCAGCGCAACATCGGCGTGCTCATCACCGATCACAACGTCCGGGAGACCCTCGGTATCTGCGATCACGCATACATCATCAGCGACGGCAGCGTGCTCGCGGCCGGCGCCCCCGGCGACATCATCGAAAACGAGAGCGTGCGCCGCGTCTATCTGGGCGAACACTTCCGCATGTAAAGCGCGCCCGCGCCGGGCGGCGGCCGCGTTCGGCGTGCCCTTCTTCGCCCAACCCTGCGGCCGTTTCAGGAACGGGTCCAGTATTTTTGACGCCGGACTGGCTTGTTTCGGCCGTCCGCGCCAAAATCTCATGCACGCGCGTTTTTGCGGGTGTCGCAATGTATCGCGGTCGTGGCAAACTCTCTACAATGATTCACAACTTGCCATGAAAGCCAGCCTCCAACTCCGCCTGTCGCAGCATCTTGCGCTGACACCTCAACTGCAGCAGTCCATCCGGCTGCTGCAGCTGTCTACGCTTGAGCTGCAACAGGAAGTCTCGATGGCGATCGCTCAGAATCCGCTGCTCGAAGCGGAGGACGACTGGATCGCGAGTCCGTTGCGCGTCGCCGCCGACGGAACCGTGATCGCGCAGACGCCGCAGGGCGCCGCGCCGGAGGAAATGTCGAGCGCGCCGCCGTCGAGTTCGTCGACGTCGACCAGCGAGAGCGCCGATGGCGGCGAACCGCAGAGCGTCGACGAGTACAACGGCCTGGGATCGGATGCGAACGCCGATTCGAGCCAGTGGAACCTCGACGACTACGGCCGTTCAGGCAACGCATCGGACGACGACGATCTGCCGCCGCTGCAAATCCACGAATCGACTACGACGCTGCGCGATCATCTGACCGCGCAATTGCGCGTGACGCAAGCAAGTCCGCGCGACCGCGCGCTCGTCACGTTCCTGATCGAATCGCTCGATGACGACGGCTATCTGACGGCTACCTTCGACGAAATTCTCGCAGACCTCCCCGAAGAACTGGAAGTCGATACCGACGAACTGAACGCGGCGCTGGCGTTGCTGCACAGCTTCGATCCGGCGGGTGTCGGCGCGCGTTCGGCTTCGGAGTGCCTGCGTCTGCAATTGTGCCGGCTCGGGCCATCGCCGACGCGCACGCTCGCGCTCGACATCGTCGCGCATCATCTGGAACTGCTCGCCGCGCGCGATTTCACGAGGCTGCGCAAGTACCTGAAGGCCGGCGACGACGACCTGCGCGAAGCCCACGCGCTGATCCGCTCACTCGAACCTTTCCCGGGCGCCGCTTACGGCAAGGCAGAAGCGGACTACGTCGTGCCCGACATCATGGTGCGCAAAACGGCACAGGGATGGCTGGCCGAACTGAACCCTGAAGTCGTGCCGAAGCTGCGTATCAACCATCTGTACGCGAATATCCTGCGCAACAATCGCGGCGATCCGGGCAGCGGTTCGCTGCGGCAACAACTACAGGAAGCGCGTTGGCTGATAAAAAATATTCAGCAGCGTTTCGAGACGATTCTGCGTGTCGCCCAAGCGATTGTCGAACGTCAAAAGAACTTTTTTGCCCACGGCGAAATTGCCATGCGCCCCTTGGTTTTGCGGGAAATAGCTGATACGCTGGGTTTACACGAGTCGACGGTCTCGCGTGTGACAACCGGCAAGTACATGCTCACCCCGTTCGGGACGCTTGAATTTAAGTACTTCTTCGGATCGCACGTTTCCACCGACACGGGGGGCGCGGCCTCTTCCACGGCCATTCGCGCACTCATCAAGCAACTGATAGGAGCAGAAGACACCAAATCTCCTCTTTCAGACAGCCGCATTGCCGAACTGCTGGCAGAACAGGGCTTCGTGGTCGCGCGCCGTACCGTTGCGAAGTATCGCGAAGCACTGAAAATCCCAGCAGTCAATCTGCGCAAGTCTCTGTAGCCCGCTGCCTCCTGTGGCGGGTATTTTCCGGCCGCGCCGCTGTTTGGCGGAGCAGGCTGGCCGATGCGACCTGCCAGTAGCCTGTCAACGGGGGACGGCGTGGCAGTCGAGGGAATCGACCGGCGCTCGCGCGATTCATGCGGACCAGGCGGCCACTAGCTTGGAGAAGCACTATGAATCTGAAGATCAGTGGACACCATCTCGAAGTAACGCCAGCGTTGCGAGAATACGTGATCACCAAACTAGACAGGGTGCTAAGACATTTCGATCAGGTGATCGATGGCAATGTGGTCCTCTCGGTCGACAACCACAAGGAAAAGGAAAAGAGACAAAAGGTTGAAATCAACCTGCATCTGAAAGGCAAGGATATTTTCGTCGAAAGCTGCGATGGCGACCTTTACGCCGCGATCGACCTGATGATCGACAAGCTGGATCGGCAAGTCATTCGTCACAAGGATCGCCTGCAGGGCCATCAGCATGATGCGATCAAGTATCAGCCGGTGGCGGCGCAACCCGAAGTGCCACCGCAATAAGCAGATCCGGAAGTTGCTTTCCCTTCCCCGCGAAACCGCCCGACATCGGGCGGTTTTTCGTTGAGAAGCACTTCGCGGTCGATTGATTACCAGTGCGCCACGTTCATGCGAACGTTCGGCCCGCACACGCGATACGGGACGACTCGTCTTTTCACTCATGGCGCGGCGCACCATATGTTGCAACCCTGTTCTATAATGAATCGGTTGCCTTTCGGGGTTTTGTCCAGCCCGAGTCCTGCACAAAGGGGTCGTTGCGGATCTCAGGGGCGGGGCTCATTGCGCATCGTTGTGTCCGCTATGAGCAGTTGCCGCGCATGGAACGCTTTTCAAACGCCACAGCGAGGAGAATCCAGGCGACCTTTGCGCCTGCCAACATGAATCGTTTAGCCAAATATCTTCCCCTCGAAAACGTCGTCGTCGGTCTTTCGGTTACCAGCAAGAAGCGCGTATTCGAGCAAGCGGGCCTGATCTTCGAAAACCAGAACGGTATCGCCCGCAGCACAGTGACTGACAATCTGTTCGCGCGCGAGCGTCTCGGTTCGACGGGACTCGGCGAAGGCGTCGCAATCCCGCACGGCCGCATCAAGGGCCTCAAGCAGCCGCTCGCCGCCTTCGTGCGCGTGTCCGAACCGATCCCGTTCGAATCGCCCGACGGCCAGCCCGTTTCGCTGCTCATCTTCCTGCTGGTCCCCGAACAGGCGACGCAGCAACATCTCGAGATCCTGTCGGAGATCGCCCAACTGTTGTCGGATCGCGAAGCGCGCGAACGGCTGCACACGGAACAAGACCGGGAGGCATTGCATCGCCTGCTCACTCAGTGGCAACCTTGACGTATCGGCGTCGCGCAGCGTCCGTGAGTAGAGCACGAGACCGCGTCCGGGGCACGCGGCGACCGTCGTGTGAACAGGGCGTCGCGGCGAGCCGAACACATCCCGCGCGAAGCGTGGCGGAATGCGCGACAAGCGGGTAACGAGCAGGCAAACAGGCGGGGCAACGGCCAGAGCGCACCGAAGCGGCACTACGGCAGCACCAGGGCGGCACCACAGCGGCACATATGAAGTCAGGGAGTCAGGGATTCATGGATACGTCCAGCATCAACGCCCAAAGCATTTTCGACGACAACGCCGCCGCGCTGAAGCTCAGCTGGCTGACGGGGCATGAGGGCTGGGAGCGTGGCTTCTCGGCGGAAACGGTTGCGACTGCAACGTCCAGTGCCGACCTCGTCGGCCACCTCAACCTGATCCACCCCAACCGGATCCAGGTGCTCGGCGATGCCGAAACCAATTACTACCAGCGTCAATCCGACGAAGACCGTTCGCGCCACATGGCCGAGCTGATCGCGCTCGAACCGCCGTTCCTCGTGGTCGCGGGCGGCGTCGCCGCGCCGCCGGAACTGGTCCTGCGCTGCACGCGTTCATCGACGCCGCTCTTCACGACACCGATGTCGCCCGCTGCCGTGATCGACAGCCTGCGCCTCTACATGTCGCGTATTCTCGCGCCGCGTGCAACGTTACACGGCGTGTTCCTCGACATCCTGGGCATGGGTGTGCTGCTCACGGGTGACTCCGGCCTCGGCAAGAGCGAGCTCGGCCTCGAACTGATCAGCCGCGGCCACGGTCTCGTCGCCGACGATGCCGTCGACTTCGTACGCCTCGGCCCGGATTTCGTCGAAGGACGCTGCCCGCCCCTGCTTCAGAATCTTCTGGAAGTACGCGGCCTGGGGCTGCTCGACATCAAGACGATCTTCGGTGAAACGGCCGTGCGCCGGAAAATGAAACTGAAGCTGATCGTGCAACTGGTGCGTCGACCGGACGGCGAATTCCAGCGCCTGCCGCTCGAGAGCCAGACCGTCGACGTGCTCGGCTTGCCGATCAGCAAGGTCACGATCCAGGTGGCGGCCGGCCGAAACCTCGCGGTGCTGGTCGAGGCAGCCGTGCGCAACACGATCCTGCAACTGCGCGGCATCGATACCTTGCGCGACTTCATGGACCGCCAGCGTCTCGCGATGCAGGACCCCGACAGCCAGTTTCCCGGCAAGCTGATCTGACGCGATGGACGAGAAGCCGCAGCGGCACAGCAGGCGGCACCGGATGCTATGATGAACTCAACGGATTCCTCGACTCCATGCGCATTATCCTGATCACCGGCATCTCCGGCTCCGGCAAATCTGTTGCGTTGAACGCGCTTGAAGACGCGGGCTACTACTGCGTCGACAATCTGCCGCCGCGCTTTCTGCCCGAACTCGCCGGCTACATCGCAAGCGACGGCCAGGACAAGCTCGCGGTCGCGATCGACGCACGCTCGGGCGCCTCGCTCGAAGACATGCCGCAGATGATCCGCGATCTCGCCGGCCAGCACGATGTGCGCGTGCTGTTCCTGAACGCCAGCACGCAAGCCCTGATCCAACGCTTTTCCGAAACGCGCCGCCGTCATCCGCTGTCGGGCTCGCCCGCGCACGATGCCGACGTCGGCGTGCTGACATCGCTTGCGGAAGCGATCGAACGCGAGCGAGAACTCGTCGCAGGTCTCGCGGAGTTCGGCCATCAGATCGACACCAGCAACCTGCGGGCAAACGTCTTGCGCGCGTGGGTCAAGCGTTTCATCGAGCAGGAGCACACGGGTCTTGCGCTGATGTTCGAGTCGTTCGGCTTCAAGCGCGGCGTGCCGCTCGATGCCGACTTCGTGTTCGATGTGCGCGCGCTGCCGAACCCATACTACGACCGCGAGCTGCGTCCGTTGACGGGGCTCGACAAGCCCGTCATCGATTTCCTCGATGCATTGCCGATCGTCCAGCAGATGATGGCCGACATCGAGTCGTTCCTGCAGAAGTGGCTACCGCATTTCCGCGACGACAATCGCAGTTACCTGACCGTCGCAATCGGTTGCACGGGCGGACAGCACCGCTCGGTATTCATCGCCGAAACGCTTGCCGCGCGTTTCGCGAGCGAAGCGAACGTGATAGTGCGGCATCGCGATGCGCCGATCGACGTCGACGACTCATCGAAACTGGTCGCCTGAGGTCTCCGATGGTGGCTTGACCGGCCGCTCGAGGCGGCCCTAACCGAAGCGTTGCGCCATGTCCTCTACACCGTCCGTGCTTGCCGATGTGCCTCTGTTCCCATTGCACACCGTCCTCTTTCCCGATGGACTGCTGCCTCTGAAAATCTTCGAGGCCCGCTACCTCGATATGGCGCGCGACTGTCTGCGCGACAAGACGCCGTTCGGCGTGTGTCTGCTGAAAAGCGGCGCTGAGGTCGCGCAGCCCAACGAACCTGCTGTGCCGGAAGCGATCGGCTGCCTCGCGGAGATCGACGTGTGCGATGTCGACGAATTCGGCATGCTGCTGATTCGCGCGCGCGGCACAGAACGGTTTCGCCTGCTGTCGCATCGCGTCGAACCGGGTGGCTTGCTGGTCGGCATGGCGGAGCTGATCGGCGGCGACATGCCGCTCGAAGGCACTGGCCATATGGAGAAATTCGGCGCGTGCGCGGAAGTGCTCGAACGCATTATCGCGACCATACGCGAGCGCGACCCGGAAAGTCTTCCGTTCATCGAGCCGTTCAGGCTCGACGATCCCACTTGGGTATCGAACCGCTTGTCAGAAGTGCTGCCGATCGCATTGAAGGCGCGGCAAAAACTGATGGAGTTGCAAGACGCCGGCGCGCGCATCGACGTCGTGCATCACTACATGCAGCAACATCAGCTGCTGTAGCTCGCGGCCATTCAGATCAGCGAGCCCTGCAGGCCTTCGAGCAGCTTGCGCACGGGAGCAGGCACGCCATACGCGTCGAGTTCGTTCAGCGACATCCACACAGTATCGGCATCGCGTGCGTTCGAGGCGTTCGAAGTGCCATCGAGCTCGGCAAGACGCGGCTCGATATCCAGCCTGAAGTGCGTGAACACATGCGTGAGCGGCGCGAGCGGCGACACATCGGCACTCGCGCCGAAGTCGCGCGCGAGTTGCGCGAGCGCCGCTTCATCCGCTGCTTCCGGCAGACTCCACAAGCCGCCCCAAATGCCCGATGGCGGACGCTTTTCGAGCATCACGGTATCGCGGTCGCGCAGCAGCAGCATCCATATGCGACGCGTCGGCACGGTCTTTTTCGGACGCGCCGCCGGCAATTCGCGCTGACGGCCCGTCACCTTCGCCACGCAGTCCACCGCGAACGGACAGCGCGCGCAATCGGGCTTGCCGCGCACACACAGCGTGGCGCCAAGGTCCATCAGGCCTTGCGTGTACGCGCTCACGTCATCGTCGGTTGCGTTCACGGGCAGCAGCGATTCCGCGAGCAGCCACATGCCGTTCTCGACTTTCTTCTCACCCGGAAACCCTTCGACGCCGAATACGCGCGCAAGCACGCGCTTCACGTTGCCATCGAGAATCGTCGCGCGCGCGCCGAATGCGAACGATGCAATCGCAGCCGCCGTCGATCGTCCAATGCCAGGCAATTCCGCGAGCGCTTCCACCGACTCCGGGAACTGGCCGCCGTGCTGTTCGACAACCGCCTGCGCGCAGCGATGCAGATTGCGCGCGCGCGTGTAATAGCCGAGGCCGGCCCACAGCGTCATCACATCGTCGGCGGGCGCGCAGGCTAGCGCGGCCACATCGGGAAAACGCGCGAGAAAACGCGCGTAGTACGGAATCACCGTCGACACCTGCGTCTGCTGCAACATGATCTCGGACAGCCAGATCCGGTATGGATCGCGCGTGTTCTGCCACGGCAGGTCATGACGGCCATGTTCGCGCTGCCATGCGATCAGGCGCACAGAGAAATCGGACAAAGCGGGTATCGTGGCTGTCGAAGAGTCGCTCGCGGATGCAATCGCGGATGTGCTCATAGACGCAGCCGCAGAAGCGGTCGAGGAAACGGAAGCGGACATGAATGATTCAGCGCTGACAGGTCGGACAGTAGTAAGTGGAGCGTTGCCCCTGCACGATCTGTTTGATCGGCGTGCCGCACACGCGGCATGGCAGACCTGCGCGATCATAGACGAAATAGTCGAGCTGGAAGTAGCCGCTCTCGCCGTTGCTGCCGACGAAATCGCGCAGCGTGCTGCCGCCCTTTTCGATCGCGGACGCGAGTGTGGCGCGCACGGAGTCTGCAAGCAGATCGTAACGAACGAGCGAGATGCGTCCGGCGGGGGTGGTCGGTCGGATGCCCGCACGGAACAGGCATTCGGACGCGTAAATGTTGCCCACGCCAACGACGATTTCACCCGCGAGCAGCACCTGCTTCACCGATACCTTGCGTCCGCGCGTCCGACGATGCAGCAGCGCACCGGAAAAAGACGGTGCGAACGGCTCGACGCCGAGCGCTGCCAGCAAGGGATGATCAAGAATGTCGCCTGCCGAGCGCGGGTGCCATAACACAGCGCCGAAGCGGCGCGGATCACGAAAGCGCAAAATGAAGTCGTCGAAGACCCAGTCGACGTGATCGTGCTTCGCGGCTGCCGGCGGATGCGGCACGTTGCGCAGCACTCTGAGCGTCCCCGTCATGCCGAGATGCACGATGAACCAGCCCTCGTCGATCTCGAACAGCAGATATTTGCCGCGCCGTTCCACTTTGTGGACCAGCCGGCCATGCAGCAGGCGCGCGAAACCGGCCGGAATCGGCCAGCGCAGCGTGGGCGTGCGTACATCGACGCGCTCGACGCGCCGCCCGGCGACAAACGGCTCGATCCCGCGTCGCGTAACTTCAACTTCTGGCAACTCTGGCATGTCTAACTGGTCTGCAACTTGCGTCCGTGGTTATGCGCTTATTGTAGCGAGCGCGTTACAATCGTCCGAAACATTGAACGGATCTGTATGAACCTGTCCTTCGTTACGCAGTTTTTTAAGCGCCGGACTGGTGTGAACAGCGTGCCGCACGCTGTTTCCCCGCGCCGGTTGCTCGGCGTGGCCGCTCTGGCTGTCTGGGCGCTCGCCGCATCGCCCGCGCATGCTCAGGATCCGTCTCCCGATACGGATGACAATGCCGTCTCCGTGCAAGACGCCTTCGGCCCTGAATCCGCCGAGGAAAAGAACAATCTGCCGAACGTTGCGCTGACGAGCCAGATCGTCTTCCAGGTGCTCGCAGCGGAAGTCGCGCTCCAGCGCAATCAGCCCGCGCCCGCGTATCAGACCTATCTCTCGCTCGCTCGCGACACGCACGATCCGCGCATGGCGCAGCGCGCGACTGAAATCGCGCTCGCTGCGCAGAGCCCGTCGGATGCGCTGACGGCCGCGCAACTGTGGCAACAATATGCGCCGACGTCCGAGCGCGCCGCACAACTTGATGCATCGCTGCTCGTGCTGTCGGGCAAGCCCGATGACGCAAAGCCGATGCTCGCGAAAGAACTCGCGAAGATCGCGCCGGAAAATCGCGGCAACGGCATTCTCGCGCTGCAGTTGCTGATTTCGCGCGGGCCGAATCGTGTGGGCGGATTGCACGTGCTGCAGGATCTGCTCGCGAACGACATGAACCGCCCGGAAGCGCAGTTCGCGATGGCGCGTCAGCAGCTTCTCGCCGACGATGCGCCCGGCGCGCGCAAGTCGCTCGAACAGGCGCTCAAGCTCAAGCCGGATTATCTGCCCGCTGCGCTGCTGCTCTCGCAGATGGGACCGGAAGAACGTAAGGAAGGCATCGAGTCGCTGGAAAAGTACGTCAAGGCCAATCCGAAGTCGCATGAAGCACGGCTCGCGCTCGCGCAAATGTACCTCGCGAGCGATCGCCTGGAAGACGCGCAGAAACAGTTCGAGTACATGCAGAAGGACAACCCGAACGATCTGACGCCGCTGATGGCGCTTGCGCTCATCAAGATCCAGCAAAAGAATCTGCCCGAAGCGCAGCACTATCTGCAGCAGTACGCGCAGAGAGCCGAAAAAATGCCGGGCGCGGATGCCGGTCAGGCGTATATCTATCTCGCGCAACTGTCGCTCGAACAGAAGGACAACGACGCAGCCGGCCGCTGGCTGGACAAGATTTCGCCGACCAGCACACAGTACGTGCCCGCGCAGATCACGCGCGCGCAGCTGCTGGAAAAGCAGGGCAAAGTCGATGACGCGCGCAAGCTGCTTGCGGGCATTCATCCGCAGGACCCGCGCGATCAGGCGCTGATCGCGCGCACCGACGCCGCCATTCTCTTCGACGCGAAGCGCTATTCGGAAGCCGAAACGCGGCTCGCGCAAGCCTCGAGCGATTTTCCGGAGGACCCCGATCTCACCTACGACTACGCAATGGCTGCGGAAAAGAACAGCCATTTCGACGTGATGGAAACGCAGTTGCGCAAGCTGATGCGCACGCAACCGGATAACGCGCAGGCCTACAACGCGCTCGGCTATTCGCTCGCGGATCGCAACCAGCGTCTGCAGGAAGCGGACAAGCTCGTCGAAAAGGCGCTGTCGCTGGCGCCGAACGATGCGTTCATCATGGATAGCGTCGGCTGGGTCAAGTACCGGCTGGGCGAGACGACGGATGCGATCAATCTGCTGCGCAGGGCCTACGATCTGCAGCCGAATGCCGAAATCGGCGCGCATCTGGGTGAAGTGCTGTGGAAGAGCGGCGATCAGGACCAGGCGCGCGCGGCATGGCGCGATGCGCGCAAGCTCGAACCCGACAACGACACACTCGTAAAAACGCTCAAACGTTTTCAGGTGAACGATCTCTGATGCATTTTTCCCGTCTCTTGTTTTCAACTCCGGCGCCGCGCCGCGCGACGCTGGGTCTCGCAGCCGCAGCCGTCGTCGCCTTGGCGGGCTGTGCTTCCGTCAAGCCGCAGGGCCCATCAACGTCGAATGCCGCAACGGCTGTCACCGCGCAAACGGCCCGCGCGTATCACGGCCGTTTCGCCGTTCAGTACGTCGATCAGAACGGCCAGCAGCGCAATGCATATGGCAATTTCGACTGGCAGGAACACGGCGATACCGTCACGGTGCAATTGCGCAATCCGCTCGGACAGACCATGGCGATCGTGACGTCATCGCCGGCGACCGCCACGCTCGAACTGCCGAACCGTCAGCCGATGACGGCCGATAACGTCTCCACGCTGATGCAAAATGCGCTGGGCTTCACGCTGCCCGTCGAAGGGCTGCGTTACTGGCTGCAGCCGTCCGTCGCGCCGACGTCGAAGGCGACGACCGAAAGCGATCCGCAGCAGCAATCGCATCTGAAGCAGATTCAACAGGACGGCTGGACGATCGACTATCTCGCCTATGCCGATGCGCCTGCAACCGGCGTGAAGCGCGTCAATCTCGAACGTTCCGAACCGCCGCTCGACATCAAGCTCGTGCTCGACCAGTAATTGCGCGCGCGCTCCTTGCAAAGACTCATGATCGAAACGAACGACTCGCTGCGCGACTGTCTCGCTCCGGCGAAGCTGAATCTCTTCCTGCATATCACCCGACGTCTGCCGAACGGTTATCACGCGTTGCAGACAGTGTTCCAGTTGCTCGATTGGGGCGACACCCTGCACTTCACGCTTCGCGACGACGGCGCGATCACGCGTGACACAGAGATCGCCGATGTTCCCGCCGACACCGACCTCACCGTGCGCGCCGCTAAGCTGCTGAAGCAGCACACGGGCACGCGCCTCGGTGTGAACATCGAGATCGACAAGCGCCTGCCGATGGGCGCGGGCCTGGGCGGCGGCAGCTCCGACGCGGCGACGACACTGCTTGCGTTAAACCGCCTGTGGAAGCTCGATCTGCCGCGCGCTGAATTGCAGGCACTCGCGGTCAAACTGGGCGCCGACGTGCCGTTTTTTATCTTCGGAAAAAATGCATTCGCAGAGGGTATCGGAGAGGAACTCGAGCAGGTACAATTGCCGCCGCGCCACTTTCTGGTGGTGACACCGAGGGTTCACGTTCCAACCTCAGCGATTTTTTCCGAAAAAACGTTGACAAGAGATACAAAAGCCCTCACAATAGCAGACTTTCTTGCACAGCATAGCTGCAACGCAGAATGGCCAGACAGCTTCGGCCGGAATGACATGCAGCAGGTTGTCGCAGGAAAATACGCGGAAGTCGCGCAGGTGCTTCGATGGTTTGACGACATCGCGCCAGCGCGGATGACAGGATCCGGCGCAAGTGTTTTTGCAGCGTTCCGTAGCAAAGATGAAGCAGTCGCGGCGCAAGCCAAACTGCCCGTCGGATGGAGCAGTGCAGTTGCGGCAAGTCTGGATACGCATCCACTCTTCGCTTTCGCGACATAAGTTTCGCGGCGCTGAATGGCCTACACATTCAGCGAAGCTCAAAGTTAGTGTAGGGGAGTCGCCAAGTTGGTTAAGGCACCGGATTTTGATTCCGGCATTCGAGGGTTCGAGTCCTTCCTCCCCTGCCAAAAATTCTCGCAGTTCCTCGCCTCCCACAGCCTGAAGCAGGTGCATGATGAGCAGCCATGACGGCCTGATGGTTTTTACTGGCAACGCAAATCCGGCGCTTGCACAGGAAGTCGTCAAGATCCTCGGTATTCCACTCGGTAAAGCAATGGTCTCCCGTTTCTCGGACGGCGAGATCCAGGTCGAGATTCAGGAAAACGTTCGTGGCAAGGACGTCTTCGTCCTGCAGTCCACGTGCGCGCCGACCAACGACAATCTGATGGAACTGATGATCATGGTCGATGCGCTCAAGCGCGCATCCGCCGGCCGGATCACGGCAGCCATCCCCTACTTCGGCTATGCGCGTCAGGATCGCCGCCCGCGTTCGGCGCGCGTCGCGATCTCGGCGAAGGTCGTGGCGAATATGCTTGAAATCGCTGGCGTCGAGCGGATCATCACGATGGATCTGCACGCTGACCAGATTCAAGGCTTCTTCGACATCCCCGTCGACAACATCTACGCAACGCCCGTGCTGCTCGGCGATCTGCGCAAGCAGAATCACGAGAACCTGCTGGTCGTGTCGCCCGACGTCGGCGGCGTGGTCCGCGCCCGTGCGCTGGCGAAGCAGTTGAACTGCGATCTGGCCATCATCGACAAGCGTCGTCCGAAGGCCAACGTCGCTGAAGTGATGAACATCATCGGTGAAGTCGAAGGCCGCACCTGCGTGATCATGGATGACATGGTCGATACGGCCGGCACGCTCTGCAAGGCGGCCCAAGTGCTGAAGGAACGCGGCGCGACGAAGGTTTTCGCGTATGCGACGCACCCGGTTCTGTCGGGCGGTGCTGGCGCGCGTATTGCGGCATCGGCGCTCGACGAAGTCGTCGTTACCGACACGATCCCGCTGGGCGAAGAAGCCCGCTCGTGCCCGAAGATCCGCTCGCTGACGAGCGCAGGTCTGCTGGCCGAAACGTTCTCGCGCATCCGTCGCGGCGACTCGGTGATGTCGCTGTTTGCGGAAAGCTAAAGTATTCGCGAAAGCGCCGCATGACGAATGCGGCGCTTTTGCATTTCGGCGTGAACGGACGAAGGTTCACGCCGTCGTGTCTGGGGCCGCTAACCCGGTTGTGGGTATGAAGGCCCCGTTTTACTGCCTGGTCGCGGGCAGATAATGGAGAATCAAATGAAAGTCATCGCTTTCGAGCGTAATCTGCAAGGTACGGGTGCGAGCCGCCGCCTGCGTAACTCGGGCAAGACCCCGGGTATCGTGTACGGCGCCGGCGAACCGCAACTGATCGAACTCGATCACAACGCGCTGTTTCACGCACTGAAGAAGGAAGCATTCCACTCGTCGATCCTCGATCTGGAAGTGGCAGGCAAGTCGCAACAGGTTCTGCTGCGCGACGTGCAATACCACCCGTTCCGTCAGCTCATTCTGCACGTGGACTTCCAGCGCGTCGACGCGAACAAGAAGATTCACACGAAGGTGCCGCTGCACTTCCTGAACCAGGAAACCAATCCGGCTGTGAAGCTGGGTGGCGCGGTGATCTCGCACGTCATCAACGAAATCGAAGTCGAATGCCTGCCGGCCGCTCTGCCGGAGTTCATCGAAGTCGATCTGGCGAAGATCGAAGCGGGTCAATCGCTGCACGCAACGGACATCGTTCTGCCGGCTGGCGTTGCACTCGTTGCGCACCTCGCAGCAGAAAACCCGGTGATCGTGTCGGCACCGATTCCTGCTGGTACCGTGTCGGAAGAAGCATCGGCTGAAGGCGAAACGCCGGCTGCCGAATAAGGCCGCTATCCTCTCGATCCGTTTCAATGGAACGGTCGACGTAACCCGCCGCGGTTTGCCCGGCGGGTTTTTTTTCGATTTTTTCCAGGCCGCGTGCGTGCCGCGCGGCTCACTCGAACATGATCAAGCTGATCGTCGGGCTCGGCAATCCGGGCGCCGAATACACCGCGACCCGCCACAACGCCGGCTTCTGGCTCGTCGACCAACTCGCGCGCGAAGCAGGCGCGACGTTACGCGACGAACGGCGCTTTCACGGCTTCTATGCGAAAGTGCGTCTGTATGGCGAAGAAGTGCATCTGCTGGAGCCGCAGACGTATATGAACCGTTCGGGTCAATCGGTCGTCGCGCTCGCGCATTTCTTCAAGATCCTGCCGGATCAGATTCTCGTCGCGCACGACGAACTCGATCTGCCGCCCGGCACCGTCAAGCTGAAACTCGGCGGGGGCAGCGGCGGACATAATGGACTGAAGGACATTTCCGCGCATCTGTCGACGCAGCAATACTGGCGACTTCGTATCGGCATCGGCCACCCGCGCGACCTGATTCCCGAGAGCGCCCGCGCGGGCGCGAAACCGGACGTCGCGAACTTCGTGCTGAAGCCGCCGCGCAAGGAAGAGCAGGACGTAATCGATGCGTCGATCGAGCGCGCGCTTGCCGTGATGCCGACCGTCGTCAAGGGTGAACTCGAACGCGCGATGATGCAGCTGCATCGCAATCCTTGACGCGAACGTCAAAAAAGGAGAGAAGCTTGAGCCGCTACTGGAGCGATATCGTTCATCGGCTGACGCCGTACGTGCCGGGTGAGCAGCCCGCGCTTGCACATCCCGTGAAGCTGAACACCAACGAGAATCCGTATCCGCCGTCCCCCGCCGTAGTGAGCGCGATCCGCAACGAACTGGGCGAGCATGCCGAGTCCTTGCGCCGCTATCCCGATCCGACTGCGCGCGCGCTGCGCGAAACGGTGGCCGCGCATCATCATCTGAACGCCGATCAGGTGTTTGCGGGCAACGGCTCGGATGAAGTGCTCGCGACCGTGTTTCAGGCGCTTCTGAAGCACGATAAGCCGATTCTCTTTCCCGACATCACGTACAGCTTCTATCCGACGTACGCGCGTCTCTACGATGTCGCGTATCGGACGATTGCACTCGACGACGCCTTTAAGATTCGCATCGACGACTACACGCAGTCGAACGGCGGCATCCTCTTTCCGAATCCGAATGCGCCGACGGGCCACGCGCTGCCGCTATCGGACATCAAACGTGTGGTCGCATCGAATCCCGATTCGGTCGTCGTCGTCGATGAAGCGTATGTGGACTTTGGCGCGCAGTCTGCGATTTCGCTGATCGGCCAGTATCCGAATCTGCTCGTCGTGCATACGACGTCGAAGTCGCGCTCGCTCGCCGGCATGCGCGTCGGCTTTGCATTCGGCGACGCCGCATTGATCGACGCGTTGAATCGCGTGAAGGACAGCTTCAACTCGTATCCGCTCGACCGTCTTGCACAAGCCGCCGCGACCGCTGCATACATGGACGACGCATGGTTCGGCGATTGCACCGAAAAAGTGATCGCGAGCCGCGAACGGCTCACTGCACAATTGACAGCGCTCGGCTTCGACGTCGTGCCGTCGTCGGCGAATTTCTTGTTCGCGCGTCACGCGGGATACGACGCCGCGACGCTCGCAGCGCGGCTCAAGGAAAAGGAAATCTTCGTGCGGCACTTCAAGGCGCCGCGCATCGATCAGCATCTGCGCATTTCGATCGGCACCGATGCCGAGTGCGATACGCTCGTGAACGCGTTGAAGGAGATCGTCGGCTGATAACGCCGGGAGAAAGATAGGCGGCGCGCCCCGTGCACCGCTTTTGGTGAGATCACGCGCTCTTTGCAGCCTGCAGCGCGTTGTACTTCGTCATCAACTGTTCCGGCGTCTCGAGATGCTCAGGATTGCGCGGGATACATTCGACGGGACACACCTGCACGCATTGCGGCTCGTCGAAATGGCCGACGCATTCGGTGCACTTCTTCGGGTCGATCACATAGATTTCCGGGCCCATCGAAATTGCGTCGTTCGGGCACTCGGGCTCGCAAACGTCGCAATTGATGCACTCGTCGGTAATCATCAGGGCCATGCTGTTCTCACTTCATGCCGGCGCGCGTCGCGCGCATGCCGGCTGACATTCCGTAATCTACAATTTTACGCCTGCCGGAGAGACCGCGCTCCGCGTCCGGTTATCGGGCTACGAAGGCTACGAGGACGCAGCGCTCCGTCAGGCGCCGGGATCACGGTCGCGCTGCCGCCCGCGCCTGCTCCATCTCTACGACCTTGTCCTGCAGCCGCTTTTCCACTGATGGGAAGACGAACTTGCTCACGTCGCCGCCCAGCTGGGCGATCTCGCGGACAATCGTGCCCGAGATGAACTGATACTGATCGGATGGCGTCATGAACATCGTCTCGACGTCCGGCAGCAGATAGCGGTTCATGCCCGCCATCTGAAACTCGTACTCGAAGTCCGATACGGCGCGCAGACCGCGCACGATCACGCGCGCGTTGTTGATGCGGACGAAATCCTTCAATAGCCCCTTGAAGCTCATCACCTGTACGTTCGGATAGTGGCCGAGCACCTCGTTGGCGATGTCGAGCCGCTCTTCCAGCGAAAAGAACGGCCTCTTGTTGCGGCTATCCGCCACTCCCACCACCAGCGTGTCGAAAATGCTCGATGCGCGACGCACGAGGTCCTCGTGACCACGCGTGAGCGGATCGAACGTACCCGGATACACGGCGACTACCATGGGATTTCTCCTCTCTACAGACCAGAAGCGTGCCGGAACGCCCCGCAGGACCTGTCCGGCAACGACACCGCGCGTTCAGCGGCAAGCCGCCCGGCGCTTGTTATGAACGCGCATTATTCCTCATTTTCGCGTTGCAGCAAATGATAGCGGACGGCGCCCGCCTTTCCCTCGCGGATCACCGACCAGCCGGCGAGCGCCGCGTTTCCCGCCGGGTCGAGCGATTCTCCGGACTCGACATAAAGAAAGCCATCCGCGCTTACCAGCGGTGCGGCGACCTGGATAGCGCGGCCGAGCAAGTCCTCGCCGAACGGCGGATCGAGAAAGACGACGTTGAACGAACCGGGCGCGAGGCTTGCGGCGAGACGCAGCGCATCGGCCTCGGCAATTTCGATAGCGCTCGCCGACAGCTTTGCCTGATTGGCTCGCAATTGCGCCGCCGCGCGCGCGTTGCGCTCAACCATCAGCACACGCGCTGCGCCGCGCGACGCGGCCTCGAAGCCGAGCGCGCCGCTGCCGGCGAAAAGGTCCAGACAGCGTTGGCCGTCGAGCCGCTGGCCGAGCCAGTTGAACAGCGTTTCGCGGACGCGGTCGGGCGTCGGACGCAGCCCGTCGATGTCGATCACGGGCAGCGGCGTGCGTTTCCAGTCGCCGCCGATGATACGAATGGTATGCGCCTGGCCATGGCCGGACGGCGCGTTTCTTGCGCGTGCAGGGGAAGTACGGGACATGCGGTTCGTTTGTTGAGCGTGCGCCTGCCTGTCGCGGATGAGTTGATGCGCGTCGGGATCTGTTGATCGCGCTGGTTTCGTCGACGGGCGGGCCGGAGCGCCCACGTTACCACACGCGCGCGGCGGCCTTCGCCGAAGTTCACCGGGGCGGTGCGCAATGTCGCCCGTCGCGGTGCCCAATGACGCGCCATCACGACGGCGCCGGAAGCGCCTGATAAAATGTCGGGCTTCCAGCGCCTCGCATCCGCACTGCCATGCCCCGCCGCCAGAACCGACGCGTCGACATTCGTCACCACGCGCCATCGGGCCAATAGCGGGAATCCAGCGCACTCTCACGCAGCTCAGACCATGTTCAGCTTTTTCAAACGATTCAAGGGTTCGAAGACGCCCGACGGCACGCCTGAGGCGTCGCAGACCGATTCCGGCAGCGACGTCGATACCCAGGACGTAGTCGCGCCCGCCGCGCCTGGTACTCCCAGCTCTTCGTCGAAGCCCGCGCGCGACACGCAACCGGCGCCCGACTCAGCCGACGCGCCCGAATTCGACCCCGACTACGTGCCCAGCGCCGCCGACTTCGAAGACGCGGACGAGGAAGTCGAAATCATTCCCCCGCCGCAACCCGAGGCAGCAGCGAAGCGCACATGGCTCACGCGTCTGCGGAGTGGCCTGTCGAAGACCAGTTCGAGCATTACGGGCATTTTCGTCGGCACGAAGATCGACGAAGAACTGTACGAAGAACTGGAGACGGCGCTGCTGATGTCTGACGCGGGCGTCGACGCGACCGAGTATCTGCTCGAAGCGCTGCGTGAAAAAGTGCGCACCGAGCGCCTTACCGATCCGCAGCAAGTCAAGGGCGCGCTGCGCGCGCTGCTCGTCGACCTGCTGAAGCCATTGGAAAAGTCGCTGACGCTCGGTCACTACCAGCCGACCGTGATGATGATCGCGGGCGTGAACGGCGCTGGCAAGACGACGAGCATCGGCAAGCTGGCGAAGCATATGCAGAACTTCAACCAGTCGGTGCTGCTCGCCGCAGGTGACACGTTCCGCGCCGCCGCGCGCGAACAGCTCGCGATCTGGGGCGAGCGCAACAACGTGACGGTCGTGCAGCAGGAAAGCGGCGATCCCGCAGCCGTGATTTTCGACGCGGTCGGCGCGGCGCGCGCTCGCAAAATCAACGTGGTGATGGCGGACACGGCCGGCCGCCTGCCGACGCAGCTTCATCTGATGGAAGAACTGCGCAAGGTGAAGCGCGTGATCGGTAAGGCAATGGACGGAGCACCGCATGAACTGCTGCTCGTCATCGACGCGAACACGGGTCAGAACGCGCTCGCGCAAGTCAAGGCATTCGACGATGCGCTAAAGCTCACCGGCCTGATCGTGACGAAGCTGGACGGCACCGCGAAGGGCGGCATTCTCGCGGCGATCGCGCGGCAGCGTCCGGTGCCCGTGTATTTCATCGGTGTCGGCGAAAAGGTCGAGGATCTGCAGCCGTTCAGCGCCGAAGAGTTCTCGGATGCGTTGCTCGGCTGATTCGTCGGGCCGCTAAGGCTGGCCAGGCACCGGGTACAAAGGGCGTCATGTGTTTGCATGACGCCCTTTTTGTTGCCGTCACCCTTTGAGCATCGCGATAGGCGGCTGCTCGAAGGCCGCGACCTTACTCGGCGTCGGGCTGCACGCCGGGCTCTGCGCGCGCGAACGCATCGAGCGTATTCGCGTAGTCGCAGATGCGCTGGATGGTCGGATACGGACTCATATCGACGTTGAAGCGCGTCGCGTTGAACACCTGCGGCACGAGACAGATATCCGCCAGAGTCGGCGTATCGCCGAAGCACAGCTTGCCCGCGCGCCCATCCGCGACCAGATATTCTTCGAGCGCCGCAAAGCCCGAACTGATCCAGTGGCGATACCACGCGTCCTTCGCCTCGTCGTTCACGCCGACGGTGCGCTTCAGATACTTCAGCACGCGCAGATTGTTCAACGGGTGAATCTCGCACGCGAGTTGCAGCGCGATGGAGCGGACATACGCGCGGTCCGCAGGTGTCGACGGCAGCAGCGCCGGTTCGGGATGCGTCTCTTCCAGATATTCGACGATCGCGATCGACTGTGTCAGTACGGTGCCGTCGTCGACCAGCGTGGGCACGACGGCGTCGTGATTGAGCTTGCGATACTCGGGCTTGAACTGCTCGCCGCCATCGCGCAGCATGTGCACCGGCAAGTACTCATACGGCAGGTTCTTCAGATTCAGCGCAATGCGCACGCGATACGACGCGGAACTACGAAAGTAGCTGTACAGCTTCATTGTGTTGTCCTCCCCTACTCACTTCTACATCATCAAACGACGCGCACGCTGAACTCGCCCAGCCCGTCCACGCCGCCTTTCATCAGATCGCCTTGCACGACCGCGCCGACGCCTTCCGGCGTGCCTGTGAAAATCAGGTCGCCCGGTTGCAGTTCGAAGAAAGTCGACAGATACGCGATCGTCTCCGCCACCGACCAGATCAGTTGCGACACATCCGAACGCTGCTTCTCCTCGCCGTTGACGGTGAGCCAGATCGCGCCCTTGCCCACGTGACCGACTTTCGACACGGGATGAATCGGGCCGAGCGGCGCCGACTGGTCGAAGCCCTTTGCCGTGTCCCACGGACGGCCCAGCTTTTTCGCCTCGGCCTGCAGGTCGCGGCGCGTCATGTCGAGCCCGAGCGCGTAACCGTAGACGTGGTCGAGCGCGTTGTCGGCGGAAATGTTCTTGCCGGCCTTGCCGATTGCCGCGACGAGTTCCATCTCATAGTGCACGTTCTTCGACTGCGCCGGATAAGTGAATTCGCCCGTCGCGCCCGGCGCCACGTACAGCACGGCGTCGGCGGGCTTTGCGAAGAAGAACGGCGGTTCGCGATCGGGATCGTGGCCCATTTCGCGTGCGTGCGCCTCGTAGTTCCGGCCGACACAGTAAATGCGGCGCACCGCGAATTGATCGTCCGATCCGACGACGGGCACTGCCGTCACTCGCGCTGGCGCAAACACGTAACCCATTCCGTTCTCCGTCTTCTATTGATTGAGCCGCCCGACGCGGCGAAGCATTGAGTGTAACGCGACGCCGTCACGCGTGTAGCCTGGCCGAACGGCCAGGTGGCGAGCCTCGCAGCCATGCCTTAACCTTCGATGCAGGCTAACAATTCGCTCGAATTCTGAAGGCATGCGCAGCGTGCGATACTGAACAGAATCAAGACCAAACGGCCGTCGCCACATAGCCTGCGCCTGGCTCGCTCGCCGAGCCAGTGCGAAGTCTAGTTGTCCGCTGTCCCCACAAAACCGATTTGCCCGATGACCGATTTCACCGACACTGCCGCTCCTTTCCCCTGCGCCCGCTTCATCAAGGAAATCGGGCGCGGCCCCAATGGCGCGCGCGCGCTCACGCCCGACGACACGCATGCGCTCTACGCCGCGATGCTCGACGGCCGCGTGTCCGACCTGGAACTGGGCGCGATCCTGCTCGCGTATCGCGTGAAAGGGGAATCCGCTGATGAACTGGCCGCGATGCTGGCGGCGGCCCATGCGTCGTTCGCACCCGTCAACGTGACGCACGACGCGCACCAGGCCGTATCGATCCCGAGCTACAACGGCGCGCGCAAGCAGCCGAACCTCGTTCCGCTGCTCGCGTTGCTGCTCGCGCGCGAGGGCGTGCCCGTGCTGGTTCATGGCGTCACGGAAGACCCCGGCCGCGTGACGAGCGCGGAAATCTTCGCCCATCTAAACGTCGCGCCGGCACAAACGCACGCCGATATCGAAGCGGGCCTTGCGAACCGGCGCATCGCGTTCGCGCCCATCGAAACGCTCGCGCCGAAGCTCGCGCGGCTGCTGTCGCTGCGTCGGCGGATGGGGGTGCGCAATTCGACGCACACGCTCGTGAAGATCCTCCAGCCGTTCGCGCCCGCAGGTCTGCGGCTCGTGAACTACACGCACCCGCCGTACCGCGAAAGCCTGACGCAGCTGTTCGTCTCGCATCCGGACGCGGCCATTGGCGACGCACTGCTCGCGCGCGGCACGGAAGGCGAAGCGGTCGCCGATACGCGCCGCCAGGTGCAGATCGACTGGCTGCACGACGGCATTTGCGAAACGCGCGTCGCCGCCGAGCGCTCGTCGCCGGATGCGCCCGAAGTCGAACTGCCCGAAGGACGCGACGCGCCGACGACGGCGGCCTGGATCGAGTCCGTTCTGCGCGGCGAAGCGCCTGTGCCGGCCGCGATCACGCGTCAGGTCGAGCTGATCGTCGACATCGCCAGGAAGGCCGCCTGATGAAGGCATACAGCTGCTTCACAAACGTTGTGAACCGCCGCGAATGGCCGCGGCGAGCACGGTCAGAAGAGCATCGCGAAGCCGCGGCGTGTTGACAGCCACGCATGGCCTCGCTTATCTTCTGCGAATGCGTTCTTACCCGAACACCCTCCGAATTACCCTCGGCCGCCTAGCGCGGCCCCTATCGCTACGTCTAGCGTAAGCCAGGCGTAGCGCCGCGCGCAGTTGCCACAGCGGCTCACGCGGTCCTCCCAAGCAGTTCCTGTTGTTCCTGATTCACCCCAGTCCGTAGTTCCTTCAAAACCTGTAGTCGTCTGTATTCGTCCGTTTACCGCTCGGACGAATCGCGAGGGTCAAATGCACGTTGCATGGGCTTCAGTACCGATCGTTGCCTGCGTCGTCGTCCCGACGATGTTCTTCGTCCGCGCCCGCTCGTTGCTCCCGCTAGCGCCCGGCTTGCGGGACGTGCATCCGTGGCAGCCCGCCAGCCGCTCGACGCCACATCACCCAGCACACGACTAAACGAAACGAACGAGGCTCACCATGTTGCGCAACCCTGCCGAGAAATATCGCCCCTTCCCCGCCGTCCGTCTGACCGGGCGCAAATGGCCCAGCCGCGCGATCGAGCGCGCGCCCATCTGGATGAGCACCGATCTGCGCGACGGCAACCAGTCGCTGATCGAGCCGATGAGCATCGAGCAAAAGACTGAGTTCTTCGAGATGCTCGTCCAGATCGGCTTCAAGGAAATCGAAGTCGGCTTTCCGTCGGCGTCGCAAACCGATTTCGACTTCGTCCGCCAGCTGATCGACGAAAAGCGCATTCCCGACGACGTGACGATCGAAGTGCTCGTGCAATCGCGCGAAGAGTTGATCGCGCGTACGTTCGAGGCGCTCGAAGGCGTGCCGCGCGCGATCGTCCACCTGTACAACGCGATCTGCCCGTCGTTCCGCAAGATCGTGTTCGACCAGTCGAAGGAAGAGGTCAAGGCGCTGGCCGTCGCGGGCACGCGCATGATCCGCGAGCACGCGGATGCCCGTCCGCAGACGCACTGGACCTATCAGTACTCGCCGGAGACGTTCAGCATGAGCGAGCTGCCGTTCGCGCGCGAAGTCTGCGATGCCGTCGCGCAGACGTGGCGCCCGACGCGCGATCACAAGATGATCGTGAATCTGCCCGCCACCGTCGAAGCCGCGACGCCGAACGTCTTCGCCGATCAGATCGAGTGGATGGACCGCAATCTCGGCTACCGCGACAGCATCGTGTTGTCGGTGCATCCGCATAACGATCGCGGCACGGCCGTCGCGGCGGCCGAGCTCGCGTTGATGGCAGGCGCGGATCGCGTCGAAGGATGCCTGTTCGGCAACGGCGAGCGCACCGGCAACGTCGACATCGTGACGCTCGCGATGAACCTGTACACGCAGGGCGTCGATCCGGGGCTCGACTTCTCGGATATCGACGGAGTGCGGCGCGTCGTCGAGCGCTGCAACCAGATTCCCGTGCATCCGCGCCATCCGTATGCGGGCGATCTCGTCTACACGGCGTTTTCCGGCTCGCATCAGGACGCGATCCGCAAGGGCTTCGCGCAGCAGAAAGCGGGCGCCATCTGGGAAGTGCCGTATCTGCCCGTTGATCCCGCCGACGTCGGACGCAGCTACGACGCGGTGATTCGCGTGAACAGCCAGTCCGGCAAGGGCGGCGCGACGTATCTGCTCGAACGCGGCATGGGCTTCGCGCCGCCGCGCCGCGTGCAGATCGAATTCAGCCACGCCGTGCAGACAGTCGCCGACCAGTCGGGCGAAGAAGTGACGGGCGACGCGATCTGCGCGCTCTTCGCGCGCGAATACTTCCAGACGGAAGGTCCGGCGCAGCGCGTGAACGGATCGACGGTCCGCTGGAACAAGCGCGAGATCGGCGTGCCCGCGACGGCGGCGACCCGCGTCGACGGTCACGAGGCATATGCAAAGGCCGTCGCGCAGCAAATGTCGGTGGCGGCGAAGCAGCCCGTCGACATCACGTCGTTCGAGACCGCACGCACGACGGACGGGCGCACGGCCGTGTTTGTCGGCTGCCGTGTCGGCGAGCAGCCGATGCGGCACGGGGTAGGCGTCGCGGAAGATGAAATGGTGGCAGTAGTCGATGCCGTCGTCAGCGGCGTCAATCGCGCGGTCTGGCCGACGGTGGACCGGCGGGTTGCGGCGTAAAACTGGGGATAAACGCGAGGCCCCGCTGGCAAGACGCGCGGGTAGCAACGCCCAAGCGCCAGCGCCGACGGTTCACATCACCGCGGCGCACACGGCCCGCTCACGAGGCGGCGCCGTCAGTAACAGAGTGATTGCGCGATCCGCGTCACTCGATTGCGCAACGCGTCGCTTGCCAGGCGATCAGCCGCCACCTTCCGTCTTCCTGCGCCTGAATTGCGGTGTAAGCGATCGGAAAGAGCAGCGCGCCGCTGTTGGCCTCCATCTCGATCAGCGCGCGCCCCGTGACCACGCACGTCTCGCGGCCGACGGGCAGCACATCCTGCGACTGGATCTCGATCTGCCGATAGCGGCGGCGTCCGGCCGTGATCGCGTCGATGAACTGCTGCTTCGACTCGCGCTTGCCGTTCGTGTGGACGTAAATGACGTTGTCGGAGAGCAGCGCGTCGAGCTGCTGCCCATTGCCTTCGACCATCGCGCGAAAGCGATCGCGCTCCAGCCCGCGAATCGCCTCGATCACTTTTGCCGCCATTGCGTTCGCCCCCAGGACGACAGGGCCTGCAACGGCGGCCGTCGTCAGAAGTTGTACTGCACGTAAACCTGGTGGAAATTTATACCAGGATTCGGCTCTTTGATACCGCCGTTCGAGACATGCTGAAAACGATAGCCAAGCTCATACTGCTGATGCGAGCCGAATTGCGCGCCCGCGCCCACCATGTCGGCGAACTGGAACGCGGAGCCCAACGAGAAGGTCGAAGAAATTCGCGGACTGGTCAGCACGCGCACGCCGACGCCCGCCTCGACGAACGGCCGGAACGCTCCCGAGCCCTTGATGAACCGCACAATGGGCGTGACGCCGAATTCGCCGATGTTGTTGTGGACGTTGCCTTCGTCCGTATGCCACCACGCGGCGTGCGCCTCGCCGATCAGCGCGAAGTGCCAGCCGCCGATTTCCCACCAGGTCAGATTCGGGTCCCAGACGAAGCCCAGATCGAGCTTGCGCACATGGTGATCGCCGAGGCCGCTTGCAATCTGCATGCCCAACTGGTCCGCCAAAGCGGACTCGCACACGCCCAAAAACGCCACCGCTGCAGCGCACCTAAGTACCAGACCACACCAAGCCTTGTTCTTTTCTTCCATCGTGTGTCCACTGAGATTTCAGGGTTGAGCGGCAAAGCTCGCGCAGCGACATTTTAGAGACGGCAGCAATTATCGGACCCTTTAAAAACAACCGAAAAGTCGCAAATAACTGGTTCCGTTTCTGAAAAAATCTTACTGATGATTGCGATTTCCTGCTTCAGGCGATGGATGCTACGCGTTCGGTAGAGAACTAGCAGACGAGGTACAATACTATTGACATGTGAATTTCGATAGGCGATTGGGAACTTGGATATCCCTATGGGCTCTAAGTATTAGCACTCTGCATACGAGAGTGCTAACATCCATCGTGGTCTGGCTTTGCCATACTTTTGTCTGAATAAAGGAGTTTGCTACGTGAGCAACACATTGACCCTTCCGAGTACTCTGAGCCCGTCGTCGGCCAAGGCCGGTTCGGCAGGTGCGCTGACGCTCTCGCATGCTTCTCTTCTGCCCGGCCAGCTGGGCAATATCGACGCCTACATCCAGGCCGTGAACCGGATTCCGATGCTGACGCCGGCAGAAGAGCGCCAGTTCGCCACCGAATACCGCGAGCACAACAACTTGGACGCCGCGCGCCGGCTCGTCCTGTCGCATTTGCGACTGGTCGTGTCGATCGCGCGCAACTACCTCGGGTATGGTCTGCCGCACTCCGACCTGATCCAGGAAGGCAACATCGGCCTGATGAAGGCCGTGAAGCGCTTCGACCCGGAGCAGAACGTGCGCCTCGTGTCGTACGCGATGCACTGGATCAAGGCTGAGATCCACGAATACATCCTGCGCAACTGGCGCACGGTGAAAGTGGCGACGACCAAGGCGCAACGCAAGCTGTTCTTCAACCTGCGCAGCCACAAGCAAGGGTTGCAGTCGTTCACGCCTGACGAGATCGACGGTCTCGCGAAAGAGCTGAACGTGAAGCGCGAGGAAGTGGCCGAGATGGAAACGCGTCTGTCGGGCGGCGATATCGCGCTCGAAGGACAGGTCGAGGACGGCGAAGAAGCATTCGCCCCGATCGCCTACCTGGCCGATTCGCACAACGAGCCGACAGCCGTGCTGGCTGCGCGCCAGCGCGACCGCCTGCAAAGCGACGGTATCGCGAGCGCGCTGGAGTCGCTCGATCCGCGCAGCCGCCGCATCATCGAAGCGCGCTGGCTGCAAGTGGAAGACGACGGGTCGGGCGGCTCGACGCTGCACGAACTCGCCGACGAATTCGGCGTGTCGGCTGAGCGCATCCGTCAGATCGAAGCAAGCGCGATGAAGAAGATGCGCACCGCGCTAGCCGAGTATGCGTAACGTCGGAGAAACAGTCATAGAAGCATCGGGCGGCTGAAAGCCGCATCGAACCTCCGCCGAGCCCTGCCTTTCGAAAGAAGGCAGGGCTTTTTGTTTGGCATCGTCAGAAGCTGCATCACCGCGAGTCACCGGCGAGCGCTCGCCTTGACCTGATGCGGAAGGTGGCCTATTAGTGGTGAAGCATTGCCGGGCTCGCGACGCGATGACGCGCCTCCAACCGACAGACTATTCCTACAATCGTTATGCATGCGCCAGTGCGGCTGTCTCCGGCGCTGGGTCCTGCCGGAGCATCCGGCGCGGTGTCGTTGCCAATCGATCATGGCCATAACGCTCAATCATAGGAATCCTTCACGCCGCGCGCTCAGCAGCCGCATCGTCGCGTGGGCCCGCGGCCCGACCTTCGCACGCGATATCGCGATCGTCCTCGCCGTCAAATTCGCGCTTCTGCTCGCGCTCAAGCTCGCGTTCTTCGATCATCCGCAGGCGCAGCACATGTCACTGCCGCCCGCGCAGGTCGCCCAGGCACTGCTCTCCGTGCCCGTCTCGCCTCCCTCCCAAGGTGACAACCATGCCCGCTAGCGATGTCGTCGACCTTTCGCGTCTGCAATTCGCCGTTACGGCCCTGTATCACTTTCTCTTCGTACCGTTGACGCTCGGACTGTCGTGGCTGCTCGTCATCATGGAGAGCGTCTACGTGATGACGGCCAAGCCGATCTACAAGGACATGACGCAGTTCTGGGGCAAGCTGTTCGGCATCAACTTCGCGATGGGCGTCACCACAGGGCTCACGCTCGAATTCCAGTTCGGCACCAACTGGTCGTACTACTCGCACTATGTCGGCGACATCTTCGGCGTGCCGCTCGCCGTCGAAGGGCTGATGGCGTTCTTTCTCGAATCGACCTTCGTCGGGCTGTTTTTCTTCGGCTGGAACCGGCTGTCCCGCGTCCAGCATCTGATGGTCACGTTTCTCGTCGCGCTCGGCTCGAATCTGTCCGCGCTCTGGATTCTCATCGCGAACGGCTGGATGAATAATCCCGTCGGCGCCGAGTTCAACTACGAGACGATGCGCATGGAACTGTCGAGTCTCTTCGCCGTGATCTTCAACCCCGTCGCGCAGGTGAAGTTCGTGCACACGGTATCGGCGGGTTATGTGACGGCGTCGATGTTCGTGCTCGGCTTGTCGTCGTGGTATCTGCTCAAGCGCCGCGATACCGAATTTGCGTTGCGCTCGTTCGCAATCGCAGCGGGATTCGGCCTCGCGTCGACACTGTGCGTAATCGTGCTCGGCGACGAATCGGGCTACACGACGGGCGAAGTCCAGCAGATGAAACTCGCCGCGATCGAATCGGAATGGGAAACGGCACCGCCGCCCGCGCCGTTCACGATCTTCGGCATCCCGAATCAGCAGGAAGAACGCACCGACTACGCGCTGCGTGTGCCCTACGCGCTCGGCATCATCGCGACGCGTTCGCTCGACGAACCCGTCGTCGGGCTCAAGGATCTGATGGCGCGCAACGAAGCGCACATCAGGAACGGCATGATCGCGTACGGCGCGCTGCAAAAGATCAAGCAGGGCGATACGAGCGACGAAACGCGCGCGTCGTTCGACGCGCACAAGCAGGACCTCGGCTACGGCCTGATGCTCAAGCAGTTCACGCGGAACGTCACCGACGCCTCGGCTGATCAGATCAAGCAGGCTGCGAAGAAAACGGTCCCGCCCGTCCTGCCCGTGTTCTGGTCGTTCCGGCTGATGGTCGGCCTCGGCCTGCTGTTCCTCGCGACATTCGTGCTCGCGTTCTTCTTCTGCGCGCAGCGCACGCTGCTGCGCGACAACCGTCGCTGGTTCCTGCGCTGGGCCGTGTGGGCGATTCCGCTGCCGTGGCTGGCGGCGGAATTCGGCTGGGTCGTCGCCGAACTGGGACGCCAGCCGTGGACCATCGCGGGCATTCTGCCGACGTCGCTGTCCGCCTCGAGTCTGACGGCCGGCGATCTGTATCTGAGCCTCGCCGGATTCGTCGTGTTCTACACCGCGCTCTTCATCATCGAGATCACGCTGATGTTCAAGTATGCGCGGCTCGGTCCGTCGTCGTTGCACACGGGTCGCTATCACCACGAGCGGACCGAGACGACGACGGTCGGCGCGAACACGGCCGCATGAGCATGAACGGCATCGAGACGCTTGCATCACGGGACATGACGCCATGGATTACGCAACTCTCAAACTGATCTGGTGGGCGCTCATCGGCGTACTGCTGATCGGCTTCGCGCTCACCGATGGCTTCGACATGGGCGCGGGCATGCTGCTGCCGTTCATCGGCAAAACGGACGCGGAGCGGCGCATCGTCGTCAATACCGTCGGCGCGACGTGGGAAGGCAACCAGGTGTGGCTCATCACGGCTGGCGGCGCGATGTTCGCCGCGTGGCCGCTCGTTTATGCCGCGTCGTTCTCGGGCTTCTACTTCGCGATGCTGCTCGTGCTGTTCGCGCTGTTCTTCCGACCCGTCGGCTTCGACTACCGGGGCAAGCGCGACAACCCACGCTGGCGCAGCGCGTGGGACTGGGCGCTGTTCGCGGGCGGCTTCGTGCCCGCGCTGGTCTTCGGCGTCGCGTTCGGCAACCTGCTGCAAGGCGTGCCGTTCGCGTTCGATCAGGAACTGCGCGTCACCTATCACGGCAGCTTCATCGCGCTGCTCAACCCGTTTGCGCTGCTGTGCGGACTGTTGAGCGTGTCGATGCTCGCGGCGCACGGCGCGGCGTTCGTGAAGATGAAAGCGGATGGCATCGTCGCGCGGCGCGCGTCCGTCGCGTTGCGCATCGCGTCGCTCGTCGCCGTCTCGCTGTTTCTGATCGCGGGCGTGCTGATCGCGACGCTGATCGGCGGCTATCAGATCATCGAACCGGCCCCGCTCGATACCGTCGCGAATCCGCTGCTGAAAAACGTAATCGGCGCGCCGGGCCTGTGGCTCATGAACTACTCGCTGTATCCGTGGATGACTGCGGCGCCTTTGGCCGGC
This sequence comes from Paraburkholderia diazotrophica, assembly GCF_900108945.1. Taxonomy (GTDB): domain Bacteria; phylum Pseudomonadota; class Gammaproteobacteria; order Burkholderiales; family Burkholderiaceae; genus Paraburkholderia; species Paraburkholderia diazotrophica. Next base: position 337,839 of record NZ_FNYE01000002.1, on the reverse strand, counting down.
ATCATCGGTGGCGTGCTCGCGCTGGTGCTCGCAAGCTCGCGCTTCGAGCGCACGGCGTTTCTGTCGACATCACTGATGGTGATCGGCGTGATCCTGACGGCGGGCTTCTCGATGTTTCCGTTCATCATGCCGTCGTCGCTGGATGGACGCAGCAGCCTCACTGTCTGGGATTCGACATCGAGTCAGATGACACTGCAGATCATGCTTATCGCCGTGATCGTGTTTCTGCCCGTCGTGCTCATTTACACAAGCTGGGTGTATCGCGTGATGCGCGGCAAAGTGACGGCCGAAGCAATCGAGCAGAACCATCACTCGATGTACTGACGCACGACTCGAAAAGAGGAGCCGACCATGTGGTACTTCAGCTGGATTCTCGGGATTGGTCTCGCGCTCGCGTTCGGCATCATCAACGTGATGTGGCTCGAAGCGAACCATGCCGTCGATGGCGACGCGAACGAGCGTTGAGCTGGCGGAGCGGCGTGGGTAAAGCCGTAGCTTCCGTTATCGTCTCATGACCTCGACACACTGAAAATCTGGCAGCCTCGCGCACTGCCATAGACGCTCGTTTCATGATCCTTGCCGAGCGTGCGCATGCACACACTGTCGCGAACAGTGTCGAAGCGGCCTATCACCGCCCCGATCTGCTTGAACAGAGACGCGCCATGATGGAAGCGCGGGCACGCTATGTCCGCAACATCCAACGAGATGCAGCCCCAACGGCCAAGCACATCTTGTGTCATAAATTGTCGTGGCGCACTTTTCCTCCCCGCTTCCGTGCTAGGTATACCCGCCCTTCATATAACGAGAGGAGGTCGGATGTCGTTTTATCTTGCCATCGAGCACTGCTCGCGTAGCGAACTGGCCGGTATGCGGTGCTGTGGGCGGATGTATGTCGTATAACTCGCTTCATGTGCCACTGGGCATTGGGACGTGGCAATGCACGCTCGTGCTCGCACGGGAATATTATCGGCATGGTAGTGGCTACTGGGATGCCTTCGCCGACTGGGGCACGCGCCGGGAGCGCGAACGCGAAATCGAAGATGACAGGCGCACCTTCAACCGGTATTTCCGTCCCAATTACGATTTCCGGCGGACGAGTGCCCCGGATATCGACGCAATCCGATCATTCCTGACCGATCACCTGAACGTCGTCCATTGGGACCTGCCGACCGATAACGCGGCTATCGAGCGTGCGCTCAAACGCGCCGTGCGCGACGGAATGATTGTGCCGGTCATCAACCGCGACTGGCGCTCACTTCCGATGACTTTCAGGCCTACGCCCGCGCCGCTGCGCTGGCCGGCGGCGTCAGGCGGTGGCGTGTTCGGCAGCGGTGGCGGCACGACGTGGGCCGTCTTCAGGAATGCGGGGCCGGGACCTTTGGTATGGGACGGCGAGCCAGTCCTGAGGGGACCATATGATCCGTCTACAGTAGAGGCGCAGTTGAAGGCCGCGCGCGCCGCGTTGAGCACTGCGAGCAGGAACGACGACGGCGGCGATGACGGCCTCAGCCTGCCCGGGGCATTCGAAGCTGTGGCCGGGACCGTGCTCGGCGGCGATTCGGGCCCGAATGATGGTGGCGACGGTACATCCGACTTGGCAAAGAGCCTGACCGACGGCTCCGATGCTGACGTCGAAACATCGACGCCGCTCAGCGATGCACAGCCGTTCGAGTACAGCGCCGATCAACTGTCGGGTGACACGACAGAATTGGCCGGAATCCCGTTTGACGGTGTACCCAATACGTGGGTAGAGAATGCGCCCGAGAAAAAGAAGCAATGGCGGATGTATGGCTTAGACGGCACGCCAGCCGTTGACATTGACTTTGACGACCACCACGGCCAACCAGACCCTCACGCCCACAACTGGGACGACCAAGGCCGCGACCACGGCTGGCCGGTTTCCATACTTCCCTAGGACACCTTTCCATGACGATCACAGATGCACTGGAACAGTTCGGCGGCTTTCACGACTGGTACCTGGACGTTATTGCGACGAGCAAGGAGGGCGGAGCCAATACGCCGAACACGCTGATACTTGGGCTATGCGATCAAAGCCGACGGGCGACCGTTACCTTTTGCGGTGTGACGCGCGCGAGCATCGTTGACGGTGGATTGCTGAACATCGTCAATTCTATCGAGGTGTTGACGGTCGGCAACGCGGCATACCCCGCTGCAATCGCGATGCTGAAAAAATCCGCGCATTTCGGGACGCATAGCGCGAACCATATTGCCTACCTCTTTTCAACTGTCGGCGCAGAAATAGCCGTCGAGTTTGACTCGCTCAAAATTGAGCCGTCGTGACACGGAGAACCGACCGCCCTCACGCAGTTGCACTTCGGCGAATTCACGGTAGGACATGCACCCGCGCTGGGCGCACAACGCAAATCGGCGCCCCAAGGGGCGCCGATTATTTACCGCAAGACGCTTAGACTGCCATGAGCATCAAGCCGTAGCCGTCAAACGCGTCGACAGTTGCTGCGCGTAACGCTGCGCCGAATCGCCGACGACGATATGGAACGTATCCGTCGAGACCCAGGCGACGTTCAGCGTATCGAGACGCTGACGATCGACAGCCGACGGATCGCGCACGACGATGCGCAGACGCGTCGCCGCTACTGCTTCGAGCGAGACGATATTCGTCGCGCCGCCGAACACGGCGAGCCAGCGCAGCGGGTCCGGATCGAGCGGACCGTTGCCCGCCGCAGGGAAAGCATCGGCAACCGTAGCCGTGTTGCCCGCCGAAGCAGCCGAAGCAGTCGAAACGACAGTTGTCACCGCTTCGCCGCTCGCGATCGTTGCGCGGATTTCATCGGCGATGATGTCCGCTTCCGGCCCGATGATGACCTGCACTGCGCCCCCGCCGCGCTTCAATACGCCGCGCGCACCGATCGACTTCAGTTCGTTCTCCGACACCTTGTCCGCATGGACAACCGACAGACGCAGACGCGTCGTGCACGCATCGACCACCGACAGATTTGCCGCACCGCCCAGTGCAGCGATATAGCGCTGCGCGCGCGTCGACGACGTTGCCGCTGCGCCTTCGACGGGCGCCACGTAACCGGCCGATGCGTACGATTCGGTGGCAGCATCCGCCGTTTCCGACTCGCGGCCCGGCGTCGCCATGTTGAACTTGCGGATGAAGAAGCGGAACAGACCGTAGTACACGACGGCATACGCAAGGCCGATGGGAATCGCTTCCCAGCCCTTCGTCGACAGGCCGTAGTTCAGCACGTAGTCGATCGCGCCCGCCGAGAACGTGAAGCCGAGCTTGATGCCGAGCGCCGAGCAGATCGCGAGCGACAGGCCCGTCAGCACCGCGTGAATCGCATAGAGCACAGGAGCGAGGAACATGAAGCTGAATTCGATCGGCTCCGTCACGCCCGTGAGGAACGACGTCAGCGCCATCGAGAACAGCAGGCCGCCGACCACCGCGCGGCGCTCCTTCGGCGCTTCATGGAGCATCGCGAGACACGCGGCCGGCAGACCGAACATCATGATCGGGAAGAAGCCCGTCATGAACGTGCCCGCCGTCGGGTCGCCCGCGAAGAAGCGGTGCAGGTCGCCCGTCACAGCCGCGCCGCCCGGCGGCGTGAACGTGCCGAATACGAACCATGCGAGCGAGTTCAGGATGTGATGCAGGCCCGTGACGAGCAGCAGACGGTTCAGCAAACCGAACACGAATGCGCCGATCGCGCCTGCCGTCGTCAGCCAGTGGCCGGCGGCGTCGATTGCACCCTGCACAGGCGCCCACGCGTATCCGAAGACTATGCCCAACACCAGACACGCGACCCCGGTGACGATCGGCACGAAGCGCTTGCCGCCGAAGAACGCGAGGTAGTCGGGCAGCTTGATGTCCTTGTACCGGTTGTACAGCATCCCCGCGACGATGCCGGCGATGATCCCCGACAGCACGCCCATGTTCAGCTTGTCGTTGATGTCCTTCATCACGGCGACTTCGATCAGATAGCCGATCGCGCCCGCCAGCGCCGCAACGCCGTTATTGTCCTTCGCGAAGCCGACAGCGACGCCGATCGCGAACAGAAGCGGCAGGTTGTCGAAGATCGCGCCGCCGGCATCGGCGATCATCTTGATGTTGAACACATCGGGCTGACCGAGGCGCAACAGCAGGCCGGCCACGGGCAGTACCGCAATCGGCAGCATCAGTGCGCGGCCAAGGCGCTGAATCTTCAGAAACGGATTCCCATCCATTGATACCTCCACTCCTTTGTCTCGTGTAATAGAGTCGTTGCTTTATTTGCAGGTTGAAATGTCGAGCCGACGGGCTCTGTCCGAAGACGAATCGCGCTTGCCGCGCGATCAGTCCTGCGGCCAGAGTTCGCGGCTCAGGGCTCTTACCGCTTGTGCCGATTCGAGCGCCAGAGCGTCCTGCGCGCGCTGACGGCACAGCTGATAATCGAGTTTGCGCACACGCGCCTTGATGCCCGGCACGGACACGGGATCGACGGACAACTCAGTCACGCCGAGGCCGACGAGCAGCGGCACCGCGAGCGGATCGCCGGCAAGCGCGCCGCACACGCCGACCCACTTGCCATGCTTCTGCGCGCCCTGCACCGCGACCGAAATGAGGCGCAGCACTGCCGGATGCAAACCGTCCGCTTGGGCGGCGAGATCGGCCTGGCAGCGGTCCATCGCGAGCGTGTATTGCGTGAGATCGTTCGTGCCGATCGACAGGAAATCCGCGTGCTTCGACAGCTGATCGGACAGCAGCGCAGCCGACGGCACTTCGATCATCACGCCGACTTCGATCTTGTCGGTGCGGCCGCTTTCGGCGGCAAGCTCGTCGATCCGCTTGCGCAGACGCACGAGCTCACCCACGTCCGTCACCATCGGAAACATGATGCGCACCTTGCCCGCCGGCTGAACGGCGAGCAGGCCGCGCAGCTGGTCTTCGAGCAGATCGGGACGCACCTGAGCGAGACGGACGCCGCGCAGGCCGAGCGCCGGATTCGGCTCGGGCGGCAGCGTCAGATAATCGACTTCCTTGTCCGCGCCGACGTCGAGCGTGCGGATGATAGCCGTGCGGCCTTGCAGCGCGTCGACGATCGACTGATAGCTCTGACGATGCTCGTCGACGGTCGGCGCCGCCTGGCGATGGATGAACAGCAGTTCCGTGCGCAGCAGGCCGATGGCATCCGCGCCGTTTTCGACTGCGGCCGTCGCATCGTCGAGCGTTGCGATGTTGGCGGCCACTTCGATCGCGCGGCCGTCGCTCGTCGCGGCCGCTTGCTGCGACGTGCGGCGATTCGCTTCGCGCACGCCGGCAAGACGCTGGCGTTCGGTGCGCGCGCGTTCGATATCGAGCGCGCTCGGCGCGTACTCCAGACGGCCCGCCGTCGCATCGACCACGACCTGGGTGCCGTCGGCAATCGTATGCAGCGCGTCGCCCAGTGCCACGATCGCGGGAATACCCGCCTGACGCGCGATGATCGCCGCGTGCGACGTCGCGCCGCCGCGCGCCATCACGAGCGCCGTGACGCGCGTGCGATCCAGCGACGACAGATCCGACGGCGTGAATTCATCTGCGCTCAGCACGGCCTCGTCGGGCAGCGAGCGCGCAGCCGCGTTCGAGTAGCCGAGCGCGCGCAGCACACGCTTCTCGATGTCGCGCAAATCGGCGGCACGCTCGGCGAGCAGCGCATCGTCGACCTTCGACAGCACGTCGATTTGCGCGCGAATGGTCTCGCGCCACGCGAAGCCCGCGCTCTTGCCGAGGCTGATCAGATCGCGCGCCGCGTCGATCAGCGTCGGGTCTTCGAGCAGCACGCGATGCACCGCGAAAATGCCCGCTTCGCCATGCGCGCCGCGTTGCGAAGCATCGCGCACGGTCGTGTTCAGTTCAGCATCGACGGCGGCGAGTGCCTTGTCGAGTTGGCGGCTCTCGGCGGCGGGCGTGTTGCCCGTCGTCTCTGGCGGATCGATGTCGGCGTCGTCCCAGCGCACGAGCTTGCCCACGGCAATGCCGGGCGCCGCGCACACGCCCGCGAGCGTGTCCGGCGCAAGCGGCGCGCCGCCTGCAGCAGGCGCGACCGCGACGGGCACGGGCGACATCTCGCGCGCCGGCTTTTCTTCCGCTTCGCCGTGTGCCTCGCGCGTCAGTTCGCGCGCGACGGCTTCGACGGCGGCCGCAGCCTGCGCGCCGATGCCGACGATCTCGACCGTCGCGCCCTGCCCCGCGCCCAGCCCCAGCAAACCGACGACGCTTTCGATCGCCGCCTTCTTGCCCTCGAAGCGCACTTCGACGCGCGCATCGAGACCGCGCGCCGCTTCGCGCGCACGCGCCGCCGGACGCGCATGCAGGCCGCCCGCATGCGTCAGCACGATCGATTGACGCGCTTCTTCGCTGACGCTCGACGCCTCGCGCGATGCCGCGACCGCATGGCCGTCTCGCGCACGCAGCGTCAGCAGCGGCGATTCGCCTGCCTTCAGCGTGCCGCTTTCGGCGCGCTCGACGATCTCGAACGCATCGGAATTCGCAATCGCAACAACCGACACGAGGCTCGGCGCATTGCGCGCGACCGTATCCTGGTCAAACTCGATCAGCACGTCGCCCTTGCGCACCTTCGCACCCTGTTCGACCATCGGCGCGAAACCGTTGCCGTTCAGCTCGACGGTGTCAATGCCGATATGCAGCAGCACTTCGGCGCCTTCTTCCGTCGTGATCGTGACGGCATGACCCGTGCGCGCGAGATGCATCACGACGCCGTCGCACGGCGCGACGAGCTTGCCTTCCAGTGGATCAATGCCGATTCCATCGCCGAACATGCCGCCTGAAAACACGGGATCTGGCACGCTCGCGAGCGGGACGACGGGCCCCGTCATCGGCGCTAGCAGAACAATTTGGCCTTCGGAATGGCTCTTCAAAACGGACTCCTCGACACGTCGCATCTGCATCTCTCGCTCAGTGAGTTTCGGTGACTTTCATCAGATGGCGCGGCGCATCGGGATCGCGTCCGCGGGCGGCGGCAAGACCGGCAGCCATCACGTAGAAAGAAAGGATTGCGGCAATCGGATCGAGCGCGGCATGCTCCGTCGATACGAGCGGCAATGCGGCTTCGGGCACGTCGCCGGGCGCGGAGAGCAGTACGCGCGCGCCGCGCGCCTGCATGTCGCGCGCGAGCTGCAGCAGGCCCGCCTGCTCCGGTCCGCGCGGCGCGAACATGAGCAGCGGATAGTCACGGTCGATCAGTTCCATCGGACCGTGACGCACTTCGGCGCTCGAAAACGCCTCGGCCTGAATGCCCGACGTTTCCTTCAGCTTCAGCGCCGCTTCCTGCGCAATCGCGAGACCGAGGCCGCGGCCGATCACGATCATCCGTTCTACATCGCGCAGTTCTTCGACAGCCTTCGACCAGTCGAGCGCGCCCGCGCGCGCGAGCGCATCGGGCAGCGACTTCAGTGCGCCGAGCAGCGCTTCGTCCTTTTGCCAGTGCGCGACGAGTTGCGCGGAGACGGACAGCATCGCGATGTAGCTCTTCGTGGCCGCGACGCTCAGTTCGGGACCGGCGACGAGGGGCAGATAGAACTCGCATGCTGCTTCGAGCGGCGAGCCGGGGACGTTGACGGCGGCCACGGTCAGCGCGCCCGCGTCGCGCAGCGCCTGCATCGTGCCGACGAGATCGGGGCTCTTGCCCGATTGCGAAAAACCGAGCGCAAGCTGGCCGCGCACTTTCAGCGGCGCCTGCTGGAGCGTCGCGACCGACATCGGCAGCGACGCGACGGGCAGACCGATGCGGCTCATCGTCAGCGATGCGAAGTAACTCGCTGCGTGATCCGAACTGCCGCGCGCGACCGTCAGCGCGACGTGGCGCGGCTCTTGCACGAGCCGTGCCGCGAGCGCTTCCACACGCGACGTATCGTTGAGTTGCGCGGCGACCACGTCGGCGGACGCCAGCGCTTCCTTAAGCATATTCGACAATCGATTCTCCTTCGACGTAGGTCGCCGTCAGCGCCAGCTCACGGTCGAACACGACGACATCGGCCCACGCGCCACGCGTGAGTCGGCCGCGGTCTTCGAGGCCGAGATAGTCGGCGGCGTAACGCGACATACGGTTTGAAACGTCGGCCATCGGCAGGCCGAGCGATACGAGGTTGCGCAGCGCCTGATCCATCGTCAGCGTGCTGCCGGCGAGCGTGCCGTCGGCAAGGCGCACGCCGCCGAGACATTTCGTGACGTGCTGGCTGCCGAGGCGGTATTCGCCATCGGGCATGCCCGTCGCCGACGTGCTGTCCGTCACCACGTAGAGACGCGGAATCGCGCGCATCGCGGCGCGGATCGCGCCCGGATGGACGTGCAGCAGGTCGGGAATGATTTCCGCGTATTCGGCATGCGCCAGCGCTGCACCGACCATGCCCGGATTGCGGTGATGCAGCGGCGACATCGCGTTAAACAGGTGCGTGAAGCTGCGCGCGCCGTGTTTCATCGCGGCGACGGCGTCGTCGTAGGTGCCGAGCGAGTGGCCGAGCTGCACGCGCACGCCGCGCGCGGCGATCTCCGAGATGATGTCCATGTGGCCGGAGATTTCCGGCGCGATCGTGACGACGCGGATCGGCGCAATCGACAGATACTTCAGCACTTCGTCGAGCACCGCCGACACGGCCGCGTCAGGCTGCGCGCCGAGCTTGCCGGGATTGATGTACGGTCCTTCGAGATGCACGCCGAGCACGCGCGAGCCGCCCGGCACGCGATTGCGCGCGACGTCGCCGAGGCCGGCCACGACGCTCATCAGTTCGTCGCGCGGCGCGGTCATCGTCGTCGCGAGCAGGCTCGTCGTGCCGCAGCGCGCGTGCGTGCGCGTGATCGCCTCGATCGCGTTGCCCGCTTCCATCACGTCGGCGCCGCCGCCGCCATGCACGTGCAGGTCGATGAAGCCTGGCAGGATGTACGGCGCGTCGTTCGTCGACGGATCGACGGCGTTGCCGTTGATCGCCTTGATGCGGCCGTTTTCGAATTCGATCGTGCCGTGGATCCAGCCTTCGGGGGTAAGTATGTTTCCGGTCAGCATGAGTCTCTCTGATGTTGCGTTATCCAGTGCGTGACTGATTCGTGCCGCGTGGGTTTCGTGCGTCCTGCTCTTTTGTACGTCGTGCATCAAGCCCGCTTCCTTTGCATGCGCGGTTCACAGCCGCAGTTCGGCGACGAAGTCGTAGTAGTCGTCCAGGCAATAGGTGTCCGTGAGTTCGATTGCGCGCTGGTCGGCGCTATAGCCGACGCGCGTGATCAGCAGAAGCGCGCAGCCAGGATCGATGTCCATTAGCGACGCGATTTCGCTCGACGCGTTGACGGCGCGAAAGTGCTGCAGCGCGCGCACGACGGGCGCGCCCCGCTGCTCGAGATAGCTGTAGAGCGAGCCGCCGATCGCCTGAGGGTCGGGCACGATCGAAACGGGCAGCGACGAATGCTCGACGGCCATCACGATGCCGTCGGCGCGCCGCAGACGACGCAGGCTCGCGACGGACGCACCCGGCGACAGGCCCAGGTGCACGATCTCGTCGCGAGTCGCCGTGCGGATGTCGCGCTCGAGCCAGACGGAGTCCGGCCGGAAGCCGCGCTGCTCCATCTTCTTCGTGAAGCCCGTGAGGCGCGACAGCGGATCTTCGACGCGCGGCGTGATGAAGCTGCCCGCGCCGCGCGCCCGCCGGATCAGCCCCTGCTCGACCAGCAGCGCGATCGCCTTGCGCGCAGTGATGCGCGACACGCCGATCGCGTCGGACAACGTGCGCTCCGACGGCAGCGCTTCCCCCGCCGACCATACGCCGCAATGGATCGCCGTCGCCATGTTGCGGGCGAGTTGCAGGTACATCGGGGTGACGTTGTGGACGTCGGGTGTCAGTGCGGACCAACGGGTTTCCATGGGACTCGGTCGGGATCGTGAGGAAGATGACCTACGAAATCGGAGCCCATTATATAACCACAATAATACCAGTCAACGAGCTGGTATCTAGCTGGTCTATCTCGACTAAACCCTTGTCGCAAAAGGCGCTGTGCGAATTAAGCGGATTTCCACTGACACCGATCTGGCATTAGGGCATACCCGGATTTGAGACCAGTTGGCGGATTGGCGTCCGTCAATCGTCTGTCAACTTGCGTGCGTTAAGCCGCAAATGTCATACCTCTTAATTAACAATCTGGTGCAAACTTCGGAATTCGGGCGCTATCACCAATCGACAGAGACACAGCGTGGTGAACAAATGACAGGTCAATACGGGGAACGGACACGGTGAACGATCCCGCTACAGTCCGGGCGGAAGCCGTCCGCCATTTCAATCGCTTTTACACGCAGCACATCGGCGTGTTGCACGAGCATTTGCAGAAAAGCCCTTTTTCGCTGACGGAAGTGCGCGTGATGCATGAGCTTTCGCGCGGCCAGCATCAGACGGCTGCCGCGCTCGCGCGCAACCTCGGCATCGATAGCGGCTATCTGAGCCGTCTGCTCGCGAGCTTCGAACGGCGCAACCTGATCAGGCGACGCCCGTCCGAGGTCGACGCGCGCCAGTCGCTAGTCTCGTTCACCGATGAAGGCCTCGCCGCCTGGCGGCCGCTCGATGCCGCAGCCGTCGACGAAGTCTCCGCCGTGCTGGCCCGGATCGCGCCGCAATCGCAGGAGCAGCTGATCGGCGCGATGAAGCTGATCGAGCGGCTGCTCGACGAGCGGCCGCGACGCAGCATCGTTACGCTGCGCGCGCCGCGAGCAGGCGATTACGGCTTGCTGATCTCCCGGCAGGCGCAGCTGTTCGCGGCCAGCCACGGCTGGGATCACACGTTCGAGGCGCTCATCGCGCAGCAGATCGGGCGATTCGCGCAGCGCCACGATGCACGGCGCGAGAACTGCTGGGTCGCCGAACAGGACGGGCTGATCGTCGGGTCGGCGCTGGTCGCGGCTGCGTCGGATGCGCAGGCTCAGGTGCGCATGCTGTATGTCGAGCCGGACGTGCGGCGGCTCGGCATCGGCACGCAGCTGATCGACGAGTCTTTGCGCTTTGCGAGGCGCGCCGGTTATCGCGCGCTATGCATCGAAAGCGAAAGCACGCTCGACGATGCGCGCCGCCTCTTCATTCAGACGGGCTTCTCGCTCGCGTCGGCGGCACCCGAGCGGCGCTTCGGGCGCGATCTCGTGATCGAGCGATGGGAGCGCGTGCTGTAAGTTCTCGCGTTCTGGCCTTTTCCGAGAGCGCAAAAAAAGCGCCACGGTTGCCCGTGGCGCTTCGCACATCGACAGGTCGACTGACGCCGCTCAGAACGACGGCACGACCGATCCCTTGAACTCGGTCTTGATGAACTGGCGCACGTCTTCCGACTGGTAAGCGGCGACCAGCTTCTTCACCCACGGCTGATCCTTGTCCTTCGTGCGCACGGCGATCAGGTTCGCGTACGGGCTGTGCACGTCTTCGAGCGCGATCGCGTCCTTCGTCGGCTGCAGGCCCGCGGCCAGCGCGAAATTCGTGTTGATGGCGGCGGCATCGACGTCGGCGAGCGAGCGCGGCAGTTGCGCGGCATCGAGTTCGACGAGCTTCACCTTTTTCGGATTGTCAGCGACATCGAGCGGCGTCGCGTTGCTGCCGTTCGTGCCCGCGCCCGCCTTCAGCTTGATCACGCCTTGCGACTGCAACAGCAGCAGCGCGCGGTTTTCATTCGACGGATCGTTCGGCACCGCGACCTTTGCGCCCTGCGGCAGATCCTTCACCGACTTCAGCTTCTTCGAATAGATGCCGAGCGGCGAGATGTACGTGAGGCCGGCGTTGACGATCTTGTAGCCGCGCTGCTTGATCTGGCTGTCGAGATACGGCTGATGCTGGAAGCTGTTCGCGTCGAGATCGCCGGCGTCGAGCGCGGCATTCGGCTGCACGTAATCGTTGAACTCGACGACCTTGACGTTCAGACCTTCGCGCTTCGCGACCTTTTGCACAACCGACCAGATTTGCGCGTCGGGGCCGCTGATGGTGCCGACCTTGATGACCTTGTCGTCGGCGCGCGCGCCGAAGCTGGTGACGAGTGCCGCCGAAGCGAGCGCTGCGGAAAAAACCTTGATGAGTGTTCTGCGCTGCATGTGATTCTCTCTTGACTGCCTTGTTTCAGATTCGTGTCCGACGGCGGGCGAACGGGTGTTGCCCACGGTCCGTCGAGCCCGAAATGGTCTCACAGGCATGCAGCGATGTGAAATACAGGGATCGCATATGGGTATGCGCATGCAGCGCGCCCGGCCGCGCGCGAAGAGTCCGCTGCGTGACAAGAGCGCGTAAAGGCGTGTTCACGAAGAATCACAGCAGCGCGATCGTCGATCGCAAGCACTGCCGCCTGCAATTCTGCGACGATGATTGCGATCGACGGATGCGCAACTGGTCAGAACGTCGTCCAGTCGTCGTCGGAAGACTGGACCTTCGCCGGACGCGCCGGCTCGGCGGACTTTGCGACGGGCTTCGTCGCGACGCGCGGCGTGGCGTCCGGCGTGGCCTTCATCATGGGAGCAGCCGGCGCGGACGGCGCCTTCGCGACGGCAGGCGCGGACTTCTTCGCCGCCGATGCAACCGTCTTCGATGCAACGGCGGCTTCGCTGCCGTTCACCCGGAACATGCCGATCGCCTGTCGCAGTCGCGCCGCCTGATCCTGCAACGACGAGGCTGCGGCGGCAGCCTGCTCGACGAGCGCGGCGTTCTGCTGCGTCACTTCGTCCATCTGCGTGACCGCGCGGCCCACTTGCGAAATACCGCCGCTCTGCTCTTCCGATGCCGCCGCGATTTCGCCCATGATGTCCGTCACGCGACGCACGGCCTGCATGATGTCGCCCATCGTCGTGCCTGCCTGCTCGACGAGCGTATAGCCGTTGTTGACGCGCTCGACGGATGCGCCGATCAGTTGCTTGATCTCCTTCGCGGCCGTCGCCGAACGTTGCGCAAGGCTGCGCACTTCGCCCGCGACGACTGCGAAGCCGCGCCCCTGCTCGCCCGCGCGCGCCGCTTCGACGGCGGCGTTCAGCGCGAGAATGTTCGTCTGAAACGCGATGCCCTCGATCACGCCGATGATTTCCGAAATCTGACGCGAGCTATCGTTGATCTCCGTCATCGTGCTGATCACGCGATTCACGACCTCGTTGCCCTTCGTCGCAATCTCCGATGCGTTGTTCGCGAGCCCGCTCGCCTGACGCGCGTTGTCGGCGTTCTGCTTGACGGTCGCCGTCAGCTCTTCCATGCTCGCTGCCGTTTCCTGCAGCGAGGCCGCCTGCTGCTCGGTGCGCTGCGACAGATCGCCGTTGCCTGCCGCGATCTGCTGCGTCGCCGTTGCGATCGATTCCGCCGATTGCCGGATTTCGCCGATCGCGCGCTGCAAGCGGCTTTGCATCTCGTTCATCGCGGCCATCATGCTCGACGAATCGTCGGCGCGCACGGACACGAGTTGCGTGAGGTCGCCTGTCGCGATATGCGACGCGAGCCGCGCCGCATCCTGCGGTTCGCCGCCGAGGCTGGCGCGCACGTTGCGGATGATCAGCAGCATCGCGAGCGAAATCACCGCGCCGATCACCAGTACGACGATGAAATGCTCGACGAGGTTCGCGTAGTAAGCGGTGTCGATGTCGCGCACGAACACGCCGCTCGTGATGTTCCAGTCCCACGGCGTGAAATGCACGACATAGCTGATCTTGGGCACGGCCTCTTCGCTGTGCGGCAGACGTCCGCGATAGGCGGCGAAGCCGTTGCCCGTCGCTTTCGCCGCATCGACGATCGTCACGTACAGCAGCTTGCCGTCCGGGTCCTTGAAGTCGCCGACCTGCTTGCCGACCATCTGCGGCAACGTCGGATGCATCAGCACGACGGGCTTCGAATCCATCACGAAGAGGTAGCCGGATTCACCGTAGCGCATCGTCGCGAGACGCGCGAGCGCGTCGCGCTGCGCATCGGCCTCGCTCATCTTGCCGGCCTGCGCGAGCGCGTGATAACCGCTGACGACGCCTTGCGCCGCTTCGACGAGATTCACCATGCCGGCCTTGCGCTCGGCGAGCATCGTCGAGCGCGTTTCGATCGCGCTCCACAAGCCGACACCCAGCAAACCCAGCCATACGAGCGCAAGCGACAGCCACAGCTTGCGGTTCAGACTCATCCTGCTCATTGTGTAGGTCTCTTTGATGTGGTCACTTCTTCGGCAGATCGCCGGCGCGCGGCTTTGGATGCGCCGCGATCGCAAACGATTGCCTTTCTGGATAACGGCAGCCTGGCGCACCGACTTGAGATGGCTTGTGAGGGACACAACGGGCCGCCGGGCCGCGTCAGCGGACGAGTCCGGCGCAGAATGAAAAAAGGCCGCACGTCACTGTGCAGCCTTTCATTGTCGAAACGCGAAATGAGGTTTTGCGCCGCTGGTCAGTCCAGCCCTAGCCCAACAACAGCTTGAGATCGTGAACCCACGGCGAGGCGCCCTGGCCGTCACGCGCAAAGAGGCGCAGCTTGCCGTCGGTGTCGAATACGTAGCTGGCGGCCGTATGGTCCATCGTGTAGCTATCGGGCGTCTTGCCCGGCACTTTCGCGTAATACACGCGAAAGTCCTTCGTCACCTTCTCCAGTTGCTGCTGATTGGCGGGGCGCAGGCCGACAAACGTCGGATTGAACGCGGGCACATATTGCGCCATCAGTTCCGGCGTGTCGCGCTCGGGATCGACGGTGACGAATAGCACCTGCACGCGCTTCGCTTCTTCGGGGCCCAACTGCTGAAGCGCTTGCGAGAGTTCGGCCATCGTCGTCGGGCAGACGTCTGGGCAATGCGTATAACCGAAGAACAGCACGACGACCTTGCCCTTGTAGTCTGCAAGCGAGCGCGTCTTGCCGCTCGCGTCGGGCAGCGAGAAATCCGCGCCGAACTGCTTGTTGCCCGTGATGTCGACGTTCGTGAACGCGGGCTGTTCCTTCCCGCATCCCGAGATCAGCGCCGCGCCGCCGAGCGCGCACGCGACAAGTGCAACGCGCGCCGCGCGCGCGAACCGTTTGGTGAGCATGGTATTACGCGCCGATCAAGGCACGCGCATAGTGGTCGATCAACAGCGCCGCGAAGAGCAGCGACAGATAAACGATCGAATAACGGAAGGTCTTACGCGCGAGGTCGTCGGAATATTCCCGATAAATCTTCCACGCGTAGGCGAGGAACACCGCGCCCAGCAGAACCGCCGATGCGAGATAGACGGTTCCGCTCATGCCCGAGATAAACGGCATCAGCGTGACGGCGAACAGAATGACCGTGTACAGGAAGATATGCAGACGCGTGTACTTTTCGCCGTGGGTATTCGGCAGCATCGGCAGACCGGCGTTCTCGTAGTCTTTGCGGCGATACAGCGCAAGCGACCAGAAATGTGGCGGCGTCCACACGAAGATGATGAGCACCAGAATCCACGCGTCGCCGGGCACGTGACCCGTCACGGCTGCCCAGCCAAGCGCCGGCGGCATCGCGCCCGACGCGCCGCCGATCACGATGTTCTGCGGCGTGGCGGGCTTCAGCAACAGCGTGTAGATGATCGCGTAGCCGACGAAGGTGGCGATGGTCAGCCACATCGTGAGCGCATTGGTGAACGTGTAGAGCGTCCACATGCCGAGCCCGCCGAGAATCGCGGAGAACAGCAGAATTTGCGTGGTGGTGATTTCGCCGCGCGCCGACGGACGCCACGCGGTGCGGCGCATCTTCGCGTCGACTTTCTGTTCGACGAGACAGTTGATCGCGAATGCGGCGCCCGCCAGCAGCCAGATGCCAACGGCCCCGCCGATCAGCACCGTCCACGGCACCATGCCGGGCGTGGCCAGGAACATGCCGATTACCGCGCAGAAAACGGCGAGCTGCGTCACGCGCGGCTTCGTCAGCGCAATGTATTGGGAGATCCGGCTACCGGGCGAATGGGGGAGAGTTGTGCTGTCCATGAAGATCACGCTGGCGCGGCATCGCGCGCAGGGAATACGGCGCGGCCGGGACGGCTATAAGCGATTCGAAAGTTTAGCATAACGAGCAGGAGCAGCAGGATTGCGGCCCCGCCGTTATGGGCGACGGCAACGGGCAATGGCCATTGCAAAACGATGTTCGACAGGCCCGTGACGAACTGGATCACGATCACGAGCAGCACGCCGTTCGCGGGCCGCCGCAGCGACTCAAAGCGGCGCATTCTCAGCGCGAACCAGAGGAGATACGCAACAACGACAAAGGCAAACGTGCGGTGCGTCCAGTGGATCGCGACGAGCGCATCCTGCGTGATCACGTCGCCGTCGCCCGTCATGCCGAGCGCGCGCCACAGATGGAAGCCGTGTCCGAAGTCCATCGGCGGAATCCATTGGCCGTTGCAGGTTGGGAAGTCGGTGCAGGCGAGCACCGCGTAGTTCGTGCTGACCCAGCCGCCGAGCGCGATCTGCACGATCAGCAGCGCAAGGCCGAACAGCGCCGCGGTGCGCCAGCGTGCAGTTTCAGGCTCGTATGCGGGCAGCGGCGTCTGACGCGCGGCGAACCAGCCGAGCGTGCCGAGCAGCGCGAGCCCGAGCAGCAGGTGCGTGGTCACGATCACCGGCTGCAGCTTCATCGTCACGGTCCACGCGCCGAACGCGCCTTGCACGCAGATCAGCAGCAGCAGCGACGTCGGCCACCACGGCGACACATGCAGCGGACGGCGCCGGATGCGCGCAACCCACGCGATGATGGTCTGCGCGACGATCAGCACGCCGATCGCCATCGCGAAGTAGCGGTGGATCATCTCGATCCACGCTTTGGTCATGCTGACGGGGCCCGACGGCATGGCCTGATAAGCGGCGCTGATGGCCGCGTGCGCGATGAACGGCGACGACGTGCCGTAGCAGCCCGGCCAGTCGGGACACCCCAGGCCCGAATCGGTCAGGCGCGTGAAGCCGCCGAACATCACGAGATCGAGCGTCAGGAACGTCGTGACCCAGACCAGCTTGCGGAACTTGTTGTCGTCGGCTTTCACCCACACGTACGACATCGGCAGCAGCGCAATGCACAGCCCGATCAGTCCCAGTTGCAATACGAACATCTATCTTTCCTTCTTCCGCCACACAGCGCGATTCAACGTGCCCGGGGCACTTTAGCCGATACCCGAATACTTCAGCAGTTTCGTGACGTCACCCTTGATCTTGCTCGGGTCCGGGTCCTTCGGGAAACGCATCATCAGATTGCCGTTCGGGTCGACCATGTAGATGTAGTCGGTGATCCGCGTGCCGTCGTCGACGGGCAGCCACGCTGTCACGTCCTTCGGATCGGCGATCAGCATCTCGGTGTCCTTGTATGCGTTATCGACGACGTCGGGCACCTTTCCGGCATCGGTGCGCAGAAACACGTTGACGATGCGCTCGCGCTCGGCCCCTTGGGTCGCGCGCACCTGGCGCATGAAGTACAGCTTTGTCACGCAAGCCTTGTCACACGCACTGCTGTCGACGGAAACCATCAGCCAGTGGCCGTGCAGCGACGCGAGTTTCATCGGCTTGCCGTCTTCGCCCGTCACGACCAGCGATTCGGGAATGGGACGCTGCGGCTCGATCAGCTTGCCGTAACTCGTCGTGCCGCCCGTGGGCTTGATGACGAAGTACGCAATGTAAGCGCCGATCGCGGGCGCCGCGCAGACGAACGCGATCAGCAGCATCATCCAGCGGCCGCGCTGCCATGAGCCCTTGCCGGCCGGCTGGCGACCCGTCGTGCCCTGCGCTGCCTTCTGTCCTGCTTGCTCGGAGCGGGGATTCTGCGTCGACACTACTCGATCCTCTTTCAATGATGGTGCTGTCGGCGGCGCCTTCGGATGTCGCCGAAGCGCTCGTCGAGCGTCATGCGTGCGGCGCCTTTTCGTTGCTGGCGCTGCCCTCGGGTCTCGCGTTCTGCGCGAGCTTTTCGTGCTTCGCGGCGCGTCGGGCCGCATACAGGCCGAACGCGACAGCGGCTGCGGCCATGGTCCACCACTGGAACATATAGCCGTAGTTGCGATCGACGCCGGATGTCGGCGCGGGCCAGTCGCGTACGAGCCCGTCGCCATCGTCGCTGATCTGCTGGATCACGAAAGGCTGGAGCGCCAAGCCCGTTTCCGCGGCATACGACGCGACGTCGAGGTTCTGACGAATCGCCTGATGCGCGGCCGAGCCGCCCTCGCCGAGCTCGAATGCGCGCGTCGCGTCGGCGCGCGCGATCCCCTCGATTGCGATCTCGCCGTTCGGCGTGCCGTACGGCGCGATTGTCGTGCGCTCGTTCATGTTGCGCGGCAGCCAGCCGCGATTGACGAGCACATAGCCGCCGTCGCGCAGTTTAAAGGGCATCACGACGTAAAAGCCCGGCTGGTCGTTATACGGGCGATTATCGAGGTACACCACTTGCTGCGGCATAAACTGTCCGACGGCCCGCACGCGGTGGAACTCAATCTGCTTCAACGCAATAGGCGCGGCGCCGATGTTCTGCGCGGGCGCGTTTTCGAACTGCGTAACTTGCGCCTGCAGCGCTTCCTTCTGATGCGCGCGGTCACGCTGCCAGAAGCCGAGCCACACGGTCACGGCGACAACGATCAAAATCAGCAGCGTAGGGATCAGACGAATCTTCATCGTGCAATTTCGGCGGACAGACGAACCATTGCTCGCGGTGCGATAATGAGTCTGTTGCCTTCGCTTTCCTGAATTTCAGTTGCTTCCATGCACATTCTCGTTCCCATCGCTTTCGCTCTGATCATCGCCAGCATGGTGTCTGCGCTGTACTTCATGATGCACGACCGCGGCAGGACGAAGCGCATGGTGTGGTCGCTGGCGACGCGTGTCGGTCTGTCGATTTCGCTGTTCCTGTTCATCCTGTTCGCGCACTGGATGGGTTGGATTCAATCGACGGGCATTCCGTACGGCCGCTGACACACCGCCAGTCCACGACGCGCGCTTCTGCAAACACCGCGACATGTCCCACGACATGCCCTGCACGACGCTTGCGCTACACGCTTGCCAGCGCGTGCCGTCTCAATTTGACGGCGAAGTATGCCACTTATTTTCGCGACGATCCGGCAATCTACCCTTTCGCGATCGCCGAAATTCCCACTCTAGCAAACAAAACGCCGCCCCGACGGAGTCGAGGGCGGCGCTGCTGAAACCCTTGCGTGACTGCTTTCGGTGCCGCGCACTCGACACTCGAGCCGCGTCAACTGCGGGATGCCTTCGGCATCTTCTTGCGTCGATATGACGCACAGCGCGCAGGCCTCCGAAGCTCCGAAAACAACGCTTACAGCCAGTACACGACGACGTACAGACCCAGCCATACGACGTCGACGAAGTGCCAGTACCACGCCGCGCCTTCGAACGCGAAGTGATGGTCCGCCGTGAAGTGGCCGCGGATCAACCGGATCATCACCACCGTCAGCATCGTGCCGCCGAGGAACACGTGGAAGCCGTGGAAGCCTGTCAGCAGGAAGAACGTCGAGCCGTACACGCCCGACGCGAGCGTCAGGTTCAGTTCGTTGTACGCGTGGAAGTACTCGAAGCCCTGCATGAACAGGAACGTGACACCCAGCACGACCGTCGCGGCGAGCCATGCGATTGCCTTCGTGCGATGGTTCTCGCGCAGCGCGTGGTGCGAAACCGTCAGCGTCGCGCCCGACGACAGCAGCAGCGCCGTGTTGATGGTCGGCACAGGCCATGGCGTCATCGACTTGAAGTGCGACACCAGATCAGCCGGGCCGATGTTCGGCCACACCGCCGAGAAGTCCGGCCAGATCAACTTGTAGTCGAGGCTGCCAAGCTGATGCATCGCGATTGCGCGCGCATAGAACAGCGCACCAAAAAACGCGCCGAAGAACATGACTTCGGAGAAGATGAACCAGCTCATGCTCCATCGGAACGACGTGTCGACGCGCTTGCCGTACATGCCGCCTTCCGATTCGGAGATGGCGTCGCCGAACCAGTGATACAGCACGAAGAGCAGCCACAGCAGACCAATCAGCGCCGTGATGGGCGCCCACGGCTCGCCGTTCACCCACGACGCAAACGATCCGAGCAGGATCAGCAGCCCAGCCGCCGCGCTGATCGGATGCCGCGACGGATGCGGTATGAAATAGTACGGGCTATCGTTTTGACCGCTCATTCTTGATTCTCCACTTCAGTCCAGTTGTTCCGCTTGGTCCGGTTGGCTCCGCAGCCGCCCGCGCCGCTCTCCGGCTCTCTTTGCAACGTCCAGCGGCGCGCTTCGCTGCGCCGCTCCTCTCCGGTCCGTCCGGGCGTCGAAACGACCGCCCTTGTTTCACCGCATCGTCTAGCCGACCACCACGCGCACGATCAGGATCAACACCCCGATAAAGACCGCCGCGCCAATCAGCGCCGCGATGATCACATGCAGCGGGTTGAGCTGCGTTGCGTCCGCTTCCAGGTCGCGCCGTTTGCGCACGCCGAAAAACGACCACATCACGGCTTTCATCGACTGGCCGAAACTGCTCTTCCTGCCGCCGCCACCGCTATCGCTCATATCCTCGCCTTCTTTGGGCAAGCGTTTCTGTTACGTGTCACGCGGGGTTCGACGCCTTCGCGTTGTCAGCCGCCTGACCTTCCGTGCCGCGCGGCGCCGCCGCCGGCGTGTTCAATTCGAAGAACGTGTACGACAGCGTGATCGTCTTCACGTCCTTCGGCAATTTCGGATCGACGAGGAACACCACCGGCATCCGCTTCGATTCGTTGGCCTTCAAGGTCTGCTGCGTAAAGCAAAAGCACTCGATCTTCCTGAAGTACTCGGTGGCCTGCTTCGGCGCGTAGCTCGGGATGGCCTGAGCCTGAATCGTGCGCCCCTGCTGGTTCGTCACGTCGTACATCACCGTCGTCACTTCGCCCGGATGCACGTCGATGCTGTTCTGCTCCGGCTTGAAACCGAGCAGGCCGCGCGCGTTTGCATCGAACTCGATCGAAACCGTGCGGGTCATATCGACCTGCGTGTTCTTCGCCTCGCGCGCCGTTGCGTCGCGCTGCACGAGATTGTTGATGCCCGTGACCTCGCAGATCGCGCGATACATCGGTATCAGCGCAAACCCGAAGCCGAACATCAGAAACGCGACGACGACGAGCTTGAACAGCATCGAACGGTTAAAAGAACGATCGGCCCCAGCGGGCGGTTGCGTCGACATCGAACTTCCTCAACAGATCGCGTGCACGGGTGATCAACTCGTCACGACAGGTCAGGAAAACCAGACCTGCTTGATGATGGCACCCAGAAAAAAGACGGCGACGATAACAAGCAGAATCAGACCGAGTCGCAGATTGCCAGCGCGAATTTCTTCGGGCGTGCGTCTTTTTTGTGGATTCCGGGTCATGCTGAACTTCTCGAACCTTCGTTGCCGCGCAGTGTTTCGGTTCATCGCTCCGCTCCGGCGCTGCGTTTGCCGGAGCGGAGCTTCGAAGACTGCCTGATCGCTTATTCGACCGTCGGCGGGTTTTCGAACGTGTGGAACGGGGCCGGGCTCGGCACGGTCCATTCGAGACCCGTTGCGCCGTCCCACGGCTTGTCCGACGCCTTTTCGAGTTCACCGCCGCCACGGTAAGCGGGCAGCGCGACCGCGAACAGGAAGTACACCTGCGCAAGACCGAAGCCGAACGCGCCGATCGTGATGACCTGGTTCCAGTCGGCGAACTGTGCCGGGTAGTCAGCGTAGCGACGCGGCATGCCTGCCAGACCGACGAAGTGCATCGGCAGGAACGCGAGGTTGAAGAAGATCAGCGATGCCCAGAAGTGGATCTTGCCGCGCGTCTCGTTGTACATCCAGCCCGTCCACTTCGGCGACCAGTAGTACCAGCCGGCAAAGAGCCCGAACAACGAGCCCGCCACCAGCACGTAGTGGAAGTGCGCAACCACGAAGTACGTACCGTGATACTGGATGTCGAGCGGCGCCATCGCGAGCATCAGCCCCGTCAGGCCGCCGAACGTGAACACGAACAGGAAGCCCACCGCGAACAGCATCGGCGTTTCGAACGTCAGCGAACCGCGCCACATCGTCGCGACCCAGTTGAACACCTTCACGCCCGTCGGCACCGCGATTAGCATCGTCGCGTACATGAAGAACAGCTGGCCCGTGACAGGCATGCCCGTCGCGAACATGTGGTGCGCCCAGACCATGAACGACAGGATCGCGATCGAAGCCGTCGCGTACACCATCGAGCTATAGCCGAACAGCGGCTTGCGCGCGAACGCCGGGATCACCTGCGACACGATCCCGAACGCCGGCAAGATCATGATGTACACCTCGGGGTGTCCGAAGAACCAGAAGATGTGCTGGTACATCACCGGGTCGCCGCCGCCTGCCGCGTTGAAGAACGACGTGCCGAAGTGGCGGTCGAACAGCACCATCGTGATCGCGCCCGCGAGCACCGGCATCACGGCGATCAGCAGGTAGGCGGTGATCAGCCACGTCCATACGAACATCGGCATCTTCATCAGCGTGAGGCCGGGTGCGCGCATGTTCAGGATCGTGACGACGATGTTGATGCCGCCCATGATCGACGACGCGCCCATGATGTGGACCGCGAAGATCGCGAAGTCCATGCCCGGGCCCATCTGCGTCGACAGCGGCGCGTACAGCGTCCAGCCGGCAGCCGTCGCGCCGCCCGGCGTGAAGAACGAACCGACCAGCAGCACGGCAGCGACGGGCAGCAGCCAGAAGCTGAAGTTGTTCATCCGCGCGAAGGCCATGTCCGATGCGCCGATTTGCAGCGGAATCATCCAGTTCGCGAAGCCGACGAAGGCCGGCATGATCGCGCCGAACACCATGATGAGGCCGTGCATGGTGGTCAGCTGGTTGAAGAACTCGGGACGCATGATCTGCAGACCCGGCTCGAACAATTCGGCGCGGATCGCCAGCGCCATCACGCCCCCTGACAGGAACATGATGAACGAGAAGAGCAGGTACAGCGTACCGATGTCCTTATGGTTGGTCGCGAACAGCCAGCGACGCCAGCCGTGCGGCGTCGCGTGCGCGTGATCGCCGTGGACGTGCTCGTGCCCCGCGGTTACATCGTGTCCGATGCTAGACATGACAATCTCCTAAATCGAATGCTGCTTTTCTCTGACCGTGACACGTCAGGCCGCTGGGCTGATCTCGACCCGGCGCGCTTCCTTCGCGTCCGCGCCGCCCGTGATCGTCTCCGGCTTCTTCAAAATAATATGGTCTTCGGCGATGCCTGCTGCCTTGAGCGCATCGCGCACGGCTTCGGCACGCGCCTTCGCGAGCTGCGCGTTCTTATCGGCCGAACCCGTTGCGTCCGTGTAGCCCGACAGCGTGAACTTCGCATCCGGATGCGCCTTCGCGTACGCGGCGGCGGCATCGACAGCGGCTTTCGCGTCGGCGGGCAGCGTGCTCTTGTTCGTTTCGAAGTAGATCGTGGCGGGCAGCGACGCCTGGGGCGCCGATGCCGCTGCATTGTTCGAAGCGCCGGTTGAACCTGACGCCGCCGCGGGAGCCGATGCGCCCGTTTCGCCACTTGCCGCCGCCGCGCCGCTCGCACCTTCCGCGCCGCTCGCAGCCGTTGCGTCCGACGCGGCTGCCGCCGCTGCGCCCGCGAGGTGATCGCCACCCGACGGCAGACGGCCATTGCGCGCATCGGCGACCTGCTTCGGCTGCAGGATGTCGCCCGTGTGGTTGCCCCACGAATTGCGCTCGAACGTGATGACGGATGCGATCTCGACATCGTTCAGTGTCGGCGCCCAGGACGGCATCGCGTTCTTGCCCTTCAGCACGATGCTCACGTGATCGGCGAGCGGGCCGTTCGCGACCTTGCTGCCATCGAGCGCCGGGAACGCGCCGCCGCCCTTGCCTGTCGGCTGGTGGCAGACCGCGCAGTTCGACGCGTACACCTTGCCGCCGCGCTCCGTCAGCTCGGCGAGCGTATAGGTCTTGTTCGGATCGTCCTGGCCTGCGGCCATTTTCTTCTTCTCGTCGTCGACCCACTTCGCGTAGTCGTCATCGGACAGCACGTTCACGACGACGGGCATGTACGCGTGCTCCTTGCCGCAGAGCTCCGTACAGAAGCCGCGATACGTGCCGACCTTCTCCGCCTTGAACCACGTGTCGCGCACGAAGCCGGGAATCGCGTCCTGCTTCACGCCGAACGCGGGCACGTACCATGAGTGAACCACGTCGTTGGCGGTGGTGATGATGCGGATCTTCTTGTTGACAGGTACGACGAGCGGGTTGTCGACTTCCTGCAGATAGGTGTCCGTGATCGGCTGCTGGCCGTTGACTTCGCTACGCGGCGTGGTCAGCGTCGACAGGAAGCTGATGCCTTCGCCCGGACCCTTCACGTAGTCGTAGCCCCACTTCCACTGGTAGCCAGTGACCTTGACGGTCAGATCGGCGTTGGACGTGTCCTTCATCGCGACGACGGTCCGCGTGGCAGGCAGCGCCATCAGGACGACGATGATGAACGGGACGATGGTCCAGATGATTTCGACGGTGGTGCTTTCGTGGAAATTGGCGGCCTTGTGGCCCTTCGATTTGCGGTGCGCGAAGATCGAATAGAACATCACGCCGAATACGCCGACGAAGATCAACGTACAGAGGATCAGCATCAGCGTATGGAGGCTGTAGAGCTCCTCAGCGATTCTGGTCACTGGCGGCTGGAGATTGATCTCGTTGACGCTGGGGCCGCCTGGACTGTCGCCGACAGCAAGGGCGGCGCCGGCGAAGAGCAGCCCGCTACACGCCAGCACGCCCGTGAGGGCTCGCTTGATTGTTTTCATAGCTTCCTTACCCAAAATTTCCATTCAAACCCTCGACCCCGCTGGAAGGCTGCCCCTCGTCCTCTGGAATGGCGCGTGATTCAATGCGCAACTTTTGACGCCTAACACTGCCTGAGCCACAGACGCAGTTCGTCGGCGAATTGCGCGCGCCGATATTGCGCAAGATGCTGCCCGACCGAGACCGTCTCGCCCCGCGACACCAGCTTGATGTAATCGCGCGGCGTTGCTCCCCGTTCGACCCGCACCCAGCGCGGATTGAATTCGAACTGCGTGAGGTGCTCGGCGCTGACCTGTTCGATCACGAGCCGGTTTGGAAACAGCCGGATGCGTTCGTAATCGACGGCATGGCGCGCATAGACCGCAAATGCAGCGCCGACAGCGAGCAACTCGATACCCGTGAACGGCAACACCAGCCACGCGCCGCACAGGACCAGCAGGAATGCTATCAACAGCGAGAATGCCGCGAGCGAGACATAGAAGAACACGAATTGCCGCGGCGACACCGAACAATTGCGCTTCATCGTCCAGTCCTTGAGGACGGGTTCCGACTCAGCAAGCAGATCGGTTGCATTCATCGCTGCCTCCCGCGAACTGCCAGTCATCGCATACAGCCAATGCCATTCACGCCCAGCAACTACGGCTGCCCGAACCGCAAACGCCCCGGGCCTGTCGCTCTAATTGTGGGAACATTGAGCGACAAACTGACGCATTATAGGGCCGATCCAGGGCATCCACAAGCAACGCTCTATCGGCCGCCAAGCCAAGCTGCACAAGCCTCTGCGCCCTTTTGACGCAGTTTTTGACGCGGTAATCCCAGACATAACAGATGTCGTCTTTACCGCCTCAACGATTCTTCTGCCGACCCCGCCCTATGTCTTCGATTCGCACGATTCCGTGCCCTTCAGGGGTCGTCCGGGGCACGGCCTTCCATGCGTGTCCGTAGATCACCTCGAAGGTCAGAGGGATCGTGCCATCGACGCGCCGGCGCGCTTCGAGCGCGGCGAGCAGCGCCTTGTGCATGCGCCTCGACGCGACGCCCGGCAACCCTTCGCGCCGCGACGGATAGGCGCCCCAACGGCGCACATCGGCGAGCAGCGACTCGGGTGACTTGTAGGTGATGGTCAGCGTCTCCTGGTCCATCACGGGGATTTCGAAGCCACTTTCGACAAGCATATCGCCCAGATCGTGCATGTCTACGAAGTCGATTACATGTTTGTGCGTATTGACGCCGTGCGCCGCTTCGATCTCTGCATAGGCGCCGCGCAGTTCTTTCAGCGTGTCGGGTCCGAGCGTGCTGAACATCAACAGGCCGTTGACCTTCAGCACACGCTGCCATTCAGGGAAAACGAGATCGGGTCGCGAGTGCCAATGCAGCGCGAGGTTCGACCAGATGAATTCGAATGCGCCCGATACGAAAGGCAGCGCGGAGAAATCGGCTTGAGCGAAGCGCGGACCGCGTGAGCCGAGCGCCTTGCCGAGCGACGCGGGCAAAAAGCGCCGCCAGCTGGTGTCGGTGGCGTCGTGCCTGACGGCGCGCGCGAGCATCGCTTGCGAGAGATCGGTGCCGAACACGGGCGCCTCGGGAAAGCGCTCGCGCAGCGAAGGGAGATCGTCGCCGGCACCGCAGCCCGCATCGAGCACCTGCGCCGGATTCACCTTGATGTAGTCGAGCCGTTCGCGCATGCGCTGCGCGATCTCACGCGGCAGGAACGCGACGTCGTCGAACGTGGCGGCCCGGCGGTCGAAAATCTTCCGGATGCGGCGCGAATCATAGGCCGGACGGCTAGTTTCGGTGACAGACACGGTCATTGGAGTCGTACGGACGAAGAGTGCGAAGTATACTCGCTCGATTCCGTCCCTTCAGTGTCAGCGGCCTTCGGAGGCGTATCGATATGCCAAATCGGGCTTTCCGGTGGTCCCGCTCCGGCGCTTCGTGCCACAGGTTTCGCGAACGGTTCGTCCGCGTCGCGCGACGTTCGATCTCGACACTGCCGGCGCTCGCGCGGCTCGCGTTGCCGAATCTCTGCGCGTTATGCGGCAATATGTCGCATCGCACGCTGTGCCGGTTTTGCGACGAATCATGGTGGAACGAAGCGCGACTGCGCTGCACCGTCTGCGCGGTTCCGCTAAGCGGCTTTCGGCGCGCGAGCGTCACGCGATATCGCTGCGGCAACTGCATCGCGACACCGCCTGCGTTCGACGCGACGCTGGTGGTCGCCGACTATCGCGCGCCACTGGATGCGCTCGCAGTCGGATTGAAGTTTCGCGCGCGGCTCGCGCTCGCGCACGAGTTCGCGCGGCGCCTCGCATGGTCCGCTGCAGATGCACTCGACGAACGTGACCGCCCCGACGTCGTCGCACCCGTTCCGCTTTCGGCGCGACGGCTCATCGATCGCGGCTACAACCAGGCGTGGGAAATCGCGCGGCCCTGCGCGAAAGCGATGGGTGTTCGCAGCGACGCTGCGCTCGTGCGGCGCATGATCGATACGGCGCCGCAATCGAAGCTCGATCGCGACGCGCGCAGGCAGAATGTCGGCCGCGCGTTCGAGGTCGTCAAGCCGGTGCAGGACCTGCATGTCGCGATCGTCGACGATGTGATGACGACGGGCGCCACGCTCGACGCGCTGGCCCGCACGCTGAAGGCAGCAGGCGCACGCCGCGTGACCAATCTGGTCGCGCTTCGGACGCCGAAAAACTAGTTTCCAGTTCACCCGCTTATGTTCAACGTCGTTCTCGTCGAGCCTGAAATTCCGCCGAACACCGGTAACGTGATCCGCCTGTGTGCGAATACGGGCGCGCGCCTGCATCTGATCGAGCCGCTGGGCTTCCCGCTCGATGACGCTAAGATGCGCCGCGCCGGTCTCGACTATCACGAATACGCGCAGATGCACGTGCACCGCGATTGGGATGCGCTGATCGAAAGCGAGTCGCCTGACCTTGCGCGCATGTTCGCGTTCACGACGCGCGGCTCGAGTCCCTTTCATTCGCATGCATTCAAGCCGGGAGACTGGTTCGTGTTCGGCGCGGAAACACGCGGCCTGCCGGACTCCGTACTGAACCGCTTTCCGAACGAACAGCGCGTGCGCCTGCCGATGCGCCCCGGCAATCGCAGCCTGAATCTGTCGAACACCGTCGCCGTCGTCGTGTTCGAAGCGTGGCGTCAGGCGGGGTTCGATGGCGGCGCCTGACGGCGTCGTTCGAGTTCGGCCCGATAGCGCGAGAACATCGTTTCGTCGAAACACGCGAAGATCACGCGTTCGACGAAAGGCGCTTTGGGCAACATGTCAATCGTGGCTTGAACGGCGATGCGCACGGCGTCGTCGGCGGGGAAGCGATAGACGCCGCAGCTGATCGCGGGAAACGCGATGCTCTTTGCGCTCGCGTCGTGCGCGAGTTCAAGTGAGCGCCGGTAGCACGAAGCCAGCAGTTCCGCCTCGCCGCGCTCGCCGCCGTGCCACACGGGGCCGACGGCGTGAATCACATGACGCGCCTTCAACCGGTAGCCGCCCGTTATCTTCGCGTCGCCCGTCACGCATCCGCCTAGCCGTTCGCATTCGCGCAGCAGATCAGGGCCCGCCGCGCGGTGGATCGCGCCATCCACGCCACCGCCACCCAGCAATGACGTGTTCGCCGCGTTGACGATCGCGTCGACGTCGAGCGTCGTGATATCGACGACGCGCGTCTCGAGCGTGCAACTGCCAATGGTGAGCATGGGAAAACCTCCAGATCCGATACAGCCTCGATAGGAGGTGGACAGCAAAAGAAGCGAGCCGTTCGGCGTGAAGCGTTACCGGCTGCGTAAAACACTTTCAGGAGATTCGCAGCGGTAAGGCTTGTACGCGCCAATCGCCAACAGGCGCACTGCGTTTCTACTCGGCCTTGGCGTCGCGGCGCAGCAATGCATTTACGGCATCGCGCGGCGCCACGCCGTTGAAGAGAACATCGCAGACGGCCGACGTGATCGGCATGTCGATACCATTGGCCTGCGCGATCGCGAGCACGCTGCGGGCGCAGCGCACGCCCTCGGCGACATGCCCGAGCGCGTTGAGAATATCGTCGAGCGAGCGGCCGCTTGCGAGCTGCATGCCAACCGTGCGGTTGCGCGACAGATCGCCCGTCGCCGTCAGGATGAGGTCGCCGAGGCCGGTGAGACCCGTGAACGTTTCGGCGCGGCCGCCGAGCGCCGCGCCCAGACGAGCCATTTCCGCCAGACCGCGCGTGATGAGTGCCGCGCGCGCGTTCAGACCGAGCCCGAGGCCATCGCCGATGCCCGTCGCGATCGCGAGCACGTTCTTCACCGCCCCGCCGACTTCCACGCCGATCACGTCGTCGCCGCTATAGATGCGCATCGCGCCGTGATGGAACGCCGCGACGGTCCGCTCGCGACACGCCGCCGACGCGCTCGCCACGGTTAATGCGACGGGCAGTCCCTTCCCGACCTCGCGTGCGAAGCTAGGCCCGGACAGCGTGCCATTGCTCGTGTGCCCGCTCAACTCCTGCGCGACGACCTGATGCGGCAGCAGTTGCGTATCCGCTTCGAAGCCCTTGCAGAGCCACGCGATATGCGCCGGCACCTTACCCGAGTCGCGCATCGTGCGCAGCATCGTGCGCAAGCCCGCCACGGGCGTCGCGATCACGCACAGCGCGTCATCGGCGAGCGCGTGATCCAGTGCGGCATCGAGATTCGCTTCGAAGCGAAGCGTGGGCGGCAACTTGACGCCCGCCAGATAGCGGGCGTTTTCGTGCGATGTGGAGAGTTCGGCGATGAGCGCGGCATCGCGCGCCCAGAGCACCGTATCGTGCCGCGCGGCCAGATGGCCGGCGAGTGCGGTGCCCCATGCACCGGCGCCGAGAACGGCGACCTTCATACCCGGCACCGCCTGCATGCGTCAGTGCTTGGCGGTGCTCTGCGCGCCGCCTTCCTGCGCAGCGATCTGCGCGATGCGCTGCTCGTACAGCGCCTGGAAGTTGATTTCGGCGAGATGGATGGGCGGGAAGCCTGCGCGGGTGATCGCGTCAGCGATGTTCGAGCGCAGATACGGGAACAGGATGGTCGGGCATGCAATGCCGACGAGCGGATCGATCTGTTCGGCCGGGATGTTGCGGATGTCGAAAATGCCAGCCTGCTTCGCTTCGATCAGGAACGCGACCTTGTCGCTGACCTTTGCTGTCACCGTGCCCGTGACGAGAATTTCGAACACCGTGTCCGCGAGACGCTCGGCCTTCACATCGACTTCGACTTCGACCGACGGCATTTCCTGCTCGAGGAAAATAGCCGGCGAGTTCGGCTGCTCGAGCGACATGTCTTTCAGGTAGATGCGCTGGATATTGAAGAACGGCTGGTTGTTCTCGTCGGACATGGTTCTACTCCCTAAATTTCGTTGCGGCGGACGGTTGCCGCCAGATCTCTTGTGCTGCGTGCCGCCCCGAGGGACGGCATCAAACCGGTCAGTACAGACGTTGCAGCCGTATTGCCCGACCTTCTGTTGTTCGCGACCGCGTGCCGCGATGGGACGCGGCGCGCAAGACGTGCGATTGGCGCATCGAAGCCGCCTTCTTGCAACTGCCTCGTTACGCGGCAGCTTCGAGCAGCGGCGTCAGACCGCCCGCGCGATCGAGCGCGGACAGATCGTCATAACCGCCGACGTGCGTGTCGCCGATGTACACCTGCGGCACCGTGCGACGGCCCGTACGCGTCATCATTTCCTGACGGCGCGCCGGGTCCTTGTCGATCAGCACCTTTTCGATGTGCTCGACGCCGCGCGACTTTAGTAGACGTTCGGCCATCTGGCAATACGGGCACACCTGCGTGCTGTACATGATCACTTTGTTCACTTCGCAACTCCTTGTTTGACGACGGGCATGCCCGCTTGCTGCCAGGCGTCGACGCCGCCTTCCAGCACGTGCACCTCCGCGTAGCCTGCGTCGCGCACGATGCGTGCCGCCTTGTTCGACTGCTGTCCGTTCTGGCAAACGAGCAGCACCGGGTTGCTCTTATTCTTCACGAGTTGGCCCACTTTCGCTTGCAGCTCGCCAAACTCGACGTGACGCGCCGACGGCAGGTGTCCCTTCGCGTAGTCCGCTGCGGGACGCAGGTCGACGACGACGGCGTTGCGCCGGTTGATCAGCTGCGTGGCGGAAGCCGCCGAGAGGCCGCCGCGTCCGCGGCGCGAAATCGTCGGCCATAGGAGCAACGCCCCGGAGATGAGGGCGACCGCGATCAGTACAAGGTTCGTGTAATCGGTGAAAAACTTCACGGAAGATCCGCCGGAAAAAAGGAAGAAATCGGGTTAAACCGGAAAGGGCAATCCGACCATTATAAAATAACCGTCTGACGCGATGGCGACCGCCAGCAGCTGGCTGCGATGGCGCCACGATTTCGCCCCGATTACCGCTTCCTTACTACCGACCGGCACGACATGTACAAACTCGTTCTCATCCGCCACGGCGAATCGACGTGGAACAAGGAAAACCGCTTCACCGGCTGGGTCGACGTCGACCTGACCGAACAGGGCAACTTCGAAGCGCAGCAGGCAGGCACGCTGCTCAAAGACTCGGGCTACACGTTCGACATTGCGTACACCTCGGTGCTCAAGCGGGCGATCCGCACGCTGTGGCACGTGCAGGACAAGATGGACCTGATGTACCTGCCCGTCGTGCACTCGTGGCGCCTCAACGAACGCCACTACGGCGCGCTGTCGGGCCTGAACAAGGCCGAAACGGCGGCGAAGTTCGGCGACGACCAGGTGCTGGTCTGGCGCCGCAGCTACGACACGCCACCGCCCGCGCTCGAGCCGACCGACGAGCGCACGTCGTACAACGACCCGCGCTACGCGAAAGTGCCGCGCGAGGAGCTGCCGCTCACCGAGTGCCTGAAGGACACGGTGGCGCGCGTGATGCCCATCTGGAACGAATCGATCGCGCCCGCGATCAAGTCGGGCCGCAAGGTGCTGATCGCCGCGCACGGCAACTCGATCCGCGCACTGGTCAAGTATCTGGACAACATTTCCGATTCGGACATCGTCGGCCTGAACATTCCGAACGGCGTGCCCCTCGTCTATGAGCTGGACGAAGACCTGAAGCCGATCAAGCACTACTACCTCGGCGACCAGGAAGCGATCGCGAAGGCGCAAGCCGCTGTCGCCAAACAGGGCAAGGCGGGCTGATACGGACATCGCCACGGCTCTCCGCGACACGCGGCGAGCCGTTTTTTTCATGGTTTTCCGGCGCTTTCACGTGATTTCCGCTCTTTCCCACGCTCGCGCGCCCCATGATTCACGGCTGCTCTTTCCTGACGGCATTGCCACGTATGGGCCATGTTCCTGCCATCCCGATGCCGCATGATGAAGCCGTCGCAGACAACGCTCCGGCAATCGATACCGGTGCGCACGCAACGGTATCGGCAAATGTGGCACGCTTCAGGCCGTTTTTTGGCTCTGCGGACGTCCGCCAGCGCACATTGCTTCCCGCCCGTGCCAGCGATCCTTAGAACCTGGCTGCGCAATCGCTGTCGAATCCCGATCAACCCTCAGGTACGGGCCGTGCGAGCGTCACGTTATACTTGTCCGTCCTTTTCCTTTGACGCTGCCACCCGCATCCGACCGCAACATACTCTATGCGAAAGAACCTGAAAAACATCGGCCTTATCGCCGCGGGCCTCGCTACCGGCGTTTTTGCAACCCTGCAACTGAGCGCCTCGGCCCAGCAACCCGCGTCCGCGCCGTTGCCGCTCGACCAGTTGAGGCTCTTCGCCGAAGTCTTTGGGCAGATCAAGCATGAGTACGTGGAACCCGTCGACGACAAGAAGCTGCTGACGTCCGCGATCAAGGGCATGGTGTCGAGCCTCGATCCGCACTCGTCGTATCTCGACAAGACCGATTACGAAGAGCTGCAGGAGCAGACCAAGGGCCGCTTCGCGGGCCTCGGCATCGAGATCTCGCAGGAAGACGGCCTGATCAAGGTCATCTCGCCGATCGAGGACACGCCCGCGTTCCGCGCCGGCATTCGTCCGGGCGACCTGATCACCCGCATCAACGACAAGCCCGTGCGCGGCATGACGCTGGATAAAGCCGTCAAGCAGATGCGCGGCGAGCCCGGCACCAAGGTCACGCTCACCATTTTCCGCAAGACCGACGACCGCACGTTCCCGCTCACGGTCACGCGCGCGGTCATCCGGGTTCAGAGCGTGAAGTCGAAGATTCTCGCGCCGGGCTACGCGTACGTGCGCATCACGAGCTTCCAGGAACGCACGACGCCTGATCTCGCCGCGAAGCTGCAGGACATCGCGCGCCAGCAGCCGAACCTGAAGGGCCTGATCCTCGACCTGCGCAATAACGGCGGCGGCCTGCTGCAAAGTGCCGTCGGCGTCGCGGGCGCGTTCCTGCCGCCGGATTCCGTCGTCGTGTCGACGAACGGCCAGATTCCGGATTCGAAGCAGGTCTACCGCGACACCTTCGACAACTATCGTCTGCCGTCCTTCGACGGCGATCCGCTGAAGAATCTGCCGCCCATCTTCAAGACCGTGCCGATGATCGTGCTGACCAACGCCTACTCGGCGTCGGCGTCGGAAATCGTCGCGGGCGCGCTGCAGGACCAGCATCGCGCGATGATCGTCGGCAAGACGACGTTCGGCAAGGGCTCGGTGCAGACCGTGCGTCCGATGACGGCGGATACCGCACTGCGTCTGACCACGGCGTACTACTACACGCCGAGCGGCCGCTCGATCCAGAACAAGGGCATTCGGCCTGATATCGCGGTCGATCAGTACGCGGACGGCGATCCCGACGACGCACTCGTCACACGCGAAGTCGACTACTCGAATCACCTTGCGAACACGCAGGACCCGAACGAGAAGAAGGAACAGGAACAGCGCGAGCAGGAGCGCATGGACCAGCTGCGTCAACTCGAAGAGCAGAACGACAAGAAGTCGCCGGAACAGCGCGCGAAAGATCGCGATCGCAAGCCGATCGAGTTCGGTTCCACTGACGACTTCATGCTGCAGCAGGGCCTGAACAAGCTCGAAGGCAAGCAGGTGGTCGAATCGAAGTCGCTGATGGAGCGGCGTCTCGCGCAGAACAAGCCGGCGCAATCGGCTTCGGCGCCCGTCGCCGTGAAGCCCGCGCTGCCCGCCACGCCGACGGCGTCGAGCCCGGCGGCGCCCGCTTCGGCAACGGCGCCTGCTTCGCAACCTGCTACGCCGACCAAGTAAGCGCTACGGCATGCCCGGTGTCTTCGCGGCCCGCGCCGCGAAGACACCTTCCTCCGCGCGATTAGAATAACGAGAACCGCGCCGCTTCCCCTCTCGAGCCAGCGCGCACATACGACACATGCCGCGCCCCGCCATGAACGACGATCAACTTCTGCGCTATTCCCGTCATATCCTTGTCGACGAACTCGGCATCGAAGCTCAGCAGCGCTTTCTCGACGCGCATGCGATCGTGGTCGGCGCGGGCGGCCTGGGCTCGCCGGCGGCGATGTATCTGGCGGCGTCGGGTGTCGGCAAGCTGACGCTCGTCGACGCCGATACCGTCGACCTCACCAATCTGCAGCGGCAGATCCTGCACGTCACGAAGTCGGTGGGACGGCTGAAGGTCGAATCGGGACGCGATGCGATCGCGCAATTGAATCCGGATGTCGAAGTGAACGCGGTGGCCGAACGCGTCGACGATGCGTGGCTCGATCGCACCGTGCCGCAAGCGACTGTCGTGCTCGACTGCACGGACAACTTCGAGACGCGCCACGCGATCAATCGCGCGTGCGTCGCGCACGGCGTGCCGCTCGTATCGGGCGCGGCGCTGCGTTTCGACGGCCAGATCAGCACATTCGATTTCCGCAACGACGACTCGCCGTGCTACGCGTGCGTGTTTCCGGAGGATCAACCGTTCGAGGAAGTCGCGTGCTCGACGATGGGTGTGTTTGCGCCGACGGTCGGCATCATTGGCGCGATGCAGGCGGCGGAAGCGCTGCGCGTGATTGCGGGCGTCGGCGAGCCGCTGGTCGGCCGCCTGATGATGCTCGATTCGCTGCGGATGGAGTGGAACACGATGCGCATCGCGCGCCAGCGGGATTGTCCCGTGTGCGGCGAGCGCCATCGATCCCATCAGTCATAAGAAAGAGCCGCTTCAACGACTCGTTTCATTCCGGGCGCTCGACGACGACGCCGGAGCGCCCGAACGAACAAACACTACACATCAGGCCCGCGCGACCCGTTCCAGCGCCGACTGCACCTCTTCCGGCTCGAAAGCCGCAAGCACATCGGCGACGGGCTTTTCCAGCGTTTTCAGATGCGCGCGCAGGATCTCCTGCTTCACGAGCAGCAACTGGCTCGGATGCATCGAAAATTCCGTCAGCCCCATGCCGAGCAACAGACGCGTCAGCGACGGATCGCCCGCCATTTCCCCGCAGATCGATACCGGCACGCCCACCCGCTTCGCCTCGCGCAGCGTGAACGCAATCAGATGCAGCACAGCGGGATGCAGCGGATCGTACAGATGCGCAACGGCGTTGTCGGCGCGATCGATTGCGAGCGTGTACTGGATCAGGTCGTTGGTGCCGATCGACAGGAAATCGAGCCGCTTCAGGAACAGCGGCAATGCGATCGCCGCAGCGGGAATCTCGATCATCGCGCCGACGCGCACGTTCGGGTCGTAGGCGAGTCCTGCATCGTCGAGCTGGCGCTTGGCTTCCTGGATCAGATCGAGCGTCTGGTCGATTTCGCGCGCGTGCGCGAGCATCGGAATCAGAATCTTCACCGAACCAAACGCCGACGCGCGCAGGATCGCGCGCAACTGCGTGAGGAACATATGCGGCTCGGACAGGCTCCAGCGGATCGCGCGCAGGCCGAGCGCCGGGTTGGGTGCCGTTTCGTATTCATCGCCGATTGAATCGAGCGGCTTGTCCGCGCCGACGTCGATCGTGCGGATCGTCACGGGCATGCCGTTCATCAGCTCGACTGCGCGCCTGTAGGCGGTGAACTGCTCTTCCTCTTCCGGCATCCCATGCTTCTGGTTCATGAAGAGGAACTCGGTACGGAACAGGCCGATGCCCGTCGCGCCCGCGTCGAGCGCCGACTGCGCGTCCTCAGGCAGCTCGATGTTCGCGCACAGCTCGATGCGCGTGCCGCACACCGTCTGCGTCGGCGAGAACTTCAGGCGCTGCAGCTTGCGCGCCTCAAGCGCCTTCTCGCTCTGCCGGTACGAGTACTCTTCGAGCACGATCGGCGCCGGATCGACGATCACGATGCCATGATCGCCGTCGACAATGATCAGATCGTCCTGGCGGATCAGCGCGCTCGCGTGCTGAACGCCGACCGTCGCGGGAATCCCGAGGCTGCGCGCGACGATCGCCGTATGCGACGTGCGGCCGCCCAGATCCGTGACGAAGCCCTGGAAGGTCTGCGTCTTGAACTGCATCATGTCGGCGGGCGCGATGTCGTGCGCGACCACGATCATTTCGTCGCAACGCCCGTGGATGCTGACGAGTGAGCCCGTCGCGCCCGCAAGCGCCTTCAGCACGCGCTCGACCACCTGTTCGATATCGGCTTTGCGCTCGCGCAGATACTCGTCCTCGACTTCGTCGAAGTGGCGCGTCAGGCGTTCGAGCTGTTCCGTCAACGCCCATTCGACGTTGTAGCGGCGGGTGCGGATGAGGTCGATGGTTTCCTGAACGAGCATCGCATCGTTCAGGATCATTGAATGTACGTCGAGAAACGCGCCCATTTCGGTGGGCGCGTCGGCAGCCAGATCG
Organism: Paraburkholderia diazotrophica; assembly: GCF_900108945.1. Lineage (GTDB taxonomy): Bacteria > Pseudomonadota > Gammaproteobacteria > Burkholderiales > Burkholderiaceae > Paraburkholderia > Paraburkholderia diazotrophica. Next base: position 301,376 of record NZ_FNYE01000002.1, on the reverse strand, counting down.
GCGCGCAGTTCGTCGAGTTCCTGATGCACGACCTTTTGAGCCGCGCGAAAGCGCTCCACCTCGTCCTCGATCTGGGTGGGCTCGATCAGATAGTGGTCGACATCCAGCGCAGCCGGGGCGATCAGATATGCCCGCCCGATGGCGATACCGCGTGACACGGGAATTCCATGCAGCGTGAACGACACGCGCACCTCCTCTAGTTGTGTGATGCCGCGGCAAACCGCTGCAGTGCTCTCAGACCCCGCCGATCATTATAAATTCCGAAACGCGCCACGGTGCTGTGCAGCGCAGCATCTTGAGGCACGCGCCTTCGAGCGCTATGCCGTCGCCCGGCTTGTCGTGCGCTGCGCCGGGCATACGTCGGCGCAACATCGGTCTTCGGAAGACGCGCGGCGGCGCGAAGGTGTAGCAAGCCGGCAGCAAGCCGCGTCCGATCGACAGGCAAAATGCGACCGTCAAAAAGAAAACGCCGCGACATCGCGCGGCGTCTCTTCCAGAACGAAAGCGGAAGCGGATTTTTAAGTTTCCTTATTGGCCTTCGCCGAATTTGTCGGCGATCAGTTGAAGCAGCGCGTCCATCGCTTCCTTCTCGTCCTCGCCTTCCGTCTCGATCAACACCGTACTGCCGATGCCCGCTGCCAGCATCATCACGCCCATGATGCTCTTTGCGTTGATGCGCCGGCCGTTGCGGCTCATCCAGATTTCCGCCTGGAAGTTGGCGGCAAGTTGCGTCAGCTTCGCCGACGCGCGAGCGTGCAGCCCCAGCTTGTTCACGATCGTCGTTTCCTGTTGCAGCATGTGTTGTTCCGATGCGCTGGTGTTGAAGTTATCGAGGTAAACGGAAAACCCACCGCACGCGGCGCGCTTGCCGTGTCGCAGATGATGATGCGGCGCTCACGCGTCGTTTGAATCGCAACCGGACCCGTTGCCGGCCTTGCAGGCTTCGGCAAGCGCCTTGTCCGGCGGCAATGCGGGAATGCAATCAGCCGTGCTCGCGACGGGAACGGCAGGCGGCGGCGTCGCCGGTCCAACGGCTTGAATGCCTTTGGTCGCGCCCGCCAGTGCCTTGTCGACGAGCACGTCGAGCGGCGTCGCGCGATAGCAGACGGCGCGCACCAGCATCGGCAGATTGACGCCCGCCAGCACGCGTACATCGGGAAGGGACGCAAGCCGGCCAGCAATGTTCGCCGGCGTCGCGCCGAACATGTCGGTCAGCACGAGCGTGCCGTTTTCTTCCTTGAGCCTGTCGATCTCCGCATAAGCGGATGAAACGACCTGTACGGGATCGCAATCGGGCGACACGTCGATGACGCCGATGCGGGCGGGCAAGCCGCCGTAAATGTGCGCGACACACTCGCGTAGCGCCGTGGCGAAGGGAGCGTGCGCAATGATCAGAATGCCTGCCATGTCAGCCTTGCTGCAGAAAACCGCCCGGAAATCGCTGCCCTGCTTCCCGTGCGCCGCGCGTCAGATGGAAAGCCGGCGCGGCAGGCGGGAAACGAGGCCCATCGAACTCGCCTGAGATCGGGCCGCCAAGGGGCCGGATCATGCTGACCCTCGCGGGCCGCTATCGGGCGAGCGGGCATTGTAACAGCCTCATTTTCGCGCTTTCGGCCTTTTCACGCCTGGCAGGCCGACAGCGCGAACCTTCGTTGCCTTCATTGCAGAACATGGCGGCGCACGAGCGCCGCTTCAACCGACGGCCTTCTCTAGCGCATCGATGAACATCGCCGCGACATCGAACCCCGTCTGATCCATGATCTCGCGGAAGCACGTCGGACTCGTGACGTTCACTTCCGTCAGCCAGTCGCCGATCGCATCGAGCCCGACGAGCAACAGACCGCGCGCGTTCAGCACCGGCCCGAGCGCTTCGGCGATCTCCCGATCGCGCGCCGTCAGCGGTTGCGCGACGCCCAGACCGCCCGCTGCGAGATTGCCGCGCACCTCGCTGCCCTGCGGAATGCGCGCAAGCGAATACGGCACCGGCTCGCCGCCGATCAGCAGAATGCGCTTGTCGCCCGTTTTGATCTCGGGGATGAACTTCTGCGCCATCACCGAACGCGCGCCGTCGTGGCTCAGCATCTCGACGATCGAGCCGAGATTCATGCCGTCCGCCTTCACGCGGAACACGCCCATGCCGCCCATGCCGTCGAGCGGCTTCAGGATCACGTCGCCGTGCTCTGCATGGAACGTGCGCAGACGGGCTGGATCGCGCGTGACGAGCGTCGGCGCGACGAACTGCGGAAACTCGCCGATCGCCATCTTTTCCGAGTGGTCACGAATCGCCTGCGGCTTGTTGAAGATGCGCGCGCCCGCGCGTTCCGCAAGTTCGAGCAGCCACGTCGACGTCACGTATTCCATGTCGAACGGCGGATCCTTGCGCATCAGCACGGCGCCGAAGCCCGCCAGCGCGCGCGCTTCGACGGGCTGCGCCTCGTACCAGACATCGCGATGGCCGTCCGACTGATCGCCGACGATCTCAAAGCGGTACACGTTCGCCTCGACGCCGGAGCCCGTCCACGCCAGATGCTGCGGCTCGCATGCATAAAGCGTGTGGCCGCGCTTCGCGGCCTCGGCCATCATCGCGTAGGTCGAATCCTTGTAGATCTTGAAGCGGGAAAGCGGGTCGGCGATGAAGAGAATATCCATGGAGTTCCTGATGCGCCCTCGCGGGCCGCGCGTTGTTCGTTATAGCGTACGGCAAACGCGCCGATGCCGTGCGTCTGCGTGCCCGTCCGGCGGCATTCGATTTCGCCGGGGCAACAGCCTACCGTGAGTGCGCCCGACGTGCTTGCCGCGCGCCCGCTCGCGTCACGTTCACGCGACGGGCTTGCGCGCCCTGGCGCAAGCAACGGGCGCGCCCGCCGTCAGACCTGGATTGCCTCGGGATCAGTCTTTTCCAGTTCAACCGACGCCGCCAGCAGCCCAAGCCGCCCGACCACGCCATACATGTAGAAGCGGTTCGGCGGCGCGGCGCCCGGCTTCGCATGCGCATCGGGGAGCGCCGTATGCTCGAAGCCGAGCGGCACGAAGTGCATGCCCGGCGCGTTCAGGTTCTGGTCGCGGTCGCGGCTGCCATGCACGCGATAGAAGCCGCCCACGACGTACCGGTCGATCATGTACACGACGGGCTCGGCCACTTCTTCGCCGATGCGCTCGAACGTATAGACACCTTCCTGCACGATCATGTCGTGCACTTCGAGCCCTTCCTTCGTGGTCGCCATCTTGGTGCGCTCGCGCTTCGTGAGCGCGGCCACTTCCGACGCGTCGTGCACCGTCATCACGCCCATGCCGTAGGTGCCCGCGTCCGACTTGATGACGACATACGGCTTTTCCGAAATACCGTACTCGCGGTACTTCTTCGCGATCTTCTTCAGCACGCCGTCGATCGCGTCGGTGAGCGCTTCCTCACCCGTGCGCGCCTCGAAATCGACCCCTTCGACATGCGCGAAGTACGGATTGATCATCCACGGATCGATCTCGACCATCTTCGCGAACTTCTTCGCGACGTCGTCGTAGCAGGAGAAGTGCGTCGACTTGCGGCGCACAGCCCAGCCGGCGTGCAGCGGCGGCAGCACATATTGCTCGTGCAGGTTTTCGAGAACCGGGGGAATGCCGCCCGACAGGTCATTGTTCAGCAGGATCGAGCACGGATCGAAGTTCTTCAGCCCGATCCGGCGCGCCGAGCGCTCCAGCGGCTCCAGCACGATTTTCTGGCCGTCGGACAGCGAAATGGTGACGGGCCCGACGATGCTTTCGTCGAGCGTGCCGAAGCGGACGTTCAAGCCCGCCTGACGCATGATCGTCGCGAGCCGCGCGACGTTTTCCAGGTAAAACTCATTGCGCGTGTGACGCTCGGGGATGACGAGCAGATTCTTCGCGTCCGGGCAAATCTTTTCGATCGACGCCATTGCCGCCTGCACGGCGAGCGGCAGCGTTTCCTGCGGCAGATTGTTGAACGCGCCGGGAAAAAGGTTGGTGTCGACGGGCGCGAGCTTGAAGCCGGCGTTACGCAGATCGACCGAGCAATAGAACGGCGGCGTGTGCTCCTGCCATTCGAGGCGGAACCAGCGTTCGATGGCGGGCGTCGCGTCGAGGATCTTCCGCTCGAGATCGAGCAGCGGACCGTTTAACGCCGTAACTAAATGCGGAACCATTGATCACTCGCAGACTGGAGAAAAAAGATTGTAGAGCAATTGCCCTGCCCATTTGGGGACGCTTTCTCCATTCGCAAGCTGTGGGTGGATGCATTCTCCCTATATCAACGATAGCCGGAAAATCTGCTGTTTGTGAGACAAGATTGCGGCGCGCGGTCGCGGGCATGTCGTGGCCTGCCACGCGATCGCCGCGCGGCTGGGACGAACTGCCGCAGCACGAAAAAAGCCCGCCATGAAGGCGGGCCAAAGTCGCTGTGCTTAAACCTTTTGCAAATCCCGTTGCCGGGAGACGCCTGCCTTACTCGACGTGCTCGCCGTGCAGGATCACGTCCAGACCTTCGCGCTCTTCTTCTTCCGTCACACGCAGGCCGATCGTCACGTCGATGATCTTCAGCAGAATGAAGCTGATCACGCCGCTGTAGACGAGCGTCGTCAGAACGCCCTTCAGCTGGAGGATGACGCTGCCGTCGAAGCCGCCGATGTCCTTGACGGCGAACACGCCCGTCAGGATCGCGCCGACGATACCGCCGATGCAGTGCACGCCGAATGCGTCGAGCGAGTCGTCGTAGCCCATCTTGTGCTTGAGCCACGTGGCCGACCAGAAGCAGACCACGCCCGCGATCAGGCCGATGGCGAGCGCGCCGCCCACGCCGACGAAGCCCGACGCCGGCGTGATCGCCACCAGACCCGCCACCGCGCCCGACACGATGCCGAGCACCGACGGCTTACCCTTCGCGATCCATTCCGCGAACATCCAGCCGAGTGCCGCGATGGCCGTTGCAACCTGCGTCGTCAGCATCGCGAAACCGGCACGGCCGTCCGCTGCCACTGCCGAACCCGCGTTGAAGCCGAACCAGCCCACCCACAGCATCGAGCCGCCGATCATCGTCAGCACGAGGTTGTGCGGCGCCATCGAGTCCTTGCCGTAGCCCGTGCGCTTGCCGAGCACGAGACAGCAGATCAGGCCCGCGACACCCGCGTTGATGTGCACCACCGTGCCGCCCGCGAAGTCGAGGATGCCCGCGCTAGCCAGCCAGCCCGTCGGTTCCCAGACCATGTGCGCGATCGGCGAGTAGACGATGATCGACCACAGCGTCATGAAGATCAGCATCGCGGAGAACTTCATGCGGTCCGCGAATGCGCCCGTGATCAGCGCCGGCGTGATGATCGCGAACGTCATCTGGTAGACGAAATAGACGGATTCCGGAATGGTCGGCGCGAGGTGGCTGACGGTGAGCGTCGTCGCCTTGTCGCCCTTGATGAAGGCCATGCCGTGCAGCATCACGCGCGAGAAGCCGCCGAGGAACGAGCCGCCGGGCGTGAACGCGAGGCTGTAGCCGATCACCGTCCAGATCACCGTCACGAGACAGGTGATCGCGAAGCTCTGCATGACGGTCGCGAGCACGTTCTTCTTGCGGACCATGCCGGCGTAGAAGAGCGCGAGACCGGGGATCGTCATGAACAGCACGAGTGCCGTCGAGGTCAGCATCCAGGCGGTATCGCCGGAGTTGAGCTTCGACGAATCGACCGAAAACGGTGCCGTCGGCGCAGCGGGCGCCGCTTCCGAAGCCGCCGCCGCTGCCGATGCGTCAGCGGGAGCGCTGGCGGCAGGCGCCGCGGAGGCGTCCGCAGCAGGCGCGCTCGCAGCGGGCGCCGCGGCAGCGTCCGACGAAGCCGGCGCGCTCGCCGTCGTGTCCGGGGCGGAAGCCGCGGCAGGCGCCGACGCGTCATCCGCGAGGGCAGCGCCGATGCCGACCGACAGCAGCGAGCCGGCCATCAGCAGGGACATCAATAATTTACGCATCTTCAGTTTCCTCTTGTCGCTGTTTTTTACAGTGCGTCCGCGCCGGTCTCGCCGGTACGAATACGAATCACCTGTTCGATCGGCGTGACGAAGATCTTCCCGTCACCGATCTTGCCCGTCCGCGCCGCCCGCTCGATAGCTTCGATCGCCTGGTCGACGATGTCGTCCGACACGGCCGCTTCGATCTTCACCTTCGGCAGAAAGTCGACGACGTATTCCGCTCCCCGATACAACTCCGTGTGGCCCTTCTGACGTCCGAACCCCTTCACTTCCGTCACCGTAATGCCCGAGACGCCGATGGCCGACAGGGCTTCGCGCGCCTCATCGAGCTTGAACGGCTTGATGATTGCGGTAATGAGTTTCATGAAATCCTCGCTGTAGTGACTCAACCCGTTGCGTGACTTGCATTTGCCTTGCGCCGTGCTTTCGGTCTCAGCCCCCGGAACCGCAGCAAAGGCGCATCTCCAGACGGCGTCCCGCCGGTGCGCGCGGCAGTAACAGCAACGTCCATGCCATGTTTGTGGCACACTCCCGCCGGGCCTTATGGCACAAGGGTTTGCGCGTTTACTTGTCCGGATGGCCAGTTCCGTTCGCGAGCGGTAGCGCGCCCTCGGGATCGTTGCTAGAGTGTTTGCAGGCTTGGGCCACGGGCGTACGCACCAAAGCCGTCCACGCCGGAGCGTGGCGGCTGCATGTCTGCACCATAAACGATCATTCAGTGTTGCGAGGCACGCACGTAACGACACATGCACATTCTTTGTGCAACAAGGGGAATGAAATGAAACAACCAAATGACGTCTTCAACGACTTTCAGGCGCGCGTGAGCGAGCTGTTCAAGAACTCACCGGCCAAGGATGTCGAACGCAACGTGCGTGCAATGCTGTCGCAGGGCTTCTCGAAGCTCGATCTCGTGACGCGCGAAGAATTCGATACGCAGACGCAGGTGCTCGTGCGCACCCGTGCGCGTCTTGAAGAGCTCGAGCGGCGCGTCGCCGAACTCGAACAGAAGCTGCCCGTGACGCAATCTTCCTGAGCACGCCCATCTGATCTGCACATCACAGGCAAGCGGCCCGTGACGTCGTCAGCGCTTTAAGGTGAACGCGCCCGCGAGGCGCGTCTGGACGGGAGAAAACATGTCGCTTGCCGTGGTGCGCAGTCGCGCGCCGGCCGCTGGCCGCGCGCCCGAAGTTACCGTCGAGGTTCATCTCGCCAACGGGCTTCCTTCTTTTTCCATCGTCGGCCTGCCCGATCTCGAAGTGCGCGAAAGCCGCGAACGCGTACGCGCGGCGCTGATCAATTGCGGGCTCGATTTTCCCGTCCGACGCATCACCGTCAATCTCGCGCCCGCCGACCTTCCCAAGGAATCCGGACGTTTCGACCTGCCGATTGCGCTCGGCATCCTGGCGGCGAGCGGGCAGATCCCCGCCGAATCGCTCGCGCATCGGGAATTTGCGGGCGAATTGTCGCTGACAGGCGCGCTTCGGCCGATGCGCGGCGCGTTCGCGATGGCATGCGGCACGGCGCGCGGTCATCCGTCGTCGGCCGATGCTTCTTCCGACGCACAATTCGAGCGGGACGATGACCGCACGCCCGAGTTGTATCTACCGCTTGCCAGCGCAAAAGAGGCGGCGCTCGTGCCCGGCGTCGCTGTCTATGGCGCGGCGGATTTGCCGTCGCTTTGCGCGCACCTCGCTGGTGAAGCCGATGCGCGCCTGTCGCCCGTCGCAGCGCCCACGCTACTCGGCGACGCAGCCGCAACGCCAGCCGACATGGCCGACGTCATCGGGCAGCGCGGCGCTCGGCGCGCGCTCGAAGTGGCGGCGGCGGGCGGCCATCACATGCTGATGATCGGTCCGCCCGGCGCCGGCAAGTCGATGCTCGCCGCGCGCCTGCCGAGCCTCTTGCCGCCGATGACCGACGACGAAGCGCTCACGTCCGCCGCCCTGCTGTCCGCCAGCGCGGCGGGCTTCACGCCCGCGCAGTGGCGTCAGCGGCCGTTTCGCGCGCCTCACCATTCGTCGAGCGCAGCCGCTCTGGTCGGTGGACGCAATCCGCCGCAACCCGGCGAGATAACACTCGCTCATCTGGGCGTACTCTTCCTCGATGAGCTGCCCGAATTCGACCGGCATGTGCTCGAAACCCTGCGCGAACCGTTGGAGAACGGCCGCATCACAATCTCCCGCGCGGCGCTGCAGGCCGATTTTCCTGCAGCGTGTCAGCTGATTGCGGCGATGAATCCCTGTCCCTGTGGCTGGCGCGGCGACCCAGGTGGCCGCTGCCGATGCACGCACGAGGTCGCCGCACGCTATTTGCGCAAGCTGTCGGGGCCGCTGCTCGATCGCATCGATATTCAGATCGAAATTCCAGCGCTGTCGCCCGCTGAACTGTCCACGCGCTCGACAACGCAAGGCGAGGTGAGCGCGTCGATTGCGCAACGGGTGGAGGCGGCGCGCGAACGCCAGCTTCGGCGGCAAGGCAAGACGAATCGCGAGCTGAACGGCCGCGAAGTGGACGAAGTCTGCCGGCCCGACGACGACGGCGAGCGGCTCTTGCGCGAAGCGGGCGAGCGCTTCGGCTGGTCTGCGCGCGCTTACTACCGCGTGCTCAAGGTCGCGAGAACGATCGCGGATCTCGCGGGCAACGACGTCCCGAACGCCGCTCAAATATCCGAAGCAGTGCAATATCGGCGGGCGTTCAGTACCCAGTAAAAGCTGCAAATGACAAAAAAGCGCATGTCAAGACTTGACTTATGCACATTTTCCGCGCTCTGATAACTTTTGATACATCTGAAAGCCTATTGTGAGATGGCGCGGCAATGTCTTTGATTTTATTGAATTTTTCAAAATGCCAAGTTTCAGGGCAAAGTGGCAACCTGCCCGCCGGATGGGCATTTGCGGCCTGCCGCACAGAGTTACCAACAAAGTTATCCACAGATCCTGTGAGTAACCGAAAAAGTCCCATGTAAACGCGAGATTAGCGGTCTTTTCTGCGAAGGAACTTTCACTTGATCGGGCGTTCGCGGGCCGCCTACCCGGCCCAGATCAGTAAAGTTTGAACGATTCGAAGAATTGCTCGACCTGGTCCGGTGGCGGTTCCTTGCTCGCGATCACGGCCGCCTGATACACATGCCGACCCTTGGCGACGAGACGCGCGTGCATCGTCCGAGCTTCCTGTTTGGGTCCCGCCTTGCCGCTGAATGTCATCTCCAGCCCTTGCACCTGACCGCCCGCTGCGAGCGGAATCGCTTTCGCGTGCGCGTTGGGCGCGGTGCCGAGATTGCGCGCGAGCCCCGCGCGCAGATAGTCGAGCGCCATGCGCTGCACCTGCGGATCGTCGCTGGGCAGCATCACCGTGCCGACGGCAAACACGGCGTCGCCGGCCTCGGCGATTTGCATCGCCATTTTCATCGGCGTGCCGTCGATGTCGATCTGCCGTTCGTCCGACGTCGGCTTGGCGGGCAAATCGACCGTGTAGCCGTTGTCGTTGTTCATGATCGTGCGCCAGTCGTAGGTCGGCGAGCATGCGGCGACCAGCCAGCCGGCCGCCAGCACGACGACGACCGCCAGCAACGAACCCAATGCAGATGAAGAAGCGGACGACTGGACGGAACGAGCGAAGCGGCGAGCGGATACGCGGAGAATGGAGCGGAGCATGACGCGGCAAACGGCGATTACATGACGGAAAGCATCATTATCCGCTGTCGACGAGAGTTAGCGCTTTAGCGCTTACTCTCGTCCCATGCAAGGCGGTCGACGAGAGTTGGCGCTTTAGCGCTTACTCTCGTCCCATGCAAGGCGGCCGACGAGAGTTGGCGCTTTACCGCTTACTCTGGTCCCATGCAAAGCGATCGACGAGAGTTACGACCTCAGCGCCCCATTCCTCCCCATACAACCCCGTTATCCACCACTTAACTGCGCCGTGAGCCATGTCACGGGATTGCCGCTACAATATGAGACAAACCCCGGCTGCTCGTATCCGCTGTTGTTCCCGCAACGTACGGGGCGCCGCAAGGTGTTGTTCCGGCGTGCCTTCCGCGCGTTTCCGAGGTCCCGTTCATGAGCCAAACCATCCAAAGCAACGTCTCCCGGCGCTCGAGCCCGGTTCGGTATATCGCCGCGGCTGTCGTTGCAGGCGCGATCGCCGTCGCGGGCTATTTCGCGTTCGGCAGTCAGCAGCATGTGCCCGACGCGACGTTCACGCTGCTGTCCGGCCAGAAGGTGTCGACCGCCGATCTCAAAGGCAAGGTCTATCTCGTCAACTTCTGGGCGACGAGCTGCGACACCTGCATGAAGGAAATGCCGCAGATGATCCAGACGTATAACCGCTTCAAGGATAAGGGCCTCGAATTCGTCGCCGTCGCGATGAGCTACGACGCGCCGATGTACGTGACCAACTACACGGAAACGCGCCGCCTGCCGTTCAAGGTTGCGATGGACGACGGCTCGGCTGCGAAGCAGTTCGGCAACGTGCAGCTTACGCCGACCACGTTCGTGATCGACCGCGATGGCAAGGTGCTGAAGCGCTACGTCGGCGAGCCGCAGTTCGCGGAACTCGATCAGCTGCTGCAAAAGGCGCTGGGCACGACCTGATCGCCCGAATCACTCTTCTCGGCGGCGGGCCTCGCGCTGAATCGTCACAGCGCACCCGCCATCAGCAGAACCTCCCGCTTCAGCGCTCCCCTTCGCCACGCACAGTCAGGCCATAACGCTTGATCTTCTCGTAGAGCGTCGCCTTGCCGACCTGCAGCCTGTCTGCCGCAATCGCAACGGCGCCGCCCGTCTGCTCCAGCGCCTCGGCGATGACGGCGCGCTCGAACTGCTCGACGCGCTCCTTCAACGGCTGTGTAACCGACGTAAGTGCATCGTCGTCCGTCGCCGCCGTATCGTCGCCGACGCCCAGCACGAAGCGATCCGCCGCATTGCGCAATTCGCGCACGTTGCCGGGCCATTCGCGCTGCATCAGGTTCGTACGCTGCCGATCGGTGAGAATCGGCGCGGGCCGTTGATAACGCACAGCGGCGTCGAGCAGGAAATGTTCGAAAAGCGGCACGATGTCCTCGCGCCGCTCCGACAGCGGCGGCAGCGCGATCGTCACCACGTTGAGCCGATACAGCAGATCGCGCCGGAACGTGCCCGCCGCGACGTGCCCGGTCATGTCGCCCTTCGCCGCCGCGACGATGCGGCAATCGACACGTATCGGCTGGTTCGATCCGAGCCGTTCCAGCACGCCGTCCTGCAGCACGCGCAGCAGCTTGACCTGCAACGCGAGCGGCATGCTTTCGATTTCGTCGAGAAAGAGCGTGCCACCCGACGCGTGCTCCAGCTTGCCGATGCGCCGCTTCGCCGCGCCCGTGAACGCGCCCGGCTCATAGCCGAACATCTCCGATTCGAACATCGGCTCGGGCAGCGCGCCGCAGTTGACGGCAAGAAACGGCTTGTCGCGACGCGGCGACAACTCGTGCAGACTGCGCGCGATCAGCTCCTTGCCCGCGCCCGTATCGCCGTTGATCAGCACGGAAGCGTCCGTCGGCGCGACGTTCGCGATCAGCTTGCGCACCTGCTCGATGGCGGGACTGCGTCCGATGATGCGCGGCGCAAGCGTGCCCTGCTCCGCGAGTTCGCGGCGCAGCGCAAGGTTTTCGAGCACCAGCGTGCGGCGCTCCAGCGCGCGGCGCACGGTTTCGATCAGCCGTTCCGACGCGAACGGCTTTTCAATGAAGTCATACGCGCCGTCGCGCATCGCCTGCACGGCCATCGAAATATCGCCGTGCCCGGTGACGAGAATCACGGGCACATCGGGCACGCGCTCGCGGCATTGCGCAAGCAGGTCGAGACCGCTTGCACCGGGCAAGCGGATGTCGCTGACGATCACGCCCGAAAACTCCGCGTTGATCAGCCGCGCCGCCGATTCCACCGACGCGTGCCCCACCACTTCGAACCCCGCGAGCTGCAGGCTTTGCACGCTCGCGCGCCTCACGAGTTCGTCGTCTTCGATATAGAGGACCTGCACGCCCTTGTTCACCATGTTCCCTACCAATCTAACCATCCGTTGAATCTGCGCCGAATCACGAGCCCGTCGTGACGGAGTCCGCGATATCCGTTGCCTGCGCGCCCGCGCGGCGCAGCGTCAGCACGAACGCGGCGCCGCCCTGCGCATTGTTGCGCGCGATGAGCGAACCGCCGCAATCGCGCGCAATAGACGAGCAGATCGCAAGCCCAAGTCCCAGCCCCTGGCCCATTTCCTTCGTCGTGAAGAATGGCTCGAAAAGCTGCGGCAGCACGTCGTCGGGAATGCCGGGACCATTGTCGCTCACGGTGATCGTGAGCAACGCCTGAGCCGTCTCCACGTCGATCGCGATGCGCGGCGCCGGCGCGCCCGCCACGGCGTCGAGCGCATTGCCGAGCAGATTGATCAGCACCTGTTCGAGCCGCAAGTCGTCGCAATGCGCGACCAGTTTCGGATCGTCACGCTCGACATCGAGCCGCACGGGCGCCGCGCCCTCGTCGATCAACGAGATATCGACCGTCACGCCTTGCAAGCGTTTCTGCAACAGCGTCAGCACGTTGCGCAGCGCCCGCGCGACGCCCGCGCGCGCATTGCGCGGACGCGCACGGCCGACGAAGAGCTTCAGCTGATTCGTGATCTTGCCCATGCGCTCGGTGAGCGCGGCGATCGCTTCGAGGTTGTCTTTCGCCGATGCATGGTCGCCGCGTTCGAGAAACACGCGCGTGTTATCGGAGAAACCGCGCAACGCGGCGAGCGGCTGATTCAGCTCATGCGTGATGCCCGCCGCCATCTGACCGAGCGCCGCGAGCTTGCTCGCCTGAATCAGTTCGTCGTGCGCGGCGCGCAGCTCCTGTTCCGCGCGCGTGCGCTCGCTCACTTCCTTCTTCAATTGCTCGTTTGCCTGCGACAGATCGGCGGTGCGCTCGGCGACGCGCTGGTTCAGTTCGGCGTAGGCCTTCTGCAACAGCGCGCGGCTGCGCATCACTTCGCGCACGCGCGTGCGGCGCATACGCCAGTAAAACAGCAACAGGCACAGCGACACATACCCGAAGCCCGTCACGATCGTCGCGTAACGCGCGTCTGCATTGACGGGATCGATGGGCGCCATCGTGATGAGCCGCCAGTCCGGCTCGCCGATCGCGCGCGTCGACGCGAGAAAACGCGGCGCATAGCGTCCGCCGCCGATGCGCACGATCTGCGCACCGCCTTCGAGCGTACGCACGACCGTCATCGGCAGCGGCGCGATCGGCTGACGCGCGTACTGGCGCGTGTCGTAGATCGACGCGATCACATCGCTCGAAAGCGGCTTGACCGTGTGATATTTCCACGCAGGCACCGATGACAGAAAGATCACGCCATGATCGTCGGTGACGATCAACGGTTCGGACGCATCCGCGCCCTGGAACCATTCGAGATTCAGCTTGATGACGGCAACGCCCACAATCTTGTTATCGCGTCGTACCGGCTGCGAAATGTAGTAGCCCGGATCGAGCGATGTGGTGCCGATGCCGAAGAAGCGTCCGACCTTGCCCTTCTCGGCCTCGACGAAATACGGCCTGAACAGATATTCCTGGCCGATGAAGCTGTCGCGCTCATTCCAGTTGCTCGCCGCCACGCAGCGGCCCGCCGCCGTGATGATGTACGCGACATTCGCACGGGCGCGGCGATTGAGGTCTTCGAGGTATTGATTGGCGCGCGCGACGTTGTCCTCGTCCGGTGTCACGAGCACGTCCTGCACGAGCGGATGCTCGCCGAGCAGATAAGGAAGCGATTCGTAGCGCTCGAGCGTGCTTCTGAGCGCGTTCGTCGTGCGATCGGCGCGCACGGCGGCGTTGCGCCGCAGCGTATCGATGCCATGCTGCCACGTGATGTTCCACGTGAGCCCGCAGGCTGCCACGAGCCCGGCAACGAGCGCGAACAGGATCAGCAGGCGGCGCGTCACGATGGCGGAAGTCGTTCGATGGGGATCGCCTATTGTGGCATATCGCGTTGCATCGTCGCTTTCGTCGCGTGCATCGCGTTCGTTGAGCTGGTCGAGCCCATCGACTCCATCGCACGCATCGAAGCCGTCGGGCGCCTCGGCGCCCGCAAGACCATCGGATGCATCAGGCGGCGAGTCATCGGGCGCTGCCGCATTCGTTGCGAGCGGCGCCGCGTCATGTTGCCGCGGCGCCGCCTTCATGGCTCAGACCTCAGCCGCTTCGGTGACGGACACATCCCGACTCAACGCGGCGCGCAGCTTCGAGCGATCCAGTTCCTTTTCCCATGCCGACACCACAACCGTCGCCACGCCGTTGCCGACAATGTTCGTCAGCGCGCGGCATTCGCTCATGAAGCGGTCGATGCCGAGAATCAGCACCATGCCCGACAGCGGAATCGTCGGCACGACGGCGAGCGTCGCGGCGAGCGTGATGAAGCCTGCGCCCGTCACGCCGCTTGCGCCCTTCGACGTCAGCATCGTCACGGCGAGCAGCGTCAGTTGCTGGCCCCACGTGAGGTCGGTGTTGGTCGCCTGCGCGATGAAGAGCACAGCCATCGTCATGTAGATGTTGGTGCCGTCGAGGTTGAACGAGTAGCCCGTCGGCACGACGAGACCCACCACCGAACGCGAGCAGCCGAGCTTTTCGAGCTTCAGCATCAGTTGCGGCAGCGCCGCTTCCGACGAGCTCGTGCCCAGCACGATCAGCATCTCTTCCTTGATGTACGCGACGAAGCGCAGGATGTTGAAGCCCACCATCCGCGCGATGATGCCGAGCACGACGACCACGAACACGATCGACGTCAGATAGAACGTGCCGATCAGCTTCAGCATCGGCAGCAGCGAGCCGATGCCGTACTTGCCGATGGTGAACGCCATCGCGCCGAACGCACCAATGGGGGCGAGCTTCGTGATGATGCCGACCATGCCGAACAGAATGCTCGACAGGCTTTCGATGAAGCTCGTCACCGGTTTGCCGCGCTCGCCGATATGCGCGAGCACTGCGCCGAACAGCAGCGCGACCAGCAGGATCTGCAGGATTTCGCCTTGCGAGAACGCCGACACGAGCGTGTCCGGAATGATGTGCATCAGGAAGTCAACCGTCGTCTGGCCATGTGCCTTCGCGGCATACGACGCAACTTCCTTGCCGTTGAGCGTGGCGGGATCGACGTTGAAGCCGACGCCCGGCCGCAGCAGGTGCGTCGCGGCCAGGCCGAGAATCAGTGCGAACGTCGAGACGATTTCGAAGTACAGCAGCGCCTTGCCGCCCACGCGCCCGACCTTCTTCATGTCTTCCATGCCGGCGATACCCGTCACGACAGTACAGAAGATGATCGGCCCGATCACCATTTTGATGAGCTTGATGAAGCCGTCGCCGAGCGGCTTCATGTCGGTGGCGAGCGACGGATAGAAGTGCCCGAGCGCAATGCCGATGATGATCGCGACGATCACCTGCACGTAGAGGACTTTATAAAAGGGTTTCTTCACGATGGTGTTCCTGCAATGGAGTAAAGCCAGGGTGGACCGAAGGCCGGCCACGTAACGCATGAGGTACGGTCAGACGTTCGTCATGCGCGGTGAACAAGCCCGCGACAAGACGACGAAATCAGAGGGACCAGAACAGGAACTCGGGCATCGTTGTCTCCTATCGACCAGAGTTGGCGCGTGAGCGCGTTACTCTGCTTTGTAGTGGATGGGCCATTGCGGCCGCACGTCTACTTCGCAAGGTCGATGCCAGCGCCCGCAACGGGCATAGCGCATTGATTTACAAGGCCATTTCGCGTTGACGATAAAACGATGCTTCCGGGTTTCCGGAAATCCGGAATGTGGGCGTCCGGATTCCCGAACGCCCTTATCGACAGAACCCAGGGCTAACCCTGAACCCCTTCTTCGAGCACGAGCAGGTTCTCATGCGAGAAACCGAGCGCAACGGGCTGGCCGCGTTCGGGCAAACGGCGGTTCGGATCGTTGAAGATGTCGAGCGAAATCACTTCGTCCTTCACGCGTGTCCGGATGCGCACGATCGCGCCGAGGAAGCTCACCTCTTCGACCGTCGCCGTCAGCGTATTGCGACCCGCGGCGGGCGCTTCGAGCACGATCGCCTCGGGACGCAGCGCGAGCATCCGCTTCTTGCCTGCATCGCCGACGGGCAGCGTTTGCGTCGTGCGCAATTCCTGGCCGTCGACGGCCATGCGTCCCGTCGACGGATCGATCACATGTCCCGACAGGATGTTCAGCGTACCGACGAACGACGCGACGAAGCGCGTGCGCGGATAGTTGTAGATCTCGAGCGGCGTGCCGACTTGCTCGACGCGCCCCTCGTTCATCACGACGATGCGGTCGGAAATCGACAGCGCCTCTTCCTGATCGTGCGTGACGAAGATCGACGTGATGCCGAGCTCGCGTTGCAGCGCGCGAATGTCCTGCCGCAGCGAAATGCGGATCTTCGCATCGAGCGCGGAGAGCGGCTCGTCGAGCAGCAGCACTTGCGGCTTGCCCGCGAGCGCGCGCGCCAGCGCGACGCGCTGCTGCTGCCCGCCCGACAGTTGCCACGGATAACGTTCGCCGAGATGCGGCAGCTTGATCAATTGCAGCATCTCGTCGACGCGCTGTTTGATTTCGCTCTGCGGACGATGCGCGACCTTGAGCCCGAAGCCGATGTTCTCGGCGACCGTCATGTTCGGAAAGAGCGCATACGCCTGAAACACCATGCCGACCTTGCGCTGCCGCGTGCGCAGATGCGTGACGTCGCGGCCGTCGAGGCGGATCGTGCCGCGCGTCGGCGTCTCGAAGCCGGCGATCATGCGCAGCACCGTCGTCTTGCCGCAGCCCGACGGCCCGAGAAACGTGATGAATTCGCCGCGCTCGATCTGCATGTCGAAGTGATGCAGCGCCATGTTTGCGCCGAATGTCTTGTGCAGGCTGTCGATTTCAAGAAACGCCATGACGGTGCCTCGAATTAGGGCTTTTGCGCAGCGAGCGTGCGCACGGAGCCGAACACCTGGATCAGCCCCATCGACGCCCACGTGACGGCAAACGCGATGATCGCGAGCGCAGACGGCTCGTAGGCGCGGTTTGCGCCGATCAGTTGCAGATACGGACCGAATGCCGGACGGTCCAGCAAACTCGCAATCGTGAACTCGCCGATCACCACAGCAAAGGTGAGAAACGCACCGGACAGAATGCCGGAGCGGATGTTCGGAAAGATCACCTTGAAGAGAATGGTCGGCCAGTTCGCGCCGAGGCATTCGGCTGCTTCCGTCAGCGAACGGATGTCGACGGCGCGCAGCCCGGCATCGACGGCGCGATACATGTACGGCAGCGACAACGTCACATAGCCGAACACGAGCAGCAGATCGGTCGCGCGTTCGTTCGACGTCAGCGGCAAGATCGAGCTGCTGTTGTAGATGCGCAGATACCCGAACACGATCACGATCGCGGGAACGACCAGCGGCAGCAGCGTGATGAACTCGACGATGCCGCGCAGCTTCGGCAGACGCAACTGCACCCAGTACGCAGTCGGCACGACGAGCAGCACGCCGACGACGATCGTCAGCAACGCCATCAGAATCGAATAGCCGAACGACGCCTGAAAATGCGAGTCGGAGAGCACGACCTGGTACGCGTCGAAACTGTACGTGCCGCGCCGCATGCGCAGACTGAATTCAAAAGTCGCGAGCAGTGGAATCAGGAAGTACAGGGAACCGACGATCATCGCAGTCCATGCGCCAACACGCGACTGCGCGTTCGATTGTGCGTTCCTTTGCGTGTGCGATCGGCTGCCCGATTGCGTGCTCATCTGCGCCCCCTTTCGGCGCGCGAACGCAGCCAGATATAGCCGCCGTTCGACAGCCCCGTCACCAGAATCATGCCGAGTGCGAGCGCATAGCCGAGGTTCTGGTTGTGCAGCACGTCGCCGCGAATCTGTGCGTAGAGCAGGATCGTCACGATGTTCAGCGAGCTGCCCGTCAACGCATACGCCGTCGCGACCGCGCCGAACGAGTTCGCGAACAGCAGCAGCGTCGCGCCCAGCACGCTCGGCCACAGCACGGGCAAGGCCACATAGCGCCAGTACTGATACGCGGTGCCGCCCAGGCAATCGCACGCTTCGCGCCACTCGCGCTTGAGGCCGTCGAGCGCGGGCGTGATGATCAGCACCATCAACGGGATCTGGAAATACAGGTAGGTGATCGTCAGGCCCCAGAAGCTGAGAATGCTGAAGCCCGTCGAATAGAGATTGATGCCCGTGTACTTTTTCAACAGCACCGTGACCAAGCCGACGCGCCCCAACGTGCAGATGAATGCGAACGCGAGCGGCACGCCCGCGAAATTCGAAGCGACGCCCGAGAACGTGAGCAGCGTCGGCCGAATCCAGCCAGGCAGCCTGCCATGCACGGCCGCCCATGCGAGCAGCGAACCGAGCACCGCGCCGCCGAGCGCCGATGCCGCGCTCACCTTGAAGCTGATCCAGTACGCGTCGAGCGTGCCTTCCTGGAACAGGTCGCGCATGTTGGCGAGCGTGAAGTGGCCTTGCGCGTCCTGAAACGCGCCGACCATCAGAAAGCCCGTCGGCAGAATAAGGAACAGCAAGGCGAAGACGAAGAACGGCATCACGCCGATCCATGTCCATAGCGGCGACGACCGGCCCGGGCCGTCGACCTTCGGCGCGGGCGCCGGCACGGACGGAACCATCAGGTCCGCCTGACCGCCTGGCCCGGCTTCCGATGAAGCGCTCATCAACTTACCCTCGCTCACCCTCGAACAGACACGCTTGCCCTGTGTCGCGTGACATCATCGCCGTCGCGGCAGGCGATGCGGGCGGCGCAACGCGGCCCGCATCGCAACGTCATGCTGCGCTTACTTGACGTTCGCGCCGACAACCTGGTCCCACTGCTTCGTCACGACGTCCTTCGTCGCGTCCTGTTGCTGCAAGGTCGGGAACACAGCGCTCTTGTACGCGGACGCGGGCGGCAGTTTGTCGAGCAGCGTCTGTGGCACCTTCTTCTGCGAGACCAGCTCGTTATAGCGGATCGGATGGCAGTAGCCCGTCAGCCAGCCTATCTGGCCTTCGTCCGAATACAGGTATTCCATCCACAGCTTCGCCGCGTTCGGATGCGGCGCGTACGCGCTGATCGCCTGCACGTAGACGCCTGCGACGACACCCGTCTTCGGCACGACCACGTGCACCTTCGGGTTGCCCTTCAGCGTGTCGCGGTCGGCGAGCGCGTTGTAGTCCCAGCGCACGATGATGGGCGTCGTGCCTTGCGCGAGCGAAGCCGCCTTGCCGATCACGGGAACGAAGTTGCCGCTCTTGTTGAGATCGGCGAAGTACTTGAGGCCAGCCTGGCCGGCCTTGCTTGCGTCGCCCTTCGCGACGGAGAGGCCCGCTGCGTACACGCCCTGGATCGCCTGATTCGCCGAGCGCGGATCGCCCGCGAGCGACACGGCGTTCTTGTAGTCGGCCTTTTGCAGATCGCTCCAGTCGGTCGGTACCTTGTCGATCATGTCCGCGTTCACTTCGAACGCGAGCACGCCGTAGTAGTCGCCGTACCAGTAGCCTTCGGCGTCTTTCGAATCGTCCGGAATCGACTTCCACGTCGACACCTTGTACGGCTGCAGCAGACCTTGCGCCTTCGCGGCGGGACCGAACGAAAGACCGACGTCGATCACGTCGGGCGCCTGCGGACCCTTGTTGCCCTTGTTCGCCTTGATCGCTTCGATCTCGTCGCCGGAGCCCGCATCCGGATTCAGCTCGTTGATCTTGATTCCGTACTTCTTCTGGAATGCCGCAATCATCGGGCCGTAGCCGCACCAGTCGTGCGGCAGCGCGATCACGGTGAGTTGCCCCTCCTGCTTTGCGGCGGCAACGAGCGCATCGGAAGGCGCCGCTACCGCATTGCTCGCGGCCGTCACGCCGGCCAGCGCCGACATCGAAAGCAAACAACGTAACGTGGTCGGTTTCATGGTCTTCTCATCCTCTGCCGAAAATTGCTACGTTAGGAAAACGGGTTATCGACGTCTGTGTCTCTGCACACTTAGCTGACGACGTCCTCGCCGATCATATCGAGGCGATCGGTACAAATCATGTCGACGCCCCACTTCGCGAGTTCGCGTGCGCGCGCCGGATCGTTCACCGTGTACGCGAGCACGCGCAGCCCGGCATCGCGCATCGCGCGGACGTTCTGCTGGGTCAGATGCCTGTGGTTCGCATGCAGCGAGACGCACGCGAGTTCGCGCGCGATGCGCAGCCAGTCGCCGGGCAGTGCATCGAACAGCATGCCGCGCGGCAGCGACGGCACGGCATCGCGCGCGGCTTTGAGCGCGTCGAACGAGAAGGAAGAAAGAAGCGGCTTCCGTGCGCGCCACAAGTCCTTCGCGGCGAGCGCGACGAGACGCCCCGTGATCTCGTCGCGGCCCGGACAAGGTTTGATTTCGATGTTGGCTGCGATCGCTTCGCGCTCGCAGCGCGCCGCCACTTGCGCCAGTGTGGGAAGACGTTCGTCCTTGAAGCGCGCATCGAACCACGCGCCCGCATCGAGCGATGCGAGCTGTTGCCACGTGTGTTTCGCAGCGGGGCCGCGGCCATTGGTCGTGCGGTTGAGATCGTCGTCGTGCAGCAGAAAGACTTGATTGTCGCAGGAGAGCTTCGCGTCGAACTCGATCATCCTGTAGCCGAAACGGATGCACGCGTCGAAGCCTGAAAGCGTATTCTCCGGCGCCAGCTTGCCGCCAATTCGATGCGCGACGAGCCGTTGATAAGGCCAGTCTGCGGATAGTGCCTGATCGATCCCGTTGCTCATCGTGTGTGCCTTCACAATGATCTGATGGAACTGCAGCCTGCGTGGTGCGCCCGTCGATTGTGACGGCTTACCTTATTCTGAGGATCGCGAATGTTTGGTTTGTTTCAAGTCGGGCGCAAATGCCTCAGAATGCGAAGGCTAAATACAAATACCCAAACTTGCAAGCTCCCAAAAAAGTACAACCCAAAAGTACACACGCATCACGTCGTTATGCGCTTTGACATCGGTCCGACACAATGGATTGATAGTCATCCCGTACGTAGAAACGCGGCAGTCGCGCAACCTCAAAGAACAGGCGAGGAATATCACGCATGTGGCAGGAAGATCGTCATCAGAGAATACGCGCGCTGCTGTCCACACTCAATCGCGTATCGACGGAGCGCATCATGGCGGACCTCGGCGTATCGCGAGAAACGGTGCGGCGCGACCTGCTCGATCTCGAAGCGCTCGGCGAACTTCGGCGCGTGCATGGTGGCGCGATCAAGCCCGCCGACGAAGCGCCCATCGCCGAGCGTGCGCAGACACATGTGAAATCGAAGAAGGCCATTGCAAAGGCCGCGACGAATGTCGTTACAAGCGGACAGACGCTCTTCATCGACGCGGGCACGACGACCGCGGCACTCGCCGACGAACTCGCGAAGCTTGCGAACCTCACCGTGATCACCAACTCGATCGACGTCGCGATGAAGATGCGCGGCGCGCCCGAGCAGCGCGAATCGTGGGCCAACGAGGTCATTCTGTTGGGCGGTTCGATCAGCGACCGCGCGTTGTCGACGACAGGCGATACGACCATTCTCGACATCCAGCGTTATCGCGCGGACATCGCGCTGCTGTCACCCGTCGGCGTCGACCCGAAGTATGGTGCTACGAACTATGACCGCGCGGAAACGGAAGTCGCGCGCGCGATGGTCGGCAACGCGGACAGCGTCGTGATACTCGCGGACTACAGCAAGGTCGGGCAGCATAGCCGCATCGCGTATTGCGCGCCCGAAAAAATCGACCTGCTGATTACCAACCAGAAAGCGGCGGACGTCGCGGCATTTGCGCAATTGAAGCGCAAAGTGGGCAGGGTGATTCTCGCGTGACTTTGCAGTTGGTCCCGTCCGGTTTCGTGTCGCGTAACTTTGCCCAGTTGTATTTTTGTGCGCTTTGAAGATCGCGCCTTCGCAAGGTGTTCGCGCACGCCGCTGTGAACCGCGTCACAACAAAAAGCCCGCATTTGCGGGCTTTTCTGCTTCAACCGTTTTCTACTACAGCAAGCGTTCAGACCACGCCGGCATCGTGCGCCTGCACATCGGCGTGATAGCTCGAACGCACCATCGCGCCGACAGCCGCATGCGTGAATCCCATCTTGTACGCTTCTTCCTCGTACATCTTGAACGTGTCGGGATGCACATACGCGCGCACGGGCAGATGATGTTCCGACGGCTGCAGATACTGGCCGATCGTCAGCATATCGACGTTGTGCTCGCGCAGATCGCGCATCACCTGCAGGATTTCTTCTTCCGTTTCGCCGAGACCGACCATCAGGCCCGACTTGGTTGCGACGTCCGGATGCAGCGCCTTGAAGTCCTTCAGCAGCTTCAGCGAATGCGCGTAGTCCGAACCCGGACGCGCTTCCTTGTACAGACGCGGCACCGTTTCGAGGTTGTGGTTCATCACATCGGGCGGCGCGGCATTCAGAATGCCAATCGCGCGATCGAGACGACCGCGGAAATCCGGCGTCAGGATTTCGATGCGCGTTTCCGGCGACAGCTCGCGCGTCTTCTGGATGCATTCGACGAAGTGCGCCGCGCCGCCGTCGCGCAAATCGTCGCGGTCCACGCTCGTGATCACCACGTACTTCAGCTTCAGCGCGGCGATCGTGCGCGCGAGATTGCCCGGCTCTTCGGGATCGAGCGGATCGGGACGGCCGTGGCCGACGTCGCAGAACGGACAGCGGCGCGTGCACTTGTCGCCCATGATCATGAACGTCGCGGTGCCCTTGCCGAAGCATTCGCCGATGTTCGGGCAGCTCGCTTCCTCGCACACCGTGTGCAGATTGTGCTCGCGCAGAATCTGCTTGATCTCGTAGAAACGCGAATTGCCCGTCGCCGCCTTTACGCGAATCCAGTCGGGCTTCTTGAGTTTTTCGATCGGAACGATCTTGATCGGAATGCGCGCAGTCTTGGCTTGTGCCTTCTGCTTCGCGGTTGCGTCATAAGGCGCCGGAGTGGCGTTGGAAGCGGCGGGATTGGCGGTAACGTCAGTCATTCGTTCGTTCCAGTCAGGCGGCGATGGCGCCCGCCTGCGGTTGGCCGACGGCTGCGGGACGGCCGTCGATGTTGGCGATGAGGCTTGCTGCCAGGGTCCGGGCTACGTCGTCCCAGCCGGCTGCGACGCCGAGCGTCGCCATGTCGACTGTTTCCAGCCCCGCGTAACCGCACGGATTGATGGCGAGAAACGGCTGCAGGTCCATGCTCACGTTAAGACTCACACCGTGATAGCTGCAACCGTTACGGATCTTCAGGCCCAGCGCGGCGATCTTCGCGCCGACGTGCAGCCCTGCATCCGGCTGCTCTGGCGCGACATAGATACCCGGCGCGCCGGCCTTGCGTTCTCCGGCGAGATTATACGCCGCGAGGGTGTCGATTACGGCCTGCTCGATCCGCATCACCAGTTCGCGCACCATCAGCTTGCGGCGGCGCAGGTCCAGCAGCAGGTACGCGACCACCTGGCCGGGACCGTGATACGTGATCTGTCCGCCGCGATCGACCTTGACGAGCGGAATGCTGCTGTCGGCAGCGAGCAGATGCGCGGGGTCGCCGGCCTGGCCCAGCGTGAAAACGGGAGGATGTTCGACGAGCCAGATTTCGTCTGAGGTTTCCGGCGTGCGGGCGTCGGTGAACGCACGCATCGCGTCGAAGCTGGCCTGATAGTCCTCCGAGCCGCGCCAGCGCACCGTCACCGGCTGCGCGAGATACGCTTGCGCAGCGATGTCAGGCTGACTGGAACTCGGAGCGACAGGGGACGATGAAACCGGCGTGGCACACATGATTCCGGGAGTTTACCGAAAACCTGCGCGCCTCGCCGGCCCGGAGGACAATAAGCGGGATCGAAGCGCGGCGCGATCAGACGGTACGCCATCCCGAGCGAAGCCACGCGCCAAAGCGTTCGCTGACGCGGGCAAACCAGTTGAACGCCTTCTCGTTGGCACGCGTCGGCACGAGGAAGGCCACGCGCGCCTGCGAGCCCCGCTCGACCGACAGCCACAGCCGCTCGCCGCGCCGCAGACGCAGCGTCTTGCCCGGTTCGAGCCAGTAATCTTCGACATCGTCGCTGCGCGTCACCCACACCGCGCCGCCCGAGACGGCCAGCCGCGTGCTGCGCGTGACCTTCATCGGAACGGTTTCGCCCGCTACGATTTCAAACGTGATGCTAGAGGAAATTTCTCGCATGATGGCCTCGCCAAAAATCGTTTCATGGCTACAATCGTAGGCGTGGCAAGGGTTTACGCCAAACGATCATTTTTCACGGCTTTGTGAGAAAAATTGCGATGGATCTTCGTCAACTGCCGGCACTGAACGCGGTCAAGGCCTTCGAGGCTGCCGCCCGTCACGAGAGCTTTTCGCGCGCCGCCGACGAACTGTTCGTCACGCACGGTGCCGTGAGCCATCAAATCCGCGGGCTGGAGGAAGAACTGGGCGTGAAGCTCTTCGTTCGCGACGGCAAGCGCGTGCGGCTCACCGATGTCGGCCGCCGTTATGCCGCGCAGGTGCGCACGGCGCTGGTGTCGCTCGCGGAAGCCACGCGCGAGATTCGCGCCGGAGACCGCGACCGCCGACTCGTCGTGTCGATGCTGTCGTCGTTCGCGGCGCGCTGGGTGACACCGCGCATCGGCAGCTTCATCGAGGCAAATCCGCAGTGGGATCTCGAACTGCTGTCGACCAACGCGCTGACCGATTTCGCCCGCGATGACGTCGATGCCGCGATACGCTTCGGCTACGGCAACTATCCGGGGCTGCATACCGAGCTGCTTCTCGAAGAGGTGTTTTTCCCGGCCTGCTCGCCGACTTTCAACGGCGGCAATCTGCCGAAAACGCCCGCCGATCTCGCCAACGTGACGCTGCTGCGCTCAGATGACGAACTGTGGCGCCCGTGGTTCGACGCGGCCGGGCTCGCCGACTGGCCCGAGCCGAAGCGCGGCGTGCTGTATCAGGATTCGTCGAATCTGCTGCAGGCGGCCATCGACGGCCAGGGCGTCGCGCTGACGCGCCGCTCGCTGGCGATGCACGAAATAGCGGCTGGGCGGCTCCTGCGGCTTTTCGATGTCGACGCGCCGAGCCCGTGGCAGTACTTCTTCATCTGTCCGCCGCAGATGCTGCAGACCGCGCGCGTCAAGGCGTTCCACGACTGGGTGTTCGACGAAGTGGCGCGCTTCAGGAAGCTCTTCGAAAAAGTGTGCACCGAAAACGCGATGCGCTCGGCGATACAGAAGACGCAGGGAAACAAGGAGACGCAGACAGCACCGGACGCGTTGCACGTCCAGCTTCCAGCAGCGGCGCAGACGGAGCGCTAGCGCGCTGCCGTCTGTGCTTCAAAGCGCGTTACAGCACGACCTTCACCATCGGGTGGCCGGTCAGCGCCCGATAGATATCGTCGAGATGCTCGCGGTTCAGCGCGCGCACCGTTACCGTCAGGCCGGTATAGTTGCCGCCGCTCGACGGCCGCACTTCGACACGCGTCGCGTCAAAACCGCCGTCGAACCGGCGGATTACCTCGACGATCGTCGTCTGGAAATCCGGGTGCGACTTGCCCATCACCTTGATGGGGAAATCGCAGGGAAAATCTATCAATGATTCGTTCACGGGACTCATCCTCGACTCCTTCACTCACCGCACGCAATCACCACATATGATTGCGCGCGGAGAAAAAGTAAGCCGCAGATCCTGTTCTTGTTGCCGGCTTACTTCTTCTTGTTGAACATCAGCATCATCGAATCCCACACACGGCCGACGATGCCCGCCTGCGGCACAGCCTGCAGCGCGACCAGCGGAACCTGCGCAAGCGTCTTGCCGTCGGCGACGAACTTCACGCTGCCGACCTGCTGGCCTTCCGCGATCGGCGCGATCAGCGGATCGGCGTGCTCGACCTGCGGCTTGACCTTGTCGCCCAAGCCCTTCGGCAGCGTGATGTACTGATCGGACTTCACGCCGAGCTTCACCGTATCCTGCGAGCCCTTGTAGACGCGCGGCGTCTCGATGACCTGGTTGGACTTGTACAGACGCACCGCGTCGTACGCGGAATAGCCGTAGTTCAGCATTTTCAGGCTGTCCTGCACGCGGTCGTGCTCCTTCTGCTCGCCCATCATCACCGTGACGAGGCGGCGCGACGCATCGGGCACGCCCGCCAGCGGACGCTTCGCGGTCGCGATCAGGCAGTAGCCGGCCGCCTGCGTGTGGCCCGTCTTCAGGCCATCGACGGTCGGATCGATCCACAGCAGACGGTTGCGGTTCGGCTGCTTGATCTTGTTATACGTGAATTCCTTGACCGAGAAGATGTTGTAGTAATCCGGGTAGTCGCGGATCAGCCGCGCGGACAGGATCGCGAGGTCGCCCGCCGTCGTGTAGTGCTGCGCATCGGGCATGCCGTTCACGTCCGAAAAGTGCGTGTGCGTCATGCCGAGCTTTTGCGCTTCCGCGTTCATCAAGTTGACGAACTGCGATTCGCTGCCGCCGACCAGTTCCGCCAGCGCGATCGCCGCGTCGTTACCCGACTGCACGATCATCCCGTAGACGAGGTCGTGCACCGTGACGGGCTTGTTCGCCTCGATGAACATGCGCGATTCGTCCGTCTTCACGCGGCGCACCGCTTCGCTCGGATTGATCGTCTGGTCCATGGTGATCTTCTTCGTGCCCAGCGCCTCGAACACCAGATACGCCGTCATCAGCTTGGTCAGCGACGCCGGCTCGACGCGCTCATCCGGATTGCCCGACGCGAGCACCTGGTTGCTGGTTGCATCGACGAGCACCCACGAGCGCGCGTTCACGCCCGGCGGCGGCACCTGCGCGAACGCGCTGCCGGCGACGAGCGCAGCGGGCAGAACGAGCCCCAAAGCCAGCTTGCTGGCGACGGTTTGCGGAATGAAAGAAGCGAGGCTGGAATGGCCGGGGTTCGAAAGGCGCATAGGATCGGTTCGGACAGAAGTATGTTCTGGGCGCGCAAGGACGCGCAGTTCGGATGTTCGCGTGATGCCGGATTCGCAGGCGCCGCCGCGCGCAAGCGGTGCGGCGTCGATTTGACTACTCGTCAGACTATCGGTTCGCGCAGCGCGCCTCGCATCTCGCGCCGAATCCGCCATCCAGACCCACGGACAGGCGATTCGATCCACCAGACGGGCAACGCTGCGCCAAAAAAAGAGCGCTCATTATACAAGCGGCCGCCTGACAATTTGCCTTGAGTTTGTGGTGCCTCAACGAGTTTTTCCCGCAATTGCGCGGGTTTTATGACGACAAAGGGCGGCACGCGGCCGCCCTTGTTTTGTCATGCGCGAACGCGTGCGAATCAGCGCCACGCGTCGACGATGATCCGCTTGAGGATATGCAGCTTGCGATGCAGGAAATGCTCGGCGCCTGGAATCACGATGACGGGCAGTTCTTGCGGACGCGCCCAGTCGAAAACCGACTGGATGGGCACGGTGTCGTCGGTTTCGCCGTGGATGACGATCGTGTTTTCCGGCACGGGCGCGACATCCCAGCGGCTCGCCGCCGTGCCGACGAACACCATCCGCTCGATTTCCTTGCCCTCTTCGCGCAACCGCGCGGCGACGTGCGACAGCACGAACGTGCCGAACGAAAAGCCCGCGAGCACGAGCGGCAGATCGGCCTGGCCTGGCTGCGCGCGCATATGCTCGAGCACGGCGAGCAGGTCGTCGCGTTCGCCGATGCCGGCGTCATGCGTGCCTTGCGTTTCACCGACGCCGCGAAAATTCGAGCGGTACGTGACGTAGTTCAGCTGAACCAGCGTGCGCGCGATCGTCTGCGCGACCTTGTTGTCCATCGAGCCGCCGAACAGCGGATGCGGATGCGCGACGAGCGCGATGCCGCGCGGCGCGGCGTTGGCGTCGCGCGTCGCGTCGGGTGCGTCGAGCGCGACTTCGATCTTGCCCGCCGGGCCGTCGATCAGATACTTCTTCGTTTGTGCATTCATCTTGTGGTGTCGCTGTTGTCGCTATCGGGGCGCGGCGGGCATCAACGGTCCATCAGCAGACGCTCGACGATCTTGCCGTTCACGAGATGCGAATCGACGATCTCGTCGATATCGGATTGATCGACGTATGTGTACCAGACACCTTCCGGATACACGACGATGGTCGGCCCTTCCTCGCAGCGATCGAGGCAGCCGGACTTGTTGATGCGCACCTGGCCGGGGCCGGCGAGGCCGAGCTGCTTCACGCGTTTCTTCGCGTACTCCTGCATTTCCTGCGCGTTGCAGTTCGCGCAGCTCGGACGCGACGCGCCCGGCTCACGCTGGTTCAGACAGAAAAAGACGTGATACTTGAAGAAAGAATCCATGATGACTGGCGAGTGAAATCCGTTGACGTCGCGCCGCGTGCGGGTCGTGCAGCGCGCTGGGCAGCATGAGAAGAGGTTCCGTCGATTATAACGACGGGGCTCGAACGCCGCAGATCGCACGGCGCACGCCGCAGGCAAATCGCAGATCGCATGCCGATGTCCATGCGCGCTACGCGGCGATCCGCGATGCGCGCCCTTCACGCCCGCGACCCGCGCCTTCTCGCCAGCAATGCGTGTTCCGCCGACAGCCCGACCCACACGAGCACCGCATACGGCCACATCCATGCGAGCCAGCGCGCGAGTCCGTTGAAGTGCAGATAGCGCCCTTGCCGCCAGTCCGCGAGCACGACATCGAAATACGGATTGACGGGCAGCAGATTGACGAACACGAGCGAAACGGCGAGCGCCATCACGACGAGCGCCGCACGCGAACCGCGCGGCAGTTTCAGCGCCAGCAGCATCGCAACGAAACCGCTCGCGAGACCGATCAGCGCGCCCGGCGTCGCCCAGTTGAACGCGAGACCCGATTGCGATTGCAGGAACGTCGCACCCGCCTTGACGACGAGCGCCGCCACGACGAACGCGATCAGGAGCCGCGCGCGCGGTGCCCGCTCGCGCATCGGCAGCGACGCGAGCGCACCCGCCGCCAGCAGATTGAGCGCGGTGATGATGGCTTCCCACGCATCGTCGGGCAGCCACGACGCGACGAACGCGGGCCACGCCTGCACATGCCAGGCTGCGGGCGTCCATGCGAGCAGCGCGTCCTGCATCGTCGAATCGAAGCGCAGCCACAGATCGCGCGGCCACGCGCCAAGGCCGAACAGCAGCGGCGACGGATACATCGTCGCGAATGGCCACAGCGCCGCGAGTCCGATCACAGCCGTGCGATCGCGCTCGAACCACAAAAAACGGATGCGGCGCAGCATGCCGCGATCGAGCAGCGCGCCCGTCAGCGGCGACATCAGCGTCGCGCCGAGCAGCGCGCCGAGCGCATTCGCGGCGAGATCGAGGTTCGACGCGACGCGTGTCGGCAGCCAGGTCTGCACCGCCTCCATCACGCCCGACAGCAGCGTGCCGACCCCGAACGCGATCGCTACAGCCAGCGCACCGCGCCAGCGCGGATAGACAGCGAGCACGACGAGCGCGCCGAACGGCATGTAGCCGAGCACGTTCGTCACGACGTCAAAGGCCGTCAGAAACTGCGGAAAAGGATCGAAGAGATAGTCGAGCGGACCGATGCCGAGCGAGCGCCAGCCCATGAACGGATACCACGATCCATAGACGATGAGTGCCGCATAGAGCACGAGCGCCTGCCTCGCAAACGCCGACGGCCGGCGCTGCCACGGCTTGTCAGCCATCTGGCGCTCCCATGACCGCGCGCCCGTCCGTCATTGCTGCGCGACGAGCGCCTGCACGCCAAGCCACGCGGAAATCTGCGCGACGAGATCGTCGGTGGCGGCTGCGAGCGCGCGCGCGCCGCCCGCGGCGTCGGCCGAACTCGACGGCGCGCGCGCGAGGAACGTGCGCTGCCCGACCACCTTGCCGTCGACGAACAGCGTCGTGCGCGCAGTGACGGAGCCGTGGCTTTCCGACTGGCCGTCGAAGTCCTGTTCGAATTCGTCGAGGTCCACCCTCAGCACGGGAGCGTGCACGCCGTCACCGCCCGTGAGCACCGTGCCGCGCGACGACAGCGCATTGCGCAGCCGCTGCGTCAGCAGTTGCGCGGGCGGCATCGTCCAGTGGCTGGTCGCGTACGAGGCCGTCTGCTGCGAGTCCGCATACGTGAGGCGATAGATGAGCTTGTCGGAGTCGAGCGTGGCGGGCGCCGTGACATCGAGCACCTTGATCGCCGGCATCGTGCCCGTGCTCCCCGGCAGCGGCGCCGGGCCGAGGTCGTAGCGGATATCGGCGAGCGCGGCCGGGTTGCCCGCGCAACCGGCCAGCACGCCGAGCGCGAGCAGCACTCCGCCGAGCGCTGCGCGCGTGATGAAGAGTCGGTGATTCGAACGTGACATTGCGTATTCCTTTGAAATTCATTTTGCCGCGCGCACCGCCGGCCACACGAAGCCCGGCTCGCCCGGGCCGGGCGCAGCAGGCGGCGCGCCGAACAGCACGCTGTTCGGCGTGCTGCTGAACGTATCGGCGGCGCGGTCGACGGAGCGCACGGCCGTGCGCACGTCTTCTGCCAGCGAGTTGACGCGCGGCAGCGTGTCGTAGCCGACGCGCGCCGACACATCCTGCAGCGTCGCATTCATCGCCGTCAGCGCATCGCCTGCCTGCTGCGCGGCCGTGCCGACCTTGTTCAGCGTGACGTTGAGCGGACCGTCCGCGCGATTGAGGCTCGTGATCATCCGGTTCGTCGATACGAGCGTCTGGTCCAGCTGGTTCAACGTGCCCGGCAGCTTGCCCGCTGCCGGTCCCATTTGCGCCGTGAGCGTCGCGACGCCATCGGCTGCGTGTTGCAGGCTCGCCGCCGTCGCCATCAGCTGGGCGCGCATTTCCGGCGAAAGCAGCTCGTCGACGTCGCGCACGGTCTTTTCGAGCTCACGCAGCAGCACATCGCCGCGCGACTGCAACTGGTCGAGCAGGCCCGGACGCATCGGCATCTGCGCGACGTTCTTCGGCGACGACGCGAGCGGCCTCGTGTCGTGTCCCGTG
Source organism: Paraburkholderia diazotrophica (assembly GCF_900108945.1). Taxonomy (GTDB): domain Bacteria; phylum Pseudomonadota; class Gammaproteobacteria; order Burkholderiales; family Burkholderiaceae; genus Paraburkholderia; species Paraburkholderia diazotrophica. The sequence goes on along the minus strand of NZ_FNYE01000002.1, from coordinate 270,420 downwards.
TCGTCGAGCTGGATGAACGCGAGGCCCGTGACGCCCTGCAGGCCGAGACTGCCGAACGTCGAATGCGTGATCGGCGCGTTCTTGTCGACGAGGATGCGGATCAGGATCTGTCCCGGATGCGCGCGATCGAATTTGATCGACTGCACCTTGCCGACGTCGAGGCCGCGATATCGTACCGCAGCATCCGGGTACAAACCTGTGACATTGGTCCGCGCAATCAGATCGAAAGGGATGCGCACCGATCGGTCGACGTTGAAGAAAAACGCCGCCACACCGATCGCAATCGCCATCACGACTGTGAAGAGCCCGGCCCAGAAGGCGTGTGATTTGTTTTCCATGGTCAGGTTCCCTGGTTCGCAGCGGGTTGGCGGCCGGCTACGCGGGCGCTTTCACGACCGCGTGTGGTTGCCGGACTCACAGCGCGGTGCGCAGCGGAAGCGCTTCCGCCGCGGGCTCCAGCGCTTCGTGCGGCAGCTTCGCGCGCCGCTCCGGCGATAACCCCTGCAACGCGAGCCGCCCGCGCAGCCCGAGAAAATATTCGCGGATGAACGGATGATCGACGCCCGCCACTTCCTCGACGGGTGCCGCCACGACGACCTTGCGATCCGCGATCACGGCGACGCGCGTCGACAGCGCGACCATCGTATCGAGATCGTGCGTCACCATCACCACCGTGAGGCCGAGCGCGCGATGCAATGCGCTGATCAGCTCGACGAATTCGTCGGATGCCTGCGGATCGAGGCCCGCCGTCGGCTCGTCGAGGAACAGCAGCTCCGGTTCGAGTGCGATGGCGCGCGCAATGCCCACGCGCTTGACCATCCCGCCCGACAGCGCCGCCGGCATCTTCGACGCGTGCTTGCACGGCAGCCCGACCATTTCGAGCTTGAGCATCACGATGTCGCGCAGCAGGTCTTCGGGCACCTTGCCGAGCTCGCGCAACGGCTGCGCGATGTTGTCGAACACCGACAGCGACGAGAACAGCGCGCCGTGCTGGAACAGCATGCCCGAGCGCACGCGCATCAGCGCCGCTTCGTCGTCGTCGAGCCGGGCGATGTCCTCGCCGAACACCTTGATCGTGCCCGAAGTCGGTTTTTCGAGGCCGAGAATCTGGCGCATGAGCGTCGTCTTGCCCGAGCCCGAGCCGCCGACGATCGACACGATCTCGCCGCGCCGCACGTCGAAGTCCAGATGGTGATGGACGATGTTGCGGCCGTAGCGCGTGGTGAGATTGCGCACCTCGATCACGGTTTCCGCGATCTGCGGCAGCGGCTGGTCCCGTACGGCGGAGGTAAGCGGCGCGATCATGACAGCCCCACGTTCTGAAAGAGAATCGCGAACACGGCGTCGGCGAGGATGACGACCGTGATCGACGTGACAACCGATGTCGTCGTGCCCTCGCCGAGACTCTGCGAGTTGGCCTTGATGCGAAAGCCGAAGTGACAGCCGACGATCGCGATCAGCATGCCGAACACCACGCCCTTGCCGAGCCCGATCCACAGATTCGCGACGGGCACGACGCCCGGCAGTGCGCGCGCAAAGTACGACATGTCGATCTGCAACACGAGCTTCGCGGCCAGCGCGCCGCCCGTCAACGAGACGATGTTCGTCCACATCACGAGCAGCGGCATCGCGAGCGACAGCGCGAGCACGCGCGGCAAAATCAGACGCAGGCCGTGCGGAATGCCCATTACGCGCATTGCGTCGAGTTCTTCCGTCACGCGCATCACGCCGATCTGTGCAGTGATCGCCGAACCGGAGCGGCCCGCCACCAGGATTGCCGACAGCACGGGGCCCAGCTCGCGCAACACCGACATACCCAGAATGTTCACGATGTACTGGTTCGCGCCGAAGAGCCGCAGCTGCTGTGCGGACAGATAGCTGAGCACAATGCCGATCAGGAACGCGACGAGTGCGGTGATGGGCAGCGCCTGCGTGCCCGCGCTGTAGACGTTCGCCGAAAACTCCTTCCACGGCGCGAGCTTCGGGTTGCGCGCGATCGACAGCAGATCGAGAATCACGCGCCCGAACATCGCGACGCCGCCATACAGATGCTCGAAGAACGCGAAGATGCCGAGGCCGAGCTGCGTGAACGGATCGAAGCGGCGCACGGGCTCGGGGTTCTCGCGCACGGTGTCGAGCAGCGCGATGCGCTCGAAGATATCGCGCTGCGTATCGTTGAGCGCGACGAGATCGGCGGGCAGCTTGTAGCCCCACACGCGCCACAGCGCCTGGCCACCGACATGATCCATCCGCTCGACTTGCGACAGATCCCATTGCGCGACATGCGCGCGGCTGGCGATCAGTTCACGCAAACGCGGCAACGCCCTTTCGTGCACGCGGTCACGCGCCAGCGCGAGCGCAGTCCACTGACCGGACAGGCGCACGATCTTGCCCTGGCTGCCTGCCGCGACTTCGAGTCCGGGAGGAGTGTCGTAGTTCAAGGATCGCTGAAATGGGGTTATCGGATTAACGGGCATTGTAGCGAAGCCACCGCTATTGGGCCCTGGTGGTATGCCTCGTACCGGCGCGAGTTCTGGCGGGGCAGCCGGAGGATAGCGGAATGGGTCACGACCCGATCACGATGACAGACTCAGTGGCTAAAATACGGCTCATGAATACCCCTAACTCATCCAGCGCCTCGGGCGACTGGCGAATCGACCGGCAGCGCGCCGTTGCCTTGTTCGGTCCGGCCGCGCACGACTGGCCCATCGAGATCGTCGAAGAGACGGGCTCGACCAACGCCGACCTGATGGCGCGCATGAAAGCGCTGCCACGCGAACCGGGCGCGCTCGCGCGGCCTGTCGTGCGCGTCGCCTATCTGCAGACGGCGGGACGCGGCCGGCGCGGCCGCACGTGGTATGCGGAACCCGGCAATGCGCTGCTGTTCTCGGTCGCTTGCGTGCTGCCGCGGCCGCTCGAAGGACTCGCGGGGCTAAGCCTCGCCGTGGGCGTGGCGCTCGTCGACGGCTTGCGTTCGCTGCCCGTCGCGGGCCCTGGCCAGATCGCGCTGAAGTGGCCGAACGACGTGCTGCTCGAAGGCGACAAGCTCGCCGGCATCCTGATCGAAACGGCGTGGAGCACGGCGGACGCCAGCGCCGTCGTGATCGGTATCGGCACGAACGTGAAGGGCGCGGACGAACTCGCCGCGAAAGTCGGCGCGCTCAACGCGGACGTGCCCGCGCAGGCACGCGGCGCGGCGCCCACGGCCCTCTCGCGCGCGCTGCCGAACGCGAATCTCACCGATACCCTCGCCGCCGAGCTCAACGCGCTCGAACCGGCATTGCAGCGCTTCGGCGCGGAAGGCTTCGCGCCGTTCCGGCAACGCTGGAACGGCTGTCACGCCTACGCGGGGCGCGATGTCGTGCTGTTCGAGCAGGGCGTCGAGATCGGACGCGGCGTTGCGGCAGGCGTCGACGATCTCGGTCAGTTGCTGCTCGATACGCCATCCGGCCAGCAGGCGATCGCGACGGGCGACGTGTCGCTTCGTCTCGCGGACGAAGGCAGCGGCGTCGCATGAGTGGCGCACCGTATCTGCTGATCGACGCCGGCAATAGCCGGGTCAAGTGGGCGCTCGTTCAGGCCGATGGTACACAGACGCACTCGGGCGCGTTCGCGCATGGTGGCCAGTTGGTCAAGGGTACGGGCGATCCCTTGCAGTCAAGGCATGAGCCGGACTGGTCGACGCTGCCTGCGCCGGGTTCTGCATGGTTATCGAACGTCGCTGGCGACGCCGTCGCGCGCCGCATCGACGCATTCATCGACCGATCTTGGCCCGCTCTGCCACGCACGACGATCCGCTCGGCTGCGCAGCAGTGCGGCGTCACGAACCGCTACACGACGCCGTCGCAACTCGGCAGCGACCGCTGGGCGGGCATGATCGGCGCACGCGCGGCATTTCCGGGGGAACCGCTGCTGATTGCGACGTTCGGCACCGCGACGACGCTGGAAGCATTGAACGCCGACGGCGTGTTCGTCGGTGGATTGATCGCGCCGGGCTGGTCGCTGATGATGCGCTCGCTCGGCGAGCATACGGCGCAACTGCCGACACTCGACGCAATCGCCGCGCGCGGCCTGCTCGCCGGCGACGCCGACGGCGGCACCGCAAGCACAGGCGAACATGCGAATCGCGCCGCGTGGTTCGCGGTCGATACGCCGCGCTCGTTGTCGTCGGGATGCGCGTTGGCGCAGATCGGCTTCGTCGAGCGGATGTGGCGCGATCTGCAGGACGAATGGAAAGTACCCGTGCGGCTCGTCGTCAGCGGCGGCGCCTCGGGTGAACTCGCGCAGGCGCTGAGCGTACCGCATACGCGTCACGATTCGCTCGTGCTGGCGGGACTCGCGCTGATCGCGGCGGAGGCTTCGGCCAGTTCGCTACGGGACGCCCGCCCATCCTGAACACCGAAAACTGGACCGACAATGGTGGAGACCTCAACGATGCTGCGCTGGCTAATCGCCCTGCTCCTGCTCGCCAACATCCTCGCGTTCATCACGATGCGCGGGCTGTTCGGCCCGTCGCCCGCGGCGGGGCCTCGCGAACCGAATCATCTGGGCCGGCAGGTGCGTCCTGACCAGTTGCGCGTGTATCCGATGTCGGCGGCCGACTCGACGGATCTCGCCGTCGTCGGCGGACCCGCGCCCATCACGCCTGTCGCCGCTTCGGCGCTGAAGCAGTAAGAGCGGCTGGGTCGAAAACGCGCGGGCCGGATCGTCACCGCGTCGCCCTTAACCCTGCGCGCGCACTTTCTTGAGGAGCGCCGTCGTCGAACGGTCGTGTTCGAACGGAATCGCCAGCGCCTTGCCGCCCCAGCCGCGCACGAGTGCGGATTCCGGCAGTTTGTCCATGTCGTAGTCACCGCCTTTAACCAGCACGTCGGGCCGCAAAGCGTCGATCAGCGCAACGGGCGTCTGCTCGTCGAAACGCACCACCCAGTCGACGCTTTCCAGCGCCGCCAGCAGCGCCATCCGGTCGGCTTCGTTGTTGATCGGGCGGTCGTCGCCTTTGCCGAGCATACGCACCGACGCATCGCTGTTCACGCCGACGATCAGCGTCGCGCCCAGCGCCTTCGCGTCCGCGAGATAGGTGACGTGCCCGCGATGCAGGATATCGAAAACACCATTTGTGAAGACCACGGGTCCTGGCAGCGAAGGGCGAAGTTGTGCGAGGGCCTCACGCGTCGTGAGCTTGCGTTCGAAAGTAGCGGCCATGTGAGAAGTCGTTTAGCGGATGTGCGTCGAGTGTATTCGAATCGCCTCGTGCAGCCGCAGAAGGACTGAACGGCGGCGACGCGTGGATTTAAAGCCCAAAAGAAAACGGCCCGGCGGGTTTTCACCTGCCGGGCCGTGCCGTTTCTGTGCCGCGCGCGGTGCGTTCAGCCGACGGCGCGCCGCCCCTGTCAGGCCGGTTGCTGATGCGCAGCCACCGGCTGTTCAGCCTGGAGGCGCGTCACCACTTCCTTGCGATAGCGGTTCAGTTCCTGAGCCGTACCGAACGAGCGCTCGAACAGGATCGACAGGTTGTGCAGAATGCGTTCGACCACCTTCTTCTCCCAGCCGTCGTCGAAACGGATCTGCTCGTCGAGCCAGCGTTCGAGCCACTCCGGATCGGGCAGACGCGATTGCACGGTATCGCGCGGGAACAGCGACTGGTTCACGTGCAGATTCGTGGGATGCAGCGGCTTTTCGGTGCGACGCGCGGAAGCCATCAGCACGCCGATCTTGGCGAACGACGCGCGCGCGACATCGCCGAAATTCGTCAGCGCCTTTTTCATGTAGCGCAGATACGCGCCGCCATGACGGGCTTCGTCGCGCGAAATGGTTTCGTAGATGTGCTTGATGACGGGCTCGGTATGCCATTCAGCCGCGCGGCGATACCAATGGTTCAGGCGGATTTCGCCGCAGAAGTGCAGCATCAGCGTTTCGAGCGGCGGCGCCGGATCGAATTCGAAACGGACTGCGTGCAGTTCTTCTTCCGTCGGCACCAGATCGGGCTTGAAGCGGCGCAGATATTCCATCAGCACCAGCGAGTGCTTCTGCTCTTCGAAGAACCACACGCTCATGAATGCGGAGAAGTCGCTGTCGTGGTGGTTGTCGCGCAGGAACATTTCCGTGGCGGGCAGCGCCGACCATTCGGTGATCGCGTTCATCTTGATGGTCGCCGCCTGCTCGTCAGTGAGCAGCGACGCGTCGAATTTGTCCCAGGGAATGTCCTTCTCCATGTCCCATCGAACGGACTCGAGCGATTTGTAAAGTTCCGGATAAAGCATGGTGTTCATGATCCCACCCCTGTTCTGCGCAAGGCGACGTCTGTTATCTGTTGCTACTTTGCTGCGGATGAACGGAAATTCCGAAGCGTCGGGAACTTTCGCCGTCATCAGCGCAGCCTTCAATTTTACGCGGTAATCGGCTGCCAAGATGCAGGCTTTGGCAAAAGAACTACTGCGGCTCGTGATGCGCACACGGATTTCATGCCTCGAGTGCGCGGCCAACCGTGGGTGAGGGAGAACCTGTGCCTGAGGTCGTGCCAGCTTGCGGCCTGGACGGCAGCATGGGGTCCGCGATGGACGCTCCGGCACCGTATCGGCACCGGCATGGGCGGCGAATCTGTCGCTGATGCGACGTTGCTCGCGCGCTCCCGCAGGCCAGAAAAAGCTTACACGATGATAGCACGCGAGGCTGCACGGCCCTGTTCCCGGGCCGTCAGGACGCGCTTTGAATTGACGTAAAGCAACGCCGGCGCACGCTATCCACACGGATTCAACTGGATGTGCTAGCGCACCGCACGCGTTTTAAAGCGGTCGTATCGCTTTGCCGCGATACGACCGCCACGACCTCATTCGGACGCCGATGAAGTTTTCTTCGCCGCTGATCCGCCCGTTGCGCGCTTCGCAGCCGGGCGTTTCGCGGCGGGACGCGGCCCGTCCCCGTCGTCGGCGGCTTTCGCTTGCGCTGCGGCGTCCGCTTCGGGGCCGGAGTCTGGGGCATCGTCTGGTTCGAGATCGCTCGGTTCGATTCCCGCGCCCGCTTCCGATGCGCCTGTCGCCGTCGTCGCAGCCGGCTGCGCCATCGCGAACTGCGCGATCTGGTTGAACTGCGCCTGCAGCAGATTCCACCAGCCCGACGCATCGAACGCGGGCGGCGGCGTCGCCTCGCCAGCTTCCTGCGCGCTTGCGGCAGGCTGCGGCTCCGGCTGCTTCGGCTGCTCGGGCTGCTCCGGCTGCTTCGGCTGCACGTCGGCTGCGGGCTGCGTCATCGCCTGCTGCGCAAATGCGCCGAACGCGCGCAGCGTCGAGAGCGTCGCGCGCTGTACTTCGAGCGCCTGAATCGCCGATTGCAGCATGTTCAGATTGAGCTTGAGCCATTGCTCGACGGCGCGCATGTCGGTGATGCGCTTGTCGAGTTCCTCGACGTTGGTGAGCGGCGCCATCATGTCGGACATCATCGACAGCGATGGCACGATGCCCTGCGCCGCGCCCGGATGCGTGCCCGGAAACGCAGCGCCGAACGGCGTGAGACGCATCATGCCCCACATGCGGTCGAGCATTTCGGCGGGCGGGAAACCGGGAAAGCCTGGAAACGGTGGCGTCGAGCCTGGTGTGTCGGTCATTGCGGTTCTCCTTGATTTCCTGAGTTCGGTTCCAGCGTGCGGCATAGGCATGCTGTTCGATCATACCGCGCGCCGTTTGCGGCTGGCCCCGCGAATTGCTGCCGATTAAATGCCTCGTTGGGTGCCTGGTTGGGTGCCCGGTTGTGTGCCCGGTTGGGCGCACTTATCGTGCGCTTCTGCCGGTGATGGTTTTGCGTTTCCCTAAAGCAGCATTCGCCGATTCGCGGCCGCAAGGAATGCTCCTGCACCAGCATCGCCGACGATCAACGCAGTTGCCGCCGCGCCATCGTCAGAACGGCTCCTTGCCCGAAAAATCCGGCGCGCGCCGTTCGCGCAGCGATGCCACGCCCTCCTGCACGTCCGGTCCCGCGAAGCCCATGAATTCCAGCGCCAGCGATGTGTCGAACGCCGGCCCCGCCGAGCGCAGCCAGTTGTTCAACGCGTACTTGGTCCAGCGAATCGCCGTCTGCGAACCATTTGCGAGCTTGCGCGCGACTTCGAATGTCTTCGGCAGCAGATCGTTGTCGTCGACGGCGAGCGATACGAGGCCGATCCGCTCGGCTTCCTCACCGCTCACCGGCTCGCACAGCATCAGGTAGTACTTCGCTTTCGCCATCCCGCAGAGAAGCGGCCACACGATCGCCGCGTGGTCGCCTGCCGCGACGCCCAGACGCGTGTGCCCGTCGATGATGCGCGCCGATTTCGTCGCAATCGAAATATCGGCGAGCAGTCCCGCGACGAGCCCCGCGCCCACAGCCGGTCCGTGCATCGCCGACACGATCGGCTTGCTGCAATTGATCACGTTGTAGACGAGGTCGCGCGCTTCGCGCCATACGCGCGTGCGCACATCGAAGTCGTTGGCCATGTCTTCGACGAGACCCAGGTCGCCGCCCGCCGAAAAGCCCTTGCCCTCGCCGCGAATCACCACGACGCGCGTCTCCGGATCGCGATCGACGTCGCGCCAGATGTCGGCGAGTTCGCGATGCATGTTCGCGTCAGCCGTCGCGAGATTGCTCTTGTTCGTGCCCTCGCCGCTCATCACGATTTCGAGGATGCCGTGCGCATGCCGTCGCACGCGCAGCGACTTGTAGTGCGCGTAAAACGCGGGTTCGACCGATTGCGATTCCGATTCGTGAGACATGGCTGACATCCGTAAGAGCGACGCGTCGGCGTCGGAACACACTTCACGCACGCGGCGCAGCCGACGCTGCGCCGCGCGAGCACACCGCGTTCTAGCGCGGCTGATACACCCACTTCGCGCTGCGAATCTCAACCATCACGCGCGCGCGCTGATCGAGGCCCAGGTGATCCGTCGTGCTCATGTTGACGACGCCGTTCGTGTCGGCGAGACCGCGTGTCGCTTCGAGCGCATCACGCAACGCGCGGCGAAACTCGACCGTTCCGGGCGCGGCCGATTTCAGCGCGACGGGAATCGCGTTGTTCAGCAGCATGCTCGCGTCCCACGCATACGAGCCGAACGCCGATACGCTGCCCGGCCCGCGCAGCTTCTCAAAGTGCGCGATGTAATCGAGCGCGAGACGCTTCGAAGCATAGTCCGCGGGAAGCTGCGATGCGACAAGCACGGGACTCGCGGGCAGGAACGTGCCGTTGCAATCGGCGCCGCACACGCGCAGGAAGTCGTTATTGCCGACGCCGTGGTTATGGTAGATCTTGCCCTTGTAGCCGCGCGAAATCAGCGTCTTCGGCGGCAGCGCGGCCGGCGTGCCCGCCGCGCCCACGACGACGGCATCCGGGTTCGCCGCCATGATCTTGAGGATCTGACCGGTGACGCTGGGGTCGGTGCGGTTGAAGCGCTCGTTGGCCACCACGCTGATGTGATGGATCTGCGCGAACTTCGCGACTTCCGCGTAGAACGTCTCGCCGAGCGCATCCGCCTGGCCGATGTACGCGAGCGTCTTCACGCCGTGCTGGCTCGCGTGCTCGGTAATCGCGGACGCCATCATCGCGTCCGTTTGCGGCGTCTTGAACATCCAGTGCCGCTTCGCATCGACGGGCTCGATGATCTTCGCCGACGACGCCAACGAAATCGCAGGCGTTTCACCTTCGGCGATCACGTCGATCATCGCAAGCGAGTTCGGCGTGATCGACGAGCCGATGATCGCATCGACATGATTTTCGGAGATCAGCTTCTTCGTGTCCTGCACGGCTTGCGTGGTATCGGATGCATCGTCGAGCACGATGTATTCGATCTTCTGGCCGGCGACTTCTTTCGGAAAGAGCGTCGAGGTATCGCGCGCGGGAATGCCGAGCGATGCGGCCGGTCCCGTCAGCGACAGCACGAGGCCGATCTTCACCTGCGCGAATGCGAGTCCAGGCAGAAGAGAAAGCGTGGCGCCGAATACTGTGCGCCGGCCTGTGGCGCGAGAGTTCGTAAAGCGCTCGCGCAAAGTTGAAAATGCAAACGTCCCGTATCGCGGCATGCCGTGTCTCCTTTTTTGTGCGTTCTGCGATGCTGCGTGGCTTGCGCTGTCCGGCCATCGGAACATCAGCGGCTGCGAGACTCGATGGCTCCGCGCGAGCGTCAGTGTAGCGGCGCGCGCGGCGCTATCGGCATCGGGCGAAACCCTTTCGGTTCGCTCGACTCGATGCATGCATGACGCGCTTCGGCACGTCATGCACGATGCCCTCTCACTGCGCGTCTTCGAGCGGCGCAACGGCCTGATCGATCGAACCGAAAATCGACTTGCCTGCTTCGTCGAACATCTCGATCTTCACCGTGTCGCCGAACTTCATGAACTCGGTTTGCGCCGCTCCGTGCTCGATCGTTTCGAGGCAGCGCTTCTCGGCGATGCAGCAGTAGCCGCGCTTCGCATCCTTGTTCGAGACCGTGCCCGAGCCGACGATCGCGCCCGCGCGCAAGTTGCGCGTCTTCGCCGCATGGGCGATCAGCTGGCCGAAGTTGAACACCATGTCGGTGCCCGCATCCGGCTGGCCGATCTTCCTGCCGTTCCAGTGAACGATCATCGGACGATGCACGCGGCCTTCGCGCCATGCGTCGCCGAGTTCGTCGAGCGTCACGGCAACGGGCGCGAACGACGTCGCGGGCTTGCTCTGGAAGAAGCCGAAGCCCTTCGCCAGTTCGGCGGGAATCAGGTTGCGCAGCGACACGTCGTTGACGAGCGTCACGAGCCGGATGCTCTTCAACGCCTGCTCGGGCTTCGTGCCCATCGGCACATCGCCCGTAATGACGGCGACTTCCGCCTCGAAATCGATGCCGAACGCTTCCGACGCGCACACGATGTCGTCCTTCGGTCCAATGAAATCGTCACTGCCGCCCTGGTACATCAACGGATCGGTCCAGAACTCGGGCGGCATTTCCGCGCCGCGCGCGCGGCGCACCAGCTCGACGTGGTTCACATACGCGGAGCCGTCCGCCCATTGGAACGCGCGCGGCAACGGCGCCATGCATTCCTTCGCGTCGAATGAAAACGTGTTGCGCGCGCGGCCTTGATTCAACTCGTCGTACAGGTCGCGCAGTTGCGGCGCGTAGAAGGTCCAGTCATCGAGGACGCGCTGCATCGTTGGCGCGATGGTGTCGGCGATGGCGGCCGTATGCAGGTCGCGCGAAACGACGATCAGTTGACCGTCGCGCGTGCCGTCCTTCAGCGTGGCAAGTTTCATGGCGGGAAAGCGTATGGATGACGATAAGAGGAATGTATTCTACGATGGTGAATCGGCGCGGCCCAAGCGGACGCCTCATGCGGGCTTTTGCACATCGCGACGCGCGCCTGGTTTGCGTCGTTTGCCCGCTGCCGTTTTCACATTCACTGCCCGACCCGTTGCCTATGTCACCGACTGCCCGTTCAACTTCGATCCGCCAGGATGCCGAATCCGCCGAACCGCTCGATTCCGTCGACGACGATGCCGTCGATCAGCGCGAAGCCGGCGAGGAAAAACTGCGCTCGGGCATCCAGTCCATCGAAGTGGGCTTCCGTCTGCTCGAGGTGCTCACGCACGAACCGCGCGCGATGATGCTGCGCGACCTCGCGCAGCGCGCAGGCATGAGCCCGGCGAAAGCGCACCGCTATCTGGTGAGTTTCCAGCGCCTGGGCGTCGTCGCGCAGGACCCGCTGACGGGTCGTTACGAACTCGGCGGCTTCGCATTGCAACTGGGGCTCGCGCGGCTTGCACGCGTCGACGGCGTGAAGCTCGCGCGCGTTGCACTCGCCGAACTGCGCGACCGGCTCGACATGACGGTGGGCATCGCTGTGTGGGGCAACCAGGGGCCGACCGTCGTGCACTGGATGGAATCGAGTTATCCCGCGAAGGCATCGCTGAAACTCGGCGATGTGATGCCGATGCTCAGTTCCGCGACGGGGCTGCTGTTCGCCGCCTATCTGCCGCGTGGCAAGACGGCCGCGATGATCGAACGCGAGCTCGCACAGACGCAGCGTTGGGCGACGGCCAACACACCGACCACGCCGGAGGACGTCGAGCGCGTGCTCGAAGACGTGCGCGCGCATGGCGCGGCCCGCGTCGAAGGCATGTTGCTGCCGACCATACACGCGTTCTGCACGCCCGTCTTCGATTCGAACGGCGATCTCGCGCTCGGGCTGATCGCGCTGGGTCACGAGGGCGCATTCGACATCGCGTGGGGCGGCGCAGTCGATACCGCCCTGCGCGAGTGCGCGCAGAAGCTGTCATACGAACTCGGGTATAGTCCGGCGCCCCGATAGACCGATAGAGCTTCAATCACACGATGAGCCGCGCGACGAGGCGCACGACAACCCGCACGAAGCCCCCCGACAACCCGCACGATGAACGCGTGACGGCGGCGCCCGGTCGAAACGTCTTTAACCGCGTTCTGCGTTCAACATACTGCTTCCCATGTCGTCTCCATTCGCTGTCCGCACCGTTTCGTCGCATGCGCAACTCGCCGCAGCGCAGCGCCGTTCGTCGCGGCTGCGGTGGACGGGCGTGCTCGCGGCTGTCGCCGGCGCGCACCTGATCGCCGCACTGTGGTTCGAACGGCATCACGACACGTTCAAACCGGTCGCGCCGGAGCATGTTCCCGTGCAGGTCGCGCTGCTCAAGCCCGAGCGCATCGAAACGCAGGCTGCCGGCTCTCCGCCGCCCGCCATCGCGAAGCCCGCTCCGCCCAAACATGGTGCTCAGGCGCCGCGCGAGCATGTGCTGACGGCGACACGTCCGCAACCGTCGAAAGTGCCCGCGACTAACGAAGCCGCCAGTGCGCCTGTCGGTGCTTCGGCCGCTTCGGATTTAGTGGCCTCCGCTGCGGCAGCCCTGGCCGCCGCGAACCATGGACCCGGCATCGGCCAGGGCAACACGCCACAAGCGACGCCTGGCGTGAAGTTTTCCGTGCCGCCATCGGGCGATCTGCAATACGACACGTTCTACAACGGCGTGCGCAATCAGCCTGGCACGATTCACTGGACGAGCGATGGCCGCTCGTACGATATGGTCGTCTCGGTGCCTCTACCGTTTGTCGGCACGTTCAGCTATTCGAGCCACGGGCGCGTCGACGCATTCGGTCTCGCCCCCGATCAGTACGTCGAAAAGCGCGGCCGTCGCGGCGAAGATGTGACCACGTTCCATCGCGATACGAAGCAGATTGGCTTCACGCGCACGCCCGCTACATTGGCGCTGCCCGACGGCGCGCAGGACCGCTTCAGCATGGTGATGCAACTGGCGAGTCTGGTGCGCGGCGACCCGGATGCCTATCAGCCAGGCGTCACGCGGCAGTTCTACGTGACGGATAACGATAGCGGCGAGATCTGGCCTATCGAGACGATAGGCGACGAAACCGTGCGCACCGGGCAAGGATCGATCGATGCGCGGCATTTCATGCGGCTGCCGCGCCGCGAAAACGATCGCCGGCGCATCGACGTGTGGCTCGCGCCGTCGCTCGGCTGGCTGCCGGCGCGCCTCGTGCAGACGGAGCCGAACGGCACGCAGATCGAACTCGTATGGCGCGGCAAGCTCGCGCCGCCGGATGTCAACGACGCCTCTTCTTCGGACGACAGCTCGTCGGGCAGCGCCCAACCCTCCGTCACCGATCCCGGCGCGGGACCGGAAAAGCCCTGATGCAAGCAGGCTCTTGGCGCTGCGGGATACTTAACAATCGAGGCCGCACTCGTCTTCAGAAACTTCTGCCGCGTGCATGAATCGCACGACGAGCAGCGCTCATCACACGAACGTTTCATGCGCATCCCATGATGCGAATTGAACGACCCGGCGAACGACCCGGATCGCATGAGCGGTTGATTCACTCGTTCTTTCATTGCGACAACATTTATGGAGTCCGCATGCAAACCAATGTGAATGGCATCGATACGCGCTACATCCTGAGCAATGAAGGTGGAGGCCCCTGGCTCACGTTCGTTCATCAGCTAGGCGGCGATCTGTCGATATGGGATCAGCTCGCCGGTTTCTTCCGCGACGAGTACACGGTATTGCGCTACGACGTGCGCGGTCACGGGCAAACGGCCGTATCCGACAAGCAGTTCAGCGTGGCGGATCTGTCACAGGATCTGCGCGCGCTGCTGGATGCGCTTGGCGTAAAGAAGACGCATCTGGTCGGCATGTCGATGGGCGGCATGATCGCGCAGCAGTTCGCGCTCGATAACCCCGATCGCGTGGATACGCTGACGCTGACCGACACGCACGCCGCCACGCCATCCGACGGCCGCGCGCTCTGGGAGCAGCGCGCGGCAATGGTGCGCAACGAAGGCGTCGGCGCGCTCGCGCAAGCGACAATGGAACGCTGGCTGACGGCCGGCTTTCGCGATGCGCATCCCGAAGTCGTCGAACAGATTCGCGAGGTATTCGAGAACACTTCGTCTGAAGGTTATGCGCATGCGTGCCTTGCACTGCGCGATTTCGACGTGAGCAGTAGACTGAAGGAGATCACCCTTCCCACTCTCGCAGTGGCTGGACGCCACGATGCAGGCACGCCACCTGCTGCTACACAGGCAATAGCGGATGCCATCCGGGGAGCGAGATTCGAACTGCTAGACGCGGCTCACCTCGCACCGATTGAGCAATCACAACGTTTTACTGCTTTGCTTGAATCGTTTTTGCAGAAACTGGTCTAACAGACAGGTCCGGAATCTTTAACGCGTCAAGCCGGACCCACCCCTTGAATTCCAAACCATGGGCTCCATCTACGGTGCAACACTGGCCCGGAGCCATCGGAAAGAAGGAGTGTCGCCATGCAAATGATCTACAACAGCCCCAACTATTGTGTCGTCGAATTCCCGCCGCAGGACGGGCATATCGCGATGAGGTCCGGTGGGTATGAGATCGTCGACAAGAACACGCAGCGCGAGATTTACATCGACGGCGTGATGGCAGCCAGTTTTCGCGAGCACGTGCAAAAGCTCATCGAAGACGAACCGACGCTAGACGAAGTGGACGAATTTCTCGGTCAATTCGACAGCCTGATGAATCAGCCGGTCATTCTTCACTGACCCATCGGCGCAACTGACGCCAACTCCAGGCGACACGTCCCCAATCGACCCCGCCCGGCTTGCCCGGCGGGGTTTTTCGTTTTTGGCCCTTTCGCTTTTGTCCGCGAGGTGCCCGTCTCGCGGCGCGCCGCGCCAGGCAAGGCGAGCGCGCCGCGCAAACAGCGAAAGATATACTGCCCGCGCTCCATTGGCAGCAACCGGCGGGCCTTGCGCCCCAAGCACGGGCCGCAAAGCCGCGTCGCGCGGCGAGTTCGCGGCCATCCGGCTACAATATTGAGTTTCCTGAAAAAGTCGGCAGAGCCTGCCGGCACGAGCGCGATCAGACCATGAACCAGCCCGCCAAGTCAGCCCCATCAGTCGCCAACGCCGGCGCCGCGTACACGCGCGGCGCGGCCCTGCCCGCGTTGCTCGAATCGCGCATCCTGATTCTGGACGGCGCGATGGGCACGATGATCCAGCGCTACAGGCTCGACGAAGCCGCCTATCGCGGCGAGCGCTTCAAGGACTATGCGCGCGACATCAAAGGCAACAACGAGTTGCTGTCGATCACGCAGCCGCAGATCATCAGCGAGATTCACGAGCAGTACCTGGCTGCGGGCGCCGACATCATCGAGACGAACACGTTCGGCGCAACGACCGTCGCGCAGGCCGACTACGGAATGGAAGAGCTCGTCGTCGAGATGAACCGCGAATCGGCGAAGCTCGCGCGTGCTGCATGCGACAAGTATTCGACGCCTGACAAGCCGCGCTTCGTTGCCGGCGCAATCGGGCCGACGCCGAAGACGGCGAGCATCTCGCCCGACGTCAACGATCCGGGCGCGCGCAACGTCAGTTTCGACGAACTGCGCGCCGCGTACTACGAGCAGGCGAAAGCGCTGATGGAAGGCGGCGCGGACCTGTTCCTCGTCGAAACGATCTTCGACACGCTGAACGCGAAGGCCGCGCTCTTCGCGCTCGACGAGCTGTTCGACGACACGGACGAGCGCCTGCCCATCATGATCTCGGGCACGGTGACGGACGCATCGGGCCGCATTCTGTCGGGACAAACGGTCGAAGCGTTCTGGAATTCGCTGCGCCATGCGAAGCCGCTCACGTTCGGCCTGAACTGCGCGCTGGGCGCCGCGCTGATGCGTCCGTACATCGCGGAGCTGGCGAAGCTGTGCGACACCTATGTGTCGTGCTATCCGAACGCCGGCCTGCCGAATCCGATGAGCGACACCGGCTTCGACGAACTGCCCGCCGATACGTCGGGCCTCCTGAAGGAATTCGCGCAAGCCGGTCTCGTGAACATCGCGGGCGGCTGCTGCGGCACGACGCCGGAACATATCGCCGCAATCGCGAAGGCGCTGAATGAAGTGAAGCCGCGCAAGTGGCCGAGCCAGTATCGCGACGCCGCCTGAAGCACATCAACGCTGCACGGCCGGCCGCCCGCAGAACCCATTGAAGCAACGACGAAACACGCAAAGACCATGACCGATCACACGATGCGCCTCTCCGGCCTCGAGCCGTTCAACGTCACTTCGGGGACGCTCTTCATCAACGTCGGCGAACGCACCAACGTGACGGGCTCGAAGGCATTCGCGCGGATGATCCTGAACGGCCAGTTCGACGAAGCGCTGGCCGTCGCGCGCCAGCAAGTCGAAAACGGCGCACAGGTCATCGACGTGAACATGGACGAAGCGATGCTCGATTCGAAAGCGGCGATGGTGCGCTTCATGAATCTGATCGCGTCGGAGCCGGACATTGCACGCGTGCCGGTCATGATCGACTCGTCGAAGTGGGAGGTGATCGAAGCGGGCCTGAAATGCGTGCAGGGCAAGGCGATCGTCAACTCGATCTCGCTGAAGGAAGGCGAAGAGAGCTTCCGCCACCAGGCGAAGCTGATCCGCCGTTACGGCGCGGCGACCGTCGTGATGGCATTCGACGAACAGGGCCAGGCCGACACGTTCAAGCGCAAGACGGAAATCTGCAAGCGCTCGTACGACATTCTCGTCAATGAAGTGGGCTTTGCGCCCGAAGACATCATCTTCGATCCGAACATCTTCGCCATCGCGACGGGCATTGAAGAGCACAACAACTACGCCGTCGACTTCATCGAAGCGACGCGCTGGATCAAGCAGAACTTGCCGTATGCGAAAGTGAGCGGCGGCGTGTCGAACGTGTCGTTCTCGTTCCGCGGCAACGACCCGGTGCGCGAGGCGATCCACACCGTGTTCCTCTACCACGCGATTCAGGCGGGCATGGACATGGGCATCGTCAACGCGGGCCAGCTGGGTGTGTACGCGGACCTCGACGCCGAATTGCGCGAGCGCGTCGAAGACGTGGTGCTGAACCGCCGCGAAGACGCAACCGACCGCCTGCTCGAAAGCGCCGACAAGTTCAAGACGGGCGCAGCGAAGAAAGAAGAGAACCTCGAGTGGCGCAACCAGGGCGTCGAGCAGCGTCTCGCGCATGCGCTCGTGCACGGCATCACGAACTTCATCGTCGAAGACACGGAAGAAGCGCGCGTCAAGATCATGCAAGGCGGCGGCCGCCCGATCAACGTGATCGAAGGCCCGCTGATGGACGGCATGAATATCGTCGGCGACCTGTTCGGCCAGGGCAAGATGTTCCTGCCGCAAGTCGTGAAGTCCGCGCGCGTGATGAAGCAGGCCGTCGCGCATCTGATTCCGTTCATCGAAGAAGAAAAGCGCCAGCTCGCCGAAGCGGGCGGCGACGTGCGCGCGAAAGGCAAGATCGTCGTCGCGACCGTGAAGGGCGACGTGCACGATATCGGCAAGAACATCGTTTCCGTCGTGCTTCAGTGCAACAACTTCGAAGTGGTCAACATGGGCGTGATGGTCCCGTGCAACGAGATTCTCGCGAAGGCGAAAGTCGAAGGCGCGGACATCATCGGTCTGTCGGGCCTGATCACGCCGTCGCTCGAAGAAATGGCCTACGTCGCGTCGGAAATGCAGCGCGACGATTACTTCCGCGTGAAGAAGATTCCGCTGCTGATCGGCGGCGCGACGACTTCGCGCGTGCATACCGCCGTGAAGATCGCGCCGCACTACGAAGGCCCTGTCGTGTACGTGCCGGATGCGTCGCGGTCGGTGTCGGTGGCGTCGAATCTACTGTCCGACGAAGGCGCAACGAAGTATCTCGACGAGCTGAAGGCCGACTACGACCGCATCCGCAATCAGCACGCGAACAAGAAGGCCCAGCCGCTCGTCACGCTCATAGAAGCCCGCGCGAACAGGACGAAGATCGACTGGAGCGCGTATCAGCCTGTGAAGCCGAAGTTCATCGGCCGGCGCGTGTTCAAGAACTTCGATCTGAACGAACTCGCGAACTACATCGACTGGGGCCCGTTCTTCCAGACGTGGGATCTAGCCGGTCCGTATCCCGCGATTCTCAACGACGAGATCGTCGGCGAATCGGCACGCCGCGTTTTCTCGGATGCCAAGTCGATGCTCGCGCGCCTGATCCAGGGCCGCTGGCTCACGGCGAACGGTGTCATCGCGCTGCTGCCCGCGAACACGGTCAACGACGACGACATCGAAATCTACACGGACGAGTCGCGCAGCGAAGTCGCGCTGACGTGGCGCAACCTGCGCCAGCAAAGCGTGCGTCCCGTGGTGGACGGCGTGATGCGGCCGAACCGGTCGCTCGCCGATTTCATCGCGCCGAAGGATTCGGGCGTCGCCGACTATATCGGCATGTTCGCGGTCACGGCGGGCCTGGGCGTCGACGCGAAGGAAAAGCAGTTCGAGCAGGATCACGACGACTACAGCGCGATCATGCTGAAGGCGCTCGCCGATCGCTTCGCGGAAGCATTCGCCGAAGCGATGCATGCGCGCGTGCGCCGCGACCTGTGGGGCTATGCGCAAGGCGAAAATCTGTCGAACGACGATCTGATCGGCGAGAAGTATCGCGGCATCCGTCCCGCGCCCGGCTATCCGGCCTGCCCGGATCACCTCGTCAAGCGCGACATGTTCACCGCGCTGCAAGCCGACGAGATCGGCATGAGCGTCACCGAATCGCTCGCGATGCTGCCCGCCGCGAGCGTCTCAGGCTTCTATCTCGCGCATCCCGACAGCACTTATTTCTCGGTCGGCAAGATCGGCCAGGATCAGTTGGAGGACTACGCGCGGCGCATGTCGCTGTCGAAGGCGGACGCAGAGCGCGCGCTCGCGCCGCTGCTCTGAGCGGAAGCGGCGGACGGCAGGACTATATCGCTGGCCAGAGGCTGAATATTTTCAGTTGAAAGGCCCAGCGAATATTTTCGGCTTTGTAGACTGAAAACGCTTCATCCTGCCGAACCTGCCAGACGCGACCGTAAAAACGCGTCGACTCAACGACTTGCAACCGTCAACGGAGAGAAATCGTATGAAGAAGCTGACGCTGATGTTGATCGCGTTATCGCTCGCCGCCGTCGCGCCGCTCGCTGGCGCGCAACCTCAGGCCCCCGGCGGATCAAGCTCAGTGAGTTCGTATTCGCCGCCCACCGTCACTCACGTGAAGAAGCCCAAAAAGAACAAGATGAAGAAGGGCGCATCCGCTCCCGCGACCGTGCCGGAAGGCGCAAGCCAGTAACGCGCGAGGGCTGCGTCACGGCGAAAAACGCAACAAAAAAGCCCATCGCGAGATGGGCTTTTTTGTGGGCTGGAAGCGGCAGATGCGCGCTCGGCCCGGAATCGGATTCCGGGTATGCGCGGCCAAATACGACGCCGCGCAAGACAGCGCGCGCTGCACCGAGCGGGAATCACATGACAAAGGACAAAGCCGCCTCAGCGCAGCCTCACCGGTGCGATCGAAAGCCGCTCAGATCCCCCAGACGATGTCCGTATTTTCCTTCTGCGCAGCGCGCAGCATATCGAGGAACGGAAATGCGCGTTGCGCGAGGCCAATCGGAATCTCGTGAGTGTCGTGGCCTTCCTCCCCTTCGTGGAAGTGGCCTTCATGCTCGGCGCGTTCCTGCTTGTCGGTCACGATTGCTGCTTCGAGCTTCGAGATCGCAACGCCGAGTTCGTCGTGATTGATTACACCGCGCGGGCCGAGCCGCTTGCCGATGATTCCCAGCAGATATTGGGCGAGATTCTCCAACATCACCACATCGGGGGCGGAGCGGCACTTGAAAGTAATCAGCATGACTGTTCCCTTTTCGTTATGTTGGCTTCTCCCACGGCCGGCCGCATGATGCTCGTCACGGTCAGCCGCACGGGTTCCGTTGGCGCGCCGGCTGCTTGCTCGGGTGTTGCCGGTGGCCACGGCCCCTGCTGGGCATCTCATTGGACATATTAGCACCTGCTAAAATCCGGCTTGACGGAAAAAGCTCGCCGCCGTGCGTCCGGGCACGCTGCATTCGCCGTGCCGCTTCGCCGCAGCGCGTGTCCGGCTATTCGGCACGGCGCGCGCCGCGAAGCGATCGCCGCCCTGGCGCGCCGCCGCAGCGTCACGCTCGCGACGCGCATCCGGCGCCCAAGCGCGTTGCACGCCGTCACCGGCCTGTTTCCGCGCCGTTCGCGGCGCTGCCCGCTTCATCGGACTGCCTCACTGGACTCGCAACAAGCATGCTGCCTGCACACAAACAAACTCTCGAAACCCTGCTGACCGACGTCGTCAAGCAGGTCGCCCAGGCCACTCAAGGTGAATCCGAAGCCGCGTTCGTCGCGCCGGCCATCACGCTCGAACGACCGAAAGTTGCCGCGCACGGCGACGTCGCTTGCAACGTCGCGATGCAGATCGCCAAGCCGCTGCGCAGCAACCCGCGCCAGCTCGCGCAACAGATCGTCGATGCGCTGCTCGTGCATCCGCAGGCCAAGGGCCTCGTCGATAGCGCCGAAGTGGCCGGTCCGGGCTTCATCAACTTGCGTCTGTCGGCTGCTTCGAAGCAGGCCGTGATCGCCGCGATCTTCGAGCAGCGCGACGCCTTCGGCCGCTCGGCGCGCGACGCGGGCAAGCGCGTGCTGGTCGAGTTCGTGTCGGCGAACCCGACGGGCCCGCTGCACGTCGGACACGGCCGCCAGGCCGCGCTCGGCGACGCGATGTCGAACGTGCTCGCGTCGCAGGGCTATGCCGTGCATCGCGAGTTCTACTACAACGACGCGGGCGTACAGATCGGCAACCTGGCGATCTCGACGCAGGCGCGCGCCCGTGGCCTCAAGCCCGGCGACGCGGGCTGGCCCGAAAGCGCGTACAACGGCGAATACATCGCCGACATCGCGCGCGACTACCTGAACGGCGAAACCGTATCGGCAAGCGACGGCGAGCCCGTCAAGGGCGCAGGCGACGTCGAGAATCTCGAAGCGATCCGCCGTTTTGCCGTCGCCTATCTGCGTCATGAGCAGGACATGGACCTGCAGGCGTTCGGCGTGAAGTTCGACCAGTACTACCTCGAATCGTCGCTGTACAAGGAAGGCCGCGTCGAGAATACGGTGAAGGAGCTGATCGACGCCGGCAAGACCTACGAGCAGGACGGCGCGCTGTGGCTGCGCACCACCGACGACGGCGACGACAAGGACCGCGTAATGCGCAAGTCCGATGGCACGTACACGTACTTCGTGCCCGACGTCGCCTATCACGAGACGAAGTGGCAGCGCGGCTTCACGAAGGTCATCAACATCCAGGGCTCGGACCACCACGGCACGATCGCGCGTGTGCGCGCCGGTCTGCAAGGGCTCGGCATCGGCATTCCGAAGGGCTATCCCGACTATGTGCTGCACAAGATGGTCACGGTGATGCGCGACGGCCAGGAAGTGAAGATCTCGAAGCGCGCGGGCAGCTATGTGACGGTGCGCGATCTGATCGAATGGTCGGGCGGCGCGCTGCCGGGCCAGGAAGCGGCGCCCGATCTGCTCGACGAAGAGACCATCCGCCGCGGCCGCGACGCCGTGCGCTTCTTCCTGATTTCGCGCAAGGCCGATACGGAGTTCGTGTTCGACGTCGACCTCGCGCTCAAGCAGAACGACGAGAACCCCGTGTACTACGTGCAGTACGCGCACGCGCGCATCTGCTCGGTGATCAGCGAATGGAAGTCGCGCTATGCCGCGGACGAAGCGCTGCTGCCGTTCGTCGATCTGTCGCCGCTCGGCAGCGAGCGCGCGATGGCGCTGCTGCAAAAGCTCGCTGAATTCCCCGACATGCTGACCCATGCCGCCGACGAACTCGCGCCGCACGCGGTCGCGTTCTACCTGCGCGATCTCGCCGGCGAATTTCACTCGTTCTACAATGCCGAACGCGTTCTCGTCGACGAAGAAGCGCCGCGCAATGCGCGCATCGCGCTGCTCGCGGCGACGCGCCAGGTGCTGGCGAACGGCCTCGCCGTGATCGGTGTGTCGGCACCCGCCAAAATGTAATCTCCACGCGCTTTAATTAAGACGTCAGGCGGATGGCCGTCGCTATAATCGACGGTCATTCCAGATTTCCTTTTGCAGGTGAAACAGACGATGGCAAAACCACGCCGCACAACGAAGCAATCGAAACAGACCGGGGGCACTTTTCTCGGTATCGTGCTGGGCCTGATCGTCGGCCTGGCCATCGCGGTGGTGGTGGCGCTCTACATCACGCGCGCGCCCACGCCGTTCGTCGCGAAGGTCGCGCCGCCCGCCGCATCCGATGCCGGTGCAAGCCAGCCGCAGTACGATCCGAATCGTCCGCTGCAAGGCAAGAGCCCCGGCCAGCCGGTGCCGCAAGCCGCGCAGCCCGCGCCGCCCAACACCGCGCCCGGCCAGACCACGAACCAGTCGCAGACTTCGGGGATGCTCGAAGAGCCGCAGATCGTCGAAGTGCCGCCGTCGAACAACGGCGTCGCCGTCCCGCCGAAGCCCGCTCAGGACAATGGCGCGAACGCGAACAACGGCGCGAGCAACAGCAACACGATGGCGATGAACCAGCCGCGCAAGCCGCCGCAAGCGACCAGCGCGCCGGGCATCGCGAACAACGCACCGAATCAGCCGAAGGCCGGCTCGACGCCGAATGCGAACGGCACGCCGCCCTCCGCCGCCGACGTGAACACGGGCTATCTGCTGCAGGTCGGTGCGTACAAGACGGCTGCCGATGCGGAACAGCAGCGCGCGCGGCTCGCATTCCAGGGCTTCGAATCGAAGGTCACGCAGCGCGATGCCGGCGGTGTGACGTACTATCGCGTTCGTATCGGCCCGTTCTCGAAGTTCGAGGAGATGAACACCACGCGTCAGCGCCTGTCCGATGCGGGCGTCGACACCGCCGTCATCCGCTTCACCAAGCAGTGATTCTCACGCAGTAACGGGTTGTCACGCGCCGCCGCTGAACCTTCAGCGCGCGGCGCGAGTCTCATGTGCGGCAGACGCCTGCCGTCGAACCGTTGCGGTCGCGCCGCGCCAAAGCCCGCCACCGTTACTTCCCCTGATTGGGTTCACAAAACATGAAAAAACTGCTGAGCATTCTTTTCCTCTCTCTCGGCCTCGTCGCGAGCGCGGCGCAAGCAACGCCTGCCGCGCCCGTCGCCGGCAAGGACTTCACGGTGCTGTCCACGCCGCAGCCCGTCCAGGAGCCCGCCGGCAAGATCGAAGTCATCGAATTCATGTGGTACGGCTGCCCGCACTGCAACGAATTCGATCCGTACCTGGAATCGTGGGTCAAGAAGCAGGGCCCGGACGTCGTGTTCAAGCGCGTGCCCGTCGCGTTCCGCGACGATTTCATTCCGCACTCGAAGCTCTATCACGCGGTCGACGCGCTCGGCCTCGCGAACCAGCTCACGCCGACCATCTTCCACGAGATCCACGTCAACAAGAACTATCTGCTGACGCCGGAAGAGCAGGCCAAATTCCTCGCGAAGAACGGCGTCGATTCGAAGAAGTTCATGGACGCATACAACTCGTTCTCAACGCAGAGCGCGGTCCAGCGTGACAAGAAGCTGATCGAGGACTTCCGGATCGACGGCGTGCCGACGCTGGCCGTGCAGGGCAAGTACGAAACGGGTCCCGCGCAGACGAACAGCCTGCCCGGCACGCTCCAGGTGCTCGATTACCTGGTCGGCCAGGTTCGCGCGAAGAAGATGTAATTCCATTCACGCGCGACGGCCGGTATGAGTACACCGCTAAAGGTTTTCATCACCGGCGCGTCGAGTGGCATAGGCGAAGCGCTCGCCGCCGGATATGCGCGGCGCGGCGCGATTCTCGGCCTCGTTGCCCGTCGCGGCGACGCTCTCGCCCGCTTCCGGCAGTCCCATCCCCAGAATGCGATCTCCGTGTATTCCGTCGATGTACGGGACGCGGATGCGCTCGGTCGTGCCGCGCAGCAGTTCATCGCGGAACACGGCTGCCCCGACATCGTGATCGCGAACGCGGGCATCAGCCAC
This sequence comes from Paraburkholderia diazotrophica, assembly GCF_900108945.1. Lineage (GTDB taxonomy): Bacteria > Pseudomonadota > Gammaproteobacteria > Burkholderiales > Burkholderiaceae > Paraburkholderia > Paraburkholderia diazotrophica. Next base: position 246,047 of record NZ_FNYE01000002.1, on the reverse strand, counting down.
GGCGCCGTGACGGGCCACGGCGATTTGCAGGCGTTTCGCGACGTGATGGACGTGAACTACTTCGGCATGGTCGCGACGTTCGAGCCATTCGCTTCGGCGATGATCGCTGCGCGCAAGGGCACGCTCGTCGGCATCGCCAGTGTCGCGGGCGTGCGCGGGCTGCCGGGCTCGGGCGCGTACAGCGCGTCGAAGTCTGCGGCGACGAAGTATCTCGAAGCGCTGCGCGTCGAGATGCGGCCGCTCGGCGTATCGGTGGTCACGATCGCGCCCGGCTATATCCGCACGCCAATGACCGAGCGCAATCCGTACCCGATGCCCTTCCTGATGGACGCGGACCGCTTCGCCGAAAAGGTCGCCGATGCGATCGCCCGGAAAACGCGCTTCGCGATCTTCCCGTGGCAGATGCGTTTCGCGGCGATGCTGTTGCATGTGCTGCCGCGCTGGCTGTACGACGCCATCTTCGAAAAGGCCCCGCGCAAGCCGCGCGCCGCCCGCTGAATCATGATCTCGCGTGCTGTCGATGCAGCCGGTATCGAGCACGCGAAAGCGGGCAGCGGCGCGCGTATCGTGTCGCTGGTGCCGAGCATCACCGAACTTCTCTTCGCATTGAAGCTCGACGCGCAGATCGTCGGGCGAACGGGCTTTTGCGTCCATCCGCGCGACAAGGTGCGCAAGGTGCCGAAAATCGGCGGCACGAAGGCGGTGAAAATCGATGCCGTGCGCGCGCTGCAACCCACTCATGCAATCGTCAATATCGACGAGAACGAGCGCGGAACCGTCGAACGGCTGCGCGAGTTCGTGCCGCATATCGTCGTCACGCATCCGCTTGCGCCGACCGACAATCTCGCGCTGTACGCGCTGCTCGGCACGATTTTCGACCGTGAGAACGAAGCGCAACAGTTGGCCATCGCGCTTCAGACGCAACTCGATGCAGCCGCTTCGCGCGCATGGCCACGGCAAAACGTGCTTTACGCGATCTGGCGCGAGCCGTGGATGACGGTCGCGCGCGACACCTATATCTCGGCGATGCTGCGCCTCGTCAATTGGCAAACGTCGCCGGCCGTGCAAGGCGGCGATAAAGGCGCGGCCCGTTATCCGTCGTTCGATTTCGACGCCGCGTGGCTCGATGATGTCGATCGCGTGCTGCTGTCGAGTGAGCCGTATCGCTTCACGCAGCAGCATTGCGACGCGCTCAAACAGGATGCGCGCCTCAAAGGCAAACGTATCGAGCTGATCGATGGCGAGATGGTGTCGTGGTACGGCTCGCGCGCAATCGACGGCATCGCGTATCTTTTGCGCTACGCCAGCCGCTAGCGCGAACGCGCAACCATATCGTTATGCGGATTCAATTGTTGTCGCTGCCGTAAGCGTTCGATAAGCTTGCGCCAGAGTCGGCAGAATATGACGCACTGCGCCGGCGCTGAATCCGTTTCAGAATGAAAATGCGTGAAGTACCTGCCCGGAGCGCGCGCAGTGCACGACAGAATGCACGACGCCGCCCCGCCACGAAGAATTCGAAATTCCGGGAGATCTTATGCGTTTCAAGCTGCTCGCCGCCACGACGCTGACGGCCCTCGCCATCGCACCTGCGCTGACCATCGCAAAACCGCTTACCGTTTGCACCGAATCGAGCCCCGACGGGTTCGACGTCGTTCAGTACAACTCGCTCGTCACGACCAACGCATCGGCGGATGTGATTTTCAACTCGCTCGTGTCGTATGACGAAGCGGCGAAGAAAGTCGCGCCGTCGCTCGCCGACAAGTGGGACGTGAGCGCCGACGGCCTCACGTACACGTTTCATCTGCATCCGAACGTGCAGTTCCAGACCACCGATTACTTCAAGCCGACGCGTCCGCTGAATGCCGACGACGTCGTCTTCACGTTCGACCGCATGCTCGACGACAACAATCCGTGGCACAAGGTGGCGGGCGCGAGCGGCTTTCCGCATGCGCAGTCGATGGGGCTCGTGAAGCTGATCAAGTCGGTATCGAAGGTCGACGACAACACGGTGAAGTTCGAACTGAACGAACCGAACGCGACCTTCGTGTCGATCCTCACGATGGGTTTCGCGTCGATCTATTCGGCCGAATACGCGGACCAGTTGTTGAAGGCCGGCAAGCAGGCCGATCTGAACGCAAAGCCGATCGGCACTGGGCCGTTCGTGCTGAAGAGCTATACGAAGGACTCGATCATCCGCTATGAGGTGAACCCGTCGTACTGGGGCCCGAAACCGAAGATCGACCGGCTGATCTACGCGATCACGCCCGATGCCGCCGTGCGCGCACAAAAGGTGAAGGCGGGCGAATGCCAGATCGCGCTGTCGCCGAAACCGCAGGACGTCGCGGATGCGAAGAAGGACAAGTCGCTCGCCATCGTGGAAACGCCCGCGTTCATGACCGCGTTCGTCGCGCTCAATACGCAGAAGAAGCCGCTCGATAACCAGAAGGTGCGCGCCGCGCTCAACATGGCGTTCGATCGCACGTCGTACCTCAAAGCCGTGTTCGACAACACCGCGACGCCCGCGAACAATCCGTATCCGCCGAACACGTGGAGCTACGACAAGGCAGTGAAGCCGTGGCCGTACGACACCGACAAGGCCAGGAAGCTGCTCGCCGAGGCAGGCTACCCGGACGGCTTCTCGACGACGATCTGGGTGCGTCCGACTGGCAGCGTGCTGAATCCGAATCCGAAGGCGGGCGCCGAAATGCTACAGGCCGACTTCGCGAAGATCGGCGTGAAGGCAGAGGTGAAGGTGATCGAATGGGGCGAGCTGATCAAGCAGGCCAAGCAGGGACAGCACGACACGCTGTTCATGGGCTGGGCCGGCGACAACGGCGACCCGGACAACTATCTGTCGCCGCTCTTCAGCTGCAATGCGGTGAAGTCGGGGATCAACTTTGCGCGCTACTGCGACCCGGAGCTCGACAAGCTGATCGAGCAAGGCAAGCAAACCGCCGATCAGAGCAAGCGCACGAAAGCGTATCAGGCCGCGCAGCAGATCATCCACGATGAGGCGCTGTGGATTCCGCTCGGTTATCCGACGGCGACCGCCATCACGCGGACGAACGTGCACGGGTATCACGTCAGTCCGTTTGGTCGGCAGAATTTTGGGGCGGTGGTGGTGCAGTAGAAGCCGTCGTTCACGAAACGGTCTGCATTTGGCGGCCCGAGCGCAATCGCGTTCGGGCCGTTTTGCATTCGGCAGCGGCCGGGATGTGCGATCACGCAAGCGCGCGAGTGTTAACGGCGCACGCGATAAGCCAGCGCTCTTATTGCATATCGAACCGGATCACCCCGTCCGCGCCCTGCACGCGCTTCATTTCCCCTTCGAGCCACAACAGATGCAGGTGCGCGAGTGCTTCGCCCATCGCAAACGTCATCTGATGGATATCGAGTTCGCGCTTGAACATGATCGGGACAATGTCCGCCGCGCTGCACGGCTTCTGCGCACAAGCGGTGCGCACTTCAGCCAGGCGTGCCGCGTGATGGTCGCGCAACTGAAGGACGCGCGTATGCAGCCCGCGAAACGGCTTGCCGTGGGACGGCAGCACTAGCGTGTCCGCGGCCATCGTTTCATAGCGGCCGAGCGAACCGAGATACAGCGCAAGCGGATTGCCTTCCGGCTCGATATCGAACACCGATACGTTCGTCGAAATGCGCGGCAGCACCATATCGCCGGAGATCAGCACGCGGTCCGCTTCGGCGTGCAATGCGCAATGCTCGGGCGAATGACCGAAGCCCGTCACGACGCGCCATGTGCGCCCGCCGATCGTCAGCGCATCGCCTTCACGCATGCGCCGGTATTGGCGCGGCACCGACGGCACCAGGTTCGAGTAGTAGCTCTGGCGATTGCGCAGCTTGTCCAGCGACGCTTCGTCCGTCAGCCCATGCCGCGCGAAATGCCGCGCCGCGCCCTCGCCGCCCGCATTCGAGCCGTCGCCTGCCGCCATCACGCGGCCGAGCATGTATTCGCCGAGCGTGATCCACAGACGCACATTCCAGCGCTTCTTGTCGCCGCCTTCGCACAGCCAGTCCGCGAGACCCAGGTGATCCGGATGACAGTGCGTGACGATCACGCGCAGCACGGGAAGACCTTCGAGCATCGTATCGAACAGCGTCTCCCAGTTCGCGCGGATTTCGTCCGAAGCGATCCCGCAATCGACGATCGTCCAGCCCTGCTGCCCGTCGATCTCGTCGCGCAGCAGCCAGAGATTGATGTGATCGAGCGCGAATGGCAGCGGCATGCGCAGCCAGTAGACGCCGGGCGCGACCTCCTGTGTCGTGCCGGCGGCGGGCATCCTGTCGGCGAAAGGGTATTCGAGTTGGTGTTCGAGAGCATTCATCGCGGGGCTTTCCTCCGTCGGCGGCGCGACGCATCGGTGAACCGGTGAATGGCGAACCGTATGCGCCGTGCAGCGCGGGTTGCGCTTTATTCAGGTTGACGATAACGTAAACGTCGATTCTAACGTTCAATCCGTTTTTGTGCCCGGCCGGGCGAAAAGCCCGACAGACCGGACATGCCGGACGATTCGATGAACAGCCGATGATGAACACGCAATACACGATCACCGAACTGGCCCGCGAATTCGACGTGACGCCGCGCGCGATCCGTTTCTACGAGGACCAGGGTTTACTCTCGCCGAGCCGCGAAGGATCGAGCGGACTGCGCCGCGTGTACTCGGGCCGCGACCGCACGCGGCTCAGGCTCACGCTGCGCGGCAAGCGGCTGGGCTTTACGCTGTCGGAAATCCGCGCGTTGCTGGATCTGTACGATTCGCCGACGGACACCGTTCCCCAGTTGCAGGCGTTTCTAGCGACGGTGATCCGGCATCGCGAAGTGCTCGAACGTCAGCGCGAAGACCTGAACGCGACGCTCGAAGACCTCGCGCAATACGAAGCGCAAGCGCGCGTGCTGCTCGAAAGCGGCATGCGCCGCAATGGCTATGACGAAGCGGCACAACTCGCGCACGCAGAAGCATCGAAAGAAAAAACCTGAGCAGGAGATCGGGCGACATACACGATAGTTGGCGCGGCTTTGCGTGAAGATGTGCCGAACGCCCCGCAACACGCTTCAAAAGACGATGCGTCGGCGCTGCGCCCGAAGGCCTGATGCGGCCTGAAGGCGTCTCGCAGGCTCACCCGGGCGATACAATCGCGGGTGTCTTCACGACATTGAATGAATGCACGGTCGACATGAATCACTTTCCCAAACTGCTGTCGTCACAGATCGGCTTCGACGTCGCGGAGACGCTGCTCGAGGGCTTCGACCGGCATTACCACATCTTCCGTGAAGCCGCGATTCGCGCGAAAGACCTGTTCGAAGCCGGCGACTGGCATGGCCTGCAAAAGCTCGCGCGCGATCGCATCGCGTCGTATGACGATCGCGTGCGCGAATGCATCGAGAAGCTCGAAGACGAATACGACGCGGAGAACATCGACGACGACGTGTGGCAGCAGATCAAGCTGCACTACATCGGTCTCTTGACGACGCACCGCCAGCCCGAATGCGCAGAGACGTTCTTCAACTCGGTGTGCTGCCACATCCTGCACCGCTCGTACTTCAACAACGATTTCATCTTCGTGCGGCCCGCGATCTCGACGGAGTACATCGAGAACGACGAGCCCGCCGCGAAGCCGACATATCGCGCGTATTACCCCGGCAAGGACGGGTTGGCCGTCACGCTGGAGCGCATCGTCACGAACTTCCAGCTGAACCTGCCGTTCGAGAATCTCGCGCGAGATGTCGACTGCGTGATCCAGTCGTTCCGCGACAACTTCGGCACCTTCAACAATGAAGCACCGAATTTCCAGATTCACGTGCTGTCGTCACTGTTCTTCCGGAACAAGGCGGCGTACATCATCGGCCGCGTGATAAACGGTGACGCGATGGTGCCGTTCGCGCTGCCGATCCATCACGTGAAGCCGGGCCTGCTCGCAGTCGATGCGCTGCTCTGCCGGCGCGACCAGTTGCTGATCATCTTCAGCTTTTCGCATTCGTACTTCCTCGTCGATATGGAAGTGCCGTCCGCGTATATCGAGTTTCTCGGCAGCATCCTGCAAGGCAAGCCAAGGGCGGAAATCTATACGTCGGTGGGCTTGCAGAAGCAAGGCAAGAATCTCTTCTATCGCGATCTGCTGCGGCATCTGAAGCATTCGAGCGATCTGTTCATCGTCGCGCCCGGCATCAAGGGCATGGTGATGCTCGTGTTCACGCTGCCGTCGTTTCCGTACGTGTTCAAGCTGATCAAGGATTCGTTTCCGCCGCCCAAGGACACGACGCGCGAAAAGGTGCAGAACAAGTATCAGCTCGTGAAGCGTCACGACCGTCTGGGCCGCATGGCCGATACGCTCGAATATTCGAGCGTCGCGTTGCCGCTGTCGCGCCTCGATGACGCGCTCATTCGCGAACTGGAAAGGGAAGCGCCGTCGATGCTCGAATACGAAGGCGACAATCTCGTCATCAAGCATCTGTATATCGAGCGCCGCATGGTGCCGCTCAACATCTTCCTGCAACACGGCACCGACGCCGACATCGATCATGGCATCAAGGAATACGGCGACGCAGTGAAGGAACTGATGCAGGCGAACATCTTCCCCGGCGACATGCTGTACAAGAACTTCGGCGTGACGCGGCATGGGCGCGTCGTGTTCTACGACTACGACGAGATCGAATATCTCACCGACTGCAACGTGCGCGCCGTGCCGCCGCCGCGCCATGAGGAAGACGAGATGTCGGGCGAGCCGTGGTACACGGTCGGACAGCACGACATTTTCCCGGAGACGTACGGCACGTTTCTGCTCGGCGATCCGCGCGTGCGCGAATCGTTCATGAAGCATCACGCGGATTTCTTCGAGCCATCGCTGTGGCAAAGGAACAAGGACTCGATTCTCAAGGGCGAATTGCCCGACTTCTATCCCTACGACCGCAGCCTGCGCTTTTCCGTCCGCTATCCGGAACGGTTCGCTGCGGATCGCGCCGCCGATGCGGATCTGGCGCGCGCCGTGCGCGTCGCATGAACGCACAGCGTCCGCCATCGGACAAACAGACACAAGCTATCTACGTCGAAACGATCATGAACACGAACACGCCTTCCGCCCCTCATCCTCTTGCGCATCTGTTCCAGAACAACGATGCGTGGGTCGCACACAAGCTCGAAGAAGACCCCGAATTCTTCTCGCGGCTCGCGCATCAGCAGGCGCCCGAATATCTGTGGATCGGCTGCGCGGATTCCCGCGTGCCCGCCAATGAAATCATCGGCCTGCCGCCGGGCGAAGTATTCGTCCACCGCAACATCGCGAACGTCGTCGTGCATACGGACCTGAACTGTCTGTCGGTGATCCAGTTCGCCGTCGATCTGCTGAAGGTCAAGCACATCATGGTCGTCGGCCACTATGGCTGCTCGGGCGTCGGCGCGGCGCTGCTCGGACGGCGCGTCGGTCTCGCCGACAACTGGCTGCATCACGTGCAGGACGTGCGCACGAAGCATGCGGCGCTGCTCGAGGAATGGCCGATGGGCGAAGCGCGGCATCGGCGTCTCGTCGAACTGAACACGATCGAGCAGGTGGTCAACGTGTGCCGCACGACGATCATCAACGACGCCTGGGCGCGAGGCCAGGACCTCACCGTTCACGGCTGGGTGTACGGCGTGCATGACGGCCGTGTGCGCGATCTCGGCATGACGGTGAAAGAGCCGGCAGCGCTCGAAGGAATCTATACGAATTGCGTCGCGGCCGTATCGGCGAGCCGCGCGCATACAGCAGACAACGACATGGTCGCCGCCGATGCCGCGCAGCTCGGCGGTGTGGCCGCTGTCGTCCACGGAGTCATCAAGGAGCTGAAACATGAGTGAGACAAACCACGACCCGATCGTCATCGTTTCCGTCGCGCGCACGCCGATGGCGGCGTTCCAGGGCGAGCTCGCATCGCTGACGGCGCCGCAGCTCGGCGCCGTCGCGATCAAGGCGGCCGTCGAGCGCGCGGGCCTCAAGCCCGAGCAGATCGACGAAGCCGTGATGGGCTGCGTGCTGCCCGCCGGCCAAGGCCAGGCGCCCGCGCGTCAGGCCGCGCTCGGCGCGGGCCTGCCGCTGTCGACGGGCTCGACGACCGTCAACAAGATGTGCGGCTCCGGCATGCGCGCCGCGATGTTCGCGCACGACATGCTGACGGCCGGTTCCGTCGACGTGATCGTCGCGGGCGGCATGGAGAGCATGACGAATGCGCCGTATCTGCTGCCGAAGGCGCGCGGCGGAATGCGCATGGGCCACGGCCAGGTGCTCGATCACATGTTCCTCGACGGCCTCGAAGACGCCTATGACAAAGGCCGTCTGATGGGCACGTTCGCCGAGGAATGCGCGGCGTCGTTCGACTTCACGCGCGAGGCACAGGACAAGTTCGCCATCGAATCGCTGATGCGCGCGAAACGCGCGAACGAAGACGGTTCGTTCGCGTGGGAAATCGCGCCCGTCATCGTCGAAGGCAAGAAAGGCAGCGTCACCGTCGAGCGCGACGAGCAGCCGTTCAAGGCGAACCTCGACAAGATCTCGACGCTCAAGCCGGCGTTCAGCAAGACGGGCACGGTGACGGCCGCGAACTCGTCGTCGATCAGCGACGGCGCGGCAGCGCTCGTGATGATGTGCGAATCGACGGCGAAGAAGCTTGGCGTGACGCCGCTCGCGCGCGTCGTCGGCCACTCGACGTTCGCGCAGGAGCCGGCGAAGTTCACGACGGCGCCCGTCGGCGCGATCCGCAAGCTGTTCGACAAAAACGGCTGGAAGGCGGCGGACGTCGATCTGTACGAGATCAACGAGGCGTTCGCCGTCGTCACGATGGCCGCGATGAAAGAGCACGGCCTGCCGCACGACAAGGTGAACGTGAACGGCGGCGCCTGCGCGCTCGGCCACCCGATCGGCGCATCGGGCGCGCGCATTCTCGTCACGCTGATCGGCGCGCTGAAGAAGCGCGGGCTGAAGCGCGGCGTCGCGAGCCTGTGCATCGGCGGCGGCGAAGCGACGGCGATGGGCATCGAGCTCGTCTAACTCTTGTTCCAACGACAGCGCGCGGCAATCCGCGCGCAAGAGGACACGTCATGAAGACCGTGTTGATCGTAGGCGCGTCGCGCGGCATCGGCCGCGAGTTCGTGAAGCAATACCGGCACGACGGCTGGCGCGTGCTCGCCACCGCGCGCGACGACGAATCGCTCGGCGAACTCGTCGCGCTCGGCGCCGAAGCCTTTTCGCTCGACGTCACCGATCCCGAGGAAATCGCCGCGCTCGGCTTGAAGCTGGATGGCGAGCGGCTCGATACGGCCGTGATCGTATCGGGCGTGTACGGGCCGCACACGGAAGGCGTGGAGACGGTCAGCGCGCAAGACTTCGACTTCGTGATGGCGACCAACGTGCGCGGACCGATGCAGCTGATCCCCGTTCTGCTCCCGCTCGTCGAGGAAGCGCGCGGCGTGCTCGCCGTGCTGTCGAGCCGCATGGGCAGCATCAACGAGACGACGGGCACGACGGGCTGGCTGTATCGCGCGAGCAAGGCGGCGCTGAACGACGTGCTGAAGGTGACGTCCGTGCAGACGCGCACGGCCACCTGCGTCTCGCTGCATCCGGGCTGGGTGCGCACGGACATGGGCGGCGCCAGCGCCGCCGTCGATCCGGCGCACAGCGTCAAAGGCATGCGCGAAGTGCTGGCGCAGGCGGCGAGCACGCCGCATCACTTTCATGGCCGCTTCTTCCAGTACGACGGCACCGCGCTCGAATGGTGAGCATCACACTAACCGGAGAGGCATTCGCATGCTGCTCGATCAGGACCATCTGATGATCCGCGACGCGGTTCGCACCTTCGTGCGCGAAGCCGTGACGCCAAACGCCGCGCAATGGGACCGCGACCGCGCGTTTCCCGCCGACGTGCATCGCCAGCTTGCGGAGCTCGGCGCGTATGGCGTGCTCGTGCCTGAAGAGTACGGCGGCGCCGGGCTCGACGCGCTCGCGCTCGCCGTGATACTCGAAGAAATCGCGGCAGGCGACGGCGGTACGTCGACGGCGATCTCCGTCAACAACTGCCCCGTGTGCAGCATTCTGCTGACGTATGGCAACGAAGCGCAGAAGCGCGACTGGCTCACGCCGCTTGCACGTGGAGAGATGCTCGGCGCGTTCTGCCTCACCGAGCCGCAGGCGGGCTCGGATGCGTCCGCGTTACGCACCACGGCCACGCGCGACGGCGACTTCTACGTGCTCAACGGCGTCAAGCAGTTCATCACGAGCGGCAAGAACGGCAACGTCGCGATCGTGATGGCCGTCACCGACAGGAGCGCCGGCAAGCGCGGCATCAGCGCATTCATCGTGCCGACGAATATGCCGGGCTACGTCGTCGCGCGCCTCGAAGACAAGCTCGGCCAGCATTCGTCGGACACCGCGCAGATCGTCTTCGACAACTGCCGCGTGCCGGCCTCGAATCTGATCGGCGCGGAGGGCGAAGGATATCGGATCGCGCTGTCGGGCCTGGAGGGCGGGCGCATCGGCATCGCTGCGCAGAGTGTCGGCATGGCGCGCGCGGCGCTCGATGCAGCCCTCGCGTACGCAAGGGAGCGCGAGAGCTTCGGCCAGCCGCTGTTCGCGCATCAGGCCGTGCAGTTCCGTCTCGCCGACATGGCGACGCAACTCGAAGCGGCACGCCAGTTGATCTGGCACGCGGCATCGCTGAAGGATGCGGGCCAGCCCTGTCTCACGGAAGCGGCAATGGCGAAGCTCTTCGCGTCGGAAGCGGCGGAGCGGATCTGTTCTGCCGCGTTGCAGATTCACGGCGGCTACGGCTACTTGAGCGATTTCCCCGTCGAGCGCATTTATCGCGATGTGCGCGTGTGCCAGATCTACGAAGGCACGAGCGACATCCAAAAGATCCTGATTGCGCGCGGGCTGAACTGAACACCAATCTTTCATGACAGCACCAGCGAAGAAACGCCCTGTCGATTGTCCTTGCGGCGGCGCCGCGCCGGATCGGCGCGAAACCGGCAAGCCACCGCGTTTCGCCGACTGCTGCGGCCGCTACATCGACGGCGGCGCCGCCGCGCCTACCGCGCTCGAACTGATGCGCTCGCGCTATAGCGCCTACGTGCTCGGCGAGGCCCGATACTTGCGCGACACGTGGGCGGCGCAAACCTGTCCCGCCGATCTCGACGTCGACGCCGATGCAACCGATGCGCCGCGCTGGCTGGGTCTGCAGATCAAGCGCTACACACCGCTCGACGATGCGCACGCCGAAGTAGAGTTCGTCGCGCGCTACAAAGTGGGCGGACGAGCGCATCGGCTGCATGAATCGAGCCGTTTCGTCAGGGGTGAAGATCAGCGCTGGCGTTATGTCGACGGCGATGTGAGCGATCGCTGACACTCAGGCTTCGATAACCGCGCGATAGCGTCCGCAGCAAGTGTTCACATCACTCAAAAAGGGGCGGATTCCACAACAAAATCATGGTGTTGGATCGACACCACGTCCCTCATAAACGCTTCCTCTACGAATCCGCCAACGGCCCGCGCAGAGCCGTTGCACACGCATCGAGGCACACTCGCAATTGGTTCCGCAAGGGGTTTGTACTGAATTGCACAAATATAAATTGTCGTGCCAGTATGAGTCCCACAGATGTTGCAGCGCTCCGTAGCGAGGTGGCGGACCACCGCTCCCGCAGGATGTCCAGATGCATCGCCGGCTGATACTTCGGTCCGGCAGGCAGCCAGGGACATCGCGAGGCGCTCACCCGACGCGTGGGGTCGCGTCTATCGGCTTCGGTTCATCCAAATGCTGTCCTGGTCAGTCTGCCTGCGCGACGAGCGCAGCGTATATGGATTTTTGGGCCTTGATTTGGCGTGTAATCGCGGTGCAATCAGCCCGTAAGGGAAGTTTCAGGCGTTTTTGAAAGTAGGTGTTGCGGATGGCGTTCAGCAAAGTTCTGACAGTTTGTGCGATGTCGGCGGCCTTCATGGCCTGCGCTGTTTCGTTCGCGCACGCCGATCCGCTCGCACAAGCCGATGGCCCGCTGAGCCGCGCAAACGTGCAGCGCCTCGCGCTCGACGACGGCTATCTGCCCGTCGTCAAGCTGAGCGAGCAGATCATCCGCATTCCCGTCGGCGCCGACGGCAACGTCACCCTCGAAACGACAGTCTACAAACCGGACGGCCCCGGCCCGTTCCCGATGCTGGTCTTCAATCACGGCAAGATTCACGGCGATCCGCGCACACAGACGCGCAGCGATCCGATGTCGCTTGCGCGCGAGTTCGTGCGCCGCGGCTATGTCGTCGTCGCGCCGAACCGTCAGGGTTTCGCCGATTCGGGCGGCACGTACATACAGGACGGTTGCGACGTGACGCGCAACGGTCTGAGCCAGGCCGCCGACGTCGCCGCGACTGTCGACTACATGTCGAAGCAAAACTACGTCGACGCGCAGCACGTCATCGTGGCAGGCACGTCGCACGGCGGTCTCGCGACGATCGCCTACGGCATGGACCCTGCACCCGGCGTGCGCGCGCTGATCAATTTCTCTGGCGGCCTGCGCCAGGACGCCTGCTCCGACTGGCAAGGCAATCTGGCGCGCGCATTCGGCACGTACGGCGAGAAGACGCATGTGCCTTCGCTGTGGCTGTACGGCGACAACGATTCGATCTGGCCGTCGTCGCTGGTTTCGCGGATGTACACCGCTTACACCGAACATACGCATGCGTCGGGCGTCAGCGCGAAGATGGTCGATTTCGGCTCGTACAAGAACGACGCGCATCGTCTCGTCGGCGATCGCGACGGCGTGCGCATCTGGTGGCCGTCCGTGGAAGCGTTCCTCGCGCGCGTCGGCATGCCGACAGGCGTCCAGTATCGCGTCGCCGAGCCGACGCAGCCGAAAGCAACGCACTTCGCGTCAATCGATTCCGTCGACGCCGTGCCTTACGTCGATGAGGCCGGCCGCGCCGGATATCGCAACTTCCTGCACCAGTATCCGAGCCGCGCGTTTGCAGTGTCGAATTCGGGCGCGTGGTCGTGGGCGGAAGGCGGCGACGATCCGATGTCGGTCGCGGTCTCGAACTGCCAGAAGCAGAGTTCGGACCCGTGCCATCTCTACGCGGTGAACGACAACGTCGTCTGGAAAGACCCGTCGACTCAAACGGCCGACGCGGACAACGAATCCGCGCCTAAGGACGGCGGCAAGCCGGCTCTCGCCAGCCGCTGATTCCGCTGCGCTGCGCGCGTCAGTGCTTCTCTCTACGCATCGCGCGCCAGCGTCAATCATCCGACCTGCTCCGCCTTCCCGATACGCGCCGTGATGGTGTCCATCATGCGCGTCTCCCCTTGCAGCGACAAAGGCATCGGCGCCTGAATCTGCTCGCGCAGGAATTGCTCGAAGAGGTTCACCGTCGCGTCGCGCGCCGCCGTGGAAAAGAGCGCGTGATCGAGCCTGTCGATGATCGTCACGCTGGTCCGCGCGAGCTTCGTCAGCTCGCTGCCGCGCGGGCCGAAATGCAGCCCTAGATCGTCGAGCCCCGCATCCATCGCGCCATACACGAGCGCCGTCCGCGCGTTCTTGCGCGCGAGCCCGGCGGCCAGCCGGCGCACGTCCCCCGCCTGCGTCCGCAACCCGAACACGCGCTCGAGCGGCGCCGCGAGCGCCACGGCAAGCCGCTGACCGATGCGGCTCGCGACGTGGCTCGCGATCGTCCCCGCGTCGCTTTTGCCCGTCAGCAGCCGCCGCCATTTCGCGAGGCTGCGCATCGAGCGCGAGTACACGCGCATCGGCGTGTGGCGTACGCGCGCATCCGAGCGCGTCTGCGGCCACACAAAATACGGCAGATTCACGCCCATGCAGCCGACGACATTCGGATGCGCGAGCGCCGCCTGCAGCGAAACATAGGCTCCCGTGCACACGCCGAACACCACGACGCGCGAATGACCTTGCGCGGCGAGCCAGTCGACGGCCGCGAGCGTGTCGTCGACGGCGTGATGCGCGTAGATCTCGTCGAACGTCAGCGAAGGATCGCGCACGCGACTATCGCCCAGCCCGCCGATATCGATCCGCAACGTGGGCACGCCCACGTTCGCGAGACGCTGCGCGAGCAGCACGGAAAGCCGTCCATCGCCGACGTGATGAACGCCGCCCGTATTGGGCAGCAGCACGGCGGGCGCATCGTCGAGCGCGCGGCGCGGACGGCACGACATGCCGAACAATCCGTCGCCGAAAACCACGGGCACGCCATAGCCATCGGCGAACGGAAGTTGCAGCGGCGCGCGCGCCGGCAGCACGTCGCCCGGAGCCGGAGGCAGCCGCGTGGCACGAGGCTGCGTGTGGAGCCACGTCAGCACGCTGTCGAACGCGTCGCGCGGTGTCGTGCTGAAGCGCGGATCGACGAGCAGCCGGTTATACGACGCGAACGTCTGCACGTCGACGTGCGCGCCCAACCGACGATAGTGCACGGCGAGCCGCTCGACGCGCGGATTGTCGTACACGTCCTGCAACAGGATGCGCGGCGCGGGCGCGCGTTCGCCGCTCAACGTGAGGTCCAGCGCGCGCAGCCGTTCGAGCGTCTCGCCGTAAAGGCGAAAGCCATATGCGCCGATCGAGCCGTCGTCGGACTCGCGCACGCTGTCCATGCCGTCGGGCGTCGTCAGCCAGGTCTGATGCTGCAGTTCGAGTTCACGGATATATGCGCGTCCCGATATAACGGGCGCGAGCAGCACGATCTGCTCGACACCGCCGATGCGCTGCGCCGCCAGCGCGGCCAGCGCCGCGCCCAGCCGCAGTCCGCACAGCACGAGCCGCTGCACGCCTGTCGCCGCGCGCAGCCGCACCGCTGCCGCTTCGATGCTCGCGAGCCACGCGCCGATACGGTCGGGGTCCTGCTCGACGCCGATTGAATCGCCAGTGCCGGGATAGTCGAAACGCAAGGCTGGCATTCCGCACAGCGCGAGCGCTTCGGCGAGCTCCCGCCAGCCGCGATGCGCGCACAGCGCGTCGTAGCCGAACGGACTGCACAGCACGACGCCGACGCGTGCCGTCTGACGGGCGCGCGCGTCGGCCGCTTCGTGCAGCCAGCCGAAGCACCCGTCGAACACCACGGGCTGCATGGTATGCGGGCGCATCATCGCGGACATGTCGTCCGTCGCGAGGGAGAGAGGCGAACATCTGCGTCAGCGGCCATGAACGGCCGCCTGCTCGCGTGAGGTTTTCGGCAACAGGCGGCCGAGTTCATCGGCCAGCGCGCCGATGCTCTGGAACAGCTCGCGCGATATCGCTTGCGCGGGTATCTGAACGCCGAACACCTCTTCGACTTCCAGCATCAACCGCACGGCTCCCATCGACGACAGCCCCGCTTCGTAGAGGTCGTCACCATCGCCAAGCGTTTCGACGGAAACATCGAGGCATCCCGTTCGCGCAAGGATGCGGCGCAAAGTTGTCTTCATCGGTGCTCCCAATATTGCGAAGTCGTCTGCACGCGCGATGCGTCGAGGCATCGGCGAGTATTTGGAGCGGACTGCTCCCCCGTGGTCGTCGACGGCTGGGTGATCGCCGCGTACCGGTCGCGCTGCCGTTCTCATGCGTGCATGAAGCCCCCATGACAGCACCGCGAACCACTAGCCTGCTTACAACAGCGTAAGCAAAATGATAGGTATCGCTTACAGCCGCTTATGTGCGCTATCCCTCGCAAGAATTTAGGTGCGGATTAACTTCACACGATATTCGTCCACACGCGGAAGAACGCCTTGGCGACTCGATCCGGAAGACCGTCGACGGGACAAAAGGCGCAGATCGTCAGCATTCCGGATATCTCCGCCTGACCATAGGCTCATTAACGTGCGCACCTTCTACCGTATTCCGCGACACCGGCAAAAAATGCACTGACGCAGCCGGGATTTTTTTCGCAGGGGCGCTAAGACTTTGCCGTCGTCATCTACGGTCTTCTGCGGACTTTCTGACGGAATGGCTGCGAGTTGTCGCCAACCACGGAAAATCGCGCGCGCACCCTTGAAAACACGGTGTTTTCCGATAGTGCATCGCAGCGGATATCGCGCTAATCTCACTCCCGCTGTCGCAAGGAAGCGCACCGTCGAGGCACCGCGAACGGGTGCCACGCGTCGCGGCGACAGCACATCCGGCGTGCCCAGGACGCCCGCGATCGTCGAGCACCGACGATGCCGCCGCATGTTCCCGTCGCCGGATTCAAGGCGGACGTTCACCGTCCCGATTCGCCAGCAGCATTTGCATGACCGACACGCGAGACGCGCCGCGCCCAACGCCCGCGCCTTGCCCGGTTCATGGTCGGAGTTGTTTTGAATACACAAGTAACGGAAGACTGGGTCGCCCGCAGCCTGCGCGCCGTGTGGCATCCCTGCACGCAGATGAAACATCACGAGCGCTATCCGCTCGTGCCCGTTTCGCGTGGCGCCGGCGCGTGGCTTTACGATCGCGACGGACATCGCTATCTCGACGCGATCAGTTCGTGGTGGGTCAACCTGTTCGGCCACGCGAACCCGCGCATCAACGCCGCGCTGAGAGATCAGCTCGACACGCTCGAGCACGTGATGCTCGCCGGCTGCACGCACGAGCCCGCCATCGAGCTGGCCGAACGTCTCGGCGCGCTCACACAGAATACGCTCGGTCACGCGTTCTTCGCGTCCGATGGCGCGTCGGCCGTCGAGATCGCGCTCAAGATGAGCTTCCACTCGTGGCGCAATCGCGGCTACGACTACAAGCGCGAGTTCGTCTGCGTCGCGAACAGCTATCACGGCGAGACGATCGGCGCGCTCGGCGTCACGGATGTCGCGCTCTTCAAGGATGCGTACGATCCGCTGATCCGCAACGCGCATGTCGTCGCGTCACCGGATGCGCGTTTCGCGCGCGACGATGAAACGGCCGCAGACGTCGCACAACGCGCGCTCGAAGACGTGCGCTCGCTGTTCGAAGCGCGCTCGAACAACATCGCCGCATTGATCGTCGAACCGCTCGTGCAGTGCGCGGCGGGCATGGCGATGCACGACCCGTCGTACATCGCGGGCTTGCGCGCGTTGTGCGACCGCTATGGCGTGCATCTGATCGCCGATGAAATTGCCGTCGGCTGCGGACGCACGGGCACCTTCTTCGCGTGCGAACAGGCGCACGTGTGGCCGGATTTCCTGTGCCTGTCAAAAGGAATCAGCGGCGGCTATCTGCCATTGTCGATCGTGCTGTCGCGCGACGAAATCTTCGCGGCCTTCTACGACGACGACACCACGCGCGGCTTCCTGCATTCGCATTCGTACACGGGCAATCCGCTCGCGTGCCGCGCGGCGCTCGCGACACTCGATCTGTTCGTCGCCGATAACGTGCTCGGCGCGAACGCAACGAAGTCGGCCGCGCTGCGTGCGGCGCTCGAACCGCTCGCGCAGCATGCGCATGTGCGCAATCTGCGTCAGCGCGGCACGATCATCGCGTTCGATGCCGAAATCGACGACACCCACGCCGCCAGGACGTTCTCACGCCGCTTCTTCGAAAACGCGCTGAAGCGCGAACTGCTGCTGCGCCCGATCGGCACGACGGTGTATCTGATGCCGCCGTACATCCTCGACGAAGAAGAAATTGCGCTGCTCGCCGAACGCACGCGCGCGGCCTTCGAAGCGACCTTGGCGGAGGCGCGCTGATGCAGTTGCTCGACACGCTCGAACAAGGGCTGAAGGATATCGACGCGCTTGGCCTGCGCCGTCGCCGCCGTACCATCGACTCGCCGTGCTCCGCGCACATGACCGTCGACGGCCGCGACATGATCGGCTTCGCGAGCAACGACTATCTCGGGCTCGCCGCGCATCCGCTGCTCGTCGCCGCGATGACGGAAGGCGCGCGCCGCTACGGCGCGGGCAGCGGCGGGTCGCATCTGCTGGGCGGCCACTCGCGCGCGCACGCGCAAGTCGAAGACGATCTCGCGGCCTTCGCGGGCGGCTTCGTCGACAGTCCGCGCGCGCTGTACTTCAGCACCGGCTATATGGCGAATCTCGCGACGCTCACGGCGCTCGCCGGACGCGGCACGGCGCTGTTCTCCGACGCGCTCAATCACGCGTCGCTGATCGACGGCGCACGCCTCTCCCGCGCCGAGATCCAGATCTATCCGCACGCGGACGCCGAAGCATTGAGCGCAATGCTCGATGCGTCGGACGCCGCCGTCAAGCTGATCGTCACCGACACCGTGTTCAGCATGGACGGCGACGTTGCGCCGCTCGCGCGTCTGCTCGAACTCGCGGAAGAACATGGCGCGTGGCTCGTCGTCGACGATGCGCACGGCTTCGGCGTGCTGGGTCCGCAAGGACGCGGCGCCGTCGCCGAGGCCGCGCTGCGCTCACCGCATCTGATCTCGATCGGCACGCTCGGCAAGGCGGCGGGCGTGTCGGGCGCGTTCATCGTCGCGCACGAAACGGTGATCGAATGGCTCGTGCAGCGCGCGCGGCCGTATATCTTCACGACGGCATCGGTGCCCGCTGCCGCGCATACCGTGTCGGCGAGCCTGCGTATCATCGAAGGCGTCGAGGGCGACCAGCGCCGCGCGCATCTGCGCTCGCTGATCGAACGCACGCGCGAGATGCTCAAGCGCACGCCGTGGCTTCCCGTCGATTCGCAGACGGCCGTGCAGCCGCTCGTGATCGGCGCGAACGAGGCGACGCTCGATGTGGCCGCGTCGCTCGATCGCGCGAATCTCTGGGTGCCTGCGATCCGTCCGCCGACAGTGCCCGAAGGCACGTCGCGTCTGCGCATTTCGCTGTCGGCGGCGCATTCGCACAGCGACCTCGATCAGCTCGAACATGCGTTGATGAAGACGGCGGAAACACTCGCATGAGCCGCGCACTGTCTCTCTTCGTGACGGGCACCGATACGGAAATCGGCAAGACGCTGGTGTCGGCGGCGCTGCTGCGCGGCTTCGCACGCGACGGCTTGCGCGCAGCCGCGATGAAGCCTGTTGCAGCGGGCGCCTCGATGGCGGACGGCGTGCTGCACAACGAAGACGCCGATCAGCTGGATGCCGCCGCGAACGTGCTGCTGCCGCCCGACATCCGCACGCCGTTCATGTTGAAGGAACCGGCCGCGCCGCACATCGCCGCCGTGCAGGAAAACGTCACGCTCGACATCACGCGCATCGTCGATGCGCACCACGCGGCGGTACAAATGGCCGATGTCGTCGTCGTGGAAGGCGTCGGCGGCTTTCGCGTGCCGCTCACCGATGCACACGATACCGCCGATCTCGCCGTCGCGTTGAATCTGCCCGTGGTGCTCGTGGTGGGCATGCGGCTCGGCTGCATCAGCCATGCGCTGCTGACGGCGGAAGCGATCGTCGCGCGCGGACTGCCCATCGCGGGCTGGGTCGCGAACCGCGTCGATCCCGCAATGCAATTCGCCGACGAGAACATCGCCGCGATCCGCGAGCGGCTCGACCGCCAATACCGCGCGCCGCTGCTCGGCAGCGTGCCGCATCTGAGCCCTGCGTCGCCGGACATCGCCGCGACGCATCTCGACACCGCCCGACTGTTGCAGACGCTGCGTGCCGCGCAGCGCTGAAGGTCTTCGAAAAAACGAATCATCAAGGATGGACCCCATGAGCCATATCAACACCGCCCCTCTGCCCGTCACGCCGTCTCAGGCAGCGGCCGCCGCTGACTCAGCCGCCGCGCGCTGGCGCGTCGCGGATGTCGTCGCGCTGTACGAACTGCCGTTCAACGATCTGCTGTTCCGCGCCCAACAGGTGCATCGCGAGCACTTCGATGCGAACACCGTGCAGCTGTCCACGCTGCTGTCGATCAAGACGGGTGGCTGCGAGGAAGATTGCGCGTACTGCCCGCAATCCGTGCATCACGATACGGGACTGACGGCCGAAAAGCTGATGGACGTCGAAGACGTGCTGGCGGCCGCGCGCGTGGCGAAGGAAAACGGCGCGACGCGCTTCTGCATGGGCGCCGCGTGGCGCAATCCGAAGGACCGCCACCTCGAACCGATCAAGGACATGATTCGCGGCGTGAAAGGGATGGGCCTCGAAACCTGCGTGACGCTCGGCATGCTCGAAACACATCAGGCGCAAGGTCTGCGCGAGGCGGGGCTCGACTACTACAACCATAATCTCGATACGTCGCCGGAGTTCTACGGCCAGATCATCTCGACGCGCACCTATCAGGATCGACTGGAGACGCTCGAGCGCGTGCGCGACGCGGGCATCAACGTGTGCTGCGGCGGAATCGTCGGCATGGGCGAATCGCGCCGCGAACGCGCGGGCCTGATCGCGCAGCTCGCGAACATGGAGCCGTATCCGGAATCGGTGCCGATCAACAATCTCGTGCAGGTCGAAGGCACGCCGCTCACGGGCACGGAAGCGCTCGATCCGTTCGAATTCGTGCGCACGATCGCCGTCGCGCGCATCACGATGCCGCGCGCGATGGTGCGCCTGTCCGCAGGCCGCGAGCAGATGGACGAAGCGCTGCAGGCGATGTGCTTTCTCGCCGGCGCGAACTCGATTTTCTATGGCGATCAGTTGCTGACGACCAGCAACCCGCAGGCGGAAGCCGACCGCAAGCTGCTGGAACGGCTCGGCATTCGCGCGGAAGCCGCGCAGCAGATGCCGCTCGAACGCAGCGGATGCGAGCATGGTTGCGACGGGCATTGAACGTCGGGTCTGTGCCCTCGGGTCTGTGCCCTCGGGTCTGTGCCCTCGGGTCTGTGCCCTCGGGTCTGTGCCCTCGGGTCTGTGCCCATTAGCCGGCGCGATTGAACTGCATCATTCAGGAAAAGCCGCTTCGCATAATCGAAGCGGCTTTTTTCGTTGTTCTCGCGTTCAAGAAAAACCGCGACCCGGCGCACGACTTTAGGACATACCGAGAGCGATTCCTACGCCTTCCGGCCAGGTTTTCCGACACGTCGATTGCACGTACGATCGGTTCACAGAGTGGCTCGTGAATCGTGGATTGCCACGCTGCGGCACAACTTGCACTCGTCGGTCTGTCGAGTGTCTGATCAAACAAAACCCTGCGTAGGAAGGAATTTGCTTAGGATGATGCGAATGGAAACGATGGAAAAACCTGTCGCGAAGCGCCACTTCCACGCGCTTCGCCTGATTCACGGCGGTATCAACATGGAGGCACGAATGACTCGGGCTGAAACGACGATCGAACACATTCTCCAGGACCTCGAAGACCTCAAGCGTGAAGTGCGCGAGCTGAAGGTCTATGTGGATGAACGCTTCCGCCTGTTCGAAGCGAAGATGGATGCGCGTTTCAGCGCGCTGGAATCCTCCATGCGCACCGAGTTCCGTCTGTTGTGGGCCGCGAACTTCGCGCTCGCCGGAATCCTCGCCAAAGGCTTCCACTGGATCTGAGCGCAGCGGCACTGCGCCCGCCGCGCTCATGCGTGTCCCAGTGCGCTCAGTTCGATGCCTGCAAGTCCGGCTCCGGCGCTTCGTCACGGAACCGCAGCGGCGCGGCGCAATGAGCGAGCGTGTCCACAAAGTATTTCGCGCGCGGCCACGGTCCAAAGCCCGCCGCTGTGTTGATGTGGCCCGCGTCGCCCAGATTGACGAACGCACTGCCCAGATGCCGCGCCAGTTCGCGCGCATCGGCAACGGGCATCCATGGGTCCGTCTCGCTGCCGATCAGAATCGACGGCACGCCAAGGCGTCGCGCGTCGAACGCCCCCGCGAACTCGAATTTCTTCGGGCTGGCCGGCGCGACGAACAACACACCCGCGATATCGGCCACGTGCACGCCTTGCAGTAACGCATGCACGGTCGCAAGACACCCGAAGCTGTGCGCGGCGAGCACGAACGGTCCGCGCTCGCTCGCGAGCAGTTCGCGCACGGCCTTGGCCCACTGGGCGAGGTTCGGCGCTTCCCAATCCGCCTGCTCGACGCGCAGTGAGCGCGAAAACTGGCGCTCAAGCCAGCTCTGCCAATGCGCGCCCTCGCTGCCATGCAGGCCCGGCACGGTCACGAGCCGTGGCGGCCAGATCGATCGGGTGCACGAAAACATGATTCTTTCCTCGTCGCCGAAATCCTGGAAATCATTGTCGCGTGCGCAACGGACCGCTTGAACCAATTTTTCGTGCTTTACATATCCCCACGCGCTGCACCGGCCCGCGTTCGGACGCTGGCCCCGCTTCACGCCCGCCGGAACGCGCGCGAACGGCGGCGAAAAAGTAGAATGAAGCCTATCCATAAGAGGAGTGGCCCCATGTCGCAGACTTCGTCCGCAACGCCACGTGCGCTGCAGCCCTTTCATCTGGCATTTCCCGTCACGAGCCTCGAGAACGCGCGCGCGTTCTATGGCGATCTGCTCGGCTGCGCGGAAGGCCGCAGTTCGCCGGAATGGGTCGACTTCGATTTCTTCGGCCACCAACTGGTCGCGCATCTTTCGCCGGAAGAAGCGGGCCACAAGAGCGTCAATCAGGTGGACGGCGACAATGTTCCCGTGCGTCACTTCGGCGTCGTGCTGACCATGGACGACTGGCATGCGCTCGCGGAAAAGCTCCGCGCGGCGGGCACGACGTTCATCATCGAGCCGCATATTCGCTTCAAGGGCGAAGTCGGGGAACAGGCGACGATGTTCTTTCTCGATCCGTGCGGCAATGCGCTCGAGTTCAAGGCTTTCGCGGACATCAGCCGGCTGTTCGCCAAGTGACGGCAACGCTCACCCTCTCACGCATGAAAGTCCTGTTCTATACGCCGCAATCCGATACCGCCGCCTGGCTGCACGACCTGTCGCGCGCGCTGCCCGATGTCGACTTGCGCGAGTGGCAACCGGGCGACGATGCCCCTGCCGATGTCGCAGTCGTCTGGCGGCCGCCGCGTGAAATGCTCGCGGGCCGCAACGATCTGCGCGCGATCTTCAACATGGGCGCCGGCGTCGATGCGATTCTTGCACTCGAACGAGAGTATCCCGGCACGTTGCCGCGCGGCGCGCAACTCGTGCGTCTCGAAGACACGGGCATGGCGCAGCAGATGGCGGAATACG
The DNA here is from genome assembly GCF_900108945.1 of Paraburkholderia diazotrophica. GTDB lineage: Bacteria > Pseudomonadota > Gammaproteobacteria > Burkholderiales > Burkholderiaceae > Paraburkholderia > Paraburkholderia diazotrophica. The sequence goes on along the minus strand of NZ_FNYE01000002.1, from coordinate 223,066 downwards.
TGACGCACGCCGTGCTGCGCTACATGCGCCGTTTCGACGAGTACGATCTGCTTCAGAAAGAGCAGCGCTGGCATGTGCTCGATCCGCATCCACGCGAGACGTTCACGATCGGCGTGCTCGGCCTGGGCGTGCTCGGCTCGCATGTCGCCCGAACGCTGGTGTCGCTCGGGCTTCCGGTGCGCGGCTTCAGCCGCGTCGCGCGCCAGATCGATGGCGTGGAAACGTTCGCCGGCGATGCGGAGTTCGATGCGTTCCTCGACGGAGTCAAGGTGCTCGTCAACCTGCTGCCGCACACGCCTGAAACGCACGGCGTGCTGAACAAGGCCAGCCTTTCGAAGCTCGCGCGCGGTGCATACCTCGTCAATATCGCACGCGGTGCGCATCTCGTCGAACAGGATCTGCTCGATGCGCTCGACGAAGGCCAGATCGCGGCCGCGACGCTCGATGTGTTCGTCGACGAACCGCTGCCGGCGCATCATCCGTTCTGGACACATCCGCGCATCGCGATCACGCCGCATATCTCGGCATTGACGCTGCGCGAAGAAAGCGTCGTGCAGATTGCGCAGAAAATCGGCGCGTTGAAACGCGGCGAGCCGATCGGCGGAATCGTCGACATCGCACGCGGGTATTGATTTCGCCCACGTTAGAAGCAGAACAGCCGCTTCATGCTGGAGCAATCGTTTTGCATGGGCGGAGTAAGCATGGGACGGGAGTAGGTGCTCTGCATGGGGCTGGAGTAGGTGCTAAAGCACTAACTCCAGCCGACAGCTAAAGCGCCTACTTTGGTCGACCGCCTTGCATGGGACCAGAGTAAGGCGCTAAAGCGCCAACTCTGGTCGACACAGGAGACAAACATGGCTGTGCCACAAGCAGTAAAGATCGTCGAAGTCGGTCCGCGCGATGGACTGCAGAACGAGAAGGAATTCGTGCCGACCGCGGTCAAGATCGAATTGATCAATCGGCTGTCGGCGGCCGGGTTCAGAAATGTCGAATCGGCTTCGTTCGTCTCGCCGAAATGGGTGCCGCAAATGGCCGACGGCGCCGACGTGATGGTGGGCATCGAGCGCAGGCCCGGCACGATCTTCTCAGTGCTGACGCCGAACATGCGCGGCCTCGAAGGCGCCATCGCCGCGCGCGCCGACGAGATCGTGATCTTCGGCGCTGCCAGTGAAGCGTTCTCGCAGAAGAACATCAATTGCAGCATCGCGGAAAGCATCGAACGCTTCGTGCCCGTCGCGCAAGCCGCAAAAGAAAAAGGCTTGCGCGTGCGCGGCAGCGTATCGTGCTCGCTCGGCTGTCCGTACCAGGGTGAAGTGCCCGTGGCGTCCGTGGTCGACGTGGTCGAGCGCTTCGCCGCACTCGGCTGCGATGAGATCGATATCGCCGATACGATCGGCGTCGGCACGCCGAAGCGCACGCGAGAAGTATTCGCGGCCGTCACGCAGGTGTTTCCGCGCGAACGTCTGTCGGGCCACTTCCACGATACCTACGGCCAGGCGCTCGCGAACATCTACGCCGCGTTGCAGGCAGGCATCGAGATCTTTCACGCATCGGTGGCGGGGCTCGGCGGCTGTCCGTATGCGAAGGGCGCGACGGGCAACGTCGCAACGGAAGACGTGCTGTATCTGATGAACGGACTCGGCATCGAGACGGGCATCGATCTCGCGCAAGTCGTCGAGATCGGCGATTTCATTTCGACTTCGATCGGCAAGCCGAACGTATCGCGCGCGGGCAAGGCGCTGCTGGCGAAAGCGCGCAGCGAAAAAGCCACCTGCGTGTGACGCATCAAAGGAACAAAAACATGACGGACAACGCAACAGTTCAAACGCCCCAAGCGACTGCGTTTGATTCGCTGCCTGATTCGGCGCGCCGCGTCTCGCTGCTCTTGCGCGAACGCGGCCACGCCGGCCAGATCGTGATGCTGCCGGAAACGGGCAAGACGTCGGCGGAAGCGGCGGCGGGACTCGGCTGCTCGATCGCGCAAATCGCCAAGTCGATCCTCTTTCGTCGCCGCGAAGACGATGCGCCCGTCTTGATCGTGGCGAGCGGTGCGAATCGTGTCGACGAGAAGAAGGTCGCTGCGCAGGTCGGCGACATCGCGCGCGCCGATGCGAAGTTCGTTCGCGAGAAAACGGGCTATGCGATAGGCGGCGTGTGCCCCATCGGCCATGCGACGCAGCCCGTCACGCTGATCGACGCCGATCTCTTCACGCTCGACAGCCTGTGGGCCGCCGCCGGTCATCCGCACGCTGTGTTCAATCTCACGCCGCAGGAGCTCGCTGCGCTGACGGGCGCGCCCGTCGTCGATGTGGCGCTGCGCGAGACGGCATGACAGCCGACACGGTTCGCACTCACGACACGGCGCAAAGCATCGCGCCTGTTCCTTCGCCCTGCATCAACGTGTGCCGGATGGACCCGACGAACGGCCTGTGCGAAGGCTGTCTGCGCACGATCGACGAAATCGCGAACTGGTCTTCGTTCGACGATGCCGCCAAACGCGCAGTCTGGGATGAGATCGAACGACGTCACGCCGATCTGATGGCAAAGCAACGACAGCGGCGCGAGGCAAGCGAATGAACATACCGCCGCGCGTCGTCACGATCGGCGAGACGTTCAGCGCGACGCTGAGCGTGTCGGCTGATTCGATCAAATCGTTCGCGACGATCGTCAACGATCTGAACCCGCTGCATCACGATGATGCGTATGCCGCGCAGAGTCGCTTCGGCGGCCTGATCGCGTCGGGCACACAACCTACCGCGCACTTCATGGCGCTGCTCGCCACGCATTTCTCGACGTACGCGCAGCCGCTCGGACTCGAATTCGACATGAAGCTGAAGAAGGCCGTCCACAGCGACGACACGCTGACGATGACATGGCGCATCGTCGGCGCGTTCTGGAAGGCGAGCCTCAATGGCGATTTGACGCAACTCGAAGGCAACGTCGTCAATCAGCGCGGCGAAACGGTGCTGATCGGCAAGTCAACCATACTCGTAATGCCGAAGCCACACGCGCCGTTGAATGTCGAACGGAAAGCCGGCACATGATCGCGCTGCCACGCTCGGTACGCGTGTTCGAACGCGGCTGGCTTTCGTCGAACAACGTGCTGTTGATCGACGATGCGTGCGCGGCACTCGTCGACACCGGCTACGCGTCGCACGCCGATCAGACGGTGGCGCTCGTTCGGCATGCGCTCGATGGAAGGCCGCTCGATCTGATCGTCAACACGCATCTGCATTCGGATCACTGTGGCGGCAACGCCCGGCTGCAAGCAACGTGGCCTTGCCGCACGCTGATTCCATCGACGGAAGCGGACGCCGTGCGCGAATGGGACGAGACGCGCCTGACATTTCGCGCGACCGGCCAGTTCTGTGAAGGTTTCACATTTTCCGGCACGATGACGCCGGGCACGCGACTCACGCTCGGCGCGCTCGACTGGGAAGTGCTCGGCGCGCCGGGACATGATCCGCATTCGCTGATGCTCTACTGCGCCGAGCAGCAGTTACTGATCAGCGCGGACGCGCTGTGGGAAAACGGCTTCGGCGTGATCTTTCCGGAGCTCGAAGGCGAAAGCGGCTTCGCGGAACAGCAAGCCGTGCTCGAACTGATCGGCACGCTCGACGTAAAGACGGTGATACCGGGCCACGGCGCGCCGTTTTCCAACGTGCGGTCTGCGCTTGATCGCGCGTTGTCGCGGGTCGCGTGGCTGCGCGCCGATCCCGCGCGCAATGCGAAAAACGCACTGAAGGTCCTGATCGTGTTCAAGCTGCTCGACGCGCGCACGCTGTCGTTCGACGCCTTGTTGCGCATGCTCGACGATGCGAGCGCGATGCGCGCCGCCGCGTCGATGCTGACGCCGCGTAGCGCATGGCCAGCGCTGCTGCGCGAATTGATCGAGGGTATGGCGGATGAGAACGGGCCGCTGCGCTTCGACGGCGCGCAAATCAGTGCGCGCGCGGCATGATTGGCTGAAGAATAGGAGCGCCGTCGAAAGATAACGGCGATGGGCGCGAACGAGCGTACAAAAAGAAAGCCGCTCGGCTTTCAGTTCGAGCGGCACAATTATTTTGACGTGATCAGCGTCGAGAAAATGATACCTGCGCGAAGCTTTCGGACGCATCGGTGATTTCCCTACAGAATCATGACGTCCGACGAATCAGATCGCCCGCTTATTCGGAATCCGTAGCATCGGTATGAACTGCCGTTATAGCGAATAGCGGCGCGTCGGCACGATGCGCCAGCCAAGATTCACACCCGCCGCCGCGAGAAGAATCAGCACTGCGCCAAGCACCTGAATCCACGCGAGTTTCTGCCCAAACGCCACGCGGTCGACGACGATCGCCACGACGGGATAGATGAACGATAGCGCGCCCGTCATCGCCGTCGGCAGCTTCTGGATCGCGCCGTATAGAAGCACGTACATGATCCCCGTGTTGACGACGCCGAGCGTGACGAGTTGCAGCCAATGCGTGCCCGTCGAAGGCAGCGCGTCATACTGCACGAACGGCGCGAGTACGATCACGCCCGTCGTCACTGTGATCAGCGCGATAAGGTGCGGCGGCGTGTTCTTCAAGTGCTTTGTGATGATCGACGAGACCGCGTACAGGAATGCGGCGCCCACGGCATAAGCGACGCCTTGCAGATACTGCCCCGGCATCGCGAGCACGGCCGGCTCGACTTTCACGACGAACACGAGCCCGACGAACGCAACCAGCAGCCACATGATCGTCGACGCCGTCACGCGTTCGCGGAACACCAGCGCGCCGAGCGCGACGAGCATGAACGGCTGGGTGCTATAGACGGTCGTCGCCATCGAGATCGACGCGCGCGAGTAGGCGGCGAACAGCAGCACCCAGTTCACGACGATGGCGGCACTGCTGAGCGTCGCCAGCAGGATCATCCTCCACGAGAACAGCGTGCGCTTGAGCAGCCCGAGCACAGCACAGATCAGAAGCAGCGTCACGCCGCCGAAAAGACATCGGAAGAACGCGACGTTCAGCGCCGATTGCTGCGACGAAACGACCAGCCAGCCGATCGTTCCGGACATCAGCATCGCAAGCGTCATCTCGACCGCGCCGCGCCGCACTTCGTTGTTTGATGCCATTTGAAACGCTCCAGAAGAATCACATCTTGCGAGCAGTGTAGTTAATCCGAAGCGGCGGATACATCTCTAAAATGAGGCAATCAATAGAATCAACCTAAAAAGCGAAGGCCAAAATGACGAAGCGCCTTACTCCTGTTTCGAAGCAGATGCCGGCGCCTGCGACGCTCGACGATACCGATCGCCTGCTGCTCGCCGCGCTCGCCGACGATGCGCGTCAGCCCGTCAGTGAACTCGCGCGCAACGTCGGCCTGTCGGCGCCGGCTACGGCCGACCGCTTGCGCCGCCTCGACGCTCAAGGCGTGATCGAGCGCTTCACGGTGCAGATCGATCCGCGCACGCTGGGCTACACGCTGCAGGCAATCGTGCGGGTGAAGCCGTTGCCTGGCCAGTTGCATCTGGTGGAAGAGGTGATTCGCCGCATTCCGGAGTTCGTCGAATGCGACAAGGTGACGGGCGACGATTGCTTTATCTGTCGGCTGTACTTGCGCACGATCGATCAACTCGACGAGATTCTGTCGAAAGTGACCGAGCGCGCCGAAACGAGCACGGCCATTGTCAAGTCGACGCCCGTGCCGCGTCGCTTGCCGCCGCTCACCTGAATTAGCGAGCGGCGCACGTCCTTTAATCGTTCAGGAATCAAAGCTCGACGGCTTCGAAAAACGCCAGCATTTCCGCGACGAGTTCGGCGGGCGCCTCTTCGGGAATGTAGTGGCCGCAAGGCAGCGAACGGCCGCTGACGTCGCGCGCGACCTTGCGCCATTCGGCAATCGGCTCGAAGCATTTCTCGATCACGCCCTCTGCGCCCCACAGCACGCGCAACGGACAGCCGATCTTGTGACCGCACTCGATATCGGCGCGGTCGTGATCGAGATCGATCGTCGCGGATGCGCGGTAGTCCTCGCACATCGCGTGCACGGCGCCCGGTTGGCGCAGCGCATTGCGATATTCGGCAAGCACTTCCGGCGCGAACGGCGCGAGGCCCGCGTGACGGCTGCCCATCACGCGGTCGACGTACACATCCGGATTTGTTTCGATCAACGTTTCGGGCAACGGCTCCGGCTGAATCAGAAAGAACCAGTGGAAATAAAGCGTCGCGAAAGTGCGGTCGGTGGCTTCGTACATCGCGAGCGTCGGCGCGATGTCGAGCAGCATCAGACGTTCGACGGCGCCGGGGAAATCGAGAGCCATCCGGTGCGCGACGCGCGCGCCGCGATCATGCGCGCACACGAGAAACCGCTCGTAGCCGAAGTGACGCATCACGGCGACCTGGTCGGCGGCCATCGCGCGTTTCGAATACGGCGCGTGCGTCGCATCGCTCGGTGGTTTCGCCGATGCGCCGTAGCCGCGCAGATCGGTGGCGATCACGGTGAAATGCGCGGCAAGCTCAGACGCGCAGCGATGCCAGATCAGATGGCTCTGCGGATGACCGTGCAGCAGCAGCAAAGGCGGCCCCGCTCCGCCCTTGACTCCATGAATATCGACGTCACCGGCCTTGACGCGAAACGGTGTGAAGTCCTTGAAGGGCATGTCGGTTCTCGTTGTCGTTGTGGGTCTGGGCATTGTAGAAGGCTGGTGCGGGCGCGCGAGTGGGATAGCCCACGCTTTCGTAGAACCTGAACACTCCTTCGAACGTCTCGGTGCGAGCAGCGAGTGCGACACTCGCATATAATCGAACGACCGTTCTTAAACGTACGTCGTGAACGGTCCGCGCTGCAAACATCGTGCGCAAGGCGCGGGCCGCGGCCGCTACACTCATATCGCCGGACGCCGATGGCGTCGGCACTCGATCAGGAGACTCGCACCATGGCATTGCCCGCCGTCCTGCAGCAACTTGCGCTGCCCGTCGTCGCTTCGCCGATGTTCATCGTCAGCTATCCCGAGCTCGTGCTCGCGCAGTGCAAGGCGGGGATCGTCGGATCGTTTCCCGCGCTCAATGCGCGCCCTGCCGAACTACTGGACGAATGGCTTACGCAGATTCAGGCCTCGCTCGCCGAGCACAAGGCGGCCAATCCGGATGCCATCATCGGGCCGATTGCCGTCAATCAGATCGTCCATCAGTCGAACGCGCGGCTCGAACACGACATTCGCGTGTGCGTCGAGCACAAGGTGCCGATCTTCATCACGAGCCTGCGCGCGCCCGCGAAGGAGATCGTCGATGCCGTGCACAGCTATGGCGGCATCGTGCTGCACGACGTGATCAATCTGCGCCACGCGCAGAAGGCACTCGATGCCGGCGTCGACGGGCTGATTCTCGTCGCCGCGGGCGCGGGCGGCCATGCGGGGATGACGTCGCCGTTTGCGCTCGTCGGAGAAGTGCGGCGCATTTTCGACGGGCCGATTGTGCTGTCGGGCTCGATCGCCAACGGCGGCTCCATTCTCGCCGCGCAGGCAATGGGCGCCGATCTCGCGTACATGGGCACGCGCTTCATCGCGACGAAAGAAGCGCATGCCGTCGAAGGCTACAAGCAAGCGATCATCAACGCGAATTCCGCCGACATCGTCTACACCAACCTCTTTACCGGCGTGCACGGCAACTACATTCGCGAGAGCATCGTGAACGCGGGTCTCGATCCCGATGCATTGCCCGAGTCCGACAAGTCGAAGATGAATTTTGGCAGCGACAAGGCGAAGGCATGGAAGGACATCTGGGGCGCGGGCCAGGGCGTGGGGCTGATGCACGACGTGCCGAGCGTCGCCGAACTGGTCGGGCGGTTGAAGCAGGAGTACGACGCGGCCAAGTCGCGCCTCGCCATCGGCCGCTAAGGCTGTTGATGCCGCGCGTCGGGCGGCCGTCCATTCCGACGCGCGGCCTTCGTATCAACGCATCACATATTCCGCCGATACTGTCCGCCCACTTCGAACAGCGCGTGCGTGATCTGTCCGAGCGAACAGACGCGCACCGCATCCATCAGCACGGCGAACACGTTTTCATCGTCGATGACGGCCTGCTTCAGGCGCTCGAGCATCGCGGGCGCTTCGTCTTGATGCCGTGACTGGAACGCGCGCAGCCGTTTCAGCTGTCCCTGCTTTTCGTCTTCCGTCGAGCGTGCGAGCGCAATCGGCGTCGGCGCGTCGTGCGCACGCGCGCCGAGGAACGTATTCACGCCAACGATCGGATACGAACCATCATGCTTGCGATGCTCGTACAGCATCGACTCGTCCTGAATGCGTCCGCGCTGATAACCCGTTTCCATTGCACCCAGCACGCCGCCGCGCTCCGTCAACCGGTCGAACTCCGCGAGCACGGCGGCTTCCACGAGATCCGTCAGTTCGTCGATGATGAAGCTGCCCTGGTTCGGATTCTGGTTCTTCGCGAGTCCCCATTCGCGATTGATGATCAGCTGGATCGCAACGGCGCGGCGCACGGAGTCTTCCGTCGGCGTCGTGATCGCTTCGTCGAACGCGTTCGTGTGCAGCGAGTTGCAGTTGTCGTAGATCGCGATCAGCGCCTGCAACGTCGTGCGGATATCGTTGAAGTCGATTTCCTGCGCGTGCAGGCTGCGCCCCGACGTCTGCACGTGATACTTCAGCTTCTGGCTGCGCTCGTTCGCGCCATAGCGGTCGCGCATCGCAACCGCCCAGATGCGCCGCGCGACACGGCCAAGCACCGTGTATTCCGGGTCCATCCCGTTCGAGAAGAAGAACGACAGGTTGGGTGCAAAGTCGTCGATGGCCATGCCGCGCGCGAGATACGCCTCGACATACGTGAAGCCGTTCGCGAGCGTGTACGCGAGCTGCGAGATCGGATTCGCGCCCGCTTCGGCGATGTGATAGCCGGAGATCGACACCGAATAGAAATTGCGCACGCCGTGCTCGACGAAGTACGCCTGAATGTCGCCCATCACCTTCAGACTGAATTCCGTCGAGAAGATGCAGGTGTTCTGGCCTTGATCCTCCTTCAGGATGTCGGCCTGAACCGTGCCGCGCACGTTCTCCATTGCAAAGCGGCGCGCATCGTCGAGTGCCTGTTGCGACGGCTCGCGCCCTTCCTGTTGCGCCCTCGCATGCGCGAGCGCGATCTGCTGATCGATCGCGACGTTGAAGAACATCGCGAGTATCGTCGGCGCGGGACCGTTGATCGTCATCGATACCGACGTTTCGGGCGCGCACAGATCGAAGCCGTCGTAGAGCACTTGCATGTCGTCGAGCGTCGCGACGGATACGCCCGAATTGCCGACCTTGCCGTAGATGTCGGGCCGCTCGTCCGGCTCTTCGCCGTAGAGCGTAACGGAGTCGAACGCCGTCGACAGACGTTTCGCGGGCATCCCTTCTGACAGCAGCTTGAAGCGCCGATTGGTTCGGAACGGATCGCCTTCGCCGGCGAACATGCGCGTCGGGTCTTCGTTTTCGCGGCGGAAAGGAAACACGCCGGCAGTGAACGGGAAATAGCCGGGCAGATTGTCGAGCATCAGCCAGCGCAGGATTTCGCCGGGGTCCTTGAACCCTGGCAGCGCGACCTTGCGAACTTTCGAGCCCGACAAGGTTTCGACGGTGAGCGCCGTGTGGATTTCCTTGTCGCGGATCTTCACGATATGTTCGTCGCCGGAATAGGCGGTCACGATCCGCGGCCACGAATCGAGCAGCGCCCTTTCGCGCTCGCCCATCTGCGACGTGCGCGCGTCGATCAGCGCATCGAATGCGTCGGCATTTTGCGCGCCGCCGTCCGCTTCATCGAGCATGCGCCGCGCTTCTTCGAGATGCCAACGCTCGCGCGCGAGCTGCGACTGCGCTTCGACGCGCTCGCGATAACCGCGCACCGTCAGCGCGACATCCGACAGATACCGCACGCGCGCCGGCGGCACGATCGCGTTGCGGCCCGTCGAGTGACGCACGCCTTCCATCGTGGGCAGCCGGCCGTCGCTCTCGCGCAGTCCGTGTTCGCGCAGCGCTCTTGCGATATGTTGGTACACAGCCGTCATGCCATCGTCGTTGAAGCGCGACGCTATCGTACCGAACACAGGCATCTCGTCTACCTTTGACGCAAACTTTTGATGGTTACGCTGCACCTGCTTTGCGACGTCGCGCAGCGCATCGGCGGCGCCCTTGCGGTCGAACTTGTTGATCGCGACGAAATCCGCGAAATCGAGCATATCGATCTTTTCAAGCTGGCTCGCCGCGCCGAACTCGGGCGTCATCACGTACAGCGACTTGTCGGCGTGCGGCACGATTGCGGCATCGCCCTGACCGATACCCGATGTCTCGACCACGATCAGATCGAAGCCCGCCAGCTTGCACGCGGCAATCGCGTCGGGCAGCGCATCGGAAATCTCGCTCGACGCCTCGCGCGTCGCCAGCGACCGCATGAAGACGCGCGCCCCGCTTCCCCAGTCGCCCGTCGCATTCATGCGAATCCGGTCGCCCAGCAGTGCGCCGCCGGACTTGCGGCGCGACGGATCGATCGCGATCACGGCGATGGTCAGCGAGTCGCCATAGTCGAGGCGAAAGCGCCGGATCAGTTCGTCCGTCAGCGACGACTTGCCCGCGCCGCCCGTCCCCGTGATGCCGAGCACCGGGACATTCGCCTGTTCGGCTTGCTGGTTGAGCTGCGCGCGAATCGAGTCGTCGAGATCGCCCGTTTCGAGCGCCGTGATCAGTTGCGCGAGCTTGCGGAATGCGGCGACGTGACTTGCGTCGCGATGAAGCGCGCCCGCAAGGTCGCGGGTCAGTTGCGCCGGCGATGCATCGGATCGCGCGGCACTGCGGCAGCGCGCGATCATGTCGTCGATCATGCCTTGCAGCCCGAGTCGCTGCCCGTCGTGCGGCGAGTAGATGCGCTCGACGCCATAGCGCTCCAGTTCCGCGATTTCATCGGGGACGATCACGCCGCCGCCGCCGCCGAACACCTTGATCCGCTCGCCGCCCCGCTCGCGCAGCAAATCAACCAGGTAGCGGAAGTATTCGACGTGACCGCCCTGGTAGCTCGACACCGCGACGCCGTCCGCGTCTTCCTGCAAGGCGGCCGTCGCGACTTCTTCGACTGAGCGGTTGTGGCCGAGATGGATCACTTCGACGCCGCTCGCCAGGAGGATGCGCCGCATGATGTTGATCGACGCGTCGTGGCCGTCGAACAGCGCGGCCGCCGTGACGAAGCGCAGACGTCTTGACGACTGCGCGTCGGGCGCGCCTGGCGCGGAGGATTGTGAAGCCTGCTCCGAAGGCGCGTCGTCGCCGATGCGCTGCGGCGTGGAAAGATCGGTCATGTCTCCCCCGGATCGAATCGTCAGGTTCGTTCGTCCCTACTTCGCGGGTACTGCCTGCAACCAGTATAACGATACGACCCGATCGCCCGAGTGGCGTTCAGCAGAGGCTGATGCGTCGCCGCTGTGCCCGGATTCCAGAACTCACTGCACCGCCAGCGCGCGAATCTCATCGAGCGTCGGCCAGAGCGTCTCGCTGGCAAAGCGCTCGGCGATGAAATCGACAAACGAACGCACCTTCGCCGACAAATGCCGGCGGCTCGCGTACACGACGTGAATCGGCAGCTCTCGCGGCGGCAGTTCATCGACGAGCAGCGGCACGAGACGGCCCTCGGCCAGATCGTCGCCGATCACTTCCGTGCCGAGCAGCGCGAGCGCCGCGCCCTGCAACACGACGACACGCTGCGCTTCCAGATGATTGACGATCAGATTACCCGACACCTTCACGCGCGCATTGCCCGTGTTCGCGCCCGCCACCAGTTCCAGTGCGGACACGCCCGCGTACTGGATGAAGTTGTGCGCGGCGAGATCGGCGACGCGCTTCGGCGCGCCATGCCGCTCGATGTATTCCGGCGATGCGCACAGCACGAGGTGCGCGGTCGCCACCTGCCGCGCGATCAGCGACGACGACTTGAGCCCCGTGGGCGACGCGCGGATCGCGACGTCGAAGCCTTCGTCGATCAGTTCCACCACGCGATCCGACAGCGTGATATCGACGGTGACTTGCGGATGCTGCGTCGCGTAGTCGGCGACGGCGCTCATCACGTGACGCAGGCCGAACGCCGACAGCGATGACACGCGCAGCCGCCCTTGCGGCACGACGCTCGCCGCGCCCACCGCCTGCTCGGCTTCGTCCAGTTCGCTCAGCACCTGACTCAGCCGCTCGTAGTACTCGCGCCCGGCTTCCGTCGGCGCGACGCGGCGCGTGGTCCGGTTCAAGAGGCGCGCGCCGAGCTGCTGTTCGAGATGCATCACGTGTTTGCTCGCCATCGCTGCGGACATGTCCATTTTCTCCGCCGCGCCGACAAAGCTGCCGACCTCGACGACGTGGCGAAACACTTTCATGCTGACGAGGGTATCCATGGCGGTCGCTCGGGACAGGAATGAATCGGGCTGATTCCCGGGACTTTATCAAGGAGCCGTCGACAATGTGCGGCTGTGCGGTCTCGGCTCAGAAAAAAGCCCCGCCTTCCGTGAGGAAGACAGGGCGTTGTGGACAGACTCCTTGAAGGCGTCGCCGTCGATGTCGTCGAGCAATGCGCAGATCGGCGCCATCTGCGCCGATCAGAACTTCGCGCGGATGCCGACGCCGGCCGTGTAGCCCGACGACTGGCTCGTGTATTTGTCGTAGAGGTACGCCGCGTACACGTCGGTGCGCTTGGACAGCGGGTAGTCGTAGCCGAGCGCCGCCGACTGGTGCATCTGGTCGAGGCCGCCCGCGTCGCGCGAGTATGCGTACGACGCCATCACGGTACCCGTGCCGAGCGGCACCGACACGCCGCCTTGCGCCGTGTTCACGTGCCAGCTGCCGACGTCCTGGTCGTTCTTCGTGTACATGTACTGGCCGTAGAACTTCACGAACTTCAGGTCGTACGACAGGCCGAGCTGCGCAACCGACTGGCTCTTCAGGCCCGCAACCAGCGAGCCGAGGTCGGCCGGCGTGCTGTTGAAGTTGACGTACTGATAGACGCCCGTCGCCGCGAACGGACCGTGGAAGTACAGGAACTGCGCGCTGTACTTCTTCGAGCTGTTCTGGCCAGCCGTATTGCCGAACGCGTACATCGCGCTGCCCGACAGGCCGTTGAAATCCGGCGTCGAGTACTGGACCGCGTTGTTCCAGCCGGAATCGCCGACCACGCCCATGTCCGTCGTGTAGGTCGGGAACGTGCCCAGGCCGAGGAACACGTGATAGACCATCGGCGAGAAGACGTACGAGTCGATGAACGGGTTGAACAGAATCGTCGACACGAACAGATGCGTCGTCAGACGGCCCGCCGTCACCGTGCCGAACGGCGACTCGACGCCGACATACGCGTTACGGCCGAAGAAGGTGTCGCCGTCGAAGCGGCCGAACTTGCCGTTCTGCGCGCGGAAGAAGTCCTCCAGCGTAAAGATCGCCTTGTAGCCGTTGCCCAGATCTTCCGAACCCTTGAGGCCCCAGTACGACGTCGACATACCGCCGCCCGACACGTTCCACGCCGTCTGGCTGCCCGGGAACTTCGTTGCGCCGACCCATTCGTCGACCTGGCCATAAAGCTGCACGCTCGACTGCGCGAACGACGAAGCCGACGCGACGGCCAGCAATGCGCCGACGGCGCCCGCCTTCAAGGTTGTTCTCAGCGCACGGCTGACGGATGTTTTCATGGGTTCTCCTGTCTTTGTCAAAAGGGTGCGGCTGTGCGGCGGGGCGCTCGCCGGTCCGGTGTCTGTTATCCGTCTGAATCGTCGAGCCAATCTGGGCTCGACAAATCTTTGCGGACCATTTTTGCGGACAAAAATAGCTGTACTTATTGCCGGTATATCGGACTGAATAGTTTGGTCGACTTTCGGCTTGATACTCGTTGCCGATGCACCTTGTTTCCGCAGTGCCGCAAATCTGCGCGCCCGCCTTAAGGCGCGCGCATTCTATAGCACCGGAACCGATGCGAAGCGCATTCAAGCGCCGGATGACGCGCTGCCGCAACGAAGACGAGATTTGATGACGAAACTGTGAACGCTGACGAGCGTTTTCAAAAATGTGTGGCGTACTTACGTCACATCAGCTGGGGATGAATCGCTCTGGAGAAGGGAGGCTTGGGACGGCTGCGCGCGAGAATGAGGGATTCGATCCAGCCTTATGAGCAAGGCCGAAAGGCGTGACAGGACTGGCGGGAGAAAAGCTCAGTTGCGATACGGCGACGGCGCCGGAATACGCGAGTCGGCGGGAGGACGGGGAATCTGGCGAGTGACGCCGCGTTCTTCGTTGTACCGCGCAACGTCGTCGCGGATGGAGCCGACGTGCGCCGATTGCGCATTGGCCGGTGGCCTCGGCGCGGGACGGGAATCGGTGCTGATGGGCGTGATCGCGCCGGCGTATTGCGTGCCGACGTATTGCGCCGACGGACGGTTGCGGTAGACGTCGTACGGAAGCGTCATGCGTTGCATGGTGTCACGGCTCGCGCTGCCGCCAATGTGGCCGGCATACGCGTCGCTCGCGTCCGTTCGGCTGTTTGCGTCGACGCGCACGCGCTGCGCGTCGTTTCTTGCATACCGGCTGCCGTGAGTCATGTCAGGCGAAACGTTTGCGCGCGGCACCTGGTTTCCATGGATGGCACCGCCAAACGATGAGACACGATGAACCGCCCCGCCGCCGAAGAAGCCATGCCCTTCGTGCGACGCGAACGGCGGCTTAGCATAAGCGAGCGAAGTCAGCGCAACGACCAGCGCGCTCGTCCCCCACCATTTGATCCTCGACAGCCCTACATGCACCATGTTTCACCTGCCCGACGATCCACCTGAAAGCCCGCCGTTCGAGCTGCGGCTGGGCTTGTTCCGGGACTGGCGCGACGGCGCGGCAAAACCTGCCACGCGCGATGTCCCAACGGCCTTCGAACAGTAATTTATTGGCGCCCCCAAGGGGTGTCGAGCCAAAAAATGTTAGGTCTGCGGCACTCTTGTAACGCATTGTTACTGCGACGCTTTTTCACCACAAATCGCTTGCGGAACCCTCCGAAAAGGCGCTGAAAACAGGTTGTTCGAACACCTGAATTCGTCTGAACAGACGCGCGCCAATGCATCCAAAAAACGGGGCATGCGGGCAATCTTGCCGAGACGGAAATCGGCTTCCTCCGCGCATCCCACGAATGCGCGCGCAATCATTCTCACAAGACGCGCATTTAATGCGTTTCGGTAATTAATCAATTCGGCAAATGAATTTGCTTTTTTAATCGCTTTGCGTTGACAATAGTTCTTTGGCGTTCGCCGGCCGGCCACGGCAAGGCAACCGCCTGGTCAGCATCGAGATTTGAAAGATGGCCCGTCCGAAACTCCTTCCCGACAATTTCACGCTCTGCCTGATGGGCACCGTGATTCTCGCCAGCCTGTTGCCCGTTCATGGCGAAGCGGCGAAGGCGTTCAACTGGGTCACGGACATCGCTGTCGGGCTGCTGTTCTTCCTGCACGGCGCGAAGCTGTCGCGCGAGGCGATCGTCGCCGGCGCGACGCACTGGCGGCTGCACATCGTCGTGCTACTAAGCACGTTCGCGCTGTTTCCGGTACTCGGGCTCGTACTCAAACCGCTTCTTTCGCCGCTCGTCACGCCTGCGCTCTACGCCGGCATCCTCTTCCTCTGCACGCTGCCGTCGACGGTTCAGTCTTCGATCGCGTTCACGTCGATTGCGAAGGGCAACGTGCCCGCGGCCGTATGCAGCGCGTCGGCCTCCAGCCTGCTCGGCATCTTCATCACACCTGCCCTCGTCAGCATGATCGTGACGAACCAGGCGGCGAGCGGTGGTTCGCCTTGGCATACGGTATGGAATATCGTGCTGCAGCTGCTCGTGCCGTTCGTCGCCGGGCAGTTGCTGCGGCCGATGATCGGCGGATGGATCGAGCGCAACCGCGCCGTGCTGAAATTCGTCGACCAGGGCTCGATTCTGCTGGTCGTGTATGCCGCGTTCAGCGAGGCCGTCAACGAAGGGCTGTGGCGTCAGATTCCGCTCGCCGCGCTGGGCGGGCTGCTGGTCGTGTGCGCAGTGCTGCTGGCGCTCGCACTCCTCGTGACGATGATGGTCAGCAAGCGTCTGGGCTTCAGTCGCGCCGACCAGATCACGATCATCTTCTGCGGCTCGAAGAAAAGTCTCGCGTCCGGCGTGCCAATGGCCAAGGTCATTTTCGCGACGCACGCGGTCGGCGCCGTCGTTTTGCCGCTGATGCTGTTCCATCAGATCCAGCTGATGGTCTGCGCCGCGCTCGCGCAACGCTGGGGGGCGCGCGACACCAGCGCCGAAAAGCGCGCTGCAAAAAAAGGCGCGACAGCCGCTGTTGCGCGCCGCTAGGCCCGCGTTCGATCCGTACAGGATGTGATTCATAAGCGCTCTCCCTGAGTGCATGTCGTGAAGGCCGCCTCCGGGCGGCTTTTTCGTTGGCGTTTCGCTATTTCAGCGCGCCGCCCGCATGTTGTCGCGTCAACCGAATGTCATAGGACAAAAGCACAGGATCACGACCTTTGCGCACCTTTTTTTCAGCCGTGAAAGCGTTTCCGTCGCGCATTGCACGCGGCGTCGACTGTCACTAAAAATTCACTTAATTCCGTATGAATAATGCCGATATGCCGACGGTCGAATGCTCCGGTCGTTTGTCATGTCCCAACGCTCGTCTTCCCCAACCGTAGCGCCGCGCATCGAAGACCTGATCGCACGGCGCGACCTGTCTGCCGTCTTCCAGCCCATCGTCGATTTCGACGACGGCGCCATTCTCGGCTATGAGGGCCTGATTCGCGGACCGGCCGGCACGCCGCTCGAAACGCCGTACGCGCTGTTCGCTCGAGCTGAAGCCGAAGGCAGCGTGATCGCGCTGGAACGCGCGGCCGCGCGCACCTGCATCGAGGCGTTCGCGCAGCTCGCGTACGAAGGCAAGCTGTTTCTGAACTTCAGCGCGGGCGCGATCCGCCAGTTGGCCGACGACCGCGACGGCACGTTCGTGATGTTGCGAAACATGGGCGTCGACGCCGAGCGCATCGTGATCGAGCTGACCGAGCAGAGCGCGATCCCCGACGTCACCAGCTTTCTGCCCGCGATCTCCATCTTGCGCATGGCGGGCGCGCAGTTCGCGCTGGACGATTACGGCACGGCGAACGCGAGCATGAATCTGTGGGTGCGCCTGCAGCCGGACGTCGTGAAGATCGACCGCTTCTTCATCCACGACATCGCGTGCGATCCGCTCAAGTTCGAAGCCGTCAAGGCGATGCAGCATTTCGCCGCGGCGAGCGGCGCGAGGCTCGTGGCCGAGGGCATCGAAAAGGAAGCGGATCTGATCGTCGTGCGGGACATGGGCATCGGCTGCGGACAGGGCTATTTCTTCGGCAAGCCGCATGCGCGCCCGCCGCGCGCCGTCGCCGACGACGCCCGCGAAGCACTGCGCGCCGGCCACATCGCCGTGTTCCCCGAAGCGACGCGTGCGGTCAGCGCATCGCCTTCGGGTGGCATGGCGTCCGCGAAAATGATCATGCACGCGCCGGCGCTGCCACGGCACGCGACGAACAACGACGTCCTCGATCTCTTCAACCGGATGCCGAACCTGCATGCCGTCGCCGTCGTCGAGCAGAACGAGCCTGTCGCGCTGATCAACCGCCGCGCGTTCATGGACCGCTACGCGCTGCCCTATCACCGCGAGCTCTTCGGCAAGCGGCCGTGCATGCTGTTCGCGAACGCGTCGCCCGTCGTGATCGAAAAGTCGATGACAGTCGAGGACATGGCGAAGCTGCTGGCCAGCGACGACCAGCGCTACCTCGCTGATGGCTTCGTGATCACCGACCAGGGCCGGTACGTCGGCCTCGGCACGGGCGAGAGCCTCGTGCGCGCGGTGACGGAAGTGCGCATCGAGGCGGCCCGCTACGCGAATCCGCTCACCTTCTTGCCGGGCAACATTCCCATCAGCTCGCACATCGGGCGCCTGCTCGGCAACGACTCGGGCTTTTACGCGTGCTACGTGGACCTGAATCACTTCAAGCCTTTCAACGACCAGTACGGCTACTGGCAAGGCGACGAAGTGCTGAAGTTCGCGGCGCACGTGCTGGCGGAGGTCTGCGATCCGACGCGCGACTTTCTCGGGCATGTCGGCGGCGACGACTTCCTGATCCTGTTCCAGAGCGAAGACTGGCGCGAGCGCGCGCAACGCGCGATCCACGTCTTCAACGAAGGCGCGCAGCGCTTCTACGCACCCGCGGACCGGCTGGCGGGCGGCATCCACGGCGAGGACCGCCGCGGCAATCCAACGTTCTTCGGCTTCGTGACAATGGCGATCGGCTGCGTGCACGTCGAGCCGCAGACAGGCAAACAGCTACATAGCAGCGAGGACATCGCCTCGGTCGCGGCGCTCGCCAAACGCCGCGCGAAGAGCGAGGCGTCCGGCCTCGTGCTGATCGGATTCGAGGAAAGCGAGGCGCTGCTGCGAGGACGGACGGCGGCCGCCGTCGACTGAGCTTCGAAGCCGGCTGACTTTTCGCGTCAAAGCGTCGCCGCAGGCAGCCCGCGCCCGACGCGACGGCCCTATCGAGCCGACATCCATTCGGCCGACATTCTTCTGTCATCACGAGCAGTCACCTTCAGGCAAGGTGCCGACTGCCCGCTCCCCCATTCCCTGATTCGTCTCGCATCGAGCCAGTGACAAGCCCGGTCCACCGCGCACGCATACTGCCGTCGGAATATCCGGCGGGCCGCGCCAATCGGCGATTCGAAGAATCGTTTAGTGAATTTTACTAAACAAACATTTAGCCTCCAGTAAGCCTATCTACGGGTATCTACGCGTATCTAAAGCCCGCTGATGGGGGTTTTCCCGCAGCGTTTTACTATACAATCACCCGAACTTGGACTTCGCTGCGGCGCGTCTGTGCGCGGCCGCTTCTCTCGATGGCTACAACGATCCGCGACGTCGCCCGCGCAGCCAGCGTATCGATCGGCACGGTCTCCCGAGCGCTGAAGAACCAGCCGGGCCTGTCGGAATCGACGCGCGAGCGCATCGTCGAAACGGCGCGCCGGCTCGGATACGACTCCGCGCAATTGCGCCCGCGCATTCGCCGGCTCACGTTCCTGCTGCATCGGCATCACAACAACTTCGCGGTCAGCCCGTTCTTCTCCCATGTGCTGCACGGCGTCGAAGACGCCTGCCGCGAGCGCGGCATCGTTCCGTCCGTGCTGACGGCGGGTCCGACAGAAGACGTCGTCCAGCAGATGCGCCTGCACGCGCCGGATGCGATCGCCGTCGCGGGCTTCGTCGAGCCGGAAACGCTCGCGACGCTCGCCGCGATGCAGCGCCCGCTCGTGCTGATCGATCTGTGGGCGCCGAATCTGCGCTCGGTGAATCTCGACAACCAGGCGGGCGCCGCGCTCGCGATGCAACATCTGTTCGCGCAGAAGCGCACGCGCGTCGCGTTCATCGGCGGCTCGCTCGCGCACTACAGCATCGCGCAGCGCGCGCTCGGCTACCGGCGCGCGTTCTTCGAAGCGGGACTGCTGTTCGATCCGTCGCTCGAAGTCACGATCGACGCGGGCCTCGACCCCGACGCAGGCGCCGCACTTGCGATGGAGCAGCTGCTCGATCGCCCCGGCCCGCGCCCCGACGCCGTCTTCGCGTACAACGATCTCGCCGCGCTCGCCGCGCTGCGCGTGTGTCTCGCGCGCGGCCTGCGCGTGCCCGAAGACATCGCGATCGTCGGCTTCGACGACATTCCCGCCGCCGCGCATGCGCGCCCGCCCCTCACGACGATCGCCGTCGACAAGGAAGCGCTCGGCCGACGCGGCGTCGAACTCCTGCTCGAAGATGCGCCGTCCGCACTCGATATTCGCGTACCCGTCCAACTCGTTGTCCGTGCCAGCACTTCGGTGAATACGCCATGAAACAACCCGACACGACTCTTTCGAACGACAACGCCAACCACAAGGCGCCGCCCGTCTCCAACTTCCGCGACAGCGCTTTCCTGCTGTCGCACATCGAGGACACGCTGCGCTTCTACGCGCCGAACGTGCTCGACCCGAGCGGCGGTTTCTTCCACTTCTTTCGCGACGACGGCACGATCTACAACCGCGCGACGCGCCATCTCGTCAGCAGTTGCCGCTACGTCTTCAACTATGCGATGGCGTACCGTCAGTTCGGCGATCCGCAACATCTGGAATACGCCCAGCATGGCCTGAAGTTCCTGCGCGACGGCCACTGGGACCCGCATCATCAGGGCTACGACTGGGAGATCGACTGGCGCGACGGCCACAGGCGCACGCTCGACGCGACGCGCCACTGCTACGGTCTCGCGTTCGTGCTGCTCGCGTATTCACACGCGGCAATGGCGGGCATCGAAGAAGCGAAGCCGATGATCGCCGCGACGTTCGAGCTGATGGAGCACCGCTTCTGGGACGCCGCGACGGGTCTCTACGCCGACGAAGCCACGGCCGACTGGCGCGTGAGTACCTATCGCGGACAGAACGCGAACATGCACACGACGGAGGCGCTGCTCGCCGCCTACGAAGCGACCGGCCATCTCGTGTACCTCGACCGCGCGGAGCGCGTCGCGACCAATATCACGCTGCGCCAGGCGAAGCTCTCGCAAGGGCTCGTGTGGGAGCACTTTCACGCTGACTGGTCGGTGGACTGGCACTACAACGAGGAAGACAGCTCGAACATCTTCCGTCCGTGGGGTTTCCAGCCCGGCCACCAGACAGAGTGGGCGAAGCTGCTGCTGATTCTCGAACGTCATCGTCCGCTGCCGTGGCTGCTGCCGCGCGCGATCGAGCTGTTCGACGCCGCAATGACGCACGCGTGGGACCACGATCACGGCGGCCTCTACTACGGCTTCGGCCCGGACCGCACTGTGTGCGATCACGACAAGTACTTCTGGGTTCAGGCCGAAACGTTCGCGACAGCGTCGCTGCTCGGCAAGCGCACGGGCAACGAGCGCTTCTGGGACTGGTACGACGAGATCTGGCGTTATAGCTGGACGCACTTCGTCGATCATCGCTATGGCGCGTGGTATCGCATTCTCACGTGCGACAACCGCAAGTACAGCGACGAAAAGAGCCCCGCCGGCAAGACCGACTATCACACGATGGGCGCATGCTATGAAGTGCTGCATCATGGGCTGCAGCCCGCGTTGCAGCCTTCGAGCAAGTCCGAATAACCCTGTACGGTGAGCATCATGAGCGCAAGCCCCGAATTTCCCGCTGATTTTCCCGACTTCGTATCCGCCGGCGACATCCTCACCGATCTCGTGCGCACGGGTCCTTCAACGTGGCTGTCGGTGCCCGGCGGCGCCGGCTGGAACGTCGCGCGCGCCGTCGCGCGGCTCGGCCTGCCGACGGCGTGCGCCGGCTCACTCGGCGTCGACAACTTCTCCGACGATCTGTGGAACGCCAGCGTGGCCGCCGGTCTCGACATGCGCTTCATGCAGCGCGTCGAGCGCGCGCCGCTGCTCGCGGTCGTGCATCAGACGCATCCGCCCGCGTACTTCTTCATGGGCGACAACAGCGCGGATCTCGCGTTCGATCCGTCGAAGCTGCCGGAAGGCTGGGTGTCGCATGTGAAGTGGGCGCACTTCGGCTGCATCAGCCTCGTGCGCCAGCCGATCGGCGCGACGCTCGCGAAGCTCGCGGCCGACCTGCGCGCGCGCGGCGTGAAGATCAGCTTCGATCCGAACTACCGCAACCTGATGGAGCACGGCTACGAGCCGACGCTGCGCCACATGGCGTCGCTCGCCGATCTGATCAAGGTGTCGGACGAAGATCTACGCCTGCTGTTCAAGACGGGTGACGAAGCGTCCGCCCTCGCGCAACTGCGCGCAATGAACCCGAAGGCGATCGTGCTCGTCACGCGAGGCTCGGATAAGGCGACGCTGATCGACGGCGAGCGCATCGTCGAAGCGCAGCCGCCGCGCGTGGCCGTCGCCGATACCGTCGGCGCGGGCGACGCGTCGATCGGCGGCCTGTTGTTCAGCCTGATGACGGCGCCGCAACGCAAGTGGGAAGAGCATCTGGCGTTCTCGCTCGCGGCAGGCGCGGCGGCCTGCCGTCACTCGGGCGCGCATTCGCCGACGCTCGATGAAGTGGTATCGCTGCTGCAGGATTGATCCGGAAGAAGTTGCCGCGAGAAGCCGTCGGAACGCGCGCCGAACCTGCAACTTCACCCGTCTGTGCAAGGGCGCTCGACGGCGCGCGAGAGCCGGACGCACGCCCCGAAGCATCGACATGTGAGCGTCGAAATCGCGTGCTACGATGGAATCTCCCCCTTGCAGGAGATGCATCATGGAGGACGTCACCTACACCAAAGGTCTCTACACGGCGACGGCGACGACCCGCCCGTTGGATGGCGGGAAGTATCAGGGCGTGGTTTCGCTCTCGCGCGACGAAGGCGACGAGACAGAGGACACGGTCTACGAAGTCGAAGCCACCTCGGCAACGGCCGACGAAGCGCTCGAAGAAGCGAAGGCACTGGCCCACAGAATCCTCGGCGAGATCGAACTATAAGCATTGGCTCATGCACCGGGATGCATGCATCGAGGCAGACGTGGCGCGTCCGCCGCGCGCCGCGCCGATGGCCCTCTTCGACTTGAACAGGCGGAGGCGATCATGGCAGAACCGCTCTTCCTTTACGGCGTGTATGCGATACACGTTCGTCCGCTCGAACTTCAAGGTGCGCGCTGGGACGCGGAGTACGAAATCCGGCATCGCGATCATCCCGTGCAGCGCTGGACCACGGTAGGTGGCGACTCCGGCTTTGCAACCGAGGCGGAAGCGATCGAGACGGCGCATCAGCAAGCCGTCGCCGATATCGAGCACGGTGCGGGCGTGCCGAAGCCGCGGACATTTCCCTGACACGACGCGCGCGTGTCGCCGGCTGGCGCGGTCTGCACAAACCGCGCATCACGGCGATCGAGCTGGCGGTCGTCTGCGTGCGCGCATCCCGGCGCGTGCAGTTCTCCTCTGACGTGCCCACACACCGGGCCTGGCAGCACGGCTCGCCCCCATCACGCGGCCCTGCGCGTGACGGCAACGCTACATGTATCGAACGGATTCACGCGCTACACTACGCGCGGCAGCGGGTGCCGCACGCGCGCGCCGTAACGCTGCAGAACACCCACGTCAGCAGAACAAGAATGAGCGCGACCCCGCCCGATTCCAAAGATCACCCGCAACACCAAGGCCGAATCCTCGACCGGAAGATTCGCATGCGCTCGCATGTTGTCGTCGCGCACGGTCTGCCGCTGCGCGTGTGGCAGGACCTCTACCATCGTGCGCTGACGATCAGCTGGCCCGTCTTTTTTGTGTCGCTCGCCGTCCTGTTCCTGCTGCTGAACTCGTTCTTCGGATTGCTGTACGAACTCGGCAGCGCGTCGATTGCCAATCAGAACCCCAAGGGCTTCGTGGGCGCGTTCTTCTTCAGCGTCGAAACGCTCGCGACGGTCGGCTATGGCGACATGCATCCGCAGACGCTATACGCGCACCTCATTGCGACGCTCGAAATCTTCGTCGGCATGTCGGGCATCGCGCTCGCCACCGGTCTGATCTTCGCGCGCTTCTCGCGCCCGCGCGCCAAGATCATGTTCTCGCGTTACGCGATCGTGCGTCCCATCGACGGCCGCACCACGCTGATGGTGCGCACGGCGAACGCGAGGCAGAACGTGATCGTCGAGGCTCGCGCGCGGCTGCGGCTGATGCGCGTCGAGCAGTCGTCGGAAGGCTACGTGCTGCGCAGGATCTACGACCTCGGCCTCGTGCGCGACCAGCAGCCGATGTTCTACCTCGGCTGGAACCTGATGCACGTGATCGACGAAGCGAGCCCGCTGTATGGCGAAACGCCCGAGAGCCTCGCCGAACAGGATGCGTCGCTGCTGATTACGATAGAAGGCTCCGACGAAAACACCTCGCAGACGATGCAGGCGCGCTTCTCGTGGCCCAGCGACGACATCCGCTGGCAGCACCGTTTCGTCGATCTGATCCGCGAAGAGAACGGCGTGAGCCATATCGACTACACGCATTTCGACGATGTCGTGCCGCTTGCGGCACACGAGATCCAGCAGCAGCCGACGGGCTGACGGTTCGGCACGAACCGCGCGGCCCGCGCGACCCGATCAGCGCACGGATTTCAATGATGCAGCTTCAGCGCGTCGATTTCCCGCTGCTCGACGGCCATCGCCCGCGCGTGCGCGTCGCGCGCCATAGCCCGCTCGACGTATTCGCCGATCCGCCCCGACGCTTCGACCAGCTTCGCGACGAACGCGATCTGCAACGTGCTGGCCAGCAGCAGATCGGCGGCCGTAAAGCGCTCGCCGGCAGCCATTCGCCTTCGTCGAGCGCCGTGTCGATCGCCAGTTTCACGCGTTCCAGATTGCCCCAGCCGAAGCTGAACGAATTGCCCGACGCGCCCGTCAGCTTTTCGGCCATCGCCGGTTCGAGACAACCCGGCGTGAAGAAAAGCCATTGCAAAAGACGCCCGCGCAACGGATCGTCGATGGGCGCGCCGAGCTTCGACTCCGGAAAGCGATCGGCGAGATACAGCAGCACCGCGCCCGATTCGGCGACCTGCACGCCGTCGTCGTCGAGCGCGGGCAGCTTGCACATCGGATTGATGTGATGGAAATCGGTCGTGTCCTGCTCGCCTGCGCGAAGGTTCACGCGCACCAGTTCATACGGCGCGCCGATCTCCTCGAGCATCCACAGCGCGCGGAAAGCCCGCGTCTTCGGCCAGTAATACAGTTTCATCGCCCCTCCCTATGCCTTCGGTGCACATCGGTCGGCATAGCGTAACCCAACGGCGGGCTGTGTGAACCTCGTCCGGATGGCCAGGCGTCCCGACAAAAGCTGCCGCGCCAAGCCCCGCGTAAAGCATCGAAAAAGGCCGCTTTTACCGAAGCGGTGGATCTATCTCAAAACAACGCGGAATGCCAGGAATCCTCTCGGCACAGATTGATCAACTGCAAAAAGTAGAAAGAATTCTCTCTAATTGACGCGAAAGAATGGAGTCTCTTTCGCTGCGACGGCAACGAGCGCGCAACAAGCGCGCAACGAGCACGATTTGTCGGCGGCGAAACGCATAACAGCAACGGAGACTCCACGATGACCGCTCGTCTGCCCATCGACGGCACCCCGGCACTCGCCGACTACCGCCTCTCGGACAACCTCACTGCCACGCGTGGCCGCATCTTCCTGACGGGCACGCAGGCGCTCGTTCGCCTCGCGCTGATGCAGCGCCAGCTCGACAAGGCACGCGACTTCAACACGGCCGGCTTCATCAGCGGCTATCGGGGCTCGCCGCTCGGCATGGTCGACCAGCAGTTGTGGAAGGCGAAGAAACTGCTCGACGCGAACGACGTGCGCTTTCTGCCCGCAATCAACGAGGAACTCGGCGGCACGGCCGTGCTCGGCACGCAGCGAGTCGAGGCGGACCCGGAGCGCACCGTCGATGGCGTGTACGCGATGTGGTACGGCAAGGGCCCGGGCGTCGACCGCGCCGGCGATGCGCTCAAGCATGGCAACGCGTACGGCTCGTCGCAGCATGGCGGCGTGCTGGTCGTGGCGGGCGACGATCACGGCTGCGTGTCGTCGTCGATGCCGCATCAGAGCGACTTCGCGATGATCGCGTGGCATATGCCCGTCGTGAATCCGTCGAACGTCGCGGACATGCTCGAATTCGGCCTGTACGGCTGGGCGCTGTCGCGCTACTCGGGCGCGTGGGTCGGCTTCAAGGCGATTTCGGAGACGGTCGAATCGGGCTCGACGGTCGATCTCGACGCGCTGCAAACGCAATGGACGACGCCCGAAGACTTTCGGGCGCCCGCCGGCGGCCTGCACAACCGTTGGCCCGATCTGCCGAGCCTCACGATCGAACAGCGTCTGCACGCGAAGCTCGACGCCGTGCGTCACTTCGCGCGCGTCAACAGCATCGACAAATGGATCGCGCCGAGCCCACACGCGAACATCGGCATCGTGACGTGCGGCAAGGCGCATCTCGACCTGATGGAAGTGCTGCGCCGGCTCGATCTCACCGTCGCCGATCTGGAGCAGGCGGGTGTGCGCATCTACAAGGTGGGCCTGTCGTTCCCGCTCGAAATGACGCGCATCGACGCGTTCGTGTCCGGTCTTTCCGAAGTGCTCGTGATCGAGGAGAAGGGCCCCGTCGTCGAGCAGCAGATCAAGGACTATCTGTACAACCGCAAGGAAGGCGCGCGGCCTATGATCGTCGGCAAGCACGCGGAAGACGGCTCCATGCTGCTGTCGTCGCTCGGCGAATTGCGCCCGTCGCGCATTCTGCCCGTGTTCGCAAACTGGCTCGCGAAGCACAAGCCCGCGCTCGATCGCCGCGAGCGCGTCGTCGATCTCGTCGCGCCGCAAATCCTGTCGAATGCCGCCGATGCCGTGAAGCGCACGCCGTATTTCTGCTCGGGCTGCCCGCACAACACATCGACGAAAGTGCCGGAAGGATCGATCGCGCAGGCCGGCATCGGCTGTCACTTCATGGCCTCGTGGATGGAACGCGATACGACGGGGCTGATCCAGATGGGCGGCGAAGGCGTCGACTGGGCCGCGCATTCAATGTTCACGAAGACGCGCCACGTGTTCCAGAATCTCGGCGACGGCACGTACTTCCACTCGGGCATTCTCGCGATCCGCCAGGCCGTCGCGGCGAAGGCGACGATCACCTACAAGATCCTCTACAACGACGCCGTCGCGATGACGGGCGGCCAGCCCGTCGACGGCAGCATCTCCGTGCCGCAGATCGCGCGCCAGGTGGAAGCGGAAGGCGTGTCGCATTTCGTCGTGGTCAGCGACGAGCCGGAAAAATACGACGGCCATCATGGCCTTTTCCCGAAGGGCACGACGTTCCATCACCGCAGCGAACTCGACAAGGTGCAGCGCGAGCTGCGCGACATCGACGGCGTAACGGTGCTGATCTACGACCAGACGTGCGCGGCTGAAAAGCGCCGCCGCCGCAAGAAAGGCGAGTTTCCCGATCCCGACAAGCGCCTCTTCATCAACGAAGAAGTGTGCGAAGGCTGCGGCGATTGCGGCGTGCAGTCGAACTGCCTTTCCGTCGAACCGGTGGAAACGCCGCTTGGCCGCAAGCGCCGCATCGATCAGTCGTCGTGCAACAAGGACTATTCGTGCGTGAACGGCTTCTGTCCGAGCTTCGTGACGATCGAAGGCGGCAAGCTGAAAAAGGCCGCAGGCGTCGCGTTCGATGCGGCTGCGCTGGCCGCGGGCGTCGATGCATTGCCGTTGCCCGCGACGCATCTCGACGCCGCGCCGTACGACATTCTGGTGACGGGCGTCGGCGGCACGGGTGTCGTGACGGTCGGCGCGTTGATCAGCATGGCCGCGCATCTCGAAGGCAAGAGCGCGTCGGTGCTCGACTTCATGGGCTTCGCGCAGAAAGGCGGCTCGGTGCTGTCGTTCGTGCGCTTCGCCGCGCGCGACGAATGGCTGAACCAGGTCCGCATCGATACGCAACAGGCCGACGTGCTGCTCGCCTGCGACATGGTGGTCGGCGCGAGCGCCGATGCGTTGCAGACCGTGCGTCATGGCCGCACACGCATCGTCGTGAATACGCATGCGATTCCGAATGCGTCGTTCGTGCAGAACCCGGACGCGAATCTCCACGCGGATGCGCTGATCGACAAGATGCGTCACGCAGCGGGCGAAGAGCGTATGTCGTCGTGCGATGCGCAAGCGCTCGCGACGCGCTTCCTCGGGGACACGATCGGCGCGAACATCCTGATGCTCGGCTTCGCGTGGCAACTTGGTCTCGTGCCCGTTTCGTTCGCCGCGATGATGCGCGCGATCGAACTGAACAACGTCGCCGTGCAGATGAATCAGCTTGCGTTCTCGATTGGCCGCATGGCCGCCGCGGACGCCGCCGGACTCGAAGCGCTGTGGTCGCAGCGTCATGCTGCACAGCGTCCCGCCGCATCGCTCGAAACGCTCGATACGTTGATCGCGGACCGCGAAGCGCGGCTGCTCGCTTATGGCGGCGCGGCATACGTGAAGCGTTATCGCGCGCTGGTCGACGCGGCGCGTCAGGCTGAGCGCAGAGTGGATGCTACTCACGCAGAACGCTTGAGCCGCGCCGTTGCGACGACGTTCTATCGGCTGCTCGCCGTGAAGGACGAATACGAAGTCGCGCGCCTGCACAGCGATCCCGCTTTCCGCGCGGCGTTGGAAGCGCAGTTCGAAGGCGTTGCAGGCAAGGACTTCGGCGTGAAGTTCAATCTCGCGCCGCCGACGATCTCACGCGCAAGACACGGCGCGAAGCCGCAGAAGAAGACGTTCGGCCAATGGATGTGGCCCGTGTTCGGCGTGATGTCGAAGTGGCGCGGGCTGCGCGGCACGATGCTCGATCCGTTTGGACGCACCGTCGAACGGCGGATGGAACGCGAGCTTTCCAACGACTACGAAACGACGATGCAGCGTGCGTTCGCGATGCTCAACAACGTCACCGCCGACGACATCGTCAAACTCGCGGATCTGCATGCCCGCGTGCGCGGCTATGGTCACGTGAAGCTGGCGAATCTCGCAGCGGTGAAACGCAGCGAGCGCGAACTGGCCGCGCGTCTGCATATCGAAGCGGCCACGGGCGCGGCCGTCAACGCAGCGCTCGAAGAAGCGAAGGGCGCGGGAACGTTGCGTGGCATTCCCGTGGTCGTTGCGAAGTGATGTGATGATCGAACGCGTGTGCCGTTTTTAGGCGCGGCACACGCTGACAGCGCTGACAGCATGAATCACAAGCCGTCCAGCAAAACTCTCACGCGCCGCACCTTTTCTTCGTCGACGGGCGCGAGGCCCTTGCCGTCGATACGCACGCCCGAGCCGAAGTGAACGGCTGCCACTTGCGTCGCGCACACGAAATCCGCGACGCGATCGACGGTCAATCCCGCACCCGCTAATACAGTGCAATGCGTACGATCGGCGCGCCCCACGAGCGAGCCGATTTCCGCTGTGGCATCGAGCACGGAAGGCTTGCCGCCCGACGTCAGCACGTTCGTGACGGCATCGAAGCCGAGCAACACGTCGAACGCTTCGTGCAGATCGCGCGCTTCGTCGAACGCGCGATGAAACGTGATGGGCGTGCCGTCGGCGGCCTCTACAACGCGCGCCAGGCCATCGCGGTCCACTTCGCGCGACGCCGTCAGCATCCCGATCACGACGGCATTCGCACCCGCCGACTTCGCCGCGCGCACGTCGCGCAGCATCACGGCGAAATCGCCGGCCTCGTAGACGAACGAGCGGCTATGCGGCCGCACGATCACGTTCACGGGAATCGGCACAGCCGCCACCACCGCCTCGATCAAACCGATGCTCGGCGTCAGCCCGCCCTCGCCCATCGCGGTGACGAGTTCGAGTCGATCCGCGCCGCCGCGCGCAGCCGCTTTTGCATCCGCGAGCGTCGTCGCGATCACTTCGAGCAGCACACGTTCGCTGGCCATATCAAAGAGTCATGTCGTGACGAAAGCGACATGATCTCAGAAGCGCGGCTCCTCGAACCAGTCGATGTCGCCGCACAGCACACAGGTACGGTTGCCGATCTGAGTCGCCACCGACAGCGTCACGCACGGCACCGCCTCGTTGATCGACAGATAAGGCCGCGTCACGTGAACGCGTTCGGGCGCGTCGATCGCCGCGCGGAAATACGGACGGCGCAGCCAGTTCGCGCCCTGCGCATCGGATAGCGGCAGAAAGCGCGTTTCGTGCGTCGCGCGATCGGCGCGCAGCACCACGTTGCGTCCGGCCTGCCGCCCTTTGTCGTCGAGCAGATAGCAGCGCGCCGCATGATCGAGCGCGAGAAAATTCCAGCACACCTCGTCGAGCGGTTCGCCTGCGGCGAGCCGTTCCGCTGCGCGCTCGAATGCGCGAATGTACGGCGCGAGCCGCGACGCGTTGCGCCGCTCGCGCTCCTCCGTTTGCGACTGGTAACGCTCGGTCAGCTCGCTGATGCACGCCGTCGCATGCACCGCGTCCGCGAGCCCCGGGTGCGGACGTGCGAAGTAAAAGCCCTGCACGAAATCGACGTTACAGGCGAGCGCCATGTGCGCTTCGTGCTCCGTCTCGACGCCTTCGATCAACACCAGCTTGCCCGCCTCGTGCAGCAGCGCGACGAGCCCCGGCAGGATCGACGCCATGTCCGCGCGATGCGCGGCCTGCGACAGCATGATGCGGTCGAGCTTCACGATATCGGGATTCAGTTGCCAGATGCGCTCGATGTTCGAATGGCCCGCGCCGAAATCGTCGAGCGCAATCAGGAAGCCGCGCTCGCGAAACTGGCGCACGGCATCGGCGAGCCGCTCGATGTCCTGCGCGCTCTGTTCGAGCACTTCGAGCACGATGCGTCGCGGCGACAGGTTCAGCCGCCGCAGATTCGCGAGCAGCGCCGCCGAATGATACGAGTCGATCAGCACGCCCGGATGGACGTTGAGAAAAAGCCACTCGCGCTCGGCGCCAAGCACGTTGAAGTTCTCGAGATGCAGCGACTGCGCGAGCCTGTCGACGTGCAACACCTCGCCGACGCGCGCGGCCTCGCCGAACACGTCGACGGGCGACACCACGCGATCGAACGGGTCGTGCGCGCGAAGCAGACCTTCGTAGCCCACAGCGCGCATGTGCGAGAGGCTGAATATCGGCTGAAAGACGCTCGTGAGCGTCAGGTCGCCGTGCTGTATCGAATAGCGCTGCAGGCCCGAGGTCACGCTGAGCTCGAATCCGTGCGGCACCACTGTTCTTTCCTGTTGCGCAATGGTCATGCAGTCCTCTCACGCAAGAGTCCGGTACGCGCGTCGCGAATGCAAAAGCGCGACGTCCGTCCTCAAAATGTGCGTCATCGGCTCATGATAAGCAAGCTCCATGCGCACGGTAGCGCACGCATCATCGAAAGCTGCATCGGGCGCTGCACCGCGCGCAGTGCGTATGCGTCGCGCGAGGGCGTGCGATGCACCGTCGCGGTGCGCGAGGCTTTCGGCTATCTTGCGATGTTCGCGGCGGGAATTCACATGATCGGGCTAAACTTCGGGCTGATCGAAACGCCGGACTGCAGCGTCCAGATCTTGCGCGTCATGCTTCGGAAGGTATCGCTCTGAAGAGCCGTTCCGATCTATGCCTCGAAGCTTCGCGCGCTTCCGCCCGTTGTCCACATCCCGCTTCCGATGGAAATCGTCTTTACCGTTCTAATCCTGCTGCTTGCCGTTGCCGCTTCCGGCGTCGTCGTGCGGCTGGTGCCGCTCAGGCTGCCGTTGCCGCTCGTGCAGATCGCATTCGGCGCGCTGCTCGCGTGGCCGCGCCTCGGCTTGCATGTGACGTTCGATCCCGAGCTCTTCATGATGCTGTTCATTCCGCCGCTGCTGTTCGCGGACGGCTGGCGCATACCCAAGCGCGAGTTCTTCATGCAGCGCCGCGCGATCCTGATGCTCGCGCTCGGCCTCGTATTTATGACGGTCGTCGCCGTCGGCTATTTCATTCACGCGATGGTGCCGTCGATGCCGCTGCCCGTCGCCTTCGCGCTCGCCGCCGTGCTCTCGCCGACGGACGCCGTCGCGCTGTCCGGCATCGCGGGCCGCAACCGGCTGCCCGAGCATCTGATGCACATCCTCGAAGGCGAAGCGCTGATGAACGACGCGTCGGGCCTCGTCGCGTTGAAGTTCGCGGTGGCCGCCGCGCTGACGGGCGTGTTCTCGCTGCGCGATGCATCGGTGAGCTTCGTGATCATCGCGCTCGGCGGACTGGCGACGGGCGCGGCCGTTAGCTGGCTGTTCAGCTACGCGTCGACGCGCATTCTCAATCTCACGGAGGAAGGCGACCCCGCGCCCGGCGTCGTGATGACGCTGCTGATTCCATTCGCCGCGTATCTGTTCGCCGAGCACTTCGGCTTCTCTGGCATTCTGGCCGCCGTCGCAGCGGGCATGACGATGAACTACTCGACGTTCGCCAGCACGAGCCCGGCGTCGGCGCGCGTGCCGGCGAGCGTCACGTGGACGATGATCGAGTTCATCTTCAACGGCATGGTCTTCATTCTGCTCGGGCTGCAGCTTCCACATATCATCGGCCGCGCGCTGCTCGATGCGCATGCCGTCGAGAGCGGCTCCGAGCTGCGGCTGATCCTCTATGTCGGCGCCGTTTCAATCGCGCTCTACGCGCTGCGTTTCGTGTGGGTGTGGCTGCTGCGCTGGTTCGCGAGTCGCGGTGCCGCGAAACACGGCGTCGCGAACGCGGTGCCGGGACTGCGCACCGTGTCGATGATGACGATCGCGGGCGTGCGCGGCGCGGTGACACTCGCGGGCGTGCTGTCGTTGCCCGTCGCGTTGTCGAACGGACAGCCGCTGCCGGGACGCGATCTCGCGATCTTCATCGCGTCGGGCGTGATTCTCGTGTCGCTCGTCGTGGCCGTGGCCGGCTTGCCGTTGCTGATGAACGGCGCGCGACGCCGCGCCGATCCGCACGCGGCCGAGGAACGCGCGGCACGCATTCAGACCGCGCAGGCGGCGATTCGCGCGATCGACGAATTGCACGAAACGTTGACGGCCGATCTCGACGAAGCAGCATCGGCGCATGCCGCCGATGTGACGGCGCGCGTGATGGGCATCTACCGCAGGCGCCTCGCGACGCTCGACGACGACATCGGTCCCGCCGACAAGGCGCGGCGCAGCGAAGAACTGGAGTTTCAGATGAAGCTCGCGGCGATGCGCGCCGAGCGTGCGACGCTGCTCGACATGCGCGGCACGCTGCGGATCAACGACGACACGATGAACAAGCTGATGCGCGAAGTCGATCTGTCGGAGACGGCACTGCTTACGCGCGGCAAAGAGAAAGACTGAAGCGGGCGGCGTGTGAGCCGGGAGACTCGAGGCGCCCGTTCTTTGGTGAGTGACGAAGCGTCAGACGGCCGGCTCTTGCGGACCTTTGCGGCGCAGCAGCGCGTAAAGAATGATCGCGCCGAACGTCGCCGTGCCGATGCCGCCGAGCGCGAAGCCGCCGAGCTTCAGCGAGAAGTCGCCTGCGCCGAGCACGAGCGTCACGGCCGCCACGATCAGGTTGCGGTTATCGGAGAAGTTGACCTTGTTGACGACCCAGATGCGCGCGCCCGTCACCGCGATCAGCCCGAACACGACGATCGACACGCCGCCCAGCACCGGGCCCGGAATCGTCTGGATCACCGCGCCGAACTTCGGCGAGAAGCCGAGCACCAGCGCGATCACGGCGGCGATCACGAACACGAGCGTCGAGTAGATCTTCGTGACGGCCATCACGCCGATGTTTTCCGCGTATGTCGTCACGCCCGTGCCGCCCGCGAAGCCCGACACCACGGTCGCAAGACCGTCGCCGATGAACGCGCGGCCGATGTAGCCGTCGAGGTTCTGCCCCGTCATCGCGCTCACGGCCTTGATGTGCCCGAGGTTCTCCGCGACGAGAATCACCGCGACGGGCGCGAGCAGCGTCATCGCCTGGCCGTTGAAGACGGGCGCCATGAAATGCGGCATGCCGAACCACGACGCGTTGGCGACGATCGAAAAGTCGATCGGCTTGCCCATCCCCATGCCGTTCGTGACGACGGCGTAGATCGCGTAGGCGATCAAGAGGCCGACGAGAATCAGCAGACGCTGCAGCATGCCGTGCGCGAACACGGCCACGGCACCGACGCACAACACCGTCACGAGCGCCATGTACGAATCGAACGCGCTGCCGCTCACGCCCTTGACGGCGATCGGCGCGAGATTCAGGCCGATCACCGCGACGATCGAGCCCGTCACGACGGGCGGCATCAGCGTTTCGATCCACGCCGTGCCGATGGCCGATACGATCAGCCCGATGATGATGTAAGCGACGCCGCACGCGATGATCCCGCCGAGCGCAACGGGAATGTTCGGGTTCGGCCCTTGGCCCGTATAGCCCGTAATCGCGATCACGAGACCGATGAACGCGAAGCTCGAACCGAGATAGCTGGGCACGCGGCCGCCGACCAGCACGAAGAACAGCAGCGTGCCGATACCCGACATGAAGATGCACAGATTGGGATCGAAGCCCATCAGCAGCGGCGCGAGCACCGTCGAGCCGAACATCGCGACGACGTGCTGGACGCCCATCGCGAGCATCGACGGGCCGGGCAAACGCTCGTCGATGTTGACGACGCGTCCTTCGACGCCCTTTGGCTGGACGCGCCAGCGCGGAAAATAGGAATCGGCCATCGCGGGGGGCTCTCCTCTATTGGCGTAGATCTTGTGTTGGGTGCGCCGCCGCGTGTGCGGCGCGGTCCAGGATGGGATTCTTGAACTACGCGCGAGTGTACGGAGAGCGTCTGGCGCTGACAAGCCGCGCAAAATGTGCGGGCGCAACGGCGTCGCCGGGTGTTGTATCGAAGCGAAAAGACGGCGATGACCGTCTTCAAACGCTGCGTCCGGTCGGCTGTTGCGGCCGCCGCTTTTTCGAGCAAGCCCAATTGCGCGCTCGCTCGGAACACCGCAGGCTTCCCATGCGGGCCGCTTTCTCGAATGAGAGCTTTGGGAGTTATCTGATATGAGAACGGATGCCGCCCTCTCTACACTGCAACGGCTGCGTGACCCCGATTGATTGAGTAGCGCTAGCGATGTTGTAACTCTCCGACTTTCCGCTCATGCTCCCCGGCATGAGCGGTTTTTTTTCGCCTTTCGCCTTTAGCTTTTGCGTGTCCTTACGGCAAGCCGCCTTGCTCGCGACGAAGCATCCACCTAAGCCGTTCAGTCAGCGCTCCCGCGCAACGCGTCGATCAGTTCGAGCGGATCGAAGGGCTTGCGCAATTGCGCCGCTTCCTGCAATTGCGACTGCTGTTCGGCTGACAGCGGCGCATCCGAGCCCGTGACGAAAACCACGCGCATGTCTGGCTGCCGCGCCCTCGCATTGAGGGCAAGCTCGATGCCCGACGTGCCCGCCAGCCCCACATCCGTCAACAGCACGTCGAACGTTCCGTCGTTCAGCATCTGTATTGCCCGTTCCGCGTCCTGCGCTTCGGCGACGTCGAGTCCGAACGTGCGCAGCAGTTCCGCCGTGCTGACGCGAACCAGTTCGTCATCCTCGACGAACAGAACGCGCAGATCACGAATCGCATCGAACGTCTCGTTGCCGCCGCGATCGACCAGCCGCACGGTCTGCGAGTCTTCCGCCTGCAACGTGACTGCATCATCCGGGCGTGCATACTGCGCGCGCAACGTGTGGTGCAGCTTGCGCGCGAGCGCGTCCTTCGAATAGGGCTTGCTGAGCAGTTCGACGCCTTCGTCGAGACGCCCCGCGTGCACGATCGCGTTGTCCGTGTAGCCCGACGTGAACAGCACCGCGATGCCTGGCTGCCGCTCGCGTACCTTGCGCGCCAGTTCGGTGCTGCGCATCGACCCAGGCATCACGACATCGGTGAAGAGCAGGTGAATCGGCACGCCGCTCTCGACGATGGCAAGCGCGCTCTGCGCATCCTTCGCCTTCAACACGCGATAGCCCAGCGACGCCAGCATCTCGACGACCGTGGTGCGCACGTCCTCGTCGTCTTCGACGATGAGGATCGTTTCGGCGCCGCCTTTCGCCGGACCGGCGTCGACATCCGTTTCGAGGTCTTCTTCCTCGCGCGCACGAGGCAGATAGAGGCGGATCGTCGTGCCGTGCCCCAACTCGCTATAGATCTTCACGTGGCCGCCCGACTGCTTGACGAACCCATAGACCATGCTCAGGCCCAGCCCCGTGCCCTGGCCTTCGGGCTTCGTCGTGAAGAACGGTTCGAACACGTGCTCCTGCACATCGGCCGACATGCCGGAGCCCGTATCCGTGACGGCGACCATCACGTACTGGCCCGGCGTCACTTCGGCATGGCGCCTCGCGTACGCATCGTCGAGCGATGCGTTGCCCGCTTCGATGGTGAGCTTGCCGTGGCCGTCCATCGCGTCGCGCGCATTGATTGCGAGATTGAGCAGCGCATTCTCGACCTGAAACGGATCGACGAGCGTATTCCACAGGCCGCCCGAAACGATCGTCTCGATCTCGATGCCGTCGCCGAGCGCGCGGCGCAGCATGTCGTCGAGGCCGCGCACGAAACGCCCGAGGTTCACCACTTTCGGCGCGAGCGGCTGACGCCTGCCGAACGCGAGCAGTTGCGACGCGAGCTTCGCGCCGCGCGCGACGCCCGCGAGCGCATTGCGCACGCGTTGCTCGGGCCGCTCGGAACCGGCGACATCGTCGGCGAGCAGTTGCAGATTGCCGCCGATCACCTGAAGCAGATTGTTGAAGTCGTGCGCGACGCCGCCCGTCAGATTGCCGATCGCCTCCATCTTCTGCGCGACGCGCAACGCTTCTTCCGCGTGACGCAACGCCTCCTGCGTTTCGCGATCGCTCGTCACGTCGCGGCCAACGCCGTGAATCCGCTTCGTATCGGGATCGAGCGAGAACGTCCACGCGATCCAGCGCCACGAACCGTCGATATGCTTCAGGCGGCTCTCGAAGCGCACAGGCATGCCCGTGCGGCGCAAGTCGCCAATACACACGTTCACCATCGCGAGATCGTCGTGATGGATCAGCGCGAAGTACGACTGTTGCGCGAGCCAGTGCATGTCGTGGCCGAGCAGGCGCTTCCAAGACGGGCTCACGCGCTGCAACTCGCCGTCGAAGCCCACGACCACCAGCAGCTCCTCGATGAAGTCCCACAGACGGTCGCGATCCGCGACCGCTTCCGCGACGCGCGCTTCCAGCGTTTCGTTCAGCTCGCGCAGCGCCTCTTCGGCCTTCGTGCGCTCGTCGATTTCGCGTTGCGCGGCCTGATACAGGCGCGCGTTGTCGATGGCCGTCGCGGCCTGCGCGGCGATGCCTTCGACGATGCGCTCGGCGCGCGCGGTGAACACGCCCGGCTTCGGATGGCCGAAGAAGAGTCCGCCGAGCACCTCGCCCGTGCGCGACAAGACGGGCGCGGCGAGATAGCTGCGTACTTCGAGATGGCCTTCGGGCATGCCGCGATCCGGCGGATTGTGGCCGTAGCGCGGATCTTTCGTCACGTCGTCGACGCGCACGACGCCTTCGCCTTTGAACGTCGGCGCAAAGACCCCGGTGTTGCGCGGCATCGGAAACTTCGCGAACGTGTCTTTCGGCACGCCAGAGAGCGTGTACAGCATGTAGCTGCCGCCCTTGTCGTCCTGCACGTTGTGGAAGAACGCGCCAAAGGCCGCGCCCGTGAGTTCCGTCGCCGCATCGACGACGATTTGCACCGCGCGGTTCAGATCGAGTTCAGCCGCGACGGCCGTACCGATGCGATTGAGTATCTCGAGCGTGCGCGACTCCTCGCGCAGGCGGTTGCCCGTCTCGCGCCTCAGCCGCGCGAGCTGCAGATTGCCGGCGACGCGCGCGAGCAGTTCGCGCGCCGCGAACGGCTTGATCAGATAATCGTCGGCGCCCGATTCGAGGCCGCCCAGTTTCGCCTCTTCGCCCGCACGCGCCGACAGCAGCAGCACGGGCGTCTCGCGCAAGCGGGCATCGGCACGCAGTTCGCGCAGCAGGCCGAAGCCGTCGAGCTTCGGCATCATCACGTCCGATACGACGAGATCGGGCAGCCACACGCGGGCGGCGGCGAGCGCTTCTTCCCCGTCCGCCGCGAGGCACACCTCGTGGCCCGCCGCCGTCAGGATGCGCCGCATGTAGTCGCGCAGATCGCCGTTGTCGTCGACGATGAGCAGCTTGCCCGTGATCGCGCTGGCGTTGTCCGCTGTCGCCGCGCCTTGAGTGAAGTCTACGAGTGCGCTCGCATCGTCATCGTCGGCGGGGTTGTGCGCGCCGGGCAGCCAGCGCAACGCGGCATCGGCGTAGCTCTGCGCCTGCGCGCTCGTCGTGGCACGAGCGCCATCGCTCGACGCGGCGTCCATCGACGCGACGGGCGGCAGCACCACGGTAAAGCGCGTGCCCACGCCCAGTTTGCTTTCGACGTGTATCGCGCCGTCATGCAGACGCACGAGTTCATGCACGAGCGCAAGCCCGATCCCGCTGCCTTCGACGGTGCGGCCCATCGCTCCTTCGACGCGATGAAACCGCTCGAAGAGCCGCGCAATTTCGTGCTCGGGAATGCCGATGCCCGTATCGGCGATGCTCGCTTCGATGCTGCCGTTCTCCGCCCTCTTCACGCTGACGGTGATCGTGCCTTCGAGCGTGAACTTGAATGCATTCGACAGCAGGTTCAGCACGACCTTTTCCCACATGTCGCGATCGATGGGCACGAGATGCGGCAGCGGCGCGCAATCGACGCAAAGTGTCATGCCCGCTGATTCGATCGTCGAGCGGAACAGCGACGCGAGGTCGGCGGTGAAGGCGGCAAGGTCGGTCGGCTGCGGATGCATCTCCATGCGCCCCGCCTCGATGCGCGAGAAATCGAGCAGCGCATTCACGAGCTTGAGCAGCCGCAAGCCGTTGCGATGCGTGACTTCGATCAGCGGCCGGTCCGGCGCGTTCGCCGCCTGCGACCTCGCGAGCAGTTCTTCGAGCGGACCGAGCATCAGCGTGAGCGGCGTGCGGAACTCGTGGCTGATGTTCGAAAAGAAGGCCGTCTTTGCGCGATTGATTTCCGCGAGCGCTTCCGCGCGCCGCCGCTCTTCTTCAAACGCGTCCGCATAGCCGAGCGCCGCGCCGATCTGCCGCGCGACCAGCATCAGGAACGAGCGGTAGTTGTCGTCGACGAGCCGGTACGGATTGAGCCCGATGACCAGCACGCCGCCGCGTCCCGTTTCGCCCGCTGGCTGCACGGGCAGCACGGCCGCTTGCACCGTCGGCCGCTGCCATGCGCCAGAGGGCAGCGGCGTGGCGAAGCGTTCCGCCAGATCCGTGACGATGGCTAGTCGCTGGCTGCGCAACACGTCGATGAAGGGCCACGCGGGATCGCGCGCGGCGTCCATCGAACGCGGCGCGGCGGGATGATCGGCGGAAATGCCGCTCGCGCCGACCAGCGACGCGACCGTGCTGCCCGGCTCGGCCTGATAGAACAGCGCGAAGGTGATGTCGTGCGGATCGCTCTTCAGCGCGAGCACGCTGCCCTCGCAGACGTCGCGCCACGACAGCGCGTCGCGTGTCGCCGCGCCGATCTCGCGCAACAGCCGCAACTGCCGTTCGCCGAGCACGCGCGCGGTATCGTCGCTGTTCGCGCAGATGATGCCGCCCGTGCCGCCGCTGTCGTCGGGAATCGGGCTGTACGAGAACGTGTAGTACGTCTCTTCCGGATAGCCGTTGCGCTCCATGATCAGGAGCTTCTGTTCGTCGAACGTGCCTTCCGTACCCGTCAGCGCCGTTTGCAGCAGCGGACGGATATCGTTCCAGATTTCGCGCCATACGACCGAGGTCGGCTGCCCGAGCGCGGCGGGATGCTTGCCGCCGATGATCGACTTGTACGGATCGTTGTAGAAGACGATCAGATCCTGTCCCCAGCCGATCCAGATCGGCTGGCGCGACGTCAGCATGATGCGGATCGCCGTCTTCAGGCTTTGCGGCCATGCTTCGGGCTCGCCGAGCGGCGTTGCACGCCAGTCGTAGCCACGCATCAGGCTGCCCATCTCTCCGCCGCCCGCGAGAAAGCTCGGGGCCGTGCTGCCCGCAAGCGCCGCATCCGCCTCAGGGCGCGCGCTCGCCATCGTGTTGTCCGGTTTCATCGACGCAGCCTCACCTGTCCCGCCGTATTGCCCGCGCGCATGCATGCTGTCATTGCCGGATGCGCCGTTCGCCCGTGCCTGCCGTTGTTGCTTACTGCCTGCCTGCTGCCTGCCAACTGTTCGTCAACTGCGCTGCTGTATCCCTCGTTCCCCGTGCCCGTTGTTTGATATGCGGCTTGTTTCTTCCTGTTTTGAAGTCGTTTCGTTCTAACTCACTCCGTCACATCCGAACGCGCGGGCGTCCCCGGATTGCGCGGCGCGCCAAGCGCGTCCGCTGCGATCACGCGCTCGATATCGTCGAGCGAAGCCGGCTTCACGAGGTGATGATCGAAGCCTGCATCGTGCGTGCGCTGCCGGTCGCTGTCCTGTCCGTAGCCCGTCAGTGCAATCAGCAATGCGTTCGCCGACGCGGGCTCGGCGCGCAACGCGCGCGCGACCTGATAGCCGTCGATGCCCGGCAAGCCGATATCGAGCAGCACCACTTCCGGCCTGAACTCGGGCGCGGCCGCGAGCGCCGCTGCGCCGTCGTACAGCACGCGAACTTCGTGCCCGAGCATTTCGAGCAGAATCGACATCGACTCGGCACCATCGACGCTGTCGTCGACCACCATCACGCGTCGCTTCGAACCGGGTGTGCGCGCGGAAGACTCCGCGCCTTCGTCGCGCGTGTCGCCGCATGCGCGCACGCGCTCTTCCCGTTGCTGCGCGACGGGCAACGTGACGACGAACTCCGAGCCCATGCCCGCGCCCGCCGAAAACGCTTCGATCGTGCCGCCGTGCAGTTCGCTGAGCGTCTTCGCGAGCGACAGTCCGATGCCCAGCCCGCCTTCGGAGCGCACGAGCGAATCTTCGGACTGCATGAACAGATTGAATACGTCGGCGAGCTCGTTCGGCGGAATGCCGATGCCGTTGTCGCGCACGCGAATCGCGATGCTGCCGTCCGTCTCGCTCACATCGAGTTCGATCACACCGCCCTCCGGCGTGTACTTCGCCGCGTTCGACAG
Organism: Paraburkholderia diazotrophica; assembly: GCF_900108945.1. GTDB lineage: Bacteria > Pseudomonadota > Gammaproteobacteria > Burkholderiales > Burkholderiaceae > Paraburkholderia > Paraburkholderia diazotrophica. Next base: position 182,419 of record NZ_FNYE01000002.1, on the reverse strand, counting down.
GAGATTGCCGATCACCTGCGCGACGCGAATCGCGTCGCCGCGAATCATGCACGGCTCGTCGGGCATGCTGACGCGCAGCGTGTGGTGCTTTCTGTCGATGAACGGCTGGTTCGTCTCCACCGCCGTCGCCACGGCCGCCGCGATGTCGACGCATTCCAGCTGCAGCGAAATCTTGCCGTGCGTGATACGCGACACGTCGAGCAGATCGTCGACGAGCCGGCTCAGATGCTCGACCTGCCGGCGCGCGATCATGCGCGCATCGCGCACCGCGGCGTCGTTTGCGTGATGACGTGGGTCCATCAGCTCGACGGCGTTGCGGATCGGCGCGAGCGGGTTGCGCAATTCGTGCGCGAGCGTCGCGAGAAACTGGTCCTTGCGGCGATCGGCGTCGCGCAGCGCTTCCTCCGCGCGATGCAGCCGCAACAGCGCGCGCACGTTGGCGACGAGTTCCGCGGGCTCGATCGGCTCGGTCAGATAGCTGTCCGCGCCGCCGTCGAGCGCGCGGACCTTGTCGAACGTCTGCACGGCGGCAGCCGACGTTTGCAGGATGAGTGTGGAGCGCGTCTGCGGATCGCGCTTGAGGATCGAGCACACTTCGATGCCGCTGATGTCGGGCAGCTTCACGTCGAGCAGCACGAGCGCGGGCTTGTGCGCGCGCACCTGATCGAGCGCGCCCTGGCCCGACGCCGCCTCGATCACCTCGAGACCGGCGTGCACGAGCACGCGCGTTTTCGCGTAGCGCGCGCCGTCGTTATCGTCGACGTTGAGAACGAGGGGAGCGGCAAGCGTCATGACGCGCCTCCGTGCGCGACGGCCGCTTTGCCCGCCGCACCGCCTGCCGCGCCGTCCGTACCCGATGCGGCGACAGCTTGCGCCTTCACCGGCAACGTCGCGTAGAAGGTCGAGCCGACGCCCGGCGCGCTGTCCACGCCCGTATAGCCGCCGAGCAGCGCAGCGAGCTTGCGGCATAGCGGCAAACCGAGGCCCGTGCCCTTTACGCGCTGCTGCAGATGGTTCTGCACCTGGCCGAACTCTTCGAAGATCACTTGCTGGTGCTCCTCAGCGATACCAATGCCCGTATCGGACACGAAAAACGTCACCTGTTCGCCGCCCGCCTCCAGCCGCGCGCTCACGCGAATCTCCCCGCACTCGGTAAATTTGAGTGCGTTGGAGACGAAATTACGCAGTATCTGCGTGAGCTTGGCTTCGTCGTTGAAGATGGGTGGCAAACCGTATGCGTCCTCGAAGATCAGCTTCACGGCGGGGTTGGTCAGCAGCGGCGTGAGCATTGCGCGCAACGCCGCGAAGAGTCCCGAAGCCGTGAACCAGACGGGCGTCACATCGGTTCGGCCCGCTTCGATCTTGGCCAGATCGAGCAGATCATTAACAAGTTCGGACAGATCCTCAGCCGATTTGCGGATGAGTAGCACCTGGCGTTCCTGCTCCGCCGAAAGTTCGCCGTCGAGCCGGTTCAGCAACAGATTCGACAGCGCGCGGATCGAGCTGAGCGGCGTGCGCAGTTCGTGGCTCATGTTGGACAGGAAGCGCGATTTCATCGTGTCGGCGCGGCGCAGTTCGTCGGCGCGCTCGTCGAGTTCCGCGTACAGCGCGACCACGCCGCGGTTCGTCGCTTCGAGTTCCTGAGTGAGACGCACGAGTTCGTCCTGGCGGTCGCGCAGTTCCGTCAACGTCGACAGCAGCTCGCGGTTCTGTTCGTGCACTTCGTCGATCGAATGACGCGCGCCGGCCTTGCTGTCTTGCAGCGCGTTCTGCTGAACGAGGGCACGCACGATGCCGTCGATGTCGGTCGCGGTCACTTCCTGCCGATCGTTTGGCAGGTAGCGCGCCATCGATACCGTCGTGCCGCGTTGCGCCGACGACTCGATCGCGCAGTGGTCCATCAGCCGACGGCTGCCGGCGATGCCGAGGCCCAGGCCCGTCGACGACCGGTACGTGCCGTCGAGCACCGATTCGAGGTCGCGGATGCCCGGCCCCTTGTCGCGCACGTCGATCCGAAACGCCTGTGGCTTCGCCGCGCCGTCGAAGGCGAACGACACTTCGCCGCCATGCGCGTATTCGAAAGCGTTGCGCGCGATCTCCGATACCGCACTTGCGATGCGTGTCTGGTCGAGCAGAGAGAAGCCGAGTTCAGCGGCAATCGAGCGCGCCTTGCGGCGCGCCGCGACGACGTCTTCCTCGGTATCTAGCTGGATCCGCAGTATGAGGGTCGTCATGCGTGAAATTTACTCCTGTCGACAGGAGTTGGCGCTTTAGCGCCGTACTCCGGTCCCATGCAAAGCTGTCGATCAGAGTTGGCGCTTTAGCTGTCGGCTGGAGTTAGTGCTTCAGCTGTCGGCTGGAGTTAGTGCTTCAGCACTTACTCCAGCCCCATGCAGAGCTCTTACTCCAGCCCCATGCAGAGCTCTTACTCCAGCCCCATGCAGAGCTCTTACTCGAGCCACATGCAGAGCACTGCTCCGATCCCGCGTCTCACTCAGGTCCCATGCAAGTCGATTGCTGATCCGCCTTGACGACGACCACCGTCGCGTCGTCGCGGCGGCGGGAGAAATCGCGGTACAGCACGGCGGCAATCATCACGGCCGGCTGCAGATGCAAGCCCGGATACGCGGCCAGATCCCAGCGGGTGCCGATGCCGTCCGAATGCAGGATCAGCAGCGCGTTGCGTGTCCACGGTACTTCGAATTCCTGCGAATCGCGCATCGTATGACCGACGATGCCGTTGCGCGACGAGAGCTGCCAGCTGTTGCGCGCGCCGCTCGTCGAAGTGTTCGTGCCGTGCCCCGACGCGTTCATGCCGAGCCCCGCCCTGCCGCTGACGGATGCAGGGCGCGCGACGTTGAAGACCGACGCGGCGACGTTGCCTGTGCCCGCGAACGTGAGCTGCGCGCGCGCAAGATCGAGCCGCGCGATGGCGACGGCCGCGCCGCGCGTCGGACGCAGCGCGCTGTGCGCGAGCTGCATCAACGTGGCGGGCGAACGTCCGGCGCGTTGGCGTACGACGTCGATCGCGCTCGCTGCCGCCACGTGCGCATCCGGACCGTGACCGAGACCATCGGCGACGGTGATCGTCAGGCCGTTCTGATCGGCATCGACGCCCCACGCGTCGCCGCATATGGATTCGCCCGGATAAGGCACGCAGATGCCGCCGATGTCCGTGCCCGATGCCGGGCGGCCCGCGCCCGTGGCCGCGCGAGCATTCGCGCCGCGGCTGCGCACGACGGCGCGCAGCACGGTCCCGAGACGCGGCTGCGAGTACACGCACAATTCGTCCGACAGACGATTGATCGCACCGAGTCCCGTACCGTGCGAACCGGCCGTCGAGCGTCCGTCGTGAAAGGCGTGACGCACGTCCTGCATGCCTGGGCCCTTGTCGACGGCGATGATCTCGACGCCGTCGGCGAGCGCGCCCGTCGCATCCGCAGGCAGCGCGCGCACGAGCAGTTCGCCGTGCTGCGCATGCTTGAGAATGTTGGTCGCGGCTTCCGTCACGATCAGCGCGACGCGGCCCGTATCGGTTTCATTGAGCGCGCCTTTCTGCGCCGCGTCATTCGCGCCACGGCGCGCGAACGCGACGCTGCTTGCGTCGGCGATTTCGAACGACGTGTGCATCCCGCGCAGACCGCTCAGCGAAGTTTCCATTTGGTGATCGACACCGTCGTGCCTTTGCCTGGTTCCGACCGGATCTCGAACTCGTCGCACAGACGGCGCGCGCCGCCGAGCCCGAGACCGAGGCCCGTTCCGCTCGTGAAGCCGTCCTGCATCGCGCGATCGACATCCGCGATGCCCGCGCCCTTGTCGACGAACGTGAGCCTGAGCCCTTTTCGCGCGCCGTTGATGAGCACGTTCAACGTCGCGTCGCCGCCTCCGCCATGCATTAGCGTGTTGCGTGCCAGCTCGCTCGCGGCCGTGACGAACTTCGTCTGGTCGACGAGTGAGAAGCCTTGCGCAATGGCCTCGTCGCGCACGAGCTGGCGGAGCTTGACGATCTCCTGGTCCGAGCGCAGGCCGACTTCGAGCGTCGACGCCACCACTAGGCCGAATGAGTCCATGTGCGAGCGCCCCGATTCATCAGCGCTGCCGCTGCTGAAGCAGCGCCATGCCTCGCTCGACGTTGAGCGCCGTGCGCACGCCGTTTAGCGGGAGCCCGAGTTCGACCAGCGTGATCGCGACGGCAGGCTGCATGCCGACGACGACCGTCTGCGCATCGAGCACCGTCGCCATCGCAGCCGTGTTGCCGATCATGCGGCCAATGAACGAATCGACGATGTCGAGCGCCGAGATATCGATCAGCACGCCCTTCGCCTTGTCCTTCACGATGCGCGCCGTCAGATCGTCCTGAAGCGCGATCGCGAGGCGGTCGTGCATGTCGACCTGGATCGCGACGATCAGGCAATCGCCCAGCCGCAGAATTGGAATGCGGTCCATGTCGCCACCTTAGCTGGCGGTACGCGCCGAAATGCTCGACCCGCTCTTTCGCAGCGCAACGACGAATGCATCCGCAAGCGTCGACTTCGTGATCACGTTCGTCAGATCGACGCCGAGATGCACGATGGTCTGCGCGATCTGCGGACGAATGCCGCTGATGATGCAGTCCGCACCCATCAGACGCGCGGCCGCCACCGTCTTGAGCAGATGTTGCGCGACGAGCGTATCGACGGTGGGCACGCCCGTGATGTCGATGATCGCAATCGCCGCGCCCGTTTCGACGATCTTCTGCAACAGGCTTTCCATCACGACCTGGGTGCGCGCCGAATCGAGCGTGCCGATGAGCGGCAACGCGAGAATGCCTTCCCAGAGTTGCACGACGGGCGTCGACAGTTCGAGCAACTCTTCCTGCTGACGCGAGATGATCGCTTCGCGGCTGCGCTGGAACACTTCCGTCGTGTAAAGGCCGAGTGCGTCGAGCAACATGTTCACGGTCCAGCTCACGTCGGCGAGTTCTTCCGGTCGCGCGGCGAACTCGATGCGAAGGCGCGAATAAAGCGGCTGCTTCAGCGAGAACACGAACGTTGCCGTTTCGGCGGGCGTGAAGCCCTGGCGCGCGCGGTGCGAGGACACGTCGGCGAGAAACGCGCGCACGGGTTCCCATTCGGGACGGCTCGCGTCGAGCGTTTCGGCGTTCGCAAGCGTATCGGAGAAGACGTTCAGGAAGCTGCGGAACTGATCGTTCATCTCCGCCTCCGTCGTCAGGCCACGGCGCAGCGCGATCGATAGATGCTGATTCAACCAGTCGGCGAGCAGCGTATCGCGATGACGCGTCAGCATCTCGACGAGGGCTGCCGTTTTCGATGCGTTCATAGGATCTCCGGGAACAGTGCTGTAAATATTGCTTGGTCGTTAGTGTGCAAACTGTTCACGCGCATCCGATTTCGCAAACATTACCGGATCACGCGTCGATGACTACAGTGAGCAGCGCCTGTTGCATGATCGATCAATACTACAGGGCGCGCCATGCAAGTGACGATACAAACGAGGGCGGAAGTGTGCGATGCGTGACACGCGATTCAGCATTGCGTCATGCTCGCATTGATGCGATGCAAAACAATCGGCGAGATCAGGGCTCGCTGCACGCGAAGTTGTTGGCGTTGTTCAGATTGCCCTTGCCCAGATAGCGCGGAAACATCGGATAGCGGCACAGCGGACGCGAACGTCCGTTGGTCGCCGCGGCGATATCGGTGGCGAGCAGCGTCTCCGGCGCGACGCCGCGCGTGACCCAGTTGTCGAGCGCGCCGAGCAGATCGACGGAAGGAATGAACACGCCGCTGCCGTGCTGGAAGCCCGGCACCATGTACAGACGCATGAATGCATTCACGCGCTCGTCGCCGTACTGATCGACGAGCCGGTCGTAGTACGCGATGGTCTGGCTCGGGCTGATGACTTCGTCGGCGAGGCCCTGCATCGTGATCAGCTTGCCGCCCTTTTCGATGAACCGGCTCAGGTCAGGATTCATCGCGCCGATCGTCTGCGACAGCGCGACGACCTGCTTCTGATACTTGCCCGGATGCAGCACGTCGAATTTCATCGAATCGAATGTGGCGTCCTGCGCGACGAAATAGCGGATATAGCCGTCGCCTTGCGCGAACAGATAGCCGTTGCTGCCGAATGTCGGCGACGTCTGGCGCACCGGGTCGTGGCCGAGTCCGAGCACGCCCGTGAAGCGCGTGCCCTGGAATACGTTGTAGCCGCGATAGGCGCTCACGTCGTAGGCGAGCTTGTACGGCAAGCGCAGTCCGTCGCGCAGGACGAACAGCGTCGAGAGTTGCGCATCGCTGAGACAGCCGCCTTCCGGCGCGTACGACGTGCCGCGGTGGCAGCGCAACGCGTCGACGATTTCCGCTTCATGTCTGCGGCATTCGACGACATCGCTGACGATGCCATCCGGTGCGCCGTCGAGCTTGTCGCAGACTTCGAGCGACTTCTGATACACGCGCTCGAGCAGCGCGGGGGGAACGAAGCCGCCGGGCGTCGCGTATTCGGCCTGGCCGACGCGCACACCGATGAGCCGCACGCCCGAGAAGTTCAGCGCGGGCGAGTCGGCGATTACGCCGTCGTAGTCGTCGGGGAAGCGCTGCATCACCGTGTAGCCTTCGCGCCCGCCCGTCGAGCCGCCCGCGAAGTACATGCGTCCCGGCGGATGGCCGTACATGCGCACGATCACGGCGAGCGCCGCGTCGTGCGTCTTCTTCAGATGCGCGTAGCCGAAGTTCACGACGGCTTCGTCGACGAGACCGAACACCGCGAGCGCCGAATTGCCGACGTGTCCCGAGTCGTCGCCGAAGGTCACATAGCCTTGCGCGAGCGGCGCGCGTACCGGCGAGAACGGCATCACGCCGATGCCCGTCACGACAAAGCCGTTGTAGCCGCCGCCGCCCACCTGCAATGCGCGGCTGTTCCAGTTCTTCGGCAGATTCACGTCGAAGCGGATGTCAGGCGTCGTGCCTTTCATCGCACGAATGACGCCCGTGATCCGGCAGAAATCGCCTGCGCCATTGCCGGACGTCTGCGCGGAGATCATCGTTGCCGTTTCGATGTGCGCGCCGTGCGTGGGCAGCGCGATCGAGTCGGCGTCGATCCAGACGCCGCCCAGGTCCGTGCAACGGGTGGCGAATGGCGGATCATTCTGCTTCTGCGTCGGGTTCTGGCCGGCCGGCGAGGCGTTCGTCGCGATGGCGGCTGCCAATGCCGATTGCGCGCTGTAAATGATCGCGTAAAGGAACACCGCGCGTGCGAGCCCGAGCGCCGCACGCGGCCATGCGATACCGCGCTTCATCGGCAGTCGGCTCCGTGGACGGCCGCGCGCGTCTGCGCCGGGCCCCTCCATTCGTTCCAGGTGCGCGCGAGCAGCAGCACGGCGATGATCGCGACGAGATCGCCCGCGAACGCGGCGAGCCCGTGGCTCAGGCCGTGGATGTTGCGCGGCGTCGCCGTATCGACGATCAGCGAAATCAGCGTGCCGCCGACGAAACAGACGAGGCCCGTCCGGCCGACCGTGATGACGGCGGGCATCCGGTGCGCGAGATTCGCGATGTGGCCCGTGCGGACGAGTACGGCGGCGACCCAGGCAATGGCGAGGAAGTTGATCACGCGGTCAATCGACAGGTTCTGTTTCAGATGGCCGGGCAGCGGCTGCGTCAGGATGAAAAGCTTGACAATGGCGAAGGCTAGCACGGCTGCGATGGCTATAGCCGTGAGCCAGCGGCCGGCTTTCGACAGCTGGAAGCGGTCGGACACTGGCTGCACACGGCAAAGGATACCGATGACGAACATCAGTTGCCAGGCAAAGGGATTGAAGGACCAGTCGCTGACGTCGTCGATCGCGAAGAAATTCGCCAGTGGAATGGCGAGCGCCCACGTCGCGAGGCTTGGTATCAGCGCCGATACCGCCGATCTTCGCGCGAGCGGCACGATGAACGGGACCGCGATCGCGAAGAGCACGTACATCGGCAGGACGCTGGACAGATAGGGCTGGCGTCTGAGGGTCGCGATGTTGATGGCCTCTCCGATCGGCGCCGATGAGAAAGATGACCAGTCTGTCAGGTCGACCATCGGACGATTCAGATGCAGGAACTGAAGGATCGCGCCCGATAGCAGCGTGAGTAGCGCTGTCAGCAGATAGGCCCGGTAGATTTCCCAGCCGCGCTTGTAGAAGCGGTTTTGGGCGGATCTTTGGCCATTTTTGGTCAGCACGGCATCGTAGGCTGCTGCGGATGCATATCCCCCGAGGCAGACGAAAACTTCAGCCGAATCGCATATGGCGTAGGCGTGCAGCATCAGGTGCTGCAGGACGCCGCCTGGAATGTGATCCAGCACGATCACGATCAGCACGATCCCTCGGAAGAAATCCACTTCGATCGAGCGTGAGGTGCGGGTTTGCATTCGAGGGCTCTGTTGGGGCTGGCTCGTGCTTAAGGGTCGTGGCGTGATGCGGCTGTTGGGCCGTTGGGGCGTTGCTCATGACGGCTTTTGTGACGCTTCACGTGGCGCGCGTCGGGTTTACGTGCAGTAAGAACTGTTTTGATTCAGAACGTTCCTGGGTTTACCCGTTGTTGTGAGAATGAATTGCGGTGGGAAGGGAGTTGAAATTTTGGGGGTTGTGTACGCGTGTTTCCGGGCGTGTTTGGTGGTGACGTCTGGGTGCGCTCGTGCGTCGGGATGCGCAGCTGATCTGTCAATTAGTACGAGTGCCGTCGTTTATTCTGCCAAGGCTTGGGTCCCGTACTGAAGCGGTCAACTGACCGGAGGACCGAGGCGCGATAGAAATGCAAGCCGGACGGAATTGGGGGTATGTCAAGTCATTCTTGGCGTCACATTTGGACGGCGCTGCGAAGAGCGCTTGGGCGGAGGAGGATCAAACAATCCCGCTGATGCCCCGCGGGCGGGGAAAGGGCCTATCCATGATCTTTGGGAGGCCCCCATACAATGGCTTCGCACCTGCTCATTGGAGGGATCCAATCAAATTCCCGACCAATTCGGCGTCCGGGGCGCCTCTTTCCGGATAAATGTGCTGCGCTCTCCATCGCACGAAAGCCCTGCCTAACAAGTGCGAGAAATGTCACCACCTTTATCAAACTGGGGTGACTGGACTCGCACCCGTCTATCTCCGAGAGGTGCGCAGTGGATTGCTTGTGACCACGAAGACGTCGCCTCGTAGAGATGGAGACTACTGGATACGTCGGCGCATGGAGTAGGCCGCCGTAACGAGCAAAGAGCCCTCAAGGCTAGTAACAGAATGCCCCGTCTCGACGCGTACTTCACGGCGGATATATTGAAGATGTCGCCTCGATGATAGGCGTTGAAGTGCCAACGCTGAACGGCGCAGTTAGCAAGTTCTCTGATCGATCGAACTGCTTGTTTGCCTAGACGTCCACTGTAAACCAAGAAAAGAGGGCGCGATCGATTCTGCCGCGCCGAAAATTGCGCTCTCCAACGTCGGGAACGCATCCGCCCACCGAGCGAATTCTGGATCCGGCAGTTTCCGGGCAGTCTCCGCAGATTCATCGAAAATACTGCGATAGCAAATAATCTCCAATACTGTAGTTTCTGTCCGATCACCGCTCATATACAATGCAGTTATGCGCCCGACACCTACAATCCTGACTAATTGCACCGGTCGAAAACGTGCCAAAGGCACGGCGATTTCGCTGTCTACCGTCACACTCGGAAATACGTTAGACGGCGTCGCTCTGAACTGGGCCGAAGCTGTTAAATCGGCCCCTCCCAATCACGTGGCGGAGGAGTTGTACGCCGGGCGATCGTTCGCGGAAGCCAAGCGCGTGTCGGCCGCCCTTGGCGCAAGCCTGCGGATAGTTTCCGCGGGCCTCGGCATAGTGTCGGCCGAGGAGCGCATACCTAATTACGATCTCACAGTTGGAAGCGGGCACAATTCGCTCGCGACCGTCTTGACCGGTTTCAGCGCGAGCGCTAGCGATTGGTGGTCAGCGCTTACGCTGCAATTTGATACCCCGCGAACGCTTCGGTCGGCGCTTCGAGACGCGGACGACGTTCTTGTGATGCTCGCTCTCCCCGCCAGTTATCTGAACCTGATCGTCAATGAGCTAGCTGCGTTGCCCGCCCGGCAAGTCAACCGATTGAGAATATTCACGTCTTCGTATGGAAGAACAATCCTGCCGCCCGCAGTCCGGCACACTGCGATGCCATATGACGATCGACTCGAGACCTCTCGCCTGCCCGGAACGCGGACCGACTTTCCACAACGGGCACTGAGACACTTCGTCGAAGATCTTTCGGGACATGAGCTTGATCTTTGCGTTGCGGCCAAGGTCGTCGCTGAATCGATGCATCAACTGAACAAACGACCTGTTCCCGTTCGGACCCGGATGAGTGACCACGAAATTGCCGCCCTCATACGTGAGAACTGGAGTCGGTTTCAAGGCGCGTCTACCCAGTTGCTCCGCTATCTTCGCGACGAGGCTTCGGTCGCTTGCGAGCAACGGCGGTTCCGAGATATCTGGTCGCATGTAAAGAATGAAGTGCTCGATGGACGCTCGTGATGACGACAACTAGGCATGAAATCGTTGTCCGCGCATTGAAGACCACACAAGGCGATGGTCTGGACGTGTTCGCCTTTTTTATCAAAGGCTCAGACGTCGTTCGTGTTGCTGACATCTCACGCGTCGAACGCGATGAGGCCGATGCGTTAAGAGGGTTTCAGAGACCCGAGATTCGCAACCACGTAAAGGGTATCGTCGACTACCTTAATCAGGGAAATGTGTTGTTCCCAAATGCCATAATTCTGGCGATGTCGCCTGAGGTCCGGTTCGCTGCGGCTCGCGGCACAAAACCAACTGGGGACGACGGAGTAGCTCAGGCAGGTACGCTTTCCATTCCTGTCTACGACGAAGGTCATCGCGTCGCGTGGATCGTCGACGGACAGCAGCGTTCCCTCGCTCTGGCACAGGTCGAAAAGTCGGAAATCTCCGTGCCGGTCGTCGGTTTCGTATCCGACAATCTGGAGGTACAGCGCGAACAGTTCATCCTTGTGAACAAAGCGAAGCCTCTTCCTACGCGATTGATCAACGAATTGCTACCGGAAACTCGTGGAGTGCTGTTGCCACGAGAGTTGAGTGCACGCAAAGTACCATCTGAAATTTGCAACTTGCTGAACCGCGACAGCGACTCGCCGTTCCACAAGCTCATAAAGCGTACATCTGACAAAGGCAATAGTACGGCGGTCATCACCGACACGGCGATCATCGCGATGATCCGTAACAGCATGAACAATCCACTGGGCGCCCTCTCACCGTATAAGTCCACGGGACGTGACGGCGCAGACGTAGAAAGCATGTATCGCATTTTGTTGACCTTTTGGACCGCGGTTAAAGATGTCTTTCCAAACGCTTGGGGAGTCGATCCGCGAAATAGTCGCCTGATGCATTCAGCCGGAATCGAAGCGATGGGCGTTCTGATGGACCGGATCTACGCGAGAATCGCAGGTCACGGAGAGGACTATAAAACTGTCAGAAAGGAAATCGAGAAAGTGGCACCCGCCTGTCATTGGACCGAGGGCATTTGGGAAACGCTCGGAGTTCCATGGAATGAAATTCAGAAGACACCACGGGACATAAAAAAGTTGCAGGACGCATTAGTTAGAGCTTATACCAGCGTTAGGTCATGAAATTCCTTTATTCAGATACTCAGGACTACGTAGACCCAGAGTACGACTTTCTCGCAGACCGTCATGCCCTTGGGCGTCGTCGATACTGGGACGACGCTTACGCGCATGAATTGTTGCGACCGGCACCGTACGACGGACTGCTGGTGTCGATGAGTGCAGTTCGACAGGCGGATGGCGTCGCAAAGTCGAAAGTACGCTATTCAACTGCTGAGGAGCAGCGCATGCTCCGCGACGGCGTTAGAAAATTCCTCCGGTACGGCGGCCCAGACCACAGGGATGCCATGCTACTAGGTGACTGCGGTGCGTTCGCATACGTCGAACACGAGAAGCCAGCTTACTCTCCGCAGGAGGTCGTGGACTTTTATGCCGATGCGGAATTTACACATGGCGTTTCGCCCGACCACATTATCTTCGACTGTGACACAACGAACCCACCCGCGAGCGAGATGTCCGATGCGGTGCGTAAACGTTTCGAAATTACGTTGGCAAATGCTGAGGAGTTTCTGAAGATTACGCGTCAAGAAGGCGAGCCGTTCGAGCCTTTGGGCGCGGTTCAGGGCTGGTCTCCAGCTAGCATTGCTCAAGCCGCATCTGCGCTGGAACATATGGGCTATCGGTATCTGGCAATCGGAGGTCTCGTCCCGCTGAAGGTCGATGTGATCCATCAGGTCCTGCGCGCTCTTCGCAAAGCAATAAAACCCGAAACGAAAATTCATCTGCTTGGATTCGCGAAGGCGGAATCGATACACGAGTTTACTGGTTATAACATTACAAGTTTCGATTCGACATCACCTTTGATCCGCGCCTTCAAGGATGCCAAATCGAACTACTACATGCCGTCCACTTCGACGGGACTTGCCTACTACGCGGCGGTTCGAATTCCCCAGGCAATCGAAAATCCCAGGCTAATGCAGGGAATTAAGCGTGGTATTTTTAGTGCCGAGGATCTGCAACAGCGTGAACAGAAGGCGCTGTCCGCCCTGCGCGCGTTGGACTCAAAGGGCGGGAAGGTTAAGACCGCACTAGACGCAGTTATGGACTACCAACGCTTCCTAACTCTGGGTGACGGCAGTCCGCCTGAGAAGCATGAGCGAGAGTTGCTACGCACTCGCGCGTTGGTGGAACGCACTCTCGAAGACGCGCCGTGGAAGCGTTGTCGTTGCGAAATCTGCACATCTGTCGGCGTCGAAGTCATCATCTTCAGATCCAGTAACCGGAACAAGCGACGCGGATTTCACAATCTGCGCGTATATCACCAACATTTACAGAAGACCTTGGGAAATCTGTTGTGAAAACCTACAAGTTCAAGGCCATCCGCGCGTCGCAAGCCCCTGAGCACGACGTTTTTTCATTCGCAGCGACTCCGGAACAAATCCTCGCATTTTCAGAGATCGAACGCGTCGGACGAGAGGAGGATGGACAACTACGCGGCTTTCAACGGCACCAGATAGCATCGCACATCAAGGAAATTCGCGACTACCTCGGCCGCGCAGACGCGCTGCTTCCCAACGCGGTGATCGTTGCGTTTATCGGCGGGGTAAAGGTGCGTGAACTGTCCGATGGCATTATCGAGGTCGAAATCAGGACGAAGGACGGAAAGCCGGGCTTCGTTGTGGATGGCCAACAGCGACTCTCCGCACTTTCCGGTCTGCAAAAGCCGGGATTTCAGGTATTCGTTTCTGCACTTATCTGCAAAGACTATAACGAGTTACGTCAGCAATTCGTGCTTATCAACAACACGCGGCCATTACCTAAAACGCTCATCTACGAACTCCTGCCGTCGGTTGAAGGCTTGCCCGCACGTTTTACCGCTCGAAAGTTTGCGGCCCGAATTGTCGATCGCCTGAATTTCTCCCGTCATTCAGCTCTTCGCGGAGAAATCCGGCAACACACCAATCCGAAGGGCGTCATTAGCGACACTGCCATGCAGAAACTCGTTATGAATTCCACTTCCGATGGGGCTATTCGGGAATTTATAAAGGACGACGATTACGAGGACCGCGCCTTCGCGTTCGTCAATGAGTTCTTTGAGGCCATAAAAGTCGTATTTGGAAGCGAGTGGGTCGGCATGAGCCCCAAGACATCCCGACTTCGCCACGGAGCAGGCTTGGTTGCGCTAGGCTTCGTCATGGAAATGTTGTACTCGAGCGAGGGTGCGGTCACACGAGAGCAGTTCGCAGCGGGCTTGCGACTCATAAAGCCATATACGGCTTGGACCAGCGGCCAATGGCGGCTCGCAGACGGCGACGAACGGCCATGGAACGGAATACAAAACACCCCGAGTGATATCGACCTGCTCACGAATTTCCTCGTCAGAACCTTGAAGAAGGAACTGCGTCGTCCACGACGGGTTGCGAACGCCTGACATCCAGAGGCAATGATGAAGACACGTGCACTTGTTCTATTCTCCGGTGGCCAAGACTCGGCTACCTGTCTCGCTTGGGCGCTCAACCGGTATACATATGTTGAAACTGTTGGGTTCGACTACGGACAGCGACATTCAGTCGAACTGGATTGTCGACTTACCGTTCTTGACGACCTCAGAAAGGTCTTCCCAATATGGAGCGAAAGGCTGGGATGTGATCATCTGCTAGATCTCTCGGTTCTCGGGTCCGTCAGCGACACCGCGCTTACTCAAGGCAAAGCGATTGAAATAGAGAAAAGTGGACTGCCAAACACATTTGTTCCAGGGCGGAACTTGCTGTTCTTCACTCTGGCAGCCGCTATCGCCTATCGCCGCGACCTACATTCGCTAGTTGGAGGCATGTGCGAGACGGATTACTCGGGCTATCCCGACTGCCGCGACAACACGCTCAAGTCACTCCAAGTCACTCTTGCCTTGGGAATGGACTCACCGTTAATTATCGAAACTCCGCTGATGTGGATCGATAAGGCTGATACATGGCAAATGGCAGCGGATCTGGGTGGCTCGGCGCTGGTTGATCTTATTCGCAAAGCGACGCACACCTGCTATGTCGGCGACCGCACGCAAAGTCATGATTGGGGCTACGGATGCGGCCAATGCCCGGCCTGTGAACTTCGAGCCAATGGATACCGCACCTTTGCAACGCGGAACGTATAACGGTGCCCCGTGTGACGGCCATGCTCATTCACCAACTGCAGCTCACCCGCGCGAAGACTGTACCGCGGGGAATAGCACGGTCCCGAGAGCATCTGCGCACAAAAATACAGAACGTATTAACCATCCTATGATCTTCGAGCTAAGCCAACGATTCTTCTTTGATGCCGCTCATACCCTGCATCGTGAGATCGATCAGGAAGGAAGTCGCCGCATACACGGCCACACATATCATGCTCACGTCTTCGTACGCGGCAATCCCAATCCAGAAACCGGCATGGTTGTCGATTTGGGCCTGTTGAATCAGGCCATCGAGCAACTGCGAGACCAACTGGATCATCGTTTCTTAGACGACATTCCAGAACTCGGACCAGCCACCCTCGAGAGCTTGTGCGCTTTTATTCTTCGAAAGATCAGGTATTCCTTTCCAGAAGTCACGAGAGTGCGCGTTGAACGTACGGCTGGAGGTGATGCCTGCGATCTCTATGTGCAAGGATAGAGGCCCCCGCGCCTAAGCGTCCGATGATGCATCGGACGCTTACCCCTGATGACCAAGGATTGAAAGTCAAACCATCACATCCTCGCTGTCCTCGTATGGTCGGCGGTAACCTAGGTACAAGGAAGCTCACCGAACGCATAGATGATGTGCTCAAAATTTCCCGCATCGACCTAGGAGATTCTATCCCGAGATCGTCGCCACAAACGCATCGACTATGCTAGATGTACCTTTCCCCTTTGGATAGATGATGTCTTTTCGCGCTTTGCTGACAGGATAAAACGCCTGATGCGTCGCACTGGCCGAAACAAATATGAAATATTGAGCCTTTTGCGCTAGATTCAATAAGCCGACCGTTGCCACGTGATCATGGTTGATCTCCACCATCAAACCCTCAAACATGCGTAGCAAAACATCCCGAGCTCTTCGCGCGGCACCTTCGGTCAAACTATAGATCGCTAACAGCTTACCGCCGCAGACATTCGTCGCCGCAGTCGAGATCTCACCAGATTCGTCGTCTCTCAAGGGAGGAAACGCCTTGAGAATCTCAGGCCCAACAATCTCAGTGGCAATACTTTGGGTTATACAGCGCTGGCCAACATCCAACCGCCCCCATTTCGCCATCGAGAACTGTTGCAAGACATGCCAGAGTTGACCTAACTCTTCCAGATTGGAGGATGTCTTTTCCAAGAGTAGGTCGACGACATCAAGCATGCTCGGGTATGCCGTCACTGAGCCTCCCTTTTCCCAAAGGACCTGTAACGCCTCAATCATACGTTTTTGATCATTAGAATCGATCGTCTCCGATATGACAAGTTGGACCAATCTCCCGGCAAATTGAACATCTAGCGGATTTATCAGGTCATCAAGTGCTAGCACTTCTAAAATTTCCAACCATAATTTCGACGTGCACTTGATGTTTCGTTCATCAAGCCAATCCAATAGCAACGGGAAGCTGTTTCTTAGCGTCCCATAGTTTTCCGATCCTTTCTTGAGAAAGTTGAGTAACACCGGTTCCGAAAAGGAGGCTATCGGCCAATCGGCACAATCATCCTGCAACTCTCTCATCAGACGTTCTGTATCAACAATTGGGGCTGACAGTCGTTCCAGCCACCCGATCCACCCTAGACCTTCGGTCGCATTCTGCATCTTCTGGAGGTCTGACCACACCCCGAAGAGTCGAGGAAAACGACGCAACTGCAACTTAAACTCACTAGGCGCCGATTCCAAGCCACGCCAAATATCGCTAAGCTCACCGATGGGTGCAGTCAAGGTTCGTTCGAGCAATTGTCTGAAATCGTCAAAAGTTCGCGCGTCAATCCGTTCTTCCTTGTTGGGCCTTTCTACGTTTGTTTCATCCTTGCCGTTTTGGCCCTCAAACAGCCCCGCTAGCCTTTCGAGGGCATTCAACCAGGCTGCGTCAACAAACGATGGAAGCGTGCTTCTATACTTTCTGTTTCCAAGAAGACAAGCGCCGATCGCCCAATATTTCCATAAGTGCTCGAAGCACTCATTCGGTTCTATTCTGGGTGGTGTATTAAATATTGGACTCAACTTCTGAGACAGTAACCTCAGTTCGTCAACTCGCGTGGTTGAAACAACTTCAAAATTAAAGAGGAGATCGAATCCGAGTGCCCCGACTGTGTGAAGCAGTAAAACCGAGAGCCGAGTTGGTACGCGCCCATTGAGAAGATTTCCGAGTCGTGGATGATTTACGATATCCGAGTGTCGGTCTCCGGCCCAAAGCGCTTGGATCTCAAGTGAAACTAGATTTCGTTGGCTCAGCGCATCGGTACTCTGAATTTCCTTGTAGAAACGCAATGCTTCGACACCTGCCTTAATCTGACAAGCTGCGAAAAAATCGCGCAATATCCGACCGAGCGGGCGACGCGCCGCAGAAGTGAGAGGCGGACGCTGGCGATAAACGCCTAAAATGCGGCTCAGAGAGTCGAAGACTCTGTCACGGCGTTCTACCGTATTGGCGGCTTCTTCGAGCAGCATTATTCTGATGAATCCACTGGGACAGTGATCCAAAAAGGCTTGCTCGATTGCATCATCTGCCTTATTGACGATAAGGAAATCCGGCCAAACGTCGGCCGATCCAAGAAACGCCTGCAGCACCCTTCGCAACTCTTCCAGAGCTTGCCGACTGTTCTCGCCCGCATAGAAGGTCAATCTCCCAGAACGGCTGACGGGCAAAAGCAATGGCCAGCATCCACTTCGCGCGGCGAGGATTAGGGGCAGCAGAAGGCCCTGGATTTTTTCATCGTAAGGGCGGTCGTCCGACAGCACTCGCTCAAGCCGAATTTGGTTGCCATGGCCATAAAACTCGGTCAGCCAATCCTGCGACGCCATCATGTGCACTCCGGGAATAGGTATCGACTCTCAAATTCCAAGAATGCGTCTGAAATCACCGCTGCATCTTGGGTCAGCATAATGTGCTCGTCGTTACGATGCGTACCGCTATAAGTGAAGTTCATCGAACCTTTGAAAAAGCATTCTTTCGTCAAAAATCCTTTCGTATGAACCTCATCGCTCAACAGAAACCTGAGATCGCTTGTAGAGTCACGCCGGTTATCAAGATGCTGAATAAACCGTCTACTCGGCGCGTCATCCCGCGAAACGATCCTTATCGAGCAACCCGCGTTCAAGGCATCCGCTAGAAGTTCGCTAAAGGAAAGTTCACGGCTGCCCCATGAAGGATTTAACGCATCCCATTGACCCGCCGTGTTGTCGAGCAACACGAAGTCACTCAACCAAGGTGAGACGAGCCAAATTACATCTGGAGTCAGTAGAAGCGCAGCCATGACGCTCCCCAAAACTTCCTTGAACTGACGTCTACCAAATGGACCATGAAGAAAAATCTGGCGTTGTTCGCTCACTTGTCTTGTCCTTTCATTGCAGTGCTTCTCCAAGTTCAATTCGCAAGACAACGGCACCAAGCTCCCGTCGAAGACCCGCGATCCTCGGATAGAGTAGCAAACCCAGATGATCGACAGGCTTAACTTGGATTTCCCCGAGGGTGCGCAGTATCTGACCTTGCTGCGATCGCGAAACAACAAGCTCGGCACGCCCCGCATTTGTCAGCGCCGCATGCAATTCCCTCAGATAATTTTCCGAGAACTCGACTCTTGGAGCGTGGTCTTCGAACAATTTCGCCGCCAGCAAACGCTCCGTTCTCAACGGAGACCGAGAGAAAGGGCTGTAATAGTTCAATGCCGACTGTCGAACAGTGTGACCTCGTGGCCAAAGCAACCCTTGAAAGTTGCAATATGTCCGGAACAATTGAGCAGTCTGCACGTCAGGTCCCAGTTGCGCTCTCGCGAGAGCATGAGCGGCTACATTCAGAGGCCATTCGATTCTACTGGTGGCTTCGATCGTGCGCCACTTGTGAAGCAACGAAAGGATATTCTTATCCGTCTCGGCACTACTGCCCGGTCTAAGGATTCTTGAGTGCAAGACACTTAAGAAACTGTGGCTCAAGGCGAAACCCTCATCGCCGACGATCTTTCGAAAGCGCTCATTCGCTTCGCGACGATGCTTCATGTCCAAGGACGATCGCAGGCTCGCCAGACTCGCCCGAATCTCGGGTTTTGAGTTTGACCTACTCAGCAGATCATAGAGATCGTAGTCAATCTGCTCATAGTCACTCGGTTGCAAAACACGGGTAATCACATTTAGGACCCGCATCGGATCATCGAAATACTGTTCGGAGAGTCGACCGATGATGCCAGCTCCTCCAGGCTCGATCTCACTGAGAAAAACCTCCAAACACTCTTCTTTCCAGACAACGTCTGCGAGCAACGACCTCTCGTCAACATCTGGAAGCAATATGCATAGCGCCTGCTGAACGGTGGCGGCGAGTGTGTTCGCAAGAATCTCCCGCGCTGTAGCGACGAGCGTGCCAATTTCCGCTCCTTCTCGCCATAGAAGATCGCTACACCCGAACAGCGCATCAAGAAAGTGATCGTTCGACAGTATCTCCCGCAATGCTGCCTGAAGCTCCTGTTCTATCGCGTTGTGGTCTGCATCGTCGGGCTGAAACAGGCTTCCCGGAATTGCTCTTAGTCGCTCTATGCCGTCAGGTTGTCTCAACCGTTGAATTGCCTCGCGAAGAGTTGGCGAATTTGTCAACTCCGACCCAGCCAGGTCGAACACTTCTGAGAGAAGGGCCGCCATGAAGCACTCACTCACCCAGTCGGCGAGGAAAGGGTCCCTACGAAAATGATCGAGACTCAAAAGCTGTTGACGAAAGAGTACGGGCCGAAGCGCTCGGAGAACACACTCATCTTCGAGCCCCCTTGCAATAGTTTCGTTTTGTAGGCGGAATCGGAATCTGGCCCCATCCACCCATTGACGTGCTCCGATCGCAACGGGAGTTCCGTTACGCTTCCATTCAAAGGTCGTTTGAGCCTCACTTCCATCCTTGAAACGAAGTGAAGCAGTCGCGCCGAGGCTATACCGAACTACCTCTAACTGAGTCATGTGCTGATGCATACAAAACGTCACATCCGCGAGGCTGTTTTCCCAAGAACCGGAGGGGGACGGGTAGACGGGTGTAGCATCGGGGACCGCAAATTGCACTCCCCACAATGTCTGTGCGTGACTCTTCTCCGAGAGTTGCAAGCGTCTATCAAGCTTTCTTGTATGGATTTCCATAGGGCGCAATACACGTATATTTGCGCACGCACCGGTTTCTACTTCAGCTTCCTCTACGATCGATTCCCCGAAAGCGTCGGCGATCTCGAAGTCTACGAATTCTTCGACATTGGGCGTTGGTGCAAAGGCGGGGGGTACGAGCCAGTCGGTGTCGAGATTACTATCGGTTGCGAACCTTTTTGATATTCGTCCCGGCGCGAATTCACGCAGCCCCTGGAAGAAGGCCAAACCCTCCCAAACCGGCACACTTTTACTTCCGCGTTCAAGCGAAACAAACAAACTTGGAACATTAAGGGCCGCAAACAGCGCATCGGGTATAAATTCCGGGGACGGCGACCTGCCATGTGGTAGCCCCTTCCACAGCGTTCCATACTCCGCCCAGCTCGTCGATATTTGCCGGCGAAGACTTGGTAAAAACTCAAGCATAAGCGAACGAGGCGATGCCCAAAGAATCTTCTGCATCGCCGCTTCATCTACTCTCAAAGCATCCTTTATGTACTTGACCATCTGATCTTGCACATCACCCGGCACGAAGACCTTTTCGATCAGCGACTGTATCTTGGCTAAATCCGCCTCGCGCTTCTTTGGATATTTGAGAATACTGACTAGAGATCCATGGCCCAGTTGCAAGCTGATCCAATCGAGCGCAGCCATCGCACCTTGCATCTTCTGAATATGTATATTCGAAAGCGGCAGGCGGCTCCCCTTGATGACTGGGTCAAGTAGATCTTCATAACGTTGAAACGCTACGCGGTCGCGGCCGTAGTCGGAGAGCACAACGATCATCCATGGGCGCATACTTCTCGATCTTCCAGCTCGTCCCTTGCGCTGAAGATATGAAGCCATGTCTCGCGGAGCCTTGTGCTGCAAAACGGCACCCACCGAGGGATCATTGAATCCGACTTCCAGCGACGACGTCGCAACGATCAACTCAGCGCTGGAGTCCACGCCTGCGTCTTGACTCGAAGTTCTACCAACCTTAGCTCGATCATCCGCTCTCATCGAATGACCAATACTAAGACCGACCCTCCAATCTTGGCCGAAGCGAACGCGCTTCAATCGACCGGTTCGATCTAGGCCGATCTGAAGTCCTCTCAGGCTTGCGAGAGTGGGCTTGGTCGGCGTCAACCCTCTGAAGCTAGTTTGCCAACCTTCAGCGTCAGCCAGTTGATGGTACAAACGATTATTGACGTCAAGATCGTCCGTAAAGATGAATGCTTTAGTACCCCATGTTCCTTCGGATCGGCGATCGTGATTATCCAATACACGGCGTGTTAGCATACTCGCCTGAATTGTGGTCGATAGAAGTGCAGTTTGAGAGACTGGGTCACCCCGTAAGACCATTAAATATTCTGCACCGCTATCCTCAAGTTCCTCTTTCAATGGCTCAACGAGTTCAACGTGCTCTGCTTTGGCTCCAATCAACTCGGAAAAGAAGCTCGTTGCGTCCGCTAATGTAGCCGACAAGCCAACAAAATGAGGTCTACAGTTACTTCTCTTCATCCACCGACGCAACAGAAACGCCGACTGCGCTCCGCTGCTGCCGCCATAGGTGTGCACCTCATCCAAAAGTACAAGGTTAGGTCCAGCATGCTGCCCGACGCCGAAGAGATGGTTCAATCTAAAATTACTCAAATGTTCATTGAGCATCTCCGTGGTTGTGAAAAGAATATCAGGTGGAAGTTTTGCCTGAGATTCTCTTGTAAGCGCGACTTCGTCGGAAGTTACTGAGTGACTGCATTTGTTGCATTGAAGTTTTTCAATTCCGGACTTTAACGCTTCGAACCTCCACTCCATTTTTCCGTCGCAGCCCTTGGTCGGACAACGCATCAAATCGAACGAAAGATTGCCTCTCTTCTCGGCAGCGGAAGCATATGCTTTCGCAACATCTTTCGGGGTATCACCGAAAAGTGCGGCGATCCGAATCTTTCGTCCGTGAAGATGTGTCACGCTGTCGAGTTTTCGACACTGCGCCCATGTCTCCATGAACTGATCTTTCAGCAATTCACGACGGGGGTAGACGGCCAAAATGCGTACGCGCCTTCTATCGTCTACTGAGACCTCTGCAGACAGGGCGGTGATCGCAGGTAAATAGAAGGCCAGGGTCTTTCCGCTTCCGGTACCTGCACAGACTATCGTTCCAGTGGGTTGAGCGGCCCCCCGACGATGATGATCCCAAGCTTTCAGAATCCGACCTGTAGCGCGCTCCTGAAAACCTGACAACGAAAAAGGTGCCCCCTCATCGTCAAGCAGTGCCCGCATGGTCTCCTTTCGAGAATTCACCTCTGCAGACGGCGCATTCTCCAACACTCTCGCCACGAACTGATTTGCGTCGCGGTCTCGCCTCGGATAGCCGCGAGTCCGCCTAATGAACCTAAAATCCGAGACCAACGTCTTCGATTGGTCAATGGGCTTATTGAGAAACCATTGACGCGAACTCCTGTATAGATGCGCGGCCTCTCCCATTCGTGTGCGGTACATCTTCTCGAGGCCCTCTGGATGCGGAGACTCGACCAGCATGGCATGCCTTTCCAACTCGATTAACACATCGAGTGGATCATTCTCGGGCATCTCAGCGACGAGAACTGCCTTTACCTCGGCCTCGCTGAACATGCCTCCTGTGTCACCCCACGTAAGAAGAGTGCTTTCGATCTCTTCAAATTTGTCCAGACATCGTCTCAGATCGGGGAGTGATATGGTCATTGGTACAGCTTCCTTGATCGTTCAATCGAAAAATTGGCCAGAAGTCCCTGCTCTCTAAGCCAGTCGAATATTTTGGGCGACATTTCCGACAAGGGAACCTTCCCCGCCCCATCATGCTGATTTAGCCTTTTGAAGAACGCGTCGACTTCGGGAGGCAAATCAAATTTCATGCCCTCACGTTCCGCGCGCATTGCCCTCGCGATACTTTGCAAGTCGGATAACGAACTGACGGCATCCGGTATTTGGCTCGAAAGCAATTTAAATTGCTTTCGTAATTCGATGTATCTCGTATATGACTGCTCCAACCCTGGAATGTCGCGTTGTGTATCAAGTATCACTTGCTCAACTATAAATGTTCCACGCAGACTCTCGATCCAGTTCGTCCAGCAAGATTGAAGATGCTGGTCGATAGACAGCGACAAATGACGAAGCGAATCGGTAACCGCATTCAACGAATCGTCTTGTCGTGCCTCTGACTTTTGTGAAGTCCAAGCCTGAGTGAATCGTGAGAGATTTGACGCGGCATGATCTCGTAATCGCTGGAGTTCGTTGTCGAAGTCAACTCGCTCCGGCGCGTTTTCTGGTAGTGCTTCGAGCACGGATTGATTTTTAATCGACATCGACAACGCATCAATGACGGGCTTTAGGCGAGAAAATATCTCCGAGCAGTCCTTGATTGCCTCATGTGCCTTCCCTGCCGAGCGGCTGAGTTGGTATTGCTCGCGTAGCGTGAGCAATTGTTGTTCAAGCGTCCGCACGATGAATCCCCTGTAGACCGATCAAGCTGGATTCGGCTTCCTGCAGAAGTTGTGCAATTCCCTCTTGTGCCCGATGCAGCGACTCGGCGCCCCATTCTGCATTGTTAGCCTCCAGGCGGTGAGAGACGTACGCATAGAATATTTTCCACCAATCGAAAGCTTCGACAGCTTGCTTCAGTCGATCGCCGTCGATCTGGTTGACTATCTGCAGACGCCTCAACGTGTCGGGCTCCTTTTGAAGTGCTAGCGTGAGCTTAATCGTTGCCCATGTATCGGCATCAAGAAGGTTCTTGAGCATTGATTTGAAACGTCTTGCACTGGGAAATTCTTGTGCCGAGAAATTAGTTGGGTAATGCTCACCGTCTTTGCTTATGTTATCGATCATTTGGGACATTTCGCCTAGTAGCCCATAGAACTGCTCTTGTCGGGTACACTCCGCCAAACTCTGAAATGCTTCGATTGCTGGAGCGATTTGATCGCTTATGGATCTGTCCAAAGAAACAAGTTGACCATTGGCTCTGCGTTTTTCTGCTTGCGCGATACCATCCATCGCCAAGTCGCCGTCCAGTCCATGATCATTGAACGCGACCAAACTTAACCAAGCTTGTCGCTGAGCATTCCAAGATTGGATAACACGTGATCGAGCTTCGCGTACCGCTGGGGCAGCCGCCGGTTTTGTGACGGCGGCTATATGTTCGGCCTTTTGTAACAGTACGTTCATTACGTACTGTCCGCTTTTGTCTTGACCAATGATGCCTACTTCCTTGGCTGCCGATATCTGTATGCCCATTAATTCGGGAATGACTTTCCTTACTTCGAGAGATAACAACCCCATAGCATAAGGAACCCAGATCGAAGCGAAATTCTGGTACCTCAAGAAATCGACGAAGCCATCCACGTATCGCCATCCGATGCCCGGTGTCTTTTCGTTTATGTACTCATAGCGCAACAGTGCTATCGCTGCGCCTTGAAGAACCGCAGCCTTAAGCGGGTCATCGAAATCCGTTTCGTCGCAAAATTTTAGCGTCCACCCCAGCGCGTTGCCAAGCGCAAACGGCACTTCGATCTGTATTCTTGACCCAATTTTAATTTTTGGTTTTTCTGCCAAACCCACCCATTCGTTTCTGCAATACTGTTGAAACATACGGTCCAATCCGGCACGAAGGAGTCTCGCCTCTTCCTGACCAAGTTGCTGTCTGCGTTGAAACCACAGAGAGACAGTGGCGGGTACCTGGTCGCCAACAGGTTGAGCAGAGGGTTTTGCATCGCCTGTCGCTGCCGACCCGGCTCGGGGTTTTATCGAGTTCGCGGCGATATTTTTTGTCGTGCTCGCATTTTTCTGACCAACGACGGGCTGCTGTGAAAGTAACGCTGCCATCCCCCTAAGCCCGAATGTACTCGCGATTTTCGGATCTAGTTCAGATTGGAGTTCGCTGATTGAGTGGCAACCGTACCCCCAAATTGCCGCAAAGGTCGAGCATCGAGCAGGCTCGTCCAACACGTATAGCTCAGTAAGTCCCGCACCAGCCGCGATTTCGCCAAACCCCGCCACAGGGAATCTTTCTTGTCGACATTCCTCGCGATGATCTCTTAGCGTCCGAAGAAGAATTTCATTGAGGATCTGTCGGGGGTTGAATTTCAAGGGTTCGTCGCCCTTTCTGCAATACCTGTCGGCCAGTGCCTCGATAGCGGACCGGTTAAAGGGGTAGAGCGGGATTCCGGATGGAGCGTATCCGAACGCCTCGATAACGTCGCTATCAACGTCTACATCGTCCCAACGGGGCGGCCACTCGGCGGCGCCCCGATTTCTCCACGATTGCGTGAGTTCAGAGCTACCATGTCGCGCAGCATTCAGATAGCGGGCGCAAAAATTTAGGATTCGCGTCGATGTTTGCCCCGCATCTCCGCTTTGCTCACGAATGAACCACTCATAGATGGCGCGCGTCTTGATTGTATCCTTTCGCCGCGCATACCCATGGTATCCGTCAGTCACGGCGATTGCAGAGCGAAGCGTGCACAACACCTGCTCACCATCCCGTACCGATTCTTCGAGTAAGCCATCTACAAGTACATCTTCGATAGCGGAAATCGCTGCCATATCTTCAACAAGAACGACGAGCGTACGTTCTTGCATCTTCAAGGTACGACGGATGTCCTTGAAGAGATCCTGGAAGCTACCACCGTCGAATTTGAAGAGATGTTGAAATGCTCTCCGCGTTGCCTGTCCAAGTACTTCATTCAACACTCGCACTGCGGAGTTCCTTGCATTTGTGCTGGTGTTGAGTTGCGCTTGACTCACGTACTGCCGCGCCTTGGCCGACAAATCGTGCAGGTTAAAATTGAAGTCGAGGTCTTCCTCTTTTAGTTCATACTCGTTTCTAACCAGTTCATCGTCACTAGCTCCCTGCGTAAGGCGACGCGCAAACTGATAAATGCAATGAGTTGGCTGTAGCAAACTTGCTTTGAAGTTTGGATCTGTAATTAGCTCGGACAGCCCTTGGCCTGGACGGGCATGAGTACTAATAGCTTTGAGTCTATCTTTGTCTTCTGTCGACAGCGCTCGTGCCTCATCTCGAGATTTCGCGATCTCGTCTGTCGCCTGTTCATATAACCTGTTCAGTTGCTGTGCCATAAACATCAATAACAGGTCAGCAACCTCTTCCGTCCGAAGCAAATCTCCTACGGAGGCTATCCGCCCCCGCGCGCTGTCAAACTCTTCACCTTCCAATCTGTCGAGAAGAATTTCGAGAACTTGACGTAAGCTGGCGTTCTTTGGTATTCGAACAATATGCCAGTTCGACGACGCCTCATGCATTTTCAAACGCGCTTCAAGCCAACGAATCAGGTGTGACTTTCCGACGCCTGATCGACCAATAATCGGAATCGGTCTTTCTACCGTCAAGAAGTGCTGGAGGAGGTCGTGCTCATTGCACAGTCGATCTTCGCCTGCGCCTACTCGCTCCAACTCCATCGACTCGTGAACCGCGAGTAGAACGGGCTCGGCCAATTCCTCCGCTTCAGTCCTGATACATTGAAGGACGTGATCTCGCGTCGGCCAATAAGTTATGGGATTCATTCGTTATTCTGGCTAATATAGTGGACCTCCCCGACCGAACGCTGAGCTTGGCCCGGGAGTTGCAAATTGAGGGATGTCGAGTCATCGGAAGGACGCTCCAACCGTATCTGGAACGAACTCTCTAGCCGCACCAAGGCGTGGCTCAAAGCGGCGCTTATCTCGTACGGTTCGTCGAACTCGAATCCCTCCATTAGCGGCTCTATAAGCCTACGATATCTACCGCCGTCCAGCATTGGCAAATACACGCCAAGACGCTCGACCACCGTCTTGATCGGGAGCCGACCTTCGTCAGAAAAAATTGTTGGAAGGTACGGTTTAATGGCTCTTGTGGGATCAATCACGTAAGCTTTTTCGACCGGCTCTAAAAAACCCAGAAAATCCGCAAAAGCAAGAAACCCGGAAAGTTCGTTAGTTTCGTTTAGCTTCTTACCAGGAAGGAAGTTGTTAACCACTTCGGCAGCATTGCTCGATCCTAGGGTCTTTCCACCAAGAAACGTGAAAGCTCGCTGCGGCAACAGACTAGTGATTGCTCGAAGAAACGGTTCGGTGCGTGATCCTTCCAGTATTTCGTCGTCCTTAAATGTGCTGGTGTTCGATACAATCTTCGCAAGCAACCGAGTAGGTAGATCCTGATGTTGCGGATTCGGAACGAGTGAGATGGCTCCGTCTTCCGACGTCGCCCAGAGCCCCTGCTCGAGCCAAAAGTTAAGATTCCACTCAAAGCGCTTCTCTGCGTTCTCCGTGAGAGGTAGATTATCCGGCCGTAAAGTTGTCAACATTTCGACACGGGACACGGGTTTCCCCCTCGCCAGCAAATAGCGATCGATAAGGTTCAATAAAACAAGGCTGCTGCCGGGATGTGCGTTATTTACGATCGACATGTCAAATTCCTCGGAGAAACTCTTCCAGCGACTTAGTTTCCGGATAGCACTCCCACCATGTTCGGTGTGGATAACGTTCGTCGGGCAGGGTATCAGGCGCTATAAGAAGCCTCGGTGGATCATCAATTCCGATAACTGGTAGGTTCTCGTCGGCGGGCGAGACGATGACCACCTCAGGCCATTCCCCTGGAGAATCTCCGGGTTCCAGGGCACACCAGAAGGGGACCGACTGAATCGATGCATCTCGAGATATTTCATCCAGAAACCTGCGATTCGCACGGATCGCCCTCACCTGGCCACTTGCCAGAAGACTGTGCAACCAGTTTCGCCACTCATGCGCCAGCGCACGCTCGCCTGTTCCACGAATATGGTCAGACCTATAGCGGATTCTCAATAGCATTGACGGCGGCATCCATTCGGGACGCACTGGAAAGTGCAGACCGCTCACATTGAAGGCCATTCCGAGCGTGGGGGTGAAGGGCTCCCTTTTGGTCGCTCGACAACCCGGGCACCCTCCGCAGGCGCGCTCGGGCGATATCCCCCCCGACCGATAGAACGTTTCTAACAGATCACATAGTGGTCGATTTGGATCATCAAGCCATTCAGTCAATTTTTTGAAGCCGTCAGCCGCGTAGCCCTTTTCCAGCGCTCGCCTTGGCTCAACTACGTTATTCCAGACTTCGACAGCGGCGTGAGCGTCGTTTCTCACCTGCACCACTAGTTCATCGAAGTAGCGGTCAAAATACTGCGACCGCGCCGAGTCTGTCTCCAATCGCACGCCTTGTTCATCAATTGCACTGGCCGGCGACAAACCCAGATTGATCAGCCCTGCTCGTTGCATTAGCAACAACGTTCTAAGATTCCACTGCTCATTTCCCTCGCTGTTCCGAGGAAGTGACCTGCGTAAAGCCGATTTCGAAATCGTGAATGAGCCGTCTTCCTGATCTATTTTTCCTCGCAAGAGGGTTGTCCATCTGTCGAGGCCCAGCTCAACCGTCACTAGCTTCTGTGCAGATAACGACCTTGCAACATTTAATTGTGCATCGCTATAGATTAGCCAAGACCAACAGGCATTGCCGTCACGTCCACCGCGCCCGGCCTCCTGATAAAAGCGGTCTAAATTTTCGGGTACTGCCGCGTGCACGACACTACGCACGTCGGCCTTATCCATTCCAACGCCAAACGCCGACGTCGCGACCATAACATCTAAGGTATTGTTTTCCCACTGATTGAGAAGTCCATCTCGCTTTGAGGTACTGGTTTCCCCGTGAAAAATACCTACTCGCTCAAAGCCTTGTTTCGACAGCAACTTTTTCCACGCCTCGGCGTCCGCAGGCGAGGTGGCATAAAGAATGAGCGGCCGCGGTAATGTTGATACGGCCTTCACCACTGCACGGGTATGATCTTCTGGTGACGATGCACGATAAATGTTGAAGTCCGGCTCCGGACGAAGAAAGCCAGCATGAACTACGATAGGCTCATCGTCTGTCGAAACAAACGCGTCTCGCAACATTTCTAGCGTGGAATTACTGAGCGTCGCAGACATTAAAAGTGTGCGAATCGCCGAAGGCGAATGTTGCTTGAGCGAACGAAATAAGGGCGATAAAAGTTGGAATTCGGGTCGGAACGCCGCACCCCACTGATCGATCAGATGCGCTTCGTCAACGACCAACGCTCCCAAAAGGCCTTGCTGGCAGATCCGGAAAAGCAGCGGCCTCAGTGAACCAAGAGCAGACTCCGGTGCACAAAATAGAATTCTCTGTGTTCCGCGAGCAAGCCGCTCGCGGATCTCTTCGCGCTCGGACTCCGCTTGCTCGCCGAACCATGCATAGCTACCTCCGTGATCGAGGCCAGCTCCCTTCAGTACGCTTGTCGCCCTTTTTGATTGTTCGAGCATCAGACCGATTGTTGGAACAATGACAAGTACCAAAGCTTGGGGTGTCGCGCAAACACTAAGTGCGTGAATAGCTAACGTTTTACCGCTGCCGGTCGGTAAGTTGACAATAACCGTGCTGTCCATCGGTGACGTCAATATAGCCCTTATAGCAGCCTGTTGCCCTGCGCCGTTGTATGCGGTAAAGGCCGTAGCACCCAACGCTGATTTCAGGGCTACGTCCATACTCAAAGGCTTCAAATAACGACGTCGCCGTCTTCCATAGACTGCGCTCTCGGCTTCGCTCAAGTGCTGCATTAAGCTCACGGCCCCAGTAAGATCCTCAAGTTGAAGCCCAGCGGCAGCCAAGTACTTTGATGGAATCAGGTCGCGAGAAATCTGAAGGACCGGGTTAGATAAACGATTTGCTGCGGCGCACCCAATCGCATCGCGACAAGCAGCAGCTCGATCAGCCGGACCCGCGGATGGATCGGCGAAGACAGTGAGGAGACGACCGAAAAATGGTTCACGAAATCGAGTCTCGGAGATCTGGAAGGTTCGCTCGCGAACCAACTTTTTCAAAGCGTTGAATTCAGACTGCATCAAGCAGTCTCCAACAGATTTTTAGAGCAAACAATCACCGCGTGCATCGACATCAACTGTAAACTAGGAGAATGTGCGATCACGCCAGCGAATTCAGGTAATCCGAGAACTAGGATGCGGCTACTCGCGGCAACCTCCGTTACCAACTTCTGCCACTGAGTAGCGGGAAGGATGGGGTCTAGTTCGTCCCACAAATTGTGGCGCATGTTTAAGTCGGTGAAACCGCGATTCTCTGTTTTATACGGAAACTCCAGCGCCCGGAGTTTTCCTTCGTCCGTCACAATAGCGCCGTCCTCGCCTAACCAATGGCTAATAACTGCGGGACGGAAAAATTCGTCTCCTCTTCTTTGCTGGACGCGCGTATCACCGGGCGCCGAGAAGCTGAGTAGCCAGTTCAGGCGGAAATAGGCCCTCGGCGCGGTCATGGCGCCTCTCTCATAGACTCGCAAAAAGGCACTGGTTGCCCCCCGTGAGTCTGTCGCCAAAAGCCGGTAAACCGAGTCTAGAAACGGCTGCCCATATCTAAATGGGTAAGCGTCTGCGTCGCCGAGTATGTTCTGCCGCGAAAAGCTCATCATCGAAGTTTTTGGCGGGTTTCCGCTTTGGCGATCGATGCCGGTGATACAAGATGCGACAAAAGTGCCAGCGTCTACCAAAGTTCTCCCGCTACCGTTCTCATCTGAAGGAAGGCGGAAACAAAGGCGAAATTGTTCGTCCAATTTTCCTTCAACCTTAAACCGAAGGACGTTTGTTATCCAATCAGACATCTGCTCACCCTGCTCGGCGGCACTCGCTTCTGCAGTTGATATCTCGTCCGCAAACTCCGTAGCGCCAGCGACGTCCGGGTCAAGCGCGAGTAACTCTTCTTGCACGCGAATACGCTGTCGCTCGCGATGCAGCAATCCGCTTTCCTCGCTAAACTCGAGTTGGCTGGCGAGGAGGGCTTGGTCGCCAAGTGTTTGTGCGTTTCGCCAAGTCGCTTCGAACTTCTCTTCGAGCAGGTACTGCAAACTAGCCGCGGTCCGTTCGAACAATTCGAGATTTACATCTAACAGGTCTACCCAATGTCGGATTACCCCTACGTTCTCCGGCAGTAGTGCGAGGCTTTCTACCGGGCGTACTCCTCTGAGATTCGCGCTGTATCGGTTCAGGCGACCCAATCGCTGTTCGATACGGCTGAAATTGCGGGGTATGCTGTAGTGCACCGCTAGCCGGCGACCGCCGTGTAAGTTGAGACCATCTTCCCCATGTTGATCGCATACTAGGAGTTTTATGCTGCTCATCGGTTGAAGGAACTGAAGCAGCTGACTCGGTTTGTAGCGCTCTACCGCCGCGTCATAGTTCGCATCGAGAACTTTGAACACGTGGTCGGCGACGGCGCTGCTGCCGCAGAACACCACTGCTTTTCCTGAGGGGTTTTGCTCAAACCACTCAGCCAAGCCATCGACGAGCGCTTGATCCTTTGCTCCCTGTTCACGCAGAGACTGCTCCACGAGGTCTTCCAATATCTCCAACTCAGCCTGACCAATCTCCCTCGCATCGCCTTCGATGGCATTTCGAGCTCTCTGCCCGACGAGGAACGGAGCATCGAGTAGGTCATCAATCCACTGCAAATATCGATCTACGGTCATTGACGCGTACAGCGAAGGAGCATGAAACGCCTCAGATCGGTAAGCCTCTAGCAGAGCCTCCAACGGCGCGACCCTCGCCTCGCTCGAAAAGTATTTTCGACGTAAGCCATCTAAGCCAGGAAAAAGGTATTGCAGATGCTTCGCCTCGCGTCGATTGCGAAGGAGGCGTTGATGCAGACGATAGTGCTCGCTAATATATACGCGAAGTTGATCAATCGCTTGGCTTCGGGTTTCCCCCGCTTCCTCAGCAAAAAAATCCACAAGGGGAAGCAACGCATCGATCAAATGCCCAAGACGTAAATCCTCTGGAAACTTTTCCTTTAGCTCGCCCGCGATGCTTTCCAATGCTGCATTTGAGTTATCGGCAGTCAGAGCACTATGAAGGCCTCCAAGCCATTCGCGCTGTTTAACCTGACTAGAAAAGCGAGCTACTCCGGCCTCAGATAGCTCGTATGCATCGGGGTTCAAACAATGCAGCATCGCAAGAAAGTTTCTTTCGTTGCCGTTCAATGGCGTGCCCGACAGCAGCAAAACGATCTCGGCTGTCTTGCACGCGCTAGCGATCGACACGAAAAGTGCGCGCTGCGCAGAGACAGCGCTCCAACCGAAATGTGCGAATTGATGAGCCTCATCAATGACGAGCATCGTAGGATTCCATGCCTCGTCCGGTTCGAATCCATCCTGATCGAAGGCTCGAATTCTGATCAGTGCGTTGTCCTGCTGTGCCCCTTCTAGCAGGTCGCCCAAATGGAATCTGAGGGACAATTCGTCTCGCCATTGCGAAACCAAGCTTTGAGGTACCAATATCAGAACACGGGCTTCTTTTTGTCGGTCCATTACATGTTCACGAACAATCAAGGAAGCCTCGATGGTTTTCCCTAATCCGACCTCGTCGGCAAGCAGATACTTCGGATATTTGTCTTGTAGGACCCGCCGAACTACGGAAATTTGATGCGGTTCAAGTTCAACATTGCTGCTGGGGATCGCAGAGATGGATCGACAGGCGGCACGCTGCGCAAGATACGCGTTCAGAAACGCCTGTCTGCGAGGAGCAAAATACGGTGCATCGTTTGATCGCATGGCAAGAAAGGCCACTGGATCGAGAAACTCATTCGATGCGAGATTGAGACAGTAAATTTCGGCAAGTGTGACTACAGAAACATCGGCGTCCTCCGACCGGAAGATCACCAAGTGCTTGCCCTCCGGCCGCGGTCCACCGTATCGTCCGCGTCGCCAAAGTCCTGACGATTGATCTTTGCAATATACGATGCTTTCGTCCAATAACAGAACTGGCTGAAGGACGGATTCTCTGACGAGAATGATTCGACTCTCAATCGCACAAGGAGACTCGAAAAAGCCAATTTCACACAACCCTGCTTCGGTTCGCCCAACAACCTTTCCAATCCCCGTAAAGGCGTCAGAGCGAACCAGATCGCCCATAGCACGCTTGGCCCTCATCCTGGCTCCCGTATTTGTTTTGCCTAATTATTTGTAGCTTTTCCGAGCATTCGCGCCGAATGGCGCTGATACAAAATCTTACAATGTAAACCATGAGACTGCACCGCCCCCAATGGATATCTTTCCACCAATCCCGTCGAGCGACCATCTACATACAATTATTAGTTCCAGTACATTCACGGATCCGAATCTCGCCGGACAATCAATACGGGCCGCCCCGTTTGCGCCAGCCGCACCGGCCCCTATTTATTACATAAACATTACAATGCGTTATCAAGACTTTTGCGGCCTGATACGCTGTGCAGGCACCTCTGAAATCCGCCTACATCGCTAATTCTCAATGCGCTCCAAGCGCTTGAACGTTCCCGAGCTTAGGGGAAACTGCGCTCCAGTTTGTGTTGTCATCACTTACGATCACCAGCGCAACACTTCGACGTTTCAGCCTGTGTTCGAAGTTAGTCATCGATCCGACGTCGAGCGGTCAGGCGGGCTTGAAGCTCACGGATGCATTTGCGTATCAATGATCACGCATCCATCAATATCGCCCAGATGGGCTGTGCCATCTTGTTCGCCAGTGGTACGAACACACGATCGACGGCGGCTGGGACGCTCATTTGGTTTTCAACGTATCGCAGGGAATGAGTCGTCCGCGGTCATCTGCAAAGCGTCCGCCGATTGATTGCCTCCTTGCGACATGAGTGCGCCACTGGCCCACTATCGGCGAGCCCCGTCAGAGGGCGAAGGCGGGAAGCCAACTCGATCACAAGACGGCGCCCAAAACCGGCGCAAGCCTATCCTGCAATACCGTGATTTCCTTCTATTTCCATCGCGCAATTTCAAACGTTACCTGAGCGGCACCGAACGCCACCAAACAACCGCGGAACTGGATCACTTGTCTCGTGGAAAGAACGTGGTTGCGTTTTTCCTTGGTTCGTAGATGCGATGCAGACATCCAAGGAACAGCGCCGGATACGTCGCGAAAACTCATCGCATCAGACGAGGAGCCGCGTCACAAACCAATTCGAGGCGACAGCCATTCGCGAACACATGCCGTGCTATCCAGCGCGACATATTCGCTCGATAGCCAAATGATCTCATCGAAGTTCACGGGTATCTTTGCGGCAACGCACGTCCTGAACGCTAACGTTGTTCCTCCGCCACTGACTGAAAAAAATGCGTCGTTCCCGCGTGTCGCATTGTCGTCCAAGGCGCTCCGCGAACGTCCACAACACGCACTAGTACGGCGTTGACCTGTTAACCAACGGCATGCAGGATCATTTAGACACACCGATCGCCCGATGGAAACGGAGAGTCACCATGCCCGCACCGAAGATGTACACGAAAGCCCAATGGGATGAGTTCGTCCGGTTGCTCGATGCGCTACCGGAAAAGCCGCCGTCCGAGCAGCGCATGACCGTGCGTGATGCGATGTCGAACGTGCGCGTCCACATCGACGCGGCTCGCGCCAAAGGTTATTCGGTCGAGCAACTGATAGGTCAAGCGAAACAGGCGGGTATCGATGTGACGGCCAGTGCACTTCGATACGCACTGCAGGAAACGAAGAAGCGAAAGGGAACCAGTCGTCGACTGGATGGCACATTCGGGGCTCGCAGACGCGCGAATACTTCCGACAACCAATCGTCAAAGCGCACAACTGGTCACCAATCCAGTCTTGCACCTCAGGCAAAGACGGAGCGCGAAAACAACAAACCCGATTCGATGGTCATCCAGGATACGTTCAGTTTCCAAATCAGACCCGATATCGAAGACCTTTGAATCAGACAGCGATACAAACGGATCAGGGCGATAGACGCCATCAGGACGCGCCCAAACGACGCTAGAACGTTACGGCAAACGTGTAGTAGATGGGTAGCGACAAACCATCTATATTCCTGCGCAGACGTTTACCTGGGCCACCGCTCGCATAGCGTCTACTTTCAACGGCGTTGCGCGACTCTGTCTGCTCAGGACGCTCTGAACGAAGCGCTGACCAGAACCTCGGCACGTTAGGACCTTCGTCTCAAAAACGTCGCGGTCGGATCGGCCCGAACTCCGCGCCCGCTTTTAGTCGATCTAGGTAATCAGCCCAAGCCTGCATCATCGCGACCCGGTCGTCGATAAACCGCGTCCGGTTGTAGGCGCTGCCGAGCGAGTCAGGAACCCGGTGTGCAAGTTGGTGCTCGATGACTTCGGCCGAAAACCGAAGCCGCTCATGCAAGATGGTCCGCGCCATCGCCCGGAAACCGTGCCCGGTGATCTCGGTCTTCGTGTCGAAGCCGAGCCGCTGCAGCGCGGCATTGATAGCTGCGCCACTCATGGGTTTTCTGCGATCACGGCCCGGAAAGACGCAGCGCCATTTTCCAGTCAGCGCCTGCAGTTCTTTCAGGATCTCCACGGCTTGGGTAGCCAGCGGCACAAGATGTTCGGTCCTCGTCTTGGAGACGGTAAAACGCCATTCGCGCCGCTCCAGATCAATCTGCGTCCACTCAGCCTGCCTTAACTCGCCGGGTCGCACGAACAGCAGCGGGGCCAGTTGCAGCGCTGACTGCACGACCAAAGTCCCGGAAAAGCCGTCGAAGGCGCGTAGCATCTCCCCCACCTTCTGAGGATCAGTAATAGAAGCGAAGTGCGTATGCCGGTTAGGTCGTAGCGCTCCGCGTAAGTCGGCGCTTGGGTCGCGCGTAGCGCGCCCGGTCGCCACAGCGTAGCGAAAGATCTGACCACAATTCTGATGAAGTCGGTGTGCAGTATCGTGAGCGCCGCGCGACTCGGCACGACGCAGCACTTCGAGCACTTCGGGCGGGCTGATGTCGGCAATTGGACGCGATCCGAGCCACGGAAACAGGTCCTTCTTCAGTCGCCCAATGATCTTTTCGGAATGGCTGGGTGCCCAGCCGGGCGCTTGCTGCTCGAACCACTCGAGCGCGATGGCCTCGAAGGTGGTGGCTGCGTTGAGCCGGGCGAGGCGCTTCTTCTCTTTCTTGGCCTGCCCCGGGTCGACGCCATCGGCCAGTAGAGCACGCGCCTCGTCGCGCTTCCTCCGCGCGTGGGCCAGCGTAACATCGGGATAGACGCCCAGCGCCAGCTTCCGCTCACGATCGTTGAACCGGTATTTAAGGCGCCAGTACTTGCCGCCGGCAGGAGAAATCTCGAGATACATGCCGCGGCCGTCGGAGACTCGATACGTCTTATCCCGTGGCGCAGCCCGGCGAACTTCCAGATCGGTAAGAGGCATGGGACACCTCCCGTGGCGTGGGGGCCTAAATTTCCGGCGAGCTCAGAAAACGAGCGGATGCCCCCAAAACTGCGCTGGAAAGCCCCCGGCTGTCAACGGAAACCACAATCCCGAAGTGGAAACAAAAACCCCGCGAGCCTTACGGGACGCGGGGTTTGCGGAATTCTGCGGAACTTCGTGGAATACTTAATGGTGGAGCGGAAGGGGATCGAACCCTCGACCTTCGCATTGCGAACGCGACGCTCTCCCAGCTGAGCTACCGCCCCACGATCAAACGATTCTAGCACAGCACATTCTTAATGCACCAGCCAGCAACCCGCATCACTTAACCGGCGCCCCGGCCAACACCCAATCGACGACGATGCGGATATCCGCATCGCTCATCGCCGGATGGGCGGGCATCGGAATCGCGCCCCACACGCCCGACCCGCCATCCTTCACCTTACGCGCGAGCATCGCGGGAGCCCCGGCGTTGCCCTTGTACTTCTCCGCCACTTGCTGAAACGAAGGTCCAACGAGTTTCCGATCGACAGCGTGACACCCCATGCACGCGTTGCTTCGCGCGATCGCGAGCCCGCGCGGCGTGTCGGCGGCGGATGCAGACACCGAAAACGCCCCCACAGCCAAAGTCACCAACACTCCACCCAGCATCATGCGCCCGACAAAGAAGCCGAACCTCATTGCACCGCCTTAGGATTGCCCGGATGAACAGACGTCGAATTACTGACGGGCGCAGGCGACTGTTGCTCCAACGGACGCGAAGTCACCGACGAATCCGGCACCGCCCCCGACGTCACATCCGCGGCTTCCGGTTGCGCGGCAGCGGCCGGCGCACCGGAAGCAGCCGAAGCAGTCGCCGCCGATGCAGCCACCGCCTCCTGCGGCTGGATGTACTGGAAGACCTTCACAACCTGCACGACGCCCGGCACGCGGCTCGCGACATCCGCGCCCCGATTGCCTTCGTCGGCGGTCACGAGCCCCATCAGATACAGCGTCCCGCGCTCGCACACCACCTTGTAGTTGTTCGCCGAAATGTTCTTTTCGGCGATCAGCGCCGTCTTCACGCGGCCCTCGAGATACGTGTCGTTACTGCGCGACGAGAAATCGCTCGCCGGCGCAATAGTCAGCTCGTTGACAATCGCATTCACGTTGTTGAGGCTTCGCACGACGCTTTCCGCACGCGCCTTCGACACCTCGCCGGCCACTTCGCCCGTCAGCAGCACGCGCCGGTTGAATACCGTCACGTTGACGTGCGCATTGTCCGGCAGGTTCTGGCTGATCAGCGACATCGCCTTGACCTGAATCTCGCGGTCTTCCGTCTGCGCGCCGAGCGTGCGGCGGTCGGTCGCGACGAGCGCACTGCCGCCCGCCGCCGCGCCGACAGCCAGCACGCACCCCTGCAGCGTCGCTGCCAGTCCGGCGACGAGCCCAACCACCAGCGTGGTCCTCACAAACGTACTCTTCACGCGATATGCGCTCATCAACTCGCTCTCCTTCGGAATCATTCTTCACCGAGCAACATGGCATCGATGCCGTCGCACAGACTATGGATCGTCAACAGATGCACTTCCTGCACGCGCGCCGTCCGATCGGACGGCACGCAAAGATGGATGTCGGTATCGTGCAGCACTTCATTGATCTTGCCGCCGCCTTTGCCCGACAGCGCGACGACGATCATCTCGCGATCGTGTGCGTCTTCAATGGCGGCGAGGATATTCGCAGGATTGCCGGATGTCGAGATGGCGAACAGCACGTCGCCCGGCTGTCCGAGCGCGCGAATCTGCGTCGCGAAGATCTGATCGAGCGACGCGTCGTTGGCAATGCCGGTGAGGCTCGATGAATTCGCCGTCAGCGCGATGGCGGGCAACGCCGGCCGTTCGCGTTCGAAGCCGCCGATCAATTCGGCGGCGAAGTATTGCGCGCCGGCAGCGGACCCGCCGTTGCCGCACGCCAGTATCTTGTTGCCGTTCGCAAGCGCGGCAAACATCGTATCGACGGCCGCCGCGATCGGCATCGACAGGCTTTCTAGTGCTGCGAGTGTGACTGCCGCGCTGTCGCGGAAGTGTTGTTGAATGCGTTCGACTGACATCGACTCTCTATCGTGTACTGCATGCGCCACCCGCCCGGCGACGCTGGTTCATGTGGACGTGTGTGTCCTTCCCTGCGCGACTGCATACGGCCGCTCCAATCTGCGCGCTCCGATACGATAGCGCGCAGCCCCGTGCGCGTCCGCAAGTTTATCGTACTCACGCTACGATTCCGGCGCGTCAGCAGTCGCCAGCGCAGTCGTCCGCGCGAAAAGCATCGCGCAGCCATAGCAAACGTCCGCGCTCGAACGCGATCACATCGAAGCGGCACGCTGGCATCGCGCCATCATGTGCCGACAAAAAATGCTGCGCGGCGCGCACGATGCGTTGCTGCTTCCGCCACGTGACGCTCGCCGCCGCGCCGCCGTATCGGCTTTGCGCACGCGCCCGCACTTCGACGAACACCAGCGCGCCGTCCGGCTCGCTCATCACGAGATCGATTTCGCCGCCACGACAGACGACATTGCGCGCGACGAACCGCAAGCGCTGCCGCTGGAGAAACGTCATCGCGCGCGTTTCGAATGCCGCTCCGACGGTTTTGGACCGGGCGCCATCGGAAAAGTTGTTCGGGCGGCCCGCGTCATCATGCGTGCGCTCTCGTGCGAATGCGCCTGCGTGGCACAATGTCGGCCTTGTTTTGTGTGTCTGCGTCTTTCGTGTCATGACTCCTCTTTCCGAACTCGCGCAAGGGCAGCACTATCCCGCTTCTGCGCTCTATGTCGTGGCTACGCCGATCGGCAACATCGCCGACATCACGTTGCGCGCGCTGCACGTTCTCGGCCTCGTCGATCGCATCGCCGCCGAGGACACGCGCAACACGGGGCAACTGCTGTCGCGCTACGGCATCGCTAAGCCGCTCGTCGCCGTGCATCAGCACAACGAACGCGAAGCGGCGCGGCGCATCGTCGAGTATCTGCAGGCAGGCGAGCGCATCGCGTATGTCTCCGACGCGGGCACGCCGGGCATTTCCGATCCGGGCGCGAAGCTCGTCGATGCCGTGCGCGGAGCCGGTTTCGCCGTGGTGCCGTTGCCCGGCGCAAGCGCGCTTGCAACCGCGCTCAGCGTCGCGGGCGACTGGGTCGCGACGTTCACCTTTCTCGGCTTCCTGCCGACCAAAGCAAAGCAACGCGCCGCCGCGCTCGCGCCGCTCGCGAAACATCCGCACGCGATGGTGTTCTACGAAGCGCCGCATCGCATCATCGAAACCGTGCAGGCGCTCGCCGATGCCTTTGGCGGCGAACGGCGTCTGTTGATTGGCCGTGAGTTGACGAAGTTACATGAGGCATTGCATCGCTGCACCCTGGCCGAAGGGCCTAAGTGGCTCGAAGAAGATGCGAACCGGCAGCGTGGAGAATTCGTGCTGGTCGTGGAAGGCGCACACGCCGAAGCCGAAGGCGAGCACGATCACGACGCGCTGCTTGGCTTGTTGCTGGAGGAGTTGTCGGTGAGCGGCGCGGCGAGGATCGCGGCGGCGCTGACGGGCGCATCGCGCAATGCGTTGTACACGCGTGCGCTCGCCCTGAAAAAGGACGACTGAAACAAAAAGGGCTGCACAACGCAGCCCTTTTGCAGGTCTTCTCTTTGCGGACATCGACCCTCCGCAGCAATCCCGGCAATGACGGACGATTTATTTGTCGGTCGAATCGCTCTGGTTCGAAGCCAGGATCTGGTTCATCTCAGCCTTCGCTTCGCGCTGCGTCAGCCCTTCGATCTTCACGCGCGCCGTGCCGATGCGGGCAAGGTGCAGGACTTTCGCGGCCGCATACGAGAGATCGATCACGCGGCCACGCGCATATGGGCCGCGGTCGTTGATCCGCACAACGACGGCGTCGTTGGTCGCCGGGTTGGTCACGCGCACATACGAGCCGAGCGGCAGCGTGCGATGAGCCGCCGTCAGCGCGTGCATGTCGAAGCGCTCGCCGTTCGCCGTCTTGCGTCCGTGGAAGCCGCGGCCGTACCAGGACGCGCGACCCAGCTGATGGAAGTCAGCGATATTGGGACCGTCGGTCAGCGGCTCAGCGTCCGCGAGCTTTCCCTTCTGAGCTGCCGCATCCGGTAGTTCTTTCAAACCTGAACCGTACGACAGCGGGGCGAGCGCGGTTTGCGCGTCCTTCGTTGCCGCGGACACACCGCTGGCTTGGGTGTTCGCGCCTGGAGGCACTGCACAGCCGGCGAGTGCCAAAAAGGCAAAAACACTCCCAACGCGTCGGGGTAGCCGAGTTTTCATAATACGAATTGATACAAAATGCGAGCCGCATCACGCGAATGGCTGCGTGTTTGCCTGCGACTCCGGCGGCAAGGGGCCAGCGCGCGCTGCGCAACGCTGGCGCAGAACGACAAAGCCCGGACGCGGCACATTCAGCCGCAACCGCACGGTTAGTTTTCACGTCTGACGCAACCTGTCCCCGCAGATTCGCCAGACCCCACAAGCCGCCATCGAACGTTCACACGCTCAGCGCCGGAAACTCACAGCGCTCAGGAAGGCGGCGTAGGCCCCATCCGGCGTTACGGCAGCGAGGCCGTGGCAGGCGCGTGGCACCTGGCTGGACAGGACGTGCGCATCGATAAAAGCAATCGATGCTGGATTTGCCGTCGGATGCACCCGACAGCACTTGCTTGATGGTGAATCAGCACCGTTCATTCCAGTTTCATATGATGAAACGGCAGCTGCGCACCCGAAAGACAGCGCGGTCTCCCACGCTCAATACGCGCATTATAGCAAAAACACAATTCCGTGTTCCCTACCTGGTGGTTCCGTCGATGAATTCTCACTATTACTGTAAAAATGGGCATTCACTAGTCGGCTTTCCGGCCAATGGCGCGTATCGCGACGGTCGGTACAATCGAGCTTTTCACGCATCGCGTCGCCACTCATGAAAGTCACCCTGATCCCCGTCACGCCGTTTCAGCAGAACAGTTCGCTGCTCGTCTGTGAGCAGACCGGGCGAGCGGCCATCGTCGATCCGGGCGGCGATCTCGACATCATCAAGGGCGAGGTCGAGCGCCAGAAAGTGTCGGTCGAAAAGGTGCTGCTGACACACGGCCACATCGATCATTGCGCCGGTGCAAAGACGCTGGCCGCGCATTACGGCGTGCCGATCGAAGGTCCGCATGTCGATGAACGTTTCTGGCTCGACAAGCTGCCCGAGCAAAGTACGCGCTTCGGTTTTCCCGCTGCCGATGCGTTCGAGCCGGATCGCTGGCTCGACGACAACGACACGGTGACGTTCGGCAACGAAACGCTCGAGGTCTATCACTGCCCAGGTCACGCGCCGGGTCACGTCATCTTCTTCAGCCGCGCGCATCGTCTCGCGCTGGTCGGCGATGTGCTGTTCGCCGGCTCGATCGGACGCACAGACTTCCCGCGCGGCAATCACGGCGACCTGATCCGCTCGATCCGCGAAAAGCTCTGGCCGCTCGGCGATGACGTCACCTTCGTCCCGGGCCACGGCCCGACGTCGACATTCGGCGACGAACGGCGCACGAATCCGTACGTCGCGGATGGAGTCAGCGCATGACGGTGGAAATCTATGTGAGCACCGACGTCGAAGCGGACGGCCCGATTCCCGGTCCGCATTCGATGCTGAGCTTTGCGTCGGCGGCTTACACTGCGGACAAGCAACTGATCGGCACGTTCTCGGCGAATCTCGAATTGCTCGAAGGCGCGGCGCCGCATCCCGTGCAGGAAGCGTGGTGGAAGACGCAACCCGAAGCGTGGGCCGCGTGCCGCAAGGATTTGCAGCAACCGGAGGCGGCACTCGTCACGTATGTCGAGTGGGTCGAGGCGTTGCATGGGAAGCCCGTGTTCGTGGCGATGCCGGCGGGCTTCGATTTCACGTTCATGTTCTGGTACATGATGCGTTATGCCGGCCGCTGCCCGTTCTCGTGGTCCGCGCTCGACATCAAGACACTCGCGTTCGCGATGACAGGGTTGCCGTATCGCAAGTGCATCAAGCCGCGTTTTCCGAAGCACTGGTTCGACGACCATCCGCACACGCACGTCGCGCTCGACGATGCAATTGAGCAAGGCGCGCTCTTTTGCAACATGCTCGCCGACCTGCGGGCGCGTCAGAGCGTGATTTTGTCCGATGCTGAAGGGGACGACTCAGCACAAAACGCCAACGACCCGGCGCGAAATTAGGGAATCTCCCTCAGCAAGGGCGTCTTCGATTGCGTTTCGTTTTCCGTGCCTCTACCATTGACGAAAAGGCGACGCGAAAACGGAGGCGCAGTTGACACTCGATACGTTCTCTCAAAAGATCCTGCGTCTTTTGCAGCTCGACGCGCGCCGTTCGGTGCAGGAAATATCCGATCAAGTCGGGCTCTCCAGCACGCCGTGCTGGCGCCGCATCAAGGACATGGAGCAATCGGGCATCATCCAGCGCTATACGGCGTTGCTCGACCGCGAAAAGCTCGGTCTCCATGTCTGCGCGCTCGCGCATATTCACCTCACGCGTCACACGGAAGGCGGCGTCGAACAGTTCGAGCGGGAAATCGCCACCTGCCCCGAAGTGACCGAGTGCTACAGCACGACGGGCGAATCCGATTACATCCTCAAGATCGTCGCGCCCGACATCAAGGCATACGACACATTCCTGCACGATCGCATCTTCAAGATTCCCGCCGTCGCACAGGTGCGCACGAGCGTCGTGCTGCGCGAGATCAAGTTCGATACGCAGTTGCCGCTTTGACGCCGCCGCGCAGGCGACGGCTCACGCGTCGCCGCGTGGCTCGCGCGCGAGTTCCTCGCCGGCCGTCGACACATCGACCGCGTGCGTGACGTTGAGCTTGCGTGCACCCAGCTTGCGCTTGAGCGCATCGAGATCCACCCGCGCCAGTTGCTGCGCTTCGCTTTCCAGCGCACCCAGCCTCGACGGCTGCAACGTGACCTCGACATCAAGCCCTGTGCTCAGATAGTGCAGGTTCACCGTGGCCGCCGTGAGCCCTTGCGCGGCGAGCGCGGATTCGACTTCCGCGGCGATCTTTGCACGCGGCGGCAGATTCACGGGCGGCCGCGCGATCGCGTCGTTTTCCGGGTCCACGTGAATCAGCGCGTCGAGCACGCGGCTATCGGCCAGCACTCGCGTGCGCGCCGTCTCCGCGATGTAGTGGCCTTCGGAAACCGAGATCAATGGATCGACGAGAATGTGCGCGTCGACGAGTGCAAAGTCGCCCATCTTGCGCGTACGCAACTCGTGGACATCGCGTACGCCGGGCGTCGACATCAGCCGCGCGCGCAGATCA
Source organism: Paraburkholderia diazotrophica (assembly GCF_900108945.1). Lineage (GTDB taxonomy): Bacteria > Pseudomonadota > Gammaproteobacteria > Burkholderiales > Burkholderiaceae > Paraburkholderia > Paraburkholderia diazotrophica. Next base: position 138,980 of record NZ_FNYE01000002.1, on the reverse strand, counting down.
GCCGTGGCCGATTCGTCGAGCGCGCGGTCGGATAGATCCTGTAGCGCGTCCCAGCCAAACATCCAGCCCATGCGCGCGATCATGAAGCCGACGATGGCCGCGGCGATAGGATCGAGCAGCCTCACGCCGGCCAGGCTCCCAAGAATACCAAGCGCAACCACCAGCGACGACGCCGCGTCCGAACGCGCATGCCAGGCGTTCGCAATCAGCATCGCGGATCGCACGCGCTGCGCCTCGTGCAGCATGTAGCGGAAGAGCCCTTCCTTCGACAGCAGCACGACGATGGCCACGGCAAGCGCGCTCATATGCACGGCCGGAATGCTTTGCAGATCGGTGAGCCGCGTGCCCGCGCGCCACAACATGCCGACACCGACCGAGATGAGCAGCCCGCCAAGAAAAAGCGAAGCGACCGTTTCGTAGCGACTATGTCCGTAATTGTGATCGGCGTCTGGTTCCGCGCCGCTATGGCGATTGGCGACCAATACGACAAAATCCGAAATAAGATCGGCGAGCGAATGCACGCCGTCCGCGACGAGTGCCTGGGAATGCGCAATTACGCCCACGACGATCTGTACCGACATCAACACCGTATTGAGTCCGATGCTGACGTAAGTGCTTTTGCGCGCGACGCGCTGTTTTTCCACTGATTGCTCGGCCACGTTGGAAGGCATGTGAAAGAATGCAGGTTCGTTATTTTTGATTCTACCCGCTGCTCGATGAAACCGCTGTTAAGCGAAGAAAAAACATCTTTCAAATCATATGCTTATCAAAACGCGAAGCATTCTCATTGTGGGCCGGTGCGTCGTGTATGAAGTTCAATAGCGCAGTCGGGTAATCATGGGCCAATAAAAAACCGCAGCCCGAAAAGCGCTGCGGTTTTCTTTTAATGCATTGCTCGCGACTCGAGCATTAAGTCATATTATTTCTCGATGAGAAATTTATCGCGGTCCTGACCTGCGATCCAGCGCGGCGGCTTACCACGGCCCGACCACGTGCTTCCACTGGCGGGATCGCGATATTTCGGCGCAACGCCAGCACGCGGACGAGACGCCGCTTTCGCCGCCTTTGCGCGACTGCCGCCGAGTTCGGCCAAAGTAATGCCGTAATCAGCCATTTTCTGCTTGATTTCGTTTAGCACTTCCGCATATTCGCGCGCTTTCGCCTCTTCGATCTGCTTTTCGAGCTTTTCGCGCTGCGCGAGTAGTTCCCTGTAGGAGGACATAGTTCCCTTGTGGTTCGATAAATGGACGACGGTCTGTGCCGATTAGCCCGGAAAGTGATCATGCCTCGGAATTTGCTGGCGAGATTAACACAAAGTAGAAACGCGAGAAAAGCCTCCGCGCGAAATTAATTAATCTCAATTTCATAAACTTTCATCACGGTCGCAATTGTCAAGTCTCACCGCTCTATTATTCTTTCCCTGAAAAACCAAGCCCTGCTAATAGAGCGCTATTTAACTGACAAATCATGAAATATAAAAGTTAATTTATACGAAAACATTTCATGCCGTGCGAACTTGGGTCGCGAACGTAAAATCATCTTTACAGCCAGGTTAAAAACCGGCGATCGAACGGAATTCACGCATCAGTCGGCCGCTCGATGCAATCCTGCAACGCAGCGCGCAGGGTATCCTCATCGGGCGCGGGGGTTTCGAACTGAAAACGGCTGCGAGCTCCCGCCAGTTCGAGGTCGACACCGTAGCGGTCCACTCCCGCCAATCGCACGTGCGGCGACCGGCGCGGATGGCGCTCGAAGAATTCGACCAGCCTCTCTTCTTCGTCGAACGAAACCGGGCCGAGCGGATCGAGTTCGTCCGCCGTCAGCCAGCCCATCGCGCCAAAGCCGCCGATGTATCGGATGCGTTCCACCGACATCACCCAGAACGAGAAATCGCCCAGCGCGAGATAGCGCTCGGCGCCCGGGTGATAGCGGAGGTATCGGCGGATCACGGGCGGCGTCGGCTCGACGTGCTCGAACGTGCCGACCAGTGTGATCCGCTGGCCGTTGAGGACATCGCCGTCCGGCGCATGGACGATCAGGAAGCCGGCGCGCGGATCGGACTGCAGATTGCGCGTGTGTTCGGCAAGGCGGCTCACGAGTATGGTCGGACGGTGGCGCGCATTGGGCGCAAATGGCAGCACAGTCGGATACGGAAAGCCCTGCGGCTGACGCGAGTGCGTCGCGAGCGTACCAAACGAAGCCTGATGCAGCAGATGCAGCGGAGCGTGAGCGGGGATGTTCAAGTGCGCGTCCTCGGTGGAATGGATGCGGCGGCGTGCGAACCCGATGGGTGAGCCGATGCCATGCAGACGCGCCGCGTGGAAGTCAATATTAGTTCAAGGGCTTGCCGGCACGACGCGGGATGCTTCGCTAGAATCCAAGATCGCTTTCAGCGCGCTTCCGCGTGCCGTCTCCCCATTCACCGAGATCTCCGTGTCCGATCGTCCGTCCGATTCCGCCTCGCTGCCCGCCGCGCACCGCAATCTGCCCGTCGGCGCGCGCAACCGCGCCCGCTACGCGACGATGGCGCTCTTTTTCATCGCGGGGATGATGTACGCGTCGTGGGGCGTTCATGTGCCGACTGTACGCGACCGCTTTCATCTGAACCCCGCGATGCTGTCACTCGCGCTGTTCGCGGTCGCGGGCGGCTCGATCGGCGCGATGGTGACGAATGCTCCATGGATTGCGCGCGTCGGCACGCGCCGCGCGTGTCTCGCGGGCGGGCTCGCGATGTCGGCTTGCGGTGCGTTGATCCTCGTCGTCCCGTGGTACTGGATGCTGCTCGTCGTGCTCGCGATCTTCGGCGCGGGCATGGCGACACTCGACGTCGCGATGAATGCCGAGGCCAGCGCCGTCGAAGAGGCGCTCGGCCGGCCGATCATGTCGTCGCTGCACGGGATGTTCAGCGCCGGCGGGATGGCGGGCGCGGCCGTCGGCGGCGCGGCGCTCGCGCACGGCATGGCGCCCGCGCTGCATCTGCTGCTCGCGTCGCTCGTCAGCGCGGGCGTGCTGGTCGCGGCGTGTCCCGCCGTGTTGCCGCACGTGCCGCACGCCGAGCATCCCGATGCGCATACGCCGCGCGCGAACCGCTGGCGCTCGCCGGCGCTATGGGCGCTCGGCGCAATCGCGCTGATTGCGCTGATCGCCGAAGGCGCGATGTACGACTGGGCGACCGTCTATATGCGCGACGTCGTCGCGTCGACGCCCGCTGTCGCCAGCGCCGCCTATGCAGCTTTCTCAGGCGGCATGGCGGCCGCGCGTTTCGCCGGCGACGCCGTGCGCGCGCGTTTCGGCGCGCCGCAGCTGATCGCCGCGAGCGCGTCGCTCGCCTGCGCGGGCATGATCGGCGCGCTGCTCCTGCCGAACGCCGTCGCTGCGCTGACGGGCTTCACGATGATGGGCCTCGGCCTCGCCAACATGATGCCGGTGCTGTTCGCGGCCGCGGCGCGCGTGAAAGGCATTCACGCCGCCGAGGGTCTCGCGCACGTCGCGGGCCTCGCATACTTCGGCCTGCTGCTCGGTCCGGTGATCATCGGCGGCGTCGCGCAGGTGACGAATCTGCCGATCGGCCTGTCCGTCGTCGCACTGTGCGCGGCGCTCGTCGCGTTCATCGGGCCGAAGGTATTGCGCTGGCTCGGCATCTGAGCGCCGCCGCTCGCGTTCGGCTCTCCGGCGCGTCGTGCGGCGCTACGTCACGTAACGTGCTACGTGACGTGCGCAGACATTTCACTGCACGCCCCACTCTCGCAAATCTCCCCGCATTCTGCCCATCGCGCTGAATCTATTGATTTTGTTAGGGTTCCAGACGATGCCACGCCATTGCAAACGCCGTGCGCGCAATGGCATAGGCTTTGCTCAAACATCAGACGATGCGCGACGCAGACATGCTCATCGCGTCACTGAACAACTACCGACGGCAACTGAAGCGTCAGGGAGGACGGCGGACCGGAACATCGGTCCGCCGTATTTATCGCTGCATCGCCGTCTGGCGTGACGGAAGCTGCGCCGTCTTGTTCAGTCACAGCTCTTGAAACGTGCTGTACGTCCGCCCGAAGTCGTTCCGTTCGAGAAAGTTCGTATAGGTCATCGTCACGGACGCGTCGAGCGCTTCGACGTAATGCCACCAGCCGATCGGCAGAAACAGCAGTTCGCCCGGCTCGAGCGTGCACTCGATCATTCGCGCCTGCTGGACGGAAGGAAAGCGTTCGACGTCGATCGCGCCGCCGTCGATCTGCGAATAGCAATGCAGATGGTTGTACATGTGCGCGGTATCGGTGAACGGCACGAGCAGCACGCGCTTGCGTCCGACCACCTGCGCCATCACGTTGTTGGTCAGGTCGTGATGGAACGGCGTCTTCGTGCCGGCCGGTCCGAACCAGAAAAAGCCCGCATCGGCGGCGCCCGCATCCAGATATTCGCCAATGGGCGGCGCATCGGCCCATAACGCCGCGAGCGCCGCACGGTTGCGCGACGCGTTATTCGCCGTCATGTAGAAGTCGTTCGTCACGCCGCTCTGTTCGACGTGATCGACGTAGTCACGAAAGCGCATCGTGCGCTTCAATGCGGGCTGGTTGATCTCGTAGTCCGCGTCCGCATCGCGCCCGAATTGCACCTCGACTACCGCGTCGCCGCAGCGCGCGCGGAAGTAGTCGAAATTCCATCGCTCGCGCGCGGGCCACGAATCGAACATGCTCGTGATGATCACAGGCCGGTTCTGGAAATAGAACCGCTCATAAAACGCATCGCGCGGCAGACGCACATCGTTCGATGGAATCCGCTCCGGTGCGCATGCGATTCAGGTCGCCATACACGGAAAGCATCCATTCGCGCTTACGCAAACGATTGCGCAAGCGTGAACCCGCTTGAAAATAAGGGCTTTTCAGCGTGCTATCGATTTCGCATGACGCGTGATCGTGCTCGAACCCATGCTGGACGAGCACGGCGTACACGGTTTCGGGCGCAGCGTCGAGCAACAGGTTTTCGGCGATCCAGCGACGCCATTCATCATCGATCAGACGTGTCACGACAGCCCCCAAACGTTGATGTCCCGTTCGACAGTATCTCCGGCATTGCGCGCGAACGTGCGCGGCATGCGCAGGAAGGCGCGCGCCGCGAAGCAAGCCGGACGCGCATGAAAAACAAAAGGCACGCGGGTCGAAACCCGCGTGCCTCCTGGGGCCTTCCGGCCGGCTCGGCGTCAGACGGAGAGCGGCGAGCCGCTCACCGCCCGCGACAACCGCTCTTACATCTTGACGACGTCGAGCAGCGTCTTCTTGCCCGACTTGTAGTTGTACAGCGAGATCACGCCGTGCTTCAGGTCGCCCTTCGAGTCGAACGTCGTTTCGCCGATCACACCCTTGTAGTCGGTGTTCGGCATCGCTGCGAGAATCTTCGCCGGATCGGTCGAGTTCGAACGCTTCATTGCGTCGACGATGATGTACACAGCGTCATACGTGAACGGAGCGTAGATCTGGATCGGCTGGCCGAAGCGCTTCTGATACTTCGCCTGGAACGCCGCGCCGCCTTCCATCTTCTCGAGCGCCATGCCGGCTTCCGAGCAGACGATATTGTCGGTTGCGTCGCCTGCCAGGTCAGACAGCTTGTCGGTACACACGCCGTCGCCGGCCAGCACCTTCGCACGCAGGCCGAGCTGCTTCGCCTGCTTCGCGAACGGGCCGCCCGTTGCGTCCATGCCGCCGTACATGATGGCGTCCGGGTTTTCGCCCTTGATCTTCGTCAGAATGGCGCGGAAGTCGACGGCCTTGTCGTTCGTCGCGTCATGCGACATCACGTTCAGGCCCAGCGACTTGGCCGTCTTCTCGAATTCGTTCGCGAGACCCTGGCCGTAAGCCGTCGAGTCGTCGACGATCGCGACGCTCTTCACCTTCAGGACCTTGCCTGCATAGTTAGCCAGTGCCGGACCTTGCTGCGCGTCGGTCGCCACGACGCGGTACGTCGTCTTGAAGCCCTGTTGCGTGTATGCCGGGTTCGTTGCCGACGGCGAGATCTGGACGATGCCTGCATCGCTGTAGATCTTCGAAGCCGGAATCGACGTGCCCGAGTTCAGGTGGCCGACCACGGCGACGACCTTGTCGTCGACCAGCTTCTGCGCGACCTGCGTAGCCGTACGCGGGTCGGCCGCGTCGTCCTGTGCGTCCAGTTGCAGCGTGACCTTCTGGCCACCGACCGTCAGCCCCTTCGCGTTGATTTCCTCGACTGCGAGACGTGCGCCATTCTCGTTGTCCTTGCCCAGGTGAGCGATGCCCCCAGTCAAGGGTGCAACATGGCCGATCTTGACAACGGTATCTGCCGAAGCCGTCGTCGCCAACGTTGCAAACAGCATCGCCGCAGCGCTGATCGGCAACAGCTTTTGAATTTTGATGTTCATGTAAGTCTCCGATTTCGGTCCCAAAAACAACGTAATCGCCCTTGTGCCCCGCTTCCTTCACGTGTCGCTCAAATCCCGTGGACGACTCCGCCGGATGCATCGTTCATGCACTTGGCAAGCACGCGTTCCAGCCTGTTTGTGGCAGGTGGCGCCCCGCGCTTGCGCGCAAGTGTAGGCCATCAAATTAATTTGTGGGGTTTTTTTGAGTAAGTGGGAACACTACCAATAGCGTTTGTCCCATTTAGTCGTGAATCGGGCCACAACGCCGCCCCGCAAGCGCCAATCCATACGGCTCTGGGGAATACGAGGCTTTCTTCTATAACGCGGACCTCAAGCTTCGCGGGTATCGTCCGTTAATGCGCCGGATATGCACCGATCCCGTCATAACGCGTGAACGTAAAGTTGATAAACCAGCACTGAGAACGTTCTCATTTTTTCTTATGCGCTGCTCCTATATATAGGTGTAGGTGCAAGCGGCACTTCGGGCATTCGACGCACGCGCGGATGCCGATGGCTCCCACGCGAAATTCTCGGTAAAGCGTACGGATCAGTATCACTGCGCTGTCTCGGGACTTGCGTCCATTCGGCGCATTCAAGATGGTGTTCCTCAGACGAGTGCGCGGACACGTGCGCAACTCATGCGTCAACGCCTGCGAAGCCCGCGCGGCGGGCCGGTGAACCATCGCCATCGCTTCAACCCGCTTACGGGCGCGGTGCCGTCGGCGAAGCGCGTCAGTCAACCGTCAGCGCGCGCGAGCGCCTGCTGCAGCCGCTTTCTTTTGATGGCACACTGAGCGCCCGCTGCGGGCCAGGCGCGCGCAAACGATTGTCTGCCCGCAGCGCGGCGGTCCAACCGTAGCGGTCCAACAGCAGCAGCCCGACCGCGGCATCCCCGTTTATGCAAGGAGAAACAACGTGAGCGTGACTTCCCGATGGATCGACATTCCGACCGGCAATGACTCGTTTGGCGCGTACATGTCGACGCCGAAAAGCGGTAAGGGTCCGGCCGTCATCATCATTCAGGAGATCTTCGGCGTGAACGGCCACATTCGCGACGTCGTCGATCAATATGCGCAGGACGGCTATATCGCGATCGCACCGGACATCTTCTGGCGCACGCAGCCGCGCGTCGAACTCGGGTACGTGGGCGCGGATCGCGACAGGGGCATCGAGATCCTGCAAAAGACCAACGTCGAGCTCGCCGTCGCGGACATCGGCGCAACGGCAGCTGCGCTGCGCGCGATGCCCGAAGCGACGGGCAAGGTAGCGGGCATCGGCTATTGCTTCGGCGGACGTCTCGCGTATCTGGCGGCAGCCGAAGGTACGCTCGATATCGCCGTGTCGTACTACGGCGGCGGCATCCAGAACCAGCTGGACAAGGCGCCGCAGATCAAGGTGCCGATGCAGTTCCATTACGGCGAACTGGACCACGGCATTCCGCTGTCGGCAGTCGGCGAAGTGAAGGAGCGCTTCGCGGGCCGCGACGACGCCGAGCTGTACATCTATCCGAACGCCGATCACGGCTTCAACTGCACCGAGCGCGCGAGCTATCACCAGCACTCGGCGGCGCTCGCGCACGGCCGCACGCTGACTTTCCTCGCCACCCACGCGTAAGTTACGCTAGAGGCGTGACGTGGCTGCGTCGCGCCTGACATCTGTGCGTCACGTCACCGGCAGCCCGCGCGTGTCGTCAACAACATGCCAATCCGGGCGGGGGACTTCGTCGTGCAAGCCGACTATCTCGATCATGATGCGATCGGCCTCGCCGATCTCGTGCGCAAACGCAAGGTGAGCGCGCGCGAGCTGCTCGAAACGGCGATCGCGCGCGCCGAGGCCGCCAATCCCGCCATCAACGCGATCGTTCTGAAGGATTACGACGCCGCTCGCCAGCGCGCATCGCGCGAGCGCGCGAACGGCAGCACGTATGCCCCGGTCGCTGGTGCGCTTGCTGCCGGTGCGCCGGACGCAGATGCGCTCGGCGACGGCCCGCTCGCCGGCGTGCCGTATCTGATCAAGGACCTGGGACTGCCCGTCAAAGGGCTGCGCATGTCGATGGGCAGCCGTCATTACCGGCATTACGTTCCCACCGAAGACGCCCCGCTCGTCGCGCTGACACGCGCCGCCGGCCTCAATATCTTCGGCAAGACGAGCACGTCGGAGATGGGCCAGATGCCTTTTACGGAGCCCGAACTGTTTGGCCCGTGCCGCAATCCGTGGAATCTCGATCACACGCCGGGCGGTTCGAGCGGCGGCTCGGCCGCGGCCGTCGCGGCGGGCATCGTGCCGCTCGCGCATGCGTCGGACGGCGGCGGTTCGATCCGCATTCCCGCTTCGTGCTGCGGCCTCTTCGGGCTCAAGCCGTCGCGCGGACGCCAGCCGTCGAATGGCGTGCCCCTGCCCGGCGAACTCGGGATCGATCACGCCGTTTCGCGCAGCGTGCGCGACAGCGCGTTGCTGCTCGATCTCACCTCCGGCAACGCGGAACGGCCGATGGGCGCGCCCGGCACTTTCCTCGCCGCGACGCGCGAACCGTGCAAGCCGCTGCACATCGCATTCGTGACGGACCCGATGTTCGCGCCCGCGCTGTCGCCCGACGCCCGCGCCGCGCTCGACGATGCCGCGCACCTCGCGGCATCGCTGGGCCATCGCATCGAACCCGTCTCGCTCGGCATCGACTTCGCGAGCCTGCGCGAAGCGTTTCTGATGATCTGGTCGGTGAGCGCCGAGAATCTCGTGCTGAAGGCCGATCAGATCACCGGGCGCAAGCCGAACCGCGACCAGTTCGAAATCGCCACATGGACGATGGGACATATCGGCCGCAAGCTCGGCGAGCGCGAACTGCCCGAGGCGCTCAAGGCGCAGCGCAGCGTCAGCGCGAAACTCGCCGATCTGATGACGCGTTACGACGTAATCCTGTGCGCGACGCTTGCCTCCGCACCGATCAAGATCGGCGAAATGCAGCCGACCGCCGTCGAGAAAATGCAGATGCGCGCGGTCACGACGGTCCCTGTCGAACCGCTGATGCGCAAGCTGCTGACGGATGTCTCGAACAGGGCGTTCGCATGGGCGGGCTGCACGGAACTCTTTAATCTGACGGGCCAACCGGCGATGTCCGTACCGCTCTACTGGAATGCGCGCGGCCTGCCGATCGGCGTGCAGTTCGCGACGCGCGAAGGCGGCGAAGCGACGTTGCTGCGGCTCGCGGCTCAACTGGAGACGGCGCGTCCGTGGTTCGACAGGCGGCCGCCGCTGATGCCCGCACGAATCTAGGCCGTCGCGAAAAGGATCAGGAGAACACTCAGGCGGGCTTGCGCATCGCGTCGAGATCGGCGCGACGCTGGGCCGGCACGCACGCGACGGCGATGATCGACAGTGCGAGTCCGCGCATCACGTAGGACGTCGGCGCGAGCGGAGAAACCGACGTTTTGATGAGCCACGTGACGATGAGCTGGCCGAAGCCGCCGAACAGCATCACCGCGAAGTTGTACACGAGCGAACGACCGATCGAGCGCACGCTCGCAGGAAAGAGTTCGGCCATCAGCGCACCGAACGGGCTTCGCGTGCAGAAATGCTTCGGAATCCGCGAGATACGGGCGGATGTCGTAGCCGATCGGCCCGATCACGCGCCCGATGACGAACGGCACACGCCAGCCCCACGACTTGAGCGCTTCCGGCGATAACCCGCGTGTCACCAGCGCGCTGACGACGGCGCCGAGCAGCAGCGGCGCCGAGCGGCAGCGCCGCTGCCTGGCCCGCCATCTGCCAGTTGCCGTAGAAGCGGCATTTCGAGAACGGCGCCGCTTCGATCAGCAGCACACTCGAACTGCCGAACTCGCCACCTGAGGGGAAGCCTTGCAGCAAGCGGCCGATCACGATGACGACCGGCGCTCCGATGCCGATCGCCGAGCACAGCGGCGCAATCGCGAGCGGCAGAATGTGATTCGAATGGGGCGGCAAGGCCCCGCGCGCACCCCTTGCGGGTGTATAGGAGCGCGACACTCCGTTTCAACCACATTCATAAGGCAAAAGCGCGCCCACAAGATAAGAGAGCGCCACGCCGCATTGCGCGGCGGGCGCTCTCTTCGGCTGCTGCGAAGGGCGCGCTGAGCGATGCCGCGATGCATCGCCCATCACGCACCCATGAACTTCGCGACGCTTCGCTCAGGCCTTCTTGTTATATGCGCTGCACCAGCCCTTGTTGGCCACCTGCTTGCCCGCGAACATCGGGCATGGTGCATAGGCGTCGGTGGGCTTGCCCTGGAAGAAGCTGCAGTTGCCGCAGTCCTGGCCGGCAGCGTATTTCGCGTACTTGGCCTTGTCGACTTTCGTCGCGTCTTCCTTGTAGCCGAGTGCCTGCGCGGTCGGATCGGATTCGGCGACCTTCGGCGCATCGGCGAACGCCTGGCGGGACAGCGCGAGCGAAGACGCAACGCCGATGCTCGTGATCAAAAAGGTACGACGGGAATTTTTCATGGGGACTCACTCCGTTTCTCTTGTGGGTATTGACCAAGCCGTTCTGACGACAGCCGTCCCCAAGCATAGCAATGAAGCCGACGCGCGTGATGCCTGAAATGCCCGTCATAAGCAAATCCGTAGCGTGGACGTTGAATCGCGTGCGGTTGGATTATGAAGATCGTATGCGTGTCACGGCGGCGTCACCTTCGCTACATATCGGCGCTCGCGCGTTCGCGCCGTTGGTGTCTACGAATCGGCTGCCGTTGGTTTCTGCGAATCGGCCGTGGGCTCCGCGAACCTGCCGCCCGCTTTTGCGAACCACTCGCAGCTACGCGCGACCGCTCACTTCGCATACGCGCTGCGCAATCGCAAGCGATGCCGTCAGTCCCGGCGACTCGATACCGAACAGGTTCACCAGCCCGCGCACGCCATGCGCGGCGGGACCTTGAATCAGGAAGTCGGCGGCTGGCTCGCCGGGCCCCGACAGCTTCGGACGAATACCCGCATAGGCCGGTTGCAGCGCGTCATCGGGAAGCCCGGGCCAGTACGCGCGGATCGCGGCATAGAACGACTCGGCGCGACGCGGATCGACGTCATAGCCGATCGAATCGACCCATTCGACATCGGGACCAAAACGCGTCTGTCCGCCGAGGTCGATCGTCAGATGCACGCCGAGCCCCGCTTCGTTCGGCATCGGATAGATCAGGCGGCTAAACGGCGCGCGGCCTGAAATGCTGAAGTAGTTGCCGCGCGCGAGATAGAGCGGCGGCACGTGACGCGCGTCGAGTCCGCGAATCTTGCGCGCAAGCGCGTTCGCATGCAGGCCCGCGCTGTTGATCACGCACGCCGCGCCGATCGTGGTCGGCGAACTGCCGCCGACCTTCACGACAAAGCGCCCGTTGATCGCCTCGACCGCTTCGACGGGCGCATGAAACGCGCAGATCGCGCCGTCGCGCTCGGCATCGCCGAGCAGCGCCAGCATCAACTGATGGCTGTCGACGATGCCCGTCTGCGGCGAGAACACCGCTTCGACGCATCGTAGCGACGGCTCCAGTTCCTGTGCGTCCTCGCCGGAAATGCGCATCAGGTCGAGCACGCCGTTTTCCTTGCCGCGCGCCATGATGCTTTCGAGTTGGGGAATCTGATTGCGCGCGGTCGCGACCAGCAGCTTGCCGCAGCGCTGATACGGCACGCCGCGCTCGGCGCAGTAGTCGTAGAGCATCTCGCGGCCGCGCACGCACAGCGTCGCCTTGAGTGAGCCGCGCGGATAGTAGATGCCCGCGTGTATCACTTCACTGTTGCGCGAACTCGTGCCGACACCGATGGCTTCGGCCGCTTCGAGCACGATCACTTCACGTCCACGCGCAGCCAGAGCGCGCGCGACGGCAAGACCGACGACACCAGCGCCGATCACCACACATTCGATCTGATCCATGTCCATTGGACGCGGCTCGATGCGCCGCGTTCTGTCTCGTCATCCAACTGGATATCGAAAGCGTGCGGCACCTGATGACTCGCAGCCGCGCGCTGTCGAACGCTTCACATGCACAATGCGAAATCGCACAGCGCGCCACAGACACAAATGCCCGCAGCCTGACTCGGCTGCGGGCATCGATATGTGGGAACGCTAGCGCGTTCGACTCAGTGTACGCCGACGACGCGCATTCCTGGTGAATTCCGGCGCACCATCGCGGGCCAGCGTTCCACGCGCGCCACAACAGGGTTGATCAATCCACGGCAGTTGTGCGTTTGAAAAGATGGCGCAGATTCGCCTGCGCGACGGGCACCGTATAGCCGCCCATCGCGAACTGCTGCGGGTACGCGGGCGCGTTCGGATTCAGGCTCAGTTCGCCGTTTGCGCGGGCTTGCGCCAGTTCCGCCCTCACTTCGGCGCGCGTCTTCGGACCGTTCTGCGTAGACAGCGTTTGCGACGGAGCCGGACTGTAGCCGCTCGCGAAAGCCGGCACGGCGACCATTGCGGAAATCAACAGTGCTGCAAGCGAAGACGTTTTCATGATCGGTTCCTGACGTGAGTTTGGAAACGCGGTTCGCATTTCGATGAACGCAGTCTAGTCCTCGCCTATCGCGTTGCCGACCCTGATTAATGGAATTGACTGTTGCCGGATTGATTCATATCGGACGCGAATCGCCCTTCGCGCGGCGTGGAATAGCCCGCATCATCCGAACAATAAAAAGGCCGCGCTAGCGCGGCCGTTCGCATAAATCGCGCTGGCGCCGTTAGAAACCGATCGGTTTGCGGCGCGAGTTGTAGTCAAGGCGGATATCGTCGGCGCTTATGTGATCGCGGCCTGCGATGCGCGCCGAGCCGAAGCCGTTCAGAATCGCGCGCCGCATTTCGCGCGGCGACGCTTGCGCCAGCGCGTCGAGCGTTTCTTCGCCCATTTCCGCCGGAAAGCGCTGCCCCCAGCCATGCGCCAAGCGGATCTCGTCGTAGATCGACTGCGCGATGCGCCGCGAGCCCTCGCGATCCGGCGGCGGAATCTCGTAGACGTTCATCCGGTTGAGGATCGGCTCGGGAATTGCGCGCTCGTCGTTCGCGGTCGCGATCCAGATCACGTGGCCAGCGTTGATCGGGATTTCCGCGAACTCGTCGATGAATGTCTGCGCGGTGTCGTGTTCGAGCAATGCGTAGAGCGCGCCGAGCGGATCGTATTGCGAATCGCCCGTCGCCTTGTCGATTTCATCGACGGCGATCACCGGGTTTGCATAGCTGCCGTGCACGAGCGCGTCGAACACCTTGCCCGGCTTCGCGTTCTTCCATTGCGACGACGCGCCCGACAGAACCCAGCCCGCCGTCAGTGAACTCATCGCGACATAGTGATACGACGTGCCGAGCATCCGCGCGAGTTGCTTCGCGAAGTGCGTCTTGCCGATGCCCGGATCGCCGAGCAGCAGGATCGGCATCAGCTCCAGCCGGTCGTCCGTTTCGAGGCACAGCGCGACCTGCTTGCGGATATCGTCGAGCGGCTCGTTGAAGTTGGGCAGCGCGCCGATCAGATCGTCGATGGACGGCATCCGGTTCGGCTTCACGCAAAAACGCAGGTTGCCAACCTTGAGCATCTTCTCGTACGTCGAACGCAGTGCGTCGCTGGCGCCTTCGCTCAGTTCGTTCAGCGCCGTCTCCACCTGATCGAGGTCGTAGACCTTGCTGAACGATGCAACCGCGATTTCCTGTTTCACCATTGCCGTTGTCATCGCTTCACCCCGTTGTGCCGGACTTGCAGCCGCAGCGTCCCGGACGCCGCTCCGGTTTCAGTGTATCGACGCCGAAATACCATGCAAGCCAGCAGCCGCGCGGGTGTGCTGCTAACGGCGGCAGCGGGCGAGGCGCTTGCTTGAATCGCCACGTCCGCGCCCTTATCTGCAATGCACTGTTACCGTCGAAGGCTGAACCTTGGTTCAGGATCGAATGTCAGAAAACCGTTATCTCGATAAAGCGTAAGATGGTCGGCGGTCGCAAGAAAGAACGCGCGGACACCGCACGCTTTGGCGAAACGCAGCGATTCCGGAGACTCTCTTTTCATGTTGAAAACCAGCTTCGCCGCCCTTCTGGTCGGCGCCTCGCTGATCGCACAGGCCCCGATGGCTCAGGCGCAACAGCGCCCGGCGGCGGCCGTCGTCAAATGGGAATTGCAGGTGATGCGCGACGGTCAGCAGATCGATACATTCGACGGCACGACGACCGTCGGCCAGGCGCGCACCGACACGCATCATCACGTGGTGCAGAACAACGTCGGCTGCAAGAACGTGCCGGCGGGCAGCATCGATCTCGCGCGCACGCTGACCGTGTCGCCGACTCAGGTGGATACGAGCGGCGTGACGTTCTCGATCGACGCGCAGGAAACGCTCGAAGAACCGGGCATGCGCACCACGGACACCGGCTGCAAACTGCCGCCACAGCCGCGCCAGGTGAGCGCGAATCATCCGGCGCTGAAGGTGCCGCCGGGCGACTGGACCACATGGACGATCGTCGACAAGGACCCGAATCTCGTCTATCGGTTGCGTGCAAGCGTCGCAAACAATCCGTGAACCCAACGACCGACGTGGATAACGCGGCATGCGAAACCCCGAAGAACTGATACGCGAAAACATCGACCGGAAAGACTTCATCGCCGTGAGCTGGAACTTGCACAAGGGGCGCTCACCGCTCGGCTTCCAGGCGTGGGAGGCGATGCAGCGCTGGGTGCAGTCCGTTCATGCCGATGCGTATTTCCTGCAGGAAGCGATGGCTCGCCGGATGCCCGCGCCCGTGCTGGCCAGTTCGTTCGGCGCGCGCATGGGCGATTTCGACAACGACGTATGGCATTGCCAGGCAACGGAAATCGCCGAGTCGCTGGATTTGCAGATCGCGCTCGGGCCGAACGTGTTCAAGCCGTCGTGGCGGCACGGTAATGCGATCCTGTCGCCACATCCGCTCGATCTCGGCGGACGCTGGGACATTTCCGCGCACCGTTTCGAGCGGCGCGGGCTGCTGGTCGCGCGCGCGACGTTCGGCGGCCATGCGGTGACGCTGCTGTGTGCGCACCTCGCGCTCACGCGCCAGGCCAGGCTGCGTCAGATGCACTGGATCGCGCACTGGATTTCGAAGGAAGCGCCGGACGGTCCGCTCGTGCTCGCAGGCGACTTCAACGACTGGCGCAACGATTCGGTGCCGCTCTTTCGCGAACACGGCCTTGTAGAAGTGGCGACGCTGCTCGGCGAGCCGGGCCGCACGTTCCCCGCGTTCTCGCCTGCGCTCGCGCTCGACAAGATGTTCGTGCGCGGAATGAAGCCCATCGAGTGGATCCAGCCGGCGCAGGAAACCGCGTGGCTGTCGGATCACCTGCCGTATATGGCGCGGCTGCGCGTCGAATAAACGCGGACTCGTGACGCGGACGGACTTCGCGGTCGGTCGCGCCGGGGCGACTTGTGACGCGGACTTCGCGGTCAGTCGCGCCGGGGCGTCCAGACGAGCTGCGCACTGATCGTTTCGCCGGGCTTTAGCACCCGGTAGCCTGCGCGCTCGCGCATCTGCATGTCGTTCGCGTTGAAGCAGTCGGTCGTGTTCGTGACGGGCTCCACGCACAACTGCGCCTCGTTCGCGGGCGCAAACACCACGAGATGATCGAACGGCGCTTCCGCCGTCAACGTCAACTGACGGCGCTCGTCCCGCCACGCAACCGTCGCTTCGCGCGACCAGCCGCTGAAGTTGTTGTCGAGATCGAACGCATCGGCGCTCATGCCGTGCTTCAGCGCGTCGACGGCGGGATGCGAGCCGAGGTGAGTCGGCAGCACGTCTTCGTCGGTGTGCCACATCTGCTCGACGTTGGCGGTGATCGTCGTATTCGCGGTGCGCGGGTAATACGGATGATGACCCATGCCGAACGGCATCGGACCGTCCGAAAGGTTCTGAGCGGTCAGCGTGATACGCAGTGCGCCGCCAAGCAACTCGATGCGCTGGCTCGCACGATAGCGGAACGGCCAGTCGCCGCGTACATCGGGATCGGGCACATGCTCGAAATGCAATTCGACGGATGCGGCCGTGCGCGCCCCGACACGCCACGGCCTCTTCCACGCGTGGCCGTGCAGCGCGTGCGCGAACGAGTCGCTGTCCGAGGCCAGATCGATCGTGCGACCTTCGAACTCGAAGCGCGCACCGCGAATGCGATTGCAGTATGGGAAGAGCGGGAAGCTCGCCATTCGCAGCGGATCGCGTTGGACGATTGCGGCGCGCGTCGCGGGGCGCAGCCAGTGCAGCACGCGTTGCGACGTCGGTTCACGCACCGTTTCGTAGTACGCGGCGATCGATCCGCCGACGTCCGGCGCGACCACGAGCGTCGTATCGCCGCTCGTCAGCACGACGAGCGCAGGATCGTCGATGCGCAGATCGGTGGCCATGTCGGCCGCAGACGGTTTGAAGAAGGCTTCGCGCATGATCGTTTGAGTTGGCGTGGACGGTTGCGGCGCAGGGCGGCGTCCCATCATGCCGAAGCGGCTCGCGCGACCGAGAATCGCACGCCGAAGCCTTCCTGTCAATATTATTAGTAATAATTCGTCCCGAAACGTGGCTCATCAGACGACGGGAAAAGGCCAGAAAAGCGGGTTTGCGCGTGTTGTCCAGCGCATATTATTAGTGTTACCGTCAGCACGACGATGCCTGCGGCATCCCCGTCTACAAGCCGCGTTGCGCGGCCATATCAATGAAAAAATCGACCCAGCGCCGTCCGACGATGACCGATATCGCCAAGCTCACCGGCGTATCTCAATCGACTGTTTCCCTCGTCCTCAACAACGCGACCAGCGCGAAGTTTTCCGAAGCCACGCGCAACAAGGTGCTGAAGACGGCGCAGGAACTCGGCTACCGGCTCGCCCCGCGCGAACCGCTGCCGCGATCTTCCGACGAACGCAACCTGATCATCTATCTCGCCGACGAAATCTCGACGAGCCCGCATCCCGTCGTGAACATCGACGGTGCGCGCGATGCCGCGTACGCAAGCGGCAAGCTGCTCGCCGTCTACTCGACGCACGGCAACGCGGACATCGAGCAACAGGTGCTCGACGCCGTGCTCGCGAGCCCGACCGTGTTCGGCGTGATCTACGCAACCGTCTACACACGAAAGGTGACGCTCCCGGCCGCACTCTCGCGCGTGCCGACCGTGCTGCTGAACTGCTATACGAGCGAGGGCGACCAGTCGTCGATCGTACCCGCCGAAGTCGCGGGCGGCCACGTCGCGACGGAATACCTGCTGCGCGCGGGGCACAGACGGATCGGCTATATCAACGGCGAGCACTGGCAGGACGCTGCGAAAGACCGCCTGAAGGGCTATCGCACCGCGCTTGCCACCGCCGATCTGCCGTTCGCGCCGGAGATGGTGCGCGACGGCGACTGGAGTTCGGGCACGGGCTTCGAGCACACGCTTTCGCTGATGCGCGAGCCGCATCCGCCCACTGCGATCTTCTGCGCGAACGACCTGATGGCACTCGGCGCGATCGAGGCGCTGAAGCAGCTCGGCTATCGCGTGCCCGACGATGTCTCCGTGCTTGGCTACGACGATCAGGAGATCGCGCGCCACACGCATCCGCCGCTTTCGACCGTCGTGCTGCCGAACTACGAACTGGGCCGCTGGGCCGTCGAAACGCTGCTTCAGGAAGTGCAGAACCAGTCGGCGGGCGCCCCCGTCCGTCATCGGATGGTGAAGCTCGATGGTCCGTTGATCGAGCGCGGATCGGTCAGGGTAATTACCGAGGCAAAAGCGCCAGCAATTAATATTATTAGTGATTGACCGATAATAATTCGCGATGAAATAATCGGCGCGACCGGTCACGTCATCACGGGAGTGCCGGCGGCAGTTGAAGCACAAAAGCACAACACATCCAACTGGTACCTGGAGGAAGACATGGCGTCGCACAATCGGGATTCGCGCCGGCAACGGCTTCAGCCGCTAGCCGCATCGCTGTTGGCAGTCGCTCTGGGTTTCGGCGTCGCGTCGGCACAGGCCGACGACCTGCCGAAGCTCGCCACCAAAACGCCGCTGAAAGTCGGCTTCGCGCAGACGGAGAGCAACAATCCGTGGCGTCTCGCTGAAACGAGAAGCTTCAAGGAGATCGCCGCCAAGTGCGGCTGGCAGCTCGTGATGACCGATGCAAACGGGTCGAACTCGAAGCAGGTCTCCGACATTCAGAGCATGATCGCGCAGCACGTCGATCTGCTCGTATTCCCGCCGCGCGAAGAGAAGCCGCTCGCACCCGTTGTGCTGCAAGCGAAAAAGGCTGGCATTCCAGTGATTCTCGTCGACCGCAACGTCGATCAGTCGGTCGCGAAGGCGGGCCGCGACTACATCACGTTCATCGGCTCCGACTTCATCGACCAGGGGCACCGCGCCGCCGACTGGCTCATCAAGGCGACGGGCGGCAAGGCGAAGATCATCGAGCTCGAAGGCACGACGGGCGCTTCCGCCGCGAACGACCGCAAGAAGGGCTTCGATGAAGTGATCGCGAAGCAGCCGGGCATGTCGATCATCGCGTCGCAAAGCGGCGACTTCGCGCGCGACAAGGGGCGTCAGGTGATGGAAACGCTGTTGCAGGCGCACCCGGACGTGACGGCCGTTTACGCGCACAACGACGAAATGGCGCTCGGCGCGATCGCCGCGATCAAGGCGGCCGGCAAGCAGCCTGGCAAGGACATCCAGATCGTGACCATCGATGGCACGAAGGGCGGCCTCGACGCGATAGCCTCGGGTGAACTCGGCGCGAGCGTGCAGTCGAGCCCGTTCTTCGGTCCGCTCGCGTGCGACGTCGCACAGCGCTTTGCGAAGGGCGAAAAGATCCCGACGTGGGTCAAGGTGTCGGACCGCTTCTACGACAAGAGCAACGTCCAGGAAAGCATGCAGTACGGTTACTGAGGGCGTCAGTGTGCGGCTGGCGCTTATTGGGCAGTGACCCGGCCGCGCGCGTCTCGATTCACGCAGCAAGGCGCGCAGCGAGCCGGACAGGCAGGGCCTCATCGAGGCGCACGCGCGCCCCGCTGACGGGAAGGGTTTGAAGCGACGTGTCCGTTGCGCGCGTGCTTTCGCGATCGACGGTCCGTCGCTTCGCTTTGTCGGGCGTACCATGGACGTCGCGGCCCAACGGGCGGCCACTCGTCGTCGCGCGCGGTGCCGCTGTTCGTCGCCGGTACGTCGAAGCCTTGGGCAACGCATCAGTCGACACCTCAACTCCCGTTGACCGCTCTGCATGGGACGGCAGTAGGCACCAAAGCGCCAGTTCCCGCCGACCGCCTTGCATGGGACGGGAGTAAGCGCCAAAGCGCCAACTCCCGTCGACGCATAAGGAGACATATGTGACGCAAGCCGACGCGCATTCCGACGCTCCGCAGTCTTCCGCCCGCGCGCCCCTGCTCGACATGCAGGGCATCGACATTTCGTTCGGCGGCGTGCCCGCGTTGCGCGGCGCGAATCTCACCGTTGCGGCGGGCGAAGTGCACGCGCTGATCGGCCAGAACGGCGCAGGCAAATCGACGATGATCAAGATCCTCACGGGCGCTTACCGTCGCTCGGGCGGCAGCGTGCGCTTCGAGGGCCGCGAGATCGACTTCCGCACGCCGAAGGAAGCGCGCGAAGCGGGCATCAGCACGATCTATCAGGAGATCAATCTGGTGCCGTTCCGCTCGGTCGCCGAAAACATCTTTCTCGGACGCGAGCCGCGCCGCTTCGGTCTGATCGACTGGCGCGAAGTGCAGCGACGCGCCTCCGCGTTGCTCGAATCGTTCGGCTTGCAGATCGATGTGAGAAAGCCTGCGGGCAGCTATTCGACGGCGATTCAGCAGATGGTTGCGCTCGCGCGCGCCGTGTCGTCGGACGCGAAGATGGTCATCATGGACGAATCGACTTCGTCGCTCGACGAACGCGAAGTCGAGCTGCTCTTCAGCGTCGTGCGCAAGCTGCGCGACGACGGTCGCGCGGTGATCTTCGTGTCGCATCGTCTCGATGAGCTGTACGCGCTGTGCGACCGCGTAACGGTGATGCGCGACGGTCAAACCGTCGCCCAAAGCGCGATGAAGGACATCGACAAGCGCCAGCTCGTCACGACGATGCTCGGCCGCACGCTCGCCGCCGTCGTGCAGGACGACAGCGCCACGCGCGAAGCGAATCTCGCGCGTCGCGGCGACAAGGCGATTTCCGCGCGTCATCTCGCTGCGCATCCGAAAGTGAGCGACGTGTCGCTCGACGTCCACGCGGGTGAGGCCGTCGGCCTCGCCGGCCTGCTCGGCTCGGGCCGCACGGAAACGATGCGCCTGCTGTTCGGCGCGGACCCGGCCGAGCGCGGCGCACTGTCGATCAACGGCGAGACGGTCGCGCTGAAGTCGCCGCAAGACGCCATCGCGCGCGGTCTCGCGTATCTCACGGAGGACCGCAAGGCGGAAGGCATCGTGCCGGACCTGTCGGTGCGCGACAACCTCACGCTCGTCTGTTTGCGCACGCTGTCGAAGCACGGCGTCGTCGACGTGAAGAAGCAGCAGGCGATCGTCGAGCGCTTCATCGCGTCGCTCGGCATCAAGCTGCGCTCGCCCGATCAGCCGATTCGCGAGTTGTCGGGCGGCAATCAGCAGAAAGTGCTGCTTGCGCGCTGGCTCGCCGCGCAGCCGTCGCTGCTGCTGCTCGACGAACCGACGCGCGGCATCGATGTCGGCGCAAAGGCCGATGTCGCGAAGATCGTGCGCGAGCTGCGCGACGAAGGCATGGCAGTGCTGCTGTCCGCGTCCGAACTCGAAGAGCTGACGGCCGTCGCCGATCGCGCCGTCGTGATCCGCGACGGACGCACGGTCGCCGAACTCGACGGCGCGCACATGAGCGAATCCGCGATCATGGATGCGATTGCCTGGGGCAGTGCGGGCACGTCGCAGCTCGTGGAAGCGGCGCAGTCCGCGCATATCGGCGATGCACTGGAGGGCGACCGCCATGGCTCATGAGTCGCTGCGCAATGATGGCGCGCCGCTCGCCGCGTCGGCATCGGCGCCCGACACGCCGACGGTAAAGAAAAAACGGCGCCTCGCGATCCAGCGTGAAATCGCCGTGCTGCTCGCGATGCTCGTCTTCAATCTGCTGTTCACGCAGCACTTCTGGTCGCTGCAAACCTTCAACGTCAATCTGACGCAGGTCGTGACGATCGTGATCGTCGGCATCGGCATGACGCTGGTCGTGGCGACGGGCGGCATCGATCTGTCGGTGGGCGCATCGATGGCGATCGCGGGCGCACTCGCGCCAATGCTCTTCATGCACATCGCGGGCCCATCGGGCATCGCGCTCGCATTCGTGCTGCCCGTTCTGGCCGCCGCGCTTTGCGGCGTGTTCAACGGCTTTCTCGTGACAAGACTAGCCGTGCAGCCGATTGTCGCGACGCTCGTATTGTTCATCGCCGGACGCGGCATCGCGCAGGTCGTCACCGACGGCAACCTTCAGGCGTTCAACAATCCCGCGTTCCAGTGGATCGCGCTCGGCAAGGTGGCGGGCATTCCGTTCCAGGTGCTGCTGATGTTCGCGCTCGTCGCGTGCTTCGCGTGGATCGTGCGCAAGACGCTCTTCGGCCAGTATCTGCTCGTGACGGGCGGCAACGAAAAGTCGGCGTATCTGAGCGGCGTGCCGACTGCGCGCGTGAAGATGATCGCGTACACGCTGTGCGCGGCGCTGTCGGGGCTCGCAGGGCTGATTTCGATTTCGGTGAATTCGTCTTCGGATGCGAACGTCGTCGGGCTCGGCATCGAACTCGACGCGATTGCCGCCGTCGCGGTCGGCGGCACGGCGCTGACGGGCGGCAAGGCGTATATCGGCGGCACGCTGATCGGCGCGCTGATCATCCAGCTGCTGCGCTACACGTTGCTCGCGCATGGCATTCCCGATGCGGCCGCGCTCGTCGTCAAGGCGGCCATCATCATTGCGGCGGTGTACGTGCAGCGGCGCTCGCGCTGAAGCACTCGAACGATCTTGCGAGACACGATCCGATGAAAAAGAACCTGCCCATCCTGATCGCGCTCGGTGCGCTGATCGTGCTCGGCCTCGTGCGCTACGAGCACTTCGCGTCCGAGTACAACATCATGTCCTTCTGGCGCTACAACTCGATGTTCGCGCTGATCTCCGTCGGCATGGCCTTCGTGATCATCACGGGCGGCATCGATCTGTCCGTCGGCACGGTCGCGGCGTTGGCGAGCGTCGTGTCGGCCCTCGCGAGTCCATACGGCGGCTGGATCGCGGTGCTCGCGGGTGCGGGCGCGGGACTGCTGGTCGGCGTGGTCAACGGCGTCATCATCACGCGGATGAAGATCCTGCCGTTCATCACGACACTCGCGACGAGCCTGGGCGCGCACGGCCTCGCGCTGCTGCTCGGCAAGAACGACGCGGTGTCGGTTTCGTCGGATACGAACTTCGCGAATTTCGGCCAGGGCGATCTGTTCGGCCTGCCGATTCCCGGCCTGATCGCGCTCGGCGCCGCCGTCGCGGGCTGGCTCGCGCTGCGCAGCACGCGCTTCGGCCGGCATTCGCTGGCGATCGGCGGCAGCGAGGAAGCGGCGCGGCTGATGGGCCTGAACGTCAACCGCACGCTGGTCGCCGTGTATGCGGTGAGCGGCTTGCTGGCTGGCCTGGCGGGCGTGATCCTCGCCGCGCAGTTCGGCGCGGGGCAGCCGAACGAAGGCGTCGGCTGGGAGCTGTTCGCGATCTCGGCCGTCGTGCTGGGCGGCACGCTGCTGACGGGCGGCGAAGGCTCGATCGCGATGACGATCGCGGGCGTGCTGCTGCTCGGCCTCGTGTTCAACCTGCTGAACTTCGAGAACGGGCTTGGCTATATCAGCCTGTCGGCGTACTGGCAGTCGGTGATTCGCGGCGTGTTCCTGCTGCTCGTGATCGTGCTGCAAGCGCGCGTGCTCAAGCAGCGCGCGCACAAGCGCCCGCTCGTGGAAACAGGCGCGGACGCGGGCGCGGGACCGGCTGCGGGTTGAAGGCCGGGTTGAAATCCGGGTTGAAATCCGGGTTGAAATCCATGTGTCATGGGCGTTCAAACGGGCGTTGGCGAGAGTAAGATCGCGGTTCCCGTCGTTCCCTTTCCGCCCAACGCGCCGCCGTCCGATGCGGCATATCGTCGCCATGCATCACTACCTGCCGATCCTGCTGCAAATCGCCATCGTCTATCTGATCGCGCTCGTAAGTCCCGGCCCCAACTTCTTCATGATCACGCAACTGTCGCTGGCGGGACGGCGCGGACTCGGCGCGGCGTCGGCGCTGGGCGTCGGCACGGCATCGACGATCTGGGCTTCGCTTGCGATGCTCGGCTTCGCGACCGTGCTGCAGCGGATCGACTGGCTGTACAACGGCATCCGCATCGCGGGCGCGGTGTATCTCGTGTGGTTCGGCTTCAAGCTGCTGCGTTCGAGCGCGAAGCGCGGCGAGGCCGCCGCCGTCGCGGTCGAGACGCCGCCCGCAAGCGATCGCGACGCCTATTTCCGCGCGTGGCGCTCGGGCCTTCTCACGTGCCTGACGAACCCGAAGTCGTGCGCGTTCTGGACCAGCGTGTTCGCGACGATGTTTCCCGCGCATCCGCCGATATGGTTCTACGGCGTCGCGCTCGCGATGATCGCGACGATGTCGGCGAGCTGGTACAGCAGCGTCGCGCTGATGTTCGCGACGGAGCGCACGCAGCGCGGCTATCGACGCCTGCGCAGGCCGATCGACGGCCTGTGCGGCGCGGTGCTCGTCGGGCTCGGCGCAAAGCTCGCAGCGGAAAGCTGACGCACACGCGGCACACGCGGCGCACCTCGGTTCCAGCTTCGCCAGAAGGGTCAATGCTGCGGTGCGTGATCCGTTTCCGGTATTATCCCGAAATAGCGCTTACCCGCGCCCTGTGGAGCGGCAGCCGTCATCCGACGACTACAGGCAAGCGCCCGTCACTCGGGCGTGGTCCGATGCCCGACGCGGTGGGCGAGACCAGAAGGGCAACACCCGCGACGGTCGGCAGCCGGGCACAGGACCCAGTTCCGTACCACCCCAGCAGTGCGCTCCAGCCGCGCCGCAGTCGTCCGTTCCGGCGAATCGAATGACAGCCCGAACGAAGGCCGCGTCGGCGCTGGACAGACCTCCGGTTCACCGCCCAACCCGCCGCGGCAATGCCCGGTGTGCTGACGCGGTAAAATAGCAAATTACGCATCATTCCGACGTCGCTGCCGACACGGGACGATGCATCGCCTTTGCCGTGCCGGCCTCGCTTTTTGTGTGGCCGACCTTGTTTCCGCACCATCGAAGAAGCCATGAGCAACCTGAATCCACAAACCGTCCTGAGCGTCCATCACTGGACCGATACGCTTTTCAGCTTCACCTGCACGCGCGATGCGTCGTTCCGCTTCGAGAATGGCCAGTTCACGATGGTCGGCCTCGAAGTCGACGGCAAGCCGCTGATCCGCGCCTACAGCATGGCGAGCGCGAACTACGAAGAGAACCTCGAATTCCTGAGCATCAAGGTGCAGGACGGCCCGCTGACGTCGCGTCTGCAGCACCTGAAGGTCGGTGACCAGGTGCTGATCGGCAAGAAGCCGACCGGCACGCTGATGGCCGACAACCTGCTGCCCGGCAAGACGCTGTGGCTGCTGTCGACGGGCACGGGGCTCGCGCCGTTCATGTCGATCATCAAGGACCCGGACGTCTACGATCGCTACGAAAAGGTCGTGCTGACGCATACCTGCCGTTTCGTCGATGAACTGGCGTACAAGGAATACATCACGGAGCATCTGCCGGCGCACGAGCACATCGGCGAACTGATCCGCGACAAACTGGTGTACTACCCGACCGTCACGCGCGAGCCGTTTGCGAACCGTGGCCGCATCACGGATCTGATCGAAACGAAGAAGCTGTTCGGCGACCTCGACCTGCCGCACTTCTCGCTGGAAAACGACCGCGTAATGCTCTGCGGCAGCCCGCACATGCTGCGCGACACGCGTGAACTGCTCGACAGCATGGGCTTCCAGGAAGGCAGCAACAACAATCCTGGCCATTACGTCGTCGAAAAGGCGTTCGTCGGTTGAACAATTAGCCGTACGAGCCGCAGCGCGACCCTTGGTCGCGGATGCACGAGCCGCATCACCGAAACCGGAGCCTTCGCGCTCCGGTTTTTCTTTTGGCGCGTCCCTTTGCTCTCGCGAAACAGTGGGTGGATCGCGCGTCACCGTCCGGCAATACAACCAGACGCACGGTTACAAATTCCATGGCTGTCGATCCGTCTTTCGTGTAGGTATTTTTCTGACACAGAAAGGCCGCCGGCTGGATGCGCCGCGTGAAAAATACGCGACAAGCGCCTCTGGACGGCCATTTTTTCTTTTTTTAAGATATGATCGCAACACAGCGCCATTTGACAGACTATTAACAAAACTGTCGTCTGTTTGTTACAGAATGTAAATTTCGTTACGCCACGGCGTAGCGTTTTTCCGTCGCGGAATCGCGCTGCGGCGGACATATCTGGGGATAAGGGTTCGCATGCGTTCTTTCGTCTATGTGCTGTCGGTGTCTGGCTGCCGATTCGGCCCATCCGTTTCGTGAGCGGGACCATGGATACGTCGACCGTCGTCCGGATGCACGCGCACAGCGCGGCCGCGCTCGCGAGCGACGCGCAGCAGCCGGAACAGCGTGCGTCCGAGCGTCTCGCGAGCCGTTCCCGCGCCGCCCGCAAACCGGCTGCTGCCGCCACGCCGGCGGCATCGCGCGATGACGTCGCGCGTCTGCAGGCGCGCGTGCGAGAACTGGCCGCCGAACTGACGCGCACGCAGGAAGCCACGCGCCGCCAGGTCGCGCACGAACTGCACGACAGCGTGGGTGCCGAGCTGACGGCCGCGCGCTTCGCGCTGGCCGGCATCGAGACGTGGCTGCCCGCCGATGCGCCGGCGCAATGCGCGGCCGCGCTCGCAACGGCGCAGCGCTCACTCGATGCCGTCACGGAAGCCGCCCAGCACGCCGTCGCCGATCTGCACGCGCCGACCCTCGACAAAGGCATCGTCAACGCGCTGTCGCACTGGACCCACAGCTTCGCCGCGCGCACGGGCCTGCGCATGAGCTTCGTGTGCGCCGCCGATGCGCGCCTCACGCGCCTTTCCGCCGATGCGTCGCTGGCCGTGTTCCGCGTCGCGCAGGAAGCGCTCAACAACGTCGCGAAACACGCGCGCGCGGTGGGCGCCGACATGCGCATCGAAACCACTGCGACCCATCTGAGCATCGTCGTCAGCGACGACGGCATCGGCATTCCGCCGCACGCAGGCCAGGATGAGCGCCAGTTCGGCCTCGCGGGCATGCGCGCGCGCTGCAATGCGTTCGACGGCGAGCTGCGCATTACCGCCGCACCGGCCGGTCAGCCGCTCGGCACCACCGTGCAGGCCCGTTTCGCGTGGAAAGCGCTGCTCGGCAACGCGTCGCGCCCGCGCGCGCGGCGCACTGCAATCCGTCTGTGAATACCGGTATTTCCTCATGAGCTTGCGCGTTCTGATTGCCGAAGATCACGCCGTCGTTCGCGAGGGCGTGCGGCAGTTGCTGATCGACCGGGGCGTCGCCGATGACGTCGACGAGGCGCAGACGGGCGCCGAAACGCTCGCGCAGGCCTCGAAGCACGTGTACGACGTGATCCTGCTCGACATCTCGCTGCCGGACATGAACGGCGTCGAGGTGTTGAAGCGGCTGAAGCGCAAGGTGCCGCGCATTCCCGTGCTGATGTTTTCGATGTACCGCGAGGACCAGTACGCGGTGCGCGCGCTGAAGGCGGGCGCGGCCGGCTATCTGTCGAAGACGGTCGACACTTTGCAGATGATCGCCGCGATCCAGCAGGTCGCGGCGGGCCGCAAGTACGTGAGCCCCGCGATGGCGGAAGCGCTCGCCGACTACGTGTCATTCGACGGCGAGCAGATGCCGCACGAAAAGCTCTCGGACCGCGAATACCAGACGCTGTGCATGCTCGCGTCGGGCAAGCGGTTGACGGACATTGCGGTTGCGCTGTCGCTGTCGGTGAAGACGGTGAGCGTCTACCGCACGCGGCTGCTCGAAAAGATGAAGCTGCGCAACAACGCCGAACTCACCTTCTATGTGATGAGCAACCGCCTCGTCGACCTGAATCCGGCGATGACGGCCTGATCGCTCGCACGCAGACACGGGCACCCCGCAGCGCGACGCCACGCGCGACCGCAAGTCGCGCGCGTCCGCTGCGGACCAGAAAGGGTTCGCCGGCCCACTTCCGCTAAAATTGCGGGTTTTCCCCGACATTGGCCGCGCCCCACACGCGCGCTACCCAGGAGACCCCGCCAGATGTCCCTTTTTCGTAAGAAGAACGTCGAGCACATGATCGCCGGCGCGCAGGCCGCCGGCCTCAAGAAAGCGCTCGGCGCGCTCGATCTCACCTTTCTCGGTGTCGGCGCCATCATCGGCACCGGCATCTTCGTGCTCACGGGCACGGGCGCCGTGCAGGCCGGCCCAGCGCTGATGCTGTCGTTCATCATCGCGGCCATCGCGTGCGGCTTCGCGGCGCTCGCCTACGCCGAATTCGCGTCGACGATTCCCGTCGCCGGCTCGATCTACACGTATTCATACGCGACGCTCGGCGAACTGGCCGCGTGGATCATCGGCTGGGATCTGATGCTCGAATACGGTCTCGCGACGTCGGCCGTGTCGGTCGGCTGGTCCGGCTATCTGCAATCGCTGCTGTCGGGCTTCGGCATTTCGCTGCCCGTCGCGCTGACGGCGGCGCCCGGCGCGCTGCCCGGCCATGAGACGCTCTTCAACCTGCCCGCCTTCCTCGTGATGATCGCGATCACCACGCTGCTGTCCGTCGGCGTGCGCGAATCGACGCGCGTGAACAACCTGATGGTCGCGATCAAGGTGACCGTCGTGCTGCTGGTGATCGCCGTCGGCGCGTTCCATGTGACGCCCGCAAAATGGCACCCGTTCATGCCGAACGGCTGGAGCGGCGTGTTCGGCGCGGCAGCCGTGATGTTCTTCGCGTTCATCGGCTTCGACTCGGTGTCGTCGGCGGCGGAAGAAGTGAAGAACCCGAAGCGCGATCTGCCCATTGGCATCATCGCGTCGCTCGGCGTGTGCGCGGTGCTGTACGTCGCCGTGGCCGCCGTCGTGACGGGCATCGTGCCGTCCGCGCAATTCGCGAACGTCTCGCATCCGGTCTCGTACGCGTTGCAGGTCGCGGGACAGAACTGGGTCGCCGGCTTCATCGATCTCGGCGCCGTGCTCGGCATGCTGACTGTGATTCTGGTGATGGCATATGGCCAGACGCGCGTGATCTTCGCAATGTCGCGCGACGGCCTGCTGCCCGCTGCGCTGTCTAAGGTCCATCCGCGCTTCGCAACGCCGTTCGCGACGACGTGGCTCGTCGGCATCGTGTTCGGTCTGATCGGCGCGCTCGTGCCGCTCAACGTGCTGGCCGAACTGATCAACATCGGCACGCTCGCGGCGTTCTCGATGGTGTCGATTGCCGTGCTCGTCCTGCGCCGCACGCATCCCGACCTGCCGCGCGCATTCCGCTGCCCGGGCGTGCCCGTCCTGCCCGTGCTCGCCGTCGCGTCGTGCCTGTTCCTGATGGTCAATCTGAGCGCCGTCACGTGGATCGCGTTCGTGATCTGGCTTGTGATCGGCATGCTCGTGTACTTCGGCTATTCGCGCCGTCATTCGAAGCTCGCGCACGGTCAGCATTGATCGCATATGCTCGCGCCGTCACGGCAATAACAAAAGCGCATTGAACGAAACGGCACGCGCGGCGTGCCGTTTTTCATTTCAGGCGTCGAGGCTCCAGGGCGTCAATCGGGGACGCGTGCCGCGCAAGTTCCACACCCCAAGCGCAACGACGCACGCGCAATCCAGGCACGTGCAGCGCAGCATCTTCTCAAACTCAACGATCTGTCATTCCCTGTGCGGTTCGCCCCATAGCCTGCTACCCTTTTTTGTGTTTTACTTTTTGGCACAAAGATAAAAGCACCAACCGAACCGGACCCTCACAGCAGGCAGGCGGTAGGTAGTGAACGCGGGCCCGAGCCGGTTTCGCCCCATCCGGGGCTCATTCCAAGGGCGTCCCCAAGGAGACAGTTCATGGCGATCAGCATCAGTCTGACGGTGAACGGTTCACCCGTTACCGCGAACGTCGAACCACACACCCTGCTTGTCCAGTTTCTACGCGAACAGTTGCGGTTGACGGGTACGCACGTCGGCTGCGACACAGCACAATGCGGCGCGTGCACGGTTCATCTGAACGGCCGCGCGATCAAGTCCTGCAACATGCTCGCCGTGCAGGCCGAAGGCCAGGAAATCACGACGATCGAAGGACTGTCGAAGAACGGCGAACTGCATCCGATGCAAGCCGCTTTCCGCGAATGCCACGGCCTGCAGTGCGGCTTCTGCACGCCGGGCATGGTAATGAGCGCGACCGCGCTCGCCGAAACGAATCCGGACCTCACTGAAGACGACGTGCGTCGTCAGCTCGTCGGCAACCTGTGCCGCTGCACGGGCTATCACAACATCGTCAAGGCTGTCATTCAGGGCGCAGCCGGCATGAAAGCCGGCGCGACCGCCTGAGGAGCCCGCCATGAACGCACCCGATACGCAACGCATGGTGGGCACGCCCGTCAAGCGCAAGGAAGACTATCGCTTTCTGACGGGCAACGGCCAGTACACCGACGACATCGTTCTGCCCGGCCAGACCTACGCCGTGTTCCTGCGCTCGCCGCATGCGCACGCGCGCATCAAGAGCATCGACACCGAAGCGGCGAAGCAGTCGCCCGGCGTCGTCGCGATCTTCACAGGCGCCGATCTCGCCGCTGAAAATGTCGGCGGGCTGCCGTGCGGCTGGCTGATTCACAGCGTCGACGGCAAGCCGATGAACGAGCCGCCGCACCCGGTGATTGCGCATACGAAAGTGCGCCACGTCGGCGATCAGGTCGCGCTCGTGATCGCCGATTCGGTGAAGGCCGCGAAAGACGCCGCCGAACTGATCGACGTGATCTACGACGAGCTGCCCGCCGTCGTCGACACCGCGCACGCCGCCGATCCGGGCCAGCCCGCCGTCCACGACGAAGTGTCCGACAACACCTGCTACACATGGGGCCACGGCGACAAGGCGGCCACGGATGCCGCGTTCGCAAAAGCCCATCACGTGACGACGCTCGATATCGTCAACAACCGCCTCGTGCCGAACGCAATCGAGCCGCGCGCAGTCAACGCCAGTTACTCGCAGCAGGACGACAGCTACACCGTCTACGTGGCGAATCAGAATCCGCACGTCGAACGGCTGCTGATGGCGGCGTTCGTGCTGTCGTTGCCGGAATCGAAAGTGCGCGTGGTCGCGCCCGATGTCGGCGGCGGCTTCGGCTCGAAGATTTTTCTATACGCCGAAGACGTCGCGCTGACGTGGGCCTCGAAGAAAATCCGCCGTCCGGTGAAGTGGACTGCCGAGCGTTCCGAAGCGTTTCTGTCGGACGCGCACGGCCGCGATCACGTGACGAAAGCCGAACTCGCGATGGACGCCGACGGCAAGTTCCTCGCGATGCGCGTGCATACGATCGCGAACATGGGCGCGTATCTGTCGACGTTCGCCTCCAGCATACCGACCATCCTCTACGCGACGCTGCTCGCGGGCCAATACGCGACGCCCGCGATCTACGCCGAAGTGAAAGCGGTGTTCACGAACACGGTGCCCGTCGATGCGTATCGCGGCGCAGGCCGCCCGGAGGCGACGTATGTCGTCGAGCGGCTCGTCGAAACGGCCGCGCGCGAAATGAACATCGAGCCCGCCGAAATCCGCCGGCGCAATTTCATCCGCTCGTTCCCGTATGCGACGCCCGTCGGCCTCACCTACGACACGGGCGACTACGAAGCGTGCCTGAGCCGCGCGCTGGAACTCGCGGACGTGAAAGGCTTCGACGCGCGCCGGCAGGCATCGGAAAATAACGGCAAGCGTCGCGGCCTCGGCTACTCGTGCTACATCGAAGCATGCGGCCTCGCGCCGTCGAACATCGCGGGCGCGCTCGGCGCGCGCGCGGGCCTTTTCGAAGCGGGCGAAGTACGCGTGCATCCGACAGGCTCCGTCACCGTGTTCACCGGCTCGCACAGTCATGGCCAGGGCCACGAAACAACCTTTGCGCAAGTCGTGGCCGACCGGCTCGGCGTGCCGCTCGACAACATCGAGATCGTGCACGGCGACACCGGGCGCATTCCGTTCGGCATGGGTACGTATGGCTCCCGTTCGATTGCCGTCGGCGGCTCGGCGATCATGAAGGCGCTCGACAAGATCGAATCGAAGGCGAAGAAGATCGCCGCGCATCTGCTCGAAGCATCGGCCGACGACATCGAGTTCAAGAACGGCACATTCCGCGTCGCGGGCACGGACCGCACGAAGACATTCGCCGACGTCTCGCTCGCGGCTTATGTGCCGCACAACTACCCCCTCGACAAGCTCGAACCGGGTCTCGACGAAAGCGCGTTCTACGATCCGTCGAACTTCACGTATCCGTCGGGTGCGTATATCTGCGAAGTCGAAGTGGACGTCGATACGGGTGAGACGCGCATCGAGCGCTTCACGGCCGTCGACGACTTCGGCAACGTGATCAATCCGATGATCGTCGAAGGACAGGTGCACGGCGGGCTTGGCCAGGGCATTGGCCAGGCGATGCTGGAGCGCTGCGTGTACGACAACGAAAGCGGCCAGTTGCTGTCGGGCTCTTACATGGACTATGCGATGCCAAAAGCGTCCGATCTGCCGTCGTTCACCGTCGAGACCGCGAAAGGCACGCCGTGCACGCACAATCCGCTCGGCGTGAAGGGCTGCGGCGAAGCGGGCGCGATCGGCTCGCCGCCCGCCGTGATCAACGCGATCATCGATGCGCTCGCGCCGCTTGGCGTCAAGGACCTGCAGATGCCCGCCACGCCGCATCGCGTGTGGTCCGCGATCCACGCTGCGCAAAACGCGCAGGCACGTCCCTAAGCGCTCACAGCGGAGGCCAACATGTATTCGTATTCATTCGACTATCAACGTGCAGCCGATCCGAAGAGCGCCGTGTCCGCACTCACCGCCGACAGCGAGGCGAAGTTTCTGGCGGGCGGGCAAAGCCTGTTGCCGACGATGCGTCTGCGTCTTGCGCAGCCGTCGAAGCTGATCGACGTCACGCGCATTCCGCAACTGAAGCAGATTCGCGTCGAGCCGCAGAAGGTGACGATCGGCGCGGCCGTCTGTCATGCGGATGTGGCGAACAATACGGACGTGCAGCGCGTGCTGCCCGCGCTCGCGCTTCTCGCCGGCGATATCGGCGACCAGCAGGTGCGCGCGCTCGGCACGATCGGCGGATCGATCGCGAACAACGATCCCGCAGCGGACTATCCCGCTGCCGTGCTCGGACTCGATGGAACCGTCGTGACGGACCGGCGCAGCATCCCGGCCGCCGACTTTTTCGTCGGCATGTACGAGACCGCGTTGCACGCCGATGAACTGATCGTCGCCGTCGAGTTTTCCGTGCCGGAAAAAGCGGCGTATGAGAAGTTCAAGAATCCCGCATCGCACTTCGCGCTGACGGGCGTGTTCGTCGCGAAGACGGCGGGCGGCGTGCGCGTCGCGATCACGGGCGCGGGGCCATCGGTGTTCCGCTCGGCGGAGTTGGAGAATGCGCTGAACGCGAACTTCACCGAAGCGGCAGCGCGCGGCGTGACGATCGCACCGGACGACCTCAACACCGATCTGCATGCGAGCGCCGAATATCGCGCGCATCTGATACCAGTGCTGACGGCGCGCGCGGTGCGAACGGCATTGGGCTAGCGGGCAGGTGATGCCGCAAAGCGTTTGAGCATGCAGAGGCCCGGCGCGTCCGGGCCATTTCGTTTATCGGCGCCGTTTGTTTTGAGCCACGCGAGCCGACGCGCCCGGGAGAACCATGCAGCCAGCTTCAATCGACGGAACACTCGCGCTGCTCACGCGCCAAGGCTACTACGCGAGCCGCGACCTCGCGACCGCGCTTTATCTCGCGCTGCGCATGGAACGGCCGCTCTTCGTCGAAGGCGAGCCGGGCGTCGGCAAGACGGAGCTGGCGAAGGCGGCAGCGGGCATGCTCGGCACGTCGATGCTGCGGCTGCAATGCTACGAAGGACTCGATACGGCGAGCGCGTTGTACGAGTGGGACTATCCGCGACAGATCATGGCGTTGCGCCTCGCTGAAGCTGCTGGCGAAAAGCCCGACAACAGCACGCTCTATCGCGGCGAATTCTTGTTGAAGCGCCCTCTGCTGCAGGCGCTGTTGCCCGACGAAAACCATCCGGGCGCGCGGCGCGTGCTGCTGATCGACGAGATCGACCGCGCCGACGAACCGTTCGAGGCGTTCCTGCTCGAACTGCTGTCGGACTTTCAGGTATCGATTCCAGAATACGGCACGGTGCGCGCCGAGCATCCGCCCCTCGTCGTGATGACGTCGAACCGCACGCGCGAAGTACACGATGCGTTGAAACGCCGCTGCCTGTATCAATGGATCGGTTATCCCGAGCGCGAACGCGAACTTGCGATCGTCGCGGCGCGCGCGCCGGAGACGGGCGAAGCGCTGCAACGCCGTGCCGTCGATTTCGTGCATCGTCTGCGCGGGATGGATCTGTTCAAGGCGCCCGGCATTGCCGAAACGATCGACTGGTGCCGCGCGCTCGCGGCGCTCAGTGTCACAGAACTCGATCCGCAATCGGTGCAGAACACGCTGGGTGTGCTGCTCAAGTATCAGGACGATCTCGCGCGTTTCGACGCCGCACAGATCCAGCAGTGTCTCGAGGCGACGGAGTAGCGTCGATGATGCCCGACCGCGATTCCGGCTCACCGACACTCGCGCGCAACGTCGTGCACTTCGTGCGGCTGTTGCGCGGCGCGGGCCTGCCGATGTCGCCGGCGCAGGCCGTCGATGCGCTCGAAGCGCTGCACTTCATCGAACTCGATCGCCGCGACGATGTGCGCGCCGCGCTCGCTGCGCTGCTCGTGCGCGCGCCCGATGAGCGCGAGCTCTTCAATGCCGCGTTCGATCTCTTCTGGCGCGATCCCGATTGGGAAGGCAAGCTGCGGGCACTGCTGTTGCCCAAAGTGACGAGCGGCGTGCCGCCGCCGAAGCGCAACAACCGGCTCGCCGATGCACTCGCCGTCCATCACGCGAACCAGCGCAAGCAAGCCGCGCAATCCGACGACAAGGACAAGCTCGAACTGCACGCGCATGTGACGTTCAGCGCCGAAGAGCGCTTGCGTCATCGCGATTTCGACACGCTCACAGCGGATGAATGGCGCACGCTGCGCCATCTGATTCGCGCGCAGCGTTTGCCGCTCGCGATGGAACCGACACGTCGATTGAAAGCGGCGTCGCACGGAACGCATGCCGATCTGCGCGCAAGCGCGCGGCATGCGGTGCGCGCGGGCGGCGACTGGACCGTGTGGAAGTATCGCGCCGTCGTCGCGCGCAAGCCGCCGCTCGTGCTGCTGCTCGACATTTCGGGCTCGATGAGCAGCTATTCGCGCGCCGTGCTTTACTTCTGTCATGCGCTGTTGCAATCGCGGGAGCGCTTGCAGGTGTTTCTGTTCGGCACACGCCTCACGAACGCGACGCGTGCGCTGAAGGAACGCGACCCCGATGTGGCGATTGCGGCGCTCGCGGATCAGGTCGTCGACTGGTCGGGCGGCACGCGGATCGGTGCCGCGCTCGCCGAATTCAACCGGCGCTGGGCACGCAGAGTGCTGACGGGCAGAGCGACCGTGCTGCTCGTCACCGATGGCCTCGATCACGAAGCGATCGACGTGCTGGAAGCAGAAATGGCCCGCTTGCGCCGCTTCGCGCATCGGATCGTGTGGCTCAATCCGCTGCTGCGGTACAGCGAGTTTGCGCCTAAGGCGCGCGGCGTCCAGGCGATGTTGCCGTTCGTCGATGCCCACAAGCCTGTTCACAATCTCGACAGCCTGGCTGCGTTCGGCCGCGATCTCGCACAATTGACGCGCGTGCCCCGCGATGCCGCACGCGCCGCCCTACCTGGAGGAGCAACGTCATGGAGCTGACCGAAACCTACACGCTGCCGGTGTCGCAGCAGCGGGCATGGGACGCGCTGAACGACACGGAGATCCTGCGCGCGTCGATCCCCGGCTGCGACAGCATCGAACCCGATGGCGACAATGCGTACGCGGTCACGCTGAGCGCGGCCGTCGGTCCCGTGAAAGCGCGCTTCAAGGGCCGCATGGAACTCACCGATATCGACGCGCCTCACACCTATACGATCGTGTTCGAAGGCCAGGGCGGCGCCGCAGGCTTCGGC
The DNA here is from genome assembly GCF_900108945.1 of Paraburkholderia diazotrophica. GTDB lineage: Bacteria > Pseudomonadota > Gammaproteobacteria > Burkholderiales > Burkholderiaceae > Paraburkholderia > Paraburkholderia diazotrophica. The sequence goes on along the minus strand of NZ_FNYE01000002.1, from coordinate 103,313 downwards.
AAAGGCAAGACTCACGTGACGCTCGAACCCGACGGCGACGACGCGACGAAGCTCACTTACACGGCCCACGCGCAGGTTGGCGGCAAGCTTGCACAGATCGGCTCGCGGCTCGTCGACGGTGCGGCGCGCAAGCTCGCCGGCGAGTTCTTCAGACGCTTCGGCGAGCAGGTGACGGGCGGCAGTGGCGCCGCGCAAGCAGAAACCGGCGACTCGGGCGACACTGTAAGTGAAGCCGCTGCTGGCGAAGCGGCCGGTAGTGGCGGTGCCGAAGGCGAAGAACCGAAGAGGAAGAAATCATGGACAGCGTGGATCTCGAAGTCCTGAAGAGCAGCGCGCGCTGGCTCGAGCAGGGACATCGCGCGCTTCTCGTGACGGTGGTGAAGACGTGGGGCTCGTCGCCGCGTCCCGAAGGCGCGATGCTCGTGGTGCGCGACGATGGCGCGGTGGTCGGCTCGGTGTCGGGCGGCTGTATCGAAGACGATCTGATCGATCGCGTACGCCAGCGCGGCATCGAGCAGACGAAACCCGAAGCGGTGAAATACGGCATCACGGCAGAAGAGGCGCATCGTTTCGGTTTGCCGTGCGGCGGCACGATTCAACTCGTGCTGGAGCCGCTGACGAAAGCGAGCGGCATCGCCGAACTATGTGAAGCCGTCGAAGCGGGGCGTCTCGTTGCGCGCACGCTCGATATGGAAACGGGCGTCGCGAGCCTGGGACCCGCGCAGGCCACGGATGGCGTCGACTTCGACGACAAACGTCTGCTGACGATACACGGCCCGCGTTACCGGATGCTCGTGATCGGCGCGGGGCAGTTGTCGCGTTATCTGTGCAATATCGCGGTGGGGCTCGACTATCAGGTAACGGTGTGCGACCCGCGCGAAGAGTACACGGACGAATGGGACGTGCCCGGCACGAAAGTGGTCCGCACGATGCCCGACGATACCGTGCTCGACATGAAGCTCGACGAACGCTGCGCAGTGATCGCGCTCACACATGATCCGAAGCTCGACGATCTTGCGTTGATGGAGGCACTGAAGACGCCCGCGTTTTACGTTGGCGCGTTAGGCTCGCGGCGCAATAACGCGGCGCGGCGCGAACGGCTGAAAGAGTTCGATCTCACGGATACCGAACTCGCGCGGCTGCATGGGCCCGTCGGGATTTATATCGGCAGCAGGACGCCGCCTGAAATCGCCGTGTCGATTCTTGCTGAAGTGACGGCGGCGAAGAACGGCGTATCGCTGCCGACCTTGCTGCAAGTCGAAGGCGCCAAGGCCGCGCGTGAGATCGCGGCAAGCGGCGGAGCGGCTTGTAGTATTCCCGATTAGTTTTTCTGTGCCCGGTCGCGAGATGAGTTGTCGCTCGCGGTCGATTTCTCTTGCCCGGCATCGGCCATTCGGCTGACTGTCGCCGGGCCTCCCTGATCCCTAGCATCGAATTTTTGCGGACGGCTGACGCGAACTTTGCGCTCGCGCCGAAACAGGTCCGCAGCCGTCACTATTCCCTTGACGGAATATTCCCTCGGAGGTATATTTTCGATGCCATGGGTCGTTGAGTACACCGATGCATTTCAGGCCTGGTGGGAAGGGCTGCGAGAGGCGGAACAAGAATCCGTCGACGCGACGGTCCGCTTGCTGGAAGAATGCGGTCCGGCTTTGTCCTTCCCGCATTCGAGCCGGATCGTTCGCTCGCAGTTCGGCAACCTGCGCGAGTTGAGAATTCAACATCGCGGCAGACCCTATCGCGTGCTGTATGCGTTCGACCCAAGGCGCGTCGCCATTCTGCTCGCAGGCGGTGACAAGACAGGGCATGACCGTTGGTATGAACAGAACGTACCGCGAGCGGAAATTCTTTATCGGCTGCATCTGATGCAGCTAGCGCACGGAGAAACCAGAGATGGCGAGAAAATTTGAAGAACTGCGGGCAGGCATGTCGGCTGAATCGCGGGCGCGCGCAAAGGCACTGGCGAACAAGCTCCGCGCCGAAATGCCTCTGCACGAACTACGTCATGCGCGCGGTTTATCACAGGAAGCGCTTGCGAAGCGGCTCAATATCAAGCAACCGAGCATCGCAAAACTCGAACAGCGCACGGACATGTACATTTCGACGCTGCGCGATCATATTCGCGCGCTCGGCGGCGAACTTGAAATCGTCGCGCGCTTTCCCGAAGGCGAGGTGCGGATCACGAACTTCGCGCAACTCGACGAGCCTGTGCGCGAACCCGCTCAAGACGACTAAACGGGCGCGACAAACAAGCGTCCACTCGTCACATCAACCCGCACACCACAGCCGCCACGATCGATCCGAGCACGAGCACAGCACCTATCGTCCGACGCCGGTTCAACCCCGTCCACAGCAGCACGCCCGTCAATGACAGCAGAATGAGACTGCCCGCAATGGTATCGATGAGCAACACCCAGCCGACGCTCATTCCGACGCCCTTGTGCAGGTTGTTCATCGTGCCCAGAAACGAGTTCTGCGTGCGCTTCACCGACACGAAGCCGTTGCCCACCCAGTACTCGACCTGCACATTCTGATGCGGACCCGCGATACCCACCTGCCAGAACTCCGGCTGCACTGCGCTATGGTCGCCCCAGGCGACAGGATGCGCGGGCTCGCGGCGCGGCTTGCCCGGCTTGCCGTCGATATGCAGTTCGTCCTTCAGCCAGCGCGCCATGTCGGCGGGCGACTTGAAGCCGCGCTGCGGCAGCGCGATCTGCAACTGCTCGACCTGCGGCTCACCCGACGACACGCTCAGCGGCCCTCCGCGATGATTCAGCAGAAACCCCGTCGTGCCAAACAGCAAACCCAGCACGGCACCCCATAGCCCGACCCAGCCATGCACCTTGCGCAGCCACTTGATGAAAGTCGCGCGCCGCGAGCGCTGGCGCCGCGCGGCGAGTTCGTCGGCATCCATCGCGTGCACGCTTGCAGGCATCACGCCGGCACGCTCGGCAGGCTTCAGTTCGATCGATTCGGGCGCGTTCAAGTCGGCTCCTGGGAAAACGGGTCGTGCGTCGCCGGCATGGGGCAACGCGGTCTAGTGAAAACGGGAAGTGTCGTTCCGGACGGACGGGAAAGACGGATGCCCGGCGCGCATGCGCTCACCGTCCGTCAGACGGCGGCAGCCAATGCGCGGGACGAAGCAGGGCGACCATCGAAAGGCTGGCTGGCGACCACCGAGGAGAAAGATGACAAAAAGCTGGCGACGCCTTTCCGATGAGAATGACTATCATTACATAGAAAGGCGTTTTTCTCAATCGCGTGGATTACGCGCGAGTCACACGGGCCAGAGCGGCCCTTCCTGCATCGCGCCGATCTGCTCGCGCAATTCGAGAATGCGGTCCTCCCAATAGCGCTGCGTGTTGAACCACGGAAACGCGACAGGAAACGCGGGATCGTCCCAACGGCGCGCAAGCCACGCCGAGTAGTGAATCAGCCTCAACGTCCGCAACGCTTCGATCAGATGGAGCTCTCGCTGATCGAATTCGCAGAAGTCTTCGTAGCCCGCGAGCAGATCGGTGAGCGCGCGCGACGCTTCTTTTCGTTCGCCCGGCAGCAGCAGCCATATATCCTGAATGGCGGGGCCCATCCGGCTATCGTCGAAATCGACGAAATGCGGGCCGGCGTCCGTCCACAACACGTTGCTCGGATGGCAATCGCCGTGCATGCGGATGCGCCGCACGTCGCCCGCCGCTTCAAATGCGCGCTCGACGCCCTCCAGCGCCAGGTTCGCAGCCGCTTCCCACGCGACGCGCACATCGGCGGGAACGAAGCCTTGCGCGAGCAGATACTCGCGCGGCTCGTAACCAAAGGTGTGAATGTCGAGCACAGGACGCGCCTCATAGTCCACCGTTTGACCGACGGCGTGAATGCGCCCGATAAAGCGGCCCAGCCATTCGAGCGTGTCTTTGCGATCGAGCTCGGGCGCACGGCCGCCGCGTCGTTCGAAGACGGAGAAGCGAAAACCGTCGAACGCGTGCAGCGTGCGGCCATCGAATGTGCGCGCGGGCACGGCGGGAATTTCACGCGCAGCCAGTTCGGCGACGAACGCGTGTTCTTCGAGAATCGCTTCGTCGGTCCAGCGCTCGGGACGGTAGAACTTCGCGACGACAGGCGGCCCGTCTTCGACGCCCACCTGATAGACGCGATTCTCGTAACTGTTGAGCGGCAGCATGCGCCCGTCGGTGCGCACGCCGACGGTATCGAGCACGCTGTCGAGCGCGTCGAGCACGACTTCCGGCGTGAGCCGGGCGAAGGGGACGGCCTGGCCGTCCTGCGGAAATGGAGTGTCTTCGATCATGCCCGCATTGTGCGCCGTGCCGCGCGCAAAAACGAGCGCCAGGACAGGCACGAGCGCGACTGGCGCCGTGCCATACGCCCGGCGCGGGCGCACATCGCTAAACGAAAAGTCGTGGGTCAGTCGTCCGCGATCAATGTATCTGCGCGCCTGCAGGGCGGACGAATTCGCCCGTATCGATCAGATCCTCGAGGAAAAAGGGTTCCGTGTTCAGTTGCTTCGACGTTCCGGGCTCGCCGGCGTACCACGCCACCATCGCCATGTCGCCCAGGATGCGCATCACGATTCCGCGCGCGCCTTGTGGCACGGCGATATGCACGGATCGAACAATAGAACCGACTTGCATGATATTTCCCCGTCCTCCCAATTGCCGGCTTGTTCGAGACTGCGCCGGTCAATGTGCTGATAAAAACGCCGCAACATGCGAAAGGTTGCACGCGCACCTGATTCGAAAAACGAAGCGCTCCTACGGTCCTCGCATCGGACACCCTGATGCGGACCGGAGGCCATTGTTGCCTGTTTGGGCACTTTGGCAAAGTAAAAACTAACGCCTCGCGAGGCCGCCGTTCGGTCAATTCGACTTACGAAACCCTGACTGTAACCTCTCGTAACAGGGTCATCATAAACCGCGCCGCACACGCGTCTCAAAAATGTCGATGTAAGCTACGATACGCGTTATATTCCGGTCGCGCACGCCCGGCCGGACTGCCGTTCGCGCAACGCTCGCTGCCACCAGAAGCAGCCGCTCCCCGCCCTCACCGGACCGCACCTTCATGTGGATCGTTCGTCTCGCGCTGCGGCGCCCCTACACGTTCGTCGTCCTCGCGCTGTTGCTGCTGATCATCGGCCCGTTGACGATCCTGCGCACGCCTACCGATATCTTCCCGAACATCGACATCCCGGTGCTGTCCGTCATCTGGACATACAACGGCCTGCCCGCCGACGAGATGGAACGGCGCATCGTGTTGAACTACGAGCGCGGGCTCTCCGTCGCGGTGAACGATATCGAGCACGTCGAATCGACTTCGCTTAACGGCATTGCCGTCGTCAAGATCTTCTTCCAGCCGCACGCGAACATCAGCGAAGCGCTTGCTCAGGTCACCGCACTGTCGCAATCGCAATTGCGTTCCCTGCCGCCCGGCATCACGCCGCCATTCATCTTGCGCTACAACGCATCGACGGTACCGATTCTGCGGCTCTCGCTGTCGTCGCCATCGCTCACCGAGCAAGAGCTGTTCGACTACGGTAACAACTTCCTGAAGACGCAGCTCGCAACGGTGCCGGGCGCGTCGGCGCCGTTGCCTTATGGCGGCAAGCAGCGGCAGATCATGGTCGACATCGATTCGCGCAAGCTTCAGGAGCGCAACCTGTCGCCGATGGACGTCGTGAACTCGATCACCGCGCAGAACCTGATCGTGCCGACGGGCACCGCGAAAATCGGCTCGACCGAATACTCGGTGCAGATGAATTCGAGCCCGGATTCGCTCGCCGGCCTGAACAACATCCCGATCAAGTCGGGGCCCAACGGCACCATCTATATCCGCGATGTCGCGCATGTGCGCGACGGTTATCAGCCGCAGACGAACATCGTGCGCGTGAACGGCCAGCGCGCGTCGCTGCTGACGATCAACAAGAGCGGCAACACGTCGACGCTCGAAATCGTCGATCGCATCAAGAACATGATGCCGGCGCTGCGCAATCTCGTGCCCGAGTCGCTGAACATCGACCCCGTCGCGGATCAGTCGCTGTTCGTGCGCGCATCGGTACAGGGCGTGCTGCGCGAAGCGCTGATCGCCGCGTGCCTGACGGGTCTGATGATCCTGCTGTTCCTTGGCAACTGGCGCGCAACGCTGATCATCGCCGTGTCGATTCCGCTGTCGATGATCACGTCGATCATCGCGCTCTCCGCGCTCGGCGAGACGATCAACATCATGACGCTCGGCGGGCTCGCGCTGGCCGTCGGTATTCTCGTCGACGACGCGACCGTTGCAATCGAGAACATCAGTCATCAGCTCGAACAGGGCAAGAACCTCGAGCAGGCGATTCTCGACGGCGCGCATCAGATTGCGATTCCGACGCTCGTGTCCACGCTGTCGATCTGCATCGTGTTCGTGCCGATGTTTCTGCTGACGGGCGTCGCGCACTACCTGTTCATCCCGCTCGCGGAAGCCGTTGTGTTCGCGATGCTCGCGTCGTACTTCTTCTCGCGCACGCTCGTGCCGACGCTCGCGAAATATCTGCTGCGCTATCACCACCGGCCCGCCGACTTCCATCATTCAGGCCGGACGCGCAATCCGTTCATGCACATTCACCTCGCGTTCGAGCGCGGCTTTGCGAACGTGCGCGAGCGCTATCGCGACTTTCTCGTTGCGCGCGTCGCGCGGCCCGGCCTCTTCGTGACGGTCTTTCTGTTGTGCTGCGGCCTGTCTCTTTTGCTGATGCCGTTCCTTGGCCGCGACTTCTTCCCCTCCGTCGATGCCGGCGCGATCGCGCTGCATCTGCGGGCGAAAACGGGCATGCGCGTCGAGGAAACGGCCGTGGTCACGGATCGCGTCGACACGCGCATCCGCCAGCTCATTCCGCCCGGCGAACTGCATTCGATCATCGACAACATCGGCCTGCCCGTATCGGGTATCAACCTGTCGTACAGCAACACGGGCACGATCGGCACATCGGATGCCGACGTGCTGATCAGCCTGAACCCGGATCATCATCCGACGGCCGGCTACGTGCGCAAACTGCGCCGCACGCTCACCGACGAATTCCCCGGCGTGCAGTTCGCGTTTCTGCCCGCCGATATCGTCAGTCAGACATTGAACTTCGGCATGCCGTCGCCGATCGACATTCAGATCATCGGGCGCGACGTCCAGGGCAATCGCGCGTTCGCCGCGATGCTGCTCGACAAGCTGCGCGCCATCCCCGGACTCGCCGACGCGCGCATTCAACAGCCCTCGGACCTGCCGCGCATCTTCGTCGACATCGACCGCACGCGCGCGCAACAGGCGGGCTTCTCGCAACGCGACATCGCGAGCAATCTGCTGATCACGCTGTCCGGCAGCCAGCAGACGACGCCGACGTTCTGGCTCAATCCGCGCAACGGCGTGAGCTACAACGTGATCACGGAAGCGCCGCAATACACGATGGATTCGCTGCAATCGCTCGCCAACATTCCGCTGAACGCGAACGGCCACACGAACATTCTCGGCGCGCTGTCGACGATGCAGCGCACGTCGGGCAACGCCGTGCTCACGCACCACAACGCGCAGACCACGATCGACATCTACGGCACCGCCGATGGCCGCGATCTCGGCGCGGTTTCCGACGACATCAAGAAAGCGATCGCCGAAACCAAGGCGCAATTGCCGAAGGGCTCGACGATCGAACTGCGCGGCCAGGTGCAGACGATGAACGATTCGTTCTCCGGCCTGTTTGCGGGCCTGATCTTCGCGATCGTGCTCGTGTATCTGCTGATCGTCGTGAATTTCCAGTCGTGGCTCGATCCGTTCATCATCGTCACGGGCTTGCCGGGCGCACTGGCGGGCATCGTATGGATGCTGTTCCTCACGCACACCACGCTGTCGATTCCCTCGTTGACGGGCGCGATCATGTGTATCGGCATCGCGACGGCTAACTCGATTCTCGTCGTCAGCTTTGCGCGCGAGCGTCTGCTCGAACACGGTGACGCGACGCGCGCCGCAATCGAAGCGGGCTTCACCCGCTTTCGCCCCGTGCTGATGACGGCGCTCGCGATGGTGATCGGCATGGTGCCGATGGCGATCGGCCTCGGCGAAGGCGGCGAGCAGAATGCGCCGCTCGGGCGCGCGGTGATCGGCGGCCTCGCCATCGGCACGGTCGCGACGCTCGTGTTCGTGCCCGTGGTGTTTTCGATGATCTATCGACGGCTGTCGGACCGGCGCGCTCGCGCGGCCGCGCACGTCATCCACCGACCGCAGTGATGCGGACGCAGTCATAACAACGATGCACAAGCACAGGATCTGGAGTGCCGATGGAAGGGAAACGTCCTGATGAGTCCGCGCCGCACGGGGAACGCACGCGCGGCTCATCGAAACGCTCACGCTGGATCGCGGCAGGCGCGGCCATCGTCGTGCTTGCGCTCGCGGCGCAGGGCATCTGGTCGCGACACGACGCGCAGGCCGCGCTCGAACGCGACGCACAGCATGCCGCGCAACTGAGCGTCGAAGTCGTGCAGCCGCAGAAGTCGACGGCGGCGCTCGATCTCGTGCTGCCCGGCAACGTGCAGGCGTTTCTCGACACGCCGATCTACGCGCGCACCAACGGCTATCTGAAGAAGTGGTACGCCGATATCGGCGCGCGCGTGAAAGCGGGTCAACTGCTCGCGGAAATCGACACGCCCGAAGTCGACGATCAGCTGAAGGCCGCGCGCGCCGATCTCGCTAACGCAGAAGCGAATTACGCACTCGCGAAAAGCACCGCCGAGCGCTGGACGGAGATGCTGAAAAGCAATTCCGTCTCGAAGCAGGAAACCGACGAAAAGGTCGGCGATATGCTCGCGAAGAAAGGCACGCTCGATGCCGCCCGCTTCAACGTCGCGCGGCTCGAAAAAACGCAGTCGTTCCAGAAGGTCTTCGCGCCTTTCGACGGCATCGTGACGGCGCGCAACGTCGACGTCGGCGCGCTGATCGACGCGGGCAGCGCGGGCGGTCCGGCGAAGGAGCTGTTCCATGTCGCGCAGGCGGACAGGCTGCGCGTCTACGTTAACGTGCCGCAGGGCTACGCGCAGGAAGTGAAGGCGCGGCAGACCGCGTATCTGACGCTGACGGAAGCGCCGTCGAAGCACTATCCCGGCACGGTCGCGCGCGCGTCGGGCGCCGTCGATCCGCAGCAGCGCACGATGCTCGTCGAAGTGGACGTCGAAAACAGCAGCGGCGATCTGCTGCCGGGCGCATATGCGCAGGTCCATTTCGCGCTGAGCGTACAGGCCGCGCCGTTCACGCTGCCAGGCAACGCGTTTCTGTTTCGCCCCGACGGCGTGAAAGTCGCGACCGTCGACGCGCAACAGCACGTGAAGCTCGTCAGGGTCGCGCTCGGCACCGACTACGGCACGCGCGTCGCCGTCGCATCGGGTCTAAAGGGCGACGAACTGGTGATCCTGAATCCGCAGGATTCGATCGTCGATGGCGCATCGGTGCGCGTCGTGCATCCGAAGGCGAGTGGCGCTGCGGCTACGTCAGGTGCATCAGGTGCTTCCGGTGCAGCCGACAGTTCAGGCGCAGGCGAGCAGACGACGAAGGCGCAGGAATAAACATGCGGCGCATCCGTCTTCGTTCAACAGTTTTCTTGCTTGCAGGCGCGAGCCTCGTCGCCGCGTGCACGGTCGGCCCCGACTACAAGCGGCCCGCCGCCGCGACGGCCGCCACGTACAAGGAACTCGAAGGCAGCGGCTGGAAGAACGCACAGCCCGCCGATACGCAGATACGCAGCGCCTGGTGGGAGGTCTACGACGATTCCGCGCTGAACGCGCTCGAACAGCAGGTCGCGAGCGCGAACCAGAACGTGCAGGCCGCACAGGCGCGCTTTCGCGCGGCGCGCGCGCAGGTTGCGCAGTTCCGCTCGCAGTTCTTCCCCGTCGTCACCGCGAGCGGCGGCTATTCACGCGCGCGCTCGTCGGAGAACGTGAAGTTCAAGTCGTCGGCGGGCAAGACGCTCGACGACTGGGTCGTCGGCGCGGACGCAACGTGGGAGCCCGATCTATGGGGCCGCGTGTCGCGCAGCGTCGAAGGCGCGAAGGCGAGCGCGCAGGCCAGCGCCGCCGATGCGCAAAGCGCGCTGCTGTCGATGCAGGCCGAACTCGCCACCGATTACTTCGAACTGCGCGGCATCGACCGCGAGCGGCAACTGCTCGACGACACGATCTCCGCGTACAAGGAAGCCGTCGAACTCACGCAGAACCGCTACAAAGGCGGCATCGCTACCGATGCCGACGTCGCCCAGGCGCAAACGCAATTGCGCACGACGCAGGCGCAGTCGATCGATCTCGGCGTGCAGCGCGCGCAGCTCGAACACGCGATCGCGATTCTGATCGGACAGACGCCATCGACGTTCTCGCTGCCCGTCGCGCCGCTCGTCGCCGTGCCCGTGATCGCGCCCGTCGGCGTGCCGTCGGCGCTGCTCGAGCGGCGGCCCGACATCGCCGCCGCCGAGCGGCATGTCGTCGATCTGAATGCGCAGATCGGCGTGGCGACGGCGGCGTATTTTCCGAACCTGATCCTGTCGGTGACGGGCGGACTGGAGGCGACCAATTTCAGCCAGTGGCTGCTTGCGCCGAGCCGCTTCTGGTCGCTCGGGCCGACACTCGCGGGCACGCTGCTCGACTTCGGCGCGCGCGCCGCGCAAAAGGCTCAAGCGCAGGCGGACTACGACGAAGGCGTCGCACAGTATCGGCAAACGGTGCTCACGGCATTCGGCCAGGTCGAGGACAACATCGCCGCGCTGCGGGTGCTCGAACAGGAAGCGCAGGCACAGGACGATGCCGTCGCGGCGGCGCAGCGCTCGCTCGCGATCGTCACGAACCGCTACAAGAACGGCGCGATCACGTATCTCGACGTCGTCGTCGCGCAGACGACAGCGCTCACCAACGAACGCAATGCCGTCTCGATCGCGCGCCGCCGGATGGCCGCAAGCGTCGCGCTGGTGAAGGCGCTCGGCGGCGGCTGGGACGCGTCGGCGCTGCCCACCGACGAGCAGCTCACGCATCCCGATGCCGCCCGCCAGCCCGCGAGCGCGCCGGATGCACACGACGCGGCGCCCAGCTGACGCGCGTTCAAGACCTGAATCAGACGGCCCGACTCGAAGACGCCGACTGCTCAATCAGCGTATCGTTGAGCCTTTGCACGCGCTTCAGCGCGTGCTCTGCGTGTTCTCCGCGTCGTTTGCCATCGTTTCCGGGAGCTTTGTTGTGACCGCATCGTCGGACCCCAGTCGGCCCGCTGCTTCATCCTCTTCTGCTTCGTCCTCTTCCTCTGCCAACGGTGTGCCGTATCTCGAACGCGGCACGCGCGCGTACTGGCGCGCGAGCCTCGCGCTGCTGTTCGCTGGCTACGCGACGTTCTCGCTGCTCTACTGCGTGCAGCCGCTCTTGCCCGCGTTCTCCACGTCGTTCGATGTCAGCCCCGCGCAGAGCAGTCTTTCGCTGTCGCTGACGACGGCGGCGCTCGCGCTCGCGGTCTTCGTCGCCGGCTTCGTGTCGGAAGGATGGAGCCGTCACCGGCTGATGACGGCTTCGCTCACCGCGTCGTCGCTGCTGACGCTCGCCGTCGCCTTCACGCCTCAATGGCATGCGCTGCTGCTGTTGCGCACGCTCGAAGGGCTGGCGCTCGGCGGTGTGCCCGCCGTCGCGATGGCCTATCTCGCAGAGGAAGTGCACCCCGACGGCCTCGGTCTCGCGATGGGCCTTTATGTCGGCGGCACGGCGATCGGCGGGATGGCGGGGCGCGTGATCACGGGCGTCGTCGCCGATCTGTTCTCATGGCGCGTCGCGATCGGCACGATCGGCGTGCTCGGCATTCTGTCGATGCTCGCGTTCCGCTCGCTGCTGCCGCCGTCGCGCCATTTTGTGCCGCGCCGCGGCCTCGGCTTCTCGCACCGTCGCGCGGCGCTGCTGAAGCATTTGCGGCGTCCCGGCCTGCCGCTGCTGTTCCTGATGGCGTTCGCGCTGATGGGCAGCTTCGTCACGCTTTACAACTACATCGGCTACCGGCTGCTCGCCGCGCCGTTCCATCTGAGCCAGACTGCCATCGGCGGCATCTTCGTCGTGTATCTGACGGGCGTCGTCGCGTCGCCATGGTCGGGCCGCATGGCCGACAGCTTCGGACGCGGACGCGTGCTGACGGGCAGCATCGTCGTCATGCTGTGCGGCCTGCTGCTGACCACGACGCAATCGCTCACGCTGATTGCGTGCGGCATCGCCTGCGTGACGTTCGGCTTCTTCGCCGGACATGCCGTCGCAAGCGGCTGGGTCGGCCGGATCGCGAAGGAGGCGAAGGGCCAGGCGGCCGCGCTCTATCTGCTCGCGTACTACCTCGGGTCGAGCATCGTCGGATCGTATGGCGGGCGCGTGTGGACCGCGTACGCGTGGCCGGGTGTCGCTGCCCTCGTCGGCGGACTGCTGCTGATCGGCATCCTCGCGTCGGCTCGCCTGCGCGCACGCGAACGCATCGGCACGGCGTGACGGGCGCGCGTCAGCCGATCCGTGCGCGTGACTGGCCCAATGGACCACAAAAATAGTAGCCCGCGCCGCCCGTTCGACGGGCAAAACGCATATTCAGAAAGGCCCGTGTAAGAGAAAGTCCCGCTACGCAAAGGAATGCACCGACCGCATGCGCGGCGCGCCGAGCCTTGCGCCGCTTTGGTTTGCCGCACCGGGGACAGAAGCGCGCATGCGCCGCATCCCACACATTGCCTCGACACCGTCGCCTATACTCGTTGCAGGCGCGCCGCATGCAGTCGCGTCCGACGAGTAGAACCATCTTGCATGGGACACAGGAGACGAGCATGCACTATTTCACGATCGGTGATTTCATTCTGGTCATCCCGATGGCACTGGCCGGGGCTCTCTTTCTCGGCGCTCTGCCCTGCAAAACCGAGTTCAGGCACAACACGTTGCGCGTGTTAGGCGCGCTGCTCGGAGTCGTGTTTGCGGTCGTGCTGGTCGAAGGTCTTCCCGCGCTCGTCTAAGCGAACCACCCGCTCTTCACCCATGATGAGCGTCGAGTCGCGCTCTTGCGATGCTCGACAAAAAAGCCGCCTTCACAGGCGGCTTTTTCATTTTTGCGTCGGGCCAATTTGCTCAGCGATCCTTCGCAGGGCGTGGATCAAATGTGCTGGTCCGTCGACGGCTTTTCCCACAGATTCACGCCGCCTTCCGTTGCATGGCTATCGATTTCCGCAAGTTCTTCTTTCGTGAACGACAGGTTCTTCAATGCCGCGACGTTCTCGCGCACCTGCTCGGCCTTGCTCGCGCCGATGAGCGCCGACGTCACGCGCGGATCGCGCAGCGTCCATGCGAGCGCCATCTGCGCAAGGCTCTGTCCGCGGCGCTGCGCGATATCGTTGAGCTTGCGCACGCGCTCGATGTTCTGCGCGCTCAAATGCTCCTGCTTCAACGAGCCGCCGCCCGCCTTGTTGACGCGCGCATCGTCGGGCACGCCGTTCAGGTACTTGTTCGTCAGCAGGCCTTGCGCGAGCGGCGTAAACGCGATCGCGCCCGAGCCGGTTTCTTCGAGCGCACCGAGCAGGTCCTTTTCGATCCAGCGGTTCAGCATGTTGTACGACGGCTGATGGATCAGCAGCGGCACCTTGTATTCGGCGAGCAGCTTCGCCATTTCGCGCGTCTTTTGCGCCGAGTACGACGAGATGCCGATATACAGCGCCTTGCCCTGTTGCACCGCGCTCGCCAGCGCGCCTGCCGTTTCTTCGAGCGGCGTGTCGATGTCGAAACGGTGCGAATAGAAGATGTCGACGTAGTCGAGGCCCATGCGCTGCAGGCTCTGGTCGAGACTCGCGAGAATGTACTTGCGCGAGCCGCCGCCCTGACCGTACGGACCGGGCCACATGTCCCAACCCGCCTTCGACGAGATCAGCAGTTCATCGCGGTACGGCTTGAAGTCGTCCTTGAAGATGCGGCCGAAGTTCGTCTCCGCGCTGCCGTACGGGGGGCCGTAGTTGTTCGCGAGGTCGAAGTGCGTGATGCCGAGATCGAACGACGTGCGCAGGATTTCGCGTTGCGTCGAGATCGGCGTGGTGTCGCCGAAGTTGTGCCACAGGCCGAGCGACAGCGCCGGCAGTTTGAGACCTGACTTGCCGCAAATGCGGTACTGCATGTCCGAATAGCGTGCTGAAGCTGCTTCGTAAGCCATTGATGGAGTCCTTGTCGAGAACAGGAGTGAAGTTCGCGATGCGCGGTTACGCATCGCGTGATGAAGGGTGCTGTTAACGGTGATGTGCCGATACTACGTCTTTGATACCGGTATCAAACGACGGTTCAAGAAATCCGACGCGCGCGGTACACAGCGTGCAATCACGCAGCAACGGACCAACACGTTATGTTAGCCAATCGCCGCACATGCTGCAGTTGCTCGGATTGCGGGACGGAGCATAGACTCGGCGGTGTCGGTCGACCAGACTTCGGCCACTTTCATCCATCGAAGAGGATTGTTCATGACCAAAGCGATTTCGCTCGCATTGATCGTCGGCGGCGTCGTGCTGCTGTACTTCGGCGGCCAGTCGTTTCATTCGTTCAGCAACGACGTATCGCGCGTGTTCACCGGCGCGCCGACCAACAAGACCATCTTTCTGATTGCAGGCGGCATCATCGCGACGCTCGCCGGATTGATCGGGCTCGCGTCGTCGAAGCGCTGATCAGGCGCCGATCACGCGCAAACCTCTTTCGACGGCCCGCCTCAGAACGCCACTTCGGGCTTCGACGCAGAGCGCGAGCCCGGCAGCGGCACGTTGCTCGCGCCGTGATAGGTGAAGACCAGCGAGAACTTCACCTGATCGCTGAGATTCTTGCCCGCCGAGTGCAGCGTGTTGCAATGGAAGAACACGACATCGCCCGCCTTCAGCACGGGCGACACCGCCTTCTGGATCAACAGCTGATTCTCCGGCAGATCGGAGCGGAAGAACTTCGCTTCGTCGAAGCGCTCCGACGTGAAGGCCGCCGCGTGCGAGCCCGGCACGAGCCATAGCGCGCCGTTGTCGACGGTCTCGTCGCCGAGCGCGAGCCACACCGACACCAGATCGTCCCGTTCGAACGACCAGTACCGCACATCCCGATGCCAGCCCGTGAGGCTGCCATACGCGGGATGCTTGGTCATCATGCAGTTGTGATGCGCGCGCGACAGGCGCGGCTCTTCGCCGAAATACAGCTCCATCCAGCCGCGGATTTCGGGCGCTGTCGCCCACTCGGCGAAGCGCGGATGGCGTGCGTATGCATCGAGAAGCCGCCGCACCGTGTGGCCGCCCGGCGCGTGCTTCGACTCGGGCGCGCCCGGATAGCGCAGATCTGCTTCGAATTCGATAGGCGCCGCAGCTTCGTGCAACTGCTCGCGCGCGATCCGTTTCATCTCTTCACAGCGCTCGGGCGCGATGAGATCGGGCACCACGACAAAACCCTGTTCCCGCAGCACCTGTATCTGCTCTTTCTTCGAATGGACTGACATGGACGTTCCGCTCAACTAGTGTTCTTCGACAACCCGGTAGCCATTGTAAAACGGGCACGATCGTACTGTGCGCCGCCGCGTGTCCGGCATGCGATGCAAACGGGCGGATACTGCACGCGCCGTGGGCAGCCATGCACGTTCGTCGAGCGCAAAGGGCGCAATCAGGCGGCCTTTGTCCTCGTAAAAACCCTGAGCGCGCCGGACTTTCGACGGTCATCAATCACGTGTAGCCTTGCACGCATGTCGATTGCATTACACGCCTCATTGCCGTCGGCACGGCCATTCGCTGCCGCTGCCGCCTCATACCGCTTTTCCTCAGGCTATTGCGTCCCGACCGTTGGCATAAATGGTGCTGGTTTCGCAGCACTCTTCGTCGCGTGTCACGCTGCCTGATCTAATGCCATGCACAGTCCATTGAGCACTCGACTCACCCGCGCGTTCAACGCCGCGCGTCCCGCACGCCGCCGTGTGGTGCGTGCACTCCGCCATCATTCCGCACGCACGCGCGCGCTCGCCGCGCAGTTTCGCGACGCGAAGCCCGTCGATAGCGTGCGCGTGTGGTTCCGCACTTTCTTCAGCGCGCTGCGCATGCAGGGCGCCTCACGCCGCCTGTCGCTGCGCACGCTGCTGCGCAACCCGTCGTCCGTGCGCATGCTCGCCGTTTCGCCGCGCGCGGCCAAGCAAGTCGCGCTGACGGGCGCCGCCAGGCCCGCGAGTCCGCCGCACAGCACGAGCCGCCGTCCGCGCCGCGTGTCGGCGACAAGCGAAGGCTGGTTCGCGTTCGCGCACTGAGGTTGAATCGCGGGTTTGCGTCGCGGGTTTGGGTCGTTTGATGATCGCGTTTGCGCGCGATCGCACCTGATGTCCGCCGCCCACGCGAGCATCGCCCGGTTTTCCCTGCGCCAGGCGTGTTACGCGTAAAGCGCGCGCCAAAGACGCAAAAGACAACGCCCTGCATGTGCTTCACAGCGCATGCAGGGCGTTTTTGCTCCGGTTCTGGGACCAAGCCGAACCGCGCGGCATTCAGCCGCGCGAGTCCTTCGCTGAACCGAACCGGCTCAGGCGATAGCCGCAACCGGCTCCGTGCCAGCGGCTTCGGCCAGCACGAGCGCCTTATCGGCGGCTTCCCACGTGAATTCCGGCTCTTCACGGCCGAAGTGGCCATACGCAGCCGTCTTTTCGTAGATCGGGCGCAGCAGGTCGAGCATCTGGATGATGCCCTTCGGACGCAGGTCGAAGTGTTCCTGGACGAGACGCGTGATCGTCGCATCCGACACGCGGCCCGTGCCGAACGTGTTGACCATCACCGATGTCGGCTGAGCCACGCCGATCGCGTACGACACCTGGATCAGCGCGCGCGATGCGAGGCCCGCCGCGACGATGTTCTTCGCGACATAGCGGCCAGCGTAGGCAGCCGAGCGGTCCACCTTCGACGGGTCCTTGCCCGAGAACGCGCCGCCGCCGTGCGGAGCCGCGCCGCCGTACGTATCGACGATGATCTTGCGGCCCGTCAGGCCACAGTCGCCCTGCGGGCCGCCGATCACGAACCGGCCGGTCGGGTTCACGAGGAACTTGATGTCGCCCTTGATCAGTTCCGCCGGCAGCGTCGGCTTGATGATCTCTTCGATCACGGCTTCGCGCAGCGTCGACAGCTCGATTTCCGGCGCGTGTTGCGTCGACAGAACGACGGTGTCGATCGAATGCGGCTTGCCGTCGACATAGCGGACGGTCACTTGCGACTTCGCGTCCGGACGCAGCCACGGCAGACGGCCGTCGCGGCGCAGATTGGCCTGGCGCTCGACGAGACGGTGCGACAGGTGGATCGGCAGCGGCATCAGCTCCGGCGTTTCGTCGCATGCGTAGCCGAACATCAGGCCCTGGTCGCCCGCGCCCTGATCGAGGTTGTTGTCGTGCGCGCGGTCGACGCCTTGCGCGATGTCCGGCGATTGCTTGTCGTACGCGACGAGCACCGCGCAGCCGCGATAGTCGATGCCGTAGTCGGTGTTGTCGTAGCCGATGCGCTTGATGGTTTCGCGCGCGACCTGGATGTAGTCGACGTTGGCGGTCGTGGTGATTTCGCCGGCGAGGACGACGAGACCGGTGTTGCACAGCGTTTCCGCTGCGACACGCGAGTATTTGTCCTGGGCGAGGATCGCGTCGAGAATGGCGTCCGAGATCTGGTCCGCGACCTTGTCCGGATGACCTTCGGAAACGGATTCGGAGGTAAAGAGGTAATCGTTTGCCACGTTGCAGGCTCCTTTTTTGGTTACGGTTGAGTTTCACGTAGCCTGCTTCGAGCCTGAAGCGGCGACGCTTTAGCGGATTTCTGCACGACCGGGCGACAATCTGAAAGATCACCGTCCGCCCGCTTCGCCCCGCAAGTTGTCTATTAACTCGGCGAAGCCCTTATTATAGCGACTTCTCTCATTTGTCACAGAGTGTCTGCGCGTGCGGTATATCGACCCTTTCGCCGTTTCTCTTTACCCAGCAAGTCCCTGGGCGCTCATCGGAGCAACCGCATGCTGAGCCGCCTGGGCGTCACGTTCGCAATTGGTCTTCTCAAGCTGTTCGCCCTGCTGCCCTATGGCTTCGTCGCGCGCCTCGGCGACGGTATCGGCTGGCTGCTCTACCAGATTCCGAGCCGGCGCCGGCGCATCGTCCACATCAACCTGAAGCTGTGCTTTCCCGAGTGGAGCGACGAGCGCCGCGAGGAAGTCGCGCAGAAGCACTTCCGGCACGCGATCCGCAGCTATCTGGAGCGCAGCGTGCAATGGTTCGGTTCGGCCAGGAAGCTCGAGAAGCTGATCCAGCTCGACAGCGAAATCGATCTCACCGATCCCAACCTGCCGCCAACGCTGTTTCTCGGCTTCCATTTCGTCGGCATCGAGGCCGGCTCGATTTTTCTCAACTATTCGCTGAAGCGCACATGCGGTTCGCTGTATCAGCCGATGTCGAACCCGCAGCTGGAGGAAGTCGCGAAAGCGCAGCGCGGCCGTTTCGACGCCGAAATGGCGAGCCGCGCGGACAGCGCGCGGGTCGTGCTGCGCTGGCTGCGCGAGCGCAAGCCGGTGATGCTCGGCGCGGACATGGACTACGGGATGCGCAATTCGACGTTCGTGCCGTTCTTCGGCGTGCCGACGTGCACGCTGACGGCCGTCGGCCGGCTGGCGAAAGTCGGGCGCGCGCAACTGGTGCCGTTCATCGGCGAGGTGCTGCCGAACTACAAGGGCTATCGGCTGAAGGTGTTCAAGCCGTGGGACAACTACCCGACGGGCGATGACGACACCGACGCACGCCGCATGAACGCATTCCTCGAAGAGCACATTCCCGACATGCCCGAGCAGTATTACTGGGTGCACAAGCGCTTCAAGACGCGTCCGCCGGGCGACCCGGGCTTTTACTGAAACGCGCCTGCACACAGTGGGCGAGACGGACAGTCAGTCACTTACAATAGCGGCATGAAACTGAAATTCACCAAGATGCATGGCACGGGCAACGACTTCGTCGTGCTCGACGGCTACACGCAGCCGCTCTCACTGACGGAAGCGCAAGTGCGCGCGCTCGCGAACCGGCACTTCGGCGTCGGCGCTGACCAGTTGCTCGTCGTCGAGAAGCCGACCGTCGAAGGCGTCGATTTCAGATATCGCATCTTCAATTGCGACGGGGGCGAGGTCGAACACTGCGGCAACGGCGCGCGCTGCTTCGTGAAGTTCGTGCGCGACACGCGCCTCACCGACAAGCGCAGCGTCCGCGTGCAGGTCCAGAAGGGTGTCATCACGCTGACCATGCAGGACAACGGCGAAGTCGTCGTCGACATGGGCGCGCCTGTGTTCGAGCCGGCTCAAGTGCCGTTCGATGCAAGCGGTCTGGACGCGCGCCGCGAAGGCAACGATTCGCTCTATCCGCTCGACGTCAACGGCGCGACGCGCTGGGTGTCGGTCGTGTCGATGGGCAATCCGCACGCGCTGCAGGTGGTCGACGACATCGAGGCGTTTCCCGTGCTCGTCGACGGTCCCGTGATCGAACGTCACCCGCGCTTTCCGCAGCGGGTCAACGCGGGCTTCATGCAGATCGTGTGCCGCAACGAGATCAGGCTGCGCGTCTACGAACGCGGCGCGGGCGAAACGCTTGCGTGCGGCACGGGCGCATGCGCGGCCGTTGCGGCGGGCATCCGCCGCGGGCTGCTGGACGCTACCGTGAAAGTGCACACGCACGGCGGAATGCTCACGATCACATGGAACGGCGAGCCCACGTCGCCGCTGAAGATGGCGGGCCCCGCGGCCACGGTGTTCGAAGGCGAAATCGAAATCGCCGATTGAATCCGATTGAATCCGATTGAATCTCTTACCGCTGCGCGGTCCATAGACGGCAGCAGCCCAGCAAGACAGCACGCAAGCGCGCAACCCAAAGCCGAAATCATGAACGATCGCGAAGTCGCCGACTATCTGCTAGCCAACCCCGAATTCTTCGCCGAACACGCGGAACTGCTCGCGACCGTGCGGCTCGCGAATCCGCATGGCAAGGCCGCCGTGTCGCTGCAAGAGCGTCAGATGGACATGCTGCGCGAGAAAAACAAGCATCTCGAACGGCGTCTCGCCGAGTTGCTGCGCTATGGGCATGAGAACGACAGCATCGCGTCGAAGTTCGGCCGCTGGACGACGCGCGTGATGGCCGAGCGCGATCCGGGGGCGCTGCCGCGCACGATCGCCAACGGACTGCGCGACGTATTCGATGTGCCGCAGGCCGCGCTGCGCGTGTGGGACGTGTCCGAGCCGTATTCGCAGGCGGACTTCACGCGTCACGTCGGCGAGGAAGTGCGCATCTTCGCGAATAGCCTCGCCACGCCGTATTGCGGCGCGAACACGGGCTTCGAGGCCGCGCAATGGCTGACGCCGGCAGTGTCCGCTGTTTCCGGCGATGCCGCGACTACGGCCGACGGCGCGCCGCCCGCCAACGGCACCGAATCGATCGCGCTGATCGCGCTGCGCGATCCGGAGGCCAAAGACGAAGCCGCTGCGTTCGGCCTGCTGGTGATGGGCTCGACCGATCCGCGCCGCTTCCACGACGGCATGGCCACCGACTTCCTCACGCAGATCGGCGCGCTCGCCAGCGCGGCGCTGAGCCGTCTGTTGCCGCGCTAAGCGCTCGTCACGTGACATCCGCCGATCCGATCGCCGTCTACCTGTCGAGCCTCGAGCACGAGCGGCGGTTATCGGCGCATACGCTGCGCGCCTACACGCACGAACTCGACGAACTGAAGAAGCTCGCGAACGGACGGCCGCTCGAAAGCCTCACGGCCACCGATATCCGTGGTGCCGTCGCGCGCGCGCATTCGGGCGGCCTGTCGGCGCGCTCGATCGGGCATCGGCTCTCGGCGTGGCGAGCGTTCTATCGCTGGCTCGCGGGGCGCATCGATTTGCCCGCGAACCCCGTCGCCACCGTGCGCGCGCCAAAACGCGCGAAGACACTGCCGAAAGCCTTGTCCGTCGACGACGCGCACACCTTGATGGAATCCCGCGCGACAGCCACCGCCGAAGGGCTGCGCGATCACGCGATGCTCGAGCTGTTCTACTCGTCGGGCTTGCGGCTCTCGGAACTGGTCGGCCTCGACGTGCATTTCACCGACGCCGACGGCTACCGCTCCGCAGGCTGGCTCAAGCTCGACGATGCGGAAGTCGAAGTGCTCGGCAAGGGCAACCGGCGGCGTTCGGTGCCCGTCGGCCGCAAGGCGCTCGATGCGTTGCGCGCCTGGCTTGCCGTGCGCGGCGAACTGGTGAAGCACGATCCGCATCCGCTGTTTCTGTCGGCGCGCGGCAACCGGATGTCGCCGAACGTCGTGCGCGAACGCGTGAAGCGCGCGGCGCTCACGGCGGGCATTCCGGCGAACGTGCATCCGCACGTGCTGCGCCACTCGTTCGCGACGCACGTGCTGCAATCGAGCGGCGATCTGCGCGCCGTGCAGGAACTGCTCGGTCACGCGAGCATCGCCGCGACCCAGGTCTACACCGGGCTCGATTTCCAGCACCTCGCGCGAATCTACGACCAGGCGCATCCGCGCGCAAAAAAACGCGACTGACGCGGCCGGCGCTTGGCCGGCAACCAGTCATATCCGCTTTGCCGCTTCGCGCGGCACATTGTTCCGCTGAAATCCTCACGAAGTCATGAATACCGTTACGCTGAAACCGTCGAAAGAGAAATCGCTGCTGCGCCGCCATCCGTGGGTCTACGCGAATGCGATCGATCGCGTCGACGGCAAGCCCGCCGCCGGCGCGACCGTGCTGGTGCGCGCGCACGACGGCCGCTTCCTTGCGCGCGCCGCGTGGAGCCCGCATTCGCAGATCCGCGCGCGCGTCTGGAGCTTCGACGAAAACGAACCCGTCGATCACGCGTTCTTCAAGCGCCGCGTACAGCGCGCGCTGGCGCATCGTCAGGCGATGGTGCGCGGCACGGGTGCGGTGCGGCTGATCTTCGGCGAGGCGGACGGCCTGCCGGGGCTGATCGTCGATTACTACATCGCTGACGATGCAACGAACGCGGTCGCCCTGGCGGATGCGGGCCAGCGCGGCCAGATCGTCTGTCAGTTTATGGCGGCGGGCGTCGAAGCATGGAAGGACGCGATCGTGCAGGCGCTGATCGGCGCGACGGGATGCCCGAATGTCTACGAGCGCTCGGACGTGTCGATCCGCGAAAAGGAAGGGCTCGAGCAGACGACGGGCGTGCTCGCCGGCGACGCGCCGCCCGAAACGCTGATCGTCAGCGAGAACGGCGTGCGCTATCACGTCGACGTGCGCAACGGCCACAAGACGGGCTTCTACGTCGATCAACGTGACAACCGTGCACTGGTGCAGGAACTGTCGAACGATCGTGACGTGCTGAACTGCTTCTGCTACACGGGCGGCTTTTCGCTCGCGGCACTCAAGGGCGGCGCGAAGCGGGTCGTGTCGATCGACTCGTCGGGCGAAGCGCTGGCGATCGCGCAGCAGAACGTCGCGGCCAACGGCTTCGACGCGCAGCGCGCCACGTGGCTCGACGCGGACGCGTTCAAGACCCTGCGCCGCCTGTACGACGACGGTGAGCGTTTCGACCTCGTCGTGCTCGATCCGCCGAAGTTCGCACCTTCGCGCGAGCACGTGGACCGCGCCGCGCGTGCGTACAAGGACATCAACCTGACAGGGCTCAAGCTGCTGCGGCCGGGTGGGCTGCTGTTCACGTATTCGTGCTCGGGCGCGATCGATGCTGAGTTGTTCCAGAAGATCGTCGCGGGTGCGGCCGCCGATGCGCGCGTCGATGCACGCATCCTCAAGCGGCTGGGCGCGGGTGTCGATCATCCGCTGCTGACGGCGTTCCCCGAAGGCGAATATCTGAAAGGCCTATTGTTGCAAACCGCCTGATCGCCCATAGTTAGGCGTTTATTTCCCTGGCAGCGACGGGGCTTTAACCGCCCGGCAGCGGCGCCCCGGCAGTTATGCTTCAATATTCCGCTGAATTCCTGCGGTTCGGGCCCTGCGCGGTCCGCACCCAAGATTGACGAACACAAGGCGACTTCACATGGCGAACAACATGATCCCAGTCACTATCCTGACCGGCTTCCTCGGCAGCGGCAAGACCACGCTGCTCAAGCGCATCCTGAACGAGAAGCACGGCATGAAGATCGCCGTGATCGAGAACGAGTTCGGCGAAGAGAACATCGACAACGACATCCTCGTTCAGGACACGGGCGAGCAGATCATCCAGATGAGCAACGGCTGTATCTGCTGCACGATTCGCGGCGACCTGGCGCGCGTGCTCGGCGACCTTGCCGCGCAGAAGCAGGAAGGCAAGCTCGATTTCGACCGCGTCGTGATCGAGACGACGGGCCTCGCGAATCCCGGCCCCGTCGCGCAAACGTTCTTCATGGATAACCAGATCGCCGACGAATTTCTGCTCGACGCGATCATCACGCTGGTCGATGCGAAGCACGGCGATCAGCAGCTCGACGAGCACGAAGTCGTGCAGCGCCAGGTCGGCTTCGCGGACCGCCTGTTCTTGACGAAGGCCGATCTCGTCGACGATGCGACGCTCGGCGATCTGCGTCATCGCCTGCTGCATATGAACCCGAAGGCGCAGATTCGCGTCGTGAACTTCGGCGAAGCGGACATCAAGGAAGTCTTCGATCTGCGCGGCTTCAATCTGAACGCGAAGCTGGAAATCGACCCGGACTTCCTCGCCGAAGACGAGCACGATCACGCGCATGACCATGACCACGATCATGACCACGCGAACTGCGATCACGATCATGGCCACTGCGATCACGAAGGCCACGATCACGGCCATCACCACCATCACGCGCATCACGACGACAAGATCAAGTCGTTCGTTTTCCGCAGCGATCGCCCGTTCGATCCGAACAAGCTCGAAGACTTCCTCGGCGGCATTCTGCAGATTTATGGCGAGCGTCTGCTGCGCTACAAGGGTGTGCTTTACATGAAGGGCGTCGATCGCAAGGTCGTCTTCCAGGGCGTGCATCAGATGATGGGCAGCGATCTCGCGGCGAAGTGGCAGCCCATTGAGAAGAAGACGAACAAGATGGTGTTTATCGGCATCGAGTTGCCGCAGGATCTGATCACCGATGGGCTCGAAGCCTGCCTCGTCTAAAAACCGGTCTTGTCTTTCTCTTGCGCGGGGCAGGTGCTTCATGTCTGCCCCAACCGCCATTTTCTCGCCGCTGGCGTACGAAAATCGATTCAAACGCGCGGGCATGGCAATTAAACAGCCGGTTCCCGGTCAAAGCACGTGAAAACCCTGTTGCGAGAATACGTGTACGACCATCGCTTTTTAGTGAACAGCGCGTTATATTTTCACGATAAGCATGGTTTGCGGCAGGGATTTCCCCCGCTTGCGGTTTCGTATTGTGATTCAGTTACAATACGGCCCCACTGGAGAAAGAGAACGATTTTGCCCGGTCTAAAACGCGTAGCCGCGTTGCAGCCGTGCCGGGCCTGAAAACGGCGCCGGAAAATCTCATCCGGGGATATCGCCGATAGCCGGCCGGCACACTCCGGCTCATAACGCGCTGCCGGGAAGCATTGCCTCAGGAGCATTGGAAGAATCGGTTTCCAGAGGAGTTCGGCCCCGCAACGGCGCTTCGGCGTCACGACAGCCCACCGTCCGTGTTCGCCGGCGCTCAATCGAGCGTCATCGAGGCGCCTTTGCGGGCAACACGAAAGTGCGGGCAATGATTTGCCTCACATTGAAGAAGCAAGCCAGATGACGACGAAACGACTCTTGACCGAAGCCGAAATCCTGAAGATGAGCGACAAGGATTACATGAATGAGGATCAGCTCGCTTTCTTCAAGAACCGGCTCGAACAGCTGCAGGCGGAAATCCTCCGCAACGCCGGCCAGACCACCGAAAATCTGCGCGAAACCGTGATCGTGCCGGACCCGGCCGACCGCGCGACGATCGAGGAAGAGCATGCGCTGGAACTGCGCACGCGCGACCGCGAGCGCAAGTTGCTGAAGAAGGTTCAGCAGTCGCTTGCGCGCATCGAATCGGGCGAGTACGGCTGGTGCGAGGAAACGGGCGAGCCGATCGGGATTCCGCGTCTGCTTGCGCGGCCGACGGCGACCCTGTCGCTCGAAGCGCAGGAACGCCGCGAATTGCGCCAGAAGCTGTTCGGCGACTGATCGCCCGACGGCGCGGTTTTCGGGGTCCGCGCCCCATAGACGCTTCGTGAGAGGTGCACGGTGAATCGTGCGCCTCTTTTCTTTTGTAAAGCTGGTCTTTAACGATGCCTGCGCCCATATCGGCTCATTCTTCATGCGGCAATCGGTAAATGCGCATCGCATTGACGTTGATGCCGACCGACGCCAGCACCTTTTACCGCTGAATCCGCCTCACGCTTTTTCTGCTTTTCTCGTGCTGTCGAGACTTTCGCTCTTGATATGGCAACGCCCGCCCTAAAATAAACCGGACATGCGTTGCACGCGCGCGGCACCTGGCGTCGCGCGGCGTCCGCTCCGGATTTCGTGGTGGCGCATCGGCGCTTCCGCGTACTCACTGTCGGCCGAAGTCGGTGTTTTGGCGCTTACTTTGGCCTCACGCAATTGATTGCGGTTTTGCAAAAGGAACGCACATGGAGCAATTTCACGGCACGACGATCGTTTCCGTGCGTCGCGGCGACAAGGTCGCGCTCGGCGGCGACGGCCAGGTTACGCTGGGCAACATCGTCATGAAGGGCGGCGCGAAGAAAGTCCGGCGCATCTACAGCGGCAAGGTGCTGGTCGGCTTCGCGGGCGGCACGGCTGACGCCTTCTCGCTACTCGACCGCTTCGAGGCCAAGCTCGAAAAGCATCAGGGCAATCTCACGCGCGCCGCCGTCGAACTCGCGAAAGACTGGCGCACCGACCGCATGCTGCGCCGTCTCGAAGCGATGCTGATCACGGCCGACGCGACCACCACGCTCGTCATTACCGGCAACGGCGATGTGCTCGATCCTGAAGGCGGCATCTGCGCGATCGGCTCGGGCGGCGCGTATGCGCAAGCCGCAGCGAGGGCGCTCGCGGACAACACGGATCTTTCGCCGCATGACATCGTCGAAAAGGCGCTGGTGATTGCCGGCGACATGTGTATCTACACGAACCACAACCGCGTCATCGAGACGATCGAGTAAGGACACACGATGAGCACCATGACTCCCGCCGAGATCGTCTCGGAACTCGACAAGCACATCATCGGCCAGCATCGCGCGAAGAAAGCCGTCGCGGTGGCGCTGCGCAACCGGTGGCGCCGCCAGCAGGTCGCCGAGCCGCTGCGCCAGGAAATCACGCCGAAGAACATCCTGATGATCGGGCCGACGGGCGTCGGCAAGACGGAAATCGCGCGGCGTCTCGCGAAGCTCGCGGACGCGCCGTTCATCAAGATCGAAGCGACCAAGTTCACGGAAGTCGGCTATGTCGGCCGCGACGTCGACAGCATCGTGCGCGACCTGATGGAAATCTCCGTCAAGCAGACGCGCGAGACGGAAATGCGCAAGGTCCGCACGAAGGCCGAAGATCTCGCCGAAGACCGCATCCTCGACATCCTGCTGCCGGGCGCACGCACGGTCGGCTTCGGCTCGGGCCAGGAAGCGAGCGGCGACGAATCGAACACGACGCGTCAGACATTCCGCAAGCGCTTGCGCGAAGGGCAGCTCGACGACAAGGAGATCGAGCTCGACATCGAGATGCCGCAGCCGGCGATGGACATCATGGGGCCGCCGGGCATGGAAGACATGACCGAGCAGATCCGCTCGATGTTCGCCAATCTCGGCGGCGGCAAGAAGACGCGCCGCAAGGTGAAGGTGAAAGAAGCGCTGAAGCTCCTCACCGACGAAGAGGCCGCGAAGATGCTGAACGACGAAGAGGTCAAGACGCGGGCCGTGCAGAACGTCGAGCAGAACGGCATCGTCTTTCTCGATGAAATCGACAAGATCGCGTCGCGCAACGAAGCAGGCACCGGCGAAGTCTCGCGTCAAGGCGTGCAGCGCGATCTGCTGCCGCTCGTCGAAGGCACGACGATCAGCACGAAGTACGGGATGGTGAAGACCGATCACATCCTGTTCATCGCGAGCGGCGCGTTCCATCTCGCAAAGCCGAGCGATCTGATTCCCGAACTGCAAGGCCGCTTTCCGATTCGCGTCGAACTCGATTCGCTGTCGGTGAAGGACTTCGAATCGATCCTCGTCGCCACCGATGCGAGCCTCGTCAAGCAATACCAGGCGTTGCTCGAGACGGAAGACGTGCACCTCGAATTCGCCGACGAAGGTATCCGCCGACTCGCGGAAATCGCCTACTCGGTGAACGAGAAGACGGAAAACATCGGCGCGCGCCGTCTCTATACGGTGATCGAGAAGCTGCTCGAAGAAGTGTCGTTCTCGGCGGGCAACCACGCGGGCAAGAGCGTGGTGATCGACGCGGCATATGTCGATGGTGCGCTGAACGACGTCGCGCAAGACGAGGACCTGTCGCGTTACGTGCTCTGATTCGCGCGCGGCTCGTCAGCCAGCACGCGAACGAAGAAGCAGGTGAAACGGGCGGCGCTCCGCGAGGAGCGTCGCCCGTTTTTATATGCGTGCGCAGCGGCTATCTATCGCGCTCCAAGCAACGGCGAGGGCATCACTGCTTGACGGGCCGCTTCGCCAGCTTGCGCTGCAACGTGCGCCGGTGCATGTTCAAGGCGCGCGCCGTCGCCGAAATGTTGCCGCCGTTTTCCGCTAACACGCGCTGGATGTGCTCCCATTCGAGTCGCGCCACCGACAGCGGCACCGGCTTCTCGATGGCCTCTTCGGCTTGCAGCACGCTCGCTTCCGTTTGCAGCGCGGAAAGAATCGTCTCGACGTTCGCGGGCTTCGCCAGATAGTTGTCCGCGCCATCCTTCACCGCCTGCACCGCCGTCGCGATGCTCGCGTAGCCCGTCAGCACCAGCATCCGCGCGTCAGGCTGCAGGTCGCGCAACGGCGCGACGAGATTCAGACCCGAGTCGTTGCCCAGATGCAGGTCGACCGTGATCTGCCCGAACTTCTGCTGATTCGCGAGGCGGATCGCTTCGTCGGCGTTGTGCGCTTCGGACACCGTGAAGCCCCGGCGCGTCAGTCCGCGTGCGAGGATGCCGGAGAACACTTCGTCGTCGTCGATCACCAGAAAAGTCTTGTCGCTCATGCTTGTTTCTCCGTATTGGACGGCGCGGCGCCATGGCGGCCCGCGCCCGTTTGCTCGCGGGCCAAAGGCAACCGCAACACTGCGCGCGTTCCGCGCGGCTTGATTTCACTGACATCGGTAAGCTCGATCGATCCGCCGAGCCGCGCTGCCGCCGAAAACGCCAGATACAGCCCGACGCCATGCCCGCCTTGCGTGCTGTCGACGGGTGCCGCGCCGAGCACGCCGCGCAGCGACGCCGGCACGCCCGGCCCCGCGTCGCAGACTTCGAACTCGATCGAATCATGCAGCGCGAGCTTTGCAGCCAGCGTCACGTGATCGCGGCTCGCGCGCGCGGCGTTGTCGAGCAGGATCGTGAGAATCTGGCTGACGGCAACCGTGTCGTCGATAGAGACGTCGGCGGGCGGCTCGCCCAGGCGCTCGAACTTGACGTGCGGATGGCGCAGCCGCCACTGATCGGCGAACGAGCCGAGCCATTCGTCGACACGCTGACGGCTGCCTTGCGTCGATGCACGGCTGCGCAGACGCGCGAGCGCCGATTTGCACAAGGTCATTTGCTGATCGAGGATGTCGAGATCGGCGACGTAGGGCTCGAGGCCTGAGTCGGTGCGCGCGGCATCGCGCAGTTCCTCGGTGAGCATCGCGATCGTCGAAAGCGGCGTGCCGATCTCGTGCGCGACCGTGGCGGCCTGCACGCCGAGCGCAACGGCGCGCTCGTCGCGCAGCAGACGCTGTTGCGCATCGCCGAGCGCGGTATCGCGCTGACGCAGCGCGCGCGACATACGCGCCACGAACCACGCGATCAGGCCGACGCTCACCATGAAGTTCACCCACATGCCCGCGCGGTAGTAGTCGAACAGGTTCGCGGGGTTGTCGAGATTGAGCGGCACCGATTCGAAGCCGAGCACCGCATAACAGGCGACCGCGAACGCCGCGAGCCACGCCATCAGGTGCCACGGCAACACGGCGGCCGCAATAGCCAGCGACGGCAGATACAGCGAGACGAACGGATTGGTCGTGCCGCCCGAGAGAAACAGCAGCGCGGACAGCGCGCCGAGATCGACCCACAGTTGCCCGAACAGTTCGAGGCTCGACTCGGGCTTCTGACGCGACACCCGCAGCCACGTGAGCCCGTTGAAGACCACTTCGAGACCGATGACGAGGAGCATCGCCGGCAACGGCAGCTTCACGCCGACAAAGATCTGGACGAACGCGATCGTCACGAGCTGACCAATGATGGCGAGACTGCGTAGCCAGAAGAGATGTCCGAGGTTGACCCGGCCGGTGAGGGTTATGCGCTGCATCCTGCAAGTTTACCTGTTGGGATCGGTCCGATTCATCGATCGGAGTTCCGGAACTATAGTTTCGATTGTTGTTTAACGTGCGCTCGCCACTCTTTACTGATAATGCTTAAAACGTCCCTTGATCCAGATCAAGTTCTTTTGGAATCCTTCCAGACATTCGTGCGTCATGCGGTCGCCGCGCAACAGCAAGGCGATCAAACGGCCCATGACATCTGGCTTCAGGCTGCCTCCCATCTGTTTCCGACCGATCCCGATTCGCTGGACGCGATGTGCCAGCAGCTGACAGCAACCCAACGCGCCGCGCAGGCCGAGGCCATTGCCCGCGCCTTCGTTGCACTTGTCCCTGGCGATGCGCGAGCGCTCTTCCGCCTGGGCTTCACACTGCAATGGATGAACCGCCACGCCGACGCGATTGCGCCTTACCGCGCGGCGCTCGCCATCTCCCCCGATATGCTCAGCCTGCGCAACAATCTGGCGGGCGCGCTGATGTCGGCCGATCCGGGATCAACGGAGGCCATCACGTTGCTCAAAAACGCGCTCGAAAAGAATCCGGCGGATGCGAATGCGTGGATCAACCTCGGCAAAACGCATCTCGCCCGTTTCGAACTCGACAGCGCTCTCGAAGCAGAACGGCGCGCGCTCGAACTTCAGCCCAACAATCCCGTTGCGCTGTGCAATCACGGGCAGACCTTGCGCGAAGCTCAGCAGTGGGACGACGCGGAACGCTTCACATCGGCCGCGCATCGCATCGCTCCGGACAACCCGGCGTACCTGTCCAATCTCAGCATGATCCACCTTCTGCGCGGCAACTACGCCGATGGCTGGCGAGAGCACGAAGCACGCTGGGACGGATCGAAGGAACTGGCCGGCAGGCGGCCCGTCCTGCCCGGCCCCGCATGGCGCGGCGAGCCGCTCGCAGGCAAGACGCTGCTTCTCTGGGGCGAACAGGGCATGGGCGATCTGCTGCAATTTTGCCGCTACGTTCCGCTGCTCGCCGAGCGCGTGCATCGAGAAGGCGGGCGGCTCGCCTGGAACTCGTTTCCGCAAATGGGCGAGCTGCTCGGCCGCACGCTCGCGCAGCATGCCGATGAGTTCACGCTGGGCGGCGGCGTCGAGATGCTGCCGAAGTTCGACTATGAAATCTCGCTGCTGTCGTTGCCCTTGCTGTTCGACACGCGAGAGGACACGATTCCGTCGGCTGTTCCGTATCTGCAAGCCGATCCAGCAGCCGTCGACGCATGGCGCAACCGGCTCGCAGGCGAAAGGCGACTGAAGGTGGGTCTCGTCTGGACGGGCAGTCACGGGCATCAACGCAATCCGTACCGCCGGGTCGGTCTCGAACGCTACGTCGATTATTTCCGCGAACTCGACGACGTCGCCTTCTATTCGCTGCAACCGGGCGCGGCTGCCGACGTGGCCGCCGCGCGCACGGCCGGGCTCGATATCGCCGACCATACTGCGGAGTTCAAGACGTTCGACGACACCGCCGCATACATCGGCGCGCTCGATCTTGTGATTACCGTGTGTACGTCGATCGCGCATCTGAGCGGCGCAATCGGACAGCGCACGTGGGTGCTGCTCGACGTCAATCCGCATTGGGTGTGGCTGCTCGATCGCACCGACAGTCCGTGGTATCCGACCGCGATCTTGTACCGGCAGCCGCAGTTCGCGCAGTGGGAACCCGTGTTCGACAAGCTGACGAGCGATCTCGCGGCGCTAGCCGGCGCGCGCCGGTAGCCGGCCTATTCCGGCGTGGCGGCCACGCCTTGCGCCGACGCGCGTTCGCGGGCAATTGCATCGGCGAGACATTCGGGGCACAGACACCCGGTGCCCGCCTTCAACGCATCGGCGGGTAGCGCAGGCATCGAGACGCACCAGCACGTCGACCTGTCGCCGCGCGCGCCGCAGTCGAACACGCGGCGGCAGCGCGGGCAGCGCGCGCTGGATGCTTCGGAGAATTCAGGCGATTCGAATCGGGACGGGTTCATGACAGCATGATGAAACCGGTCGGTGACACAAACATGATGCCACTTCCATGCGAATGAGCAAAACGCCCGCCTGTCACGACCGAAATGAGGCCGCGCGCCGCAGTCCCGACGAGCGTTCGAATGGGCTCCATCCGCGTGAGAACTTCCCGCCTGGATTGCGGCCCAAAACGCTGTTCGGCGCCCGTCAGAAAGCGGTCGCCACCCGGCCCCAAGGAGCCCGTTTGCGCACTGCGGAAAAGCGGCCATTATCGCCGTGGCAGCACGCGTCGAAATCCCTGTTGCACCGCGCCAGTTGTGTACAATTCGGCCTTGTTTTAACCGTTTCCTGTCCGAGCCGCCGCCATGTCCGAGATTCCCGACCTGTCCCAGATCGCACCCACGCTGAAGGCTGAAATTCTCGCCGAGGCTCTGCCCTATATTCGCCAGTACCACGGCAAGACCGTCGTCATCAAATACGGCGGCAACGCGATGACGGAAGAGCGCCTGAAGCAGGGCTTCGCGCGCGACGTGATCCTGTTGAAACTGGTCGGCATCAATCCGGTGATCGTGCACGGCGGCGGTCCGCAAATCGATCAGGCGTTGAAGAAGATCGGCAAGCAGGGCACGTTCATCCAGGGCATGCGCGTCACCGACGAAGAGACGATGGAAGTCGTCGAATGGGTGCTGGGCGGCGAAGTGCAGCAGGACATCGTCACGCTGATCAATCACTTCGGCGGCCATGCGGTCGGTCTGACGGGCAAGGACGGCGGCCTGATCCACGCGCGCAAGCTGATGATGCCGGACCGCGACAACCCGGGCCAGTACATCGACATCGGACAGGTCGGCGAAGTCGAGCAGATCAACCCGGCTGTGGTGAAAGCGCTGCAGGA
The DNA here is from genome assembly GCF_900108945.1 of Paraburkholderia diazotrophica. GTDB lineage: Bacteria > Pseudomonadota > Gammaproteobacteria > Burkholderiales > Burkholderiaceae > Paraburkholderia > Paraburkholderia diazotrophica. The sequence goes on along the minus strand of NZ_FNYE01000002.1, from coordinate 70,979 downwards.
CGACGCGTTCATCCCCGTCATTTCGCCCATCGGCTTCGGTGAAGACGGCCTGTCGTACAACATCAACGCGGACCTCGTCGCGGGCAAGCTCGCCGTCGTGCTGAATGCCGAGAAGCTCGTGATGATGACGAACATCCCCGGCGTGATGGACAAGGAAGGCACGCTGTTGACCGATCTGTCGGCGCGCGAAATCGACGCGCTGTTCGCGGACGGCACGATCTCGGGCGGCATGCTGCCGAAGATCTCGTCGGCACTCGACGCCGCGAAGAGCGGCGTGCGTTCGGTGCACATCATCGACGGCCGCATCGAGCACTCGGTGCTGCTCGAAATCCTGACGGAACAGCCGTTCGGCACGATGATCCGCTCGCACTGAACGGTCGGGCCGCCGCGCGTTTTTATACGGCATCTCTGGTACACAAAAACATCACGCGAAGCACGGCACGCTGGCCGCCGTGCTTCGCAGAAGGCATACTGGCCTTCCGTCTTTTCGCGCAGCACGCTGCGCTGTCTCACGCTTCCTCCCCGCACGCATCGCGCGCCGCCTGCTTCGCATCGCAGCGTCGTCACCTGCGCGCGACACATCACGCGTCACATCATGCGCACTTCCCGTCCGAAGCGTCGTCGGCCGCAGATTCACGCCGGCAATCCCGTCTGGCTGTTCGATCTCGACAACACGCTGCATCACGCGTCGCACGCGATCTTTCCGGCGATCAACACCGCGATGACGCAGTACATCATCGACGCGCTGCAAGTCGAGCGTGACGAAGCGAACCGTCTGCGCACCGGCTACACGCAGCGCTACGGCGCGGCGCTGCTCGGGCTTACGCGTCATCATCCCGTCGATCCGCATGATTTCCTGAAAGTCGTCCATACGTTCCCCGATCTGCGCTCGATGCTGCGCAGCGAGCGCGGCCTGAAACGTCTCGTCGATGCGCTGCCCGGCCGCAAGATCGTGTTGACCAACGCGCCCGAAACGTACGCGCTCGACGTGCTGAAAGAGCTGGGCATCGAGCGGCTGTTCGAGCGCGTGATCGCGATCGAGCACATGCGCGACCAGCGCATGTGGCGCGCGAAGCCCGATCACGCGATGCTGCGCCGTGCGATGCGCGACGCGCACGTGCGTCTCGCCGATGCGATTCTCGTCGAGGACACGCGCAGCCATTTGAAGAGCTATCGGCGGCTCGGCATCCGCACGGTATGGATCGTCGGCCATCTGCCGCGTCCGAGGCGCGCGGACGGCAGCCTCGCGCGCCTGCCGGGAACGGGCCGCCCGCACTATGTCGACCGCCGGATTCGTTCGCTAAAATCATTGAGACTGGGCACCCGCGCGGGGCGAGAGGCGGGGCTACAACAGGGACGACATACATGCAGCCTATTCGCAAGCATGACGAGGACGTAACCGAAGAGCAGTCGACCACCACGCGCGCCACGCGCATGAAGCCCGGCGAGCGGCGCGTGCACATCCTCCAGACGCTCGCCGCGATGCTGGAGGCCCCGAAGACCGAAAAGATCACGACAGCGGCACTCGCGGCGCGCATCGGCGTATCGGAAGCCGCGCTGTATCGTCATTTCGCGAGCAAGGCGCAGATGTTCGAAGGGCTGATCGAGTTCATCGAGCAGACGCTTTTCGGGCTCATCAACCAGATCGTCGCGAAGGAGTCGAACGGCGTGTTGCAGGCACGCGCGATTGCGCTCACGCTGCTCAATTTTTCCGCGAAGAATCCGGGCATGACGCGCGTGCTGACGTGCGAGGCACTCGTCGGCGAGCATCAGAGACTCACCGAACGGGTCAACCAGCTGCTCGAACGCGTCGAGGCGTCTCTCAAGCAATGTCTGCGGCTCGGGCTGATGGATGCGTCGAACCGGAACGAGCCGAACCTGAACCCGATCCCGCTGCCCGCCGACTACGATCCCGTTGTGCGCGCGAGCCTGCTGCTCAGCTACATCGTGGGGCGTTGGCATCGCTATGTACGCAGCGGCTTCACGCGCGCGCCCATCGAACACGCCGACGCGCAGTTGCGGTTAATCCTTCAGTGAGTAGCTCAGTTCAATGAGGCCCGGCCGTCGAACCCGCCGTGGCTCGCGCGCCCCGTTGTCCGCGCATTTTCCGCTATACTCTGCGCTTGACCGTTTCTGACGGTCCAATAAAGCAGTACAGCGCGCCGATTTGCTGACTCGATTGCGGGCGCGCGAACCAGCGGATGCGATCTATCGTTCTTCGCGGTTCACTATAAATGCGGCTAAAGAGGTCGTCAGCCGCGCACATTCTTCCTTCGCGCAATTGCCGACACCGTTTAGCCGCCCCATGTCAGAAGGCGGAATGAATGGAATCGATCGGGATCGTCGCTCCACAAACAATGCATTTCTCCGAGCCGCTGCGCCTGCAAAGCGGCAGCTCACTTGCGAACTACGACCTCGTGGTCGAAACGTATGGCACGCTCAACGCGGCGCGCAGCAATGCCGTGCTCGTGTGCCACGCGCTCAACGCTTCGCATCACGTCGCGGGCGTCTACGCGGATGATCCGAAGAACGTCGGCTGGTGGGACAACATGGTCGGTCCCGGCAAGCCGCTCGATACGAACCGCTTCTTCGTGATCGGCGTGAACAATCTCGGCTCGTGTTTCGGCTCGACGGGCCCGATGAGCATCGATCCGTCGACGGGCCGTCCGTATGGCGCGAGCTTTCCCGTCGTGACCGTCGAAGACTGGGTGAACGCGCAGGCGCTCGTGGCCGACGCGTTCGGCATCGAGAAATTCGCCGCGGTGATGGGCGGCAGCCTCGGCGGCATGCAGGCGCTCGCGTGGAGCATGATGTATCCGGACAGGCTCGCGCATTGCATCGTGATCGCGTCGACGCCGAAGCTCTCCGCGCAGAACATCGCGTTCAACGAGGTGGCGCGCTCGTCGATCCTGTCCGACCCGGACTTTCACGGCGGCGACTATTACGCGCACGGCGTGAAGCCGAAGCGCGGGCTGCGCGTCGCGCGGATGATCGGCCACATCACGTATCTGTCTGACGACGACATGGCGGCTAAGTTCGGCCGCGCCCTACGCCGCGCTGAAGGCGCGGAGGACGCGTACAACTTCAACTTCGACGTCGAGTTCGAAGTGGAATCGTATCTGCGCTATCAGGGCGAAAAGTTCGCCGATTACTTCGACGCGAATACGTACTTGCTGATCACGCGCGCGCTCGACTACTTCGACCCCGCCAAAGCCTACGACGGCGATCTCACGGCTGCGCTCGCGCACACGAAGGCGAAGTATCTGATCGCGAGCTTCGCGACCGACTGGCGTTTCGCGCCCGCGCGCTCGCGCGAACTGGTGAAGGCGCTGCTCGATCACAAGCGTCAGGTGACGTACGGCGAGATCGACGCGCCGCACGGCCACGATGCCTTCCTTCTCGACGACGCGCGCTATCACAACCTGATGCGCGCCTACTACGAACGCATTGCAGCAGAGGTGAACGCATGAACGAGCGCGCTTTCGATTATCTCGCGACGCGCCCCGATTTCCGCGCGATCGCCCGCTGGGTCGAACCCCGCGCGACGGTGCTCGATCTGGGTTGCGGCGACGGCTCGCTGCTGTCGCTGCTCACCGAAGAACTCGAAGTCAGCGGCTACGGCATCGAGATCAACGATGCCGGCGTGCTCGCGTCGACGAAGAACGGCATCAACGTGATCCAGCAAAATCTGGAGGACGGCTTGCGCCTCTTCGAAGACGGCAGCTTCGATTTCGCGATCCTTTCGCAAACGCTGCAGACCATTCATCAGACGGCCGCGATCCTGCGCGAGACCGTGCGCGTCGGCAAGGAATGCATCGTGTCGTTCCCGAATTTCGGGTATTGGGCGCACCGTCTGTCGGTTTTGAAGGGACGCATGCCCGTGTCGAAGTCGCTGCCTTATCAGTGGCACAACACGCCGAACGTGCGCGTGCTGACGATCAGGGACTTCGAAGCGCTCGCGCCGGAAGTCGGTATCGAGATTCTCGATCGCGTGGTGCTGCACGGCGGCCAGCAGGTGCGTTGGGGCGTGAACTGGCGTGGTAGTCTTGCGGTCTATCGCGTCAAGAAAAGCTAACGCCACTCAACTCATGTCGAACCCGCCACACGAGGCGCCCGCACTTACCGCTCACGAAGAACATCCCGGCTGGCGCGCGTTTCTCAATGCGCGCATGCTGATCTGCGTCTTCCTCGGCTTCACGTCGGGGTTGCCGCTCTTCACGCTCGTCTATCTCGTCCAGGCCTGGCTGCGTTCCGAAGGCGTCAACCTGAAGGAAATCGGTCTGTTCGCGCTGATCCAGTTTCCCTATACGTGGAAATTCATCTGGGCGCCGCTAATGGACCGCTACGTGCCGCGTCTGCCAGGCTGGCAACCGGGGCGTCGGCGAGGCTGGATGCTCGTCACGCAGATTCTCGTCGCCGCTGCGATCGCGTCGCTCGGCATCGTGTCGCCGCGCGATTCGATCTGGACGGTCGCGGCGCTGACGGCACTCGTCGCGTTCTTCGGCGCGAGCCAGGACATTTCAATCGACGCCTATCGGCGCGAACTGTTGCACGATACCGAGCAGGGCCTCGGCAACGCGGTGCACGTGAACGCGTACAAGGTCGCGGCGCTCGTGCCCGGTTCGCTCGCGCTGATTCTCTCCGATCATCTGCCGTGGGCGACTGTGTTCATCGTGACGGCTGCGTTCATGCTGCCCGGCATGGTCATGACACTCGTCGTGCGCGAACCCGAAGTGCACGGCGCGCCGCCGAAGAATCTGCGCGACGCGATCATCGAACCGTTCCACGAATTCATTCTGCGCGACGGCTGGCGCGGCGCGCTGTTCGTGCTCGGCTTCATCTTCCTGTACAAGCTCGGCGATACGATGGCGACCACGCTGTCCACATCGTTCTTTCTCGACATCGGCTTCTCGCGCACGCAGATCGGCGTGATCGCGAAGACGACGGCGTTCGGCGCGAGCCTCGCGGGCGGCATCATCGGCGGCATTGCGCTGATGCGCATCGGCATCGGCCGCGGGCTGTGGATCTTCGGCATCCTGCAGATGGTATCGACGCTCGGCTTCGCGTGGCTCGCACACGTCGGGCCGACGTCGCCCGGGCTGACAGTCGTGTACGACATCGCCGTCGCGCTGAGCGTGGCCACGACAAAGCTGTTGTCGCTGCTCGGCATCGGCTGGACGGTGCAGCTCGATCCGATGTCGGTTGCGCTCGCCCTCGTGTACGGCTTCGAAACGTTCGCGACGGGCCTGACACTTGCTGCGTTCACCGCATACATCGCGAGTACCACCGACCCACGCTATACGGCGACCCAATTCGCGCTCTTCACGTCGCTGGCTTCCGTGCCGCGCACGCTGGCATCGGCGGCGAGCGGCTTTCTCGTCGCGCGAATCGGCTGGTTCGAATACTTCATCGTCTGCACGGCGCTCGCTTTGCCCGGCATGCTACTGTTGTTCCGGATCGCCCCTTGGAGAAAGCAGTCGTGATGTTGTTCGCGTCACGGCGCGCAGCCAATCGATCGGCCCTGCGCGCCCGTTCCGCTCAGGCTTCTGCATATCGCGTGCTCGTGCGCGCGCATGCGTTGCATCTGGCCGTCAGCGCTGCGTGCATGGCGCTGGGCGCTACGTCGTGGCAGGCACGCGCCGCCGACACGGCGTCGAATGTCAGCGCGCCGCCCGCCGCGAATGCACCCGCAGCACCCTCTGCACCCGCCGCGCCCGCTGCTCCTTCGGCGCCGTCTGCACCGTCAGCGCCGTCCGCGACCAAGGCCGAATCAGCGGCATCCGCCGCGTCGGGCGCATCGGCGCCATCGAATGCGGCCTCCGCGCCGCCGCCCGCGCCCGTCACGGCACGCAATCCCGCGCCCGCTTCCGCTACGTCGGCACCGACCGCGTTCCAGCCGAATCAGCAGTTGCGCTACGGAAACTACGCGGTGTTTCGCAATCTGATTCCATCGCCGATGCTGGAAGCCCAATCCGCTGAGGAATTCGATCAGATCGCGCGCGGCGCCGAGCACATGAACCGGCTTTATCCGCCATCGGATGCGCGCGTGACGCGCGTGCAGTCGATCGTCGACAGGCTGATCCCGTATTCGCTGAAGTGGAGCGATCGCGCGAAGAACTGGAAGTGGGGCATCGCGGTGCTGCGCTCGTCGGACATTCGCGCGTATTGCCTGCCGGGCGGCAAGATCGTCATCTATGGGGGCATGCTCGACAAGGTGCGCCTGAACGACAACGAGCTCGGCATGCTGCTCGGTCACGAGATCGCCCATGCGCTGCGTGAACATGCGCGCGAGCGTCTCGGCGAACAGCAGGCAGCACAACTGGGTTCGGGGACGATGCCGCCGCTCTTCGGTCTCGCCGATCTCGGTGAGGCGCCGCTCGGCATCGGCACGCAGCTGCTCGAAATGAAGTACGAACGCGCCGACGAAACGGAAGCGGATGTGATCGGCAGCGAGATTGCGTCGCGAGCCGGCTTCGATCCGCGCGCGGCGATCACGCTATGGGACAAGCTCGCCGTCGCGACGCGCAATAACCGCGATCAGGGCTTCATCTACGTGCATCCGTACAACCCGGTGCGCCGCGCGGACATCATGAAGCGCCTGCCCGACATGCTGCCGCTGTACGCGAAGGCGATCGGCAAGACGGTCGATGCGCTGCCCGACTACGCCGGCATCGGCCGCCCGCGCCGAACGACCGCGAGCGACTGACGCGCGAGCGGTTATTTCGCGAGCTTGTGGTTGTAGTCGATAGTCAGCGGCGCGTGGTCGCTGAACTTGATGTCGCGGAAAATCGAGGTCTTTTTCGCGGTGGCCGCAATACCCGGCGTCGCGATCTGATAGTCGATACGCCACCCGACGTTCTTCGCATACGCCTGGCCGCGATTGCTCCACCACGTGTACTGCTCGGGCCGCGGGTCGAGCGTGCGGAACACGTCGACGTAACCGACGTCGTCGAAGAGCTTCGTGAGCCACGCACGCTCTTCCGGCAGACAGCCCGAGTTCTTCTGGTTGCCTTTCCAGTTCTTGATGTCGATTTCCTTGTGCACGATGTTCACGTCGCCGCACAGGATCACTTCGCGCTCCTGCGACAGCTCGGCGAGATGCGGCATGAACACATCCATGAAACGGTACTTGGCCTGCTGGCGCTCGTCGCCGCTCGACCCCGACGGCACATACACCGAGATCACCGACAGATTGCCGAACCGCGCCTCCACATAGCGCCCTTCGGGATCGAATTCTTCGCTGCCGAAGCCGATCACGACGTCATCCGGCTCGTGACGCGTATAGACGCCCGCGCCGCTATAGCCCTTCTTCACCGCATGCTGGAAATAGCCGGTAAAGCCGTGCGGCGCGAGGAATTCCGGCGTCATGTCGTCCTGCGAGCATTTGATTTCCTGCACGCACACGACATCGGCCTTCTGCTCGCCGAACCATTCGAAAAAACCTTTCTTGGCCGCGGAACGGATGCCGTTCAGATTGGCGGTAATCACACGCAACATGTTTTTCCTTCGTTATGTTTTCGTTTATTCGGCGACGTGACGTTCATTCGACGATCACGCCTTTCAGCGATTCTTTGGCAGGCGGGAATTCGAGCTTCAGCGACTCGAACGTGCGCAGCAACAGCTCACCGACCATCAAGTTGCGATGCGTCTTCGAGTCGGCGGGTATCACGTACCACGGCGCGTATTCCGTCGATGTCGCCGCCAGCGCGTCCTCGTACGCGACCTGATACTTGTCCCACAGCTTGCGTGCGTCGAGATCGGAGACGTCGAATTTCCAGTGCTTCGTCGGATCGTCGATGCGCGCCTGCAAACGCTCGCGCTGCTCGTCCTTCGATATGTGCAGCATGCACTTGACGATCGTCGTGCCATTTTCCGCAAGCATCCGCTCGAAATCGCGGATGTGCCGGTAGCGGCGAATGCGTTCGTCCTTGTCCAGCGAACCGAGAACATACGGCACGAGCACGTCTTCGTAGTGACTGCGATTGAAGATCGTCAGTTCGCCGGCTGCAGGAGCCTGCGCATGCACGCGCCACAGAAAGTCGTGCGCGAGCTCGATCGGCGTCGGCGCCTTGAACGGCACGATGCGCAAGCCGAGCGGATCGACTTCATGAAACACAGCGCGTATCGTGCCATCCTTGCCGCTCGTGTCCATCCCTTGCAGCACGAGCAACACGCGCTGAACGCGCTGCGCATGCAGACGCTCCTGCTGCGCGTCGAGCAGCGTGCCGATTTCGGCGAGACGCTCGCGGTCGGTCTCCTTCGATCCCGTTGAAAACGGCTTCGACGACGGATCGATGCTGGCGAGAGAAAATTTCGACTTGTTGCTGTCGTCGAAAAAGGGCACGCGATATCCGTCGAGACCGTTCTTCTTTGCCATTGCCATCTTCTCCTGTTTCTCCTTCGCGGCGACACGTCACGCCGAATGAAAAAGCAAACGGGCCGTTGCGCCACTTTCGATGCGACAACAGCCCGTCATGGCCCCGAGCGCGACACGCTGCGCGCAGAGCCGATCCCGCTACCGATCCCCTACTCAGCTCAGTTTCTTCCTCAGCAACTCGTTGACCTGCTGCGGATTCGCCTTGCCCTTGGTCGCTTTCATCGCCTGACCGATCAGCGCGTTGAATGCTTTCTCCTTGCCCGCGCGGAATTCTTCAACCGACTTCTGGTTCGCGGCGAGCACCTCGTCGATGATCGCTTCGAGTGCGCCCGTATCCGAAATCTGCTTGAGCCCCTTCGCTTCGATGATGCGGTCGGCGGCGGCTTCGTCGGTGGCCTTCTCTTCCCAGATTGAGAGGAAGATTTCTTTTGCGATCTTGTTCGAGATCGTGCCATCGGCGATACGTTGCAGCACCAGCGCGAGTTGCGCGGCCGAAACGGGGCTCTCGGCGATGTCGAGGTCTTCGCGGTTCAGCTGCGACGACACTTCGCCCATCAGCCAGTTCGCCGCGACCTTCGCCTGGGCTTTGTCTTTGTCCGCGCCGGCTTTCGCCACCACGGCTTCGTAGTACGCGGCCATCGCCTTGCTCGACGTGACAACCGCGGCATCGTACGAGGTGAGGCCGTACTGCTCGACAAAGCGCTTCTGCATCGCCGCGGGCAGTTCCGGCAATTCGCCCTTCATGCGCTCGACCCACGATGCGTCGATCACGAGCGGCATCAAATCGGGATCGGGGAAATAGCGGTAGTCGTGCGCATCTTCCTTGCTGCGCATCGAACGCGTTTCGCGCTTGTCCGGATCGTACAGGCGCGTTTCCTGCACCACCTTGCCGCCGTCTTCGATCAGCTCGATCTGACGGCGCACTTCGTACTGGATCGCTTCTTCGAGGAAGCGGAACGAGTTCAGATTCTTGATCTCGGCGCGCGTGCCGAATTCCTTCTGGCCGAACGGACGCACCGACACGTTCGCATCGCAGCGGAACGAGCCTTCCTGCATGTTGCCGTCGCAGATGCCGAGCCACACGACGAGACCATGCAACGCCTTCGCATATGCAACGGCTTCAGCGGCGCTGCGCATTTCCGGCTCGGTGACGATTTCGAGCAGCGGCGTGCCGGCGCGATTCAGGTCGATGCCCGTCATGCCCGCGAAGTCTTCGTGCAGCGACTTGCCCGCGTCCTCTTCGAGGTGAGCGCGCGTCAGGCTGATGGTCTTTTCGTAAGCCGGGACGCCCGCCTTTTCGTTCGCGGGCACCTGGATCGTGATCTGGCCGCCCTGCACGACGGGAATCTCGTACTGGCTGATCTGATAGCCCTTCGGCAGATCAGGGTAGAAGTAGTTCTTGCGCGCGAAGATGCTGCGCGGCGCGATCGTCGCGTCGATCGCGAGACCGAACTGGATCGCGCGCTCGACGGCGCCCTTGTTCATCACGGGCAGCACGCCCGGCAATGCCAGATCGACGGCGCAGGCCTGCGTGTTGGGCTCGGCGCCGAACTGCGTGGCTGCGCCCGAGAAAATCTTCGAGACCGTCGACAGTTGCGTGTGCGTCTCGAGACCGATAACGACTTCCCATTGCGTTGTCATAACTCAAACTCCCGCCGGCGCCTTGCGATGCCAGTCGGTGACGCGCTGGAACGCGTCCGCCACCTGGAGCATGCGTGCTTCGTTGAAATAGTTGCCGATGATCTGCAAGCCGACGGGACGCTGCGCATTCGCGCCCGCGCCGAAGCCGCACGGCACGCTCATGCCGGGCAGGCCAGCGAGGCTCACCGACAGCGTGTAGATATCCGCGAGATACATCTGCACGGGATCGTCGCCCTTCGCGCCGATATCCCATGCGACCGACGGCGCGACGGGCCCCATGATCACGTCGCACGTCTTGAACGCTTCCTGGAAGTCTTGCGCGATGATGCGGCGGATTTTCTGAGCCTGCAGGTAGTACGCGTCGTAATAGCCGTGCGACAGCACATACGTGCCGACCAGAATGCGGCGCTTCACTTCGGGACCGAAGCCTTCGGCACGCGACTTCTTGTACATGTCGAGCAGATCGCGATACTCGGCCGCGCGATGGCCGTAACGCACGCCATCGAAACGCGACAGGTTCGACGACGCTTCCGCCGGCGCAATCACGTAATAGACGGGAATCGACAGCTCCGTCTTCGGCAGCGACACTTCGACGAGCGTCGCGCCGAGCGCTTCGTATTGCTTCAATGCCGCGTCGATGGACGCGCGCACATCATCGGCGAGGCCTGCGCCGAAGTACTCCTTCGGCAAGCCGATGCGCAAGCCCGCGAGCGGCTTGCCGGCCGCATCGCCCGAATTGGCCGCGCCCGACCACGTCTGGCCGAGGTAGCGCGTGTAGTCTTCGTGATCGTGCGTGAGGCTCGTCGAATCGCGCTCGTCGAAGCCCGCCATTGCGTTGAGCAACAGCGCGCAGTCGGTGGCCGTCTGCGCCATCGGACCGCCCTGATCGAGCGACGAAGCAAACGCGATCATCCCGTAACGCGACACGCGTCCATAAGTGGGCTTGATGCCCGTGATGCCGGAAAACGAAGCGGGCTGACGGATCGAGCCGCCCGTATCCGTGCCCGTCGCGGCAGGCGCGAGGCGCGCGGCGACGGCCGCCGCCGAGCCACCCGACGAGCCGCCCGGCACGGCCTTGCGGTCCCACGGGTTCTGCACCGGGCCGAAGTGCGAGTTCTCGTTCGACGAGCCCATCGCGAACTCGTCCATATTGGTTTTGCCGACGCACACCATGCCCGCGCGCGCGAGTCGCTCGACGACGGTTGCATCGAACGGGCTCACGTAATTTTCGAGCATCTTCGAGCCGGCCGTCGAACGCCAGTTGCGCGTGACGAACACGTCCTTGTGCGCGATGGGCAGGCCCGTCAGCAGGCCGGCGTTGCCCGCGGCGAGCTGGGCGTCGGCGGCTTGCGCCTGCGCGAGCGTCTGCCGCTCGTCGACGTGTACGAATGCGTTCAGCGCGCCATGGTCCGCGATCCGCTTCAGATATGTCTGCGCCAGTTCGACTGCGGAGCATTGCTTCGCGTCGAGCGCGGCACGCAGTTCGGTCAAGCTTTTCTCATGCATTGCGTTTTTCCTGGAAAGCGCGACGGCGCGATACGCCGCCGTGTTGGCATCCGGCCGCCCGCCGGCAGGCCGGGCCGAAAAATGCGGGACGTGTTGCGCGCGCAACGTCGCACGCGTGACACAGAACCCTGTGCTTAATCACGCCTGTCCGGGCGCTTACTCGATGACCTTCGGCACCAGATACAGGCCGTCCTGCACAGCGGGAGCCGGACGCTGGTATTCATCGCGATTCACGCTTTCGGTGACGGCGTCGTCGCGCAGACGCAGCGCCACGTCTTCGATCTGCTCGATGGGATGAGCGAGCGGCGCGATGCCCGTCGTGTCGACCGCCTGCATCTGCTCGACAAGACCAAAGAAATCGTTGAGCTGCGTGAGCGTGTGCTGGGCGTCGGCATCGGGCAATTCGAGCCGTGCGAGATGGGCGATGCGTTTCACATCGGTCAGGGTCAAGGCCATGCGGATCACCGGAAAAGTGGCGGTCTGCCGCAACGATGAAAAACGATGCTGCGACAGCAGGTTAGGTCATTGGAGCAGGCCCTCGAAATTGGGGCCGGCGACGGCAAAAAGTGCCGTTCGTTTCCTTTAAATCAAGCAAAATTATAAGGTATCATTACGCGTTCGACCCAAACCCGGACCGACTTACCAAGGCCTTTCTGGCATTTTCAGAGATCGCTGAACGACAGAGCTGCCGCCTTGCTATAGCCTCCGGTGCGTTTTCCTCGCAGTTTCATGCTTCCATAGCCGCAACGGCTGAACGTGAGGCTGCTAACTTTATTCCGCTGCCGCCCTATGCATACGATGCGAGGCCCGGCCCCCAGCGAGACAGGATTTTGAATGTTTGGTTTTTTGCGCAGCTATTTCTCCAACGATCTGGCCATTGACCTCGGCACGGCCAACACGCTCATCTACATGCGTGGCAAGGGTATCGTTCTCGACGAGCCGTCCGTCGTTTCGATTCGCCAGGAAGGCGGCCCGAATGGCAAGAAGACCATTCAGGCAGTCGGCAAGGAAGCAAAGCAGATGCTCGGCAAGGTGCCGGGCAACATCGAGGCGATCCGCCCGATGAAGGACGGCGTGATCGCCGACTTCACCGTGACGGAACAGATGATCAAGCAGTTCATCAAGACCGCGCACGAATCGCGCATGTTCTCGCCGTCGCCGCGCATCATCATCTGCGTGCCCTGCGGCTCGACGCAGGTCGAACGCCGCGCGATCAAGGAAGCGGCACATGGCGCGGGCGCATCGCAGGTCTACCTGATCGAAGAGCCGATGGCGGCTGCAATCGGTGCGGGTCTGCCCGTGTCGGAAGCGACGGGCTCGATGGTCGTCGATATCGGCGGCGGCACGACGGAAGTCGGCGTGATCTCGCTGGGCGGCATCGTATACAAGGGCTCGGTGCGCGTCGGCGGCGACAAGTTCGACGAGGCGATCGTCAACTACATCCGCCGCAACTACGGCATGCTGATCGGCGAACAGACGGCCGAAGCCATCAAGAAGGAAATCGGCTCTGCGTTCCCGGGTTCGGAAGTCAAGGAAATGGAAGTGAAGGGCCGCAACCTGTCGGAAGGCATTCCGCGCAGCTTCACCATTTCGAGCAACGAGATTCTCGAAGCATTGACCGATCCGCTGAACCAGATCGTGTCGTCGGTGAAGATCGCACTCGAACAGACGCCGCCGGAACTGGGCGCCGACATCGCCGAACGCGGCATGATGCTGACGGGCGGCGGCGCGCTGCTGCGCGACCTCGACCGCTTGCTGGCAGAAGAAACCGGCCTGCCCGTGCTGGTCGCCGAAGATCCGCTGACGTGCGTCGTGCGCGGCTCGGGCATGGCGCTCGAACGCATGGACAAGCTCGGCAGCATCTTCTCGTACGAGTAAGCTTGTCAGTCCCCATGTCAGTAACACGCACTGAAAGGCTGGCTCCGCCAGCCTTTGTGCGTTGTGCGCGCAACCTGGCGCGCTGAAGTCTCACCCACTCGCTCACGCTCCCGGCGACCATGGAATACAGTCCGCCGCCCCTGTTCAAACAAGGCCCCTCGGCGCTCGCACGACTGATTTTCTTCGTGCTGGTAGCGCTCGCCCTGCTCATTTCCGACGCGCGCTTCAATACGCTCGAGATCGTCCGCGGCGTGCTCGGCGCGGGCTTGTATCCGTTGCAGCGCGCGGCGCTCGTGCCACGCGACATCTTCATGGGCGCCGCCGATCTCGCCGTGACGAGCGCGACGCTGCGCAGTGAAAACGCGAAGCTGCGCACGCGCAATCTGCAGTTGTCGCAACAGGCCAACGAGGCCGCGCAGCTCGGCGCTGAAAATACGCATCTGCGCAATCTGTTGCAGCTGTCGCAGAAGATGACGACGCAATCGATTCCCGCCGAAATCCAGTACGACACGCGCGATCCATTCACGCAGAAGGTCGTGATCGGCCGTGGCTCGCAGCAGGGCATCAAGGGCGGCTCGCCCGTCGTCAACGAAGACGGCGTGATCGGCCAGGTGACGCGCGTGTTCCCGATGCAATCGGAAGTCACGCTGCTCACCGACAAGGATCAGGCCGTGCCCGTGCAGATCGTCCGCACCGGCTTGCGCAGCGTGATCTATGGCACACCCAAGGGCGACGCGCTCGATCTGCGTTTCGTACCGATCAGCGCCGACGTGCTCGCGGGCGATGAACTCGTGACGAGCGGTCTGGACGGCGTGTATCCGCCGGGGCTGCCCGTCGCGAAGATCGTGCGCGTCGACAAGCAGGCGGATACGGCTTTCGCGCGCGTGGTTTGCCAGCCGATCGCCCCCGTGCGCGGTGCTCGCGATCTGCTTGTCCTGCACTACGAAAGCAACGTGCCGCCGCGTCCCGCCGACGAACCCGATCCGGCCGCCGTCGCGAAGGAAGCGAAAAAGAAGAACGCGAAAGCGCCGGAGAAAGGCAAGCCGGGCGAGAAAGACGCGAAGCCGGCGCAGGCTGCATCGACGCCCGCAGCGGCGGCAGCGGCGGCTGTAAAGCCCGCGTCATCGGTCAAGCCCGCCGGCAAGGCCGCGACCGAGAAGAAGCCGGCCGCTGAAAAGAGCGCGAAACCACAAGCCGCGCAAGGGGCCCAGCAATGAATCGCCCGCAGTACATCCTGCAGCCCGTCAATCCCTACTTCATCGCGTTCAGTCTGGCCGCCGCGTTCCTGCTGAACATGATGCCGTGGGGACGCCTGATCGGCATTCCCGATTTCGTCGCGCTCGTGCTGCTGTTCTGGAACGTGCATCAGCCGCGCAAGGTCGGCATGGGCATCGCGTTCATGCTCGGCCTGTTGATGGATGTCCACAACGCAAGCCTGCTCGGCGAACACGCACTCGCGTACACGCTGCTGTCGTATGGCGCGATCACGATCCATCGCCGCGTGCTGTGGATGCCGATCGGCGTACAGGTTTTCGCCGTGATGCCGTTGCTCGTCGTCGCTCAACTGGTGCCCTTCGTGATCCGCCTGCTGACGGGCGCATCGTTTCCGGGCTGGGGTTATCTGATCGACGGTTTCGTCGAGGCCGCGCTCTGGCCCATCGCGAGCATTCTCCTGTTGATGCCGCAGCGCCGTCCCGCCGATCCGGACGACACGCGGCCCATCTGACCGCCCGCGCCGCCCGCTCGCACATGAACGCGCATCCATGTTGCCGCCTTCACGATCGTCGGGCAGCCCAACGCGCGTCGCGGCGAGATGAAGCGGCGCCAAAGCCGGCTGCGTATGGGCACATGACCCGGCACATGACCCGGCACATGACCCGGCGCGTGACCGTCGAACTGAATCAAACCGCATAACCGGCAGTCCCTGCCCAACCGCATGACCGAATTCAAGGACACCCAGCAGCAGCTCACGAAATTCCGCCTGCGCGTCGCGGCGGCGGGGCTGTTCGTGTTCGTCTGCTTCGGGCTGATCGCATTCCGCTTCCTGTTCCTGCAGGTCTGGCACTACAGCAAGTACTCGCTGCAAGCCGACGAGAACCGCATCTCGGTCGCGCCGATCGTGCCGAACCGCGGCATCATCACGGACCGCAACGGCGTCGTTCTCGCGAGGAACTACTCGGCGTACACGCTCGAAATCACGCCGTCGAAGCTGAACGACTCGCTCGACAACGTGATCGACAATCTGTCGACCGTGGTCAACATCGATGCGCGCGACCGCCGGCGCTTCCGCAAGCTGCAGGAGGACTCGAAGAACTTCGAGAGCCTGCCGATCCGCACGCGCCTCACCGACGACGAAGTCGCACGCTTCACCGCACAGCGCTTCCGTTTTCCAGGCGTCGAAGTGCGCGCGCGGCTGTTCCGTCAATATCCGCTCGGACCGACGGCGGCGCACGTGATCGGCTACATCGGCCGCATTTCGCAGCGCGACCAGGACCACATCGACGATGCCAGCGATCAGAACGACAGCGATCCCGATCACTACGACCCGCGCCTCGATGCGAACAACTACAAGGGCACCGACTACATCGGCAAGATCGGCGTCGAGCAGAGCTACGAAACGGAACTGCACGGCCTGACGGGTTTTGAGGAAGTCGAAGTGACGGCGGGCGGACGGCCTGTGCGCACGCTCTCGCGCACGCAGGCGACGCCGGGCAACAACCTCGTGCTGTCGCTCGATATCGGCTTGCAGCAGGTCGCCGAGCAGGCATTCGCAGGACGCCGCGGCGCGCTGGTGGCGATCGAACCGTCGACGGGCGACGTGCTCGCGTTCGTGTCGGCGCCGAGCTTCGATCCGAATGCATTCGTCGACGGCATCGACCAGCAGACCTGGGATGAATTGAACAACTCGCCCGATCACCCGCTGCTCAACCGTCCGCTGCACGGCACCTATCCGCCCGGCTCGACATACAAGCCGTTCATGGCGCTGGCCGCGCTGACGCTGCACAAGCGCACGCCGCAATGGGGCTTCCAGGACCCGGGCTCGTACACGTTCGGCGGCCACACGTTCCGCAACGACGTGCCGCAGGGCCAAGGCTGGATCGACATGAACCGCGCGATCATGGTGTCGAACGACACGTACTTTTACATGCTCGCGCACGATCTCGGCGTCAATGCGATCGCGAACTTCATGAAGCCGTGGGGCTTCGGCCAGATAACGGGCATTGACATTGCCGGCGAAGCGCGCGGCATCCTGCCTTCGACGGACTGGAAGCGCAAGGCGTACCACAAGCCCGAGCAGCAGAAATGGTACGAAGGCGAGACGATCAGCCTCGGCATCGGCCAGGGCTACAACTCGTACACGATCCTGCAGCTCGCACACGCGACAGCCACGCTCGCGAACAACGCGACCGTCATGAAGCCGCACCTCGTGAAGGAAATCGAGAATCCGATCACCCGCGCGCTGCGCGCCACCGTGCCGAAGGACGACGGACGCATCGACGTGAAGCAGTCGGACATCGACGTCATCAAGCGCGGTATGGAAAACGTGACGATGAACCCGTCGGGCACCGCGTATCAGGTGTTCCGCAATGCGGCGTATCTGTCGGCGGGCAAGACGGGGACGGCGCAGGTGTTCTCGCTGCAAGGTCAGAAGTACCACGGTCACGCACTCGCTGAAAATCTGCGCGACCACGCGCTCTTCATCGCGTTCGCGCCCGCCGACAATCCGAAAATCGCGCTCGCGCTGATCGTCGAAAACGGCGGCTGGGGTGCGCAAGCGGCGGGGCCGATCGCGCGTCGCGTGCTCGACTATTACCTCGTCGACCGCGCGAAGCCGGGCGTCGAGGCCGCGGCCGTCACGGCGGCTGCATCGGCGACGGAAGAAACTTCGGCGCCTGTCATCGGCAGCGCGCCACCTGCACCCAACGGCGAGATTCAGCCGGTGTCGGTCGCGGCGGGCTTCACCGCGCTGCCGCTGCCCGTGGGCGCATCGACGCCGCATGCAGCGCCTGCATCGGATGCGTCCGGCGCGAATGCGGCGGGCGTTGCGGCCTCAGGCGCTGTGACGGCTTCGGCACTGGCTGCGTCTGCTCCTGGTTCGGCCGCTGCACCCGTGCCCGCTTCCGTTGCGAAATCCGCGCAATCCACCAAGGCGCCGCGCGGCGCGTCGGCAACTGCCGCGCCATCGACGGCGGCGTCATCCGTCACGTCAGCGACCACGGCTGCGGCCACCGTGAAGGCCCCCGACGCGCGCAAGTCATCACACAAACCCCGCCCGGCCAGCGAATCGCGGCCAGCCGCCGCTGCGCCATCGCGCAACGACGAATCGCAGGCCGCCCCGCGCGGTCCTGTGTCCGGCGGCATCGACGAGTAAGGAGAAAGGCATGCAAATCGACAAGCGCGCCTGGCTCGATCGCATCAAGAACATGTTCGCGGGCTTCGATCGTCCGCTCGCACTGATCGTATTTCTGCTGCTGTGCGTCGGCATCGTGACGCTCTATAGCGCGAGCATCGACATGCCCGGACGTGTCGAAGACCAGTTGCGCAATATCATCCTGACGTTCGGGCTGATGTGGGTGCTGGCCAACATCCCGCCGACGACGCTGATGCGCTTCGCCGTTCCCATCTACACATTCGGGGTCGCGTTGCTCGTCGCGGTCGCGATGTTCGGCCTGACGCGCAAGGGCGCGAAGCGCTGGATCAACGTCGGCGTGGTGATCCAGCCGTCGGAGATCCTGAAGATCGCGACGCCGCTGATGCTCGCCTGGTACTACCAGCGGCGCGAGAGCAATATCCGCTGGTGGGACTACATCGTCGGTCTGATCATTCTCGCCGTGCCCGTCGGCCTGATCGCCAAGCAGCCCGACCTCGGCACAGCCGTGCTCGTGTTCGCGTCGGGGCTTTTCGTCATCTACTTCGCCGGACTGAGCTTCAAGCTGATCGTGCCCGTGCTGGTCGCGGGCGTGATTGCCGTCGGCGCGATTGCGACTTTCCAGGACAAGATCTGTCAGCCCGAAGTGCAGTGGCCGCTGATGCACGATTATCAGAAGCACCGCATCTGCACGCTGCTCGATCCGACATCCGATCCGCTGGGCAAAGGCTTCCACACGATTCAGGCCGTGATCGCGATCGGCTCGGGCGGCCCGCTCGGCAAGGGCTGGCTGAAGGGCACGCAGGCTCACCTCGAGTTCATTCCGGAGAAGCACACCGACTTCATTTTCGCGGTATTCGCCGAGGAATTCGGCCTGGCGGGCGGCCTGGTGCTGCTGACGCTCTACATGGCGTTGATCGCGCGCGGTCTGTTCATCGCGGCGAATGGCGCGACGCTGTTCGGCCGATTGCTGGCCGGCTCTCTCACGATGGCGTTCTTCACCTACGCGTTCGTGAACATCGGCATGGTCAGTGGGATTCTTCCCGTGGTGGGTGTGCCTTTGCCGTTCATGAGTTACGGCGGAACCGCGCTGACGACACTCGGTTTTGCGATTGGTCTCATCATGAGCGTCGGGCGGCAGAAGCGTCTGATGCAAAGTTAATCCACGAGCCCTACGTCCTACCCACATAGTCAAACGGCGCCTGAAATTCTCAGGCGCCGTTTTTTATTGAGGCTTCGCTTCGTGCGACTCACGCAGTTGCGCGCTCAGTTGCTGATACTTGAGCCGCGCCGCCGGATCGCCTTGCGCGGCGGCCGCCGCGTAATAGGCGCGCGCCACGTTCAGATTCTGCGGAACACCATCGCCGCCGCGCTCGTAGAACGAGCCCGTCACGTACTGCGCGGTCATGTCGCCGCCCTCGGCTGCCTTCTTGTACCAGACGAACGCCTGCTGGTTATCGCGCACGGTGCCGCGTCCGTCGAGAAACTGGTTCGCGAGCGCTAGCTCAGCCTGAATATGTCCTTGCTGCGCGGCCTTCAGAAACCATTGATGCGCCTCGACGGGATCGCGCGCGACGAACTCACCGTCGTCGTACATCTTCCCGTACACGTATTGCGCATGTGACATGTTGGCGTCAGCGGCCTTGCGCAGCCACTTCTTGCCTTCTTCGACATTGACCGGACCGCCTTCGCCGTTGAGCAGCATCATCGCGTAGTTGAATTCGGCGAGACGGCTGCCGCGCTGCGCAGCCTTGCGAAACTCGGCGAGCGCCGACGTAAAGTTGCCGGCGTTGTAATCGGCGACGGCCGTTTGCGTTTCGAGATCCGACGCGGGCGGCATCTTGCTCTGCGCATGTGCCGCCGCGCCCGCCGCCAATGCGGTCAATACGACAGCGCGAGCCGCGCAACCTGCTATGCGCGCCGCGCCCAACGACAACAGCTTCATGACCGAACCTCCTGCAATGCCTGTCGCGTGGTGCGCAACAGCCACATTACGTCGGCGGCGAGCGCGATGAAACGAAAGCCTTCCGACCGGTATTGCCGCGCACTCGCGACATCCATGGCAAAAATGCCCGTCGCGACGCGCGCTCGATGCGCAACATCCAGAATGTGCTTCATCGCGCCCTGGACTTCAGGGTGTTTCGAATCGCCGAGATGACCGAGGCTCGCCGCGAGGTCCGCCGGCCCGACGAACAGGCAGTCGATGCCCGGCGTCGCCGCGATCTGCTCCACAAGCTCGAGCGCGCGCCTCGACTCGATCTGCACGATCGTGGCGATTTGCGCGTTCGCATTCTGCAAATAGTCGCGTCGCATTCCGTATGCTGCTGCACGAACCGCGCCTGCTACGCCACGCAGGCCGTCCGGTCCTTCCAGCGTCGCATATTGGGTCAGCCGGACGGCCTGGGCCGCTTCGTCAGCCGTCTCGATGTTTGGAAACATCAGCGTGCGCGCGCCCGCGTCGAGGACGCGCTTGACGAGCCACGGCTCGATGGCGGGCAGGCGAACGACGGGCTCCGTGGGCAGATGCGCGGCCGCAATGGCGCGCAATTGTCCCGTCACGTCGATGCTATCGTTCGGCGCGTGCTCCATATCGATCAGCAGCCAGTCGAAACCGGCGTGCGCGAGCGCTTCGGCGGCGCTGTCGCTGCCGAGCGACAGCCACAGTCCGAACAGCGGGTCCGGCTCTTTCAGGCGCAGCTTGAGTGGATTCGTGAAGGTGCTCATTGCGCGCCTCCGTCGCCGTCGAGCACGGCCGTGGGCAGACTTGAGCGAAAGACTACGCGGCCCGAACGGCCGACGTGAAAGGTGTCGTCATTGTGGCAGGCGTGGCGCCCGCTGCAAATCGCGGTGACCGGCATGTCTCGCTCCGAGTGATTATCGAAACGATCATACCTTGACAATAACCCGATTAGTCGCGGACCACGTCGGCCCAGCAATTCGGCGTCTCGTACAGACGCACCTTGTGCAGACGCAGATTGACGCCATAGTGCGCGTCGTAGACGTTCGCGAGAATCTCGAATGCGACGGCCGCGAGATTTTCGACGGTCGGAATGCGGTCGAGCACGACCGTCTTGTGACCGGCCATCGAGTCGAGAAAACCGCGCACCTGCGTATCGCCTTCATAGACGAGAAACGCGTGGTCCCACTTGTCGACGAGATGCTCGTTCGCGAGCGCTTTGACGTCGGCGAAATCCATCACCATGCCGCGATCGGGCGCGCCTTCCGTTTCGACGAGATCGCCTTGCAGCGTAATTTCCAGCACGTAGCGATGCCCGTGCAGATTACGGCACTGGCTGCGGTGATCGGGAATGCGGTGGCCCGCGTCGAATTCGAGTTTTCGGGTAATCGTCAGCACGGCAATCAGGGAATGTTCAGGTACTTGTGAGTCTGCATCGACAGGCGCCACTGCGGATGGCGCTTGCACCAGTCGATCGCGAGCTTCGTGTTGATGTCGCGCGAAGGGCCGTCCATCGGCTGCACGAGGAAATAATCGAAGTCGAGCTTCGCGTAGTCGGCGAGACGCTGGTTCTCCTGCGGCACGACCACTTTCAGTTCGTTGCCTTTGGTCTGCACGAGCGGCGCATCCGCTTTCGGGCTCACACAGAT
This sequence comes from Paraburkholderia diazotrophica, assembly GCF_900108945.1. Classification (GTDB taxonomy): domain Bacteria; phylum Pseudomonadota; class Gammaproteobacteria; order Burkholderiales; family Burkholderiaceae; genus Paraburkholderia; species Paraburkholderia diazotrophica. The sequence goes on along the minus strand of NZ_FNYE01000002.1, from coordinate 49,602 downwards.
CCAGTCGATCGTGTCGAGCACGGGCAGCGAACCGTTCGTCTCGATGGCGATTTCGAAGCCGGCCGCGTGCAGCGCGTCGACGAACGGCTGGTCAATCTGCAGCATCGGCTCGCCTCCCGTGCACACGACGAAGCGCTGATCTTCGCCTTCCGGCCACAACGAAGCGATCTTCGCGGCCAGCTCTTCGGGCGTGCGGAATTTGCCGCCGTTCTCGCCGTCGGTGCCGACGAAGTCGGTGTCGCAGAACTTGCACACTGCGTCGGCGCGATCTTCTTCACGGCCCGACCACAGGTTGCATCCGGCGAACCGGCAAAACACGGCCGGGCGCCCTGCGTTCGCGCCTTCGCCCTGCAACGTGTAGAAAATTTCCTTGACCGCGTACGTCATGCTGCTTTCTGCCTGATGCTCCGTGAAGCCTGTTGATGTCGCTTTCGTTTAGGCCGGTTCCGTGACCTGCTCGCCGTTCAGAAACGCTTCGTACCCGCGCTTGCGCAAACGGCACGCAGGGCACTCGCCGCAGCCGAAACCCCATGCATGCAACTCCGAACGCTCGCCGAGGTAGCACGTGTGCGTTTCGATGCGGATCAGCTCGACCAGTGCGTCGCCGCCCAGCGTATGTGCGAGCCGCCACGTGTCGGCCTTGTCGATCCACATCAGCGGCGTCTCCAGCACGAAGCGGCTGTCCATGCCGAGATTCAGCGCGACTTGCAACGCCTTCATCGTGTCGTCGCGGCAATCCGGGTAGCCGGAAAAATCCGTCTCGCACATTCCGCCGACCAGCACGCGCAACCCGCGACGATACGCGATCGCCGCCGCAATCGTCATGAACATCAGATTGCGGCCGGGCACGAATGTGTTCGGCAGACCATTCGACGCCGCGTGAATCTCGATGTCGCGCGTCATCGCCGTGTCGCTGATCGAGCCGAGCACCGACAGATCGATCATGTGATCGTCGCCGAGCCGCTCGCCCCAATCGGGGAACGTGCGCGCCACCGCGCTGCGGAAACCCTCACGGCATTCGAGCTCGACACGGTGCCGCTGCCCATAGTCGAAACCCAGTGTTTCGACTGTTTCGTACCGATCCAGCGCCCAGGCGAGACACGTGGCCGAATCCTGGCCACCGGAAAACAGCACCAGGGCGCTACTCTTGGCGTCTTTGCGGGTCACTGCGAAACTCCGTGTTTGTTGAATGCCGCGCACAAGCGGTGCCTGGCGGCCTTGCGGCGCGCGGGCCGGCACCCATGCCGGCTCAAGCAGTATAGGCTGCGGCTTTCACGCGCCAAGCTGCCTGCGTTTATACCGTCAATTGTCCGCCAAGGAGTTTCACGCCGCACGATGCCTCGGACCTGAAACGAAAAAGGACTTGCGAAGAACACATGGCAAGTCCTTGATAAAGCGCGATTTTATCACGCGGAGCCGAGCCCCGCTCGCGGCCGCCGCGCGATGTCTCGCGACGAATCGGCATATCGTCCGCACATAGGAAAAGCCCCAGGAATCTTGCGATTTCCTGGGGCCGAATCCTGGTGGCCTGGGGCGGAATCGAACCACCGACACGCGGATTTTCAATCCGCTGCTCTACCAACTGAGCTACCGGGCCAACGAAGAAGCGAGAGTATAGCAAGCGATTTTCTGATTCTCAAGCCCTTCCCGAAAAAAACTCCTGTTGAAAGAGCTTTCCGCTTACTCGCCCTTGTTCTTGCCGAGATCGACGCCAAGCTGCTTGAGCTTGCGATACAGGTGCGTGCGTTCGAGCCCGGTCTTTTCCGCGACGCGCGTCATGCTGCCGTTCTCGCGCGCGAGGTGGTACTCGAAGTACGCGCGCTCGAATGCATCGCGCGCATCACGCAGCGGAATATCGAACGAAATCGACGCCGTCTGGGCCGACAGCATGCCGCCGCCCAGGTTGTCCGCGGACATCATCGGCAGCGCCGCCGCCGATGCCACAGCCGACGCATTCGCCGCCATCGCCGGCTTGGCCGCCATGCCGCCCGCAGCGGGCGCCGCGCTGCCGCGCGCCAGCCCCTGCTCGACGGCCTTCAGCAGCTTTTGCAGCGCGATCGGCTTTTCGAGGAAATTGAGCGCGCCGATCTTCGTCGCTTCGACAGCGGTGTCGATGGTCGCGTGGCCCGACATCATGATGACGGGCATCGACAGAAGCGCTTGCGCGGCCCACTCCTTGAGCAGCGTTACGCCATCGGTATCGGGCATCCAGATGTCGAGCAGCACCAGATCGGGTGCCTGACGAAGCCGGTAGTCACGCGCTTCCTGCGCGTTTTCCGCGACGTCCACGACATGTCCCTCGTCGCTCAGGATCTCCGAGAGCAGTTCCCGGATGCCCATTTCATCATCTACCACCAGGATGGTTGCCATTTACGCTGCCCTTGTCTGCACTGTTGCTTTTGTCTTTCCCTGCGACGCGCTGCCGTGCGCCGCCTGCGGCCCGCTTCCGGGCGCCGCAGCATTGTTATCTGCGAGTTGAAGGAAGAGGATTGAAATTTGCGCGCCCTCGATTACATCGCCGGCTTTCAGACGATTGCGTATATCGATTCGTGCGCCGTGTTCATCGACGATCTTCTTGACCATGGCAAGTCCGAGACCTGTACCTTTGGCCTTGGTCGTTACATAAGGTTCGAACGCGCGCGTGAGGATGCGCGCGGGAAACCCCGGACCGTTGTCCGACACGGTCAATCGCACCGCGACGCTCACTTTGCCGTCTGCATCGGGATCGCCATATTCTACTGTCCTCGTCTCGAGCAACACACGGGGGTGCCCGACATCGGCGACAGCATCCTGCGCGTTCTGCAGCAGGTTATGGATCACCTGACGCAATTGCGTCGCGTCTCCGCGTATAACGGGCAAGTCCGCCATTTCGACGACAATCGCGCTCTTGCCCTCTTCGATTCCGTACAGCGTGAGCACTTCGCTCACGAGTTCGTTCAGTTGCAGATTTGCGAGCACGGCAGGCGGCGTGCGCGCATAGTCGCGGAAATCGTCGACCATCTGCTTCATCGCCGCGACCTGATTCACGATTGTAGTGGCGCCACGTTTCAATACTTCGGCATCCGACGGCGCAAGCTTGTCGGAGAGCTTCATCTGCAAGCGTTCAGCCGAAAGCTGGATCGGCGTCAGCGGATTCTTGATCTCGTGCGCGAGACGCCGCGCGACTTCGCCCCATGCGATCGAACGCTGCGCGGAGATCACGTCGGAAATATCGTCGAACACGACGACATAGCCGGACGTCACTTCATCGTCGCTGTCGTTGCCCGCCGCCGATACGAGCCGCGCGCCGCGCGCAAGCAGCGTCAGCGGATCGGTTTCGCCCGGTATTTGCAGCGCCATCTGCTGCTGCCAATGGCCCGTGTCGTCCTGATCGCCGCCCGCTGCTTCGAGATCGGCAAACGCCTTGCGCACCATCGCGCCGAATTCGCTCAACACGGCAATGCGATCGAGCGACGAGCCGAGCATCGACGCGAACGGCTGCCGGAAGATGCGTTCCGCGCCGCGATTGACGGTCATCAAGCGGAACTGCCGGTCGAACACGAACACGCCCGCCGTCAGATTCGCGAGAATGCTTTCGAGGTACGCCTTCGAATGTTCGAGCGCGACGCGGTTGGCCTCGACGGCTGCGCGCGCTTCCGACAACTGGCGCGTCATCGCGTTGAACGACTGCGTAAGGAAGCCGAGTTCGTCGCGCGACTTGATTTCGCGCTTCGGCGTGTAGTCGCCTTCCGTCACTTCTTTCGTGCCCTGCGCGAGCAGGAACAGCGGCCGCGCAAGCTGATTGCCGAGCGCGAGCGCGAGCATCATCGCGATGAAGGTCGCGAGAAAGAGCGCGAGCGTCAGCGTGCCGATGTACATCTTGCGCAGGCCCGTGCGCCCGATCGCCTTCTCCTGGTACTCGCGATACGCGCGCTGCACGGCATCCGCATTGCGCGCCAATGTCTGCGAGACCGGCTGCGTGAGTTGCAGGAAGCGCTCGGTCGGCTGCAGCAGCGACGCGTTGGTGTCGGGAATGCGCTGCACGATGCGCAGACGCAATGCGCCCTTTGCGCCGCGCGCTTTCGGATCGCCGTCGACTTCGCCTTCGATCGACGCGAAGCCGCGTCCACGCGCCTGATCGATCATCATCGCCGTGGGCAGGTCGCTCGGCACGAGCGACGCATAGTTGCTCGTCGCCTGCGCCACGACGTGCATGTCCGGCGCCGCGCCCGACATGCTGCGCGTCGGCTCTACGATCGTCGCGTCCTGCACGCCGAACTGATCGCGCAAACGCAGCAGCGTGAGCGTCGTTCCCGCGGAATCGGCGCTCGCGAGCTGCTCGGCCATCAGACGGCCCTTGGTCTGCAAGTCGGACAGCGATGCGTCGAGCATCCCGCGTCCGAGATTCAGCCCCGACGTGAGCGCGGTTTCGACATTGACGTCGAACCACGACTCGATACTTCGCGACACGAACTGATACGACACGATGTAGATGATGCCGCCCGGCACCACGCCGACGAGCGCGAAGAAGAACGCGAGCTTCGCGAGCAGCCTCGTGCCGAATTTGCCCTTGCGTAATCGCGTGACAATGATCACCACGAGCACCGCGACGATCAGCATGAAGATCAGCGCAACCGCGACGTTGGCCGCGTAGAGCCAGCCGTAATAGCGGTCGAAGAATTCGGTGTTCGCGCTCGCCGCCGCGAGCAGCACGAGCAGCAGGACGGCCGTGACGGCCACCGTCGACACGAGCAACCGCACGACGACGCTGCTGACACTGGTGGCGCGGCGCACTTTATTTAGCACGTTCGGTCACCGTGAAAGTAAAACGCTTCCAGTCGGAAGCAAGGTTCCAGTCGCGGTTGTTGACCGCGTCGATCTGGAACGGCTTGGGCATCAATGCGATGTCGAGCTGCATGCGCACCGATGCGTTGTACGTTTCTCCCGCATGGACCTGGTTGCGATCGATTACATGCCACGACGTGACATGCTTGATCACGGCGAGCGCCTCGTTGAGCGAGGCGAAGCCGAGTTGCAGGCCGCCCGTCGATACGCGGTACTCGCGCGTGAGCGGCTGAAACGATAGTCGAATGCTTTGCGATACGCTCACCGGCTGTTCATCGAACCAGTACCAGCGCGGCCGGCTCAGTTCGAAGTCCGTTGTGAAGTAAAGCGGTATGCCCTTGTTGACAGCATCTTCGAGATTGCTGTTCAGCTCGAAATCGAAGCGCGCGTCGAGGCTCCAGCCGCTGCCGTCGGATTGCAGGGACGCGCGCTGCACGGCGATCGATTCGGCACGCGCCGGTCCGGCTGCCGTCAGGCAAAGTGCCAGCGCAATCCAGAGCGCGGCCGCGAGCCGTAGCGGAAGAAAGCGTTTGATGATCACCGTTTCTGAAAGCGCGCGTAGAAGAATCCGTCGTGGTCTAAGCTCGAACCAGTGCTTTGTCCGGCGCGGGAACCAGCCGAAACATCGGCGGGCGCGCGGGCGACTGCTGGGAGCAGTTGCCCCGGCGCGTCCAATCGTACCGCATCCGCGTGTCGGTTTCCAAACCACTGGGCCTGCAACTCGCCTTCTTCGGGAAAGATCGAGCACGTAACGTACAGCAATTCGCCGCCCGGTTTGACGAGCGGCCACAGCGCTTCGAGAATGCGGCGCTGTTCTTCGACGAGCGCCGGAATATCCGACGCGCGGCGCAGCCAGCGAATATCCGGATGACGACGCACGATGCCCGACGCGGAGCACGGCACGTCGGCGAGAATGCGATCGAATGGCTGATCGGCGGCGTCATGCCATTGCGTGGGATTGCCTGCGTCGCCGATGCGCACATGAGCATTCAGCTTCAGACGCTGCAGGTTTTCGCCGATACGCCGCGCGCGCGTCGCATCGCTTTCGAGCGCGATCAGATCGATGTTCGCAAGTTCGAGCAGATGTCCCGTCTTGCCGCCGGGCGCCGCGCACGCATCAAGCACGCGCATGCCGTCGCGCACGCCGAGCCATTGCGCCGCGAGTTGCGCGCCCGCGTCCTGCACGGAGACGACGCCTTCGTTGAAGCCCGGAATACGCTCGACGGGCATCGGCGCGTCGAGACGCACGGCGTGATCGCCGATCTGCGTTGCCGGAATCTGATGCTCGCGCAACGTTTGCAGATACGCATCGACCGTCGCGTGACGCGCGTTTACGCGCAGCGTCAGCGGACCCTGGCTGTTGCCCGCGGTGAGGATGTCTTGCCACGCATCGGGCCACGCTTTGCGAACGGCGTCGATCCACCAGACGGGGTAGTTCCAGCGAGCGACTTCATCGTTCCGCGTGTCGGCGAGCAGCGTTTCGCGTTCACGCAAGAAGTTACGCAGCACCGCGTTGACCAGCCCCTTTGCGAACGCGAACTCGCGCCGCGCGCCGATCGCATTCACAGCCTGATCGACGACCGTGAATGGCGCATAGGCAGCGTTGCTCTCTTCATCGACGAGCAACGCGAGCGCGCAGACCAGCACGTGTCCGACATGCGGCGGCGGGGGTTTGCGCACGACGTTCGCGACCAGCCCCTCGACCGTGCCGAGCCGGCGCATCGTCCGGTACGCAATGTCTTGCACAGCGCCACGCGACGCCGCCGCGACACCTTCCGGAAGCGACATAAAAATCGAATGCAGGGCTGCGGGCAGCGCGGCGCCTTGACGAACGGCGCCGACGGCTTGGGCTGCGCAATCGAGCGCGAAGCCGAGCGATTCGGGCGCGAGATGCAACGTCGACAGGCGAGTATCGCGTGAGCGCGATGGCGGCGAAATGGGACGCTGAGAAGGCTTTCGGGTCATGAACAGGCGGAAAACGGGCGCTGACGGAGAGTGTCGCGCAAACGCCACATTGTAGCGTGACGCCGACCATGGACCGGCGCGCAGCCGTCACGGTGTTTTTGAAAGCGCGTCTATTCTCGGTCGAGGTCGAGCCTCTCCAGCGACGGCGCGGATCTCTAGCCAGAAAGAAACAGGGGCGAGTCGATCTCGCCCCTGTTTGCGTCGCCGTCGCGGGACGCCGGATCGAGCGTTGCCGGCGTGCGCTCAGTCGAAGCGCCCCGTACGGGCCATCTCCATCAGGCGCGCAATGCGCTCCTCGGTGGATGGGTGCGTCGAGAACATGTTTTGGATGCCGCCGCCCGACAGCGGATTCATGATCATCATCTGCGCGGTAGCCGGGTGCGCCTCGGCCGTCGGGAACGGGATGCCATTCGCGTAGCGGTGGATCTTGTCCAGCGCCGACGCGAGCGCCTGCGGATCGCCCGAAATCTGCGCGCCGCCACGATCCGCTTCGAACTCACGCGCGCGCGAAATTGCCATCTGGATCAGCGCGCCCGCGATCGGCGCGAGAAGCGCGACGGCGATGCTCGCGATCGGATTCGCCGGGCGGCCATTTTCGTCGCGGCCGCCGAAGAACATCGCAAAGTTCGCCAGCGCCGAAATCGCGCCAGCCATCGTCGCCGAAATGGTCGAGATCAGGATGTCGCGATGCTTCACGTGCGCGAGTTCGTGCGCCATCACGCCGCGCATTTCACGCTCTGACAGCGCGCGCAGAATACCCGTCGTCGCCGCCACGGCTGCGTGTTCGGGATTACGGCCCGTCGCGAACGCGTTGGGCTGGTCTTCGTCGATCAGGTAGACGCGCGGCATCGGCAGATTGGCGCGCGTCGCCAGCTCGCGAACCATCCGGTAGAACTGCGGTGCGCTCGTTTCGTCGACTTCCTGCGCGTTGTACATGCGCAGGACCATCTTGTCCGAAAACCAGTACGAAAAGAAATTCATCCCGAGCGCGATCAGCAACGCGAGCATCATGCCCCGTTGGCCGCCGATCATGCCGCCAATCACGATGAAGAGCGCCGTAATTGCGGCCATCAGCATCGCGGTTTTCACCCAGTTGAACATATCCAGAACTCCTTGCCCGTCACGCGGTTCTCTATTGCTGCCGCCAATTCGCGGCGAATGATTGTAAGCGAACTGTTAGATATGGACGAGCGGGAAAAATTCAATCACCGCGTTGCTGTGGCGAGCTTGATGCCGAGCCCCACGAATGCACCGCCGACGCCGCGGTCCAGCCACCTCTTGACACCCGGCTTACCGGAGAACTTGCGCGTAACGCTGCCCGCAATCCACGCGACGAAGCTGTTCCACACCATGCTCATCACGACGAAAACGACACCTAGCGTCAGAAACGCAAACGTCTTGTGATCGCTGCTAGCGGACACGAACTGCGGAAAGAACGACACGAAGAACAGCACGACTTTCGGGTTCAGCACGTTGGTCCAGAAGCCTTGCAGGAAAAGCTGGCGCAGCGACTTCGGCGCGCCGGTCGCGCGCGCGGCGCCCGCTGCTTCCGCGGCTTCCGGTTTCGTCAGGATGAGACGCACGCCAAGGTAAATCAGGTAGATCGCGCCGACGAACTTGATCACGGTAAACGCGGTGGCGGACGCGGCCAGCAGCGCCGTCAGGCCAAATGCGCAGGCGAGCGAGTGCACGCAGCACCCCGCCGAGATGCCCAACGCCGACATCAGTCCCGCGCCGCGCCCTTGCGCGACGCTTCGGCCGACGATGTAAGCGGTGTCGGGACCGGGCGTGACGTTGAGCAGAAAAACCGCGGCGATGAAGAACTCGAAATGGGTGATGCCGAACATGGAAACCTCTTCAGGCAGGGTTGCATCGAAGATTCTAACGCGCCGCACGAAGCCGGCGTGACCTGGCCGAACGGCAGATTGCGCCCCTGATAATCCGTCGCTTATTCTGGCTGCGCGAGGTCGAAATGCTGGCCCGCGGCGAGCGTCGACCCGGCCAGGAAATCGCGCACGGCAAGGCGCTTGCCGCCCGGCTTTTGCAGTTGCGCGATGCGCAGCGCGCCTTCGCCGCACGCCACGACGATACCTTCCGGCGACACATCGACGATCGTGCCAGGCGCGGCGTTGCGCGGCGCTTCGACTGCGCACGCCGACCAGATTTTCAGCACCGTCCCGTCGAGCGTCGCCGCGCCACCGGGAAACGGATCGAACGCGCGCACCTGCCGCGCGAGTTCCGCAGCAGGACGGCGCCAGTCGAGCGCCGCCTCCTGTTTGCCGATCTTCTCGGCGTAGGTGGCGCCGTCGGCAGGCTGAGGCGTCGAATCCAGCTTGCCGTTGCGCTCCAGTTCGATCAGCGCATCGACGATCAGCTTTGCGCCCCCTTCGGCCAGACGGTCGTGGAGGGTCGCAGTCGTGTCGGTGTCGTGGATCGGCATGCGCGCTTCGGAGATCATCGCGCCCGTATCGAGGCCCGCGTCCATCTGCATCAGCGTGATGCCCGTTTGCGCGTCGCCAGCCTCGATCGCGCGGTGAATCGGCGCGGCGCCGCGCCAGCGCGGTAGCAACGAAGCATGAATGTTGATGCAGCCGCGCGTCGGAATATCGAGGACTTCCTGCGGCAATAGCAGGCCGTAAGCGGCCACCACCATCACGTCGTGCGGCGTGGCGCGCAACTCGTCGATCGCGGCCGTGGCTTCGGCCGGGAATTTGCCGTTACGGCGCAACGAGGGCGGCTGCGCCACCTCGATGCCTTGCTCCTGCGCGTAGCGCTTGACCGGACTCGCCTGCAATTTCATGCCGCGGCCCGCCGGACGGTCGGGCTGCGTGAGGACGAGCGGCACCGGAAAGCCGGCCTCGTGAATCGCGGCGAGCGCCGCGGCGGCGAATTCCGGCGTACCGGCAAAGATGACGCGCAACGAATGGCTCATGGGCGTCACATCGCGTGCGCGAGCTTTTTCATCTTGCTCTTGATGCGCGTCTGCTTGAGCGGCGACAGATATTCGACGAACACGCGGCCCATCAGGTGATCCATTTCGTGCTGGATGCACACGGCGAGCAGCCCTTCGCAGTCGATCTCGAACGTTTCGCCCTTCTCGTTCAGCGCGCGCACGCGCACTTTCTCGGCGCGCTCGACGTTGTCATAGATGCCCGGCACCGACAGGCAGCCTTCCTCGTTGATCTTCTTTTCGTCGCTCGACCAGATGATTTCCGGATTGATGAACGCGCGCAGTTCATCGTGCGTGTCCGATACGTCGATCACGATCACGCGCTCGTGCACGTCGACCTGAGTTGCCGCGAGACCCACGCCTGGCGCGGCGTACATGGTCTCGGCCATGTCGGCAACGAGCTTGCGGATACGGTCATTGACGCTTTCGACCGGCTTCGCGATCTTGTGCAGACGCTTGTCCGGGTAGTTGAGGATGTTGAGTAAAGCCATGGTCCTGAAATTGATTGGGCGCCGACGCAGTTGAACACAGTCGCGCGATAGCCATTCGGCCAGGTTGTTCGCCGATCGCGACACGCACAGGATAGATGGTGACCGAACCGGATCGATTCAATGCCCAAACACATGTCGGCCGGCGCGCGAACGCGGCGCAGCAGTGGTTTCGGTTTATTTCGGATGATGAAAATTTTAGCATGGCGACCGCAAAGCCGGTTGCCGCGCGCGAGGACGCAAGCGATGCAGACCCTTCCCCTCACTGACGACGAACTGTCCGCCTGGCTGCGGCTCTCGATGGCGCCTGGACTGAAGCCGGCGGCGCTGCGTCAGATGCTGACCGCCTTCGGCCTTCCGGACGCGGTGCTCGCGCAACCGTTCGCCGCGCTCGCTCAGGCAAGCGACGAAGGCTCCGCCCGCGCCGCCCTTACGCCACCCGCACCGGACTTCGCCGCGCAGTTCGATGCGGTGCGAGCATGGCGCGAACTGCCCGGCAACGCGCTCGTCACGCTCGACGATCCCGCTTACCCGTCCGCGCTCCTCACCATGCCCGATCCGCCGCCGCTGCTATATGTAAAGGGACGCATCGAGTTGCTGCAGACGCGCGGCGTTGCGGTCGTCGGCAGCCGAAGCGCGACGCCGCAGGGCCTCGAAGACGCCTCCCGCTTTGCGCGCGCGCTGTCCGACGCAGGATTGACGGTGGTATCGGGGCTGGCGTTGGGCATCGACGGCGCGGCACATCGCGGCGCGCTTCAGGGGCGCGGCAGCACGATCGCCGTTATCGGGACGGGCGCCGATATCGTCTACCCGCCTTCGCATCAAGCGCTCGCACAACAGATCGCCGAGCGCGGCGCGATCATGTCGGAATGGCCGCTCGGCACGCCAGCGCGCTCTGCGCACTTTCCGCAACGTAACCGGCTGATTGCCGGGCTCGTGAGCGGCGTGCTGATCGTCGAGGCAGCCATGCGCTCGGGCTCGCTGATCACGGCTCGGCTTGCCAACGAAATGGGCCGTGACGTGTTCGCGATTCCCGGTTCGATCCATGCTCCGCTGGCGCGCGGCTGTCACCGGATGATCAAGCAGGGAGCGAAGCTCGTCGAAACGCCCGAAGATGTACTCGAAGAGTTGGGCTTTGACATACCCCCGCCTGCGCCGGCGCCCGTACCGACGCGTAGGCTGCGGGCCCTGCAGCAAAGGAGTTCCGCCGACGAATCCGCGCGCGGCGAAGCCGGTGGCGGATTGCCCGCCGAGGCCAGGCGCCTGCTCGACGCGCTCGGCCATTCGCCCGCGACGCTTGAAATTCTGGCCGAGCGCACCGAAATGGACGACACGCTGCTGCAAAGCACGCTGCTGCGTCTCGAACTGGCCGGCGAGCTGTGTGCGTTGCCCGGCGGCCGATACGTTCGCGCTGCGCACGGTGCATAACGCGTCGTGCTACATTCGCGCGAAATAACCATGTCATGCCGAAGGAACCGCCATGCCCGCGTTTAACCTGGACACAGACTCGAAGCGAATCGCCGAGCGCGTCAATGACCGCGAGACGCTTTTCGTTGCGTGCCTGTGCGCGGAATGGTGCGGCACCTGCCGTGAGTACCGTGCCGCGTTCGACGTGCTGGCGGACAAGCATCCCGACGTTTGCTTTGCATGGGTCGATATCGAAACGCACGCGGACCGTTTTGACGATCTTGATGTTGAGAATTTCCCAACGATTCTTATCGAAGACGGTACGACCACCCGCTTCTTCGGAACGGTCTTGCCGCAAGCGTCGATCGTCGAACGGATGCTCGTTGATCTGACGGCGCTGCCCGGCGTCAAAGGCGCGCCGAAAATGCGCCCGGCGTTGCTTGAAGCCTGATTCGCACCCGAAACGCAACAAATCACGCGTGTTTTGTGCCGCACGCGACCGCGGCGCCCCCGGATCGGCACGGCGATTGCGGAAATCGCTGCTGGACGCGGCAAAAATCGCATGGCGTGCCCCGAAAGGCGCGCCTGACAACGGTCGTCACACGCTTGCCCAATCGATCTGCGCGCAATTATGATGACCCGCTTTTTTGGGCCAACCGATTGCCGCTGCTGTGGCGTGTGCTATAAAGCGGTCGTTAATGGGTGCCAAACCCGGGCGGGAAAACCCGAGGTACCAACCCGAATCCACCAATTTATTTTCAGTCATGTCCAAAGCACTGATCATCGCCGAAAAGCCATCCGTCGCGAACGACATCGCGCGGGCTTTGGGCGGTTTTACCAAGCATGACGAGTACTTCGAGAGCGACGATTTCGTCCTCTCGTCGGCGGTCGGCCATCTGCTCGAGATCGCCGCGCCGGAAGAATATGAAGTCAAGCGGGGAAAATGGAGTTTCGCCAATCTCCCCGTTATTCCGCCCCATTTCGACCTGAATCCGATTGCAAAAAGCGAATCCAGGCTGAAGGTGCTGAATAAGCTGATCAGGCGAAAAGACGTCGACCGACTGATTAACGCATGCGACGCGGGGCGCGAGGGCGAGCTGATTTTCCGCCTGATCGCGCAGCACGCGAAAGCGAAACAGCCGGTGCAGCGTCTGTGGCTGCAGTCGATGACGCCCGCCGCGATCCGCGAAGGCTTCGCGCAGTTGCGCAGCGATGTCGAGATGCAGCCGCTCGCGGACGCCGCGCGGTGCCGCTCGGAAGCGGACTGGCTCGTCGGCATCAATGGCACGCGTGCGATGACCGCGTTCAACAGCAAGGGCGGCGGCTTCTTCCTGACCACGGTCGGGCGCGTGCAGACGCCGACGCTGTCGATCGTCGTCGAGCGCGAAGAGAAGATTCGCCGCTTCGTGCCGCGCGATTACTGGGAAGTGAAGGCGGAATTCGTCTGCGGCGCGGGCTTCTACGAAGGCCGCTGGTTCGACCCGAAGTTCAAGAAAGACGAATTCGATCCGGAGAAGCGCGATTCGCGTCTGTGGAGCCTGCCGGCTGCGGAAACGATTGTCGCCGCGTGTCGCGGGCAGATCGGCAATGTGACGGAAGAATCGAAGCCGTCGACGCAGCTGTCGCCGGCGCTCTTCGACCTCACCAGCCTCCAGCGCGAGGCCAACGGCCGTTTCGGCTTCTCGGCGAAGAACACGCTCGCGCTCGCCCAGGCGCTGTACGAAAAGCACAAGGTGCTGACCTATCCGCGTACCGACGCGCGCGCGCTGCCGGAAGACTATCTGGAGACGGTCAAGCACACGATGGAGATGCTCAAGGAGAGCAACAACTATCTGCCGCACGCGAAACAGGTGCTCGACAAGGGCTGGGTGAAGCCGAACAAGCGCATCTTCGACAACTCGAAGATCAGCGATCACTTCGCCATCATCCCGACGCTGCAGGCGCCGAAAGCGCTGTCCGAACCGGAGCAGAAGCTGTACGACCTCGTCGTCAAGCGCTTCCTCGCCGTGTTCTTCCCGGCCGCCGAGTACCGCGTGACTACGCGTATCACGGAAGTCGTCGGCCATCATTTCAAGACCGAAGGCAAGGTGCTCGTCGAAGCGGGCTGGCTTCAGGTCTACGGCCGCGAAACGGGCGGCGAGGACGCGAACCTCGTCCCGGTGAAGAAGGACGAGAAGGTCAAGACCGACAAGATCGCCGCGCAGCAACTCGTCACGAAGCCGCCCGCACGCTACAACGAAGCGACGCTGCTCTCGGCGATGGAAGGCGCGGGCAAGCTCGTCGAAGACGACGAACTGCGCGAAGCGATGGCCGCGAAGGGGCTTGGCACGCCGGCCACGCGCGCGGCGATCATCGAAGGGCTGCTCGGCGAAAAATATCTGGTCCGCGAGGGCCGCGAGCTGATTCCGACCGCAAAGGCTTTCCAGCTAATGACGCTTCTGCGCGGCCTTAGCGTGAAGGAGCTGACCGCGCCCGAACTGACGGGCGAATGGGAGTACAAGCTGTCGCAGATGGAGCGCGGCAAGCTGCCGCGCGACGCGTTCATGCAGGAGATCGCCCGCATGACGCAGACCATCGTCAAGCGCGCGAAGGAATACGATTCGGACACGATTCCGGGCGACTACGCGACGCTGCAAACGCCCTGCCCGAATTGCGGCGGACAGGTGAAGGAAAACTATCGCCGTTTCGCCTGCACGAAATGCGAGTTCTCGATCTCGAAGATTCCGGGCGGCCGGCAATTCGAAATCGAAGAAGTCGAAGAGTTGTTGCAGAAGAAGGAAATCGGCCCGCTGTCGGGTTTCCGCAGCAAGATGGGACGGCCGTTTTCCGCGATTCTCAAGCTCTCGCTCGACGACGAAACGAAGAACTACAAGCTCGAATTCGACTTCGGCCAGGATCAAGGCGGCGAAGACGGCGAAGCGCCGGACTTTTCCGAGCAGGAATCCGTCGGCGCGTGTCCGAAATGTAGCGGCAAGGTCTTCGAGCACGGCATGAGCTACGTCTGCGAGAACTCGGTCGCGAATCCGAAGACGTGCGATTTCCGCTCGGGCAAGGTCATCCTGCAACAGGAGATCGCGCGTGAGCAGATGGCCAAGCTGCTGCAGGACGGGCGCACCGATTTGCTGACGAATTTCAAATCGTCGCGCACGGGCCGCAACTTCAAGGCTTATCTCGTCAAGCAGAACGACGGCAAGATCGGCTTCGAGTTCGAAAAGAAGGAGCCGAAGGAAGGCGCGGCCAAAACGGCAGCCGCGAAGTCCGCGGGCAAGGCAGCGCCTGTCGCCGCCGACGCCGATGCAGAGGCCGCGAACGAGGCACCCGTGAAAAAGGCCGCAGCAAAAACGGCCGCCGCCAAGAAAGCGCCTGCAAAGAAGGCCGCCACCAAGACGGCAACGAAGACCACGGCGCGTAAGACAGGCTCATAAGGCCCGTGCGGTTCGCGCCGCAACCGTCCGCGCAATAAAAAACGCAGTCAGCCTTGACAGGCGACTGCGTTTTTTTATCTTCCGCGACAAGGTGTCGCGCCTCTGCGCGGCACGCACGCTTGCTCACTTCAGCAAGCACGCATCAGTCCCTCGGTCAGTGCGTAGACGACGCGACGCTGCGCGAACGGTTCAACGTGCGCGTCGACGGCTTTGCGGGAATATCGGCGTCCAGCAGGCTCGACAGCGGCTCGGCGCCATCGAACGCTTCGGGCGGCATCGACATCGCCGCGGACTCCAGCATCGCCGGCGTCCGGTCGACGCCATCCTTGACCCATTGCTCGCCAAGCTGGCTGTTCGGCGTCTGGTTGAAATGCTCGACGAGGTGATCGATGAACGTGCGGACCTTGGCGGGCAGGTGACGACGGCTCGGATACGCGATATTGATCTCGACCTGCGGCAGACGGTAGTCGCTCAACAGACGCACCAGCTTGCCGCGCGTCGTATCGCGGCCGATCAGGTAGCTCGGCAGGATCGCGATGCCCATGCCGAGCAGCGCGAACTGACGCAGCATTTCCGTGTTGTTCGCAACGATCACGTTCGTCGGACGCACGCGCACTTCGCCGTCCGGGCCCGTGAACACACGCTCGTCGCCCCAGTATTCGGACGGCAGCGACAGGCACGGATGCTCCAGCAACTGCTCCGGCCGCGTCGGCGTGCCGTGCTTCTCGAGATATGCTGGCGTCGCGCACACGGTCATGCAGCCGGTCGTCAGACGGCGCGTCACGATGCTCGCGCTGCGCATGTGGCGCGCGATCACGACGCCCACATCGAAACCTTCTTCGACGAGATCGACCTGACGGTCGACCAGCGTCACATCGGGAATCACCTTGGGATAGCGCTCGGCATACGTCTGGAGCACGGGCGCAAGATTGTGCAGCCCGAACACGACGGGCGCGACGATGCGCAGTGTGCCGACGGGCTCGTGATTACGTGCAACGACCATCTGTTCGACGTCCTCTAGCTCGTCGAGGATCTGGCGTGCGCGTTCGAGATAAACCTGACCGGATTCGGTCAGCGAAAGACTACGGGTGGTGCGGTTGAGCAGTCGGGTGCCAAGACGGCCTTCGAGATCGGCAACGTGACGGGTCGCGACTGCGTTTGAAATATCCATCGCGCTAGCCGCGCGGGCGAAACTTCCGAGATCCGCCACCTTGACGAATACTCGCATCGACTGCAAATGATCCATGGACAACTCCTGCCGTATTACAGCTCCCCTCGGAACAGGAAGCACACTTGGAATTTTCCTACGACCAGGGAAATCCTGCAGAAGTTGCCCAAGATTCCGGAAATTTTATAAAAATCCGAGTCAATATCTCCGGGGACGGAATAGCGAACTGCCGATTGTTCCTGCCAGAGAAACAATTTGCTGCATTGCGTCGAAAACGTCCAGAAGGCGTAAATAACAAAAGCGCGGCGTCTGCGGCACCAATGAGGTCGAAAGCATCGCTGTGCGGCCGCGCGACGGCATGAAAAAGCCGCCCGAAAGCGGCTTTGGTCGGATGTCAGTGAGCACTCACATGACTAGGCGACGAACTTTTTCTCCAGTGCGCTTCGCGTATCTTGCAGTGCCGCAGGCAGACCCTGCTTCAGCTTGTCGAATAGTTCGGCGTGCAGTTCCAGTTCCTTGCGCCACGCCGCGTCATCGACGGAGATCACCTTCTCGAACTGCTGGCGGGTGAAGTCGAGCCCGCTCCAGTCGATGTCGTCGTAGCGCGGCGAAATGCCGAACGCGTGCTCCTCGCCCTGCGCCCGGCCTTCGATCCGGTCTACCATCCAGCGTAATACGCGCATGTTCTCGCCGAAGCCGGGCCACACGAATTTGCCGTCGTCGCCTTTACGGAACCAGTTGACGCAGAAAATCTTCGGCGCGCGAACGCTCATCTGCTCGAGTTTTGCGCCCGTTTTGAGCCAGTGGCCGAAGTAATCGCTCATGTTGTAGCCGCAGAAAGGCAACATCGCGAACGGATCGCGCCGCACGACGCCCTGCTGGCCAGCCGCCGCCGCCGTCGTTTCGGAGCCCATCGTCGCGGCCATATAGACGCCTTCCACCCAGTCGCGCGCTTCCGTGACGAGCGGCACCGTCGTCGAGCGGCGTCCGCCGAAGACGAACGCGTCGATCGGCACGCCCTCCGGGTTCTCCCAATCGGCGTCGATCGAAGGACATTGCGAAGCGGACGCCGTGAAGCGCGCATTCGGATGCGCGGCCTTGCGGCCCGTTTCCTTCGCGATCGCCGGCGTCCAGTCCTTGCCCTGCCAGTCGATGAGGTGCGCCGGCGGTTCGTCCGTCATGCCTTCCCACCAGACGTCGCCGTCATCGGTCAGTGCGACGTTCGTGAAGATCACGTTTTCCTTCAGCGTCGCCATCGCGTTGAAGTTCGTCTTTTCGCTCGTACCGGGCGCGACGCCGAAATAGCCGGCTTCCGGATTGATCGCGTAGAGACGCCCGTCCTTGCCCGGCTTGATCCACGCGATATCGTCGCCGATCGTCGTAATCTTCCAGCCGTTCATCCCTTCCGGCGGAATCAGCATCGCGAAATTGGTCTTGCCGCACGCCGATGGGAACGCCGCCGCGACGTGATGCTTCTTGCCTTCCGGCGACGTCACGCCGAGCACCAGCATGTGTTCGGCGAGCCAGCCCTGGTCACGGCCCATCGTCGACGCGATGCGCAGCGCAAAGCACTTCTTGCCGAGCAGCGCGTTACCGCCGTAGCCCGAGCCGTAGCTCCAGATTTCGCGCGCTTCCGGGAAATGGACGATGTATTTCGTGTCGTTGCACGGCCAGCGCACGTCTTTCTGGCCGGCCGCGAGCGGCGCGCCGACGGAATGCACGCACGGCACGAACTCACCATTTTCGCCGAGCACGTCGTACACCTTGCGGCCCATGCGCGTCATGATCCGCATGTTCGTGACGACGTACGGACTGTCCGTCAGTTCGACGCCGATATGGGCGATCGGCGAACCGAGCGGCCCCATCGAGAAAGGCACGACATACATCGTGCGGCCGCGCATCGCGCCGTCGAACAGGCCGTCGAGCGTCGCGCGCATTTCGGCGGGCTCGATCCAGTTGTTGGTCGGGCCGGCGTCCTCGCGACGCTGCGAGCAGATGAACGTACGGTCCTCGACGCGCGCGACGTCGGATGGATCGGAGCACGCGAGGTAGGAGTTCGGCCGTTTGGCCGGGTTGAGCTTGATGAGGGTGCCGGCTGCGACCATCTGCGCTGACAGACGGTCGTATTCCTCCTGCGAACCGTCGCACCAGACAATCCGCTCCGGCTTCGCCAGCGCCGCGATGCGCTGTACCCACTCGATCAGTTTTTGGTGTTTGACCCAGGCAGGCGCTTCGACGGTTGATTGGCCTGCAAATGCGGGATGATTCATCGAGCTGTCTCCGTTTTGGTAGAAGAAGAAAAACGGTGCTAGCCCAGCGACGCTGCATGCGAGAGGCGGCAATCCGCGCACGAGATTTTCTGCGCGCGATGGTGCAGGTCGTAAGGGCCTTTACAGCCTGTCGCAGGCACGTGAAACCGTGTGTAAAGCGGCTTGCGTGGACATGCAACAAACTGTTAAAAACTGGGGAACTTGCCCTACCGTCGTGGCGTCGTCATAGCGGGTCCTTGTACGGTACGGCATTCAATACAAGCATCATGTGGTCCAGGTCACATGATGGGACACCCAAACAGACACTCCGTTCCGCACCTGCATGGTGCGCCGCAAAACACATACGCCATGAAGATTGCCATCCTTGACGATTATCAAGACGCCGTCCGCAAGCTCGACTGCTTTCAACTGCTCGCCGACCACGAGGTCAAGGTTTTCAACAATACCGTGCGCGGCCTGGGTCAGCTCGCCAGTCGTCTGTCAGAAGTCGACGCGTTGGTCCTGATTCGCGAACGTACCCGCATCAGCTCGCAGCTGCTCGACAAGCTTCCGCATCTGCGCATGATCAGCCAGACGGGGAAAGCAGGAAGCCATATCGACATGGCAGCCTGTACGGAGCGCGGGATTGCCGTGCTCGAAGGCGTCGGGTCGCCCATCGCTCCCGCCGAACTGACGTGGGCTCTCATCATGGCCGCGCAAAGACGGATTCCGCAATACGTGGCAAACCTTAAGCAGGGCGCGTGGCAGCAATCGGGCCTGAAAACGTCGGCGCTGCCGCCGAACTTCGGTCTGGGGCAAGTGTTGCGCGGACAGACGCTCGGCATCTGGGGTTACGGCAAGATTGGTCGGCTCGTCGCTGGATACGGCAAAGCGTTCGGCATGAACGTGCTGATCTGGGGCCGCGAGCATACGCGCGAAGCGGCAGTCGCCGATGGCTACGCGGTCGCGGAAAGCCGCGAAGCGCTGTTCGAACAGAGCGACGTGCTGTCGCTGCATTTGCGTCTGCACGACGACACGCGCGGCATCGTCAAACAGGACGATCTGTTGCGCATGAAACCGACCGCGCTTTTCGTGAACACGAGCCGCGCGGAGCTACTGGAAGAAAATGCGCTGATCGGCGCGCTGTCGCACAACCGGCCGGGCATGGTCGCCATCGACGTCTACGAAAGCGAGCCGATCCTGCAAGGTTACAGCCTGCTGCGGATGGAAAACGTGATCTGCTCGCCGCACATCGGTTACGTCGAAAAGGAAAGCTATGAGCTTTACTTCGGCGCGGCGTTCAGGAACATCCTCGCGTTCGATCAGGGCGACCCGTCGAGCGTCGCGAACCCGGAAGCGCTGCAGGGCGGCCGCCGGAAGTGAGTTGCGCGCGGCCCGTTCGCGGGCCGCGGCACTGACGCGAACGCTTCAGTCGTGCGCGGCGGCGTCGAGCAGTTCCGGAATCCGTTGTAGAAAATGCTCACCGTCGATGCGTCCTAGATTGTAGGCGTGCTGCATCTGTGACGAACTCGTGTAATCCCAGCTCGAAATCGGTACCTTGCACGACGGCTGGACATACAGCCGCTGCTGCGCGCCGCGCGGCACGACGAACATCTGCGGACGCGGATAAATGCGCGTCACCATCACCAGCACGTTGCCGGGCGTCGGATCGAGCGCGCTGACGGGCACGTTGTCGACCATTCCGCCATCCAGCACGGGCCGCCCGTTGCGACGCAGGACGGGCGTGAACGGCGGCGTGCAAGACGACTGAAGAATCAGGTCCGCGAGTTCGTCGACGCTCGCGCAATCCTGCGCGCGCACGAATTCGGGATGAAAGCCGAGCGACTGACCGAGTGTCGGATGCAAGGTCTTTCGGATGTATTTCTCGATGTTGTACGCGATCAGCCCGGCGGCGACGGCGCTACGCGCGCCCAGCTAACGCGGCACATGCGACACGCCGATGCGTATTTCAGGCGCCTTCGCCAGTTGCGAAAACTTCTCGCCGTAGATATCGAGCAACGCCTGACGGTAGATCCGGTAGTGCGGAAACACCGACTCGCCGCGCAGCAGATTGCCCCAGTACGCGTTCTTCGTGTTGTCGCGCAGCGCGTTTTCGTAATAGCGCATCACCCAATCGGCGTCGCGCGTGTAGAGCATGCACGCGGTGGCTGCGCCCGCCGAGATGCCCGTGATCACGCGCGGCCTGATGTTCAGTTCCGGCTGGACGATGTCCCAGAAGCCTGCTTGCCACCAGCAGCGATTGCCGCCGCCGGCGAATACGACCTGATCGAACATCCGTTGATTTCCTTCCGTTGCCGACACGCATTGGCGCCGCCGGCGGGCGCGCTGTCGCAATCGAGCGGTTTCAGTCGAGCAGCGCGTAAGTCGTGGTGGCATGCACGGCCATCTTGCCGGCCTCGTCGAACAGCTCGACTTCGCCGAACACGAGATTGCGGCCCATCCGAAGCACGCGCGCCGTGATGACGACATCGCCCTTGCGGACCGCGCGCATGAAGCTGATGTTCAGCGAGACGGTCGTCATCGGCTTGAATCCGCCGAGCGCGGCGGAGATGGCGACGACCATCGCCGTATCGGCGGCCGCCATGAAAACCTGTCCGCAGATCACGCCGCCGCTGTGCCGGAGCTCGCCCGAAAACGGCAGTGTCAGCGTGGCGCTTTCGTCGTCCACTTTCACTGGGGTCATCGACAACGCCCGCACCCACGGCGCGAGCACTCGATCGAGCAACGCCCGGACTTCGTTTTCGTCCATCATGATTTCCCGTTTGGGCCACGCGGAACGCCGCGTGGCATGGTGTCGCGACATGATACCGGGACGAACGCCCGTGCGCTTCGATGGTGCTTTCGCGCGGATCGCTCACGCCCGGCCATCCGGAGGCCCGCGCGATCTTTTTAAGAAATTTGCGAGATACGCTTGCCAAACGAGAAAATCTCCTGCATACTCTCGCTTCTGTTGGGGCGTTAGCTCAGTTGGTAGAGCAGCGGACTCTTAATCCGTAGGTCGAGTGTTCGAGTCACTCACGCCCCACCAAAGATATCAAGCACTTAGCCCAGCCTTAACCGGCTGGGCTTTTTGCTTTCCGGGTCCGTGTAGGTGCTGTGTAGGCAAATTCGAGGAACGCTTGCGGCGCAACGTCACCTGGTTCATTGGGCGCCGAATGCAACAGCACGACGCGCAGCCTGCACCGCCTCAAGCGGCTTTGCCCGCATAGCGCGGCATCTTCGCGTTGCACATCGCCACGGCCACCGCGCCACGCTTGTTGTTGCTGAGTGTAACGACCGGGCGAAGTGCTGCTTCAGGATGGCCGTAGAACGCCGATTCGACGTCCCGAACCGCCCACGGGTCTGCATAGTGCAATACGGTCTGCATGGTGCGGCGCCAGTCAAAAGACTTCTCATGTGACATGTGTGGTCCGCAGCCTGGGCGCAGGCGGCCGCGTCCATCAGGTGTCGCCTTGACGAAGCAGAAAGGATAGAGCGATTGCGGAAAGGCTGCACCACCACCCTGCGGCAACAGCGCCGCCCGATAATGGAAGCGTGGGCGGCGCTTTATGACTAACAAGAGAGTTCGGTGAATTTTGCTATCAGTTTCTACTGAGCGCCAATTGAGTGATAAGCTTCCTTTGTAATTTTTTGATATGCACGTTCACGTATAGATGCGTCATTGCCACAAGCGACGTTAGTAATCCTTTTACCATCTTTATAAATTACGACACCAGCGGAGAATGCTGGACCACTATTGGTTTTCATCGTTTTATCATAGAGATAATACGTGTAACTTGATCTTGAAAATCTAATGTGAGCCTCCCCTCCACCGGCATAGGGTACATTGGAGAAATAAAAAATCTTCCCTATTCTCTCGCCTGCATCCGATATTTTTAGATTGATTTTTCCATTACCCCCGTTGCGATATGTCAGGACGCCGTCACCGTCAGACTGACACAATGATGAAACAGACCTTGGCAATTCACAATTAAAAATTACTGCCTCATCTGCCTCACACAATCCCTCGGCATGAGCGCCCGTCATCAAGACTAGCCCAAGTATCGATGTTATGCTTATCCGGCCAATATTCATTAATTACTCCGTTGCCAAACCCAGTAAAGGGGCAATCGCATTGTATCGGGCGAGCCGATCTCCATAGCCAGTTTGCCCACCATTTACGATTTGCGTCACATCAGCGACAGTCCCAGCGTCCGAAACTGAATTTAGACTGACTTTCGACCAAAATACAAAAGCGGATTCAACAGCATACTCCGCGTGAGTCGCTATGAGATCTGGATTTTCAATGAAATCCTGTTGATCATCGGGGGACCTTCGATTGTGTTCATCTTGAAATGATTGATAACCGGCCTTACCAGTCACTTGTATGAATCCGCGTCCACGATATTTATAGCCGTCGCCGCTGCGTTCGTCTCCATTCCCCATCCGGTTTGCATAGACATAGTTTGCAAGATGCTCAGGGTTGTGCGCGTAGTAATTCTCTTCACTCCAGAGTTTGTCTCGCAGTCGGCCATGCGCGCAATCGTCACAGCTTGACTCGTAATTCTTAGGACCACCTTTACACCCAAAGGTCTTCCTCATATTTTTGGGGTTGTAGTTCAACCCTTCTTCGGACGACCTGAGTTTGCTTTCATGGGCCGCTTGCGAAAGAAAATGAGCAATCCGTTTTGGCTTGTTGACCTGATAGGCCAAGGCGTACTTGTTCAGATAGGGCAGAATAGTTTGGTAATACTCGTCTGAATTTGACGGCTCCACAGCCTTTAACATTGCGAGTGTTATCAGTGAATTGTCATGCAGGAAATTCCCCACCAGCGCAATCGGATGGATGTGCCACACATTGGGATCTGCCGGAAAGCCCTTGACGGCATTCACCTTCTCCCACCACTGCAGCTTCTCGATGCGTTCCATCTCGGCCTGCCAGATCGGCTTGCCGTCTTCGCCCATGATTGACGATAGCGCTCCCCACTTGCCCATATCGCCGCCCCATTCGCTCTCGTAGCAAAAAATCAGGTGCGAGACCGCCTCCGCCAACCAAGGCATGGTCAATGCCCTCTTCAGGTCAGCCGGAACCACGTCGCCCTTGTCGCTACCTTTTCGCTTTGCCGCCTTCTCCAGCTTCGCGATAAACGGACTGGCGTTTACCTTCGCAGCAACGACGCTGAATTCCTGTTCCTCGCCGTTGAGTAACTGTTTCGTTTCAAACAGGTTGCGCCGGTACATGTCGAACAGCGGAACGGCGGTATCCACCGTATCGAACCCCGGCCACGCCCAAGGACTTTCCCAGCGCGTACACGGGTGGCTCTTCTCGCACACCCATCGCGTAATCGCCTTGCCGTCATCGTCCGCCGCCGTAATTGACCACCATTGTGTACCTTGATCGTCGGTCGCCCTGTCGATCTCGCGCCCCTGGTCAAGCTGGGCGCGCGAAAACACCTGCTGGTATCCAACAGTCGGACCCTGGGCATTGGCAAGCTGCAACGGGAAAGTTGCCCACGTCGGGACCGTTGCACCGGCAACCTTGCCCGCATACTTCGTCCGCTCAACCCATAGCGGGTCGCCTACGGGCGTACCGCGGGTGGGATGGTTGTCGCCATGGCCGTGTTTAGACGGCTGCGCGGCAAGCTTCGTTGGCTGAACCTTTGCCCATATCCCCTTGCCCGGATCGCCCTGTTTGCCCGTTGCGGGAGCAAGCGTCAGCCCCGCCAGCCTGCTATTACCCTGCGGATCGGCGGGTTTGACAAGTTTTGCTCCCTGCTGGATCACTAGCAGTGGCTTTCCAGCGGGCACCTTATCGCCCAGCTTGTTTGCGCGCTCCTGGCTCTTTCTAATGAAGTCATTGATCTGCGCCCCGGTAATGACCTCGACGTGAAGCAGAGGGCGGATGCGTTGGGGCGGCAACACGCTCGCCTCGGTGGAGTTTCGATACTGGCCCAAATAGCCCACCACGTCACCTGCCTTGACCGGAAACGGCTTGTCGAGCACAACCACCGTATCAAGCGGCTTCGGATCAATCACCGCGTCGAGTTCGTCAAGATTTACCCAGCCCTTCGCGGCGCGTGGATCGGGTGTCCCGCCTGCGATAGCGGCCACGGGCGTACCCTTCGTGATGGTCGCGATCTGCGCCCAGCCTTTTATGGTATTGCCGACAATGCTGAGTTCGCCACCGCGCGGCAATAGGCCGATTATCGTGCCTGACGCACGGTCGCATATGCGAGTACCAGCCCGCGGCGTATCGGGATTCTGGGAAGCGTCAGCTGGATCGTATGGCGGGACGGGCACCTTGTCTTTCGCTTTCGCGCCCACCCGGAAAAGCCGGTCGCCTTCCCAGAAGGGCGAGCGGTGAATCGCAGATGCAGACTGCGCGCCGCCGCTGTCTGCCTGTTCGGCTGCCTTGTAACCCGCCCAGTCGAGCTGATGCATGTAAAGGCTATAGAGTTCCAGCACTTCGTCGGCGGGCGGCTGGTCATTCCTCGGAGCCTGCGCGCCGCCCGCGCCAGCCGGTGACCCGGCGGGCTTCGGTTCGGGGGGTAGCACAAGCTTGTGGCGCACCAGCACGAACCCCGTCGAGTACAGTACGTAGCGCGGCGGCGTGGTCGGATAGGTCAGTTCCGGATAAGTGGAATCCAAGCGGTACGCCACCACCTCGCCATCGGCAATGGCCTTGACGCCATCGCCCTGCTTGAGCCTGCCACCCGTACCGGCGTCGAAGTGGATGCCACCGTGATACATGCCATTCAGGCCGAGCGGATAGAACCCGCCATCCGCATTCGACAGGGCACTGAGCCAGGTTTGCGGATCGGCTTCATTTCCGCTGATTGGAGCGAAAGGAAAGCTCCAGTTAAGGGGTTGCCATTGCGACGGCGGACTTGCGGGCGTTGCCGGTGTGGTGGGGTGATGCGGATAACCGTGATGTGTCGCCATGAACAGGCGCGCCTCCTTGCTGGATTTCGTGGGAGACACGGCCCGAAGGGCGAAGACTGCCAAGCCGACGCGGGCCGCGATGTGGACCCGTTACAGGCCATCTCGCCTTATAACCTCGCCGCGTGGCGTGGATCAACGATTTCCGGCCCTATAATTGTCATTTATTGTCAAAGCGCATTCGCTCTAGTAATTATGGATTTCTAACTATAAAACCTAAACAAAAACGGCCGCATCCAGAGATGCAGCCGTCAACGAAAAGCAGCAGCTAAACGATCAACCCGGTGTCGCGCCCGTCAATTGCGCATAGACGTCGTGCGCGATCTGCAGCATCACCTTGCGATCAATGCCGCCGGACACCGCGTATCCGAAATCGCCATCGACCCAATAGAACACATTCACCGGCCCTTCCTGATACAGCTTGAACGCAGTCGTATTCGCGCTCGCCTTGCGATGGGAAATGCAAAGCGTCACGCGCTCGCCTTTGGCGTTGTGATACATGAACTGCGCAACGGGCCCGTCGTCGCCCGGCAACACGCGGCCGCCGGCGAGCTGGAATCCGCTCCTGGTGAGCATCGGCGGATGCACATCGGTACCCAGCTTGTTCGCGAGGTACTGAACGAAATCCTCTTCGTGACCCTCGCCGATATCCGTGGGACGATCGACGGCAGGCATATACACGACATGCGCCAACGCTGCCTTTTGCGCGAAGACTTCGGAAACATCGGCGCTCACTGGCCGCGTATTCGACGAACCCTGCGACGACCCTTGTGACGAACCCGCCCACGGCACAGGCATGTTCTTGCCCACGTTCGTGCCGACGCCAATGCCGATGCCCAACACCAGCGCCGCCGCCATCCCCGCGAATTGCGGCCAGTTCGCCGCATTGAGCCAGCGACGCTTCTCGTGCACGCGCAGACGCGCAGGCACCGGCTCGTTGAGCACGCGGTCATAGCGCTCATGGAACATGTTGTTTAGCGAGAAGTAATCGCTGACGCGCGCGGCCAGTGCGGGGTTCGTTTCGAGCGCGCGCTCCACTTCTTCACGACGCTCGTCGGACAGCGTGCCGTCCACGTACGCGTGAATATCTTCTTCGCTGATTGGAGTCTGTTGATCGCTCATCGCACCACCTTCAGTTTTGCGCCGGGCTGAGCGCCCGCCATCAACGCACGCAAACGCTCGCGCCCGCGCGAAAGCCTCGACATCACCGTGCCGACGGGAATATCGAGCGCAATCGCCACTTCGGCGTAACTCATCTCCTCGAGCCCGACGAGCAATACGACTTCGCGCTGATCCGCAGGCAGCCGTTGCAACGCGTAATCGAGGTCACGCACTTCGAGCGAGCGCGTCTGTTCACCCGACACCGCGAATTCGCTTTCGACAATGCTCTCGTCATCGACGGAAACGTGAACTGCGCGCGTCGACGACTTGCGCACCTGATTGATGAACACGTTGTGCATGATCGTGAAAAGCCATGCACGCAAGTCCGTTCCGACCTGGAACATTTTCGTGCGCGTCAGCGCGCGTTCGAGCGTGTCCTGCACGAGATCGTCCGCGAGATCGCGATTGCTGATCAGCGCCCTCGCGTAGCGGCGCAATCGCGGCACGTGCTCCATCAACTCGTTACGGATGTCCATTTCGTCTATCCATCAGGTATCGCTCGGCACGCATTCCGCCGCGCGCGTCGCCTCTTGATGCAGAGAACACAACCTGCTGCATTTTATTCCGCGCTGTTTTCAATAGCCTTCACGTGCGCATGCAAATCCACAAGCCGTGTGTTTGCCTAACGCGTTGTCAGCGCATCGGCGGCACGCATCAGTCCGTGCGTCGTCGCGCGTCCTGCCAGCACATAGCGTTTGCCGTCGGCGGTCCACATCAGAAGCCGCGCATCGCCAACGCGTTGTGCAGACCAATGCGGCTTGTCGGCTGCGAACGGCGCGGGCGACGAAACCAGCACGACGGCGTCACCGTCCGCGTTCCGGTAATCGAGTATGTCGATACGAGCGAACGCGTTCGGACGACGCGTCCTCGCGTCGACGAGCCTCAGCCCCAACGGCGCAAGATCGGCGGCATGCGGATCGTTCGGCACAGTCGCCGCCGCACCAGCGTCTCGCTGACCCGAAGCGCGCATCAGCGCCATCACGGCCGTCGCATCGAGCATTTCCGTCGATACGCGCGACGCAAAAAACCACCCGCTCACCGACGACACGAGCAGCGCGATGCTGAGCAACGCCACGCCAATACGCCGCAGAAAGAACTTGCGCACCTTCGAACGGAAATCGATAGCCCGTGCCCGGTCGACGTGCGGTGCCCGAATGCGCTGCGCAAACGCGCCCTCGAAGACGTCTCGCATCTGCATGTTCAGATGCCTGTAGAACGCAATCCGCTCGGCCTCGCGCGGCCGAGCGCCCAGGTATTTACGCACGCGCGCCGCCCGCTCCGGCGGCAGATTGCCGTCGGCGAACGCCTGCATGTCCGCTTCGGTAAGCGGCGGATCGGTCGGCGAATGAGTGCGGGACATAGCGGTTCAGTCGTACAAAAATGAAGCTCCTGTTGCGCCAACAGGACCATTGCGGACTTTATTCCAACCGCTTTCAACGATTCATTCGTCAGACATTAGGCAAAAACAAACGCGCCGCATGACCGAAGCCATGCGGCGCGTAATGTAGAAAAAACGAAAGCAGAAAGACGAAGCCGTTTACTTCGCCGAAACGTCGATATTGCCGAAGTACTTCTGCGCGAGCGTCTTGACCGTGCCGTCCGCCTGCACTTTCGCGATTGCCGCGTTCAACTGGTCGCGCAACGCAGTGTCGCCTTTGCGGACGCCGAACGCGATGCCGCTGCCGAGAATCTTGTCGTCACGCACCGCCTGGCCGACGAACGCGAAGTCCTTGCCATCGGGACGCGACAGAAAGCCTGTTTGCCCAGCAGGCGCAAGCACGAGCGTTGCATCGAGACGGCCGGCGACGAGATCCGTGTACACCTGGTTCTGGTCCTGATACGGCACGACCGTCACGCCGGCGCCTTCCCAGTGCGCCTTCGCATACGTTTCCTGAATCGACGCCTGCAACACGCCGACGCGCTTGCCCTTTAGCGATTCGGGCGTCGGCAGCAGGCCGCTGTCCTTGCGCGCGATCAGTTGTGTCGGCACGCGGTAGATCACGTTGGTGAAGTCGATGGCCTGGCGGCGCTTTTCCGTCGCGTTCATCGCCGAGTTGATCGCGTCGAACTTGCGGCCTTGCAGCGCCGGAATCAAACCGTCGAACGACGTTTCGACCCAGCTGCATTTCAGGTTGGCCGTCTTGCACACAGCGTTGCCGATGTCAATATCGAAGCCCTGCAATTCGCCATTCGAGCCCTTCGATTCGAACGGCGGATATTGCGCTTCGAGCCCATAGCGCAGCGTCGTCGCATCGGCGGCCATCGCCGACGCCGTCGCAACCGATGCAAACGCACAGGCCAGCATCAGCAGATTCTTAACAAGCTTCATCGTTGATCTCCTTCCCTTTATGTTCAATGCACGTCAGACGGCGTAGCGATGCGCCGATGCTTGAGCACCGGCAGACGGTTGCGCGCTTCGTCGAGCGCGGCCTGGGTCAGCGTCGCGAGAGCGATGCCGGGTTCGTCGTCGTGACGCGCGAGCACTTCGCCCCACGGCCCGACGATCATACTGTGGCCAAAAGTCCGCCACCCATTCGAGTGCGTGCCGCACTGACCGGACGCGAGCACGAAGGCCTGATTCTCCACAGCCCGCGCGCGCAGCAGCAACTCCCAGTGCGCGAGCCCCGTCGTGTGCGTGAAGGCGGCGGGCACGGCGATCACGTCGGCATCGGGCGCCGCGCGATACAGCTCGGGAAAGCGCAAGTCGTAGCACACCGACAGACGCAGCGTGCCGAACGGCCCTTGAGCAGTGCCGATGCTGTCGCCGCCGACCATCGTATCGCCTTCCGCGTGCTGCTCGGCGCCCTGATTGAAGCTGAACAAATGAATCTTGTCGTAGCGTGCCGCGCACTGCCCCGACGGATCGAACACGAGCGACGTGTTGTACGCATGCGTGCCGACCTGTGGGCCCTGCGACGGCCGGATCGGCACCGTGCCGCCGATCAGCCACGTATTCGTCTCGCGCGCCAGTTCCGCCAACGCGTGTTGGATCGGGCCATCGCCGAACGCTTCGGCGAGCGCGACGCGCTGCATTTCGTCATTGCCGATCCAGCAGAAGTATTCGGGCAAGCAGATCAGCGTTGCGCCTTCGCGCGCCGCCTCGTGCACCCAACGGCGCGCTTCGCCGAGATTCTGCCGGACGTCAGAGCTACTGCTCATCTGCACGACGGCTGCGTTGATTGATTCCTGCATCATCGCTTGTTGCTCCCTCGTCCTCAAATCGAGCGCAGACGGCGCGCGCCTTCGATCAGCGTGTCGTCGTCCTTCGAAAAACTCAGGCGTATGAGGCCGCCATCCGTGCCGTCCGTATAGAACGCCGACAGCGGAATGGTGGCGACCTTCGCATCGCGGATCAGGCGCAGCACGAAGTCGCTGTCCTTTTCGTCCGAGAAGCCGCGAAAACGCGCGAGCATGAAGAAGCTGCCTTCGCTCGGCAACAGCTCGAAGCGTGAGTCGTGCAATTCGCGCGTCAACAGATCGCGCTTGTGCTGATAGAACTCGGAGAGGCCCAGATAGCTCTGCGGATCCGCGAGCGCTTCGACGAACGCGTATTGCATCGGCGTATCGGCGGAAAACACCATGAACTGATGAACCTTGCGAATCTCGTCCATCAGCGCGGCAGGCGCGAGGCAATAGCCGACGCGCCAGCCCGTCACGTGATACGACTTGCCGAACGACGACACGATCACGCTGCGCTCCGCGAGCTCGCGATGACGCGCCATGCTGTGATGCTTCGCGCCATCGAACACGACGTGCTCATACACTTCGTCGGAGAGAATCACGATGTCCGTGTTGCGCGTGACGGCCTTCAGGCGCTCGATGTCGGCGTCGCTGAAAGTCGTCGCGGTTGGATTGTGCGGCGTGTTGACGATGATCATCCGCGTCTTCGGCGTGATCGCGGCAGACACTTCGTCCCAGTTCACGCGGAAATCGTTCGACGAGAGCTTGATCGCGATCGGCTGCGCGCCTTGAAGGCGAACGATAGGCGCATAGCTGTCGAACGACGGCTCGAAGTAGATCACTTCGTCGCCGGGATGCACGAGCGCGCTGATCGTCGAGTACAGTCCTTCGCTCGCGCTTGCGATCACGGTCACTTCCGTCGACGGATCGTAGTGGACGCCGTACAGCGTCTCCACTTTCGCCGAGAGCGCCGCGCGCAATGCGCCGATGCCCGCCATCGGCGCATATTGGTTGTGACCCGCGCGCATCGCCTTGGTCACGCCATCGACCAGCGCTTCGTCGGGGGCGAAATTCGGCGCGCCTTGCGACAGGTTCAACGCATTGTGTTCGGCGGCCAGTTGACCGATGACCGTGAAAATCGTCGTGCCGACGTCCGGCAACTTCGAGCGTGCTTGCAAAGCGCTCTGCATGAGATTCCTCCTCCTCGCTGCAAATCGGCGGACCATGCGTGATGCGTCGGTCCCGTCCAGTTTGAACGATTAGGCAACAACGCGCGCGCGAGAACAATCGAAAGTTTGTCATGCGCGGCATGCGTTTCGCTCATGCGGTGAATGCTGCGGCGCGATGCGCGAATGCACGCGAAGGCGCTTGCGCGAATGGAGTAAAGCGGAATACGGACGACGGCAGGGTAATCCCGCAGGTATGAAGAGGCGTGATGCTAACGAGGATCGGCAGCAGCTTTGCAGAAGAGAGAGGCAGCGCGCGCCACGCGCTGCCGTCACGTTCATTCGTCCATCAGACGCACTTTCACTTTCTTGCCCTTGACCTTGCCTGCGCTCAGTTTGCGCAGCGCGTCACGGGCAATGCCGCGATCGACGGCGACGTAAGTCGAAAACTCCGTCACGTTAATCTTGCCGATCTGCGAACCGTTGAAGCCCGCCTCGCCCGTCAGCGCGCCGAGCACGTCGCCGGGGCGGATCTTTTCCTTGCGGCCGCCGAGTATCTGGAGCGTCTCCATCGGCGGCAGCAGCGGCCCGTCGCTAGCGGGCTTCAGTTCGGAAAGCGGACGCCACTCGACATCGCGCCCTTGCGCCTCTTCGATGCCGCCCACGCGCCCCATTTCGTTCATGCTCGCGAGGCTCAGCGCCCAGCCTTCCTGATCCGCGCGTCCCGTGCGGCCGATGCGATGCACGTGCACTTCCGGATCAGGCGTCACGTCGACGTTGATCACCGCTTCGAGCTGCGCGATGTCGAGGCCGCGCGCGGCGACGTCGGTCGCGACGAGCACCGAGCAGCTGCGATTCGCGAACTGGATCAGCACCTGATCGCGCTCGCGCTGCTCGAGCTCGCCATGCAGCGCGAGCGCGTGAAAGCCCTGCGCACGCAGCACATCGAGCAGATCGCGGCACTGGTTCTTCGTGTTGCAGAACGCGATCGTGCTCACAGGGCGGTAGTGGTTCAGCAGCAGACCGACGGCATGCAGACGCTCGTCCTCCGTCACTTCATAGAAGCGCTGGCGAATCTTGCTGTCGTCGTGACGCTCTTCGAGCTTCACTTCCTTCGGGTTGCGCAGAAACTGCTGGCTCAGTTTCGCGATGCCCTCGGGGTACGTCGCGGAGAACAGCAGCGTCTGCCGCTCCTTTGGACATTGACGCGCGACCTTCGCAATGTCGTCGAAGAAGCCCATGTCGAGCATGCGATCCGCTTCGTCGAGCACGAGCGTGTTGAGCGCGTCGAGCGCGAGGCTGCCGCGCTCCAGATGGTCCATGATGCGCCCCGGCGTACCGACGATGATGTGCGCGCCGTGTTCGAGGCTCGCGGTCTGCGGACGCATCGGCGTGCCGCCGCAGAGCGTCAGCACCTTGATGTTTTCTTCGGCGCGCGCGAGCCGGCGAATTTCCTGCGTGACCTGATCGGCGAGTTCGCGCGTCGGGCACAGCACCAGCGCCTGCACCGCGTAACGGCGCGCGTCGAGCCGCGCGAGCAACGCGAGCGAGAACGCCGCCGTCTTGCCGCTGCCCGTCTTCGCCTGCGCGATCAGGTCGTGGCCGGCGAGCGCGATCGGCAGGCTCGCAGCCTGGATCGGCGTCATCTCGACATAGCCGAGTTGCGTGAGATTCG
Organism: Paraburkholderia diazotrophica; assembly: GCF_900108945.1. Taxonomy (GTDB): domain Bacteria; phylum Pseudomonadota; class Gammaproteobacteria; order Burkholderiales; family Burkholderiaceae; genus Paraburkholderia; species Paraburkholderia diazotrophica. The sequence continues at coordinate 17,005 of NZ_FNYE01000002.1, read as the reverse complement.
TGAGCGCCGCCGGCGAGAGCGGCAGTTCGCTGAAGGGACGTGCCTTGTCTGTCATGTCGTTGTGCGGGCTTCAGTTATACGGGCGGCCTTCGATCTGCTCGTAGACAATCGTGCCGTCGTCGGCGTCGAAACGCTCGACGTAGTTGCGGGCGCCGCACATCGGGCAGCGAAACAGCAAACCCTGCCCTTCGTTCTTGATGACGACGTCGGACTGTTCCCACTGCGCGCCACAGCTCTGGTTGATGCAAGTAAACACGTTGATTCTCCAGCTTGATCGGTTGAGCGCGTTCCGCCGCAGGGGAAGAACGCGAATGCACGCAAGGCGCTGATCGATCGGTCCACGCAATGCAGCACGGAACAGATACAGCGCGGCCTGCTATGTCGTCGATGAGGATGGGTTGATCGGGCGGCGAAGGAAATTCGCGCATTCCGCAATTTTAACGGATGTGCGATGGCGAGCCCGGCAAGAACGTGCGAGATACGTTTAGTGAGTCAGCAGCGCGTTGGCGGGCGCATGGACCGTTTTGAGCGTCTCAGAAGGAAGCAGGCCGAACAGCTTGCGATAGTCGGTCGCGAACTGGCTGAGATGCCAGAAGCCCCACGCAGCCGCGACGTCCTGCACCGTGCGCTCGCCAGGCGCGGCATCGCACAGATCGCGGCGCGCGCCATTCAGGCGGATCGCGCGCAGATAGCTCGCGGGCGCGAGACCGAGCACGTCCTGAAAGCAGTACTGCAACGTGCGGCGGCTGACGTGCAAATGCTCGCACAGCTCGGGCACGCTGATGGGACGCTCGCGATTCGCGAGCACATAGTCGCGCGCGGCGGAGACGATCCATTGCCTGCGCGGACGCGCAGGAATAGCGGCGGGTTCGACGGACGGGGTCCCGCACAGATCGAACAACGACGACAGCACCGATGCTTGCAGGTTGCAGCGGGCGCGTGTGGAAAGCGCGGCGCTTGCCGTGTCGTCGAGTGCGCTGCGCAATAGCTCGCAGAATTGCGCCTTGTTTTTCGCATCGATCGGAACGACGCCTGTATGCGTAGCCTGATCCATGTCCGCGTGTTCGACGGCGGCTGCATGCCGGTGCAGCACGTCACGGCATACGACCACGCCGAAGATCGCATAGCCGCCCGGCGTCAGCAGTTCGAATTCGACGCCGCCGCGTTGAAACGCAAGCGCATCGTTGCCGATTGCGTGCGAGTCGATGCGGCCTGTGTTTGCGTCGTCAGTGGGAATGCCGAACCAGTAGGCGTCCGCGGGCACTTCGCAGGTCTGGCGCAGCGTCTGGTTCGTCGTCTCGCAGAACACGTGCATCGCGTCGAGATGCAGGCCCGTCAGCTTGCCGACGAAGCGCCCTGCCGTGAGCTGATCGTAAGTTTGCGTCCAGCCGCGAAGATTGCGCGCCTGTTCATCGGCGTCGTGCGCGACGCTCGTTTCGACGCGACACACGGGCACGCGCGAAAGCGGAGAGGAAAGATCGGTTGTCATATGGGCGTCGATGATGAACATGCACCTGCATGTGACATTGAACAAACAAGCGCACATCGACGCAAGTCCCATGCCGAAAGAACCTTCGGCAACCTCCCATTCCAATGCACGCGCGCTGTTCATTCGATGAACACTCGCTGGTCGAATTGCTCACGGATGCAACGCCTGCTGTGAGCAATCTCGCGCTCATCGCGTGACGTGCATCGCGACAGTGCCGCGTGCACCGGCATCGGCTGTATGCGCGCCCTCGTTGGCACACTTCTGGCGATATGGACCCGCGGCAGCAGAAGACCGCTCAGCCGGGTGACATGCCCAAACGAATACATCGACTATCCGATCATGTGAGGAGCACGCAGATGAATCACGCAGAAATGAAGTTTCTGACCACCGAGTTTCCGTATAAGAAGCAGTACGAGAATTTCATCGGCGGAGAGTGGGTGAAGCCGGCGGGCGGTGAGTACTTCGACAACGTTTCGCCGATTACGGGCGAGCCGTTCACGTCGATTCCGCGCTCGCGCGAAGCCGACATCGAACTCGCGCTGGACGCCGCGCATCGCGCGAAAACGGCTTGGGGCAAGACCTCGACCACTGAGCGCGCGAACATCCTCAACAAGATCGCCGATCGTCTGGAAGCGAATCTGCAACGTCTCGCCGTCGCCGAGACGATCGACAACGGCAAGCCGCTGCGCGAAACGATGGCCGCCGACATCCCCCTCGCGATCGATCACTTCCGCTATTTCGCCGGCGCGATCCGCGCGCAGGAAGGCGGCATTTCGGAGATCGATCACGATACGGTCGCCTATCACTTTCACGAGCCGTTGGGCGTGGTCGGCCAGATCATTCCGTGGAATTTCCCAATCCTGATGGCGACGTGGAAACTCGCGCCCGCGCTCGCGGCAGGCAATTGCGTCGTGCTGAAACCGGCCGAGCAAACGCCAGCGTCGATACTGGTGCTGGTCGAACTGATTCAGGATCTGCTGCCTGCTGGCGTGCTGAACGTGGTCAACGGTTTCGGTCTCGAAGCGGGCAAGCCGCTCGCATCGAACAAGCGCATCGCAAAGATCGCGTTCACGGGCGAAACGACGACGGGCCGTCTGATCATGCAGTACGCGAGCCAGAACATCATCCCTGTGACGCTCGAACTGGGCGGCAAGAGCCCGAACATTTTCTTCGCAGATGTGCTCGACAAGGACGACAGCTTCTTCGACAAGGCACTCGAAGGCTTTGCGATGTTCGCGCTGAACCAGGGCGAAGTGTGCACGTGCCCGTCGCGCGTGCTGATCGAAGAATCGGTTTACGACCGCTTCATGGAGCGCGCGTTGAAGCGCGTCGCCGCCATTCAGCAAGGCCACCCGCTCGACGCAAAGACGATGATCGGCGCGCAGGCCTCGAAGGAACAGCTCGAAAAGATCCTGTCGTATATCGATCTCGGCAAGCAGGAAGGCGCGCAATGCCTGATCGGCGGCGAGCAGAACAAGCTCGACGGCGAACTCGCGAAAGGCTACTACGTGAAGCCGACGGTATTCCGCGGTCACAACAAGATGCGCATCTTCCAGGAAGAGATCTTCGGGCCTGTCGTCTCCGTGACGACGTTCAAGAACGAAGAAGAAGCGCTCGAGATCGCCAACGATACGCTCTACGGCCTCGGCGCAGGCGTCTGGACACGCGATGGCTCACGCGCGTATCGCTTCGGCCGCGAGATTCAGGCGGGCCGCGTGTGGACCAACTGCTATCACGCGTATCCGGCGCACGCGGCGTTTGGCGGCTACAAGCAGTCGGGCATCGGGCGCGAGAATCACAAGATGATGCTCGACCATTATCAGCAAACGAAGAACCTGCTCGTCAGCTATAGCGACAAACCGTTGGGTTTCTTCTGAGCGTCGTGCACCTGTCGGGCGAATCGCGCGATGCGGTTCGCCCGCTTTTTCAGCGGATCAAAAGAAAGAGGAAGCGCAATGAATGACGAAGGCGTTGCGCGTGTCGTGGCAACCGACGCGGCCATCAAACTGATCCAGCAGTTGAGCGCCGAACACGGGCCGGTCATTTTTCATCAATCGGGCGGATGTTGCGACGGCAGCGCGCCGATGTGTTTTCCGTCGAACGAGTTTATGGTCGGCGCGTCGGATGTATGGCTCGGCACGATTGGAGGCGTGCCGTTCTATATGAGCGAATCGCAATTCGAGTACTGGCAGCACACACAGTTGATCATCGATGTCGTGCCGGGCAACGGCGGCATGTTTTCCCTCGAGCGGCCGACAGGGCTGCGATTCCTCACACGCTCGCGCCTTTTCGATGACAAAGAAAACGCTTGGCTCGGCAAGCATCCCGTGAGCCGTGCCGATGCGCTCTGACGTTGGGTTGGCGAAGTTGACGCAGTAAGCGTCCAGCCGTGATATGACGGCTGGACGCTTTGTTATTTTCTCGAAGCGTCAGCGATTATCGATGCGGCTTCGGCAGTTTGAAGCAGCGCATCGCTATCGTCCTTCAGACCGACACCCGTCAGCCCCAAACGGCGCGCATGCGTCAGCAGATAGTGCAGCTTGTGTGCGGCTGCTTCGTAGTCGAGTCCTTCCGGTCGCACGTTCGAAATGCAGTTGCGTTGCGCGTCGCTGCATCCGACTTTCGGCGCATACGTGAGATAGATGCCCAGGCTATCGGGCGAACTGAGCCCAGGCCGCTCGCCGATCAGCATCACGACGAGCTTCGTTCTAAGCAACTCACCGATCTCATCGCCCAACGCAACGCGTGCTTGACGCGCAACCACGACAGGGCCGATCTTCCAGTCCGCGAGGCGCTTCGTGATGGCCTGCAACAGAGGCATCGACTGCTTTGAAGCCGCAAACGCGGACAGCCCATCGGCGATGACGAAAACCACTTCGGGCGGATCGTCGCTCGCGGCATTATTCAACAGATCGCGGCTCTCGTCCGAAAGACGCCGCCCCATATCCGGACGCCGCAAATAGTGCTCGCGATCCGGCGCGGCGCTATGCACGTCGAGCGACGCGAAGCCCTGCGCGCGCAACTGTTCATGCAAGACGTCGGCATCCAAGGGATGATGCACGGCGTCGCGCGCCTGCGCGTGCGAAAGATTGAACGCCAGCAGCGGCGCAGTCGGCAGAGAGTTGCCCGCGCGGCCCAACGCAATGCGCGCGTTCGTAAAGGCACGCAGCGTCTGCCACGCATTCTTTTCGATCGAATCGCTCATGCGATGCCCATCCATTCGCTCGCGCCTTCGAGCAGCGGTTGACGCGCGGGCGCATTGAGCAACGCGCCACGCGCATCGGTGATCTGCATCGACTCCAGCCACTCTTCGAACTCGGGCGCGCGGCGCAAACCCAGCACCTCTCGCACATACAGCGCGTCGTGAAACGACGTGCTCTGGTAATTGAGCATTACATCGTCCGCGCCGGGAACGCCCATGATGAAGTTGATGCCCGCAACACCGAGCAGTGTCAGCAGATTGTCCATGTCGTCCTGATCGGCTTCCGCGTGATTCGTGTAGCAGATATCGCAGCCCATCGGCACGCCGAGCAGCTTGCCGCAGAAGTGATCTTCGAGACCGGCGCGCGTGATCTGCTTGCCGTCGTACAGATACTCGGGGCCGATAAAGCCCACCACCGTATTCGTCAGAAACGGATGGAACCGCCGTGCGACGGCATACGCGCGCACTTCGCATGTCTGCTGATCGACGCGATGATGCGCATTCGCCGACAGCGCGCTGCCCTGCCCCGTTTCGAAGTACATCACGTTGTCGCCGACAGTGCCGCGCTTGAGCGACAGTGCCGCTTCATACGCTTCCTGCAACAGCGCCAGCGAAATGCCGAAGCTCTCGTTCGCTTTCTCGGTGCCGGCGATCGACTGGAACACGAGATCGACGGGCGCGCCTTTTTCAATCGCGGCAATCGTATTGGTCACGTGCGTGAGCACGCACGATTGCGTCGGCACCTGATAGCGCGTGCGGAAATCGTCGATCATCACGAGCAGATTCGTGATCGCTGAAAGACTGTCCGACGCGGGATTGATGCCGATTACCGCGTCGCCGCAACCGTACATCAGACCGTCGATCATCGATGCGGCGATGCCCTTCACGTCATCGGTCGGATGATTCGGTTGCAGGCGCACCGACATGTGACCCGGCAAGCCAACCGTGTTGCGAAAGCGCGTGACGACAGGCCGTTTGCGCGCCGCCAGGATCAGATCCTGATTGCGCATCAGCTTCGACACGGCCGCGACCATTTCGGGTGTGAGGCCATTCGTGATACGCGTAAGCGCGGCCGTATCCGTCGAAGTGGACAACAGCCAGTTGCGGAATTCGCCCACGGTCAGGTGCGCAATCTCCGCGAATGCTTCGGGCGAATGCGTATCGATGACGAGGCGCGTGACTTCGTCGCTCTCGTATGGAATCAACGCTTCATTGAGGAATGTGCGCAATGGGACGTCGGCGAGCGCCATCTTTGCAGCGACGCGCTCCTCCTCGCTCGCCGCCGCGATGCCGGCGAGCTGGTCGCCGGAACGCAACGGGCTCGCCTTCGCCATCAGCGTCTTCAGATCGGCAAACCGATACGTCCGGCTGCCGATTGTCTCCGTGTAGCTCATATCGTGTACTCCGTCGCCGCGGCTACTGCGCGGCCTGTTGCGTGTACGTCAGCGCATCCGCTGCATTTAATGCTCGCACGCGTTCATTCTTCGAGCAGTACATCAGCCGGCGCGACTTCGCGTTGCTGGCGCGTCATCAGGAAGTAGCCGTAACCGAGCGCGACGAACGCAGCAAACACCAGTGCGACGAGCAGATTGAAGTAGATCATCGTCGCGAGCGAAATCACGGCTGCCACCAGCGCGAACGCCGGGAAATACGGAAACAGCGGCGCGCGGAACGGACGCTCCATGTCAGGCTCGGTACGGCGCAGCTTGAACAGCGCGAGCATGCTGATGATGTACATCACGATAGCGCCAAACACCGACATCGTCACGATATTCGCAGTGAGCGTCTGTCCGCCGAACTGGATCAGCTCGTCGCTGTAGATCGCCGCGATGCCGACCACGCCGCCCGCGAGAATCGCGCGATGCGGGGTCTTGAAGCGCGGATGCACTTTCGACAGCCACTCCGGCAGATAGCCCGCGCGCGCCAGCGCGAAGATCTGCCGCGAATAGCCGAGGATGATGCCGTGAAACGACGCGACGAGGCCGAACAGTCCGAGCCACACGAGCATGTGCATCCAGCCGCTGTTCTCGCCGACGATGTATTTCATCGCTTGCGGCAGCGGGTCGTTGATGTTCGAGAGCTTCGTCCAGTCGCCCGCCGCGCCGGCGAACACCATCACGCCGATCGCGAGCACGACGAGCGTCAGAATGCCCGTGACATAGGCGATGGGAATCGAGCGCTTCGGGTTCTTCGCTTCCTCGGCGGCCATCGCGACGCCTTCGATCGCGAGGAAGAACCAGATCGCGAATGGAATCGCAGCGAACATGCCGTGAAACGCGCCCATGCTGAACGTGCCGGAGCCTGCCCAGCCGCCCTTCGTGAAGTTCGCCCACTGGAAGCCCGGCGACACGACGCCCATGAATACCAGCAGCTCGAAGATCGCGAGCAGCGTCACGCACAGCTCGAACGCCGCCGCGATCTGCACGCCGACGATGTTCAACGCCATGAACACGAGGTACGCGCCCATTGCCGCGTGCTTCGGTTCGAGGCCGGGAAACTGGACGTGCAAATACGCGCCGATCGCGAGCGCGATTGCGGGTGGCGCGAACACGAATTCGACGAGCGTCGCCGCGCCCGCGATATAGCCTCCCGTGGGCCCGAACGCGTGGCGCGCGTAGGCGAATGGGCCGCCCGCATGCGGAATCGACGTCGTGAGTTCGGTGAAGCTGAATATGAACGTCGTGTACATCGCAGCGATAAAAAGCGCGGTGATCACGAAGCCGAGCGTGCCCGCGCTCGCCCAGCCGTAGCTCCAGCCGAAATATTCGCCGGAGATCACGAGGCCGACGGCGATGCCCCAAAGCTGCCAGGTGCCGAGCGTCTGCTTCAACTCGTGATGCGTGACGACGCCTTTGTGCTGGGTTGTCGACTCTGCTTTCATCGGAGGCTCCATTTTCGAAGTTGCCAATTGATGGACCCGCGTCGTTGCCCTTCGCAGCGGGCCTGTTACGGGCGGCATCTGGCGATGGTAGGAAGCCATAAATCGAGGTGTTATCGAAAATCGGCAAAGATGAATGCCGTTGAGCGCGCACGCGAACGGCTCGGGTTAAGTCGTCGCTGAATTGTGTGGTCGGGACGCGGCCTGTGCGGAGGATGTGGAAAATCGCTGCGAGCTGTCGTGAACTTTGCCGCGCCTTCTTCTACGATTGATTGCCATGAGCGACCTCGGTCATCGCGCGCGACATGCCGCGCGGCGGGGTATGGAAGTTTGCAGTCGTTCACGCGGGCGTTCTGCGCCGTCTTATGCATGTCGCCCGCGCAGTATCGGAATGCCGGGACGCGTCGCCTGTTCCGGCCGTCTATTACGGACCCAGGAGGTAATCAAATGACGATGAGAGATGTGGTGATTCGGGATATCGCGGGCTTCGACGTGCTGACCGTCGATCACGTCGGGCCGTATCTGCAGATCGGCAAGGCGTTCGAAACGCTGATGGACTGGTTGGCATCGCGTGGACTGCTGTCCGGCGAAATGCGGATGATCGGAATCTTCTACGACGATCCGACTGCAGTCGCCGAAAACGAATTGAGGTCGAAGGCCGGCGTGTGGCTGCCTCGGGCCGTCGATGTGTCGGGCGGCGGGCCTGTCAGCGTCACGCCGATTACCGGCGGCAAGTACGCCGTATTGCGGCACAAAGGGCCTTACGAGGATATGGCGGCGGCTTATCAGTGGCTCTATGGCGAGTGGCTGGTGAACTCGGAACACGAGGCCGCTGACGCGCCTGTGTTCGAAGAGTATTTGAACAATCCCAAAGAGACCGCGCCGGCGAATTTGCTGACGGATATCTGTTTGCCGCTGGTTTAGGAATAGTTCGTGCCCTGTTGCATTGCGTCTGAAGATAGACGCGTCGAGCGGGAGGCGAAATGCCACGATATCGGGATCGGAGTGGCCGATCAGGCGTGGTCGCCTACGAAACCTGTCCGGACGCTATCGTTGTGGGATTCAGGAACGGCCAGGTCTATCTGTATAACTACGCGACCCCGGGCCAGCAAGACGTGGAGAAAATGAAGCGCCTTGCTGTCCGTGGTCGCGGGCTGTCGACGTATATCTCGCAAGTGGTTCGCGATCGGTATGCCAAAAGGCTGCGGTGAGCCCGGCATCCAGGCGGTTGGTCCATCGAGGCCGCAATGCCTCTCATGCGCCTCGCCACAAACCGCAACCGCATTTATCCCTGCAACGTAGCGACTACCTTCGCTCGCATTTCCTGATTTTTGTCGAAAGGATCGTGAGGATTGCGCAAAGCGACGATGTCATCAAACCGCTGACGCGCGGCGGAGAGCTTATCCGGATGCGGACAGATGTAAAAGCGCTTGTCGTGAATGCCGTCGAAGGTCAACTGTGCCACCTGTTCTGCGCTGACCGTGCCCGCCCCTGTTCCCATATCGAGAATAGCCTGGGCCGCCAGTTGCGAACGATGAAGCGTCCCCTCGACGCCGAGCGCTGCCGGGCGATTGCGCTGCGACCGGTTGATACCCGTGGCGACGAAAGAAGGACACAACACCGAGCATTTCACCCTGTCGGTTACAAGGCTTAGATCGTGGTAAAGCGATTCGGTCAGTGCAACCACGGCATGCTTGGAGACGGTGTACGGGCCAAGCATCGGCGCCGTGACCAGTCCGCCGATCGACGCGGTATTCACGATATGCCCTACGTAGTCGCGATTCTTTTCAGCGGCCGCGAGCATCAAAGGCGTGAAAATACGGACGCCGTTGATAACGCCACGCAGATTGACACCCAACACCCAGTCCCAATCCTTTTCCGAACTCTCCCAGACCAGTCCGCCAGATGCCACGCCCGCATTGTTGAAAAGTAGGTTGACCTCCCCGAATGCGGCGACGGCGGCGTCGGCCAAGGCTTGCACTTCGTCGGATCTTGAAACATCGGTGCGCTTGCCGATAACATCGGCACCCGCTGCTTTCAGCTCGCTCACGGTTGCGTCCAGCGCGTCTGCCTGCACGTCGGCCAGCACGAGCTTCATGCCGAAAGAGGCGCCCAGGCGCGCAAATTCTCGACCAAATCCCGACGCGCCGCCTGTGATGACAGCGACTTTCCCTCTGAACTGAAGCATCCTGATCGTCTCCTCGTGTGTATGCGATAGGGTGGCAAGCGCAGCAAAATTCGTACGCTCGTCGCAGACCCGCATCGTGATCGGCGCGGCTGCAAGAACCGCCCGGTCACCTGTGCTGCCATGTATCAGTGGCAGGCGTAGCCGCCGTCGACCACCAGTTCGGTACCGGTGACATACGCGGAATCATCGCTGGCAAGATACAGCACCGCCCCCGCCACCTCGTCAGGCGTGCCGCGACGCTTGAATGGAATCTCGCCACCGATGCGCGCACGCACGGTCAGTGCTTCTGCTTCGGACAAGCGGCTCGGTGCGCCGGAAAGCAAAGGCGTGTCGATGTAGCCGGGATGCAGGCTGTTGACGCGAATGGCGTAGCCTTTCTCCGCGCAATGCAGCGCGACGGATTTCGACAGGAACCGTACGCCGGCCTTGGATGCACTGTAGGCCAGTGCCGCCGGTTCACCGCAAATAGCGGTAATCGACGACATATTGATGATCGATCCGCCGTTCTCCTTCATGAGAGCCAGGCTGTGCTTGCAGCCGAGGAAAACGCTTTTCAGATTGACGTTAAGTACCTTGTCGAAATCCTCTGCAGTGCAATTCTCGATGTTGTGCGACATCACGATGCCGGCGTTATTGACCAGCACATCGAGGCGGCCTTCGCTGACCCGGATGTGCTCAAGCACGCGGAGCCAGTCGGCTTCCAGCGTGACATCGTGAGAAAGAAAAGTGACCGACAGACCGGAGCGTCGCAGTTCATCCTCGGCCTTTTTGCCGCCGGATTCGTTGACGTCCGTAAAGTAGATTTTCGCGCCTTCCTGCGCGAGGCGCCGCGCGAAGGCGAGTCCCATACCGGAGGCTCCGCCCGTGACGAGCCCGATCTTGCCCTGCATTCTCATGGCTGTTGTTTCCCTTGAGTTGTCTAGCTGAAGGTGGCGACAGCGAGCAAAATCTTTCTTCGCGCCTCAGGCTAACCAGATGGCGATCGGATCGCGGTGTTCTTGCTTAACGAGGCGGAGGATTGTTCTCGCAGACGAGGGCCAATGTTAAGTCGGCGTTTTTGCCGGCGTTATGGCATATCCGGACAGGTTGTTGTCCTATTCGGAGACTCAGCACCTTCTTGCCGCGAACTCACTCGGACTCGCGCACGCGGTTTCTGAACTCTTTCGGGGTAGTGCCTTTCCATCGTCTGTAGGCGCGAATGAAATTCGACGCCTCGCCGTAACCGAGCGATTCGGCTACCTGTTCCACCGATAGCGGGCCGGCAAGCAGCTCATCGGCCAATGCTTCGCGAACTTCTTCCTGCAACTGCCGGAAGTTCGTGCCCTCTTCGGCGAGCCGTCGACGCATCGTGCGCGACGTCATGTGGAACTCTTCCGCCAGCGCTTCCATATCGGGCTGCTGCGCCGGGACGGCCACGAGCCGATCGCGCAACTGGCCCGCCAGACCCGTGCGCGCCTGGCGCCTTGTCAGCATGGCCTGGCACTGCGCTTCGCAGTCACGCGCGACTTCTTCGCTGGCGCATGGCAATGGGCGGTCGAGGTACGCCGAGGCGTCCTTGAGTATGCGGTTCGAGGGCGCACCGAACTCCGGCGTCATGCCAAAGAGCGCCTCATACGGTGTGACATCGGATGGCGCCGGCCTGCGCAACGTGACACTGAAAACCGGCAGCGTGGTATTGAGCAGATCTCGCTGGATGTTTGCAATCGTCGCGCAATCCCGATCGACGATAAACGCGCGCACGTCCTCAGGAACCCTGCTGTCATCGATGATGGTTTCCACCGTGCCGCCGATCACCTTCGAGCAGATATCCGGAAACGGGTACGACAGCTCCAGGTAGCGTGAACCCATGGCCACCGCACTGCGCAGCGTTGCACAGCTCAGCACGGCAAAACCATAGACCCCATAGGTGGCCAACCGGTAGCGCAGCCCAACGTGGATACCGAGACCAGAAATATGTCCCAGTGTGCTGACCAGATTGCGGATCAATTGCAGTTCCTGCTCTGCCTGAACTTCCGCACCGGTGTCGGCCAGTTGCGCCCAGGTCAATCCCGTTCCCTTCAGGCATCGATCCGCGGACATTCCATGATCCATGCCGAACTGAAGCAGCAATCGAACGCTTGGGCCGTTATGGCGGGGAACGTGACTGAGGTGACGCATAGGCGGGTGGGAGAAGCAACGTCCGAATCTGATAACTAATTGTCCCAATATGCCATAACGCCCTCGGAAAAGCCTACTTAGCATTGTTACCGAGTCAACAGCCCTCACCCATCAGCCGTATCCCCGCCCCGACGTGCCAGAGCTTGCGAGCAGCGACACGGCCGCCGGATGCGTGCCGGGTACGCGGTTGCGCCCGTCGTTTCTCGCGTCGAAAAACCGACCAGGCGAATGCGAGACGGCACCGATGTGCCGGACAGCAATGTTGCCGCCTGGTTCGGAATCTGTCCGGTCCGGCAGCAGCGAGGCGAATGCAATGGCGCTGTCGACGATAAGGCTGAACAAGGGTATTCAAAACAGTCCGCTGCGGACGGCCGGACGCAACCGCGTGTCCCGCCAACCGCTTCCGAAGGAGACAAAACATGAAACATTTCGATGCAGTTGTCGTAGGCGCCGGTTTCTCCGGCCTGTACATGCTTCACCGGCTGCGCGAGCAGGGTCTGACGGTGCGCGTCTACGAGGCCGGCACCGACGTCGGCGGCGTCTGGTACTGGAACCGCTATCCCGGCGCGCGTTGTGATGTGGAGAGCGTCTACTACAACTACACGTTCTCGGACGAGCTGATACAGGAATGGACGTGGACAAGCCGCTATCCGGATCAGCCGTCGATCCTGCGCTACCTGAACCATGTCGCCGACCGATTCCAGTTGCGCAGCGACATCCAGTTCAACACGCGCGTGAAATCGGCACACTATGACGAGCAGACGGGCCGCTGGCTCGTGGGCACGGACGATGGCCAGACCGTATCGGCGACCTACTTCATTTCCGGTGTCGGTTGCCTGTCGTCGTCCAACACGCCGGATTTCAAGGGACTGTCGAGCTTTACCGGTGAGCACTATCACACGGGCACCTGGCCTCACCAGCCCGTCGATTTCAGCGGCAAGCGCGTGGGCGTCATCGGCACTGGCTCCAGCGGCATCCAGGCCATTCCAGTCATCGCTGAGCAAGCGCAACACGTGTATGTGTTTCAACGCACGCCTCAGTACACCACACCCGCGCAAAACCATCCTTACGACGACGCCTATATCCGGGAAACCAAGGCCAACTTTCCGGCGATCAAGGCCAAGCTGCTCCAGTCGTGGGCCGGTACGAATATCAGGCCCGCGCCCGATCGGGTAACGCTTAACGACGCGCCCGAAGAGCGCCAACGCCGGTATGAAGCAGCATGGGAAGAAGGCGGCTGGATGAACACCGGGTACAAGGACCTGATGACCAGCGTAGAGGCCAATGAAAAGCTCTGCGACTTCGTGCGCGGGAAGATCCGCAGCCTGGTGAAAGACCCGCAGACTGCCGATCAACTGTTGCCGACCTACGTGTTCGGCTCCAAGCGGCCGGTGCTCGACACGAACTATTACGCGACGTACAACCGCGACAACGTCACGCTTGTCGACGTGAAGGCGGCGCCCATCGCAGAGATCACGCCCGGTGGCCTTCGCACTGCTCAGGCCGAGTACCAGCTGGACACGATTGTCTTTGCAACCGGATACGACGCGATTACCGGCCCGCTGTTTCGCATCGACATCCGCGGCAGACATGGTGTCGCGCTGAAGGACAAATGGGAGGATGGCCGCCAGATCCGTACCTATCTGGGTATCGCCAACGCCGGCTTTCCGAACTTCTTCATGATCACCGGCCCTCAAAGTCCATCCGTGCTGACCAATATGGTGTTGTCGATCGAACAGCACGTCGAATGGATTTCTGACTGCATCCAGCACCTTCGCGAGAACGCCATCAGTTCGATCGAAGCCACGCCGGAATCGGAAACGGACTGGAGCCAGCACGTGCGCACCGTTGCCGATAGCACGCTGTTTCCGCGCGGCGAATCCTGGTACAACGGCGCGAACATCAAGGGCAAGACGATGCCGTTCCCGATCTATGTCGGCGGCGTTCCGGCCTACCGCGAGATATGCACGAAGGTGGCCGCGAACGGCTATCAAGGGTTCGTGTTGACGCCGGTGCCTGCGGAGACCGTGTGATCATGGCGCTCGATCCACAAGCGCAAGCTATCCTCGATCTCATGGCGGCGGCCGGAAGCCCGCCGCTCGAAACGCGCACGCCTGAAGAAGCACGCGTCGCGGCATCGCGGCTGCAGGCACTGTCCGGCCCTCCCGAAGACGTTGCCAAGGTGGAAAATCGCACGATCGCAGGGGCGGCAGGAGAAATCCCCGTGCGCATCTATACGCCGCAGGGCGGCGGGCCTTTTCCGGCCTTGGTCTTCTTCCATGGAGGCGGCTGGGTCATCGGCGACCTCGATATCGTGGACGTCCCGTGTCGCCGCATCGCAAACCGCGCGGGATGCGTGGTGGTGTCCGTGGATTACCGGCTCGCGCCTGAACATAAATTCCCGACCGCCGTCGAAGATGCCTATGCCGTCACCGAATGGCTGGCTGCCAACGGCAGTACGGTTGCCGTCGATGCTAGCCGACTGGCGGTCGGCGGAGACAGTGCGGGCGGCAACCTGGCGGCAGTCGTCGCGCTAATTGCCAAAGACAAGGCCACGTTCGCTCTGCGTCATCAGGTGCTGCTCTATCCCGTTACGAATCACGATTTCGGCACCGGCTCGTACCGTGAAAACGGCGACGGATATTACCTGACGCGTGCAGCGATGCAGTGGTTCTGGCAGCACTACCTGAGCGATACGCGGGACGGCAGGCATCCGTATGCGTCGCCGATTCTGGCTGACGATCACCGCGGCCTTCCTCCAGCTCTGGTCATCACCGCGGAGTATGACCCGCTGCGCGATGAAGGCGAAGCTTACGCGCAACGCCTGGCCTCGGCGGGCGTGCCTGTCAGGGCCGAGCGCTACTCAGGCATGATCCACGGATTCTGCTGGATGCCGGGTGCAATCGAGCAGGGCGGGCACGCACTCGACATGGCCGCGGCTACGCTGAAAGAAGCGTTCGCCAACTGATTAGCACGCCTTTGAGCGTATTCTTCTCTTCACCTTGATTGGGCGAGCGGCAACGTCGGCCTTTTGCGATTGATGCACGCCCAACTCCAACCGTCGTCAAGTATTGCGCAAGAGATATGCACGCCACCATCCATCGCCTTTCGATGCGTCTTTCCGCAGGTTTGTCGTCCATTTGCATCGCCGCTAACTGTCTCTTGTGCAGCAGTGCATTCGCTGCGCACAACGCCGGGCCGAAGGATTCGCCATCCGATTCGATCGCGCGGTATGAAGCACTTGCGAAATTGCCGTTTCCGGGCGGCCAGCCCACCCGCGCAACCGCAGCGACGCTGCGCGACGAGCTTTTGTTCCAGCGTGCAACCCAGGTGTATTTGTGGGCGTTGCCAGCGATCAACCTGTACTCGATGAAAGAAGGGTTCGGAGAAGGCGTTCGGCGCTGGTTATAACGTCTTCCCGGTCTGGAAAGAGCGTCTCGATGCCAAGACCGTCGTGCTTACACCCAACTCCGATGTCATCTACGGCATGGGTTATGTGGACGTTGGCCGCGACGGCCCCATGGTGATCGAGGTGCCGCCCAAACAGCAAGGCATACTCGACGATTTCTGGCAACGGCCTATCGTCGGACCGACGGTAGACGGCAAGACGTACGCAGGCGACATCGGTTTTGCCGGCCCAGATCAGGGCAACGGGGGAAAATTCCTTGTGCTGCCGCCCGACTATGCCGGCAACATTCCCGACGGCTATTTCGTCTATCGATCGCGGACGAACAACGTTTTTGTTTTCTGGCGCGCCTTTTTTAGCGACCGCACCGATCTCGCGCCACCCGTCAAGCTGATGGAGCAGACGCGCATCTATCCGCTCGGCAAAGAGCCGAAGTCCATGCAATTCCCGGACGCCTCCAGTGTGCCCGTGAACATGACGTTCCCGCCGGACGGACGGTTCTTCGATGTGCTGGCGCGATTCGTCGACAGCGAGCCAATCGATACCGCCGACACGGACTGGCGCGGCATGATGGCATCGATCGGCATCGTCAAGGGACAACCATTCAAGCCGGATGCGCACACGCGCGCAATCCTCGATGCTGCGGCAAAGACCGCTTTCAAAATGAGCCGGTCGATGATCTACGACGAACTGGCACAGCGGCCGGGAGGATTGATCTACAGCGACCGGCGCTACGTGACACCGGCGCGTCATTTCGCGTACGACTGGGAATGGATGGATAAGGCGGGCAAGTTCCGCGATCTCGATGCGCGCAGCGGCGTCTACAGCATCGCTTACGCCACTAGCCCCGCGATGGCATCCGTAACGCCGGGCAAAGGCGCGCGATATCTGACGACATTCAAGGACGCCGACGGTCAATCGCTGGACGGTAGCAAAGACTACAGGCTGCATCTTCCGCCGAACGTGCCGGCGGCCATATTCTGGTCGGCAACGCTGTATGACACGCAGACCGCTTCAGGTCTCGACAACGGACAACCCCTTCCCTCCATCGGCTTGCGCGACAAGCCTGCAATCAATGCGGACGGTTCGATCGATCTTTACTTCGGTCCGCATGCGCCAGCAGGAAAGGAAAGCAACTGGCGCCGCACCGTGCCAGGCAAAGGCTTCTTCGTGATGCTGCGCCTGTACGGACCGACTCAACCGTACTTCGATCAGACGTGGAAGCCCGGTGATGTAGAGAGAGCGAAGTGATCGGCTAGAACTGGCGCGCTGCGATGCGTCGGCTGGATAGCGCATCGCCTGCCAGGCGTAACAGGTACGCAGAATGGAAAAAATGGCTACATCGAAAGTTAAGGCAACGCTGAACAAGCCGTTGTTTTCATCCATTCGGGCGCAAACAGAGGCAGATTGATCGTGAGAGAAGCTTTCCGCTTGTTTTTTCCTGCCCACCAGGGCGTTGCGTACGGGCCTTCGGCCCGCATTTCGCCCATTACGGGCGGACCTGTGCCATCAATCGTCTGCGCGAGAGATAGACGTTGGTCAACGCCAGCGCGACGAAGGCGCGATTGGCGTTCTTCGCCAGACCGCGATAGCGCACCTTCGTGAAGCCCCACAGGCGCTTGACCACAGCAAACACGTGCTCAACCCGAGCACGGATCTTCGATTTGTTGCGATTCTTGCCGCGC
>NZ_FNYE01000088.1 GCF_900108945.1 Paraburkholderia diazotrophica | reverse complement strand
TTGCGGCGACACAACGTGAACGCGGCGCACGCCGTCGCCCACGTGCTGTACGAGTCCGGTGCGAACGACGAGGCGCAAGACATGATCACCGGCTGGTTGCCGGAGTACGACAAGACAGGCGTGCTTCACGGCCACATCGCATGGCATAGCGCGCTCATCGCCCTTGAGCGCGCTGACACCGTGCGAGCGCTCGGCATCTACAACGAGCATGTCGCGCCGACTGCGTCGCTCGGCACGCCGATCAACATCGTCAGCGACACGTCGTCGTTTCTCTGGCGCATGCAGGCGTACGGCCACGCCGTTCCGGCGGGCATGTGGGACGCCGCCGCAAAGTACGCGTCGGATTACTTCAAGGAAGCGGGGTTTCCATTCGCTGACTTCCACATGGCGCTGGTCGCCGCGGCGACGGGTGACAGCACAGCCGTCGAACAACGCGTTGCCGTGCTCAACAGGCTCATCGACGAAGGCAAGCTTCCGGCTGGCCCCGTCGTCCCGGCGATCTGCCGCGCGTCGTTGGCCTTCGCCGAAGAAAAGTACGCACTCGCCGCGGAGATCCTCGAGCCGGTCGCGCGAGACGTCGTGCGAATCGGCGGAAGCGGCGCGCAGCGCGAGGTCGTCGAGGACACGCTTCTGGTTGCGCTCATGCGAAGCGGCGAGGCCGGAAAAGCGCACGTGATCCTCAACGAACGGCTGCATCGTCGTCCGTCTCCTCGCGACGAGCGGTGGCTCGACCAGTTGCGCGGCGCGCAGGCGCCCCTCGCGAATCAATAATCGGGGCGACTGGTGTGCGGAAACTGCTCGTTCAAGGGATAGGCCCGGTCGCCGCAATCTCGATCGCGCAACTCTTCGGTACTGCACTGTGGTTCAGTGCAAACAGCACTGCCGGCGATCTGGTGAAAATCTGGCACATCAGCGCGGCCGACATCGGCTGGTTGACGAGCGCGGTGCAGCTTGGCTTCATCCTCGGCACACTCATCGTCTCGCTGAGCGGCGCCGCCGATCGTTTTCGCGCGAGCAGGATCTTCGTCTGCAGTGCCGTCGTCGGTGCGCTGTTCAACCTCGGCTTTGCGTGGCTGTCGACCGGTCTCGTGAGTGGCGCGCTCTTCCGGTTGGGCGTCGGTATCTGCCTCGCCGGCATCTATCCGATGGGAATGAAGCTAAGCTGATCATCGGCTGGGCGCCCTATCGCACGGGGCAGGCGCTCGCGCAGCTTGTCGGGATGCTCATACTCGGCACGGCACTGCCCCATGCGATGCGCGTGCTGGGAACAGGTCTCTCTTGGCAGTTGGTCATTTCCGCGTCGTCGTTGCTTGCTGTCGGTGGGGCCGGCCTTATCGGCGCGCTCGGCGATGGGCCGCACTCTGTCGTGTCGCCCCATTCTGCGCGCGACAAGGAGACACCGGCGACATCGCCACCATCCGTACTCAGCGCGTTTCGCATTCGCCGGTTCCGGGCCGCGACGCTCGGATATTTCGGCCACATGTGGGAGCTTTACGCGTTCTGGACCGCTGTACCGCTGCTGATTGCCCATACGTCTCTGACGAGCGCTCTTCCAGGGCTCAGTGTTTCGGCGATGTCGTTCATTGTGATCGGGATCGGTGCGCTGGGCTCCGTGCTCGGCGGTGTTGTATCGCGACACCTCGGCAGTGCGAAAGTGGCGACAGGCGCACTCGCGATGTCGGGTCTATGTGGGCTCGTCTTCGCGCTGTGCTGGCGTCACCTGGCTCCCGAAACGATGGCGGTGCTCCTCTTGCTATGGGGCGCGTCGGCCCCCGCTGACTCGCCGCAGTTTTCCGCGCTTGCTGCCGACGCATGTCCGCCGGCGCTCGTGGGAAGCGCGCTCGCGATCCAGAACTCGATTGGCTTTGCGATCACCGTGGTATCGATTGCAGCGACCACTACGCTTTTCGACCATATCGGGCTCGATGCGATGTGGCTTCTGGTGCCAGGACCGGCGCTGGGTCTGGCCGCGTTTGCATTCACCTTGCGGAAGGCGGAATCATTGCGAGAGCCGATGCAATGCGCGGATAGCGTCGATCGCCCGCGAAGCAGCGAAGCATTGCGCTGATGGAGAACAGGGATGCTAGACCTCCAATATCTCTCGATCGTGATGGAAGTGGATCGCCTCGGCAGCGTGACCGCGGCGGCCGACCGGTTGAATGTGACGCAGTCGGCGCTCTCTCACATGGTTCGAAAATTCGAAGAGCGGCATGGCGTCAAGCTCTGGACCAAGAATGGCCGCGGACTGCGGTTCACGCACGCCGGCGAATATCTGCTGGGGCTCGCGGGGCGCGTGATTCCGCAGATGGAGCACGCAGAACGGACGCTGACGAATTTCGCGGAGGGCCGCCGTGGAGCGTTGCGCGTGGGCATGGAATGTCATCCGTGCCAGAAATGGCTTACCCGGCTCACGCCGCACTATCTTGCTGCGTGGCCCGATGTCGATTTCGATGTGCGCACTGCATTCCGTTTTGACGGCGTTGCAGCGTTGCTTGGGTACGAAATCGATCTGCTCATCACGCCCGATCCGATCGACGTGCCGGACATCACGTTTACTTCCGTCATCGACTATGAGTTGATGCTGGTGGTGCCGGAGCGCCATCCGCTTGCCACACGCGAGTTCGCAATGCCTCAGGACCTGATGAGCGAGGAACTGATCACGGTTCCCGTGAGCAAGGAGCGCCTCGACATCTTCACGCGCTTTCTCGTGCCCGCCCACTGCAAGCCGAAATTTCATCGGACGGCTGAGCAGACCGAACTGATGCTGCAACTGGTTGCGGCCGGTCGTGGCATCGCCGTCTTGCCGGACTGGCTCGTGGCGGAGGAGGGGAGCGGGCTGCCTGTACGCACTGTCCGGCTCGGCGAACATGGCTTGAGCAAGAGAATCAATGTCGGGGTTCGGAAGGGCGAAGAAGATGTCGCCTATATCGCCGGGTTTCTGACGATGGCGCACGATCTCTGGGTCCCTGCGCAACGCAGGGTGGCCGGCTTAACGGATCTGGAGTGACCCAATGAATACAGAAGCCTCGCAACGGAGCGGCTCGCCGCACGAGACGGCCGATGCCGGTAGCAACCTCGCGAGACTGACGATCGCGCAAGCGCTGGCAGGCGCCCATTCGATGATCGTATATCCACAAAGCCATCACTCGATATGAGCGGACGGCCAACGTACTTCGTATGTCAGTCGACGCAAGCCTCGTCAAGGAGCCAATCGCGAAACGCGACAAGTCTCGGCAACGCAGCACACTCCTTCCGGTAGACGACGTAATACGCGAGCACCGAAGGCCGAACGATATCTGGAAACAACCGGACCAGCCGCCCGGCGGCCAGATCATCGCGCACAAGGACACTACGCGCTAGCGCGACTCCGCGGCCATCGATCGCGGCTTGCAACACGGCGGCAGAATTGTTGATCTTCAACCCGGATCGAGCCGCGATTGCTTTCTTTCCAACGGTTTCGAGCCACGCGTCCCAGGTGACGAATCCGATCTGACGATCGACGGAGAGATCGTCTATCAACGTCAGCCCGGCCAGGTCTGCCGGGCCGCGCAAGCGCCGATGCTTGTGGAGAAACGCCGGTGAGCACACGGGAAAAACCTCTTCGTCCATCAGTTTCTCGGCCTCCAATCCTGGCCAGTTCCCCGCGCCGTAACGAACTCCGATATCAATCCCCTGGGTCGCGAAATCCATCAGCTTCAGGCTGGTGTCGAGACGCACGTCGGTTTCTGGCCAGGTGCTCTGGAAGCGGTCAATGCGCGGCAGCAGCCATTTCGCGGCGAACGCCGGGCTGACGGTCACCGTCAGCACGCCCACAGCCGAGCCTTCCTTGAGTCGCGCGAACCCGAGGTTCAGCCGATCGAACCCGTCGCGGATGTCGGGCAGTGCCCGTAGCGCAACGTCCGTTGGCACAAGACGCGCTCGCCCGCCGCTGCCGCGATGGAACAGCGGTACACCGAGCCATTCTTCGAGGCTGCGAACGAGTTGACCGACGGCAGCGGGCGTGACGTTCAGTTCCAGTGCAGCAGCAGAAAAGCTCTGGTGGCGCGCGCTCGCCTCAAAGGCGCGCAGCGCGTTCAGGAAAATCGGAGCGGTCATTGATAGAAAGATTTTCTTTCAACGATAAACAGAATATCTCATTTGTGAGTGTGGTGCAGGGTGGCGAGAATATTCCCATGAATTAGCGATAACGACACGATTCGTGTTGCTTTCGTTCCGATCTTTCATTCTTTTTCAGGAGCAGTCATGGATAATAGTTTTTCTTCCAAAATCGCTATCATCACGGGCGGCGGATCGGGCATCGGTAAAGAAGTCGCCGCCCGCCTTGTGAACGCCGGCGCCAACGTGGTCATTGGCGGCCGTGACGAGGCCAAGCTCAGGCAGGCGGCGGCGGATATCGACCCGTCCGGCGCCCGAGTGCGTGTCCATGCGGGTGACATCGCCCGGCCTGGTACGGCGACGGCGCTGGTCGAACTGGCGACGCAGGCGTTTGGCGGCGTCGACATTCTTGTCAACAACGCGGGCGTGTTCCGCCCCAAGGCATTTCTCGACGTGAACGAGTCCGAGTACGACTGGTTTCTCGACACGATCCTCAAGGGTAAATTCTTCATGGCGCAGGCCGCGGCGAAGGCGATGCAGCTGCGCGGTGGTGGCGCCATCGTGCAGACAGGCTCGCTTTGGGCCCTGCAGGCCATCGGGGCGACGCCTTCGGCTGCGTACTCCGCGGCGAATGGCGGCGTACA
>NZ_FNYE01000073.1 GCF_900108945.1 Paraburkholderia diazotrophica | reverse complement strand
TGAGGTTGACCCGGTTCAGCGGACAGATCTGCAGTCAGAGATTGAATGTGATTTAGCCTCCATTGGGCGTTGAGCAGCGGGTTGTCCACGGACGGGCAGCGGGGCGCCTCTCTCGCCCATGACGCTGCCCGGCGGTGGGCAACCCGCGATGCGATGTCGGTTGATGTGGCGCATGCAGGTTTTCAAATTCGAGCGGCGAGCAATAACCGATGCTGCTGTGCAGGCGGCGTACGTTGTACCAGCCTTCCAGGAATGAGAACACACTTCGACGCGCCTGTTCATGAGTTGCGAAGTGCTCGCACGACAGCAACTCTGCTTCAAGTGTGCCGAAGAACGACTCACACATCGCGTTGTCATAGGCGTCGCCGGCCGTCCCCATTGACGGTTGCACGCCGGCCTCGCGACAACGTCGGCCGAAGGCAATGGACGTGTACTGGCAGCCTTGGTCCGAATGCAGAATCACACCCTCGTGGTGTCGCTGCAGCAGTGCCATGTCGAGCGCACGCAGCATCAGTTCCGTGTACAGATGGTTCGACATCGCCCAGCCCACAATGCGCCGGCTAAACACATCGAGCACCACAGCGAGATACAGAAACCCCTCGCCGGTTGGAATGTAGGTGGCATCTGCCACCCACAGCACGTTCGGCGCGTCGGCGCTAAAGTGCCGGCGTACCAGATCGGGTGCACGTCGTGCCCCCGCACGCGGCCGTGTGGTACGTGGCCAACGCCGGCGGCTGGCGCCACACAGGCCGGCCATGCGCATCAGACGCGCTATCCGCTTGCGCCCAACGTGCATGCCTTCGCGCGCCAGTTGCGCATGGATGCGTGGCGCGCCATACGTGCCGCGCGAACTCGCATGCAGCGTACGGATGCGTGCCAGCAGTTGTGCATCACTGCCAGCATGCTGCGATGGCTCGCGTATCAGCCACGCGTAATAGCCGCTCGTCGAGACCCCGAGCAGCCGCGCCATCGTGGCTATGGGCCAGCGGGCCCGGTTCGCTTTCATGAATCCGTACCCTTCGGTGGCACGGTTCCCGTCTCCCGCGCGAACCAGGCCGCCGCGTGAGAGAGGATGTCGCGCTCCATTTTTAACTGGCGATTCTCACGGCGCAGCCGCGTAAGTTCCTGCCGCTCGGCCGTGGTCAGCCCGTCATGACGCACCCCCGCATCACGATCGGCTTGCGCAACCCAGTTGGTGATGGTCTGCGCCGTCGGTTCGAACTCGCGCGCGAGTTCCTGCGGTGTACGCCCGGCCTTGACCAGTTCCACCATCTGCGCCCGGAATTCCGCCGGGTACGGTGTGCGAGTCTTGCCCATTTCGGCACCTCCTGTAAAAGGATAGGTGTCCGTTTTTGCGGGTCAACTTCACGGGCGAGCTCGAGGTGCTGCCGGGCAAGTCCACGTACACCTACGAAGGCAACTGGAAGCTGCAGAACGAAAACGGCCTCGACGGGTACCACGTGAGCACGGTGCACTACAACTACGTCGCCACGGTGCAGCACCGCCACGAATCGAACGCCCAGAAGGGCGGTGCGACAAGCGGAACGCTCGACTACAGCAAGCTCGGCGCGGGCGATTCCGAGACCGACGACGGCTGGTTCGCATTCAGGAACGGCCATAGCGTGCTGTTCAGCGACATGCCGAACCCCAATGTGCGTCCGGGCTACGGCAGCGTCATGCCGCGCCTCGTCGAGGCACAGGGGCAGCAGAAGGCCGAATGGATGATGCATCGCCTGCGCAACCTGAACATCTATCCGAGCCTCTTTTTCATGGACCAGATCAGCTCCCAGCTTCGCATCGTGCGTCCGGTCGCCTGGAACAAGACTGAGGTCACCAGCCAGTGCATCGGCGTGAAGGGCGAATCGGATCAGGATCGCGAGAGCCGTATTCGGCAGTTCGAAGACTTCTTCAATGTTTCGGGCATGGGCACGCCGGACGATCTCGTGGAGTTCCGCGAGCAGCAACGCGGCTTCCAGGCGCGCCTCGAGCGCTGGAGCGACATCTCTCGCGGGCACCACAAGTGGGTGGCAGGCGAGACGGCAAATACGCGCCTGCTCGGCATCGAACCTGTGCTATGCGGCACGGAGCTGACCCACGAGGGGCTTTACGTTAACCAGCACGGTGCGTGGCAGACCTACCTCATGAAGGGGCTCGCACAGAAGTCGAACGTTACGAAGGAGGCCTGAACCATGTCCGTCGCCCTGCAACAATCGGTCGAGCAGTTTCTCTATCGCAAGGCCGAGCTCTGCGACGCGCAGAGCTGGGACGAGTACCTCGCCCTCTTCGACGAGAACAGCGAATTCCACGTACCCCAGTGGGACTCCGAGCACGTGTACACGACCGACCCGAAGCGCGGCATGTCGCTCATCTACTATGCGAACCGCACGGGGCTCGAGGATCGCGTGTTCCGCCTGCGCACGGGAAAGTCGGCGGCGTCGACGCCGCTGCCGCGTACGCTGCACCAGATCACCAACGTCCGTATTTCGGAGCGCGAACGCGGCGAGCTGGAAGTCAAGGCCAACTGGGCCACGTTCTACGCCCGGCATGGCGTTGCCGAGCATTTCTTTGGACACGTCACCTACCAGCTGCGCCCAGCCGGCGAGACCTGGAAAATCGCTCGCAAGCACGTGCTCCTGCTGAACGACACGATCAACGCAGTGCTCGATTTCTACCATCTGTAAGCGGGAGTGCCACGAGATGAGCCACAAGGTTGCCTTCAGTTTTGCCGATGGCAAGACGGCGTTCTTTGATGTCCGAGCGGGTGAACTCCTGCTCGACGCCGCACTGCGCAATGGCGTCAACATCCCGCTCGACTGCCGTGAGGGCGTGTGTGGAACCTGCCAGGGACGCTGCGAATCGGGTAGCTATACGCAGGACTATGTCGACGAAGAGACGCTGTCTGCCGACGACCTCGCTGCGCGCAAGATCCTGTCCTGCCAGACGCGCGTGCAATCCGATGCGTCCTTCTACTTCGACTTCGATTCGAGCCTGTGCAGCGCCGGCGGCACGACGCTGCTCACTGGCAAGGTCACGGCTGTGAAGCAGGTTTCAGAAACGACGGCGATCCTGCATCTGGACGCGAGTGCTCATCCCGGGCGGCTCGATTTTCTGCCCGGGCAGTATGCTCGTCTGAAGGTGCCAGGCGCGGACGTTTGGCGATCCTATTCGTTCGCGCACCGGCCCGAGGACAGCAACCAGATCCGGTTCCTGATCCGTCTGCTGCCCGACGGCGCGATGAGCAACTATATGCGCGAGCGCTGCCAGCCGGGCCAGATGGTCGAGTTCGAGGCGCCGCTGGGCACGTTCTATCTACGCGAGGTGGCGCGGCCGCTGGTGATGGTCGCAGGCGGTACGGGCCTGTCCGCATTTCTGGGCATGCTCGACGATCTCGCTCACAAGGGCGGCTGTGGCCAGAGGGTCCATCTGTACTATGGTGTGACCAACGCGCGGGATCTATGCGAGCTCGATCGTTTGAAGTCCTACGAGGAGCGCATCCCGAACTTCGCGTGCGATATCGTTGTGATGAATCCCTCTGAAGCATGGCAGGGCAAGATGGGGCTCATTCCCGAACATTTCGACCGCGGGATGCTCGAAGCGAACCCGTTCGACATGTATGTTTGCGGACCGCCGCCGATGGTTGAGGCAATAAAGACGTGGCTTGCAAGCGAACGACTGGAAGGCCGTCTCTATTACGAAAAGTTCGGGGACAGCAACAGTGCGCAGTCATCCGCCTGACGCTGCTGATGCCGGGGCGCCTTGGGGTGTTCCGGTATTTTGTCTCGGCACGGGGTGGATTACCATTGAGCATTCGTCAATCCTCCCGTGAAACGCCATGCCTTCCCCCGCCTTCAACGACAGTCGAGGTATTGACGCGCTGAGTCGAGATCTTCAGGGCGCGCGGGACTGGATGGCGTCGATTTGCGGGCCCCATGGGCTGCAGGTACGCAGCCCGAAGGAACTGCAATTCCATCATTCTGGAACGGTGATGCGTTCCATGGCCAGCACGCTGGGGTATGTGGAGTACGGTACTGATGTCACCGTCTCGGTGCACAATGACGCACCGCTCAACAGCTATAGCGTCAGCCTGCCACTCACCGGCCAGCAGGAGCTCGCCGCGCAGGGCCGCCTGTGGCTGTCGGACCAGGACAGGGGCCTCGTTCTGTCGCCGCATGAGACGCAGGACCTTGCGATCATGGGCAACTGTCGCAAGATCATCGTTTCGATTCCGATTCCGGCCCTGCGTCAGGTGCTTGAGGGACTTCTGCAACGCCCGCTCGACGCTGCGTTGACCTTTGAGCCACAGATGAATGCCGCCGAAGGCGACCAGGCGGCCTGGTGGCGCATGGTCAAGTTCCTGCTGGCCGAGATGGGACAGGCGGGGCCGTTGCTCAATCATCAGCAGATGGCAGGGGATCTCGAGCAGGCACTGATCAAAGGGCTGCTGCTTGCTCAGCCGCATAACTACACACAGGCGCTTGCCGAGGCGATGCGGCCTTCGTGTCCGCACTATTTGTTGCGCGCGAAGCAGTTCATTCTCGACAACGCGCGTGAAGATATCGCGCTCGAAGACATCGAGCGTGCAGCGGGTGTGTCGCGCTACAAGCTGTTCGAGGGCTTCCGGCAGCACTTTGGACTTGCGCCCATGGCCTGGTTGAAGAGGCACCGGCTCGAAGCGGTGCGGCGCGACATGCTCTCGGACTGCTCGGAGCGCAACGTGTCTTCCATTGCAATGAACTGGGGATTTTCACATCTCGGCCGATTTTCCAACGACTACAAGCAGCTCTTCGGCGAAACGCCATCTCAGACACTCAAGCGCGCTTCAAGACGTTAGATCGTCCGGCTTCGAGACAAGCGAAGGCTGTGTCGACGGACGGGGGCTCGCGCCTGGGCATCAAGGCGACGTGCGCCGCTTGACGAGGCAAGCTATGCGTCGTGGCACGGCGTGCAGGCAGGTGCACGACATGCGATCAGGGTTCTGTGCACTGTCAATGCAGCACGGCACTGAGCAGCAGGGAAGGGATTCACCGTGTGGGGACTAACGAATGCCTCTACAAGCATTCGCGTGCGCCATACCGGCAGACTCGACTCCAGCCGGCGTGCATGGCGCGAACTCTCCATCAGCGTGTCACTGGAAATGATGCACGTAGCGCAGCACCAGGCGCGTTCCTTCGGGCCGGTTGCGCGCACCCGCCTCGAAATAGGCATTAAACATCAGGTGGTCGTGCCGGGAGAAGCTGTACATCGCCCCCGGGCCGATCGCCCACACCGCTTCACGCTGCCCGGACACGTTCTGGCCATTCACCTTCATGTCGGTAATCTGGCGCAACCAGTAGCCGTTGAGGCCGATCCGCAGGCCGGGCGTCACCTCGTATTCCATGGCGATGTTGGCGTGCAGCGCCTGTCCTGCCTGTGATGAAGTCACACCTTCCCCCAGGCCTTGATAGGGCCGATTGTTCGTGGCATTCCAGAGGTAGTGCAGCCGCCAGGAAACCGTCCACTTCGGATTAATCCAGACTGTCGCGGCCCAGTACGGATCGATCGACCAGAAATTGCTGCCTGGGTTGATCGCCTTGCTCGGGTCATAGGCACCCGTAGGTGCAATGATCTGGAATTCGAAGCGCTGCACAAAGCGAGGACCATTCGAGCCCATGATCGGATCGAACTGGATGAACGACCCGATGAGCACATCGCCGAAACCCGTGCGTGCGTTCAGCGCCACGTCGCCCATGCCGTCGTCGGTATGCGCCGATGCGACCCACGGCAAGATCACGTCAAGGCCCGGATGCGCGCCCGCAATCTTGAACGGCGACTGGTACACGAGCTGCGTGAGGCCCGCAAAGATATCGACGTTCTGCTTCGGCAAAGGGATCTTGTTGCCAGCATTGTCGTTGATCCGGCTTGCCGTGTAGTACTCGAGGTACTGCGTCGCGTACCAGCCAGAGCCCGCCGGCGGTGCACCATCGAGGAAGCTCGTGAAGCCGAGGTTGACGTTGGGCAGGTCGCCAGCTATTGCCGATCCGGTCTTCAAGAGTCCAGATAGAGCGAAGCAGTAGAGCAGCATGCGGGACGTGGAGCGCTTCATGCGGTAACCTTATAAATATGTAATGCTAAATAATATGATTAAATTGATTCCGGATTATTGGTTACCGCGCCGTATTGCCCGGAATGGAAGACCAGCGGCGCGTGGCCCTCTGCTTCGAAATGCTCGATCTGCCCGATAAAAATCAGGTGATCGCCGCCTTCGTGCTGCGCCAGGTTGCGACACACGAAGTGCGCGCTGCAGCCGTCGAGCACCATGGTGCCGCCAAGGCTTTCACGGCAGGCGACGCCGACGTACTTGTCGGGCGACGGTTTCGAAAAGCGGCGCGACAGATCGGTCTGGTCTTCGGCCAGCACGTTAATCGCGAAGTGGCCCGCGCGGACGAAATCCGCGCAACTGGGTGAAGTCTTGCCGATACTCCAGATCACGAGCGGTGGATCGAGCGACAGTGACGCGAACGAGTTTGCGGTCAGACCGATCTTGCGGCCATCCCGTGCGGCGGCTGTGATGACAGTAACGCCCGTCGGATACTGGCCAAAGGCGTTGCGCAATTGCCGCATCGTATTGAGCTGGTCATCGGGTTTCGCGGCAGTGGATCCGAGCGTGCTGCACATGAGCTTTCTCCTTTTCGTGTTCATTACGCGGCACGCGCGGCGTGTTCGTCGATCAGCGCCATGCAGGAGGTCGGATCAAACCACCACGGCGAGAACGTGCGCGGGTCGTCGAAGCCGTTGGCAATCGTCGAGGCCAGCGAAGGAAACTGACCGGCCGCGCCGAGCAACTCGAGAATGTGCGGTGGCGGTGGCGTGAGCAGTGAGTTCGTCCACTTGACGACCTCTTTCGCGTACGACCAATAACGGTCGAAAGTCTGCTGCATCCAGTCCTCGCTGAAGGCAGCGCTGTTGCGCTCGAGAATGGCATCGAGATAGACCTTCGTGCACTTGGCAGCATTGTTCGAACCCTGGCCTGTAATCGGATCGTTCACGACGATCGCATCTGCCATGCCGAACACGGTCTTGCCGGAGGGCAGCCTGAAGTATGGATTGCGCACAGTCGGCGCAAAGCGGCCGCTCAACACGCCGTTGGGGTCGGTCAGTTCTACGTTTGCGCAGCGCTCGGCTTCCCACGGCAGATATTGGCGGAGAAAGGCCAGACCGGTCTCGAGATGCTGCTCGGGTGTCTTGACGCCTGCCCAGCAATCGAGCCGACCGCCGGGAATGCCTTCGAACACCATGATTTCGCACGGACCATTCGTGGTCAGAGCGGGGAAGGCAAAGTACTCGCCCACGCCCGGAATCAGATTGAAGCGTACGCGCGAGTAGGGCGCCGACGGCGTCATGCCCTTTACGTAGGTCAGCGCGAGAGCGCGCTGCGGCTTGTCGAAGGGGCTGCGTTCAGCGTTGCGGCCCAGCAGGTTAACGATCTCGCCCTTGCCGGCTGCCAGAAGCACGAGGTCATGGCTCCTTGCGAGCTCTTCCATTTCAGGTACGCCGACGTCGCAGATTCGCACATCGGCACCACGTTGGACGACGGCTTCGAGCCAGGCCGACATCTTGACGCGCTGATCGACGGATTGTGCCGGCCGGGTCAGGCGCGCGGACCAGTCGATGATCTTGCGGCCCGGCAGGTCCGGATGCGGCACCGCGAAGCCAATCCCCTCCACGGGAGGGCAGGACGCGTCCCACCAGTTCAGGCCGAGATCGCGCTCGATCTGCAGAGAGGCGTTGAACATGCACTGACTCGACATGACCTTGCCGGTGCGGATTTGCTGTGCATCGCGATTGGTCGCAAGCGTGACTTCATAGTCGCGGTCGAGCAGGGAGAGCGCCAGTTGCAGACCAGACTGGCCGGCGCCGACGATGGCAATTTTTCTCATAACGAATACCTCGAGGTCGATACGTCAGGGAAGAGTGTTTGCGAAGTGACGGGTCTTACTCAGCCAGCCTCGGAATAGCCGGCACAGCCTGTTCGGGGCCCATCGCCGAATAGCCACCATCGACAGCGTAATCGGCCCCGGTCACGAAGCTGGCTGCATCGCTGCACAGGAAGGTGACGACATGCGCGATTTCCTCCGGGTTACCGACGCGTCCAAGCAGATGAAAGGGCGCGGCCACGCGGTCAGTCTTTGCGCGATCGCCATGCGTGAGTTCGTCCATCACGCGCGACCAGGT
Source organism: Paraburkholderia diazotrophica (assembly GCF_900108945.1). Classification (GTDB taxonomy): domain Bacteria; phylum Pseudomonadota; class Gammaproteobacteria; order Burkholderiales; family Burkholderiaceae; genus Paraburkholderia; species Paraburkholderia diazotrophica. The sequence goes on along the minus strand of NZ_FNYE01000073.1, from coordinate 7,156 downwards.
CCAGCCGGGCGAAACCGAATTCACGCGGATCCTGTCCTGGGACAGGTCCATCGCCATGTTGCGTGTGAGTGCCTTGAGCGCGGCTTTCGAGGTCGGGTAGAGCCAACGCCCCGTTTGAGCGCACTCGGCCGAGATCGAACTGAAATTGACGATCGATCCGCCGCCGCGCTTGACCATATACGGATGCACGGCCTTGACCAGCATGACCGCCGAGATCACGTTTACGTTCATCGCGGCGAGCCAGTCGTTTCGGCCTGCCCGCATGCCGTTGTCCACATAGCTGCAGGCCAGATTGACGAGGATGTCGATGCCGCCGAACTGCCGCGCGGTTCTTGCAACCGCTTGTTCCAGCGCGCTGTCGCTGGTGATGTCGGTTTCGATGAAGAGACCGTTGGCGCCGAGTGTCTCGGCTACGCGTTTGCCGTGCTGAACGTCGATATCGAGCACGACAACGCTGGCGCCGGCGGCAGCGAGATCCCGGGCGACAGCCGCGCCGATCAGCGTGGCGCCACCCGTCACGATGGCGGTTTTGCCTGCGAGTGAGGTCATGATGGCTTGCTCCATATTCTTGAGAGGATGATTCGGTCAGTTCGCGTCGTTGGCGGGGACGCTGTCCTGCCAGCGCTTCATCAGCGTGTTCGATGGGAGCGTTTCGTCGAGTAGTTTGCGGGCGGTATCAGCGCCTGTTGTGGGCAGTCCGCTCGGGTCGAGCAGGCCAATCTGCACCAGCACGCTGGCCTGGTCCCAGTAGATGTGCTCGTGGTAGAGCTTGTCGCCGCGAAATTTCACCACGGCAAGCAGCGGAATCTCGACGCGCTTGCCCGTCGGCGCAATGCCGGGCAGCATCCAGTCGATTTCGGTGGTATGCGTGAAGCAGAACAGCGTTTCGTCGACGATCTGCGTTGCGCCGATGGTGCGCGAAACCGGGATGATCGTCGTATCGGGCGGATTGGCGTGCACGAAGTGGTGGCGGTAGAAGCGCTTCAACTCGGTGTAGCCCACGCCGCCCGTGAGCGTCGGAATATGGTTGACGTAGGGCTCGGCCACCATCGTCGCCATCGTGGCATCCACGTCGCGCGTCGCAAATTCGTGGGCGAGGTGTGCCTCCCACAGTGCAGAAAGATCGTATTGCGGCCCTATCGTCTTGCGAAACGCGGCTACCGCGCGCTCGTGCGCCATCATGGCCGAGGGCTTGTCAAAGTGGTCGCCCTCCTTACGGGCGAACGCGTGATCGACGCCCGGATAGACATACACTTCGACATTTTCGTTGCGGCCCAGCGCGGCCGTGATCTGCTGCTGCGCGTCGGCCGGGCAGAAGCGATCGAGCGCCGCGATATTCAGGACGACGCGCCCCTTGATGTTCGCCGCTTCGTCCAGTGCCTGTTCAATACCCACGCCGTAGTAGCTGACCGCGCAAGCCACGGGAAGACGGCAGGCCGCGAGCCAGGCCAGTTTGCCGCCCAGGCAGAACCCGAGCACGCCGACCTCGCCGCGGCATTCGGGCAATGTCCGGAGTACGGCGAGTGTCGCGCCGATATCTTCGACACCCTGGTTTTCGTCGTATTGCTGATAGAGCTCAGACGCACGCGCAAAGCCGACTTCCGTATAACCGAGTTCGATGCCCGCTTCGACGCGCCAGAACAGGTCGGGCACCAGCACCGTGTAGCCTTCCTCGGCGTAGTAGTCGGCCACGTCGCGCATGGTCGCGTTGACACCGAAGATCTCCTGGCACAGCACAATACCCGGCCCCGTGCCACTTGCAGGAGTTGCCAGGTAGGCCCGGAACGCGCCGCCTTCCGGTGCGGGAATATCGATGTATCTTCCTTTCATTGTGGGCTCTCCACCAGGGTTGCGTCTCGAATGCCCCCAGTGTTCTGCGACAAAACAATGGGCTCTATCCGTTTCATCCAATGGGTATCCGCGGAATCCAGAAACGTGCGTAACGAGGGAAAACCCCTGCCAGGCGGGCGAGGGTAATTGAGGATGGCTGCCGCAGCAGGGCAGGCCTACAGTACGCAGCGGCCGGCAGAGGGCCAGTTCCTGTGCCTTTAACGGCGCCCGGCTTGCTGGAGGCTTCCGGAGCGAGGAAACTACCCGAATCTCCCGCGCGACTATCCGCTTCCTTCAGACGGTTCGTGGAGTCGGGGAAAACCGCGCACGGATCGGGTGCGCGCAAACGTTCTTGGAGCGCTTCTATGGAGCATCTTCCCGCTGCGAATGTGCTGGTCGGCGCGGCCTGCTTCAACAGCGACACCCTGTTGCTCGAATCGGGCGACCTTAACGAGGTGCGCGAGTGCGTCGGCTCAGTGTTCAAGCCTCACAAGCTCGCGCTGCCGGGCGCTTCACACCAGTTGCCGAGCCGCATGTACCACGCCCGGCACGGGAGCCTGTCGCTCAATCTGCTCCACTATGACGGCGACGTGACGATCGATCCCGAACGTCTCGACAGCTTCTTCCTGTTGCAGATCCCCGTGAGCGGCGGTGCTGAAATCGAATGCGGGGGGCGCCGTTTCGATTCGTCGCCAACCGTTGCGTCGCTCGTGTCGCCGACGCTGCCCTTGCGGATGCGCTGGATTCGTTGTCCGCAGGTCGTGCTGCGCATCGAGCGCGAAGCGATCGAGCGCCACTGCTCTCGCCATTTCGGCACCGAAGAGCGCGGAGCGGTGGAGTTCGAGCCTGCATTCGAACTAGCTTCACCATCGGGCATGTGCCTGTTGCCACTGCTTTCGGTGCTGGGGAATGCATTGAGCGATCCGGCGCACCCGCTGCGTCATCCACTGGCCTACGAGCAGTTCGAGTCGACCTTGCTCAACGCGCTCGTCTATGGGCAGCCCAACACAGCGCGCAGTGGCGCGCGGCCCTCGCGCGGACCGCTTGCGCCGTTCTACGTGAAGCGGGTCGAGGAATACGTCCGCTTACATGTGCATGAACCCCTGACCATTGAGCGGCTCGCCGAGTTCGCAGGCGTAAGTGCAAGCACGCTGTTTTCCGGCTTCCGCAATTGCCACGGCGTAAGCCCGATGGCTTGGGTGCGTCAGCTGCGTCTTGAGCGTGTGCGCGACGAACTACGTGGCGCGGCGGCTGAACCGGTTTCCGTTACAGACGTTGCGCTCAAATGGGGGTTCGCCCACCTTGGCCGGTTCGCAATGGAGTACAAACGGATGTTTGGCGAATCGCCATCGGTCTCGCTACGAAACCGTTCCGGCTAGGCGAACGGCAGACAGACCGCGAGCGTCTCGTAGATTTAACATAAATCAAACTATCGAGTCGATAGAAATCCTAATTAATGGTAGCAGCCAGTTTGAAATGAGGCTGTGACATTTCTGGGGGTAAGGTTACATGTTAGAAGCGCGAAGTCAGATCATTCTTCCACAACATGAGTGAGTGGGCATATTTTGAAAGGGGGAGATGGTTTTCTCACTTTTCCGTGACGTCAGGCCCGGCAAGGTGAGGATTTCCAGGCATTGAGGATGTCCGCACTGGATAAGTCGTGGGTTGCTCGGCCCACGAGGGCGATGCCCCGAAAACATCGAGCCAGTTCGCCGGTGAAGGTATTCAACTGGCAGGGCTAAGCCAACGTTCTTTACCCGCGTAATCCTCGGAGCGTCACGGCGTATTGCTCGTTGACAGTTGCACTGTCGCCAACCGGCCGCCCGCAAACGGGTCTTGACTCCAATCGACACCCGGACGTGCCGCAGGTGGCGATTGCGCTGCGCAGTTCACGGCGAAATGCTCGATTGACTGGCCCGCGCTGATGGCCTGTTTGAGCCATTGTGGCGTCTCCCCTTCGCCCGACCACGTCTCTCCTGCGGCACTGCGATATTTTGCGGATTTCTGCTGGATCTGGTCCCGGGCTATGGCTGCCGCGAGATCGTCCGGCTCAATTCCGAATTCGGCCATTCTACGGCGCAGGTAAGCGACCATGCTGTCCCGCTTTCGCTCGTCCATTATGTCTTCCTCTTTGAATGATATTGCGCGAGGTGTGTTCGCGTGCTTTTCGCAATCCCTGTGCCTCCAGGATACCACTGCTGAGTCGGCGCTCATATTGTCGTGCGGTCAATAGCCCATCTGTGTAGTTATGTGGCATAGTGCGGCCATTACTGACAACGGGGAGAAATATAAATGGCGACACTCGAGAAACTTCAGGCGCGAATCGCGAAGCTGCAGACCCAGGCCGAAGCGCTGGCTGCAAAACAGTCGTCTGGCGTAATCGCAAAGATTCGCGACATGATGGAGCGATACGACCTGACGATTGCCGACATCGAAGCGCATGTTGGTGGTGCCCGGAAGCGTGGCCGGAAGCCGGGCGTCAAGATTGCGACCGGGGCGCTCGGCACCGGCAGAACGAAGTCGGCGGCCGGTGCGAAGGGCAAACTGCCACCCAAATACCGTGACCCGAAAACTGGCGCCACGTGGAGCGGTCACGCGCGTCCGCCCCAGTGGATTGCAGGCGCAAAGGACCGCACAAAGTTCCTGATTGACGGCAGTAGCGTGGTGTCCAATGTGGAGGCCGTGAAAAGGTCCAAAGCTGCAGCCAAAGCGACTGGCGAGGCGGTGGCGAAGGGGAAACTGCCGCCCAAATATCGCAACCCCGAGACCGGAGAAACATGGAGCGGTCATGCCCGGCCGCCGGCATGGATCAAGGACGTCAAGGACCGGGACGCATTCCTGATTGCAGCGAGCCAGGGGGCGACGGCGCCGAAGGCGGCTGCAGCCCGGAAGGCTCCCGCGAAAAAAGCGGCCGCGAAGAAGCTCGCGACGAAGACGCCCGCTACCAGGAAAGCGACCGCAAACAAACCGGTCGCCAAAAAGCTGGCGGTGAAGAGGGTTGCGCCGACTGCCAGGAAGGCGACGGCCGGGAAGCCCGCTATCAAAAAGTCTGCGGCGACCAAGGCAGCGGCCAAAAAGGTTGTCGCGAGGAAACGGGCTGCCAGCGCGATTGCTGGTGCCCAGGCTCCCGCGGCGGTAACTGAGACTGCAAGCGTGCCGACCTCGGCCTGATTGCGGTCGCCCTATCGGTGAGGTGATGCAGCCATCACCGGGCGGGACGCACGAGTCCCGCGCGGGTCAATCGCAAACGATCTAGGGAGGCACGCATAGTAGGTCGGATGCCGGCTTACGTGTGCAACCCACGGACGATTGCCGTGATACCCCGCGCCTTTACTGCAATAGCCTTCGACGGTAGTTCTTCGAGTCGGAAGGTAAGGGCGGCATCTGCCCGCTGATCGGCCATATCTGACCTTCAGGTATCGCGTCCGTCAGGCCGTAACGAGTCGCTTTGCCGACATTCGCAGTTCGGCCGCGGCGAACGTCAGCGTTCACTGCTAGCGAATGCGTACTTGCGACCTATTTCGTTGAAAAACTGCGCTTTCGCGCGCGGGCACGGTGATATTTGGTCATGCAATCGACGCGCTCAGCGCTCTTTCCGATCGCGCGGCTTCTGCGCATCGTTTCGCGATGCGTATCAAGCGGCCGCTGCCGCCATTTCTTCCTGCTTTGGCATCAACCACTTCGCCATTCGTCTCAGATTCTGCGCAGTTGCAGCCAGCAAGAACTCGTCATGGGCACCTGACGGACCTCGCAGTCGGAGACGATCCAGCTTCATGACGCGTTTGAGGTGAGCAAACAGGATCTCAACCTTCTTGCGGTCCTTGCGTGACTGCCTGTATGCCGGTGTTTTCGCAATAGCCCTTGCCTTATCGCGTGCTGATTCGTGGACGCTTCGGGCAATCTTTCGTATTGGCGTGTTCGGACAGCATTGATCTTTCAATGAACATCCAGCGCAGTCCAACTGGCTTGACCGATAGACGACCGTGTTGGCCTTTGTGATGTGCGTTCGCGGATTCTTGAATGGACGCCGTTCGCTGCGCAATGCATGTCCAGCCGGGCAGCGATACTCATTGCTTTGCCCGAGCCACTGGAAATCGCTGTTCGCGAAGGTTTCGTCGCCACGCGTTCCTTTCTCCAACACTGGGACATGCGGCTCGATCGCCTTGTCATTGATCATCCAGGCAAGCATCGCCGCAGTGCCATATGCGGTGTCACCCACCAGACGTTGTGGCTTGAGACGAAAACGCTGTTCGACCCGATCAATCATGGTCCTGGTCGAGTCCACCTCCTGTGTGCGGTATGCGGGAGTGGCCTCGACATCGACGATGATTCCCGCCTGCAGATCAATCAGGTAGTTGGCCGAGTAGGCATAGAACGCTGGGCCACCGGGTGCAGCTGTCCAACGTGCAGCAGGATCGGTTAGCGAAATGTTCTTTGGTGGCGTAACGGATTCCTGCGATGGCTCCATGGCTTGGGCGTCAGTGTCGTTCGCGTCGAGCGTCGCCAGATACTCACGCACTGCACGGCTGGGCCCTTCGCCACGACTCCAGTCGATCGCTTCAGTCCCGGCGATGCCTCGAGTGCGATTGGCGTCGGCTTTGATAACACTGGCATCGATCGCGAACCCTTCACCACCTACGAGGCCTTCGCTCATGCAGCGGCGTAAAACTGACTCGAATACATGGCGCAGCATATCGCTGTCGCGAAACCGGCCATGGCGATTCTTTGAAAACGTTGAGTGATCGGGAACCGGATCTTCAAGGCCGAGGCGGCAAAACCAGCGATACGCCAGGTTCAGATGGACTTCCTCACACAGGCGCCGTTCGGAGCGGATGCCGAAGCAGTAGCCGACGATCAGCATGCGAATCATCAACTCTGGATCGATCGAAGGGCGTCCCGTATGACTGTAAAACGACGCCATGTGCTGACGGAGGTCTCCGGCATCGAAGAACTGATCTATACCGCGTAACAGATGGCCCTTCGGAACATGATTGTCTGGCGACAATTGCCTCTGCCGGTAGCGACAACTAGATTTGCCGGTTTCCGGCGGCCGAACTGTTGAGGTTCGGGTCGTCGCTATCATGCGGCTCCTTGCGGAGCCGGCATGAAAAAAGACGGAGAAATCAAATTGTTGCGGGAAGAACGACGGAAAGGGGTAACCCAGAAACTGGCTGCAGCGCGTACGGGGATGAGCGAGCGCACAGCCCGCAAATACGAACGTGCTGGGAAGTTGCCCAGCCAGATGAAGAAGCCGCGCACGCATCGAACGCGCGAGAACCCGTTTAGCCTGGACTGGCCATGGGTCGAGGAGCAACTCCAGCGGGAT
>NZ_FNYE01000010.1 GCF_900108945.1 Paraburkholderia diazotrophica | reverse complement strand
CAATAATATGAAGTGACATCGACGACTCGCCGCCGAAGTTATGGCGGCGACCAATCGAATGCAGTGCTTGCCCGGCAATCGCCGGGCTTTTTTTATTCTTGAGCAAATTCGATTGCGCACGCTCAAGAAAAATCTACGGGTCTTTAAAGATAAACCGGAAACAAGTACCGGCTCTCTTTAGGCTAGATCAGAGGTTGTAATCCGCCTTTAACATTTCACCGTGGATTCATCTATTCTTTGTTGCGTACGTCGGTGTTAGCCCGGAAGCCGACGACAAATTTAATAGCGGCGCGCCTCCCGATGCATGCGTATAGCTGGTAACGTCTATGCTTGCTGGGCATCCAGCTTGGCCCGTGCAGGCGTTCGCCTGCGCAGACGCGACTCCTGTGGAAATAGAGCAAAGACATAGACCGAAGAAGTTTTTGAAGGCACCCAATTCAAAACCAGAATAAAGCCGCTTATTTGTGACAGGTGAGGAACGCATGGACACGTTCGCAGTCGAGTCACCGCAGCAATCCAATGATCAGCTTGCCCATATCGCTGCTGCGCTCAATGCGCTGCGTCGGGGAGACACGTCATATCGTCTGCCCGATGACTGGGAGGGTGACGCAGGGAAAGTTGCATCCGAATTCAATCTGTTGTCTTCGCAGACGGGGCGCGTCGCACAGGACATCGGCAAGATGTCGAGGCGTCTGTCCGGTCCCGGCTTTCTGCCGAAGGAAGTCGCGGTCAGCAGCGATGCGCTGGCAGGCGTCTGGCTCGATAGCGCGTCCCACGTGAATCAGCTTTTCGACAGCGTGACGACCGCCCACGAATGCACACGAACAGTGCTCGCTGCGCTGGCTGCCTTGCAAAAAGGAGAGGCCGTTTCGTTGCCGGCGGACTGGACGGGCATGCACGGCAAAGTCGCGCAAGTCTTCAATGATGTCGTCGAGCAGAGCATCTGCATGTCGGAAGAACTCGGCCGCTTGAGCCGGGTGGTCGGCAAGGAAGGGCGGCTGAAGGAACGCGCTGCGCTTCCGTATGCGCGCGGCTTCTGGGGCGATTCGATCGATGCGGTGAATTCGCTGATCGCCGACCTCGTTCATCCGACGAGCGAAGTCGCGCGTGTGATCGGCGCGGTCGCGCAGGGCGATCTGTCGAAAAGCATGGCGCTCGAAGCCGATGGCCGTGCGTTGCAGGGCGAGTTTCTGCACACGGCCAAGACAATCAATACGATGGTCGAGCAGCTCGGCACGTTTGCCGTCGAAGTGACGCGCGTCGCGCGCGAGGTCGGCACGGAAGGCAAGCTCGGCGGTCAGGCCGACGTGCAGGGCGTTGCCGGCACGTGGAAAGATCTGACCGATTCCGTCAACTCGATGGCGGGCAATCTCACGAGCCAGGTGCGCAACATCGCCGAAGTGACGAAAGCCGTCGCGGCCGGCGATCTGTCGAAGAAGATCACCGTCGACGTGAAGGGCGAAATACTCGAACTGAAGAACACGATCAACACGATGGTCGATCAGTTGCGCTCGTTCGCATCGGAAGTGACGCGCGTCGCGCGCGAAGTCGGCACGGAGGGCAAGCTCGGCGGCCAGGCGGACGTGCAGGGCGTCGCGGGCACGTGGAAGGATCTGACCGACAACGTGAACTTCATGGCGGGCAATCTCACGAGCCAGGTGCGCAACATCGCAGAGGTCACGGTTGCCGTTGCAACGGGCGACCTGTCGAAGAAGATCACCGTCGACGTGAAGGGCGAAATTCTCGAGCTGAAAAACACGATCAATACTATGGTCGATCAGTTGCGTTCGTTTGCGTCGGAAGTGACGCGCGTCGCACGTGAAGTCGGCACGGAGGGCAAGCTTGGCGGCCAGGCCGAGGTGCAAGGCGTCGCGGGCACATGGAAGGATCTGACCGATTCGGTGAACTCGATGGGCAGCAATCTGACCGCACAGGTGCGCAACATCGCCGAAGTGACGACGGCTGTCGCGGCGGGCGATCTGTCGAAGAAGATCACCGTCGATGTGAAGGGCGAAATTCTCGGGCTGAAGAACACGATCAACACGATGGTCGATCAGTTGCGTTCGTTCGCATCGGAAGTGACGCGTGTCGCGCGAGAAGTGGGCACGGAAGGCAAGCTCGGCGGCCAGGCGGAGGTACAGGGCGTCGCCGGCACGTGGAAGGATCTGACCGACTCGGTCAATTCGATGGGCAGCAATCTGACCGCACAGGTTCGCAACATCGCCGAGGTGACGACGGCTGTCGCGGCGGGCGATCTGTCGAAGAAGATCACCGTCGATGTGAAGGGCGAAATTCTCGAGCTGAAGAACACGATCAACACGATGGTGGATCAGCTCAGTTCATTTGCATCGGAAGTGACGCGCGTCGCGCGCGAAGTGGGCACGGAAGGCAAGCTCGGCGGCCAGGCGGATGTGCAGGGCGTGGCGGGCACATGGAAAGATCTGACCGACTCCGTCAATTCGATGGGCAGCAATCTGACGGCACAGGTGCGCAATATCGCCGAAGTGACGACGGCTGTTGCGGCCGGCGATCTGTCGAAGAAGATAACCGTTGATGTCAAAGGCGAAATACTCGAACTGAAAAACACGATCAACACGATGGTCGATCAGTTGCGCTCGTTCGCATCAGAAGTGACGCGCGTTGCGCGTGAAGTTGGCACGGAAGGCAAGCTCGGCGGCCAGGCGGACGTGCAGGGTGTGGCGGGCACGTGGAAAGATTTGACCGACAACGTGAACTTCATGGCGGGCAATCTGACGGCGCAGGTGCGCAATATTGCCGACGTGACGAAGGCCGTTGCCGCGGGTGATCTGTCGAAGAAGATCACCGTCGACGTGAAGGGCGAAATCCTCGAACTGAAGAACACGATCAACACGATGGTCGATCAGCTCGGTTCGTTTGCATCCGAAGTGACGCGCGTGGCGCGCGAGGTGGGCACGGAAGGCAAGCTCGGCGGCCAGGCGGACGTTCAGGGCGTGGCGGGCACCTGGAAGGATCTGACCGACAACGTGAACTTCATGGCGGGCAATCTGACGGCGCAGGTGCGCAATATCGCGGACGTGACCAAAGCCGTTGCAGCGGGTGATCTGTCGAAGAAGATCACGGTCGACGTGAAGGGCGAAATACTCGAACTGAAAAACACGATCAACACGATGGTCGATCAGTTGCGCTCGTTCGCATCGGAAGTGACGCGCGTCGCGCGCGAAGTGGGCACGGAAGGCAAGCTCGGCGGCCAGGCCTATGTGCAGGGTGTAGCGGGTACATGGAAGGATCTGACCGACAACGTGAACTTCATGGCGGGCAACCTGACGAGCCAGGTGCGCGGCATCGCAAAGGTCGTGACGGCCGTTGCGAACGGCGACCTCGCGCGCAAGCTGACGGTCGAAGCGAAAGGCGAAATCGCGGCGCTCGCGGACACGATCAACAGCATGACGGATACGCTCGCAACGTTCGCCGATCAGGTGACGACCGTGGCGCGTGAGGTCGGCGTCGAGGGCAAGCTCGGCGGCCAGGCCAAGGTGCCGGGCGCATCGGGAACATGGAAGGGGCTGACGGAAAACGTCAACCAGCTTGCGGCGAATCTGACGACGCAGGTGCGGGCCATCGCCGAAGTCGCGACGGCCGTCACGCAGGGCGACCTCACGCGGTCGATCACCGTCGAGGCGCTAGGCGAGGTCGCGGCGCTGAAGGACACGATCAACGAGATGATCCGCAACCTGAAGGACACGACGCAGGTCAACACCGAGCAGGACTGGCTCAAGACGAATCTCGCCAAGTTCAGCCGCATGCTGCAAGGGCAGAAGGATCTCGTCGCTGTCGGCCAGCTGATTCTTTCCGAGCTCGCGCCTGTGGTCGGCGTTCAGCAGGCCGAGTTCTTCGTGCTCGATTCGTCCGATGACGCCGCGTCGTTGCGGCTGATGGCGAGCTATGCATCGAGCGGTCATCTGTCGCATGGCAAGCGCGTGCAACTGGGCGAAGGACTCATCGGCCAATGTGCCGTCGAGCGCCGCAAGATTCTGCTGGAGCCGTCCGGCGCCGACAACATCCGCATCACGTCCGGGCTGATCAGCATCGTGCCGCACAATGTTCTCGTGCTGCCCATCGTGTTCGAAGGGCAGGTGAAGGGCGTGATCGAACTCGCTTCGTCCGAGTGCTTCAATCCCACTCACCTCGCGTTCCTCGATCAGCTGACGGAGAGCATTGGCATCGTCATCAATACGATCGAGGCCAACACGAGAACGGAAGATCTGCTCAAGCAATCGCAGTCGCTCGCGCATGAATTGCAGAGCCGTCAGGAAGAACTACAGCAGACCAACGAAGAACTGCAGGAAAAAGCGCGGCTTCTCGCGCATCAGAATCAGGAAGTCGAGCGCAAGAACACCGAAGTCGAGCAGGCGCGCCAGGCACTCGAAGAAAAAGCAAAGCAGCTTGCGCTGACGTCGAAGTACAAATCGGAATTTCTCGCCAATATGTCGCACGAGCTGCGCACGCCGCTCAACAGCCTGCTGATTCTTTCCGATCAGCTGTGCAAGAACCCCGAAGGCAATCTGTCGACGAAAGAGATCGAGTTCTCGAGAACGATACACTCGTCGGGCAACGAGCTGCTCATGCTGATCAACGACATTCTCGATCTGTCGAAGATCGAGTCGGGCACAGTGGTGATGGACTTCGCCGAACATCGCCTCGCCGATCTCATGTCGTATGTCGAGCGCACATTCCGCCACGTCGCCGAAGCGCGCAACGTGGACTTCGTGATCCATCTCGGCACGCGTCTGCCTGCGTCGGTCCGCACCGACATCAAGCGCTTGCAGCAGATCCTCAAGAACCTGCTGTCGAACGCATTCAAGTTCACGCATCGCGGACATGTCACGCTATCGATCGAAGAAGTATTCGGCGGGTGGAACGCGGATAACGAAGAGCTCAATTGCGCGAAAGAGGTCATCGCGTTCTCGGTGTCCGACACGGGCATCGGCATTTCGGCGGACAAGCAGCAGATCATCTTCGAGGCATTCCAGCAGGCCGATGGCAGCACCAGCCGTAAATACGGCGGCACGGGTCTCGGCCTTGCGATCAGCCGCGAACTGTCGAAACTGCTGGGCGGAGAAATCCGGCTCGTCAGCTCGCCGAACAAGGGCAGTACTTTCACGCTCTATCTGCCGTTGTCGGGCGAGATGGGCCGCGTCGCGAGAAAGACGGTCTCCGTTTCCGGCGACGATGCCGCCACCGTTCTCAACAGCAGCGATGCCGCCAGCGAGGCCGATGCGCTTGCGGCGCATGAATTCATCGATACCGTCGTCAGCGAAACGCGCGAACTGGCGGGCACACCCGAAGACGACCGCTTCAACATCATGCCCGGAGACCGCGTGCTGCTGATCGTCGAAAACGATCTGGCGTTCGCACATTTCCTGCTGGACGCAGCGCGCGAGCGCGGCTTCAAGGGGCTCGTCACGCCGCTTGGCGCACCCGCGTTGACGCTCTCCGATCAGTTCAAGCCCGACGTCATCACGCTCGATCTGTTCCTGCCGGATATGGATGGATGGCGTGTGTTGAACCGCCTCAAGCACGATATGGCGACGCGGCATATGCCCGTCTGCGTGATCTCGACGGACGAGGCGCGCGAGCGCGCATTGGAGGCGGGCGCGTTCGCTTTTCTCGCGAAGCCGATCCAGGCCCGCGAAATACTGGACGATGCGCTGAGCGTGCTGGCCCGCTACGCCGATACGACGCCGCGCAAGCTGCTCGTCGCGCTGCCCGATTCGCCCGAGCGCGAACACTTCGCCTCGTCGTTGTCGAGCGACAAGATTTCACCTGTATTTGCAGCAACACGCGAGCAGCTGATAGCGGCGCTTGCCGACAGGAATCTGGGCGCGGTCGCGATCGGCGCGGAACTGTTCGAGTCGAGCCTTGAGGACATCAAGGCGGCACTGTCGAACAGAGGACTCTTCGCGCCGTTGCCGTTTGTCGTGCTGACGCACGGGAAAGAGCCGGGCGCATGGGCGCGCGACATCGAAACGTTCCGGCCGCTCGCCGTTTCCGACATGAGCCGCCTGCTCGATGCGACGGTCGCATCGCTGCACTTCGACCGCAAGTGGCTACATGATGAAGCGCGCGACGTGATCGACAGTCTCCATGGCGCGAATGCGGATCTCTCCGGCCGCAAGGCGCTGATCGTCGACGACGACATGCGCAATATCTTTGCGCTTGCAACCGTCCTCGAGGATCACGGCATGCAGCATGTCTGGGCCGACAACGGCAGGGACGCAATCCGGCTCGTCGAAGCGGACGACGAGATCGACATCATTCTGATGGACATCATGATGCCGGAGATGGACGGCCTCGCGACAACGAGAGAGATCCGCAAGCGCGAGGTCGGCCGCACGCTGCCGATCATCGCGGTGACGGCGAAAGCGATGAAGGGCGATCGCGAACGCTGCATCGAAGCGGGCGCGTGGGACTATCTGTCGAAGCCCGTCAACCGCGAAGATCTGCTCGCGGTGCTTCATGCGTGGCTGCATCGCTAGGAGAGCGCAATGGACAATGCCGTCGCCTCTTCGCGGCAACCCGTCAACATTCTCGTCGTGGACGACTTGCCGCAACAGCACCTCGTGATGCGCACGATTCTCGAAGAGCTCGGCGAGAACGTGATTACGGTCGGATCGGGGCGTGAAGCACTGAAGGCCGTGCTGGAGCGGAACTTCGCGGTCATCCTGCTCGACGTGAACATGCCGGGCATGGACGGTCTCGAAACGGCGTCGCTGTTGCGCACTTACCGGCGCACGGCCAGCACGCCGATCATCTTCGTGACCGCGTATATCGACGAGTCCGAGATGAAGCGCGCCTATTTGCTGGGCGCCGTCGACTATATTTCCGCGCCCGTCGTTCCGGAGATTCTGCGCTCGAAGGTCAAGGTCTTCGTGGAAATGCATCGCATGCACAAGGAGCTGCTGTTGCGCGCGGAAGAGCGCGAAGCGTTCGTGCGCGCGGAAGCGGGCAGAGCAGCTGCCGAGCGCGCACGGCAACGCGCCGATTTTCTTGCCGCCGCGAGCCACGTGCTGACCCGTTCGCTCGAAATCGATACGACGTTGCAGCGCATTGCAGAGCTTGCATCGGGCGAACTCGCCGAGACGGCGTTCGTCGCGGTGAGGGGCATCGGCGAGTTCGCCGCGGACTATACGGCAAGATCGGCGCGGCGCAACCATCCGCATCCGCCGGATTTCGCCGCGTTTCGGGCCGGCACGCTCGCGCAGGCCTTTCCCGACGTGAACCGCTTCGTTGATCGACTGCTGCATGAGAGCAGCCCTGAAAACGAGCCTGGTATCGACGAGTTCGTTACCGAAAACATCAGCGACGCGTGCTCTTGCGAAGGCATCCGGTGCGTGAGCGCGTTTCCGCTGTTGACGGGCAGCCAGAAGGGCGTGCTCGTGCTCTGCGCGGCGGCAGGGCCGATGCCCGCCGAGCGGACCACGCTCGTCCAGGAGTTCGTCAGCCGTGCTGCCATCGCGCTCGAAAACGCGCTGCTGTTTTCGACGATCCGCGATGGCGACAGGCGCAAGAACGAATTCCTCGCGATGCTCGCGCATGAACTGCGCAATCCGCTCGCGCCGATCGCCAATGCAGCCGCCGTAATGCGCAGCGCGAAGAAGGGCGATGCGGAAGTGCTGCGCTGGGCGAGCGAGATCGTCGGCACGCAGGTCGAGCATATGGTGCGCATCGTCGAAGATCTGCTGGACGTGTCGCGTATTGCGAGAGGCACGGTGACGCTGCGCAAGGCGCCCGTGCCGCTTTCCGTCGTGATCGGCCGGGCGGTGGAGACGAGCCGTCCTCATCTCATACGTCACTCGCAAACGTTGACTTGCGACGAAGGGGCCGTCGATGCCGTCGTGGATGGCGATGTCGTCCGGCTCGCGCAGATCGTCGCGAACCTGCTGAACAATGCGTCCAAGTTCACGCCGCAAGGCGGGCATATTTCGCTGTCGACGCGCTTTGCCGACGGCATCGCGTCGATTACCGTCGCCGATGACGGACAGGGCATCGACGCAGCATTCCTGCCACACGTGTTCGATCTTTTCGCACAAGCCGATGCATCGCTGCATCGTTCGCTCGGAGGACTCGGCATCGGACTGACGCTCGTGCGGCATCTGACGGAACTGCACGGCGGGTCGGTTCAGTGCAGGAGCGAAGGGCTCGGCAAGGGCTCGGAGTTTACGATCCGCTTGCCCGGCACGATGACCGAGCGCGTTACGCCCGTACGGGCAACCGTCGTCCATCTGAACCGCAAGGCGGCGACGCGCGTTCTCGTCGTGGACGATCTCGTGGCTTCTGCCGAAAGCCTCGAAGCGCTGCTCGCGATACACGGCTACATTGTCCGATGCGCGACGGACGGCGAGTCGGCATTGAGCGTCGCCGCGGAAATGAAGCCCGACGTGGTCGTGCTCGACATCGGACTGCCGGACATGACAGGCTACGAGCTCGCGCGATATCTGCGGCAGGGAAGCGCGTGCCCACGCGCGTTGATGATCGCGCTAAGCGGTTATGGCCAGGAAGAGAACGTGCGGCAGGCGATGGAAGCAGGCGTCGACCACTATCTCGTCAAGCCCGCCGATCCTGCGGCGCTGCTCGAACTGCTGGCCACACGCGAAGAGGGCCGCGACTATGACGGCATGGCCGCGACGTGATTTTCGCCGGCGGTTTCGTCCGATCGCGCAAACGATGGTATGTGCGCGCCCCGCGCACGAACTAGAATGAGATGAGCCGACGTCGCACGAATGCGCGTGATCGCGCATCCCCTTCATCCGCACGGGAGGATCAGCATGCCGACCTACCAGTATCGTTGCCAGAGTTGTGGTGAAACGTTCGAACACGCGGAGCATCTCGCAGAACATTCAACGGTGCAGCTGAAATGTCCCAAATGCGGGAGCGACAAGGTGCAGCATGCACCGACGCCGTTCGTTGCGAAGACTTCCAGGAAGAGTTGAGCGCCCGATCAAATCCCGCCGTCATGACGCATGCCGTTGTGCGTTGTGCGTTGTGCGGTAAATGGATGCATCAAAACACGTCTTAACGTCACGAGGTCGTGATGGCATGGCTCGTCATTCTGCATGGCGCCTACTGGCGCGACGTCTCACCCGAAGCGTTCAAGGAGCACGCGAAACGGGACGACTGGAGCCAGTTGGTTTGCGAAACCTTCGACGCGAGCGAAGACATCTGCGAAGCGGAACATGAAGGACTGAAAATCCTGATTCCGCGAAACACCGTCATTGCCGCAGTGAACCTGCAGGACCGGGAGCAGGCGAAGGGCTTTGCGTTGCCTGCTCCCGACGGCGACGTTCATCGCTGACGCCGCCGCACGTTGCGCTTTACGGGCGCCTTCGCGGCAGTTGCGAAGCGCACGGTGCGTTAATTTTCCCGACGCTCAGAAAGCCGACGGCTCTGCGATGCCGCGCGGCCGGTCGGCCGGTGTGCTTTCGGCAAAGGCGACGTCGGGCTTCATCGCGAAGCTCAACAGGATTCCGCAGATCATGATGCCGATCGACAGCATGAAGGTCACGTTCCAGTTGCCGATGTGATCGACGACATAGCCCGCCACCACCGGGCTCACGATTGCCGCGATGAAGCCGTTGCCGCTCATGATCCCGCTCGCCGTGCCGGCGCGATCGTAGGCGATGTCCATCGGGATCGACCACATCGGGCCGATGTTCATTTCATTGAAGAACATCGCGGCACCTAGAAATACGAGCGAGTACACGGGATCGTGCAGCAGCACGACGGGCACCAGCGAGAGACCCGTCAGCGCCATGCACGACGCGACGAAATAGCTGCGCGCGAGCTTGACGTTGCCCGTCTTGCGCAACAGCCGGTCGCTGATGAGACCGCCCGCCAGATCGCCGACCACGCCGGCAATGAACACGCCGGACGTGAACACGACAGCCTTCTTGATGTTCAGATGGAAGCTGTGCATGAAGTAGAGCGGCATCCAGTCGAGCATCAGCCACAGAATCCAGTTGTAGCAGAAGTAGACGGCAGACACGGGCGCCATGCGCCGGTAGAGCCGCATCCATGTGCCGCGCGCATCGGCGGGATGCGTCGTCTTCGGCGGCGGCAGGATGTCCAGTTCTTCGCGCGTGATGCGCGGATGATCGGCGGGCCGTTCCGTGTACGTGAGAAGCCACAGCACGAGCCATCCTGCGCTGAGCGCGCCGAGCAGATAGAACGAGAAGCGCCAGTCGAACGCCGTCATCAGTGCGAGCACCAGCATCGGCGCGATCGCGTTGCCGAGTCTCGCGCACGAATGCGTGATGCCTTGCGCCATGCCGCGCTTGTCCTTCGTCACCCATGCGGCCATTGCGCTTGTCGATGCGGGAAAGGTCGCGCCTTCGCCGAGCCCCAGCAGCAGGCGCGCGGCGATCAGCGAGACGAATCCGCCCGCGAGACCCGTGAGCGCCGTCGCGACGGCCCAGACGGCCGCGCACGCGATGAGTGTGCGCCGCGCGCCGAAGCGGTCGCTGACCCATCCGCCGATGAACTGGAAGATCACATACGGATAGGCAAACGCGGAAAAGATCAGTCCAAGTTGCGTGTTCGTGAGCCCGAGTTCGCTCTTGAACTGACCCGCAGCCGTGCTGATGTTGACCCGGTCGACGTAGGTGATGAAGTACATCAGGCACAGCATTGCCAGAACCACGGTCGTGGCCTTCGGCAGCGTTCGTTTCATGTCTCCTCCTCTTATGGGTTCTGCTGTTAGCGCTTCGACGAACCGGCCGTGAATGCGGCGACGGCATCGCGAAACGCGCTGCTGCCGTAGACGGTCTCGATCAGGTCTTCGTCGTCGAGGCGCTGCTCGACGACGATGCGCCGCAGGCTTTCCTTGACGGCATGCTGCGTCACTTGCGACAGCGCGCTCAGGCGCCGCGCGAGCGCGCGCGCCGCTGCGTTTAGCGCGTCCTTGGCGCAGACTTCGTAGACGTAGCCGCATGCGAGCGCTTCGTCGGCGCCCAGATAGTCGGCGAGCATCAGCATCTTCTTGACGCGCGGCACGCCGAACGCCGCGTGAAGCCGTGCGATATTGCGCGACGACAGTGTGTTCGACAGCGTCTTCGCAATCGGCGCGCCGAACTTCGACGCGTCGCTGCACACGCGAAAATCGCACGCGGTCGCGAGCGCAAGCCCGCCGCCCACGGCCCAGCCGTCGATGACGGCGACCGTCGGCACACGGATGCGTTCGACGGCATCGATCACGCGTTCGACGAGGGCCTCGTAGGCGACGCCCTGACGTCCATCGCGGAAGTCGCTGAAATAGCCGATGTCGGTGCCCGATACGAACGACTTGCCGCCCGCGCCGCGGATCAGGATGCAGCGCACGCCTGCATCGCGCTCGCATTGGTCGATCAGCGCGAGCAACGCTTCGTACATCGAAATCGTCATCGCGTTGTGCCGCTCGGGACGATCGATCAGAATCTCGGCCGTGCCCGCGTCGGGCATGCTCAACTTGACCTCGTCGCTCATGGCTGCGCTCCGTTGATTTCGGCGAAGAGTTCCTCGTTGTGCTCGCCAAGCAGCGGCGGGTGGCGCCGCACGCGTTGCGGCGTGCCCAGCAGCTTGACGGGGAAGCCGATGTTCTTCACCTTGCCTTCGATCGGGTGATCGATCTCCATGCACATGCCGCGATGCTGCGCGTGCTCGCTGCCGAACGCCTCGGGATAGGAGAGGATCGGGCCCGCCGGAATGCCGGCCGCGAGCATCGTCTCGATCCAGTCCTCGCAGTCGCGTCGAGCAAACGACTGCTCGAGCGTTTCGATCAGCGCTTCGCGATTCTTCAGGCGCAGCGACACGGTTTCATAGTCGGAATGCCGGACGAGGTCGGGTCGTTCGAGCAGTTCGCAGAGCTTCGTCCACAGCTTCTGGTTGGTCGCGCCCATCACGAAGTAACCGTCGCGCGCCTTCACCGCCTGATAGGGCGCGCTCATCTTGTTGCTCGTGCCGAGCGGCGCCGGCGGCACGCCCGTGCCCCAGAAGTCCGACATGTCCCAGATCGAGAATGCCATCGCCGAGTCGAACAGCGATGCGTCGATGTGCTGTCCCTCGCCCGTCGCTTGCGCGCCGATATAAGCCGACAACACGCCATAGACGGCAAAGAGCGCGCAGCCGATATCGGCGACGGGCACGCCCGCCTTCACGGGCTTGCCGCCCTTGTAGCCCGTTACGCTCATCACGCCCGACATCGCCTGCGCCATCAGATCGAAGCCCGGACGCGACGCCCACGGCCCGCTCTGACCGAAGCCGGAGATGCTCGCGTACACGATCTTCGGATTGATCGCGCGAATCGACTCGTAGTCGATCCGCAGACGCTGCACGACGCCGGGCCGGTAGTTTTCGACGATGACGTCGGCCGTTTTCGCGAGCTTGTAGAAGAACTCGCGGCCTTCGTCGCTCTTCAGATCGAGCGCGAGCGAACGCTTGTTGCGGTTCATGTTCAGAAAGCCCATGCTGTCGGGCCCTTTCATCTTGAAGCCCATTGCGCCGCGCGTCTGATCGCCTTCGAGCGGCTCGACCTTGATCACGTCAGCGCCGAGATCGGCGAGCAGCATGCAGGCGAACGGTCCCGCCATCACCTGGCTGACATCCAGCACGCGGATGCCCTGCAGCGGCAACGCTCGCGCTTGTACGGATTGCGCCGATCGCGCGGATTGGTCGGTTTGCGCCATGTAAAGTCTCCTGAAAGGTTGTGCGAACGATCGCCGCGCGTCAAGGGCGGGGCGGCAATCGATGGAATTGCATCGGCAGCGGCAAGAAGCGGGCTGCCGGAATGTCGGGGCGTGTGTATGCGGCGCGGTGTGTGACGGCCGCCTGGGGGCTTCGGTGTTAAGAGCCGAAGTGTGCCGCCCGTCGTGTTGTCTCCGGGTGCTCGTTGTTTTTACAACTGTCACTCAGTCGGGAGACGGCGGCAAGCATCTAAGAATCATGGCTGGTTTCGCGAATCGCGAAAGGCGATGGGCGATTTCGGCCTGGTGTGGCCAGTTGTGGTCGGGTATGGCCATGGGTACATGACCCAGCTACGGCCAGGGCATGGGGCACGCGCCCTATCACCGCCTCTCGATCAATGCGTTGACGACGTTCTCCAGCGTTTGCGCTTGCGCATGCCCTTCGACGCACGAAAGCACATAGCTGCGCTGATGCCAGTCGCCTTGCAGTTCGGCGCAGGCGAGCGTTTGCTCGGGGTGAAAGCTGTCCAGCACGTCAGGCGGCATCAGGCCGACGCCGAGACCGTGCCGCACGAACGCGAGCATCGTGTCGAAGCCGTTGACGGAATAATCGTTGGTGAAATGACGGCCGCGGCTGCGATACGCGCGCTGCACCGCAGAAAGAATCGCCGAGCCTTTGCCGAGACTGACGAGGGGAATGTCGAACAGATCGTCGATAGCGATGGGCGTATCGGGAAACCGGAAATGCGGCCGGCTGTAGACCAGCACCAGACGGTCTTCGCGATATGGCAATTGCGGCAGGTCCAGAAAGCCGCTCTTCTTTTCGTAGATGCCGATGTCGATCACCTTGTCGCGCAGCAACTGCTGGACGATCTTGCTGTTCTCCTCGACGATTTTCAGCGAGATGCCCGGGTACTTGCGCTGGATGCCCGCGATATCGCGAGCAAGAAATTCGATGACGACCGCCTTCGGCGCGCCGATGATGATGCGCCCCTCCAGTCCGTGAGCGAGCGTCTGCGCATCGCCCGCGAGCCGGTCGACGAGCGTGTCGATCTGGCGGATATAGCGCAGCAGCTTGTCGCCCGATTCGGTGACTTCGACGCCGTGCGGCACACGGCGAAACAGCTTTGCACCGAGCTGCTCCTCCAGATCGGATACGCGGCGCGATGCGGCCGCCACTGCGAGCCCCAGCTTGTCCGCTGCCCGCGAAATGCTGCCCTCGTCCACGATGGCGAGGACCAGCCGAACGGTTGTCGTGTCGACTCTCACGATGATCGAATCTCCGGATTGAATGAGGGCGGGTGAGCGAGATTGTCCGTCAGTGGGACGCGGGTGACTAGCCGGGTTGAGGGCTGACCGTTCCTCGACTGGCAATCAGTCCTCTGTCAGTTTTCGGCGCGGCGCGCTGTCGAAACGGCTTGCGAAAGCGGCACCGGTCCGCCGACCGTCGCGACGTAACCGATGTCGGGCGCGGGCGTGGATGCGTCGGCATTCGACAACGCAAGCGTATTGGGTCCTGCTTGAAACGGCACATAGACCGTGATGGCGCCCATGCTTCCATCGCTGCGAGTGGGAGGGAAGGCGAGCATCGTAGGCCGTTGGCCGTTCATCGTCAGTTGCGCAAACGCGGTCCGGGTACTGTCGTTGACGTAGCCGATTTCGATGAAGCCCGCGCGCGCGCCCGATGCCATTCCGCTGAAATTCACGGTGCCGAGGCCCGTCACCCTCTTGCCGCTCGCGCACGCCGGGCAGCGTGCATAGACGGCACCGCCGGCGAGCGAACCCGGTTGCCACGTCACGGGCGACGGGTCCGCGCCGCTTATCGTGAGCATGACGACGCCTCTGGCGGGCACGCCGGGTGCCGCATAGGACGTCGCAAATCGACCGAGGTCCTTGCCCGCCCACACATCCCGCACCGTCGCCTGCGATGACGGAACGAGGCCGAGCGAGTCCCATGTGACCGTCATCGGCGCAGCCTTCGCCGAGTTGTTGAAGAGGACGACCGCTCGCTGCCCCGTTCCCGCCAGCAGCTTCGCCCACACCTGCAGGCGTCCGGACTGCGCGACCAGCAGACCTTGCAGGCCCAGCGCATCCTGATCGATTGCGAGCACTTCGGGATTCGTCAGCAGACGTGCAGTGTCGGGCGGGAGCGGCTTCGCCAGATCGTTGCCGAGGATCATCGGCGCGCCGGAAATCGCCCAGAGGCTGATGTGCGTCTGATCGTGAAGGGCGGACATCCGCATTCCGGCGACCATCATGTCGGGGTCGTTGTAGTAGCCGGTATGCTGTCCCTCCGGATGATAGTTGCCGGCCAGGTTGAAGACGACGCTATCGAAGTCCGGTGTGATGTCGCGCGTGGTTCGCCACATCGTGCCGACGCCGGCGCCCCACGCCCAAGGACCTTCGTTGTAGTCGGGAAACGATTTGTCGGTGGGTATCGTGCCCCAGTCGCACAGGCTGAACGTGAGGCGATGGCCCGTCTGCGAATAAGCCCGGTTGATGGACTGCGCAATGGAACGATAGGTTTTCTCCGGATCGTAGTCTTTCGCCGCGCCCCCGCAAAAATCGACCTTGACGAAGTCGAATCCCCATTGGGCAAATTGCAGAAAGTCGTGATCGTAGTGAGCCGGATCGCTTCCGACGAAATGCATACCATCGGCCCGCTTGCCGCAGCCTCGCGGACCCGCATCGATATAGATGCCCGCCTTCAGCCCCTTGCCGTGGATATATCGAGCAATGGCCTGCATTCCGCCGGGCCATTGCGCCGTATCGACGATAAAGCTGCCGCTTGCGTCTCGTTGTCCCGAGCGCCACCAGCCTTCGTCGATGTTCACATACTCGTATCGATGGCCCGAGGCAATGCGCGCGTTCAGCGCGGCGAGGCCGTCGGCCTGTGCCTTGATGACGTCATGGTTCACGGCTTCGCCGAGGCTGTTCCATGATGACCAACCCATCGGCGGTGGAGGCACCGGTATCTGCGTCGCACGTTCGGTGTCGGCGGGCGTGTGAGCGGAATACGCTGCTTCGCCATTCGCGGAGTCGGTGACGCGGCCGCACGCGCACAGGCTCGAAATGAGCCATAGAACAACGAACACGCGCCGATCACAATGCAATGGCATAGCTCTCTCTCCCGTCTTCCGCATCAAGCCAGCTTGAATAGTAGGTGCGCAAAGAAAGTTCTTCGCGGATATCCAGGGGCACGCGGTAGTTGGGATGCGATCGGCCGGGAGCGGTCAATGGCCCATACGATTGCACCACATTCAAGCGTCAGTCTGTTACCTGGCTACAGACCATCGCGCGCCGACCGTTCGACAATATCTCTATGAAGGACAAGGTTACGTGCTGCGATACGACAAAGCTGGCGACCGGATTGCACGCATTGCTCTCTGTCCCAAGGTGCTTGTCGAACGTGCAATTTGACCTACGTCAACTGAAAGGCAGGGAGCAGAAGTACGTTACCAGTACAGGGCATTTGCTGGCAGTTGCCGACTCGCAGCAGAGCGCAGATGACGAGGGGTGCCGCGCGGGCGCCGGCCCGCGCGCCGGCACCGCCATGAGCAGACGCCTTGTACGGCGGCCCGATGACGGCTTTCTTGACATGAGAGGGAACCATGATTGTCAGAACTCCCGTCCTCGCGTTTCTGTTCGTGATGCTGGCGGCTCCGCTTCAGGCTGCAAGTGAGGAGGTGCGACCGGAAACGCCTTCCGTGCTCGAGTCGGCGCTGGAAACGGCCCCCGTCGAGATCGACGGTCAGCTTCTCTTCAGGGTCCGGGGGATTTCGTCCTTTCCGGCCGCGGAGCGCGCCGAGGCCATCAGGGGAAGAATCGAAAAGGTCGCAGCGGACCCCTCATTCCCGAGCGACGGTCTGAGCGCCGAGATCGTGGAGAACGTCACGATGATCATGGCCGGTGAGGCTACGCTGATGATCGTGAGCGAAGCGGACGCCCGCCTGGAACACACGAGCCGGGACCATCTCGCCACGTTGAATATGATGCGAATCCGCCGGGCCATCGACGAATACCGGCAGTCCCGTCGAAGCGACGCTCTGCTCAAGGCGGGGCTGTATGGTGCCGGAGCCACGGCCCTTCTAGCGCTGGTGATCGCTGTTCTGCTCGTGCTCAACCGATGGTTGGACAAAGCGCTTTCGCAACGTCTGAAGAGTCGTGTCCACGCTATCGGCATTCAGTCTTTTGAGATTCTTCGTTCCGAGACTATCTGGAAGGCGTTTCATGGCCTGATGCGTGTGATTGGCGTCGCGACCATCGCTGTATCAACGTATGCCTACTTGCACTACGTGCTTGCGCTCTTTCCGTGGACCCACTCCATCTCCAACGGTCTGTTCGCACTCGCCACAGGCGCGGTCGAGCATATGGGGAAATCCGTGGGCGCCACGATCCCGGATCTTCTCATTCTGGGGATCATCTACTATCTCGCCCAGTTCGTCCTGCGCCGGGTCCGGCACTTCTTCGATGCGGTCGAGCAGAAGCGCGTCATCTTCGCCCAATTCGAGCCGGAATGGGCCCTCCCGACCTACAAGCTTGTCCGGATCTTGATCCTGGCCTTCGCGCTTATCGTCGCGTACCCGTATATCCCCGGCTCCGAATCGGCCGCGTTCAAAGGGATTTCGATCTTCATCGGTCTGGTGCTCTCTCTCGGCTCCTCGACAGCGATTTCCAATCTCATTGCCGGCTACCTGATGACTTATCGACGGGTGTTCAAGGTCGGCGACCGGGTGAAGGTGGGCGACGTGACGGGCGAAGTGATCGCAGTCCGCCTCCAGGTGACGCATCTGCGGACGATCAAGAACGAAGAGGTCACGATTCCCAATTCCCAGATCTTGAACGGCGACGTAACCAATTTCAGCTCGATGGCGGGGACGCGGGGATTGATCCTTCATACCACGGTCGGAATCGGGTACGAGACCCCATGGCGACAGGTCGAGGCGATGCTGCGTGTAGCCGCCGAACGAACTTCGGGGGTGCTCGGGGAGCCGCAGCCGTTCATCCTGCTAATCAAGCTGGGGGACTTTGCGGTTACTTACGAACTCAACGTCTATATCCGTGACCCGCATGGGATCGCGCGGATCAATGCGGACCTGCATCGGCATGTTCTCGATGTCTTCAACGAGTACGGAGTGCAGATCATGACGCCTGCCTACGAGGGCGATCCCGACGAACCGAAGGTTGTACCGCGCGCGCAATGGTATGCGGCACCGGCATCGTCCGATCAAAGGAAAGCAGGTTGACTGCTCACCGCTACGCCACGCAGATTTCCGCCACCGCGGTACAAACCTGACCATTGCGCAAGAAGCCGTTGACACACATCAACGGAGGTTTCGGACCGGGAAGTAGGCTTGAAATCAACGACAGCTCGTGTCATTCGCACGCGCTACACGCCCCCGGGAGGCATCGTGAAAAAACTCGTGTTCGCAATCGCGCTTTGCTCCGCACTGACGTCGCCGATGCTTGTTGCCGCATCCAAAGACACCGCGACCGCGCAAAGCAGTTCCAGATCTCAAAGTGCGGATACCGCCACATTCGACAAGAATCTGGCTCAGTTTCAGGAGCAGATGAAGATCATGCAGGCGCAAATGGATCAGATTCGCAAGACCCAGGACCCGCAAGAACGCCAGAAGCTTCTGCGGCAACACGGGGCTACGATGCAGAATGCGATGAGCACCCTGCACGGCATGTGGGGACCCGGGATGATGGGCTATGGCGGGATGGGCCACGGCATGATGGGCGGCTGGGGGCATATGGGAGGGTATTACTCGCAGTTGACGCCCGAACAACTTCGCAAGCGCCAGTACATGACTGACCAGTACCTGCGGATGCAACAGGAAATGATGAACAACATGATGTGGCAACAGCAGTACTGGATGGGTCCTCCTGCTTCGCCGCAGTAAAGTCTGCGCGAGCGAATGAGCGGATTGCTTCGGGATTGGCCATTGGCGGCAAGAAGCACGGAGGAGTGCTCCCGTCCGACAACCATCATTTCCCCGAGCACTCGCGATGAGCCCAAAAAAAGCCCGCCGTCATGGCGGGCTCAAGCCATATCCGAGGAGATATGGAGGAGACGTCCTTTATCCCACTAGCAATGACTGGCCTCCGTCGATCCATACGGGCGTCCCGGTGATGAACTTCGCACGCTCCGACGCAAGAAAGCTCACCATTTCCGCGATATCTTCGCCCGTTCCCGCCTGGCCGCCCGTCAGCGGAATTTTTCCGCCCGGATAATCGGCGGGTTCCGACGCCTCTTCGCTGGAACGCGCGCGCGTGTTCTCGCCGATCTGCGATTCGATCTTGCCCGGACACACGACGTTCACGCGTATCTTGTGCTTCGCGAGTTCGAGCGCGGTCATTTGCCCGAGTGCGAGCAGGCCGCCTTTCGTCGTCGAGTACGCGGATGCGCCGCCATGACTGAAGACGCGCGTTCCGTTGATCGACGAAATGATGATGATCGAGCCGCGACCCCTACGCTTCAGATGCGGCACCGTGTAGTGCAGCGTCAGATACGTGCCGCGCAGATTGGTGTTGAGCGTGTTGTCCCATTCGTCGGGCTGAAGCTCGTCGATGGGCGCCCACACACCGTTGATGCCCGCGTTCGCGACGACGATATCGAGCGCGCCGAAATGGCCGATACCCTTTTCGAGCGCAGCCCGATAGCCCGTGTCGTCGCGCAGGTCCGCCGTGATGCCGAATGCGACGCCGCCGCCACGGCCGATTTCGTCGACCGTCGCCTTCGTTTCCTGCTCCTTGTGTGCATGGGCGATCACGCGTGCGCCTTCGGCCGCCATCTTGAGCGCGCACGCCTTGCCGATGCCCGAGCCCGCGCCCGTCACGAGCGCGACCCTGTCTTTCAAGTCCATCCGATTCTCCCGTTCCAGCGCTATCGTCTAGCCGCCGCCGATTCCCTGGAGCACCTTTCCTGTGCCGTTGCAAACGCTACAGCGTTGCCCTTCGACGATGCCTGTTCCGCGACATGCGCTGCATATGTCCTCTCCGACACCGGGCGCGTCGGGCGGTCCTTCGTCTCCGGGGTTCAAGGGTGTTTCGCCTGGTTGCATGTCGGCCTCCGTTTTCCTTGACCACAGCAGAGAGCGCAAGCGCTATGCCTGTCTCCCGTCGCCGCGGCTTCGACGTGCATTCCCGATGTGCGTCCCCGATGTGCATCCCGACCCGCTTTGCGTCACGAACGGGTTCGTTTGCGAATGAGGCTGACCTCGCCGTTGCGTTCAAGAATGGCGGCCTGCACGTCGTCGAGATCGGGCGAGTGAAACGACTGCCGCGCGGCCTCGAAGATATCCGTCTTCGTGATGAGCGCCGCCGACATCTGCCGCGCGTCGAAGCGGCCTTCGCGATAGACCTCGCGTTCGCTGCCGACCGCGAGCGATTCGAGCCATCGCGAGCGCACGCAAACCCATGCAAGCGCGCGATGGATCAGAACGATCACGAGCGACGCGGTCAGAGTCGGAACGACGGGCGACGCACCGACGATCACGCGGCTCAACGTCGCGCCAAGCAGAATGGCCACGACATAATCGAACGGAGAGCGCTGGCCGAACGAACGTCGGCCGGAAATGCGGATAAAAAGCAGCGCCGCGAAGAATACGACGATCGCCCGCATCGCGGTCTGAAGCGCGTTCAGGTCTCTGCCCTCGCCGAATACTGCAATCAGCACATCCATTTTGCTTTCCTTTCCTGCATGGCGGCCCGACGCGACCAGCCCGATCAGCCATCGGCTAGCCTATGCCTGCTGTCCGATATATCCCGGCAGTCCCATTGCGGCTGTCGACTTCGCGAGTTCGACGGCTCTTACGACCAGCGCGTCGAATGCCTCATCGCTATCGGGATGAGGAAGCGCGCCTCGAAACAGATTGGCCCATCTGAATTCTCCGAGCGGCACCGATGTTTTGTCATAGCCGCCCGCATTGCGCACGACAGCGGCAAGGCTGCGGAATTCGTCGTCGGCGGCTTCCCATACATGCACAGGCATTTGCGCGAAGGAGACGCGCCGGCCGTCCGGGTCATAGGGATAAGTCCACGCGTTGTTTTCCAGCGTCAGCCAGAACTCAGCTTGCGTCAGTGACGACAGATCGCTGACGAGGACGAACGGCACCATGCGGATACCGACCCGCCACAACGCGGCGGCGACGTGATGGTGATCGATTGCATACGGCGAGCCGCCTGGTCCGTATACGACGGGTACGGGCTTTTCGGCGATCGCCATGTCCAGATCGTGACCGCTCAATGATTTGTACACAGCGGCTTTCTGTTCGATCTGGCGCTCGCCGTGCGTCATCTGCGTCGGACGCAGGCGCTCGATTTCCAGTTTCTCCATGCTGTCCATCCCTCCCGCCTTCGCGGTGCAGGATTTGTGCCCGTGCCTGTGCCGATGCCCTTACCACGCGCACGGCCCGATGGGAACAACGGATGCTCGAAAACAGCGTGGCCATATGGCGAACGATGCGAATGGCGTGAGCCAGATCTTCAATCTCGAACGGGAGTGTCGAATGAAAGCAGCCGTGTACGAGGGCCCAGGAAAAGTCGTCGTCGAGGACATGCACGATTCGCGGATCGAAAAGCCTACCGACGTTCTGGTGAAAGTCACCGCAACCCATAGCTGATGAAGAAAGGCCAGCTCGCCTTCGACTTTGGCCGGCTCTGGATGAAGGCGCAGCACATGGCGATCGACAGGCAGCGCAGTCAAATCTTGAAACGCAGACATCCAAGGGAGAAAGAGCCATGTCCGATGTGCCCGACAACATGCGCGCGTACCGCATCCACCGCTTCGGCGGCCCCGAAGTGCTGGAACGCGAGCCGGTTTCCGTGCCGCAGCCCGGACGCGACGAGGTGCTCGTCAAGGTGCTTGCGGCGAGCGTCAATCCCGTCGATATCAAGACGCGCGAAGGCCGCTATCCGCCGATACGCGAGGAAGCGTTGCCATTCACGCCGGGCCGCGATTTCGCGGGCGTCGTCGCGCGCGTCGGCGAGGGTGTCAGCGGATGGAAGCCGGGGCAGGAGGTGTACGCGTTCGTCGGCCAGGGACCGGGCGCATTCGCCGACTACGTGCTCGTGAATCAGCACGCGCTCGCGAGAAAGCCCAATACGCTCGACTTCCCGTTGGCGTCCGCCGTTCCGCTTGCCGCATTGACAGCGTGGCAGGGGCTCTACGAACACGGGATGCTCGAAGCCGAAGAGCGCGTACTGATTCATGCGGGCTCGGGCGGCGTCGGGCATTTCGCTGTCCAGTTCGCGAGGCTCACGAGCGCGAAGGTCTTTGCGACGGCGTCAGGGGACGGCGTCGAATTCGTCCGTTCGCTCGGTGTCGATCACGTGATCGACTACAAGACGCAGAAGTTCGAAGATGCCGTCTGTGACGTCGATCTCGTGTACGACCTGGTCGGCGGGCAGACGCAGGAACGATCGTGGAACGTGATACGCAAGGGCGGCCGCATCGTGTCGACGCTCAACGAGCCGTCGCAGGTGAAGGCGGGCGAACGCGGCGCAGAGGCGTTGCGCTACACCGCGCATCCCGACGGCAAGACGCTCGCGCGAATCGGCGAATTGATCGACGACGGGGCCGTGCGCGTCGTCGTTTCGGCGAAGTATCCGTTCGATGAACTGAGCGCCGCGCTCGCGCATCTGCAACGCGGCCACGTACACGGAAAGATCGTGATTGATGCGACGATTGCCGGCTGAGTGAAGGTTGATTTACGGCTGCTTTACGGCTGATTCAGCCCCGACTGAAGCGGTCGATCACTGCAATCATCTGGAATCGTTTTTGCTGATTCAAACGCCAGGGTAGTCATCAGGGCGTGCGGAAAACACACCGCAATGAACAGCAGAATCGATCACCGTCACGCGAAAGACGCGGCGCGTGCCCAGCCACACGGTCCGATGCATTGGATCAACGGACTCGCCGTCGCGCGCAGCTACGAGGCCCGCTGGCTGCCGCACGACATCGTGGCGGGCGTCACGCTGAGCGCGGTGCTCGTTCCGGCAGGGATGGCCTACGCCGAAGTCGCCGGCGTGCCGGCCGTGAATGGACTGTATGCATCGTTTGCGGCGCTGCTCGCTTATGCGGTGTTCGGCCCCAGCCGCATTCTCGTGCTCGGTCCCGACTCGGCGCTTGTCGCGCTCATCGCGGCGAGCGTGATGCCGCTGGCTCACGGCGACGCAAATCATGCGCTCGCTGCCGCAGCCGCGCTCGCGATCGTCGCGGGCGCGGCGTGCGTCGTCGTCGGTATGCTCAAGCTCGGCTTCGTCACCGAGCTGTTATCGCTGCCGATCCGCTATGGCTTTCTCGACGGCGTGATGCTGACGATCATCGTCGGTCAACTGCCTAAGCTGCTGGGCTTCAAGGGAAACGGCGAGTCGTTCTTCGAGCAGATACGCGATCTGACGGGCGGCATTGCCGCATCGAAAGTAAACCTGATGTCGCTCGCGCTAGGCGCCGCTGCGCTCGTGCTGATCCTCGTGCTCAAGCGATTCTGGCCGAAGGTGCCTGCCGTGCTGATCGCGGTAGCGGGCGCGACACTCGCCGTGATGCTGATGGATTCGGCGCAGCGCGCGGGCGTGGCCGTGGTCGGCACGATTGCTCACGGCTTGCCCGTGCCGCGTCTGCCGATGTTGCCGCTCGACGAATGGTGGCGTCTCGCGAGCAGCGCCGCTGCGATTGCGCTCGTGTCGCTCACTGACGTCAGCGTTCTGTCGCGCACCTATGAAGTGCGCGACGAAACAAAGGTCGATCGCAACCAGGAGTGCGTTGCGCTCGGCCTGTCGAACATCGCTGCCGGTTTTTTTCAGGGGTTTGCAGTGAGCGCCAGCGGTTCGCGCACGCCGGTAGCCGAGGCAGCGGGCGCCAAGACACAATTGACGGGCGTCGTCGCGGCGGGTGTCGTGGCCGCGCTGCTCGTATTCGCGCCGCGCGCGCTGAAGGATACGCCGCAGTCCGCGCTGGCCGCCGTCGTGATCGCCGCGTGTCTGGGGATGATCGAGGTTCGCGGCATGATCCGTCTGTACCGTCTGCGCAAGAGCGAGTTCGTGCAGGCCTTTGTGTGCTTCGTGGGCGTCGCGGTGGTTGGCGTCGTCAATGGCATTGCGCTCGCGCTGCTGCTGAGCGTCCTGTCTTTTTTATGGCGCGCGTGGCGTCCTTACGATGCGGTGCTCGGTCGCGTCGACGGCAGAAAGGGGTATCACGATGTGTCGCGACATCCGGAAGCGCGGCGCATTCCAGGGCTCGTGCTGTTGCGCTGGGACGCGCCGCTGTTCTTCGCCAATAGCGAGATCTTTCGCGAGCACGCGCTGCGCGCGATCGACGAATCGCCGACTCAGGTGCGCTGGATCGTCATTGCCGCCGAGCCCGTCACCGATATCGATCTGACAGCCGCCGAAGTGCTTCAGACCTTGCACGCGGAACTCGCGGAGCGGAACATCACGCTGTGTTTTGCGGAGATGAAGGGACCCGTGAAGGACAGCCTCAAGCGATACGAGATGTTCGACATGATCGGCGAGGACTATGTGTTTCCGACCATTGGGGCGGCTGTCAGCGGCTATCTGCAAACACACGATGTGAAGTGGCGTGACTGGGAGGACGCGTAGCACGCGTCGAGTGGACCATGTCGACAACCACGCGACGCAAGCAGAACGCCAAAGGCCCCAACGAGACGCCCACTCGCTCGTGGGCGGCGGACCTGGGACCGGGGCTCGCGTCGACGGCGAGCGACAACGATCCTAGCGGCATCGCGACCTACTCGCTTGCGGGCGCGCAGTTCGGCTACGAGATGCTGTGGCTGTGCGTACTGTCCTACCCGTCGATGGTCGCGTTTCAGCTCGTCGCATCGCGGATCGCGTCGCTGACGGGCAAGGGCTTGACGAGCAACATGCGCGAGCACTATCCGCGCATCTTTTTCTATCTCGCCGTTGCACGGTTTCTGATCGCGAACGTCTTCAACATTGCCGCCGACGCGGTCGCGATGGGCGTCGCGGCGAACTTCTTGTGGGACGGCTCCGTGCCCGTGTTCGCGGCTTTATCGACGGTGCTTTCCATCGTGCTGCAATTCACCGTGCCGTACCCGCGCTATGCGAAGTTCTTGAAGTGGCTGACGCTCACGCTTTTCGCGTACGCCGGTGTGATGATCGTCGCGCAGGTATCGTGGCACAGCGTATTGATTGGATCACTGGTGCCGCATCTGCACTGGACGGAACACTACTTCTCGATGCTGATGGCGATACTCGGCACCACCATCAGCCCGTACCTGCTTTTTTCGCAGGCGACGCAGCAGGCCGAAGAAATGCGGCTCGATCCCGAACGCAAGCAATCGGACGAGTACAGGCACAAGCTCGACGCGCAGTTTCGCAAGGTGCGCAAGGACACGCTGATCAGAACAGCGTATTCGAACGCGGTGGGATTCGTGATCATGGCGGCGACGGCCGCAACGCTCTACGCGTATGGGCACGACATGCAGCACATGCGCGACGCCGCGCGTGTGCTGGAGCCCGTCGTACATGGGTATGCGTCGCAGGTGCTTGCGCTGGCGCTCATCGGCACGGCGCTGATTGCGCTGCCGCCGCTCGCGGGTTCGGCGGCGCACGCGGCGGCTGGCGTGTTCGAGAAGGAGAACGAGGACGCCGCGCTCTCCAACCGTCGGGTCGCGCTCGCATTGGTCGCCGTGATGCTGCTCGGCGGCGCGCTCGGCGTGTCGATGGTGTGCGCGCAGGTCGAGCCGCTGCGCATTTTGTACTGGGGCGCGCTCGTGAACGGATCGACAGCGATGCCCGTGATGTTCATGCTCGTTCTGCTGAGCACGAAGCATTCGGCTGTCGGCGATCTGAGCGCGCACTGGGTTCTGCGATGTCTGTGCTGGCTGGCGACCGTTTGCGCGGGCGCCGCGCTGGTCTCGCTGTTCGTGCTCGAATGGCTGGACTGACATCGAGCGTTCATGCCGCTCGATGGCACGATCACATCCGTCGCCGGATCGCGCCAACGCAGAGCGCGGCAATCGCAGCGGCGCCAAGCGCCGCGAGTCCGCGATGCGTGTCGAGCCACAAAGCCGCACTCGAGGACGACGCTTGCGCATCGAAGCGCCCTCGCACACGATGCAGGCCGGTGACGGGCTTCCACAGATTCGACGGTTGCCCTTCAACGGCGAAGCGTGCATCCTGCTGCGCATCGACGCCCCTGCGTCCGAGATAGCGGTCGAGCCAGCCCGGCACCCATCGGTTCGCGAGAATCGCCTTGATCGACGAAGCGCCGACCCACACTTCGCGGCGTCGATGCGTGGCGGCCCAGTAGATTGCGCGCGCCGCGACTTCCGGTTGAAAGATGGGCGCGACGGGCCGCGGCGCATGCGGCATCCTGTTCTCGGCCCAGTCGAACTGCGGCGTGTTGAGCGCCGGCATCTGCACCATCGTCACATGAACGCGGCTCTTGCGATGATGCAGCTCGCAGCGCAGCGCATCGGTGAACCCGCGTATCGCGTGCTTTGCGCCGCAGTACGCGGATTGCAGCGGGATCGAACGATACGCGAGTGCGGAGCCGACCTGCACGATCATGCCATCGTCGCGCTGGATCATCCGCTTTAGCGCGGCCATCGTTCCCCACACGAAGCCGTGGTACGTCACATCGGTGATGCGCGCGAAATCCCGATGCGGCAGCGCATCGACGGGCGCGAATGCCGTGACCATCGCGTTGTTCACCCACACGTCGATCGGCCCGAGACGCGCTTCGATCGATGCCGCCGCTGCATCGACCGCGTCGGCGTCGCTCACGTCCGCCTTGATCGACACGACGCGCACGCCGGCCGCGCGGACTTCCTGCGCCGTGTCGTGCAGCGCATCCGCATCGCGGGCGATCAGCGCGATGTCGGCGCCGTGCCGCGCAAATTCAAGTGCGGCCGCGCGTCCCACGCCCGCCGTTGCGCCTGTGATCACGACCGTTCGGGGTTTGCGGATGCCGCCCACGATGAATCCCTCCTTGCTGTTCGATATTGCCCGATGCGCATGCCTCGGTGTGCATGCCTCGGTGTGTGCCCTCGGTGCATGCCCTCGGTGCGTGCCCTCGGTGCATGCCTATAGCTCGCCGCGCGACGCGAGCGCCTCGATCCTGTCGGCCGTGCGGCAGGCGATCGCCTGAATCGTCAGCGACGGGTTGACGCCGCCGACGGTCGGAAACACCGAGCCGTCGCAGATCCACAGGTTCGGAATGTCCCAGCTGCGGCAGTCGGCATTGACGACGCTCGTCGCCGGATCGTCGCCCATGCGCGCCGTTCCGTTCAGATGACACGTATCGTCGTGCTGCGCCCAGACGCGTTTCGCGCCTGCCGCTTCGAGCGCCTGCGTCATGAACCGGAGCGAATGCGCGATCAGCCGCCGGTCGTTATCGCAGTAGCTCCATGTGACGCGCGCGATGGGCAGACCGTACTGGTCTTTCTCGTCGGCGAGCGTGACGCGGTTGCGCTCCTGAGGCATCGTCTCGCCGACGATCTTGAGGCCCGCCTGATGGTTGTACATCTGCATCTCGTCGAGCAGCGTCTGTCCCCACAGGCCGCGGCCAATCTGCGTCTGTGCCCACACGACGGGCAGCGGCCCCTGGCTCATGTACGCATAGCCGCCGAAGAAGTCCTTGCCCTTGTCCGTGTAGTTCCAGTGCTCGGTGATCGCAAGCGACGGCGGCCCCTTGTACCAGCGTATCTCGTCGTCCAGCACGCCCCACACGGCCTGATTCGACTGCACCATCAGATTCTTGCCGACGAGCCCCGAGCTGTTCGCGAGGCCGTCGGGATAGCGGTCGTTGGCCGACATCAGCAGCAGACGCGGCGTTTCGATCGCATACCCGGCCACGACGACATGACGCGCGCGCTGAAACTGCCATCGTCCTTCGCGCAGATATTCGACGCCCGTTGCGCGTCCCGCCGGATTCACGTCGATGCGGCCGACCATCGCGAGGTCGCGAATCTCGGCGCCCGCATGCACTGCGCGCGGAATCCACGTGACGAGCGCGCTCTGTTTCGCATTCGTCGCGCAGCCCGATACGCAGAAGCCGCGATAGACGCACGGATGCGCCTTGCCGCGCGGCGCCGATATCGTCGCGAGCGGCGTCGGGCTCCAGCCGATGCCGAGCGCGTCTGCGCCGCGCGCGAGCACCAGCGCGGCCGCATTCATTTCGTGCGCGCGATACGGATAACGCGGCCGCTTCGGTCCCCACGGATAACGCACGGGCCCGGAAATCTTCAGCGCATCTTCGACGTACGTGTAGTAGCGCCACATCTCACGCCAGTCGAGCGGCCAGTCCGCGCCGTAGCCGAGCAACGAGCGCGAGCGGAACCATTCGGGCCTGAATCGCAGCGACACCATCGCGAAGTGCACGGTGCTTCCGCCAATGGCCTTGCCGCTATTGTTCGCGCCGAGCACGAGCGGATCGTCGCCATCGACGATGCGCTCGTCGGTCCAGTACAGCTTCGACTGATGCGTTTCGTCGGAGGCGAATTCTTCGAGCGGTCTCCACCACGCGCCCGCGTCGAGTGCGACCACCTTGAAGCCTTTCTCCGCGAGCCGGCAGGCCAGCGTTCCGCCACCCGCGCCCGTGCCGACAATCGCGAAATCGACTTCCTCGTGCAGCGGATACTCGCGCATCGGCAGCCATCCGCCAGGCGTGAAGACATCCGGCGCGCGGCCGTGCTTGCCGCGCGGATCGCGAAGCGCATCATCGAGCACGCTGTCTCTCCTCGGGCGGCACTTCTTTGCCTTCCCACGGATCGCGACGATTGAAGTACATGCGCACGTAGCCGCGCGGATTCGCTGGCCCGCCGAATCCGATCGTGCTCCACGCCGATGGATGCGAATAGTAGGTCGTGCAGATATCGAGCAGCACGCGCTGCGTGAAAAACAGCTTCGACGACATGTTGCGCCATGTGTCGCGTGTCAGCGTTCCATGCTCCATCGCCTGAACGAGAGCGATGCATGTGCGCTCGTCGAGGTCGGCGAAGGCGGCGCCGTGTCGGTGAACGCTTTCGTCGTCGAGTGCCGCGAGACCGATTCGCCATGCTTCCTGCAACGCAGGCAGACCGGCACGGCGATAGCCGTCGCTCTTGCCCGTCGCGATCTTGCGATCGACGAGCGCGGCAAGCGGCACGGGTGGCCGGTTCTCCGGCTGCGGGACGATGATCGCGCACAGCGCGCGCAGCGTACGCCACTGCTCGCGATTGCACCACGCGGGCTCATCGGCCGTCGCGATGCGATCGCCGATGACTGCGCGCGACGCGTCGTCCCACGATGGCGTGTCGCGTTTGTCGAGCACGTCATAGCCGGTGTAATCGGGTAGAGGCGTGGCGTCATTCATTTTCTGTCTCCCTCATGCGCAAGGCGGCAAGTCCTGCCAGCGCGAGCGCGGTGAAGCTGGGCGGCGCGGGCAAGGGCGGCCCGCCCAGAATGTTCTGCGACCAGTTGCGCCAGCCGCCCTGGCTGCGAGCGATACCCCGTGCATGGAACAGCGTGCCGACCACACCGAGCACGGCCGTCACGCGCAACCAGATTCGCGTGAGCCAGTGCTGCCGTGGCGCGGATAGCGCGGCGTTCGCGAGCATCGCAGCGGCGAGCGGCGGCACGGTGACGGGCGCATACATCGCGCGGTGCTGGAACGCGCCGCGAAAATGCAGCAGGCCGACTTCGGCAACCGTGCCCGCTAATCCGATACTGGCCGCGAGCGCGAGCGCCTTGCCGGCAGGCATGCCGAACAGACGCGGATCGACAGCGGGTTCGTTGCGCAAACGCTCGCCGACTGCCCCGAGCGCGCCGGACAGCAGCAGCGACATCGGCGCGCCCAGCGGAGCGCCATAGAACAGGTTGTGCCAGCTGAAGCCGCCCGGCCGCTTCGTGACGTTGTAGAGATGAAATGCCGTCCCGGCGACGCCTGCCACCGCTGCCGTGACATACACCGCGTGGCGGATCGAATGCGCGGCCTCGGTGCGGTCCGCGCCGCCGTGCAGTCCGGCGATCAGCGCGCAGGTCGCGGACACGAGCGGCGTATACATGGCCGGGTTGTCGAACGATCCGCGATAGTGCTCGACCGCGCTGTCGGCGAGCGCGGAAAAAGCGAGCAACGCGGAACCGTGATTGAAACCGCGCGCGGCATCGATGTGAGCGCGCGATGCCGTGCCCGTCGCACTAGCCGGTGCGTTTGCAAGACGGGCTCGTTGCCGCGCGGGCGCGCTGTTCGTTTTCGTTGCGAGCGCGGCGACACCGGAGGCAGCGCAGAGCACGCCGAGCACATATAACGCAGTTCTTGTCATCGTGGTCAGATCGTTTGCATAAGGTCCGCTCGATGCGTCAGCGTGGATTCGATACGTGGTGTTCGGTTCTTTCAACGCACGCTGGTCGCAAAGCGGCGAGCGTCCTGGCGCTTGAATTCGAGGCCGCAGCCGGGCCGTGAAAGATCGGGCGCAATGCTTCCATCCGCAACACGCGGCGCGCCATCGAACAGCATCGACTCGATGCGCGCATGATCGTGAAACCACTCCTGATGCCCGATTCCAGGCACGGCCGTCGCGGCATGCAGATGCAAGGCCGGTGCGCAGTGAGCGGACAGCGGCACATGAAAAGCCGCCGCGGCGTGAGCGGCCTCGATGAAGCCCGTGATGCCGCCGCAACGGCTCGCATCGGCCTGAAGCACGTCGACGGCATTCTCTTCGAGCATCCGCCGAAAGTAGTCCAGCGTATAGCCGTACTCGCCGGCAGCAATGTCCATTCCGGGCGGCGCGCTGCATCGGATCGCGTGAAGCCCTGCGAGATCATCCGAACTGACGGGCTCTTCGAACCATCGCACATGCTGTTCCGCGAACTGCGCCGCAAATCGCAGCGCGGTCTTTCTGTCATACGCGCCATTCGCATCGACGAACAACCCCGCGTCATCGCCGATCGCATCGCGCGCGCATCGCACGCGTGCGGGATCACGCTGCGGCTCGCTGCCGATCTTGATCTTCACCCACCGACATCCGTCGTCGTGCACCCAGCGCGTCAACTGCTCGCGCATTTGCGCATCGGTATAGGTGGTGAAGCCTCCGCTTCCATAGACGGGCACGCGATCGCGCGCCTGGCCCAGCAGCATCGCGAGAGGAACGTTCAGGCGCTTTGCGTGCAGGTCCCATAGCGCACAGTCCAACGCGGAGATCGCCGTTGCCGCAATGCCTTCGCGACCGAGGTTGCGCACGCGGCGCTGCATCCGAAGCCACAAGCGCCGCACTTGCGACGCATCTTCGCCGATCAGCACATCGGCGAGCGCGTGTCTTATCAACGGCACCGTGCAGGCGTCGCTATACGTGTAGCCAAGGCCCGTGACGCCAGCGGCTTCGACTTCGGCGACCACGAGCGTCGTCGAGTTCCATTCGAATGTTCCGTCTGCCTCGGGCGCATCCGTCGGAATCGTGTAGGCGTCTGCCGTGATTCTCGTGATGAGCGCCGTGGCGTAACGATCCGTCGTCGTAGAAGAAGCGGCTTCGTGCATGGTATGCATCCGTGACAGGCGGCTGTGACAGGTCGTGTTGCGCTACTCACCGGCCAGCAATGGATGTGCCTTACAGCAGGGTTTCGCGCGATGGGGCGCGAGTCTTGCTGTCTCGACAG
Source organism: Paraburkholderia diazotrophica (assembly GCF_900108945.1). Classification (GTDB taxonomy): domain Bacteria; phylum Pseudomonadota; class Gammaproteobacteria; order Burkholderiales; family Burkholderiaceae; genus Paraburkholderia; species Paraburkholderia diazotrophica. The sequence continues at coordinate 191,662 of NZ_FNYE01000010.1, read as the reverse complement.
ACGGCGCAGTGTCCGCACAAGGACATGCACAACTTCTCTTCTGCGGAGGCTTTCATGGCAAAGACAGTGGGCGACTTCATCGTCGACAGGCTGCATCAATGGGGCGTAAGACGCATGTACGGCTATCCGGGCGATGGCATCAACGGTGTTTTCGGCGCGCTGAATCGGGCGGAAGGGAAGATCGAATTCGTGCAGGCGCGTCACGAAGAAATGGCCGCGTTCATGGCGAGCGCGCACGCGAAGTTCACCGGCGAGCTGGGCGTCTGCATCGCGACGTCGGGGCCGGGCGCCGCGCATCTGATCACCGGCCTCTACGACGCACGGATGGACCACATGCCCGTGCTCGCGATCGCCGGCCAGCAGGCGCGCGCCGCGCTGGGCTCGCACTATCAGCAGGAAGTCGACATTGCGGCGATGTTCAAGGACGTCGCGGGCTCGTACGTGCAGCAGGCGAGCGTGCCAGCACAGGTGCGGCACATGATCGATCGCGCGATACGCATTGCGTTATCGGAGCGGCGCGTGACGGCGCTCGTCTTGCCGAACGACTTGCAGGACCTCGAATTCGAGCCGCCCGCGCGCAAGCACGGCACCGCACATTCGGGCGTCGGCTATTCGCGGCCGAGAGTCGTGCCCGCGCAAGACGATCTGCAACGCGCCGCCGATGTGCTCAATGCTGGTCACAAGGTCGCGATTCTGGTCGGCGCCGGTGCGTTGAATGCAACGGATGAAGTGATCGCCGTGGCGGACCGGCTCGGCGCGGGCGTCGCGAAAGCACTGCTCGGCAAGGCCGTATTGCCGGACGATCTGCCGTGGGTAACGGGATCGATCGGCCTGCTCGGCACGAAACCCAGCTACGAGCTGATGACGTCATGCGACACGCTGCTGATGATCGGCTCGGGCTTTCCGTACTCGGAATTTCTGCCGAAGGAAGGTGATGCGCGCGGCGTGCAGATCGACATCAAGGCCGACATGCTGAGCCTGCGGTATCCGATGGAAGTGAACCTCGTCGGCGACAGCGCCGAGACATTGCGCGCGCTGTTGCCGCTGCTGAAAGAGAAGGACAGTCACGTATGGCGTTCACGCATCGAGCGCTGGACCTCGCGCTGGTGGGAGACGCTCGACGAGCGCGCGCATCAGCCATCGAGCAAGGGCGTGAATCCGCAGCGCGCGTTCACCGAACTGTCGCCGCGCCTGCCCGATAACGTCATTCTTACCAGCGACTCCGGCTCGTGCGCAAACTGGTACGCACGCGATCTGAAGATTCGCCGCGGAATGATGGCGTCGTTGTCGGGCGGTCTCGCATCGATGGGCGCCGCCGTTCCGTATGCGATCGCCGCGAAATTTGCATATCCGGGCCGCCCCGTGATCGCGATGGTCGGCGACGGCGCGATGCAGATGAACAACATGGCCGAGCTGATCACCGTCGCGAAGTACTGGAAACAGTGGGCCGATCCGCGCTGGATCTGCATGGTGCTGAACAACGAGGACCTGAATCAGGTGACGTGGGAGCAGCGCGTGATGGAAGGCGATCCGAAGTTCAACGCGTCGCAGGAAATTCCCAACGTGCCTTATCACCGGTTCGCCGAGCTGCTCGGTTTAACGGGCCTTTACGTCGACGATGCCGGGCTGTTGCCCGATGCGTGGGAAACGGCGCTGGCCGCGAGGCGCCCCGTCGTGCTGGAAGTGAAGTCGGACCCGGAAGTGCCGCCATTGCCGCCCCACGTGACGATGGCGCAGGCGCGCGCTTTCGCGCGGACGCTGATGGAAGGCGATCCGAAAGAAGGCAGCGTGATTGCGAATACCGCGCGTCAGGTGCTGGGCTCCGTGATTCCGGGCGGGAAGGACTAGCGGACGGTCGTGTGTGATGCGCTTACATGCGAAGCGCCGCGCCCGTCTTGCATGTAAATATCACGGCGTGATGTAAATCGTACCTGCATCGCGGGCTCGCGCTTGCAGGGATGTCTTCGCCTACCTGATGCGGCGTTCGCGGCGGCTTGTCGTCCTGATTGGGAAAACCGCGTGACGGGACCGTGCCCGTTTCTTGCTCGGCAAGTACGGGCGCGTCATGTTGCGGTATGCAGGCATCGAAAGGGGGAGTAGGCGGATGCAACGGAGGCCGGAAGACGCGCGTCGCGGCGGTACAGGCGTGTGGACTCGTGCGCCCGCTGCCGCCGCGATCGCGTCGATGGCTGGCTTGATGGCTGCACACACCGATGCACAGGGCGCGCCCCTCGATTACTTCCTGCACGCGGGCGGTCCCGCCGCCGGGCCGACGATGCGCCTCGGCTGGGCGCTCGCCGCGCTCTCGATGGGCGTGATCGCGATCGTCGCGCTGCTGCTCGCTGTCGCGATTGCGCGCCGCCGTCATGCACTCGCCGCGAACACGCTTGAACAAGGGGAAAAGCGCGCGCTTCGCTGGGTGTACATCGGCACGGGCATTTCGTCCGTGCTGCTGATGGCCACGCTCGCCTATACCCTCGTTACGCTCGATTCGGTCGCGGCGCCGCCGCGTGCGCCTTCGCTGACGTTGACGGTCACGGCGTACGACTGGTGGTGGAAGATCGACTACGACGAGGCGGACGGCATCCCCGGATTCGCCACGGCGAACGAGATCCACATCCCTGTCGGTGAACCCGTGAAGATCGTGCTGAAAAGCGCCGACGTCGTTCACGCGTTCTGGGTGCCGCAACTCGCGGGCAAGACGCAGACCATTCCGGGGCAGATCAACGAGCAATGGATTCAGGCCGATGCGCCGGGCGTGTATCGCGGGCAATGCTCGCAGTTTTGCGGCGCGCAGCATGCGCATATGGCGTTCGAAGTCGTCGCGCAGGAGCGCGCCGCTTTCGATGCGTGGCGCCGCGAGGAAGCGAAGCCCGCGACGCCCGCCGCCGCTTCGGCCGGTGCGCAGGCATCGCACGGCAAACAGCTCTTCGACGCGCGCTGCGCCGGTTGTCACACGGTGCGCGGCACGGATGCGAACGGCGCGCAGGCGCCCGATCTCACGCATCTGAATGCGCGCAGGCTGATCGCGGCGGGCGCATTGACGAACACGCGCGAGCATCAGCTCGACTGGATTCGCCACGCGCAGCGGATCAAGCCCGATTCGCTGATGCCCAGTATCGCGCTGACGACGGACGAGACAGCGGCCCTGTCCGCGTATCTCGCGACCTTGCATTGACGGGGAACAGACACGGATGGCCGACACGACGACTCCTTCTTCGACTTCCTCGCGCGAGCCGCTCGAGCGCACGTTGCGGCGCGGCGTCGTCGCGCGCGGCAGCGCGGCAGAGAAGGCCCTTCGCGAACGGTGGGAGACGCCGCCGGGGTGGCGCGGCTGGCTGTCGACTGTCGATCACAAGCGCATCGGCATTCGCTATCTCGTCACGGCCTTTGTGTTCCTGATCGCGGGCGGCGTCGAGGCGCTCATCATGCGCGTGCAGCTCGCTCAGCCGAACGGCACGGTGCTCACGCCGGAGCAATACAACCAGCTCTTCACGATGCACGGCGTGACGATGATCTTCCTGTACGCGCTGCCCGTGCTGTCCGGCTTTTCGAACTATCTATGGCCGCTGATACTCGGCGCGCGCGACATGGCGTTTCCGCGCCTTAACGCGTTCTCGTACTGGATCTTTCTGTTCGCAGCGATCTTTCTGTATGCGAGCTTTCCGCTCGGCGAAGCGCCCGACGCCGGCTGGTTCAACTATGTGCCGCTGTCCGGGCTCGAATACGACACGGGGCCGAACATCGACGTGTACGCGCTCGGCATGGTGCTGCTCGGCATTTCGACGACCGTCGGCGCGGTGAACTTCGTCGTGACGCTGCTGCGCATGCGCGCGTCGGGCATGTCGCTCGATCGCATCCCGGTGCTCGTGTGGGGCACGATGACGGCGTCGTGCGGCAATCTGCTGGCGGTGCCGTCGGTGAGCCTCGCGTTTCTGCTGTTGTGGATGGACCGGCGCATCGGCACGCACTTCTTCGACGTGGCGAACGGCGGACGTGCGTTGTTGTGGCAACACTTGTTCTGGATCTTCGCGCATCCGTGGGTGTATGTCGTCGTGCTGCCTGCGATGGGCATCGTCTCCGATGCGTTGCCCGTGTTCTGCCGCCGGCCGCTGGTGGGCTATGGGCCCGTCGCGCTGTCGACGGTCGCGACGATGCTGATCGGCTTCGTCGTCTGGATTCACCATATGTTCGCGACGGGCTTGCCCGCGCTCGCGCTGTCGCTGTTCGGCGCGGCGAGCATGGCGATTGCCGTGCCGAGCGCGATCGCGACCTTCGCGTGGATCGCGACGATCTGGACGGGGCGTCCCGTGTTCCGCGTGCCGTTCTATTACTTCGCGGGCTTCGTCCTGCTGTTCGTGATCGGCGGCGTATCGGGCGTGATGACGGCGGCCGTGCCTTTCGACTGGCAATTGACGGACACCTACTTCGTCGTCGCGCATCTGCATTACGTGCTGCTCGGCATCAACGTGTTTCCCGTGATCGGCGGCGTGTACTTCTGGTTCCCGAAGTTCACGGGACGCATGATGAGCGAGCGTATCGGCAAATTTGCCTTCTGGGTGATGTTCATCGGCTTCAACGTGGCGTTCTTTCCGATGCATCTTGCGGGACTGCTCGGCATGCCGCGCCGCATCTATACGTACGCGCCAGACATGGGCTGGAGCACGGTGAACCTGATTACGTCCGTGGGTTCGTTCGTGCTCGCGCTCGGCATCCTGATCTTCCTGTGCGATCTGCTCTACAGCTTGCGGCGCGGCGCCGTCGCAGGCGACAACCCATGGGACGCCGGCACGCTCGAATGGTCGACGACTTCGCCACCGCCTCCGTATAACTTCGCCGTCGCGCCGACGATCGCGAGCCGGCACCCGTTATGGGAAGGACGCATCGAAGAGGAGGGGCAGAACGGTTTGCGCTCGTCGCTCGAAGAGGGCTTCATTCTCGATCGAGGCCGCGAAGCGCTCGGCACGACGGCGCTCGAAGCGCGGCCGGACGTGATCCTGAAGATGCCGGAAGACTCGTACACGCCTTTCGTGTTGAGCGCATGCGCGACGCTGCTTTTCGCGGGGCTTGCGCTGCTCGCGTGGTGGCTCGTGGCGGCAATGCTGGTGGGCTGCGCGGCGTCGATTATCGTGTGGCTGTGGCCCGAGCGCAGACTGATCCAGCGCGAGCCGCAGCGCGTGCGCGACGCGGGGAGCTGACATGAGCGACGCGTTGCGCAACGGCACGGTGCACGACGATACCTCTCGCGGCGACGCCTACGGACGCGAGGTGAGCCTGCCCGTCGGCAGCGCGGGCGAACGTTCGGGCGGCTGGTTCGGATGTCTCGCGTTGATCGTCACGGAAGGCTCGTTGTTCGGCTATCTGATCTTTTCGTACCTGTACCTCGCGTCGCAGAGCGGCCGCATGTGGCCGCCCGAAGGCTTGCCGAAGCTCGGCCTCGGCGGCGTGAACACGGCGATCCTGCTGACGAGCAGCGTCTTCGTGTGGCTATGCGAGCGCTGTGTGAAGCGTCGGCGCATCCATTGGGCCGTCGCGTCGATGAGCACGGCGCTGGCGCTGGGCGTGACATTCGTCGGTATTCAGATCAAGGAATGGCAGAACCATCCTTACGGCATGACCGCCCATCTGTATGGCTCGCTGTACTTCACGATCACGGGCTTTCATATGGCGCACGTCGTCGTCGGACTGGTGGTGCTCGCGTTGCTGCTGCTATGGACGGCGCGCGGCTACTTCGACGAAAAGCGCTGCCTCGCGCTGACGATAGGCGGCCTGTACTGGCACTTCGTCGATCTCGTGTGGCTCTTCATCTTTACGACGATTTATCTGTCGCCGTATGTGCTGAGGGGACGCGCATGAGCGACAACCGCACACAGACGCGGCAGCGGCGCGACGAGCCGGCGGCGCGGATCGACATTCCGCGCTTCCACTCGCGGCGCCTGTTGACGGCCGCGCTGGCGACGCCGCTCGCATGGTTCGCGCAGATGTTCGTCGGCGAAGTGCTGACGTCGCAGGCATGTGCGGTATCCGATCCGCTGCGTCCCGTGTCGCCGCCGGCCTGGGTGACGACGGCGTTGGTCGCGCTGAGCGTCGTATGCATGATCGTGGGCATCGCGGGCGTGATCGTCGCGTGGCGCGCCGTCGTGTTCACGCGCGGCAGGCGCGGACATGCGCTCGACGGGCGCGCACGCCGGGTCGCGGAACTCGAGTGGTTTCTCGCGCGGGTGAGCGCGCTGTCGAGCGCGATGTTCATGTTCGGGCTGGCCACGACCGTTGTTGCCGTGGTGGTCGTGTCGCCGTGCGGGCAGTGGTGACGACGATGAGCAGACGTGTCGTTCCTGCCATCGGCATCGGCATCGGCATCGGCATAGGTATCGGCATCGCGGCGATCGCGACGGGCGCGGCTTTTGTCGCGTCGGGGGCGATGCCGGAGCGGGCCGATGCGCAGATGTCGACGGTGCCGATCGACACCAGCGATCCCAGGCTGATCGCGAAAGGCGAATACCTCGCGAAAGCGGCCGATTGCGCGGGCTGCCATACGGCGCCGCCGGGCGGTCCTTCGGGCAAGCAACCGTTGCATCCGTCGGCGCCTTTCGCGGGCGGCCTGGGGATTGAGTCGCCGTTCGGAACGATCTGGTCGTCGAATATCACGCCCGATTCCGTGGAGGGCATCGGGCGCTACAGCTACGACGATTTCGCGCGCGCCGTGCGCGAGGGCGTTGCGCCCGGCAACCGGCGGCTCTATCCGGCGATGCCGTATCCGTCGTTTGCGAAGATCAACGATGACGACATGCACGCGCTCTACGCGTATTTCATGCACGGCGTCGCGCCCGTATCGAAGGCCGCGCCGCACACGCGCTTGCCGTTTCCGTTCGATCTGCGCTGGGGGCTGATGTTCTGGAGCGCTGCGTTTGCACCCGATGACGTGTTCGTGCCGCAATCGTCGCGTAGCCCGCAATGGAATCGCGGCGCTTATCTCGTGCAATCGCTCGGGCATTGCGGCGCATGTCACACGCCACGCGGACCCGCTTACGAAGAGCGCGGCTACAGCGAGCATTCGCGGCTCTACTTGACGGGCGGCACGAACGATCACTGGTTCGCGCCGAATCTGACAGGCGACATGGGCTCAGGCCTCGGACGCTTTTCCGAAGAGGACATCGCCGCATTCCTGAGACGCGGGCATGGCGGCGGTCTCGTCACGTTCGGCAGCATGGTCGAGGTCGTCGAGGACAGCACACAGTATCTGACCGACGACGATCTCCACGCAATCGCGCGCTATTTAAAGGGCCTGCCGGCGCAAGCGTCGTCCGGCCATTTCGACGACCAGTCGCACGCCGCGCTGCGGACCGTTCGCGCGCTGAAAACGGGCGATGTCGAATTGCCCGGCGCGGGCCTCTATCAAGGCTTTTGCGCGCGCTGTCATCAGGCGGACGGGATGGGCGAGCCGCTCAAATATCCGCGGCTCGCGGGCAACCCTGCTGTATTGAGCGAGCACGCCGATTCGCTCGTGCGCTTGCTGGTGGAAGGCGGCGAGGCGCCGCATACGCAATCGGGACCCGATCCGAAGAAAATGCCGTCGTTCGCGGGCAAGCTGACCGATACGGAAATGGCGCGTGTGCTGACCTTCGTGCGCAATACATGGGGCAACGATGCCGCGCCTGTGACGACACGCGAAGTAGCGCGCATCCGTCAAACATTAGGCAAGTAGCGCTGAAGGTCGAGGGCCGAATAGTTGCATCCGCGAGCTTCGAGCCGAAGCTATGTATCGTATCTTGTGCGAAAGAGCCGATCTACGGACATAGCGACGGTCTTAATAAAGTAATCCGTAGCGACTAGTCTTTGATAACGGGACGTGTCGGATGGCGAGTGCCATGCGCGCGTCGATGCGGTCCGCTGGAGGCGACCATGCTTGACACCGCTGTTTTTAGCAACGGTTTTCGGTCCACCTCCGCGCAGAGCCGACAGCGTTCGTCGCGTGTGGCGCGCTCCCATTCCGGCGTCGTACCCTACGCGCTCGTATTCGTCGACACGGACAGTGTTGGCAGTCCCAACAGCACGAGCGTCGATCCGTTCGCATATCTCCAACAGTCCATCACGCTCAACCGGAGTCTGCTCGCTGCCGGCTTGCCGCGATTGACCGTCGCGACCAATGTGGCGGACAGGGTCGAGCACTATCTTGCCGATGTCGCAGGGGACTGGCGTCCCGATGTATTGCAGCTAAAGCCGTCGACACTCGAGTTGCCGAAGCTCACGCGGTTTTATGGCGCGCATTTCAAACTCGACTTGCTGGAACAGGCAGCCGCTACGTTGCGCGAGGGCCAGCTGCTGATGCTGCTCGATACCGACATGCTCGCGCTTCGGGGCGTGAGTGCGGAACTGCTGCTGCGCTGCCGGGCGACGGGCGTGGGCGCGTACGACATCACCGATCAGGAGTTCTCCGCTTATGGCGAAAGCCGCGTCATCGCCGATCTGGAGACGGTCGCGGGCAAGCGGCTCATCAATCCGCGATGGTTCGGCGGCGAGACGCTGCTGGCATCGGCTGCGTTCATCGACAAGCTCGTGCCTCTCGCGCGCATATGTTTCGAGCGGTACAGGTCATCGATCGGCCAGTTGAATCATCACGGCGACGAAGCGTTCGTCTCGGCGGCACTGAACTTGCTTGCTGAAGAAGGGCAACAGATCGTCGATATCGGCGCGCACCGGCTGGTGGGACGGCACTGGTCCGGCAACACGCATCGCGATCTGCGCTGGTACAAGGGATGTGCGTTGCTGCATCTGCCCGACAGCAAGCGGCTGCTCGAACGTCAGGCGCGCCGCCCGACGTTCAGTGCGGCGCGTATCTGGCGCAGACTCGTGCTGGCACATGCGTTCAACCGGATGCTGTGGCCGCTCAGACAATGGCGCCGCGCACGCGCGCGTGTGCGCCTGATGCCAGCGGGTCGCGCTGCGAGGGTCGATGTGCTGATTTTCGATGCGAACGCGAGCCGGTTGTCGGCGCTGGCTTCACGGCTGACCTCGCGGGGTGTCGTCGTCATGCCGGTCCTCACGATGGAAGAAGCACGCGATGCAGCGCGGCGGCTCGATCCGCGCGTCATCGTTACGTCGAGTCCTTTTGCCGGCGTCGACGATGGCGATGTGTCGGACGCCGGGTTGCGCAGCGCGGCCGGCGCGGGCCGTCCCGTGATGATCGCCTTTTCGGCGGACGATGCGCGCCTCGACTGGACCCAGTGGGACGGCTGGTTTCCGCGCTCCGCCGATCCGGGCGAAGTGGTCGAAGCGGTGATGGAAGCGCTGCGCAGACGGTAGCGCAGAGGTGCGCATCGTTGCCGGGCGTACACAGAATTGCGAAAACGTCTGAAGAAGTTCGTCTTGTCAAACGATGCATGCCGACGCATGCCGCGATGAATCAGCCGGAGGAATCATGTTTGTGGCAGAGAACGGGCGTCGATGCGCCGACGAATACAGAGGCAGTGTTTCGAGCTTGCAACGGATCGCGTTCGTGCTGACGCAAGCGTGCGACCTGTTAGGCGCAGCCGTCGTCGCCGAAGCGCTCGATTGTGCGAGCGAACTCGCGGGCGTTCAGCATGCGTGCAAGTACGGAATGCAGTTTCTGTCGGCGAATGGCGGCCCCGTGACGTGCCATCGCTCGCTCCCCGTGTCGACGGGCAAATTGGCCGATACGATCGGGACGCGATTCGCGTGCGTGTTGGTCGCGGCAGGGCCGAACGCGGACGAGGTGTGCAACGGGCTATCGCATGCAGCGTGGCTGCAGCGGGTCAGGGCGGCCGGCACGCCCGTGCGGTTTCTCGCGGCCGATACCGTGCACGGATTCGCGCACGATGCCGCGCACGCATCGGAGGGCGATCGGATCGTGCAAGGGGCGCAGGCGGAAGCGCGACTATCCGGCGCGATCAAGGCGGCCTTCGACATCATCCGCGACGACATGGGCGAGCCGATTGCGCGCGAGGCCTTGCATCGCACGATCAGCGTACACGTCGACACGATCCTGTCATCGATCGACGCGGGCATGAGCACGGCCGACAAGGTGCGCGCGGCGGGGCGGTGGCTCAAGAACAACTGCCACCGTCCCGTCAGCGTCGCCGATGCCGCGCATGCATGCGCGATGAGCCAGCGCACGTTGCTGCGCTACTTTCAGGCATACCTTGGGACTTCGCCATCGGAATACCTGCAACGGGCGAGGCTCGATCTGGCGTGCTTGCTGCTGGCCGAGACCTCGCTGCCCGCCGACAAGATCGCGCGACGCGTCGGTCTGACCGACGGCGGCCGGCTCGGCAAGCTGTTTCGCCGCTGTATCGGGAAGTCGCCGACCGAATATCGCGCGTGGCAGCGTGCCAGGACGAATGGTCTGCAGACCATTCACACGAACGAGCAGCCGCGCGAGCTTCAGGCGGACGTGGAGGCAACGCAGTACGCCGCCGCGTGACGTTCTTTCGTTGATCGACATACGTCGCATTGCATACCCGATAATCGTCAGCGGAAAGCCCGCGCGGCTCGTCGAGCTTGCAATCCTTGCGCCGTAACATATGCTGCCGTTGAGGTTCTTTCGGCCAGGGCGCGAATCGCGCCCTGCGTCGGCGAACGGGCGCGAAATCGTGATGCGTTTGACGCGGCGAATCGGGAGAGAGCATCGTGACCACCAACCCGGTATCAGGCGTAACCCCGAGCGCCGGGTCGGCGCGCACCGGGCTCGACGTCGATGCGCTGCGGCGCGGCGTGCTCGACAATCTGGTCTGCCTGCAGGCCCGTCCTCCCAGCATCGCTACGCCGTACGACTGGTACATGGCGCTGTCGTACAGCGTGCGTGACCGCATGCTGGCGCGCTGGGCCGCGACGATCCAGACCTATGTCGTGCGCGAGCTGCGGGTCGCGTGCTATCTCTCCGCTGAGTTCCTGATCGGCCCGCAACTCGGCAACAATCTCCTGAATCTCGGCATCGAGGACAACGCGCGCGCTGTCATGCAGTCGCTCGGCCAGGACCTCGATACGCTGCTCGCGCTGGAGGAAGAACCGGGGCTCGGCAACGGCGGGCTCGGCAGGCTCGCTGCCTGTTATCTCGACTCGCTGGCGACGCTCGAAATACCGTCCGTCGGCTACGGCATCCGCTACGAGTTCGGCATCTTCGATCAGGAGATACGCGACGGCTGCCAGGTGGAAGTCACCGACAAGTGGCTGCAAAAGGGCAATCCGTGGGAGATCGTGCGCCCGAGCGTGTGTTACTACGCCGCCTTTGGCGGGCATACGGAACAGTGGACCGATGAGCAAGGCTATTTTCGCGTGCGCTGGATGCCGGCACGGATGATCAAGGGCGTGGCCTGCGATACGCCGATGCTGGGCTATCGCGCGAACATGTGCAACACGCTGCGCTTGTGGAAAAGCGAGGCCGTCGAGTCATTCGACCTGGACGACTTCAACGCGGGCGATTATTACCAGGCCGTCGAGGAAAAGGTGATTTCGGAGACGCTGTCGAAAGTACTCTATCCGAACGACGAGCCCGAAGCCGGCAAGCGGCTGCGTCTTGCGCAGCAGTACTTCTTCGTCTCCTGTTCGCTGCAGGACATGCTGCGCATTCTCGATCTGAAGGGCGTGCCCGTCTCGCGTTTCGCTGACATGTTCGCGGTGCAGCTGAACGACACGCATCCGTCCATCGCCGTCGCCGAGCTGATGCGCCTGCTCGTCGACATACGGCTTCTTCCTTGGGAAGAAGCATGGGACATCACGTGCCGCACGCTCGCCTATACCAATCACACGCTGTTGCCCGAAGCACTCGAAACATGGGGCTTGCGTCTTTTCGGCGCGCTGCTGCCGCGTCCGCTCGAAATCATCTACGAGATCAACCGCCGCTTCCTCGACGACCTGCGCCGAAAGTATCCGGGCGACGAGGCGCGCGTCGCGCGCATGTCGCTGATCGACGAGAGCGGCGACAAGAGAATCCGCATGGCGTACCTGTCGACGATCGGCAGCCATGCCATCAACGGCGTCGCGGCGCTGCATTCGACGCTGCTCAGGCAGACTGTGCTGCACGACTTCGCGGAGTTGTGGCCCGAGCGTTTTGACAACGTCACCAATGGCGTCACACCGCGCCGCTTTCTGCTGCTGAGCAACCGCCGTCTTGCGCGGCTACTCGACGCTACCGTCGGCGATGGCTGGGTCACGGATCTCACACAGCTCCGCAAGCTCGAAGCGTATGCCGACGATCACGCGTTTCAGGAAAAGTGGCGTGCCGTCAAGCATGCGAACAAACAGATTCTCGCGGAACAGATTCGCCATGTGACGAATATCGACGTCGACCCCGATGCGCTGTTCGACATTCAGGTCAAGCGCATCCACGAGTACAAGCGACAGCATCTGAACGCGCTTTACATCGTCACGCTTTACCAGCGTCTGCGGCGCAACGTGGAGCAAGGTGCCGTGCCGCGTTGCTTCGTGTTCGGCGGAAAGGCCGCGCCGGGCTATGCGATGGCGAAGCTGATGATCCGGCTGATTACGGGCATCGCCGAAGTCGTGAACAACGATCCTGCGATGCACGGCAGACTGAAGGTCGTGTTCTTTCCGGATTTCAGCGTGAAGAATGCGCAGTTCATCTATCCTGCCGCAGACCTGTCGGAGCAGATTTCGACTGCGGGCAAGGAAGCGTCCGGCACCGGCAACATGAAGTTCATGATGAACGGCGCGATCACGATAGGCACGCTGGACGGCGCGAATGTCGAGATCCGCGAAGAAGCGGGCGACGAGAACTTCTTCCTCTTTGGCTTGACGGCGGCGCAGGTGGAGCGCGTCAGGCGCGAAGGCTATCGTCCTTCCGTGCATGTCGAAAGCAATGCGGAATTGCGCGAGGTGCTGGACCTGATCGCGGGCGGGCACTTCTCGCGCGGCGATCAGCAGGTATTCCGCCCACTCGTCGACAACCTGCTTCACGCGGACCCGTTCCTCGTGCTCGCCGATTACGCCGATTACATCGCGTGCCAGCAGCGCGTGAGCGCTGCGTGGCAGGACCCGGCACGCTGGACTCGCATGTCGATACTCAACACGGCACGCTCGGGGAAGTTCTCATCCGATCGCGCGATCGCCGAGTATTGCGAGCGGATCTGGAAGATAGCTCCTGTGAAAATTTCGCTGGATTGACCGCTGAGTGCGGGCTACGCGCGTCATCGCGATTGGGACGTTGCAATCGCAACGCCCACTACTGCAACGCCCATCGCCCACCACGCGGACGTCGGCAGCATTTCGCCGAGGAATGCGTAGCTCATCAGCGCCGCGGCGGGCGGCACGAAAAAGAACAGCGCGGCCACCTTCGATACCTTGCCCGCGCGTGTCATCGCGAGCAATAGACTGATGGCGATCAGTGAATTGCCGAGCACGAGATACGCCATGACAGCCGTGAAGGTTCCCGTCCACTGCACGTGGCCATGCTCGAACAGCAAGGCCATCGGCGCGCAGCACACGAGGCCGACTGCGTACTGAACGAGATTCGCCATCAACGGATCGTTCGATGCGGCCGTGCGCTTTTCGTAGAGCATCGCGCCCGTGATGCCGAGCAGCGCGCCGATTGCGAGCAGCACCGGGCCCAGCGAATCCACATGGACGCGGCTGCGCGCAACGATGACGCCCGCTGCGCCCGCGAGACCGAGTATCAGTCCCGTCCAGCGGCGTGCGCCGACGCGCTCGCCGACCAGCTTCGGCGCGAGCACGCCGACGAGTATCGGTTGCAGCGAGACGATCAGTGCGAGCACCGACGTCTCGATGCCCGCCGTCATCGACAGATAGCTCAGCCCGAAGTACAGCACCTGCACGAGAAAGCCGACGACGATCAGATGCTTCCACGCATGCAGCCCGCGCGGCCATGCAGGCCGGCGGACCGCGCATATGACGACGAGCACGCTGACACTCAACGCAAAGCGGATCGCCAGAAAGGTGAGGGGCGATGCGTAGCGCAGGCCGATCTTCGCAATCGGAAAACCCGCGGACCACAACAGCAGAAAGATCACGGGACCCGCGACCGTCAACCAGCGTTGTCCGTCGGCCGATACTGCGTTCGACGCCTGTTCCATTTCCATCCTTATTGGTTGTGAAGTCACGGTGTGTGATTGCAGCGCACATTGTCCACATTGACAAGCGAGTGAGCGCCGGGATGCGCGGCGGGCGATGTCGGTGGCGCGGCAACACCGTCTCTCCAGGCCACTCCGCACATGGATCTAACCCCGTTCGATCAGGAGCCGCCTTATCAAAGCATCCCTCCGCACGCATCTTTCAGGTGCGTAGTGCAATGGCGGCCCTTGCGTTCATCTGCAACGGGGCGCCCGTCCGTGTACTTCCCGTGACACAGGGACGTACAGAACTTCCCATCCCCGATCGACCCGGCGCGGTAGTGTCGGACAGTCACGCCGCCTGCTTGAAAAGGCGGCTTTTTTGTGTTCGTGCGGGTGCGGTCCGATGAAAAGTGCCACCATCGCATCAGAGTCGGCTTCGATTCTGACAGCACGCGCTACACCCACTATCCCGGTGGATGCCAGTCCCCGTCGTACTGCGAAGTGAATTTGAAGGCCCGCCTCCTGGCTGCCGCTGTCGTTCCGGACTCGTTCCGGACATAGGGAACGTCAGCGGATGTCTGTTCTACGACCAATAAAAGGGATGAAAAATGGAAATTCTCGAGCTCAACCACGAAGTCATTCGTACGGCACGCGACAGCGAAGCAAATCAGAAAGTTGCGAACATCGGCCTTCAGGAGCCGGAACGTCTGCCGTTTACAGTACGTATAGCCGTCACCCGCGAGGACATCGCGAAAGCCGTGGCCGTCCGGCGCAGCGCCTATGGGCGTCATCTGCCCGAATTCGCGCGAACGATGACGATCGAGGACGTCGACCTCGCGCCGGGCACGACGATCCTGCTCGCGGAATCAAGGCTCGATCGCGCGCCGATTGGCACGATGCGGGTTCAGACCAACGAGTTCTCGGCGTTGCCCGTCGAGCATTCGGTCGAGCTCCCGTCCTGGTGCGCGTCGGGCCGGCTGGCGGAAGCGACGCGCCTGGCGGTGACGGGGCCGTCGAGCGGCCGGATGATCAAGATGATGCTGTTCAAGGCGCTGTTCCTGCTGTGCGAGCAGCGGGGCATCGACTGGCTGCTCATTACGGCGCGCTCGCCGATCGACCGTGAGTACGAGGCGATGCTGTTTCGCGACATATTTGCCGATCATCGGTATGTTCCAATGACGCATGTCGGCGGGCTGCCGCACCGGGTGATGGCGGGCGAGGTATCGGCGGCTCGCCGGCGCTGGTCGGAGGCGAAGCACCCGCTATACAGGTTCGTGTTCGAAACGCCTCACCCGGACCTGGACCTGACGCTGCCGACGCATGGGGCGGTCTGCTTCGAGGCGGCGGCGTAAAAAGTGCCGGACAGCCACCGGCGCCGCGTTGTTTGCAGGGATAATGCGGTTGCAGGTGGCTGATCGAATCACGGAAAGAGCACGGTTGTGCGCTAGTGGATTGCGCAGCCGTCATAAAACAGGCTTGTTGGACTGGGGGTGCCGCAGACATGATGCGGTCGCGATGGTTGTCACGAATACTACGTAGCGCTGGCTCGTCGATCGACGCGTGGCTGGACGCGTTCTCCATTTACGGCGTGCCGGCCGCGGTTGCGATCGGCACGGTCGTCGTGCTGGTGTGCCTGCCGCATGCTTTCCAGCCGAAAGCCGCGCAGCCATTGCAGTTCAAGGTACTCGACGACAAGGCCGCGTCAATGGGGCCCGTGGAGGCACGCGCGGCGCTGTCGGGCGCGCGCGAAACGACCCGCTACGGCACGAAGCTTTCGGAAACCCCAATCTGGATCGAATTCCTTGCACCTGCATCCGGTTCTGCGGAGCGCATTCTCGACTTCCCGTCGCGCCACGCCACGTCGATGCAATGCTGGCTCGCTTCGTCTCTCGCGCCGCTCGGCCGGGCGGACCGCGAGCACCAGATGGCGCCGATGCGTGCAGCCAAGGCAGGCTTTGCGATTCCGCTCGACGCAAACGATAGCGCAAACGTAATCCTGTGCCGCGCGACATATTCCGGGCCGGCCCAGGTATCGGTGTTGTCGTGGGGCATCGACGAATTTCACGCGTCCGAACTCGACTTCCAGGAAGGCGCCGCGCTGATCGCCGGCGGCCTGCTGACCCTCGCGTGCTTTGTGTTCGTTACCGCGCTGATCAATCGCGAATGGACGTACGTGCTGTTCTCGATGTGGCTCGTCGGCAATCTGCGCATGTGCGCGAACGCGATGGGCTGGGACACGCAGTGGGTCGACCGCACGATTCCTTCGACGTCGATCGCCTTCTTGCGTGAACTGAGTTTTGCCGCGTACTACATTTTGACGGGCGCGCTGTTCAGCCGGCTGTTCCGCCGGGAGTTGCGCCGCACCGGGTTCATCCGGCTCTATCGGACGGCGCAATGGACGGGTGTGCTGCTGCTCGTCGCCGCGCTGGTGCTGCCGTATTCGCGCTTCATTCTGGCGCTGTGGTCGCTGGGCGGCTTCGGCATCTGCGTGCTGATCCTTCATCTCGCGCAGTTCGTCAGGAAAGCGCGCTCGCGCACGGTGCTGTGGTACGTCGGCTCGCTCGCGGTCGTGCTCGGCTCGACGTTTTCGGAACTGATCGGCGCGATGTTCGGCTTTCCCGCGCTCGCGGCAGGGGTGAGCCCCGTGCTCGCCGCGCTGATGTCGAGCATGATGGCCGCGTTCGCGATCGCCGAGCAGATGCGCGCCGAACGGCAGCACCGCCAGCAGGCCGAAATCGACTTGCGCAACACCTATGACGTGGCGCCCGTTGGGCTATTCACGCTCGATGCGATGGGCCGCTTCGTTCGCGCGAACCCGGCGCTGCTGCAGATGCTCGGCCTCGACAGGGCGTCGTACCGGATGCATCACTGGAACGATTTCTTCGAAGCGGGCGCGTGGGGCAAGCTGGAGTCGTTCCTGACGGGCGGCTCCGTCGGCTTGGGCGGCTTGGGCGGCGAACCGGGTATCAACGGCATGACGCTGCTCGGCAACACCGACCGGCGTTTTCAAATTTCGGCGATCCGCTCGGGCCAGTTCATCGAGGGATCGCTGCAGGACGTGACGGAGCGCTCGAAGGCGGTCGAGCGTCTGCGTTTTCTCGCCGAGCACGATTCGCTGACGGGCCTGCTGAACCGGCGCGGCGTAGAGAGCGCGATCGCCGCGCAGTCGGAGGCGCTTTCCCGCTGGGTGCTCGTCTATATCGATCTGGACCGCTTCAAGCTGATCAACGATCTGTTCGGCCATCAGGCCGGCGACGAGGTGTTGAGGCTGGTCGCGAAACGTATCGTCGGCATGCTCGACGAGCGCTGCTCGCTCGGGCGTATCGGCGGAGACGAGTTCGTCTGCATCATGAAGGACGTGTCGATCGACGAAGCGCTCGAGCATTGGACCAACGTCGTGAACGCGATCAACGATGTGCCCTATCAGGTTGGCAATCGGGCGTTCATGGTCAAGGCATCGATCGGCCTCACCGAATGCGAGCACGGCATGCGCGTGCAGGATGCGCTCGCGCATACGGACCGTGCGTGCCGCGAGGCGAAGCACAAATCGGGCAACAGCATCGTTGCGTACCGGCGCGGCGCCGAGGCGTTCGAACATCGCGCGGCGGAATTGCGGCTCGTCGAGTCGTTCCGCGGCACCAGTCTGCCGCCGGGACTGTTCCTGCTGATGCAGCCGATCATGTCGCTGTCGGCGCCTTATGAATCGCTGAACTTCGAAGTGCTGCTGCGCATGCGCTCGCCGGAAGGGCAGCTCATCACGCCGGACCGCATTCTGAGCGCCGCCGAAGAATCGGGCGCGATCGCGGCCATCGATATGTGGGTCGTCAAGACCACGCTCGAATGGATCTCCGGGCATCAGGCGCATCTTGCGAATACGCAGTTCGTCTGCGTGAACCTGAACGGCGCGTCGCTCAACGACGAGCGCTTCACGCGAGAGATTTTCGATCTGCTGGTGGAGCATCGGCCCGTCTTGCAGTACTTGTGCCTCGAAATCACCGAAAGTGTCGCGTTGCACGATCTGGAGAACACACAGCGCTTTATCGCGCGCATTCATGATCTCGGCGCGAAAATTGCGCTCGACGATTTCGGCGCGGGCTATACATCGTTCCGTTATCTGAAGCGTTTGTCTGCCGATGCATTGAAGATCGACGGCGAATTCGTGCGTTCGATGCGCGAGCATCCAAAGGACGTGGCGATCGTCGAGGCGCTGGTCTCGCTGGCGGGCGCGCTCGGGATGCGCAGCGTCGCCGAGTGGGTCGAGGACGCCGATACGCTCACGATGCTCAGGGAACTCGGCGTCGACTACGTGCAGGGCTACGCGATCGCGCGGCCACTGGAGCCCGAGCTGATTCTCGCAGCGAAATCGTCGGCGGATTTCGTGACGGATTCCGCCGTGGCGAGCGCGATCGGCGCGCAGGCGCGTTCGAGCGATCACTTCGAGATTTACTAGGCTCGTGCACTGAACTGGCGCACGGTCTCCGCATTGGGGACTTGCGCACCGACGCGGTTCGTTCCTTCATCTCTTCATTCAATAGTGCGCCGCTCGAAGAAGGCATCTGTGCTAATGCGCCGTCTTGTTCTCTATTTACGGCTGATATAGATCGCTTCTTCTATTGCGTGCGCAAATGCGCGACGGGCCGACGCGACGATACATGAATATAAAAAAAGTCCCGCGCATGGGGGCGCGGGACAAACGTCGATTACTACGAGCTCCATGTCAGGATACGAGACTCGTGTCCTGACAATGGAACTATCGATGCTGGGGACATTAAAAAGCAACAGTAAAGTTCTTGAGCACTCGCGCGGACTGATACGTTCGAGATGGCAATTGAAAGCCCACCACATCATGCAGTACATACAGCGCTTCCAGCGATGCGAGTTCGTCCGCGGTGAGCGTCACATCAAATGCCGCAATGGCATCGTCCAGATGATGCCGCTTCGATGCGCCAACGCCTTCGCGAACTGCCACACGAACATCGCCGATACGCCCATATAGCGCGCCCTTGCCCGGTTTCACGACATCGTTCAGGCGTCTCCAGCGCTTCATCATCGGCGTCGCGCAGTCCCCAGCAATGGGTTCGGTACAAGTAAGTCGGCGTAGTCTGTACCGGGACGTGACAAGCTCGCATCACCGTTCTGGATCGAGCACGACCGCCACACCAAGACCTTCGCGCTGCATACTCACTACTCGGTCCCGATGCTGGATCTGATCAAGCTCTAGTGGCCTGCACGTACCTCGCTTCAAATCGCAACGTTTTACAAAAAGCAACAGATCACAGCGCGCCAGATGGTAATAAAGGACTCCCTGGTTACTAAAAGAAGGGAGGAGCTATGCCTACCCCATTACACCTTTGGTTAAAGGATGAACGCGGTGCTGCAATTAGAGGATCGAGTACGGTCGCTGGACGAGAAGGCAGCATCGAGGTGCTCAGCCTGACGCATTCGGTACATGCCCCTACCGATAATGTGACGGGAAAATTGATCGGTGGTCGTTCGCATCGACCGATCACCATCGAGAAGGAAGTAGATCGTTCTTCTGTATTGCTAAATCAGGCTGTTGTACGAGGCCAGACTTTGGCGTCTGCTGAACTCAAGTGGTACAGGACAAACGACGCAGGAAAAGAGGAGGAGTACTACAACATAACAATGCGCAACGTTAAGGTGGTCTCGGTCTCCCCGAAAGTCCCAAACATCAAGGAAGACGCGACAGCGCATCGAAACCACTTCGAGATCGTCGAATTCAGGTGCGAGGAAATTGCATGGTCCTATCTGGATGGCAATCTGAAATTCACAGACGCATGGACATTGATCTGACGGGGATAGCTCTCTATGCCAGTAAGATGCACTTTTCTGTTGAACGACAAAATCACTTCGTCGTTGTATTGTTCGGGTTTCGGGTCGGTGGAAGCGTACTCTGGACAGAAGCAGGGGCGCGACAATCCGCGCGATACGGCATTGCCGAACATCGGCCCATTGCCCGCAGGCACGTACTACCTGGTTGATCGACAATCGGGCGGTATGTTCGGTTGGGCGCGTGATCTGTGGTACGAATACGGATGGGGTTCATCGGATCATACGAAATGGTTTGCGCTCTGGAACCCAAACGGTGGAGACACGACGATGATCAACGGGATCAGGCGCGGCAGTTTCCGCCTTCATCCTGAAGGACCAATGCGCCTAAGCGAAGGTTGTATAACTGTCGTCAATCCGTCCGGATTCGACCAGCTACAGCGGTTCATTCGGTCCCGTAAGCCTGATTTACCGGTTCCCGGTAGCGCGTTGCGCGCTTATGGCACGGTGGACGTTCGATGAAGCGGTTACTTCGACGTGTCGCGTACTCGCTGGCGTTTGCCGCTGCGTCGGTCATCGGCGGTTGGTGGTTAGGCAAAGCCATTTCATCATTTTCTTTCGAAATGCCCTATTGGCTTGATGTCATGATCCGCGCCGGCATGCGCCTGGCGGGCGCACCCGACCCGCTTGAGCCGGAAGATATCGAGACATTCGGTCTGATGGCGTTATGGCTTGCTTGCTGCATTGTTGTCGCCGCACTACTGGGGATTGCTCTTTTTCTGTTGCGACGAGATCTGAAAAAACGCCACGTGCGTTGAACGTGAAGCCGTACATATCTGTGCGGCTTTTTTTACGTCTGCTGCCATTGCCCCGCACACACCACGCGGGACGTACGCCTCCTTCCTATTCGTCATCAAGCGATTCCACGGAGCGCGCGAGCGTGAAATTGCTCATGCGATGCACGTCCGTATATCTCGATGCATGTCAGGCCCCCGAAGTTCACAGCCGCGATCTACGCGAGTGCTTCTTCGCGCGCGCGTCGTCGGCCTTCTGATCGGATGCGTGTCGATATCGGCGCCCGAACGGAACGCGCGCCGATGATACTTGCTTAAGCCTATCAATCACTTTCAGTCGCATAACAAAATAGCGCCTTCATCTGCGGCCATATTTTCGAACTCAGTCTCGCCGTTTTCAAAAATCTTAAATATATCGCCACGATAATTGCGGCCATTCCATTTCGTTGACGACGCAACGAACACGGTTTAACGCATGACGTGCCGACTGTTCGTATCGTTGCTGCCATCCAGGACACCATACAAAGGGTTTTAGCGGATACGACGCCTTTGGCATTGTGTTCGTGAAGAGATAGTCCACTCGCGCGGCGGGTTGATTCCTGTTCAAACAAAAGGCTTGGCTAGTTTCAGCTAATTGCAAGGTTCAGGATTCGATACCTGTTTCCTCCCAAGGTATCGAAAGATTCACGTTGTCGCGTCTTGTGAATATCGCAAGCCGGCTTCGTGAAGCACAGAAGTCGCACCTACAACAAAAGGAAACCCCCATAATGTCGGTAAAACTAACTCAACGTAATGCGCTTTTCCTGACTTCGATCGCGTCAGCTTGCATGCTGGCCGCTTGCGGTGGCAACGATAACGGATCAGCATCGCCTGCAGCGACGGCACAGACGCAGACTTACGGTGGCGTCGTCACGTCGAGCGCCTATGTACCGGGCAGCACGACAGGCGACCCGACCATCAAGGCGGGCTACTACACGGGCGCTACCGTGTTCGTCGACACGAACGGCAACGGCAAGCTCGACTCCGGCGAGCCGTCGGCGAAGACGGATAGCAACGGTCATTTCACGCTGCAAACCAGCGGCAGTGGACAGCTCGTCGCCGACATTCCGACGTCGGCGAAGAACACGGCAAGCGGCGCGGCTGTTACGAGCCATATGATTCTTCGCGCGTCGGTTGCACAGATCGCCGATCAAGGCGCATCCAACGTCGTGATCAGCCCGATGTCGAGCGAAGTGCAGCGCCTTGTCGAGGCAAACGGCAGCACCTACGCAACCGAGAAAACGAATGTCGCGAACCGCCTGACGGGTCCCGCGTTCGGCGCGTCGGCGTCGGCTGTGACGGTGAGCGGTGCGGATGCCCTCGGCGATGTGAACAGGCTCTCGGGCACCGAGCAGCAAGTCGTGCTGTTCGAAGAGAACCAGCTCGCGAGCCGCTACACGTATGCGACGACCAAGCTCGATCGCGCCGACCTGTATCCGGACAATCTCGCGGTGCTCGGAGGCGACCCGGCACTGCCGCCGCTCGCCGGACAGGTGACGGCCGCGACCGCCGTGACGCCGGCTCAGACTCAGGCACCCATCACGTTTGCACAGGCGCAACAGGCTGCGTTCAACGTCGAAGGCATCCCGCGCTACGACAACATCTTCATCATCATGATGGAGAACAAGAGCACGAACTCGATCCTCGGCTCGCAATACGCGCCGAACATCAACAACCTGTTGACGACGGGCAGCCAGTTCACGACGTACTACGCGACGGGCAACCCGAGCGAGCCGAACTACACGGCGCTTGGCGGCGCGGACGACTGGGGCATCACGGACGACAGCTGGTGGGGTTGCGGTGCCGGCGCGCCTGGCACGGGCGCGAACAATGCGCCGACGGACGTCGCGTTCGCGGGCGGCAAGGCATCGGACGGCCAACCGCTGGTGGCGACCCAGACGACGCCCCCGCTCGACAGCGCGCATCTGTCGAGCTATGGCAACGCGTCGTGCAACATCGGTTCCGTGGCGAACCACAACGTCTCGGCTCCGAGCCTCTTCACGTTGATCTCGCAGGCGGGCATGACGTGGCGTACCTATAGCGAGTCGATGAACCCCGGCCAGGACCCGCGTGCCGACAGCATCGCCGATACCGCGGTGACGGGCACGTTCACGGGCGCGGGCGGCCCTGGTACGGCCAACTATGCGGTGCCGGGCGGTCTGTACAAGACCAAGCACCATCCGGGCATGGCTTACCAGAGCACGCGCAATCTGCCCGAGTTCTTCGCTGACAATCGCACGGTAGCCGGTACGCAGTGGGATGCGACCGCGTGGTCCAAGTCGACGGCTTATCCGATTCCGGCGGGCTACGACTATGACCAGTTGGGAACCGACCTCGCGACGGGCGACGTCGGCAATCTGAACTTCATCATGCCGGACCAGTGCGACGACATGCACAGCGTCGGCTCCGATACATCGTGTAAGGGCAACCCGATCATTCAGCGCGGCGACGCATATGTGCAGCAGCTCGTCACCAGGATCGAGAGCTCGCCGTTGTGGGCGAACCGTCAGCGCAAGGTCGCGATCGTCGTGATGTTCGACGAAGGCGGCGGCACCAGCACGTCGTGCTGCGGCTGGAACACGTCGAAGACGAGTGGCGATCAACCGCTGCAGCAGGATTCGACGGGCAAGTGGATCAAGACCGCCTCGCCGCTGCTCAACTACAGCAACGGCAATTTCGGTCACGGCAACTCGATCTTCGGCGTGCTGACGAACCAGCAGAACGGTACGGGCGTCGTCGACAGCGATGCATATAGCCACTTCTCGTTCGTGCGTACGCTGCAGGACATGTTCCAGATCGGCGATCCGGGTAACGATGCGTCGTACCTGAGCCGTGCGAAGTACACCGAGCGGTTCATCGCGCAGAACATCGCGAACCTGCCGGAGTTCCTGGGCAGCGCCGATACGCACTTCGACTCGGTGCGTCCGATGAACCACGCTTACGTGATTCCCACGTCGTACACGCAAAAGCTCAATCCGGGCGACGTGTCGGGTACGTCCCTCGCGACGGCGCAAGTCGGTCCCGACAAGACGCAGGCCAACGTCTGGGCAGTCAGCAAGTAAGAAGCGGCCCGGGAGGCGGCTTGCCGCCTCCCGCCATTGGTTCTTGCTCCTCTTGCATCGCCGGATGGTGGTCCGCTCTCGAGCGGGCCGCCTGTTTCGGCTAGCCGTTTCATTGGGTCGCCTCATCCTTTTATCGCGCATGGGGCTGAAGGCCACACGCAACCAGACAAAACAAAGAACAGGAAATCGACATGCGCAAACTCTATGCTGGCGCCCTATGCGCGTTCTCGCTGATCCTGGCCGCGTGCGGCGGCGGTGGAAGCAACGACGCGTCGTCGGCTTCATCGGGTGGCGGCTCGTCTACATCGACATCCACGCCGGCATCCACGCCCACGGTCACGCTCAGTGTTGCCGCGCAGGTCGGCCGGCAACTGTTCTTCGATCAGAACCTGTCCGGCAACAAGAACATGTCGTGCGCGAGCTGTCACAACCCGGCGTTTGCATATGGTCCGCCGAACAGTCTTGCGGTGCAGCTCGGGTCCGATCCGTCACAGGCCGGTGTGCGCGCCGTGCCGTCGCTGCGTTACAAGGACATGACGCCCGCTTATGCCGATAACGCGGAGAATCCGGATGGCGTGTCGCAGAACGCGCCCGGTGGCGGCTTCATGTGGGACGGCCGCACCGATTCGCTCGCCGACCAGCCGGCTCTTCCGCTGCTCAATCCGATCGAGATGAACAACTCTTCGAAGGCGAGCGTGGTCCAGGCTGTGCAGAATGCGTCGTACGCGGCGTTGTTCCAGCAGGCGTTCGGCGCAGGCGTATTCGCCAATACCGACACGGCGTTCGCGAGTATCGGCAAGGCACTGCAGGCATTCCAGAGCGAAGAGCCGACGCTTCATCCCTATTCGAGCAAGTTCGATCTGTACCTGAGCAACAAGATCGGCGGCACGCTGACGGCGGCCGAGTTGCGCGGCCTCGTCGTCTTCAACGACACCGCGAACTGCTCGGCATGTCACTATGCCGGCGCAAACTTCAACGGCAGCGTGGGCCTGATGACCGACTTCACGTATCAGTCGCTCGGGCTGCCGCGCAACGATACGCAGATTCCGAACAACCCCAGCCCGATCCCCGCCAACGCCGACGCGTCGTACTACGACATGGGCCTGTGCGGACCGTTTCGTACGGATCATGCGCCGAGCGCGCCCGGCGCGGCCGATTCGTATTGCGGACTGTTCAAGGTGCCGACACTGCGCAACGTGGCGACGCGCACCGCGTTCTTCCACAACGGCGTGTTCCATTCGCTCACGCAGGTCGTCCACTTCTACAACACGCGCGATACGAATCCGGAGTACTGGTATCCGAGCAAGGGCGGCGACACGAGCAACGTCGCGCAGAACCCGACCTACGCGCTCTTCCCGACGTATGCATCGGGTGCGGCCGTGTCGACCTTCAACGACCTGCCGACGGCTTATCAGGGCAACGTCGACGAGGAAGTGCCGATGGGCACGGGCGACGGCGGCAGCAACACGCTCGGCAGCGGCACGCAGCCGCGCGCATTCCATTCCGCGCCGGTGATGAGCGAGCAGAACATTCAGGACGTGATCTGCTTCCTGAACGCGCTGACGGATGGCTATCAGGCGCCTGCAACGCCGCCGACGAGCGGAGCCTGTGTGAACTGATCACGATGCGCGGACGGCTGCTCTAGCGGTGCGCGCTGCACGCACTTTCGCAACACCTAACCAGAGCAACAACACCATGAAGCGACGTTCCACTGCCGCGCGCCATGCATGCGTCACGGCTTCCCTGATTACCGTTGTGCTGTTCAGCGGCTGCCATGACAAGACGCAGGACGCGAGCATCGACAATTTCACCACGACGATCAACGACTTCCTCGCGAAACGCGGCCATCTGTGCGTTGCGAAATACGACTGGCCGATCTACGTGACGACCGACGACCAGGCCGCGAAGAGCCGCGACGCAGTGCAGATGCCCGTGCTCGAGAAGATCGGGCTCGTCGCGGGCAAGGACGTCGTCGTCGAACGCAAGGACGAGAGCGGCAAGAAGATCACCGCGAACGCGCGCTCCTACGAACTCACGGCGGAAGGTCAGAAGTACTACCTGCACATCCCCGTCGTCATCGCGACGGGGACGTCGCGCGTCACGCATCCGGCCGATCTCTGTGTGGCGACGCTCAAGCTCGACAAGGTTGTCGGATGGGAGTCGCCCGTCACGCAAAATGGGCAGACGGCCACGTCGGTGATCTACACGTACAAGATCGAGCCGGCGCCGTGGACAAAGAACGACGACGTGCGCCGCGTCTTCCCGATGCTCGCGCGCGTGATCGAAGGCGAGGGCAAGATGCAGTTGCGCGAAGGCGTGCATCTGACGTCGAATGGCTGGGTCGCCGACGAGATCTTCCAGCGTTGAACTTGCACGAGCCGGGTGTGCGGGTCACACAGGCCCGGCTCGCCAGAGTTACGTTATCGCCGAGCGCATAGGCAGGGCGATGGTTGCGCCCGCTAGCTTCGGCGCAGAGCATGGCGCTTGCCGACGTACCGAACTGACTAGCCGCGCGGCACGAATTGCCGCGAACGTATCCACTTCGTCGCCACCCATTTTTCGCCGATGCGTAATGGCGCGCTCGCGTGCAGCGATGCCGGATCGCAACGGCCGGAACGGTTGCCGTACTCGAAATAGAATCCCTGGCCACGTTGCGGCACGACTGACCAGCCCACTTGCGGAAAGACCGTTTCGCCGCCGGACTCGACGTCATTCAGATACATGAGCAGGGTGCCCACGCGCTGACCGCTGCGCTCGATCGACTCCTGATTCGCGTCGTTGCCGGGGACGAGGTAGTCGACATGGGGCGTCGATTCCGCGCCCGCCTCGTAACGAAGCATCTGCAGGCCTTCGCCGTTTTCGACAGGGAATCCGGTAAGTTCCGCGATGCGCTCCTCGATGCGTTCAATCAACGGTGTCTCGCGCGGACGAAAGAACATGCCGTCGCTGCTGCGATGGCCGGCCACGATATTGCGGCCCGTGACGGGATCGATGACGGTCGAGCGGATGAGGCGAGGACGGGCGAGCTCAATGAGTTCGTCGCATTCGTCTGCGCCGAGCAAGTCCGCAAAGAGGACGGCAGCGGGCCGTTGCAGGCGCAACAGCACGCGCACCTCCCGCTCGCCGAGGCGGATCAGCGGGCCTTCGGGCACACGCAGCGGCTCGGGCTCGTAGCTGACGGGTGCGCCGCCTATCTCCAGCCGCTCGCCTGGCAGCGATGTGCCGTACAGCAGGGCTGAGGCGACGGCATCGACCATTGCGGCCGCCACTTCGACAGCCGTCTTGTGGCTGACGAGTTCATTGACCACGGACCGCGCGTCGACGCCGCGCGTGAGATTGTGCAAGATCCAGTCGCGCACCGGCGCGGGAAAATCAACGGTAGTCGACATCGTGGAGGAAGCGTCGTGGCAACGAGCGGAAACCCGTTATTGTCACGGGCGTTCTTGTCGGAGGTATGACAAGAGCCGAACCGTGCCGCGACGCATTTTTACGTTCGCGGCTAATGATCCGAGTCCTCGTGCCCGCCGAAGGATGGCAACGCCTTCGACCCATCGACAACCGGTATCCTCCGGCGACGCATAACGTCTGCTCGTTTCTGCGTCCGGTTCATGGCGATTGCTTCACGCTCGCCGTGTCGAACACCTCAGTGCTTTTCGTCCTTTGATCGCTCGGGTTTGCCTTTATCGCGTGTGTCTTTGTCAGACTCGATCCGCGTCGTGCCGCCCGTCGCCGGTGCGTCGCTTGCCGGAAAGGTGTCTTCAATCGCCTTGTCGACGACATGCTCCGGCTTGTCGCTGTTCGGGTGCTGCTCCTTCTTGCCAGTGGACATACGAGCCTCCATGGTTGATCGGTTCGCTATCGTTCGAGCAATGCGCGTTCCGCGCAGCACGAGTACACCTCGCGGCCTTTGCCTGGACGCTATCCGGATAGGCGAAGCGGCCTCGACACGGCTAGCGAGAAGCGCGGCGTTCAGCATCGACGGGCTTGACGAAGCGTGAGAGAAAAGTGCGCGTCGTTCCATCGGGAAACAGCACCGCGACCTGTTCCGCCGTCGCAAACGCTACCTGGCCCGTGCCGTATTTCCGCACGCGAACCGCCTGGCCGCGCGCAAAGCCGCGCTGCGCGTCGAGCGTCCTGCGCGCGGTATCCAGCATGCGGCCTTGCGCGGTAACAGGTTCTCGTACGGGCTCGATATGCGGCGGATTCAGGCAGTTGTCGCATGTGCCGCATCGCTCGAACTCATCGCTATAACCGAAGTATTCGAGGATCGTGCGCCAGCGGCATCTGCCCGTCTGCGCGTAGTCGATCATCTGTTGAAGCGGCACGGTCGCGCCCGGCCAGTTCACCGTATCGTTCTAGCGCTGCTGCGAGCGCATCGTCGTCTTGCGCCTCATCGCGCAGCACATACCGGCGCGCGCGGTTGCGCGCTACCAGTCCCGCGTCGAGCAGAATCCTGAGCGCAACCTGGAGCTTGTTGCGTCCGATATCGCCGATCGCCTGTGCGAGTTCGTGCGTGCTCACGCCTGTCGTCGATGTCGTGTCGAATTGCGCAAGCGCGTGGTGCACGCGTTCGACGAGCTCGCGGTCAGGATAGCGGCCGAGCATCAGGAACTGCTGGACGCGCCGGTCATTCAGATCGAACAGCAGCACGCACTGGGCTGCTTCGCCGTCGCGTCCCGCGCGTCCGGTTTCCTGGTAGTAGGCGTCGATGCTGCCCGGCATCTGATAGTGGACGACAAAGCGAATGTCGCCTTTGTCGATGCCCATCCCAAATGCGTTCGTTGCGACCATCACGCGTGCGGTTCCGCGCATGAACTGGTCCTGCGCCTCCTGCCGCTCGCGCGATCTGATCCGGCCGTGATACAGCGCGGCAGGCACGCCCCATTCGCGGATCGTCGCCGACAGGTGCTCTGCTTCGCGGACGGTCGCCGTGTAGATGATGCCGGGTTCGTCGCTTTGCGCGAGCAGCATGCGGATGGCGGAGAGCTTTGCCTGCGCGGAACGCGCCGATGCGCGTCCCTTGCCGCCCGACACGGAGACTTGCATTACGCTGTAGTGCAGATTCTCGCGATAGATACCTGTTTGCAGCACGCACGGCTCGCGCATGTCTAGCGAGCGCACGATATCGTCGACGACG
Source organism: Paraburkholderia diazotrophica (assembly GCF_900108945.1). GTDB lineage: Bacteria > Pseudomonadota > Gammaproteobacteria > Burkholderiales > Burkholderiaceae > Paraburkholderia > Paraburkholderia diazotrophica. The sequence goes on along the minus strand of NZ_FNYE01000010.1, from coordinate 162,795 downwards.
GCCGATGTTGCGGTTGCCGTCAACGCGAGCATCGGCGGACGCCCGAGACTGCGGACGGCATCGGCGATTTGCAGAAAGGCCGGTCTGAAATCGTGGCCCCATTGCGAAACGCAATGCGCTTCGTCGACGACAACGAGACTCACGCGCTTGCGCACGGGCTCGATGTCTCGCGTGCCCTTGGGTCGTTCGCGGCTGCCTCGGAGTGCGTCCAGCAGTGACGGTTTGCCCAACTGCTCCGGCGTGACGAACACGATCGCTCGCAATGCCGTGTTTAGCCTTTCGTATGCGTCGCGTTCTTCGTCCGCCTTTAACGTGCTGTTGATCTGCAACGCGTCGACACCCGCTGCGGCCAGCTTGTCCCGTTGGTCTTTCATCAACGCGATCAACGGAGAAACGACGAGCGTCAGGCCACGCAGATGCATCGCGGGCAGTTGGTAGCACAACGATTTGCCCGCCCCCGTCGGCATAATGGCGAGCGTATCCCGGCCCTGCATGACGCTCTCGATGATCTCGCGTTGGCCTGGCCGCAACGAATCGAGGCCGAAGACCTCGCGCAGCGTCTGCAGCATCGCTTGCATTGTGGCGCCCGTCGATGCCGCCATCAGTGTGTTCCCCTTTGCGTCTATCGTTCTTGTGACGCGGGGCTTCTTGCATACGATGTGCCCGAGGGCGAGGGCGAGGGCGAGGGCGAGGGCGAGGGCGCGGGCGCGCCCGCGTGCGCATATTAGAGCGGCTTCAGTGTTTCGCTATGAGATCGTCACTGTGATGACGCCTCATAGCGAATATCGGTCTATTTGTGCTGTTTCCTCATCATGTCGAGTGCGATAGTCGAATGAGCGAAGGCAGCGCCTGCGCGCATCTCGGCCGCGACCCAGATCGCCTCCATGATCTCGTTGTCGGTCGCGCCCGCTTTCATAGCCGCTCTCGTGTGTCCGCGTATGCAATAGGGACACTGCGTGACATGGGCGACCGCAATTGCGATCAGCTCTTTTGTCTTTGCCGGTAACGCTCCGTCCGCAAAGACGCTTTCAGTGAACGCCTTGAATGCGGCGAGCGGAGCGGGTGCAAGTTCGCGACGCCGGGCAGCAATCTCAGCGTCCGGCAGCGGATACATCGAATCGTCCATCATCGGTCTCCCAGGAAAGGCGCTACATGAGAAGTGCACTGCTAGCAGTTCAATTCGATCATATATCGCGCGTTATCGACGACTTTGGGTTGCGCTAGTCGTTGCGAGGGAGGTAGAGGGTGACGTGCATCGACGCGTTTTCCAATCCTTCGAGCCAATGCGGCTCGCCGCACGAGGTAAGGCCATCGCGATCCTGGCAGTTAATCGGTAATCGTCACGCGGATGACTCCCTGCTCGAGCGCGCGACGCCTGCGGCTTTCCCGAAGTGGATTCGCGTAACGGCGCGCCCGCGAACGCGCATCGGCGAATGCGGGACGAAACGGTTTGACGTCGATGCTGTTCGATGACGTTGCGTCGGCAGTGTCATCGCTTTTGCCGAGGTACGCATATCGGCCGTGATCCTGTCCACCGATAAGCAGTTGCTCGGGAATATGCGTTGCCAGCAATACGGTCGCCCAAGCTCCTAAACCGAATGCCATTCCCCCCGCAATGATCAGTTCCATCATGAGTTCACCTCTTATGCAAGTTGCCGTCCTGCGTCATGAGCGTCCGGACAGTTCAGCCTCGATCGCTTCATGACCATTGTCCGATTGCTCGTATCAATAGGCAAATGCATTATCATTGCAATTCAGTGCAAAAATTTTGTTATGAAACGATGGACATCATCCTGGCGCGCACCTTCCTGGAAGTCTCGGCGAGCGGCAGCTTCATCTCGGCCGCCGAGCGCCTGCACCTCACGCAGACGGCGGTAAGCGCACGAATCCGCACGCTGGAGGAACAGCTTGGACGCCGGCTTTTTGTGCGTAACAAGGCGGGCGCGCGCCTGACGACGGCAGGCGAGCGCTTCGTCCAGCACGCGACGACCCTGGTTCAGGTGTGGGAGCAGGCCCGCCAGCATGTCGCGCTGCCGCCCGGACGGGAAGAGGGCGTGAGTCTCGGTGGTGAGCTCAGCTTGTGGCATCCGCTTCTCACCGACTGGCTTATCTGGATGCATCGCGAGTGCCCGGAGATTGCGTTGCGGGCGGAGGTCGACAGTCCGATGCGATTGCTCGATCGCGTGCACGAGGGCTCACTCGACATTGCCGTTCTCTACAATCCGCCGCAACGTCCGGATCTGATTTCGGAGTTGCTGGTCGAGGAACGGCTGGTCATGGTGACGACCGCGCCGGACGCCGCGATGGACCCTGCGGAGTATGTGTTCGTCGATTGGGGTCCGAGCTTTGCGGCGAATCACCACGCGGCCTTTCCCGAACTGAGCAATCCGCCCGTTTCCATTTCGCTCGGCCCATTGGCGCTTACTTATTTGTTGTCGGTGGGAGGATCGGGCTATTTTCGTATCGGCACCGCGCAACCGTTTCTGGCGGACGGCCGTCTGCGGCTCGTCAACGGCGCACCGGAGTTTTCGTGGTCCGCGTATGCCGTCTACGCGAGACGACAGGAGGGGCACGTCATCGACCGGGTCCGGCACGGTCTGCGCGCGGTCGCTACCTCATATGACGAACCGCTGCATGGGCACGATAATGATTCGCGGCCCACTGCGCGGAGCGGCAAGCAGCGAAAAAGCACGACAAGGCGCGGCTGACTGGTTCTGCACGTCGATCCCTGACGGAGTCCAATGTAGCCTTCAAAAGCTGTATCGTCGCATATGACAACTTTATGGTCATTTACGCCATGCGTATCGCCGTCCTCGCTCTCGATGGAGTTTTCGATACCGGGCTCGCCGTGACGCTCGATGCGCTCGGAGCCGCGAACAAGCTGGCTTCACGCGCGATGGGCGGGGCGCCGCGCTTCGACGTGACAGTCGTGGGCGTGCGCAAGAGAGTGCGCTCGGGGCACGGCTTCGCGATCCCCGTGCAAGCGATCACGCCCGCGCTGAAGCCGGATTGGGTCGTCGTTCCCGCACTCGGCGCAACGACTCCGGACGTACTGCTTCCCGCGCTGGAACGCGCGGATGTAAAGCAGGCCACCGAGCAATTGCAGAAGTGGCGGGATCAGGGCGCGTTCATCGCCGCGTCGTGTATCGGGACGTTTCTGCTCGCCGAAGCGGGACTGCTCGATCATCGGGAAGCGACGACGACCTGGTCGCTCGCGCCGCTCTTCAGGCAACGCTATCCGAATGTCTCGCTCGACGAATCGCGCATGCTCGTGGCGACCGATATCGGCGTGACGGCAGGCGCAGCGATGGGGCACCTCGATCTCGCGCTCTGGCTGATCCGCAAGGCAAGCCCGGAGCTGGCCACACTCGTCTCACGTTACCTGCTCGCCGACATCCGCTCACTGCAGGCGCCGTACATCATCCCCAATCATCTGGCGCTGGCGGACCCTTTGATCGAGCGTTTCGAGCGATGGGCACGCGATCATCTGAAGGAAGGCTTCTCGCTGCAGGAAGCCGCCGCCGCGCTCGCGACCAGCCCGCGCACGTTGCAGCGCCGTTGCCAGGAGGTGCTCGGAAAATCGCCGCTCGCCTACTTTCAGGACTTGCGCGTCGAGCGCGCGCAATCGCTTCTGCATGGCAGCGGCCTCGACCTCGAAGCGATCGCCACCGAAGTCGGTTATGTCGACGGCGCGACGCTGCGAACGCTGCTACGTCAGCGCCTGGGGCGTGGCGTGCGCGAGTTGCGCGCCGATCTGCGCTAGGCGTGAGTGGCGCTGAATCCGTTTGCTTCGTCAGCAGCGTCGCACATCGCGCTTCGATCACGGCATCGGCAATCGGGGACTACTGTCATGGCTTGCTCGCACGATCGGATGCGATGCGTAGTCCCCGGCCGCAACCGCTACATGTTGCCTTCCAGCACGGCGTCCTCTGTGCGATGTTGCGCGTCGCTCTCCTCGATGGTCGCTCCGACGGGTTCCCATTTGATCAGCAGCGCCGCGACCAGCCCGAGCGCGGGCGCGAGCATCAGAATGCCGATCATGTTGTAGAAGCCCACCGCCGCGACGAGGAGCGGAAAGAAGTAGAACCCCGTGATGCTCCCCACGCGAACCATGCCTTGTCCCCAACCGGTGCCGACTCCGCGGATACGCGTCGGATAGGAGAGCGCGGCCATCGTCATGCCCTGAGCGCCGGGACCGAACGCATGACCGAGGATCATCAGGCCGACGAGCAGGCCCGTGTATTCAATCGGCAGCGCATCGTGCAGCCTGAAGAGCGCAAGCAACGAGAGCAGCACGAGCACATAGCCGGCGATGGCCATCCTCCGTGCGCCCATCCGCTTCGTCACCGCAACACCCAGCACCGCGCCCACGATCCCGAATGCGTTGAACGCGATCGCGCCGACAATCGCGTTGATGAACTCCTTGCCGAACAGCGCTTGCGAGATCGACGGGAGGTTGAATCCGATGGCGAAATACTCGAGGCTCTGCGTCGCGCAAATCACCGATACGAGAATGGTTCGCTTGATGAATCGCGACGTAAAGATCTCGCCGAAGGCCGCCTGCTCGCGCAACGGCGGGACGCGTTGGGCCGCGTCCTGCACGACACGTGTCCTGATCTTGTACGTGGCCTCGAGAATGCGCGCGGCCTCGGCCAGGCCCAGGTTCTGTGCGGCCCACGGTGCGCTCTCCTTGACGTACTTGAAGCGCAGAATGAGGATGATCAGAGCGGGCAGGGCACCGAATCCGACGGCCACTCGCCACAGGTCATCGCCAAAGCCGGCGAAATAGAAGGGAATGGCGATCAAGCCGGTACACGATGCAGCGACGTACCACATCAACTGCCACAGATTCACACCGGCGCCGCGCTTGCGCCGGTTGACGAACTCGGCAATGAAGCTCAGCGCCACCGGAAAGTCGAGCCCCACGCCGAGACCGAGCAGAAACCGGAAGACGAGCAGCATCGGAAGGTTCACCGACAGCGCCGCGCCGAGCGCGGCCACCACGAGCAGAATGAGATCGACGAGAAACATCTTGTACCGGCCGACCTTGTCCGTTGCCTTGCCGCCCCAGATCGCGCCGATGAACGCGCCAATCGCCATCATTGCCGTGACGCTGCCCACTTCGATCGGGCTGAGCCCGAACGTTTTCGTGAGCGCGGGAACGCCGATGCCCAGGCTCGTGAAGTCATACGCATCGACGAAGACACCGCCGAGCGCAACCATGACGATCAAAAACGTTGACCGGCCTCCCGCCTGTTCATCGACGAAATCGGAAACGTCCTTTGCGCTTCGGATGACCAACTCCTGTTTCATGCTGCCTCCTCGTGGGTTCTCCATCGGAAAGGGTCCTTGGGACCTCGTTACCCTCCAGGCGCTCATGCGCTCTCTTCGGTAGTTGACGGGCCGGGACGCAATGCGCCATCGCCGGACCCATCATGCTTCCGGTGTCAGGATCACTTTGCTCGCCGCAATGCGGCCCTCGTCGAGTTCGGCGAAGACGCGACCGCCTTCGTTCAGTGGACGAATGTCGAGCCATTCAAGCAAGCCGAACGCCCCTTCATGCAACGCGGCCACGGTCGCGCGAAGATCGGCCATCGAATACGTATAACTGCCGAGCAAGGTGATTTCGGCGAGCGTCAGCTTGCGCATATCGATTTCGCTCGCCCAATCCTGCAGCCCGATATGCATGATGACGCCGCCCGGCTTGACGGCAGCCAGCGCGAGGGCGCGAGTCGGCTTTGCGCCTACGGCGTCGATCACGAAGTCGAAGCGGTTTTCGGGCACAGTGCTCGCGAGCGGATCGAAGGCAGTGCAGCCGGCGTGCTCCGCAGCCGATGCCCGCCTTAGAGGATTGACCTCCGCCAGCTCGACCGCGCGGCAGCCATATGAGCGAAGCAGCAGTGCCGAAAGCATGCCGATCGCGCCGCCGCCGATGACGAGTGTGCGGCTTTCCGGCAGCGGTCTCGTCAATGCGCGCATCGACAGGTTCAGCGCATGCAACGCGGTCGCTGCCGGTTCGGTGACGGCGGCGTGCGCGGAGGGCATGTCCGGCGGTATCGCGATGATGCTCGAAGCCGGAATGGACATGTACTCCGCAAACGCTCCAGGCCGCGTCATGCCGACCATCGTGCGATTCGAGCAGAGGTTGTCGCGTCCCTGCTCGCAGTACTCGCAGCGGCCGCATGTGATCAAAGGATTGCCTGTGACGCGCGCGCCGCATTGCAGGTCTTTCGCACGCGTGTCGGCGATCGTCCCTGAGAACTCGTGACCGAGCACGAGCCCCGGCTTGCGTCGCGGATCATGGCCATGGAACGCGTGCATGTCCGAGCCGCAAATGCCGACCGCGTCGATCCTGACGATCACCTCGTCATCGCCGATCTCGGGATAAGGGCGTTCCATCAACTGGATCTCATTGGGCTGCGTATAAACAAGTGCTTTCATCGATATGCTCCGTTGCCGCGTTCAACGCGCCGTATAGCCGCCGTCGACCATGATCGTCTGCCCGGTGATGTAGGCCGACGCTTCGCTGGCGAGAAAGACGGCCACGCCGTAGAGGTCTTCGAGACGCCCATTGCGGCCGATGCAGGTCTGCTTCGCGTGATGATCCGCGAGCGTGGAATCGTCGAATACGGGCGCTGTCAGCGCCGTCGGAAAGAACCCGGGGCCGATCGCGTTGCACGTGATGCCGTGCATCGACCACGTCTGCGCGATGGCACGCGTCAGTTGCACGACGCCTCCCTTCGCGGCGCCATAGGGCGCACTGTTGGTGAACGCGCGATACGACTGCAGCGACGCGATATTGATGATGCGGCCGTAGCCGTTCGCTTTCATCTGTGGCGCGAGTGCCTGCGTGAGAAAGAACGGCGCGCCCAGGTGAATCGCGAGCTGCCGATGCCATGTATCCGGTGTGACTTCTTCGAACGGTTGACGCATATTGACGCCGGCCGCATTGACGAGGATGTCGATCGGCCCATGCCGTTGCGCCGCGTCGAGCGCGCATGCGCGGGCCGCCGACAGGTCGCTGAGATCGCACGCGCTCGTGTGCGCGTCGATGCCTTCCGCCCGCAACGCACTCGCGGTGTCATCGAGCGCGCCGTGCCGGCGCGCGACGAGCACGACACGCGCGCCCGCATAGCCCAGTGCCCGCGCCAATGCGGCGCCAATTCCGGCGTTGCCGCCCGTGACGAATGCGGTGCGGCCATGCAGATCGAACATCCGATGTATGTTCAAGTCGTGCTCCTTCGACTGTGAACGCGTGAGAGTGCGTCAAACCACAACGGGTTCGCCGCGCACGAACTGGTCGTTCGGAAAGTACTTGCGCAACCGGTCGTCGGCGGTGCGCGCGTGCGCTTCCATGCCTTCGAGGCGCGAGATACGCGCGGTCACTTCGCCGATCTGCCTCGCTGCATCGCGTGTCATGCGTTGCCACGTCAGCGTCTTGATGAACTTGTGAACGGAGAGTCCTCCCGAATAGCGCGCGGCGCCTTTGGTGGGCAACACATGGTTGGGCCCGCTCGTCTTGTCGCCGAAAGCGACCGTGGTCTCTTCGCCGAGAAAGAGGGACCCGTAGCAGGTCAGGTGCTCAAGCCACCAGTCGAGTTCCGCAGCCTGCACTTCGAGGTGCTCGGCGGCGTAGCGATCCGATACCTGTACCACCTCTTCGCGCGTGTCGCAGAGCACGACTTCGCCGTAATCGCGCCATGCTGCTCCTGCGGCATCGCGCGCGGTCGGCGGAAGGCCGGCGATCAGTTCGGGCACGAGCCGCATCACGTTGTCGGCGAGTGTTCGCGAGGTCGTCAGGAGCCACGCAGGCGACTCGTGACCATGCTCGGCCTGGCCGACCAGATCGCTTGCGACGATCCGCGCGTCGGCTGTGTCATCGGCAATTACGGCGATTTCGGACGGACCCGCAAACACGTCGATGCCCACCTTGCCGAACAGCGCCCGCTTGGCTTCCGCAACAAACTTGTTGCCTGGTCCGACGATTACGTCGGCCTGCTTGCCGGTGAAGAGACCCTGCGCCATCGACGCAATCGCCTGGACGCCGCCGAGCGTCATCACGACGTCGGCGCCCGCAGCCTTGAACGCATAGAGCACGTAAGGGTGGATGCCGCCGCCGCGAAACGGGCTAGAGCATGCGATGACGGTCTTGACGCCGGCCGCTTTAGCGGTCGCGACGGTCATGTACGCGGACGCGATGTGCGCGTAACGTCCTGCCGGCGCGTAGCAACCGACGACGTTGACAGGTACGATCTTCTGGCCCGCGGTCACACCCGGATGAAGCTCCACCGCGAAGTCTTCGACCGAGCGGCGCTGGGCGACAGCGAAATCGAATACCTGGCGCGCGGCAAAGTCGATATCGGCTCGTACATGCGCGGGCACTTCCAGTGCGCGCCGCTCGATCTCCTCGGGAGACACGATGATGGGGCCATCCCACTGATCGAGTTGCTTCGCGTAGGCGCGCACGGCCTCTTCGCCGCCCGTCTCGATGCGCGCGAGCATCTCGTGGACGACCTGCTGCGCAGTCGCCGTTTCGCTCTCGGGCGTCCTGGCTGCCTTCTTCAGGTAGACAACGCTCATTGCCATCTCCTTGTTGATCTGCAAATAATGCAAGCGCTTGCATTTGGCAGACTTTAAAAGGGCTGGAAAGCCCTGAGATTTTCTACGCCAATGGTCTCGGAAGCTGACTTGGTTGGCGGAATGCAAACGCTTGCATTCAATATAGGCCGATCCCGCTGCGGTTGCATCGGGGTTTCCACTAAACTGGTGCGTGGTTTTTGTCTTGCGTTTGCAGGCGCGGTTTAGAATCCCAGCAACTGAACGAGTCGCACACCGCAAGCCATGAGTACCTTGTCCCGGGCCCGCATAAGCGATGTCGCCGCTCTCGCTGGCGTCTCGACATCGACGGTTTCGCGCGCGCTGTCCAACCCGGACGTCGTGAAGGCCGACACGCGGGCTCGCATACGCGATGCGATCGCCACACTTGGCTACGTGCCGGACGGCTCGGCGCGCGCACTCGCGCTCGGGCGAGGGCGGCTGGTCGGTGCGATCGTGCCGACGCTCGACAACGCGATCTTCGCGCGCGCAGTGCAAGGGCTGCAGTCGACGTTGTCGAGCTCCGGCTATCAACTGCTGATCTCCGCACACGAATACAATCCGGCAGCCGAAATCGAAGTGGTCCGTGCGCTCCTCGAACGCTCGGTCGATGCGATCGTTCTGGTCGGCATCGACCATGCGCCGCAGACCTTCGAATTAATCAGGGCAAGCCGTGTCGCGCTGCTGCTGATGTGGACCTACCCGGGACAAGCAGCGGCCGGCTCGGAAAGCGTTGCACCTGTCATCGGCTTCGACAATCGCGAGATCGGGCGGCTTGCCGCGCAGCATCTGCTGGAACTCGGACACAGACGTTTCGGCGTAATCTCCGGGTTCACGCGGCAAAACGATCGCGCGCGGCAGCGCGTCGAGGGTTTCAGACAAGCGCTTGCCGAGCAGGGCATCCGGCTGCCCGAAGCGAATGTCGTCGAGCAGCCATTCGGCTACGAGGGCGGCCGCGCGGGGCTCAAGCAGCTGATGCAATTGCGTCCCGCGCCGACGGCCGTCTTTTGCGGCAACGATGTCCTCGCGATGGGATGCCTGTTCGAAGCGCAGAGCAGCGGCATCGACGTGCCCCGTCAACTGTCGATTGTCGGCTGCGACGATCTGCCTATTTCCTCGCAGATCACACCTTCCCTGACCACGGTTCTCCTGCCGACTTATGAACTCGGCGTGCATGCGGCGCGTGCGCTGTTGCACTGGATGAAGGACGAGACGACGCCCGGGTCCGAATGCCTGCCGATCGAACTCGTCGTGAGAGGGACGAGCGGGCCGCCCGCTGCGTGACGCGGTAGGTCCAAGTGGAACTCATCGCGATCCAGCGCTTTGTCCACTCCTCCTGCTTGCGCATGCAGGAACCGAAACACCAAATCGCATTCTTATCACCGGAAGCTTTGAGCAATGAACTGAAAACCGGGTGAGAAACGAATGACACATATGTTCCGACGATGGCTAGGCGTTCTGGCGATTGCAACTGCTGTGAACTGCCCCGATGTGGCGCACGCAACAACCGCAATGGGCGTTCCGTCATGCGGCCAGTGGATAGCCCGAAAGAACTCGGTCTCTGATAAGGCCACGAGCGAGTCCTGGTTACTCGGATATTTGAGCGGGCTCGCAACGGGAACCCGGGTCGACATTCTGCGCGACACCGACTACGACTCGCTGATCGCGTGGATGGACAACTACTGCAACACTCATCCGCTCGAGCGTGTGAGCGGTGGAGCGGCGCAGCTTTATATCGAGTTGCAGGGCCGCGTGCCGAAATAGCCTGATTTGTGGCGCGAAAGTGCGTTCAACGCCAGGGTCGATTCCGAAAAAAATTTCTCAATGCGATTAATTTTTCAGCGGTATTTGACCGCCGTGTTACCGGTAATTATGTCTTGCCCGACAAAGGCGCGGCGCCTTTATCGCTGATTGTGCCGATCGTCGATCGACGGCACTGTGTACTCGCGAGCGAATAACATCCAATAATTACCTCATCGGACAAACCAGTCGTCAGAGCCGCGCGCAAGATCTTTGCTGGCGTGAATCAGAAAGGCGGAATTTCCTTTTCAAAAATGAACATGGAAAGAATCGCGCTAATTAGACGAATGTACCTGCTTTCGTATGCAAATTGAGCCGCGATGCGCGTATTATTTACCCCGATCGAACGGGCACGCGCGAACAGCTTGCAGAACCGGTTATGCGCGAATGCCAATGTTTGCGCATGCATCGGCGCTACGCATCGGCGAAGTGCATCAGGATAGACGGCAAGTAGTGGCAGGATAAAAAGGAGAATCGTCGAAACCCGCTGCGCAAGGGTCTGCCGGGTTCGAAAAGGTGCGCCCCGCAGGTATGGCGACACCCGCGCTTTAGCATCACCGCCTTCATAGTCGTAAAGGCGGCTTACGCAGTTCTCCATTTCCCCGCATTGAGCAGGCGAAGAACCGTTGTTACCAGTAAGGACTACTGCGTAATGCGAGTTCGCTCGCGCCGTCTTTTCCATTTCAAGCGATCACCTGGTTGTGTTTGTTCTGAAAACTTTTCTCTATAGGCTCGAGTTAAAAAATGATTAAACGACGTCAATTTCTCGGCGGCCTCACGGCTCTCGGCGGTGCGTATCTACTGAACGCGTATGGTCAGACTTCGGGGATCGCAGCAGGAGCCTCGCCTGACGGGACGGCGATCCCTTCGGCTTCGTCCATCATCGACAAGGTGGGCTCGAAATGGACGGTGAGCAACGGTGTCATTTATCGCAATGGCAGTACCGTGGGGAACACATACAACGTGTCGCTGCTGCTTTGGTACGGCGGAAAGATGTGGCACATCGGCACGGGTGGGCAGTTCTATGTGCACACCGACCTCGACAAATGGCTGCCGTGTAGCGATCCTCGCGTCGCTGTCGGCGCTCCGCCCGGATCGTTTTATGGCATCAACGGGCATTTCGACTATACGTACACGCCGGCGCAACTCATCTCGATCCTGAAGAGCATGGGCTGCACGAACTATCGTGTCGGATGTTCGGACGATCCGAAACAGGTGAATGCCGTCGTCAAGCTGGCACAAGCGTTCCAGTCGAGTGGCATTTCACTGCTCGTGCTGATCAACCAGGGCATCTTCGATTCGAATGGCATTCTGTTTACCAGCGAATCTGCCGCATATAACCGCGGATTGCAGGCTGCGATGACCGTTGCCAATGCACTCAAGCCATATGGCGTTACCGTCTATGAATGCGGAAACGAACTGACGCGGCAGGTTCCGACCGTCCTCGACTTCACCAGCGCAGGCACTAAGGCAATCGACTTCAACAACCTGAACTGGCCCGTCATGCGCGGCGTGATGCGCGGAATGATCGACGGCGTAAAGGCGGTTCAATCCGATGCGAAATGCGGCATCAACTTCTGTGTCGCGGATATTGGCGCGGCCGACGCGCTGTGGGACGGCATGCAACCGGATGGCTCGGGCGGCTATCCGAAGGTACGGTGGGACATCACGACGTGGCACAACTACGAGGTGTACGGCGACATCTTCAACATCGGCATTGACGGTGCAGGCCCGGGATTCGACTTGCCTACGTATTGCAAGGCCCGATATGGCGTGCCGTTCGTCATCACCGAATGGAACACCGGACCGGAGAAATCGCAGGACTACCGCGCGAGTTACATCACCAGCACGCTGGGCAAGTTCTATCAGGGGCGCAAGACGCACAACATTCAGTCAGTGATGTACTTCGTCCTCGATAGCGGAGACAACACCTTTGGCGTTATGACCAATGGCGTGACACTCAATCCGCCGTACAGCGCATTCACGAGTTTCGTGTCGGCCAACGCGGACAACTGACCTCAGCGCACATCGCATCTGTGTCATCCGTTTCCGCTCGCATCGCGAGCGGAAACGGACGGGATCAGCCCGAGTCAGTGCCATACAGGCCTTGACACCTTTCGCAAATCGTCCGACTATGTGTCCACAATACGAAGTAAGTGTCCGCAATATGGACAACACATAGGAGGCGACATGACAACCCCACCGAGTGGCGTCGATGCGATGACGCCCTATCAGCTTCCCAATCCGCCGGAAGCATTACGCGAAATCGTCGTCGAGTCTGCGATTCCGCGAGACGAACGCTTGTGGGTTCCGCAGGCCGACAACGTCTGGTTCCGGCCGCTGTGCCTGAACGTATCAAGTGGCTACTGGATGAACCTGCTGCGCGTGCGCAAGTCGGGCGTCCTGAGCCGGCATCGTCATCCGCAGGCGGTGCATGGGATGGTGCTCAAGGGCCGCTGGCGCTATCTCGAACACGACTGGGTGGCCACGGAAGGCAGCTACGTGTTCGAGCCGCCGGGCGAAACGCACACGCTGTACGTGCCGGAAGACGTCGAGGAGATGATCACGTATTTCCAGGTCAACGGCGTGATGTACTACTGCGATCCGTATGGCAAGCACACCGGCTACGAAGACGTGTTCACGAAGCTGGACATGTGCCGCGCGCACTACGCGCGCGTCGGCCTCGGCGCGAACTACGTCGATCAGTTCGTGAGGTGAGCGGTGAGCGCGCCTTTCGAATTGCGCCGCGCATCGTATGACTTTTCAGGTGCCGTGGCCGTCGTCACGGGTGGCGCGCGCGGCATCGGCGCCGCGATCGCGCGGCGGCTCGCGGACTGCGGCGCATCGGTGGCCATATGGGATCGCGATACGGCTCGCGACACCGGGTCAGCCGATGCCTGCAACTCCCACGATTCGCGCATCGCGCGCTTCGCCGTCGACATCACAGATCTCGCGTCCGTCGAGCGCGCCGCGAACGCAACGCTCGAACGCTTCGGCGGCATCGCGCTGCTCGTCAACAACGCCGGTTATGCGGGTCCGACGATGCCGCTCGAACAATACGATCCTGCGGAATGGTCGCGCATCGTCGACGTGAACCTGACGGGCACCTTCAATGTTTGCCGTCGACTGGTGCCCGTACTGCGCCAAGAGGGACACGCACGCATCGTCAACATCGCATCGCTCGCGGGCAAGGAAGGCACGCCGAACGCGTCGGCGTACAGCGCGGCGAAAGCCGGCGTGCTCGCGTTGACGAAGTCGCTCGGCAAGGAGCTCGCGCAAACGGGCGTGCTCGTCAATGCGATAGCGCCTGCAGCGGTGCGCACGTCGCTGCTCGAACAGATGTCGCCGTCGCACGTGCAGACGATGATCGACAAGAGCCCGATGAAGCGTCTCGGCGAACCCGATGAAGTCGTCGAACTCGCGCTGTGGCTCTGTTCGTCGTCGTGCTCGTTCAACACGGGCGCGGTGTTCGATCTGTCCGGCGGCCGCGCCACCTACTGATTCATCGTCGTCAAACACCCTTCCACATAGACTCAAAAGAGCATTCGGAGGAGACAACACATGCAACCGAAGACCCCGCGCCTGCGGCGCATTCAATGGATCGCGCTGACGTTCCTCACGCTGGCGGGCATCGTCAATTATCTGGATCGCAGCACGCTGTCCATCGCCAATCATTCGGTGAGCACCGAACTGGGCCTCTCGGCTTCGCAGATGGGTCTGCTATTGTCGGCATTCTCGTTCGCGTACGCGTTTTCGCAGCTTCCCGTCGGCGCGATGCTCGACCGCTTCGGCGCGCGCGTGATGCTCGGCCTCGGCATGTTCGTGTGGTCGTGCGCGCAGTTGTGCGGCGGCCTCGTTCATACGTTGCCGCAGTTTCTGGCGGCGCGTATCGCACTTGGCATCGGCGAGGCGCCGCAATTTCCGGCTGGCGCGAAAGTCGTCAGCGAATGGTACGCGCTGCGCGAGCGCGGCCGGCCGACGGGCATCTTCACGACCTCGTCGACGATCGGACCCGCGCTCGCGCCGCCGATCCTCACGGTCCTGCTGCTCGCGTTCGGCTGGCGCTGGATGTTCGTCGTGATGGGCGTGCTCGGCATCGCGGTGGCGATCGGCTGGTACCTGATCTATCGCAATCGCGGCGACGTGACGCTCGAGCCGAACGAGGTCAGGCATCTGACGGAAGAAGAACCGCTCGCGCGCGCCGAACGCAAGATGACATTCGCGGAATGGCGCGGCCTGTTCGGGTCCGCAACGACGTGGGGCATGATCTTCGGCTTCATGGGCGTCATCTACATGGTGTGGCTGTATCTGACGTGGCTGCCCGCGTATCTCGAACACGAGCGTCATCTGACGATTGCGAAGACGGGCTGGGTCGTGTCGATTCCGTATATTTTCGGCACGCTCGGCATGCTGTCGAGCGGCTTTATCGCCGATGGCCTGATGGCGCGCGGCATGGCGCCGATGCGCAGCCGCAAGTGGCCGATCTGTTGCGGGCTGATCGGCGCGGCCGTGTTCACGGTGCCTGCCGCCTACACGCCGACGCTGACGCTCGCGATCGTCTATCTGTCGCTCGCGATGTACTTCGTCAATCTCGCGAGCGGCGCGGCGTGGGCGCTCGTCAGTGTCGCGACGCCGCGTCATCTGGTGGCGTCGCTGGGCAGCATCCAGAACTTCGGCGGCTATTTCGGCGGGTCGTTTGCACCGTTCATCACGGGCATGGTCGTCGACCGGACGCACTCGTTCGTCAACGCGTTTCTGATCAGCGCGGGTGTGGCGTTCGCAGCGGCGCTCGTGTACATGTTCGTCGTGCGCGTGCCGATCGTGGACAGAGGCGAGCACGGCGCCGCCGCGCAAGCCAGCGCGTAATACAACGTCGAACAAACCTTGAATTCGCACATCGACATGACGTTTCAACACGATCTGTTTGCAGGCAAGACGGCCGTCGTCACAGGCGGCACGCAGGGCATCGGCGCGGGCGTCGCGCGCTATCTGGCCGCGCTCGGCGCGCGCGTGATCGCGGCGGCGCTCGCGCCGACCGACGCGCAACGCAGCGCGCTTGCCGCCGAAGGCATCGAGACCGCGTCGCTCGACGTCGCATCGAAAGACGATGTCGATGCGCTGTTCGCATCACTGACGTCGCTCGACATGCTGGTGAATTGCGCGGGCGTGATACGTCGCGGCGACGAATTCGATCCCGACGTATTCGCGCAAGTGCTCGACGTGAACCTGACGGGCACGATGCGCGCGTGCGCAGCGGCGCGGCCGCTGTTGCGCAAGCGCGGCGGAGCGATCGTCAATACTGCTTCGATGCTGAGCTTCTTCGGCGGCGGACTCGTGCCTGGCTATAGCGCGAGCAAGGGCGGCGTCGCGCAGCTGACGAAGTCGCTCGCGATTGCCTACGCGGCCGATCGCATTCGCGTGAATGCCGTGGCGCCAGGCTGGATCGCGACGCCTCTTACGCGGGCGCTGCAGGACAACGACGAACGCTCGCGGGCGATTCTCGATCGCACGCCGCTCGGACGCTGGGGATCGCCCGACGATATCGGTCCCGCCGTCGCGTTTCTCTGTTCGCCGGGCGCGTCGTTCATCACGGGGACGGTGCTGCCTGTCGATGGAGGATACCTGGTCGCGTGACGCGGCAGCCGCCCGTCGATGCGGAAAGCAAACGAAACGGCGCGGTGCGGCGGCTCGCTATAATCGCATCGCCTTTTCAGTTCCCGAAGCGATCATGTCCAATCCCACCACCGACGCCATTGAAGCCGCGCGCGCAACGGGCACGGCTGCATTCTCCAAGTTCATGTCGGTGCTGCAACTGATCGCCGATGCAAAGGATGCGCCAAGTGTGCCGCAACTGGCCGCATTGAGCGGCTATCCGCGTCCGACCGTATATCGGATCGTCGGTGCGCTGATCGCGGAAGGGCTCGTCGTCGAGAGTCTGCGCGGCGGAACATTCGAGCTCGGCCCGCGACTGATGATGCTCGCGAGCCGCAGCTGGGAGCGCTCCGACGTGCGCGTCGCGGCAGCGGACGCGTTGCAGGCATTGCGCGACGCGACGCAGGAAACGGTACATCTCGCCGTGCGAAGCGGCAGCGAGATGGTCTACATCGAAAAGCTGGAGAGTCCGCACGCGGTGCGCATGGCATCGCGGATCGGCACGCGCGTGACGCTGTATTCGAGTTCGGTCGGCAAGGCGTATCTCGCCGCACTGGATCGCACGTCGCGCGATGCGTTGCTCGAAGGCCTGACGCTCACACGCTTCACGCCCAACACGATCATCGAGCCCGCGGCGCTGCGCGCCGAACTGGATGCCACGCGCGAGCGCGGCTATGCGGAAGATCGCGAAGAAAACGAAGCGCAGATCTTCTGCTACGGATGCGCGATTCGCAGCGCGGATGGACTGCCGATTGCGTGTATCAGCGTCAGCATTCCGCTATTCAGGCGCAGCGAGACGCCGCTCGAGACCTACGTTGCGCCGTTGCGTGCCGCGTGCGCGGCCGTTGCAGAAAGGCTGGGGCCGGCGCCGCGTTCGGCACGCTGAAGCTGTGGTCCGGGTTCAGGCGGGTCATAAGATTGACCCGGCACGATGCGATACGAAGCCGGACTTAGCGCCGATCGTCACCGTTACTCCGTTTTCGTCTTCTCCGCTTTGGGCTGCTGCTTCGGCTCGGCTCCGCGTTGCGTCGGCGCTCTCGTGCACGCATCGGGAGGTGTGACATACGGCACGTCATTGCAGCAGCATGCATAGACCGGAAATCCGTACTGGTTTGTGCGGATGATAGTCGTTGGCCCGTGCAGCGGGCACACCGCTTTCATGGCGCCTCCTGAAACTCGTGGGTCAATTCCTCCTATCCTACTCGTGAGCCATCAGCCCGGCACGTTCCGTTGCCATTAGATGTCGTGTCGTAGTGGTGAACTGACCAAAACGTCGTTACCATCGGATCAACCGTAGATCTGCTTACGGCGTTATCAAATGATTTACGCCACCACAACGGCAGATACAGCCTCTATCGTCATGTCCCTGCTGCCATCATCTCCGTTGATCGACCAGGTGTTGCGGACCGTCGCTCGCCGCTATCGTTTGCCTGCGTTCGCCGACACACCTGATCAAACGGAAAACGCCAGTCCATCGACGGCGCTCGCGATCGCGATCGAACAGGCACGCAGGGCAGTGGCGTGCGACGAAGCGCCGGCCGCACCAGTGAAGCGCCGGTTCGTCGAAGCGCTCGCGCGTTTGATCCATGACGGGATGCGCACGCAATCCGGCGACCCTGTTCTCCAGGCGATGGTACTTCGGCAACGGGCGGCGCAGGTGCAAGAGTATGCATCGCTGTCCGCTCACGCGGATCACGACAGCCGTTCGATTCGTGCGAGCGTCAATGCGTTCGCGCATCCGGCCAAACAGCTACGAATCCCGCCTGGTCCGCAACGCGAGGCGCTGGCTCAACTGCATGCGTCTGCGTCCTCAGCATCCTGGTCAGAACTCTACGATGCCGCGCGAAGCCTGCTTCACATGCCGGAGATTGCGAACGAATCATCATTCCAGCACGGCTTGACCCGACTGCTCGACAGTCCCGAGTTGGGACGCTTGCAGCGTCTCGATGCGTTGGCGTCGGATGATCTCGTGCGTCAGTACCGATCGCTATGGGATCGGCATGGTCCCCGCTCCGGAAGCGCTAACGCCGTTGCGCAAGGCGTCGCGTCTCAGCAGCGTGGCGCTGCCGTCGAAGCATCGGCCGCACAGGCGCTCGAAGCGCTGGCTCGACGGCTCAACGAGGCGCAGGGCGATCGCGCGTCATATCGCGTCGTGACTTCGATGCGCGTGCCGCCTTCGTTGCCCGCCAGCCCCGAGCGCGCCAAAACCGAATGGGACGTGGCCCTGCTAGAACGTGCGAACGCGGATGACGAAACGGCCGTCTGGGACGTTTGCCTGCTCGTCGAAGCCAAGGCGTCCGTCGATGCCGCAACGACCGACCTCTCGCGGCTGCTGCGTGGATTGCACTTGCTGGCACACGCGGAAGAAAACATCGTTTATTCATTAGAAACGCGGCAAGGGACGGTGCGCCTGCGCGGCGCGTCGCTACGCGCGCTGACAACCGACGAAGCCGCGCTGACCAAAGCGGTGCTCTATTGCTGCGATGCACCCGCGGAATCGAGCCCGCGCCTGCTTGGTGCCGCGAGCCGGATGCAGCTTTTGTCCGCGCAGGCGAGCCTCGAATTTGCCGGCGCCCTGGCGGAAGGTCGACATGCAGATCCGCAAGACCTCGAGCCGGTGTGGGATCAGTTGCTGGAATCGCCTCGATGGCGTGCTGTGCTTCACCAATATCCGATGCTGCGCCAGGTGCGTGATCTGATGGTTCATACTGAAGATCTGCTGGCTGCGATCGACGGCACGGCTGAAAACAGTTGATCACGCGTTGGGGGCGCCCATGACATCAACCTTCAATGTCCAGGCGGCGGCCGGCTATGAACAGCTGATGGGCCGCTGGAGCAAACGGCTCGCTCCGCTGTTCGTCGATTTCGCCAGGCTTCGCGACTGCGCTAGCGTTCTCGACGTCGGCTGCGGCACCGGCAGCCTGACCTTCGAACTGGCGAAGATCGCCGGTTTAAAAGAAATCGCCGCAATCGATTACTCGAACGTCTTCGTCGAGGAGGCGATTCGGCGCAATACCGATCCACGCATCAAGATCCAGCAGGCCGACGCGTGCGCATTGCCCTTCGATGACGCCCGCTTCGACGCGGCATTGGCACTGCTCGTGCTGCATTTCGTGCCGGACAGCGGCAAGGCCGTGGCGGAGATGCGCCGCGTCGTGCGGCCGGGCGGCGTGGTCGCTGCCGTCGTGTGGGACCATCTCGGCGGCATGCCCGGTATGCGGATGATGGTGGACACGGCGGCCGCCCTCAGCGAATCCGGTCGCCAGTTGCGCAGCCGCTATTGCTTCCAGCCGATGATGCAGCCGGGCGAGATGAAGCGGACATTCATCGGGCAAGGACTCGCCGACATCGAGCAAACGGATCTGATGATCCGCATGGACTATCGGAACTTCGACGATTACTGGGCGCCCATTGCGGCGGGCGAGGGGCCGCTCGGTCAATACATGACGGCGCTCGATGCCGCCGAACGCACGCGCATGGACGCGGCCGTGCGGGATGCCTATGAAGCCGGGCGGCCCGACGGCCCGCGCTCGTTTGCCAATGTCGCCTGGGCGGTCCGCGGCATCGTGCCTTGAACGTGTGGTCTTGGCATGTGGATCGGGAAACTCCGGCTCAATTGACCGTTAAGCAAACCGACGACCGTTTGGATTCGCAACGTCAAGAAACTTTCCGGTTCGCCTTCATTCAACAGCGGCCGTTGCTCCCTCAAGCATATTGGACCAAAGACCAATATCAAAACCACTACGCGGTTATTAAGCTGATACCGTGGAAAAATATCGCCGGGCGAACTCGGACAGCGCCCTGGCTGGAGGCCTTCACTGGAGGTTTCGCATGACAGCATTCGTCGATCATCCGGCCGTCCTGTTCATCGTGCTTTTAGTGCTCCTGGTCGCGGCAATCGCCTTTGGCGCATTCGTCCTCAGACGCCTGCCGATGCTTTCAGGCGAGCACCCGGAAGATTTCAACATCGTGCAGACGTCAACGCTGACATTGCTCGCGCTGCTGATCGGATTCAGTCTGTCGATGGCAGTCAACCGCTATGATCAGCGCAAGAATCTGGAGGAAAGCGAGGCGAATGCGATAGGCACCGAGTACGCGCGTGCCGATCTGGCGGGTCACGCCATCACCGCGCAGATGAAGGCTGCGCTGGTTCGCTATACCCGGCTGAGACGAGCCCATTATCTGACGAGAGACGCGCAGGAGATCGCGCGCAACGAGCGCGAGACGGCCGACCTTCAGTCCGAGCTATGGCGCCTCGCGGCGCAGGTGGCCAATGAGAATCCAACACCTGTTGCGGCCGTGATCGTCACGGGCATGAACGACGTGCTGAACTCGCAGGATTACTCAGAGGCGGCTTTGATCAATCGCATTCCGATCGGCGCCTGGTTATTGATGTTCGTGGTCGCGCTATTCGGATGCGTGGTTCAGGGATACGGCGCAAAGGGCGAACTTCGACGAGGCTTGCTCATCGCAATCTTGCCGATAACAGTCGCCCTGTCGCTTGCGCTCATTGCAGATATCGACAGCCCACGAGGCGGCATCATTCACGTTCAGCCGCAGAACCTCGCAAGGCTTTTGCAATCGCTCGAAAAATGATGCCTCTTCGACGTGACGCAGGACACTTGTCGTGATGTCGTTCATCGCGCCCGCGCGGCAAGGCGCGCAATCATGCGTTCGGCCATCGCACGGTCGATGACTTCGAATGAGCGCGTCGTGCGCTCATAGGCATACATGTCGCCCGTCGCGATGTCGAACCACCAGCCGCTCAATACCAGTGCCCCGGCCGTGACCTGCTGGTGGACGATCGGGTATGTCATCAGATGTTCGAGCTGCACGAGTACGTTGAGCTGCGACAATTGATCGTGCGGTTTCAGCCTGCCATCGAGCGGACCTTCGTGTTCCAGGCGAAACGCCGCGTTGTTCGCGTGGTACAGCCATCTATCGAGGTTCGGCGCTTTCAGCCTGGCGTTGCGTGTATATACGGCTTTCATCGCACCGCACTCGGAATGCCCGCACACGACGATATTCGCAACTTTCAACACCAGCACTGCGTACTCGATCGCGCTTGCTTCCGATAGATCGCCCGTAGAGGTCCCCTCCGCAGTCGCCGGCGGTATCAGGTTGCCGACGTTACGCATCGTGAACAGATCGCCCGGATGGGTCGAAGCCAGCAGGTCCGGCACAACCCGGCTGTCCGAGCACGTGATGAAGAGCGCATCGGGTGTCTGCGCGAGCGCCAGTTTGCTGAACTGCTTCGCGTATTGCGGCAGCATGTTCTCGCGGAATTCAACGATGCCCATGATGAGTTTGCGCATGGCTCGCCTCCGAAAGCACTAGTTGTTTGCCGTGGAGGCCGCCGAACCTCCGAGCCCTTGCGAGTCGGGGATGCGGGCCAACGCGAGGTCCTCGGGAAATGGATGCTTCGATGCGATTGCGCGATCGAGCAGTATCAACTCGACGCGCAGTGCGTCATGACGATGCTCCGGCAGGCTCTGGATGAGGTTCTCTATCGCCGCGCGCAGACGCCGCGCGATTTGAATGCTGCCGACGCCACACTGGCGTATCTCGCGGAAACTGATATGCACGAAGTCTTCCCAATTGGGCGTCCGCAAGATCACGCGCACCTGTCCCGACTTATCCTTGATCTCTTCGACGTGCAGCGACCGTTTGCCCACCATGCGCAAGAGCCGGTGCAACTGGTCGATCGCCAGCACGGCCGTGGTCGGATCGTTGATCGCCGCCGACAGTGCTTTTAGCGCAATATCGACCAGGATGCGAAACGCGAACATCGGGTCCTGCTCCATCGTGCGTTCCGTCCCGAAAGCGACGAACGTGCGCAGCCTGCGCTCATCGATTGCGTCGGCGTTCCCGTATAGATAAAACAAGGGGTCGTCCACCGCGACGAAATCGCCGACTTGCGGCACGAATTCGATGACTACGTCAGTGCGCCGCGCCTTGGCTACCAGCAATTGCAGATTCACGGCCAGAACGATGCCGGACGTCCCGCGCTGACGAACGATGCGATCGGGTATGCCTCGCTCTTTGTCGCGTTCCGGCTGCGTAATCGCACCCCTGGTCGGGGCAGGATAAACGCTCTCGATGACCGCGATCCCTTGCTCTCCGACACGAGCCACGAGGCTTACGGGACGCAGTGATTTCGCGGCGTAGTCGATCAGGAAAAGGAAAGCGACGACGGAAGCGAATCCGCATAGTGCTGCAATGAACACTTGAAGCTGGTGTACTTCGTTCTCACCCATCCAGCCGAGCGTCCTGTTGGCGAACAGCAGTGAGAAAACGAACAGCCCCGAGATGCTGCGGATGATGTTATCGCGCAGCAGCGTCGTCGCGATGATCCGCGGAGTGTACTGCCCGCCCGCAACCTGGATTGCGACCAGCAGTGAACCGAACGTAAACACCAGGAACGCCAGGTCTGCGGAAACGATGTCACCGACCAGCGACCGCGCCCCCGTCATCGACAGCCCGAGAAAACCGGTTTTGGGATCAAGGAATCCTTGTCTGATCATCCACCTTCCCACCATTTCAGTGAGCGGCTTTAGCACGGCATAGATCGCGACTGCGATGAGCGGCACAGTCCACAGCGAAGTTCTCAAATAGCTCTTCAAGCTGTACCAGCGATTCCAGTCCATGATTGCTCTCCCTACGATTCACATTGCGTCGGAGACCAAGGTGTTCGCGGGTCGTCAGGCGGCAGGCGAAGGAGGCTTTCCGAGCGGCGCACGCGGCTGCGCTTGCCCGCGGTCACTTCCTCGCGTGTCGTCCTGGGATCGCGGCCGGCGCCGTTGCAGAGCTGTCTGATCGCGCGAGGCTGGATGGCGGCCGGCCTCGACCCGTGCGATAAACTGAATCTGCCGGTCATTAGTAGTTACGCTGGCGCGGACCAGGTCACGGACGCGTGAACCTTTCCACTAATCAGACACGCGAACTTAGGGACGGTCAATGAGACTTTGGTCCAATAGAACGGGGACGTTGGCTTCCCAGGAGGGCGCCTCGATGAGGACGGGTGTTTTGTGTTGACTGAGGCGCGTTAGTTGATGGCTTGCCAGCTTGCGTGGCAAACGCAAGGCGCTCTTCTAGCTGCTCACGATGACAGCGCCGTGCGCTTGCGCTGCAGGAAACGGCGCACGGCCGGATCGCGTTCAAGGCCAATCGCGAGATCGTACGCGCCGAGCGCTTCCGCCGTCGCGCCGGCACGCGCGAGAAGATCGGCGCGCGCGGCCCAGTATGGCTGGTAGTCGGCCAGCCGCGGATCGTCGGCATACGGTTCGAGCGCATCGAGCGCCGCCTGCGGGCCATCGCGTTCCGCCAGCGCGAGCGCGCGGTTCACCGCGACCACGGGCGATGCTGCAATCGCGAGCAGCGCGTCATAGAGTTGCACGACCTCATCCCAGTTCGGCCGATGCGTCCGGCATCGGTACACGTGCGCCGACTGCAGCGCGGCCTCGAGCTGAAAGCGTCCGATTGCGTTGAAGGCGTTCGCGCGCCGCAGCAATGCGTCGGCTGCGTCGATCATCGGCGCGTTCCACGTCGCCGGGTCTTGAGCCGATAGCGGCACATAGTCGCCGGCCGCATCGCGTCGCGCGTCGCAACGCGCCTGCGCGTACAGCATCAGCGCAAGCAGACCCAGCGTCTCCGGCTCGTCGGGCAGCAGTTCGACTAGCAGTTGCGCAAGGAACAGCGCCTCGCCGGTAAGATCGCGCCGGCCGGTATCGCCGCCGACCGGGTCGGTCCAGCCTTCCGCATACGTCGCATAGACGGCTTCCAGCACGGCAGCGAGCCGGCCGGGCAACTCCTCGCGCTCGGGCACGCTGAACGGTATGCCCGCTTCGCGAATCTTGTTCTTCGCGCGCACGAGGCGCTTGCTCATCGCGGCCGGCGACATCAGGAACGCGGACGCAATCGTCTTCGCTTCGAGTCCCAGCACCACCTGCAGCATCAGCGGTGTGCGGATCGCGGCTTCGAGGGCAGGGTGCGTGCACGCGAACAGCAGCGCAAGTCGCCGGTCGGGCAGTGCGCCTGCTTCATGCTCGTCGATTTCGTCGGCGAGAATCGCAAGCTGGTTCGCCACGTCGCCGCCGATACGATGATGGCGTGCGCCGTCGATCGCCCGGCGGCGCGCAACCGTCATCAGCCACGCTTCGGGATTCGCGGGGCAGCCGCGCTCCGGCCAGTCCGCGAGCGCGGCAGCAAAGGCGTCGGCGAGCGCGTCCTCGGCTGCGGCGACGTCGCGCGTGCGCATGGCCAGCAGCGCGACGAGCTTGCCGTAACTGCGGCGAGCGACGGCCTCGGCAATCGAACGCGCGGCGCCGTCAGCGTCGTGGCCGCAGCCGGACAGGCTCATGCAGATGGCGCCTCGTAGGGAGCGGTCCAGACCGGGCGCACTTCCATCATGCCGTGCGCCGCGCCGGGACAACGCGACGCCCACGCGATCGCCGCGTCCAGGTTGGGCACGTCGATCAGGTAATAGCCAGCGAGCTGCTCCTTCGAATCGGAATACGGTCCGTCGAGCACCTGGGGCTTGCCGTCGACGAGCCGCACCGTGGTGGCCGTATTCGTATGCTGTAGCCGGTTGGCGCCTACCAGCGCCTCGGCTTTTTTCAACGATTCGGTGTACGCCTGATACGCGGCGACGCCTTGCTGCCGCTCGCTGTCGGTCATCTGGCTCCAGCGGTTTTCTTCCGAATAGATCATCAACAGGTATTGCATATGAGCCTCCGTCATGGGGTTGAGGCGGTCGATCCCATCGCGCCGCCATCACAATGACGCACGGGCCGCTCGCTGATGGACAGGCGGCGTCGAAAAATCGCGTATTGACGTTGTTCCTTCGTATCGTTCGAAGACTGCGCGCGGCGTTTTGGGCCAGCCCACTGTCGCGTCGCGCGGCTGCCGGAACGCCACACTGCGCCGGAAAAGTCAGATGTTGATCGGTTCGTGAGCGGTCCAGCACCACGCCATAAAGGTAACTGAATGGGCGCTCCTTTGCGCAGATGCACGCTGCGGTACGCACCGTTCTTTGGCGAGGCCGCTATCGATTTGCCGCCTCCTTGTTCTCCGTTTCCATCCAGAGCCGGGTACAAACGGTCCCTGCATATTCGATCTTCACTCAGTCGCGCGTATGGCCTGCGCGGCAGGCCCTGGATCTCGCAGCCGCGTCCGCAAGCTGACCGTAGAGGGCGGTAATCGGTGAATTTCCGACGCAACAAGACCTGCGGGTATGAAAGGTGCTGACTTCATCGAAGCGATTGTTCGCGTGCAGGTTGACGTTCTTGCGGTTCGCCTGACCGCTTCGAGAGGCACCCATGGACCCATTGCAACGCTTGGCCGATAGTACTGGCGCGTGGTCTCGACGCGCGCTGATCGCGCTTTTCGCGGTGGCCTGTCTTTCCTGTGGCGGGGGTGGTGGAGGCGTGTCTGATAGCTCGACATCCGTCGGCACGTCGTCGATCCCGTGGGTCGGTACATGGGCTGTCGCACCATGGGTCACTGACGGACCGGGCTTCAACAACGAGACCGTGCGTCAGATTGTGCACACCAGCATTGGCGGGTCTGCCGTGCGTGTGCAGCTGTCGAACCTTTACGGGAGCGAGGCAGTCGTGATCGGCAACGCTTATGTTGCTCTGCGCGACAAGGGTTCCGTTACGGTCGCCAGCAGTACCAGAACGCTGACGTTCGGCGGCCAACAAAGCGTGACGCTGCCCGCAGGCGCATCGATCGCAAGCGACCCTGTTTCCTTCGACGTGCCGCCACTCGCGGATATTGCCGTCAGCCTGTATCTGCCCGGCGCAGCGCCGCCGCGCCCGACGGGTCACGACGGCTCGCTGCAGGACGTCTATGTCGCGCCGGGCAACGTCGGCGCCGATCCGGCTTTCACCGGCTCCACCACTAATCCCGCCGGTCAGGCCTACTATTTTTTGACGAACGTCGATGTCCAGAACGCGCACGCAACGGGCGCCGTGGTGGCATTCGGCGGGTCGGTCACCGAGGGGCGCGCATCCAGCAGCAACGCTAATCACCGCTGGCCGAACGATCTTGCCGTGCGTCTGTTCAACGCCGGCATGGCGGTCGGTGTACTGAACGAGGGAATCAGTGGCAATACCTTTTTCAGCGATGGCGGCGGTGAAGACGGCCTCAAGCGCTTCGACCGCGACGCGTTGGGCCAGCCGGGAGTGAAGTGGATCATCGTCTCCGACGATGCCGTCAATAACCTCAACAGCCCGGCGCCATCCAGCGCACAGGACCTGATCGGCGCGTTTCAACAATTGATCGCCCGTGCGCATCGGGTCGGCGTCAAGGTCATCTGCTCTACGCTCACACCGTTTCGCGGCACGCCGTTCTGGACACCTGCAACCGAAGCGGCACGCGGACAGATCAACGCGTTTGTGCTGGGCCCGTCGAGCGGCTGTGATGCCGTGCTGGACCAGGCTCGCGCCGTGAGCGATCCCGCTGACTCAGCGTCTTTCCTGCCGGCTTTCAACAGTGGCGATAACCTGCATCCGAACGACGCTGGCATGCAGGCGATCGCTGACGCATTGGACCTGAATAGCCTCAGGTGATGAGATCGTCCTGGGGCTGCTCATCCTGCGTGCGATGAAAAGGACTCGCGCATCTAACGAAGCCATCTTGAGTTTCCGCTGCAAGGAGAAAACGGCGAACGCGGCAGCTGATTCTCGCTCCCATAAATTGCACGCCGATTCGCAATCCACGTCCTATAGTTGTTCAGCACGCACGGAAAAAAACGAAAGGCGACAGCGCCGAAAGCCGACGTGCAGCGCGGTCTCCTGAGGTTGTCCATTTCGGATCGAGCGCGCTCGTGAAGCAGCCTGTATCCAGCGATGCTGTACCGGCCATCGCGACGTCGCGTCAGGATCATGAAGGGAAAAAACAATGGCAACTTCCCGCTTTGTTAAGTACTCAGCGCGTGTGTTTTCGCGTGGCTTCTATGCGGTTGTACTGGCAACTGCAATGGGTGCGACGGTTCCCGGTTGCGGTGGTGGCGACACGCCGGCCTCGGGCGAGCCGGCGTTCGCGACGGCCGCACGCCCGCAGATCAACGCATTGCTCGCAGACACGATGACATCGGGTGCCGTCGTGTATGTGCAGTCGCCAAACGGCGACTGGCTCGAATCGTTCGGAACGGCAGTGCGAGGCACAAATACACCGATACCGACGACCGCTCACTTCCGCGTCGGCAGCGTGACGAAAACCTGGACTGGCACGGTGATTCTGCAACTCGTGCAGGAAGGGAAGCTAAATCTGAACGACCCCATCGGCAAATACGTCGCGAACGTGCCCAACGGCAACCAGATCACCATCGAGCAGTTGCTGACGATGCGCAGCGGTCTCTACAACTATTCGACCAGTATCGCGTTCAACCAGACGCTCGATTCGCAGCCGAACAAGGTGTGGACCACCACGGAACTGCTGGACATCGGGTTTGGTCAGCCGGTGTATTTCGCGCCGGGGGCGGATTTTCGCTATTCGAATACGAATACGGTGTTGCTCGGACTCGTCATCGAGCAGCTAACCGGGATGAGCGCGGCCGATGCAATGAAGGCGCGTCTTTTTACGCCACTCGGCTTGACGGATACGTTCCTTCCGCCGCAGGACAATTCATCGTTGCCCGCGCCGGCGCCGCATGGCTATCAGTGGGGCACCAATGTCGAGACGGCCAGCAGCGACGAGCTATCGCCTGAGCGTCAGGCAGCCGCGAAGAACGGGACGTTGCAACCCACCGATGTGACGGGCGTGAGCACATCCTGGGCCTGGACTGCCGGCTCGGGCATCTCGACCGCGAAGGAACTGGCGGCGTACGTGCAGCGGATGGTGGGCGGGGGCTATCTGAACGCCGATCTGCAGGCACAAAGGCTTGCCAGTTGCCAGTCGATCCAGCCGTCTGATCCGGCGGCGGCCAGTTACTGCCTCGGCCTTGCGAAATTCGGCACGTTTTACGGACACACGGGCGAAATACCCGGATTCAATACGTTCATGGGCTACGATCCGGCAACGAAAACGACGATCGTCACATGGGCGACGACGGCTGCGGCGCCCGATGGCCGCCCGCCCGCCAACGCCATCGCGCGGGTCCTCATGGGAGAACTCAGCAAGGCATCGGAAGTGCCGAGCGAGGGACGGCCTTAGCTGAAGCGAAGCGGCTGGCTAGCGCAAAGGCCTGATGATATTCGAGCACCTGTACATGATCGGGAACCGGCATATGGCGCGTCTTGAACACGCTGACCAGCCATCGCGATGCAATGGCCCACGGCTGTTGCACTCAAGAACGAATCACGCAAAGTGACTGACGTCGAGAGGCCGCACCATCGCCGGTCCAATCGCGACGATTACGCTGCGCCGCCCCCGAGATGGCGAACCGACTCGACCTCGAAGACCTCGCGACGCTCTGGTGTATGGCGATGCCACGAAGCACACAGCGGATCGCCTAAACTACAGAACCAGCGGACGCGGCCATTCCCGCGCCTCTACCCCGACATGGCGCACATCTTCTTCGCTGCTTCGATTCAGCGGCATATCGCAACGCCCGAGCGAGAGGTCGACGCGCGCACGGTCGGCGAAGCGTTAGATGCCGTATTCGCCGACCAGCCTCGACTGCGCTGCTACATTCTTGACGATCAGGGCTCGCTGCGGCGCCATCTCGCAGTGTTTGTCGACGGCCGGCCGGTGCGCGATCGGCAACGTCTGTCCGATGCGCTGGGCGAACAAAGCCGGGTTTACGTCGTGCATGCGTTGTCGGGCGGATAACGGGTTTCATCCACACTCGAGTTTTGCATGAGGCCAGGATAAGCGCTGAAGCGCAAACGCTGGCCGACAGGAGACACTCGACATGAGCGATCGATTGCTTGTCGCGACCCGCAAGGGACTGTTTGTTTTGCAAACCGATGGCAAAGGCGGATGGACGCTCGGTGAGCCGTATTTTGCCGGCGAGCCGGTGAGCATGGTACTGCCTGATCCGCGCGATGGAACGCTGTATGCCGCGCTCAATCTCGGCCACTTCGGCGTGAAACTGCATCGCCGGCGCGCGGGCATGACGGATTGGGAAGAGTGCGCAGTTCCCGTCTATCCGCCGCAGCCTGCCGGCGAGACGCGTGCCGGTGACGGCGCGCACGCGAGTGCCGACGCGAGCGCGGACGCTGCGGGCACCGCCGCGCCGAGCCAGCCGTCCCCTCCCTGGACACTTCAGCAAATCTGGTCGCTCGAAACGGGCGGCCCGGACGAGCCGGGCGTCTTGTGGGCCGGCACGATTCCCGGCGGACTCTTCCGTTCCGACGATGGGGGCGACACATGGGTGCTCAACCGTTCGCTGTGGGATCGCCCGGAGCGCCGCGAGTGGTTCGGAGGCGGCTATGACGCTGCGGGCATCCATTCCGTGATGGTCGATCCGCGCGACAGCCGGCATGTGACCATCGGCGTGTCGTGCGGCGGCGTCTGGCAAACCCACGACAGCGGCGCTACCTGGCGCGTGAGCGCCGACGGCATGGAGGCCGACTACATGCCGCCGGAGCGGCGCGGCGATGCTAACGTGCAAGACCCGCACCGCGTCGTGCAATGCGCGGCAAACCCGGATGTGCTGTGGACGCAGCATCACTGCGCAATCTTCCGCTCGACCGATGGCGCCGCGCACTGGCAGCGGATCGAAGCGCAGCCATCGAGCTTCGGCTTCGCCGTTGCCGTCCATCCGCGCGAGCCGGACATCGCGTGGTTCGTGCCCGCAGTGAAGGACCAGTGCCGCATCCCGGTGGACGGCCGGCTGGTCGTCACGCGCACACTCGACGGCGGCCGCACGTTCGAGCGTTTCTCCAATGGGTTGCCGCCTGCACCGGCGTACGACCTCGTGTATCGGCACGGCCTCGCTGTCGATGACTCGGGCATGTGCCTCGCGATGGGATCGACCACGGGCGCGCTATGGACATCCGGCGACGGTGGCGAAAGCTGGCAATTGATTTCAGCGCATTTGCCGCCTGTTTATTGCGTCCGGTTCGGATAGGGCGTGGGGCGGGGCAACTTGTCGCGATTTGAGCCAGCGGTTTGTCAGGCTCGGACAGTCACTGCTGCCGGCCTGCGGCCGGCAGCCCGCCTGCATGATTACGGCTTTGAGTCGGCAAGCTGTTCGGATTCAGGGCTTTTCCAGCTTGGCGGCGCGGAGGACGTGACGCGCATGGCGGCTGCGGGATTGCACGTCATCGATCAAACGGGAGAGTTACAAAGTTTCGACGACACGGCGGCACTCATTTGCAACCTTGATCTCGTCGTTACGGTGTGCACATCGGCCGCGCACCTGGCCGGCGCATTAGGACGGCCGACATGGTTGCTGCTGGACGTCAATCCTCACTGGACCTGGATGACGGGGCGACACGACAGCCCCTGGTACCCGTCGGTGAGGATTTATCGCCAGCGCGCGTACGGGGACTGGACCATTACCTTGCAGGAACTGGGTAACGACCTTGCCCGGATGCAAGCACGGATGGCGGCCGCGATGAAGCGGTGACCGGTTGGACCATCCGCATCCATAAGCCGATATTCCCGCAACGCGATGCGCAGAGGGCGGCTTTGAGCCGAAGATCGACAGCAGGCTGCGAGCCTGCAATCGATCGGGCTTGATGATACGGCTTACGCCCCACGACTCACGTAACGATCCTGTGGGCCACGCGCGTGCGTCGCGCTCTCCGACACGCAGGTCAGCCTTCACATCGGCGGCGCAACGCCTTCCTTTTCGACCACGACGCGTTGCGCAACGTACGTCCCCTGCGACGCAGGCGTGGCGACAACGAACACCTTCTTGCCCGGCGTGAGATCGCTTTGCGCCGCGGGCGTGAACGTGACGACGGGCACGTTGGGCGGCACGGTCACCACGTTGCTGCCGCCCTTGTACGACAGCGTCAGATCGCGGCCGTTCGTGCTCTGCACAACGGAGTCGACGTTCGCGTTGGTCATTGTGCTTTTCGGGCCCAGGTCCCACGCGTAGTGCCCTTCACCCGTGCCGCGCGCGGACTCGGGGAACACCACCACTTCCGTTGCCGTCAGTTTGCCGTCGGTGCCCGTCGTTGCAGCCGTGCCGACAAACGTGCCCGGCTTGATATCCGATAGCTGGATCGCCTTCACCGCCGAAACCTTCGCAGCCGGCTTCACATCGATCGATACAGTATCGCCGCTGCGACGATGGACCTTGAGCGTCTCACCGTCGTGCGACACGATTTCGCCCCGGATGCGTGCGGGCTGCGTGGCGGGCGCCTGCGCGAAAGCAGCGCCCGCGAGCGCGGCAGCCATAAAGGCTGCGCCAAGTTTGATGCGCATGGACATAGAAGCTCCCAACTGAATGGTTAAAGGATGGAGAAAAAACATCATTGCCTCACGAGCCACTGAACCAGTTGTAGCCCTGGTTCTCCCAATAGCCGCCCGGATACTGGTTCGTGATTTCGATAGCGACGATATGCTTGGGATTCTTGAAGCCGAGCTTGGTCGGCACGCGCAGCTTCATCGGGAAACCATACTTCGGCGGCAGCACGTCGCCGTCGTAGGTGAGCGTGAGCAGCGTCTGCGCGTGGAGCGCCGTCGGCATGTCGATGCTCGTCCAGTAGTTGTAGTCCGCGCAATGCAGCGACACGTACTTTGCAGTGGTGTCCGCACCCGCGCGGCGCAGGAATTCGGAAAAGCGCACGCCACCCCAGCGACCGATCGCGCTCCATCCTTCGACGCAGATAAGACGCGTGATCTGGCTTTCCTGCGGCAGCGCGCGCAGTTCGTCGAGCGCCCACGTACGCTTGCCGCGCGCGAGGCCGCTGACCTGCAGACGGTAGGTCGCGGCATCGACCTCGGGCACATCGTCGATGTCATAGAACGCGTTGAACGGGAACGGCCGCGTGATCATCGATTCCGGATACGTGGGCGCCAGCCTGTTCGGATCGAACAGCAGCGCCTGCACGTCGTCGTTGAAGAACGAGATGCGGCGCAGCGCGGTATTCACCGCCTTGTCGTTGGTCAGATCGCAACCGGACAGCAGCGCGATACCGCCGAGTGTCAGCAGCCGCCGGCCGAACAGGCGGCGCGCGGGCGATTTGAGTTCGCGCTGTGCGTCGCGGATGATCGATTCCCCGTGCGTCGCGAGAAAGGTGCCTTGTTGCGCAGTTTGCTTGCGGATCGCCATGACTTACCGTCCGCGTATCATCAGCAGCAGCGAGCGCGGCACGAGCGCCACCATCGCGACGTGAATGACGAAAAACGCCACCAGTACGCTCATGCACACGAAGTGCACCACGCGCGCGTTGTCGTATCCGCCCATCAACGCGCGCAGCAGCGGAAACTGCACCGACTTCCATATGGCAAGCCCCGACAACACGATCAGCACGATGTCGACGATCACGACGAGATAGGCGAGCTTCTGCACCGAGTTGTAGTGCGCGAGGTCGTCGTGTTTCAGGCGACCGCGCAGCGCAGCGAGCAGATCGGCGGCCAGCTGTTTCGGCCGGACAGGCAGCAGCTTATGTCGAAAGCGTCCCGATGCCAGATTCAGCGCGAGATAGACGATGAAATTGGCGACCAGCAGCCACATCACTGCGAAATGCCATAGCAGCGCTCCCGCGAGCCAGCCGCCAAGCGTAATCGAAGGTGGAAACTGGATAGCGGGAAAGATCGGCGACGCGTCATAAATCTGCCAGCCGCTCATTACCATCAGCACGACTGCGACAGCATTGATCCAGTGCGTAATCCGCACCCATCCGGGTTGAACCATGTTGTGACTCAAGATCACTCCAGGTTTGGTGGCATTATTCCAGTGCCGCGAGAGCCTTAAAGGCAGACATCGTCAGGGCGTCAACGTCGGCACAGAGCGCTAGCAGGATCGGACAACGTATCGCTCTCCGATCATCAGGGCTGCCATTGCGGCAGAAACGCTAACGCGATTGATCGGCGGTTATTCCGTCAAGCCTGAAAATTTTCTTCTTGTAATCGACGTTTAATGGCGATGCGCATCACGCGGGAGGCCGTCCCGCCGCACGGGCAGCGCAGCATGCCGTATGCCTGGCTTGTTGGTCTGGCGGTCGGATAGGACGGCGAGATCACGACCAAGAGCAAATCGCCTGGTCACGGGCACCCGGTTCAGGTGTCGATCATCGCCTGCACGGTATGTTGGTACAACCGTTTTCAGTTAGCTTGCGCGGCATCGAGGAACCCATGCTCGAGCGTGGCATGACTGAATCGTACGAGACTCTTGCTCACAGGGCGTTAGTCCACCCGATGGAGTGGCGAGTTTGTTTTTTTCGCTGCGCGTACGTTGCATGGCGGCAAGGGCGTCGGTAGATCGTCGAGAAACGCGGTGGCGCAGCGAATCGCGAACGCGAACGCCGACTGGCGATTCGCAAAACGTCCGAGTTCGCCTAGCGATGTGGCCTCGCCATCTTCCTCGAGTATCGACACGCGTGCGACAAACATGTCGCCATTTCGGGTAACTGACGGCTCGATGATCACGCCGTGATGATTGAAAAGCATTATTCCTCCAGGCTGCGTCCGATATGTCGCCGGTTTTCTAACGGAGTCACGCCTTGCTTTCTCTGTGGCGATACCTGCCACATCGTACGGCGCGGTGCAGCATTCGTGCCGGCTGACTGCACAACTGTCAGGAATTCTAGTCGCG
Source organism: Paraburkholderia diazotrophica (assembly GCF_900108945.1). Classification (GTDB taxonomy): domain Bacteria; phylum Pseudomonadota; class Gammaproteobacteria; order Burkholderiales; family Burkholderiaceae; genus Paraburkholderia; species Paraburkholderia diazotrophica. The sequence goes on along the minus strand of NZ_FNYE01000010.1, from coordinate 129,089 downwards.
CACGAAGCGATTGTGGAAAACGATATGGCGTACGTAAGTCGTACGTTACGGACACTACGTTTCGGTGGGACTTCGCCGTGTCGTTCCTCTACTGCATTTCGGACAGAACTGGACTTCGGGGATCGCGTGCCGAAAGCGGACTCGCATTAGCAACAGCAACGCAGCTCGTCGTTGCCGGGCGCAAGTCCAGGCAAGGTAGGTAGCTCTAAAGCTAACTACCCGCCGAAGTTCGTAAGTTATCCGTTATGAACTGACGCGTAGATCACATGGTGGCGAGCCGAGGATGCGGGCTGTGCGTTCGCTTTGGGCGGCAGCTCGACATCCGCTCCGCGATCGGCTCTCCAGTGTGCGCCCGCTATCGGCGTTTGCTTCGCGGACGGTGCAGCGCCTGACAGGCATGGCACGTGCGGAAGGGGGGCGTCTCATGTGTTTACTTGATGGGAGGGGACCTATGAATACCGACATCATTGCTCTGCTGAACGAGTTGATCGAAACGTCGAAAGACGGCGAGCGCGGATTCATGAAAGCGGCCGAGGAGGTACGGCACGCGAGCGTGAACGATGCATTGCTCGAAAGCGCGGAACTCTGCTCACGTGACGCGCGTGAATTGCAGGACCTCGTATCAGAGCTTGGCGGCAGGCCCAAAAGTGACGGCAGTGTTGCGGGTGCGTTGCATCGCGGCTGGCTCGGTTTGAAGTTCGCAGTCGGCGGCCGCACCGATCACGCAATCCTTGCCGACTGCGAAAAAGACGAAGATGCCGCAGAGAAGCGGTTTCACGATGCACTCGAGCAGGATCTGCCTGTTGATGTTAATGCCGTAATCGAGCGACTTTATCAAGGCGTGGCACAGGATCACGATCGCATTCGCGCATTGCGCGATCAATATGCGCCCGTCAAAGCGTGAACGTTGCTGCCCGTTTAAGGGTGTATCTCCGTTCGTATGATTTCGGGTGGTTCGTGCTTCCCGTGCGCGTCGAGGCAGGCATCTGTAGAAACTGCCGGCCATTGGCAAAATGTACCCGGTGTACCGGGTCCTTGATGGCGAGCCGTTGCTGGGACCCGAACCGTGGAAGACCCTTTCGCAAAACAATGCCGCGTTCAGCTACGACACCCGATCCAGGTCCAACAGCCGTCAGAGGCGGTGGCGTGCTATCGCCACGAGAACCCATCCTGATCTGCGCCACGACTCGCACGTTTGGCGTTCGCTGTCGTTCTGGACGGTTGCAGGTCGTCACGCTATGGCAGGTCATCGGTCAGTACGCGCCGCACGTGAGGCGCTGTCGCGCGATGGCGAATAGCAGCGCGATCTACGAAGAAATGAGGGTAATTTTCACGTCGGTCCCGGACGACGTGCTGGTCGCCATGGCAAACCGTCTTGCTGCGCTGCCGTGGGTGCTCGACGTATGGTTCTGTCCTTGAATGATCGGCCGAATGGAAGTGCGACGTCCGCGATCAGACGGAGCGCCGTACTATATCCGGCTCGCTGCCTTCCACAGCCGGTTAGCGATTGGCGGCAGTCGCGGGCATCGTCGATCTGTCCACCTCACGTGTCAGCGCGCGCAGCGGCTCGGCAACGGTGACGGCGTATGGCCTTGTGCCGTTCATCGCGCGCAGCGCCGCCGGCAGCGCTTCAATCTGAGCTTTGCAATAGACGCGAGCCTGATCGAGCGGTACGGGTGGCTGGATGCGCTGCCCCGCCTGGATGACGGGGCTGAGCAGCGCCACGCCATCCTGTTGATCCGTTGCAAGGGTGAGCACATCGTGCAGCAGGCGGCCGCTTTCATCGACGTACCGATATACCTGCTTTCGGCCCGGCCACGTGGCTTTGTGCTCCGAGCGTTTGCGACGTGCCCGACCGGCATATTCCTGCAGCTTGTAGACACAGTCCAGGTACGGTGCGTCAGCCGATGTGCCCACATGCGTGCCCACGCCATAACCATCGATGGGTGCGCCTTGCTGTTGCAGTGCTTCCAGCCGGTATTCATCCAGATTTCCGCTTGCAAATATCTGCGTCTGCCGCAGCCCGCCCGCATCCAGAATGGCGCGCACGCGCCGCGCGTGCTCCCCAAGGTCGCCACTGTCGATTCGAACCCCGCGGATTTCGATCCCATCTGTCCTGAGCCGGTGGGCGAGCGCGACCACCTTGCTGGCGGCGGCTTCCGTATCGTATGTATCGATCAGCAGCGTATTGTTTGCCTGGGCACGCGCGAATGCCTCGAACGCATCCAGTTCATCGTCATGCACCTGAATGAACGAATGCGCCATGGTGCCGAACAACGGGATGCCGAAGGAGACGTTCGCCGATACGGTTGCAGTGCCGGCAAATCCCGCCAGATAGCTGGCGCGCGCCGAGAGCAAGGCCGCTTCTGCTCCATGCGCCCGCCGCAGGCCGAAATCGATCACGGGCTTGTCCGCCGCAGCCTGCACACAACGGGCAGCCTTGCTGGCAACGAGCGTCTGGTAATGCAGCAGATTGAGCAGCCGGCTCTCCACCAGTTGAGCCTCGCGCAGCGGCGCGGCAATCTGGAGCAAGGGCTCGTTCGGAAAGCACACTGTACCTTCGGGCATGGCCAGGACGTCGCCAGTGAAGTGCAGATCGGCAAGCGATGCGATGAATGCCGGGGTAAAACGCCCGCTTCGATGCAGCCAGTCGCGCTCATCGTCGCGCAGATGCAGAGCGGTCAGATATCCAATGGCCTGTTCCAGCCCTGCCGCGACGAGAAAATTGCGCTGCGGCGGTAGCGTCCGGACGAATAGTTCGAACACCGCAAGCCCGTTCATGCCACGCTCGAAATAAGCCTGCAGCATGGTGAGTTCGTACAGGTCGGTTAGCAACGCACCGTCACAGGACGGCACGCCCGCTGTGTCACTGATCGGCATACGTTCCTCCTCCTGATGTTGCGTGCAAGCGTCCTTATCGCTCACATACGGTTCGTGAAGGTTCCATTCGCGAACGGACCCAGCTCACAGGACTTGCTGAAATCCGTCTGTGCCGCGGAAAAGCGGACCTTATCGGCCGCATTCTTCATGTGTGGATATTGTCGGGGCACCGTCGTCCGCCTACTGGACCACTGGCGGAGTCTCGAACGTGTGATAAGGCGCGGGCGCAGGGACAGTCCATTCGAGCCCAGCGGCACCGTCCCACGGTTTCGCATCTGCACGTTTCAGGTCGCCGCCTCCGCGATACACGGGCAGCGCCACCGCGAACAGAAAATAGACCTGCGACAGGCCGAAGATGAATGCACCGATTGTCGAAACCTGATTCCAGTCTGTGAATTGCGCCGGATAGTCGGCATACCGCCGCGGCATGCCGGCGAGCCCCAGGAAATGCATCGGAAAGAACGTCAAATTGAACGCAATCATCGTAAGCCAGAAATGGAGCTTGCCGCGCGTCTCGCTGTACATCCACCCGGTCCATTTCGGCGACCAGAAATACCAGCCCGCGAATAGCGCGAACAGCGACCCCGCCACCAGCACGTAATGGAAGTGGGCCACGATGAAATACGTGCCGTGGTACTGGATGTCGAGGGGAGCCATCGCCAGCATCAGGCCCGTAAAGCCGCCCATCGTGAAGACAAAGATGAAACCGATGGCGAACAGCATCGGCGTTTCGTAGGTAATCGCGCCGCGCCACATGGTGGCCGTCCAGTTGAACACCTTCACGCCCGTGGGCACCGCGATCAGCATGGTTGCGTACATGAAAAAGAGTTGTCCTGTCACGCTCATGCCGATGGTGAACATATGGTGGGCCCAGACGAGAAACGACAGGATTGCGATAGCGGCGCCCGCATACACCATCGAGCTGTAGCCGAACAGCGGCTTTCGCGAGAAAGCTGGAATGACGTGCGAAATGATCCCGAACGCCGGCAGGATCATGATGTACACCTCGGGGTGACCAAAGAACCAGAAGATGTGGATGTAGATCACCGGGTCGCCGCCACCTGCGGGGTTGAAGAACGACGTGCCGAAATGTCGATCGAACAGCAGCATCGTGACGTCGCCCGCGAGCACGGGCATCACTGCAATCAGCAGATAAGCCGTGATCAGCCACATCCATGCGAACAGCGGCAGCTTCATGATGATCATGCCCGGCGCACGCAGGTTGAGGATCGTCACGATGATATTGATCGCGCCCATGATCGACGAAGCGCCCATGATGTGGACGGCGAAGATGGTCAGATCCATGGCGGGACCCTGCTGGACGGACAGCGGCGCGTACATGGTCCAGCCGGCCGCCATTGCGCCGCCCGGCGCGAGGAATGATCCGACCAGCAGCAGCGCGCCCGCGACCAGAAGCCAGAAGCTGAAGTTGTTGAGGCGCGCGAACGCCATGTCGGATGCGCCGAGCTGCAGCGGCAGCAACCAGTTTGCGAATCCGACGAATGCCGGCATGATCGCGCCAAAAATCATGACGAGACCGTGAAGCCCCGTGAGCTGGTTAAAGAACTCGGGTCGCATGATCTGCAGTCCGGGCTCGAATAGCTCCGAACGTATCAGCAGCGCAAAGACACCGCCAATGAGGAACATCAGAAACGAGAACGTCAGGTACAACGTGCCGATGTCCTTGTGATTGGTCGTCAGGAGCCAGCGCAGCACGCCCTCGGGCGGGCCGGCATGTTCGTGATGGGGATGAACAGGTGTCGGTGTCGCGCGATTCATTGACACACACTCCGGGAGATGGGCCAATACTTCGCACTTGCATGCGATGTGCCTCGCAGTGATGCCGTGAGGGCATGAGTGAGGCCGTTGCAGCTCGCCGTTGCCGTTGCGGACGCACTGGGGAATGGTTATTGCACAACCGCGATTGCACGTCGCGTCGCGCGGCTTGATCCGTCGACGTGCGCAGCAAGGAAGCAAAAGGTGAAGTAACAGATGTATGCAGACTGGCGCAGCGCGAGTGGCCCAAGCGGCGGCCCCGGCGATGGCTGCCATCGTGAATGCCAATGGCGCTTAAGGCGCAACTGTGCGCTATCTCCCCGGCAATCCGCGGGCGCCATTGGTGCGCTGATCGGGCTTGTGGCCGCGACGGCCGTGTTCTTCGGCATTTTTTTGCAGCTGTGGCTGGTGTTGCCATTCGCTGCCTTATGCGCCGCTGCCGTGGCGTCATCGTTCGTCTGCTACGCGCGCCATGCGACCGATGGCGAGACGGTGACGCTCGACTCGCTGACGCTCGTGATCGAGGCAGACGATGGCGCGATGCATCGCGTGTACCGGATGCGCCCAGGCTGGCTGCGCGTGATCGTGGATAGCGGCCACGGTACGGATGTTTCCGTGTACCTGTGCGAGAGCAATCAGCGCGTCGAGATCGGCCGGGAGATCAGCGCGGCGTCCCGTCTGGAATTCGCGACCCAGTTGCGGCGAGAGCTTGCCAGGGGACTCCTGTCATAAGCAGCAATCGCATGCGGGTACCTGTCGCCGCGCTCTAGCAGCGAATCGAACGTGATTGGCCGCCACCTTGCAAAGTGGAAATATCTACGTCCTGGCCCCGACCAGCCCTAACGCGACCGCATGCGTAGAACGTCTACACGTAGTGATGTCTTTCTTTTTTTAAGGACAACAGAGTGCTAGCCTCATCTATGAATCAGGACTGATTGGGTACGGATTCGATGCGGTGAATTCGGGGAGGGACATCCATGCTGCGGATGAGCAAGCTTGCCGACTATGCGACGGTGATCATGATCGCGATGGCACGTGATGCGGACGCCGTGAAGAGTGCCGGCAGCCTCGCACAAGCCACGGGCATCCCGGCCCCGACCGTGTCGAAATTGATGAAGATGCTCGCGCGCGGTGGTGTGCTGGCGTCAGTGCGAGGGGTGAGCGGCGGATATCAGCTCGCTCTGCCGCCGCAGCGGATCGCGCTGTCCGATGTGATCGCCGTCGTCGACGGGCCGTTCGGGATGACCGAATGCAGCGCGTTGCCGGGGCTATGCACGCAGGAGGCAGTATGCAGCGCACGCGCAAACTGGCAGCGGGTCAACCGGCTGATATTCGAAGCGCTAAGCCTGGTGTCGCTCGCCGATATGGCCGGTCCGACGCTTAGCGAGATCGATATCGGCGCGATTCGCACGCGCGGCCTGTTGCCGTTGGGGCATACGGAAATCGATCGCACGCGTGCGGTTTCAGGCTCGCCACACCGGACAGTCATCCGGCCCCAGCAACGATGAAGGAGGGCATGCATGAGTTCGACCACGTCCAGAATCGATGATCTGATCCGGCGCGAATACAAGCATGGGTTCGTGACGGATGTGCTGTCCGATACGTTGCCGCGCGGCGTGTCCGAGGACGTCATCCGGCTGATTTCAGAAAAGAAGAACGAACCCGATTTCATGCTCGAATGGCGGCTCGCGGCCTATCGTCACTGGCTGACGATGAGCGAGCCGCACTGGGCCACCGTCGAGCATCCGCCGATCGATTATCAGGACATTGCCTACTATTCGGCGCCTGTTGCTCCGAAGGATCGCCCGAAGAGCCTCGACGAGGTCGATCCCGAGTTGCTTCGCACGTACGAGAAACTTGGCGTGCCGCTGAAGGAGCGCGAGATTCTCGCAGGTGTCGCAGTGGATGCGGTGTTCGACAGCGTGTCGGTCGCGACGACATTCCGCGAGAAGCTCGGCGCGCTCGGCATCGTGTTCTGTTCGTTCTCGGAGGCGGTGCAGACTCATCCTGAACTCGTGCGGCAATATCTCGGCTCGGTAGTGCCACACACCGACAACTTCTTCGCTGCGCTGAACTCTGCCGTGTTCAGTGACGGATCGTTTTGCTACATCCCGCCGGGCGTGCATTGCCCGGTCGAACTGTCCACGTACTTTCGCATCAACGCGCAGAACACGGGACAGTTCGAGCGGACGCTGATCATCGCGGACAAGGGCGCATACGTCAGTTACCTGGAAGGCTGTACCGCGCCGATGCGCGACGAAAACCAGCTGCACGCGGCGGTGGTTGAGCTGGTCGCGCTGGAGGGTGCGCAGATCCGCTATTCGACGGTGCAGAACTGGTATCCGGGCGATGCGCACGGGCGTGGTGGAATCTACAACTTCGTGACCAAGCGCGGCGATTGCCGTGAAGCAGACTCGAAGATTTCATGGACGCAAGTCGAAACGGGCTCGGCGATTACGTGGAAATACCCAAGCGTAATTCTGCAAGGCGATAACGCGGTCGGCGAGTTCTATTCGGTGGCGCTCACCAACAACTATCAGCAGGCCGACACGGGAACGAAGATGACGCATCTGGGCCGAAACACACGCAGCACGATCTTGTCGAAGGGCATTTCTGCGGGACATGGCAGCAACGCCTATCGCGGGCTCGTGAAAGTCGCCCGCTCGGCTGAGGACGCCCGCAACTACACGCAGTGCGATTCGCTGCTGCTTGGCGATCGATGCAGTGCCCTCACGTTTCCGTATATCGAGGTGAAGAACCCGACTGCGAAGGTCGAACACGAGGCATCGACGTCGCGCATCGGCGAGGACCAGCTCTTCTACTGCCGACAGCGCGGCCTGTCGGAAGAGGATGCGGTGTCGATGATCGTCAACGGCTTTTGCAAGGAAGTCTTCAAGGAACTGCCGATGGAGTTCGCGGTGGAAGCACAAAAGCTGCTTGGCGTGAGTCTGGAAGGCAGCACAGGCTGATGGTGCAAAGATCATGCTTGAAATCAGCAATCTGAGCGTTGAAGTGGAAGGCAAGCCGATTTTGCGCGGAGTGGATCTGCGCGTGAACGCGGGCGAGGTACACGCGATCATGGGCCCGAACGGTTCGGGAAAAAGCACGCTTGCGCACGTGTTGGCGGGTCATGCGCATTACTGCGTGACGGGCGGCAGCGTGCAGTACGCGGGTCATGATCTGCTCGCGCTTGCGCCAGAAGATCGCGCGCGGCAAGGGCTTTTTCTCGCGTTTCAGTATCCCGTCGAAATACCGGGCGTAAGCAACGTGTACCTGCTGAAGGCCGCGTTGAATGAACAGCGCAAGCATCGCGGCGAGTCCGAAATGGACGCTATGGAATTCCTGCAGGCGGTCAAGGAGAAGATGTCGCTCATGCAGATGGACGAGAGCTTGCTGTATCGCGCCGTCAACGAAGGATTTTCGGGGGGCGAGAAGAAGCGCAACGAAATCCTGCAAATGGCGGTACTGGAGCCGCGCCTCGCGATTCTCGACGAGACCGATTCGGGCCTCGATATCGACGCGCTGCAGGTCGTGGCGCGGGGCGTCAACCAGATGCGCAGCGCGGATCGCGCAATCGTGCTGGTCACGCATTATCAGCGTCTGCTCGAGTACATCGTGCCCGACTATGTGCACGTGCTTTCGCACGGACGCATTGCGAAATCCGGGACCCGCGAGCTGGCAGTTGAACTGGAACGCAAGGGTTACGGCTGGCTCGATGCAGATGCGCCGGCTGAGCCGCATTCCGGGTCGCCTGGCGCGCACTGACGCGAGGTGGTCACACGTGATATCGCGAGGAGCAGACGTCAAATGAGTGAGACGACGCTCGAGTACCTCCATCAAGCATTCGAGACCCTGTCGAGGACACTGCCCGGCGCGGAACTCCGCTGGCTGCGCAGCGCACGGCGCCATGCGTTCGAGCAGTTCGAAGAGCTTGGCTTTCCCACGACGCAGCTCGAAGACTGGAAGTACACGAATGTGGCCACCATCGCGAAGCGGCCGTGGCATTTCACTTCGCCGCACAGTGACCACCTGGATGTTTCCGGCATTGTCGACGATCTCGTGCCCGACAAGGAGGTGGGCCGGCTCGTGTTCGTCAACGGCCGCCATATGCCGAGACTGTCGCGCATGCCGGCGTTGCCGGAGGGCGCATTCGTCGGCAGTCTGACACGCGCGATCCGCGAGGTGCCGGAGCGGCTGCGGGCAGTCGTCGAACAGCCGCCGCCGCATGATGGCTTTGCGGCGTTGAATACGGCATTGCTGAGTGACGGATACGTACTCCTGCTGCCACCCGACTGCACGATCGAGACGCCGCTCGTCATGCTTTTCCTGACCGACGAAGCCGGCCTCGCGATGCATCCCTTCAACGCGATACTGGCCGACGCGCGCTCGCGCTGCTCGGTTGTCGAGCAGTTCGCAGGCATCGCAGACGATGCGTATCTCCTCAACACGGTAACGAAGATCGTGGCCGGCGACGAGGCGAACGTCCAGCATTGCCGCGTCCAGCAGGAAGCGCGCAGCGCCTTTCACATCGCGCGCGTCGGCGTCACGCAGCAGCGTGCAAGCCGCTTTACGTCACATTCTTTCGCGCTTGGCGGTGCGCTATCACGCACGGAGATCGACACAGCGCTCCGGGATGTCGATGCATACGCCGAACTGAACGGCCTGTATTTCGTGGGCGCGCGGCAGCATGTCGATCATCACACGCGCATCGACCACGAGAAGCCGGATGGCACGAGCCGCGAATACTACCGTGGGGTGCTCGACGGCGCATCACATGGCGTATTCAACGGCAACGTAATCGTGCGTAAGGACGCGCAGCGAACCGACACGCATCAGGCGAACTACAACCTCCTGCTCTCGCGTGACGCGCAAATAGACACGAAGCCGCAACTGGAAATTCACGCCGACGACGTGAAATGCACGCATGGCGCGACCGTCGGTCAGCTCGACGAAAACCAGTTGTTCTATCTGCGCTCGTGCGGCATCGACGAACGCATTGCGCGGGCTTTGCTCGTATGGGGGTTTGCGCGCGATAGCGTGGAGCGGGTGAATATCGGCGCAGTGCGCAGCAGACTGAAGAAACTGCTTCTGACACGCGTGCCGGAAGGCGAGCATATGCGGGGGCTGATATGAAGCCGTTCGAACCTGTGTGCATCCCCGACACGGATACCGTCGCGCGCTGGCGAAGCGATTTTCCGATTCTGCGCGAACGTGTGCGCGACGCGCCGCTGGTCTATCTCGACAACGGGGCGACAACCCAGAAACCTTCCGTCGTGATCGATGCGGAACGCGCCTATTACGAGCACATGAACGCCAACGTGCATCGCGGCGTGCATCACCTGTCGCAGTGCGCCACCGACGCCTACGAAGCCGCACGTGCGCGGATCGCCCGCTTTATCAACGCGGCAAGGGCAGAGGAAATCGTGTACGTCCGCGGCACGACGGAGGCGATCAACCTCGTCGCGCAAAGCTATCTGCGTCCGCTCGCGAAGCCTGGTGACGAGATCGTCATCAGCGCAATGGAGCATCACTCGAACATCGTGCCGTGGCAACTCCTGTGCGAGCAGACGGGCGCGGTGCTGAAGGTCGTGCCGATCGACGACAGCGGCGCGCTCGATGTCGATGCCTACGCGCGGATGATTGGCGAGCGCACGCGCCTGGTGTCGATCGCGCATGTATCGAACGCGCTGGGCACCATCAACCCGGTTGCGCGATTGATCGAAATCGCGCATGCGCGCGGCGTGCCGGTGCTGGTCGACGGTGCGCAAGCGATCGCACATCTGGCCGTCGACGTGCGGGCGCTCGATTGCGATTTCTACGCGTTTTCAGGGCACAAGGTGTATGGGCCGACGGGAATCGGCGCGCTATACGCGCGCGCGGACAAGCTGGAAGCGATGCCGCCGTGGCAAGGCGGTGGCGACATGATTCGCTCGGTGACATTCGAGAAGACCGATTACAACGCCATTCCATGGAAATTCGAGGCAGGCACGCCGAACATCTGCGGTGCGATCGCGCTTGCGGTGGCGCTCGATTATGTGGGCACAATCGGCGCCGATGCGATCAGCGCACATGAGGCCGACCTGCTCGCGTATGCGACGGATGCGATGCGCGCCATCCCGCATCTGAGGCTGATTGGCACCGCGCATGAAAAGGCGGCGATCGTGTCGTTCGTGCTCGACCGGGTGCACGCGCACGACGTCGGCACGATCCTCGATCATCACGGCGTCGCTGTGCGCGCGGGCCATCATTGCGCGATGCCCGTCATGCAGCGCTATGGCGTGCCAGCAACCGTGCGCGCTTCGTTTGCGCTGTACAACACGCGGTCCGACGTCGACGCGCTGGTCGAAGGAATAGCGCGTGTGCACGAGGTGTTTGGACAATGAGCAGTCTGCGCGATCTCTATCAGGAAGTCATTTTCGACCACTACCGACGGCCGCGAAACTGTCATGCACTGGCCAATGCGAATCACAGGGCGGAAGGATACAACCCGCTGTGCGGAGACCGTATCACGCTGTATCTGCGCATTGAAGACGGTGTCGTGAAGGACGCGGGATTCGAGGGCACGGGTTGTGCGATCGCGATTGCGTCGGCTTCGCTGATGACGGAGTCGCTGAAGGGCCGCAGCGAGCAGGAAATCGAGGCGCTCTTCGGCTCGTTCCACGACATGGTGACGATGCCGGCGGACGCGCCGACGCAAAATGAAGCAGGGCTCGGCAAGCTCGCGGCGCTTTCCGGCGTGCGCGAGTTTCCAGCGCGCGTGAAGTGCGCGACGCTCGCATGGCATACGCTGCACGCGGCTTTGCACGACGAGCACGGCACGATATCGACGGAATGATGCAGCGAGTAGCGAGGCGAGTGACATGAGTGGATTCGACTGGTTGAAACGGGATGACGACGCGCCCGGACCCGGCAACGGAGGTCTGCGCGTGCGCGTGATCGAAGCGTTGCGTACGGTGTTCGACCCGGAAATTCCCGTCAACATCTACGATCTCGGGCTGGTGTATGACCTGAACGTGGACGACAAGGCAGGCGACGTGGCGATCCGCATGACGCTGACTGCGCCGGGTTGTCCCGTTGCGCAGACGTTTCCCGCGACGGTCGAGGACGCCGTGTATTCCGTCGCAGGCGTGAACGGTGTACGAGTGGAACTGGTGTGGGACCCGCCGTGGACGAAAGAGCGGATGTCCGACGCCGCGCGTTTGCAGCTGGGGATGCTTTGACATGTCAGACTGGGTCGATGTCGCGGCGCTGACCGATTTCCCGCCGGGTTCGGTGCGCAGTGTCGACGTGGACGGCGCACAGGTGGCGGTGTTCAACCTGGATGGCACCTGTTACGCGATTGAGGATGTCTGCACGCACGACGGGGGCATTCTGACTGGCGGTGAGGTAGAGGAAGACGTGGTCGTGTGTCCGCGTCATGGCGCGCGTTTCTGCATCAAGACGGGCAGGGTGCTTGCGCCGCCGGCCTATGAAGACGTCGCGGTGTTTCCGGTGCGCGTCGAGGCCGGTATCGTGCAGGTGCGCGACGCGCGGTGGGACGAGAGTAGCTTCTGATCCGGGCGATCCACTGCGAGCGGGAGCACCGTCGGCGCAGGCATAAGACCTGCCAAGTGGGAAGCATGGACAGCCAGGGTGTCGACGTTGCCGATTGCGGCCACGCCCGTTCCTGTTGCGCCTTCCGACCGGTAAGTTTGGCGCGTACAAATTGCAACGGGCCGGTAAGTCTCGCGTGGCTGCCCAATTCGGCTGACATAGCCTGAATGTCGACCTCTACGCCATTGACCGGCGCAGATGACATCAACCGATGGCTGACCGTCAGGGAGACCGTTATGGAACTTCATCTCCATTCTCATCATTTCACGCATCGCATGCCGGACTGGCGGGCGGCCGTCTGGGCAGGCGCGATCGCTGGCGCGGTATTTCTGCTGTTGGGCGCCTTTCTGATGGCCGTCGTGACAGAGCAGGACCCAAGGGTGCCGCCTCACATGATCGCGGCAATCATACTGGGCCGCGGTGCGATGCAATCCGCCGAGGCGCTTCCCGTCGGCATCGTCGTCGCGGCATTGGTCGTGCATTTCGCGCTGGCCGTGCTGTTTGCGGTGATCCTGAGTGTGATCATCGCGTCATTCAGCCTGGACTCCAGCCTGGCGATGGCGTCGCTCGCGGGCCTCGCGTTTGGCCTCGGCATTTATCTGATCAATTTCTACGGCATGACGCGGTTCTTCCCCTGGTTCGCAGAGGCACGGAACTGGGCGAATGTTCTTGCGCACATTGTGTTTGGCGTCGTCGCGGCGGGCGCCTATATGAGACTGGAGCGAAAGGTGAGACAGTCAGGCGAATCAGATACGGGGGACGTCAGATAGGCGCGTTTATGAGGCCCGCTTGTCAGGCCCGCGTCCGTGTCATCCGCCAGGGGCGGCCCGGACAAGCTTCGCAAAGAGGGCACGCGTTCATCAAAATTGCCGTGGCCTGAACACTGGATGCGGCACAAGCAACAACACGCGATAAACGCGCTTGCGGTCTTCGCCGCTGCGTCTCGTGGAGACACGCGTGAAAGAGGGACCTCGCCAGCTAGTGAGATCTGGCTGCTTCACCGTTTGTGCGACGCTGGCCGTCAGTGCCCTGTTTGGCGGCATTTCCAACTCCACGGCAGGGCAGTATCGGAATGGGCCAGGCGGTCACATACCTCTGGCTACGGGAAGCCATGTGCAGGGGACGCCCGCGGCAAAAGGTCCGTTCTTCAACATCACGAAATTCGGCGCGATGTCGAATGGTCCCGCGCTCGCCAATCAGGCCGCGATCAATAAGGCCATTGTGACAGCCGCTCGTGTCGGAGGCACGGTCGTCATTCCAGCGGGCGTGTTCAAAACCTACACGATCCATCTGGCCAGCAACGTCGCGTTGCACTTCGAGTCGACGCATTCCGTTTTGCGCGCGGCCATACCGGGGACGGGAGCAGGAGAGGACGGCGGCTTCTATGACGCACCCGAGCCGAATCCATACGTCGGGCTTCAGGATGAGGGCCACAGTCACTGGGCGAACAGCCTGATTGTCGGCGATAGCGTAAAGCACATCATGATTTCAGGGCCGGGGCTGATAAACGGCAGCTACCTCGGGCCGGACGGCAAGACCGTGAAGGTCCTGACGAGTTCTGATGTTGCCGAAGTGACCGCGCGCACGGCTGCCGGCAAACCCGGTGGCGCCAACAAGGCCATCGCGCTGAAGAATGCCGCGGACGTCGTCTTCCGCGATTTCAGGATCAAATACGGCGGTCATTTCGCCATTCTCGGAACAGGTGTCAGGAATTGGACCGTTGACGGTATTCTTGTCGACAGCAATCGGGATGGTATCGACATCGATGCATCGCAGGATGTCACGATCAGAAACTCGACGTTCAACACCCTCAATGACGACGCGGTCGTGCTCAAGGGCACGTTTGCGTTAGGCCGATATGCACCGACACGTAACGTGCTGATCGAAAACTGCACGGTAAGCGGCTATGACACGGGCTCGGTGCTGGACAGGACTTACAGCGTCCAGCAATCAGGACCGCCTGATGGGCCAACAGGTCGAATCAAGCTGGGCACGGAAAGTACAACCGGGTTCGATACAGTGACTGTTCGTCATATCAGATTCGATCGCTCAAGAGGTTTCGCGCTGGAGTCGGTCGATGGAGCGGCGCTAAAGAACGTCATATTCACAGACGTGACGATGACGCATGTTACGAGCGCGCCGATATTCATCATACTCGGCGACCGCGGCCGCAGTCCTGTCACCGGGAACAGCGCCGATGAATCGTTAGCGCCTGTCGACACGGTGCGCCTCGACGATCGCGAATGGGTTCTGCCAAACAGACCTGCTTACGGAACCCATCCAGCCGTGCGCTATATCCCGTCATACAATCGCAACCAGATTGTGTCCGGTGAAGGCGGGAGCCATTTCGCAGTCGTGAATCAGGCTGCTCCGACGCAATTGAACGCCGCGTCGGTTCGACCTCGTGATCCTCTGTACGCGAATGCAGTCGGCGCGCCGTTCGCGACATTGGAAAACGTTGCGATCAGTAACGTGAAGATCACCGATTCAGATCCACGCTTTCCGATCATCATCACGGGCCTGGTCGATCATCCCGTGCGCAACGTGAGCATCCAGAACGTGAGTGTCGGATTCAGGGGCGGCCTGAAGATGCGGGACGCCGTGGAGCAGTCAGCTGATCACAATGAGGCGTTGCTGCCGCGCATCGGCTGGGACCCTGAAGCGAGGGACGGGAAAGGCGGCTGGACGGACGATCCGTACAACATCCCCGAGGCGCCGCGTGAATATCCGGAGCCCAGCATGTACGGAGTTCTTCCCGCGTATGGTCTTTACGCCCGTCACGTGCAAGGCTTGAAGATGCGCAACGTCAGGCTCTCTTATGGCGCCGAAGACGAGCGGCCACCTGTCGTACTGGATGATGTTCGCGATAGCAGCTTTATCGGTTTCGCGGCGATGGCAAAATCGGGAACACCAGATTTTGTTATGGTCACCAATGCGAGAAAGCGCGAAGCGGAGAACGAGTTTGTGCCGGACTTTCCCTATCGCATGACGACTGTCAGCAATGTGTTCACGCCGCCGGATGCAACGAAGCGTGCCGTCACCATTCTGCGCCCCGCACCGGGCACACCACCAGACCGCCTGTATGGCTATCCAACCGTGCCGAGCGCGGTGCATCCGTATGCTTACGCGACTCCCGATACTTCGTATCGTCCGCGTTGACGATACAGATCATTCGCTTTCTTGTTGAACAGTGGCGTCGAGTACTCCGGAGTGGGTATTTGGATTCGCTGCGGGACGTTGTATTTTTTCTCAATCCTTTGACGGTGATTACGGCTTGCGGAGAAGCGGCGTGCCAGACAGCACATAAAGTCCAGTTGCTGATATTCGCATCAGGCGCGCGAATCCATGCCACCGTCCTGAGTTCTCCGACTTCACGCACGAGGGTAAGCAAATGCATGGCCTCGCTTACGAGCATCTATTGCGTACCGACTCGCCGGTACTGATGGCCACCCCTCATACGGGTTCCATCGTACCCGCTGAACTGCTTGAATATCCCGCGTGGGTTTCCGTCAATGGGCGACTCGCCGATCCTGCCGGCGTGCAGCTTCAAAGGGCAGCTAAATCGAACGCTGTATCTTGCATCTCGGCCGTGTATCATCCATGCGCTATCGACCTCAACGTTGCGAGCGACGTCGGTCAACTGCCGAAGTCCCTTGTCTACGGGTCGCTGTGCCGGACGCAAACCTCAAGCGGCGAAGCGCTGTATCCGCCCGGTTCCGAGCCCACGGAAGCTGAAGTCGGCCGCCGTGTCTCCGCTTACTGGCGGCCATTTCATACCGCGCTCATTGCTGAACTTCTACGATTGAGGCGCATGCACGACAACGTCCTGCTGCTCGTATCGCATGCGAGTGCATGGCTCTCTCCCTATCGTGACTCGCCCGCTGTGTCTGACTGCAATGTCGGGACGAACGGCGGGCGCTCGTGTGACAGGCGACTCGTTTCTGCGTTGACCAGAACAGTCGAGGCTCATCGCCGTTCGTGGGTGGTGAACGGCAACATCGCGGATGCATTCGCTGCTCAACGCTATGGCTTGCCAGCCAGCGGAATTCACGTGATAGAAGTCGAGATTGCCGCTCGATGGAGGGCTGAACTGAATTCGACGGATGGATCGCGCATGCGACGCGAAGATCCGGCAATGGGCAGCCTCATCGCGAATCTACAGGACGCGATGTCATCTTTGCCTCGTGCAGACTGTCTTTCGGATGCGGCTTTCGTGTCCCCCGAAGAAGCAGGCCAGTAACACCCGAAAGCAGCACACAAAAAAATGACCTCGACTTCCTGAACAAGTCGAGGCCTCAAACATCGCCACCCTGACCGACCGTTGCGGAGACAGCCCATCTCCAACGGCAGATGACGATGACCCTCGGATACCCATTAAGCCGCCGGCGTTCGCAAGTTCGTCGCCTTGACGCAAACGTCACAGCCTGCGTACCAATCCATGACGCGTACCAGCACCTGAAATCGTGCCAAGTGCGATCGCGTTCTTCCCTATCGCATTCGTTTCGTCGCGGCATCCCGCCGTTGCCGGCTCCGCTCGACAGCCTGCCTTGCAATGGATTTCATCGCGTCCATGCCCAGCGACTTTGCAACAGTCCACGCGTAAGCATGGTGCCGTTCCGTAAGCGGTGCTGCCAGATCTCTCGCGTCCATATACCGGAGCAGAGCGATTTTTCTATGCCCGCATTGGATGCTGTGGTCGTATAGCGCCAGCGCAGCCAGAGCGTCGCATTCCGTCCCGACATCCTCGACGAGATTTCGCGTGTCAGATCGTTTCATTTGGAACCGTACCGGGCCGAGCAGAGATAGGTGCTTCGTCGGCTCACAGTGTCAGTTTCAGGCAAGCGCGTGGCAACCCCCATGTGGAGATACCGCCAGGTGGGTAGCAGATGATCTGATCGCGGCGGTCCTCCTCCATGAATGGATGCCCCGCGCGGCCGCAGTGTCCGGCGAGTTGACCGAACACGAGCAGCACGACCTGTCGTTGGTCCCGCGCAATCCGTCTGGCTTTCCTCCATTGATCGAACCGGATACCCACGGAGGGGGAGCCCCCTCTGGCGGATTGCAAGGCGCTGTCGACGGGCCATACTACAGACACGAATCATCGAAACCTTGCAGCGGAGCAGCATCATGGAAAGCCGCAATTTTCTGACCCATCAGCAAATCTTCGACCGGGCAGTCGAGCATCTCTTCTGCCAGGGCCGTACCGCATTGCTGCCGCACGGCGGCGGTGCCTATCGCGGCTATTGTGGAGGATGTCCCGTCGGCAGCTTCATCAAGCCTCGCGATTACATGACGGCGATGGAAGGGGTGCCCGTCCGCTATATCGGCGAACAGTCGCCCGACGCGAGACCCGCATACATGGACGTCGGCGTCGCGGCGCTCAGGAAGGCACTGCTGCGTGCCCACATCAATGTCTACGATCCCACGACGATCGAATTGCTCAGTTGTCTGCAGAACGTGCACGATGTGTTCGGCAAATGGGAATGGCACGAGCGGCTTCAGTCGATCGCGCGCCAGTTTGGTCTCTCGGTCGACCTGCTGAAGATGGCGGCCTGATCGCGCCGCACAGGATGCATCGGGCGAGAAGAAAATAGCAATCATGAACGGGCGATAGGGCGGAGATCATGAACACCCATCAACACTCTTTACGTAACCTCGTCGAGAAATGGCTGTCGCCGACGCCGGCAACACCCGTTCGCGTGACCCGCTTCAGCCGCACACGAGATGGCAACCGCCGATATGTCTGTATCGAGGTCGCGCGCCCGGCATGCTCTGTGGCCATTGTTTTCTTCCGGCATGACGACGGTGCCTGGCGCGTGTTTCCGCCTCGCCGCGAATATCCCGTGATGACTTATCCGCAAGCTGCGTGACGCGTTGCATCAACGCGTTTGACCTATGATGAAATTGTCGGTATCGGCGCGGTATTTGCAGCATCTGGGGCCGATTCAGGTATGAGGAATAGAACGTGGAGCCTGTCAACACCGTACTGCTGATCGACGATCATGCGCTGTTTCGCAAGGGAGTCGCGCAGCTGATTCAGATGAACCCGGCGTTTCGCGTGGTTGGCGAGGCATCGTCGGGGCGCGTGGGCGTCGATCTGGCCGTTCGGCTCAAGCCCGACGTCGTTCTGATCGATCTCAACATGCCGGAAATGAGCGGAATCGAGACGCTCGACATGATGCGGCAGCACGGCGTCGACGCCCGCTTCCTGATGTTGACGGTGTCGGACAACGAACGCGATGTCGTCGCCGCGTTGCGCGCGGGCGCGAGCGGTTATCTGCTCAAGGACATGGAGCCGGAAGAATTGTGCGTTAACTTGCAGAAGGCGCTGCAAGGCACGGCTGTACTCAGCGAGGCCGTAACGGGCAGGCTGTTTCATGCACTGTCGGCCGGGCAGCCTTTGCACGCCAACGAGTCAGGACTGTCGGCGCGCGAGCAGGAGGTGCTCGATTATCTCGTCGAAGGGCTATGCAACAAGGAGATTGCCCGCAAGCTCGATATCAGCGTGGGAACCGTCAAGGTGCACGTCAAGCACCTGCTGCATAAGCTCGATCTGCATTCGCGGGTTGAAGCCGTCGTATGGCATCACGAGCACCTCGCGCGGCGCAATCCGCCACACGCATGAACGGGCCTCGCTGAACCCATCTGCCGGCTAGTCCTCGTCATTGCCGTCCACTGGTACTATTCGCACTGCGGCCGCCCGAAGAGCGCGGTCGCAATCCGATTACCCATAGCCGATAGTCACGTGCAGAGCCGAGCGATGAAAAGCGAGTCAGCGTCCGATTTGCCCAGCAGCCAACTGGAAGATGTCGTCGACGGAAGGTCGATCGAGTCTTTCCTGGGCAAGGTCGTCAAGGAGCACCGTACGAACCAGGGGCTGACGATTGCCGACCTTGCGGAGCAAAGCGGTCTGTCGCGCAGCATGGTGTCGAAGATCGAAAATGGACAGGTATCGACCAGCCTCGATTCGATCGTCAGCCTTGCGCGCGCGTTGGGCATTTCGATTTCCGCCCTGTTCAAGAACTTCGAGCATCGCGAGGGCAATGCGCAGCATGTGAAAGCCGGCAAAGGCATGGAGGTCGTGCGGCGCGGGACCACGAAGGGACACACCTATCATCTGCTCGCCTATGACCAGGGGCCCGTCAAGCTGTTCGAGCCGTTCCTCATCACGATGGACGATGAAGCCGAGGTGTTTCCGACCTTCGAGCATCCCGGCACTGAGTTCATCTATATGCTGCAAGGCAAAATGGAATATCGCCACGGCAATCGCAGCTATCTGCTGCAGCCGGGCGACGCGCTGACCTTTCGCGGCTCGGTCGCGCACGGACCCGAGCGCCTGATCAAGCTGCCGATCCGCTTCATCACGGTGATCATGTACGGCCAGTCGCCGGAACTGGACACCTGAGCCTGCATTTCCCCGTCTGATCCGCGCTGACGACAACTGCTCGCACGTTCGCGCGCGAGCCGCTTGCAGCCGTCCCATCGGGACGGAGGTCCGCGTTATCCCATATCGTTTTGTGCGCGCTATTTTTAATTCGGAATGCAAAGCGTATTTGGAAAAAATAGACGGTCATCCGCCGTCCATCCGGTGATAGGCGCCGCGCAGTACCCCCGGTGAGGTAGAAAAGAAGTACGGGTGTTTCCTGACAGGAAAAAAAGTTGATTGTCGTTGACACTTGAATTTCGCCTGGCTACTGTTGTGCTCAATGGTTCCTCTTCGAATCGACGACGCACACACCATGTCCACCAATACGCACCGTTTCACGCTGACGCTTTCCTGCCCCGATCGCATCGGCATCGTGTCTGCCGTAAGCACGTTCCTTGCCGAGCATCGCGGGTGGATCGTCGAGGCCACCCATCACGCCGACGAGATCGAGCAGCGCTTTTTCATGCGTCACGAGATTGCCGCCGAGTCGCTGCCATTCGGTATCGGCGGCTTTCGCGAGCGCTTTGCCCACATCGCGAAAGAGTTCGAGATGGACTGGAAGGTCTCGGACAACTCCGTGAAGAAGCGGGTCGTGATCCTCGTGTCGAAGCTGGAGCACTGTCTGTACGACCTGTTCGCGCGCTGGAAAGCGGGCGAGCTCGACATCGAGATTCCGTGCGTGATCTCGAACCACGAAACATGGCGCAGCTTCGTCGAGTGGCACGGCATTCCGTTTCATTGCGTGCCCGTCACGCCCGACAACAAGTCCCGGGCGTATGACGAAGTGCAGCGTCTGTTCGAGGACGCGCGCGCCGACACGATGGTGCTCGCGCGCTACATGCAGGTTCTTTCGCCGAAGCTGTGCGCCGCCTATCCGGGGCGAATCATCAACATCCATCATTCGTTCCTGCCGAGCTTCGTCGGCGCGAAGCCTTATCACCAGGCGTATAGCCGCGGCGTGAAGCTGACGGGTGCCACCTGCCACTACGTGACGGAAGAGCTGGACCAGGGGCCGATCATCGAGCAGGACGTGATTCGCGTGCGTCACTCGGACAGGCCGGATGATCTCGTGCGCCTTGGCCGGGACATCGAGAAAGCCGTATTGGCGCGAGGCTTGCGTTATCACCTCGAGGATCGCGTGCTGATCCACGGCAACAAGACCATCGTGCTGCGGTAGCCGCACAGTTTCCTTCAAACGTACAGGTCGCAGAGCCGCCCCGGTGGGGCAGCACAAAGGAGCGTTTTATGCCATGGCGTCTCGTCCGCTTCGCTCTCTCGAAGAAACATCCGGAACCGAGGATGTTCACGAGACACGACACTTTGCGTCGTTCATATGACGTTGTGATCATCGGCGCGGGCGGCCACGGTCTCGCGTCTGCGTACTATCTCGCGAAGGAGCACGGCATCACGAATGTGGCCGTGCTCGAGAAGGGGTATATCGGAGGAGGTAATACCGGGCGTAACACCACGATCATCCGCTCGAACTATCTGACGCCCGAAGGCGTGAAGTTCTACGACGAGTCGGTGAAGCTGTGGCAAGACCTGTCGCAGGACTTCGATCTCAATCTTTTCTATTCGACGCGCGGCCACTACACGCTCGCCCATACCGATTCGGCGATGCGCACGATGCGTTGGCGCGCCGAGGTCAACAAGCACTACGGGGTGGACTCGGAAGTCGTGGGTCCGAACGAGGTGAGGAAGGCCGCGCCGATGATCGATATCTCGTGCGGCGGCGTCGCGCCCATCCTGGGCGCGCTGTATCACGCGCCGGGCGCCGTCGCGCGGCACGATGCCGTCGCCTGGGGCTACGGGCGCGGTGCGGACCAGCGCGGCGTCGAGATCCACCAGCAGACCGAGGTGCTCGGCATCGACGTGGCAGGCGGCAAGGTCAAGGGCGTGAAGACCTCGCGCGGCTATATCTCGACGAACAAGGTGCTGTGCGCGGTGGCGGGTTCGACGCCGCGCGTGACGGACATGGTCGGTATCCGCACGCCGATCTTCATCCATCCGCTGCAGGCGATGGTGAGCGAGCCGCTCAAGCCATGGCTCGATCCCATTCTCGTGTCGGGCAGCCTGCACGTGTACATCAGCCAGTCGGCGCGAGGCGAGCTCGTGATGGGCGCGTCGCTCGATCCGTACGAATTGCACTCGACCCGCTCCACGCTCGACTTCGTCGAAGGGCTCACGGCGCACATGCTGGAGATGTTCCCGTTCCTGTCGCAGGCGAAGGTGATGCGTCAATGGGCCGGCATGGCCGACATGACGCCCGACTTCGCGCCCATCATGGGCAAGACACCCGTCGAAGGCTTCTATCTGGACGCGGGCTGGGGCACCTGGGGCTTCAAGGCGACGCCCGTGTGCGGCAAGACGATGTCACACACCGTCGCGAACGATGCCACCCATCCGCTGATCGAGGGCTTCTCGCTCGACCGGTTCCGCCGCTTCTCGCTGACGGGCGAAAAAGGCGCGGCCTCCGTTGGCCACTGACCTGGAGATTGACGATGAAGATCATGACCTGTCCGGTGAATGGCGCGCGCCCAGTGTCGGAATTCGCGTACTGGGGCGAGCTTCGCCCGATGCCCGACCCGATGGACGCGAGCGACGCGCAATGGGCCGACTACGTGTTCTGCCGCAACGGCGCACCGGGCGTAAAGCGCGAATGGTGGTGCCACACGCCGAGCAACACATGGTTCATCGCCGAGCGCGACACGGCGAAAGATCTCGTGCTGCGCACGTGGCTTGCCGGCGAGGAGGCCTGAATGATGCGTCTGACACCTCACCGCGGCGAATGGATCGAGCGCAACACGCGCGTCGATTTCTCGTACGAAGGCAAGCACTACAGCGGCCTCGTCGGCGACACGATCACGAGCGCATTGTGGGCTTCGGGCGTGCATGTGCTTGGCCGCAGCTTCAAGTATCACCGGCCGCGCGGCGTGCTCTCGCTCGCCAATCACGATGTCAACGTGATGCTTCAGGACGGCGCACGGCTGAACGTGCGTGCCGACGTAACGGCGCTGACGCCCGGCGGCAACTGGCATTCCGTCAACACGTTCGGCGGCGTGGAGGCCGATCGCGGACGGCTCGTCGGCAAGCTCGCCGCGTTCCTGCCCGTCGGCTTCTACTACAAGGCGTTTCATAGCAAGCGCTGGTTCCCGCGCTGGGAGCGCATGTTCCGCGCGATGACGGGCCTCGGGACAGTCGACTTCAACGCGCCGCATATCCGCACGCCGAAGCGCTATGGCTTTTGCGACGTGCTGGTGATCGGCGCCGGGCCATCGGGTCTGTCGGCGGCGCTCGCGGCGGCCGAGGAAGGCGCGGACGTGGTCATCGTCGACGAGAATGCGCGCATTGGCGGCAGCGGCGGCTATCAGCTGGGCGGCGACGACGGGCGCTTCGACACGGTCCGCGCGTTGCAGGCGTCCGTGCTCGGCCATCCGCGCATCCGCGTGATGACGGGCACGCTCGCAGCCGCGTATTACGCCGACCTGTGGGTGCCGCTCGTCGATGCGACGCGTATCACGAAGATGCGCGCGAAAGCGGTGATCGTCGCAAGCGGCGCGTTCGAGCAGCCCGCCGTGTTCCGCAACAACGACGTGCCCGGCGTGATGCTGGCCTCGGCGGCGCAGCGGCTCGTCTATCGTTATGCCGTCGCGCCCGGCAAGCGGGCCGTGGTGCTGACGGCGAACGCCGACGGCTATCGCGCGGCGCTCGACATGCACGCGCGGGGCATCGAAGTGATTGCCGTGGTGGACCTGCGCGCATCGCATGCAAGCGAAGATCTCGAACGCGATCTGCGCGCGAAGGGCGTCGACGTACTCGCATCGAGCTGCGTCGTCGAGGCCGTCGCCGACGGGTCGGGCTCACGTCTGACGGGTGTGCGCGTCGGCGCATTCTCGACGCAAAGCGGCTTGCGCTATTCGACGGCGACGACGCGTCTGATCGAATGCGACACGTTGCTGATGAGCGTCGGCTGGGCGCCCGCTGCGAATCTGCTGTATCAGGCAGGCACGAAGATGCAGTTCGACCGCGCTGTCGAGCAGTTCGTGCCGGAGCAATTGCCGCCCGGCGTGTTCGCATGCGGTCGCGTCAACGGCGTGTACACACTCGACAGCAAGCTGCGTGACGGCGCGCGCGCGGGCATGCAGGCCGCGGCGCACTGCGGCTTCGGCGAAGGCAACACGGGCGCTGCGCCGGCGCGTCTTGCCGAACGCGAGTCGCCGTCGCATCCGTGGCCGATCGTGGGTCACACATCCGGCAAGAACTTCGTCGACTTCGACGAAGACCTGCAACTGAAAGACTTCGAAAATGCCGTGCAGGAAGGCTTCGACAACATCGAGCTGCTGAAGCGCTTCTCGACCAACGGCATGGGGCCGAGCCAGGGCAAGCATTCGAACATGAATGGCCTTCGCATCCTCGCGCGGCTGACAGGGAAAGAGCCACAGGAGGTCGGCACGACGACGGCGCGGCCGTTCTTCCATCCCGTGCCGATGTCGCATCTTGCCGGACGCGGCTTCAATCCGGAGCGGCGCACGCCGCTGCACGCGCAGCATCAGTTGCTGGGCGCAGTGTGGATGCCGGCGGGCGTCTGGCAGCGGCCGGAGTACTACGCGGTCGCGGGCAAGGATCGCGCGACCTGCATCGAAGAAGAGGCGCTCGCCGTGCGCAACGGCGTGGGCATCATCGATGTGGGCACGCTCGGCAAGATCGAAGTGCGCGGACCGCAGGCCGCCGAGTTTCTCGAGCGCGTGTACGTGTCGAAGTATGCGGGCCTGAAGCCTGGCATGACTCGTTATGCGGTGATGTGCGACGAGTCCGGTGTCGTGATCGACGACGGCGTGATTGCGCGCCTCGCCGACGACCACTTCTATTTCACGACCACGACGTCGGGCGCGGCTGGCATCTATCGCGAGCTGTCGCGCCTGAACACGATCTGGCAGCTCGACTGCGGCATCGTCAACGTGACGGGCGCGTTTGCGGCGGTGAACCTCGCGGGGCCTTTCTCGCGAGCGGTGCTCGGCAAGCTCGTCGATCTCGATCTGTCGCCGGCGGCGTTCCCGTACCTCGGCGTGCGCGTGACGGGCGTCGCAATCGGCCAGAACCGCGTGCCGGCGCGTCTGATGCGAGTGGGCTTCGTCGGCGAATGGGGCTACGAAATTCATATTCCCGCCGAGTACGGCGCGGCGCTCTGGCGCACGCTGCTCGAAGCGGGCAAGGAACACGGCATCCGCGCGTTCGGCGTCGAAGCGCAACGTCTGCTGCGGCTCGAGAAGGGACACGTGATCGTGAGCCAGGACACCGACGGTCTGACGACGCCGCGCGACGCCGGCATGGAATGGGCCGTGAAGATGGACAAGCCGTTCTTCGTCGGCAAGCGCAGCTTGCAGATTATCGACAGGTTGCCGGCCAAACAGCGTCTGGTGGGCTTCGCGCTCGATGCGGGCGCACGCGATACCGGTCTCCGCGAGTGCCATCTCGTGATCGATCGCGGCGAGATCGCGGGGCGTGTCACGAGCGTCGCGTGGAGCGCGACGCTGCAAAAGACGATCGGCCTTGCGTTCGTGCGTCCCGCGCAGGCCGAGCCCGGCACGCGCATCGCCTTCCGTTTGAGCGATGGCCGGATGGTGCCCGCCACCGTCGTGCCGACACCGTTCTATGACCCTGAGAGCGAGCGTCAGAAAGACGCCGTAACGACAAAGCCGGCTGCGCCGAGGAAGGAGACAGCATGAACGCGCCACTTCGGATGAGTCCCGTGTGCGACGCATGGAAGGCGCCGCGTCTGCGATCGGGTGTGCGGGAGAACATGCGCGTCGAGGAACAGGTCGATGCCGCCGATAGCACGCGCGCGGCAACGCTCGGCATCGCCGATGTGTCGTGGCTGGCGCGAGCCGGCTTCAAGGGCAAGGGCGCGGCGGCATGGCTCGAGGCCCAGGGCATTCCCGTGCCGGAGCAGCCGAACAGCTGGGCTCCCGTCGCTGGCGGCGGTGTCGTGTTGCGGCTCGGCATGTCCGAGTACCTGATCGAAGACGGCCTCACGCAAGGCAGTTCCGCGAAGATGGCGCACCTCGACACGCCCGTGCACGTGTATCCCGTGCTTCATCAGGATGTCGCGCTCGTGCTGTGCGGCGACGCCGTAAGCGAGCTGTTGCTGCAAACCTGCAATGTCAATTTCGGCGCGCTCGATCTGGCAGCCCGGCCAGTCGTGCTGACTTCGATGGCGGGTGTCGCCGTCACCGTCATGCCGGGCGCCCGGGCGGGCAGGCCTTACTACCGGATCTGGGCCGACGGCACATACGGTCTGTATCTGTGGGAAACCCTCTCGGGCATCGCTGCCGAGCTGGGCGGCGGCCCTGTCGGGGTCGATGCCGTCACGGACATCGATCAGTCGTCCGTCCGGTAGCAAGCAAGTAGTCGACGCGGGCGCGAAGACGGGCCGGCGTTTTTCGAAACCATGGACTTATCACGTTTGAGGACATTCACATGACCCCCGAAGACGCCCGAAAGTTTCTCGCAGACAACGAGGTGAAATACATCCTCGCGCAGTTCGTCGACATCCACGGAGTCGCGAAGACGAAATCCGTGCCTGCCGCCCACCTCGACAGCATTCTCACGGCCGGCGCCGGCTTTGCGGGCTTTGCTGTATGGGGGCTCGGCATCGATCCGCAGGGGCCTGACTTCATGGCCGTCGGCGACATCAATACGCTGCAGCTCGTGCCCTGGCAGCCAGGCTACGCGCGCATCGTCTGCGACGGGCATGTGAAGCGCGAGCCCTGGCCGTTCGAGAGCCGTGTGACGCTGAAAAAGCAGGTGCGACGCCTCGAAGACCGCGGCTGGATTCTGAACACGGGTCTCGAGCCGGAGTTCTCGCTGCTGCGCAAGGGCCCCGACGGGGCGATCGTGCCGTGCGACCACACCGATGCACTGCCCAAGCCCTGCTATGACTACAAGGGCCTGTCGCGTTCGCGCGAGTTCCTGGAGCGGCTGACGGACGCACTGATCAAGGCGGGCATCGACGTCTATCAGATCGATCACGAAGATGCGAACGGCCAGTTCGAGATCAACTACACGTACACCGATTGCCTCAAGTCCTGCGATCACTACGTGTTCTTCAAGATGGCGGCGGCGGAAATCGCGAACGAACTGGGCCTCATCTGCTCGTTCATGCCGAAGCCGTTCGCGAATCGTCCCGGCAACGGCATGCACATGCACATGTCGATTTCCGACGGCAAGAAGAACCTGTTCGCCGACGATCACGACGAGAACGGCCTCGGTCTCTCGAAGCTCGCGTACCACTGGACGGCAGGCATTCTCAAGCATGCGGGCGCGCTCACGGCGATCTGCGCGCCGACGGTGAATTCATACAAGCGCCTCGTCGTCGGGCGCTCGCTGACGGGCGCGACGTGGGCGCCCGCGTATGTGAGCTATGGCGACAACAACCGCTCGTCGATGGTGCGCATTCCTGGCGGGCGGATCGAACTCCGGCTGCCCGATGCAGCCTGCAACGCCTACCTCGCGACAGCCGCGGTGATCGCGGCAGGGCTCGATGGCGTCGAGAACCGCCTGGAGCCTGGCCAGCCGTGCAACGCGAACCTCTACGAGATGTCGCCTGAGCAGCTGAAGGAGAACGGCATCGGCATCCTGCCGCAGAACCTCCTGTCAGCGTTGCATGCGCTCGAACAGGACGAGTTGATGCAGGAAGCGCTCGGCCCGGCGGGCAGCGAGTTCCTGCGTCTGAAGCACATGGAGTGGATCGAGTACATGCGCCACGTGTCGGACTGGGAACAGAAGACCTACCTTGAATTTTTCTGACGAAGAATCCTAAACAGCTTGTCGCTTGAATTGAGCGCGAGGAGATAACGATGTGTGGAATTGTCGGACTACTCGTCAAGAAGCCTGAGATGCGCGAACGTCTCGGCGAATTGATGGTGCCCATGCTGCTGGGCATGACGGAGCGCGGGCCGGACTCCGCAGGGCTTGCGGTGTTCACGGAACCCGTCGCGGACGGCGTGCGCAAGATCAGCCTTTACTCGGGCCTGACGGAAGACGGCGCGGATTTCAACTGGCAAGGGCTCGTGCATGAACTGAACCAGCACCTTGGCGCGAAGGCGTCGGTGCAGGCCAGGGACAATCACGCCGTGTTGAGCGTGGCCGTCGATCCCGAGACGGTCAAGCACTGGATTCGCGAAACGCATCCGGGGCTGCATGTGCTGTCGACGGGCCGCATGATCGATCTGTACAAGGACACGGGCACGCCGGGCCAGGTCGCGGACCGTTACGCGTTCAGCGGTCTGACGGGCACGCATCTGGTCGGTCATACGCGGATGGCGACGGAATCCGCCGTGACACCCGATCGCGCGCATCCGTTCACGGCAGGCGAAGACTTCTGCCTCGTGCATAACGGTTCGCTGTCGAATCCGAACGGCGTGCGGCGCATGCTCGAACCGCAAGGCATCCGCTTCGACACGGACAACGATACGGAAGCCGCATGCCGCTTCCTCGAATACCGGCTGCGCGAAGGTGACGATCTGGAAGTCGCGTTGCAAAAGGGCTTCGAGCAACTCGACGGCTTCTACACGTTCCTGATGGGCACGCCCGACAAGCTCGCGCTGATCCGCGATCCGTTCGCCTGCAAGCCGGCCGTGGTCGCAGAGACTGACGACCTCGTCGCGATCGCTTCCGAGTTCCGCTCGCTCGCGCATCTGCCCGACATCAAGCATGCCCGCGTCTTTGAACCGGCTCCCGAGGAGATGTACGTATGGACAGTGTGAACTTCGACCTGGCGTCCGGCTCCGTGACGGACGTGAACGGATTCCTGCACCGCGAGGCTGCGAAAGCGGGCACGCGCAAGGTGCTGATTTCGAATCCCGACGGCGCGCACAACATCGCGGTGGGGCTCGATCTGCCCATCGAAATCGAGATCGACGGCCACGCGGGCTATTACGCCGCCGGCATGAACAAGGAAGCGAAGGTGACGATCTCGGGCAGCGCCAGTACGGGTGTGGCCGAGAACATGATGAGCGGCCGCGTGCACGTGAAGGGCTTCGCTTCGAACGCGGCGGGCGCATCGGCGCATGGCGGGCTGCTCGTCATCGAGGGCGATGCGGGCCTGCGCT
This sequence comes from Paraburkholderia diazotrophica, assembly GCF_900108945.1. GTDB lineage: Bacteria > Pseudomonadota > Gammaproteobacteria > Burkholderiales > Burkholderiaceae > Paraburkholderia > Paraburkholderia diazotrophica. The sequence continues at coordinate 100,304 of NZ_FNYE01000010.1, read as the reverse complement.
GCGGCATTTCGCTCAAGGGCGCGGACATCGTCGTGAAGGGATCGGTCGGCAGCTTTTCGGCGTTCATGGCCCAGGCGGGCCGGATCGTGATCTGCGGCGACGCCGGCGACGCGCTCGGCGACTCGCTGTACGAAGCGGTGATCTACGTGCGGGGCAAGGTGAAGTCGCTGGGCGCCGACGCGCGCGAGGAGCCAATGCAGGCCGCCGATGTGGAAGCCGTTGCGCAATTGCTGCGCGCTGCGGGGCCTGCGTTCGCCGAGTTCGATCCGAAGGAATTCAGGCGCATCGCGTCAGCCCGCTCGCTGTATCACTGGAATGCCGACGCGAATCAGGAATATTGAACCGGGGACCTGCCATGGAAATCAAGCCCGTACATATGAAACACATCGCCACTGAAGAGTCCTGGGGCTTCGACCGCAAGACGATCGACTATATCCAGAACGCTGCGGCACACGGACTGTACGAGATCCGTGGCCTCGGTGCGAAGCGGCGCGTGCCGCACTTCGACGACCTGCTGTTTCTCGGCGCGTCGTTGTCGCGCTATCCGCTGGAGGGATACCGCGAGAAATGCGTGACGAAGACCGTGCTCGGCACGCGCTTCGCAAAGAAGCCAATCGAGCTCGCGATTCCCATCACTGTCGCGGGCATGAGCTTCGGCGCACTGTCGGCGAACGTGAAGGAGTCGCTCGGCCGTGCGGCCACGGAACTCGGCACGTCGACGACGACGGGCGACGGCGGCATGACGCCCGAGGAACGGCGCTCGTCGAAGACGCTCGTCTACCAGTGCCTGCCGTCGCGCTATGGCTTCAATCCCGACGACGTGCGCAAGGCCGACGCGATCGAGGTCGTGATCGGACAGGGCGCGAAGCCCGGCGGCGGCGGCATGCTGCTCGGCCAGAAGATTTCGCCGCGCGTGGCGAAGATGCGCACGCTGCCGGAAGGCATCGATCAGCGCTCGGCATCGCGTCATCCTGACTGGACGGGTCCGGACGATCTGCACATCAAGATTCTCGAGTTGCGCGAGTTGACCGACTGGCAGACGCCGATCTACGTGAAGGTGGGTGCGACCCGCACGTTCAACGACGTGAAGCTCGCGGTGCATGCGGGCGCGGATGTGATCGTCGTCGATGGGATGCAGGGCGGCACGGCCGCGACGCAGACCTGCTTCATCGAGAACGTCGGCATTCCGACGCTCGCCGCGCTGCGCCAGGCCGTCGACGCGCTCGAAGACCTCAACATGAAGGGACAGGTGCAACTGATCATCTCGGGCGGCATCCGCAGCGGGGCCGATGTCGCGAAGGCGCTGGCAATGGGTGCGGATGCCGTCGCGATCGGCCAGGGCGTGCTGGTGTCGCTCGGCTGCAATAGCTCGTCGTACATCGAGAACGGCCAGCACGTGTCCGCGCTCGACGACTACGCGAATCTCGGCACCGCGCCCGGCTTTTGCCACCACTGCCACACCGGCAAGTGCCCCGTCGGCATCACGACGCAGGACGCCGTGTTGCAGGAGCGTCTGAAACCCGAAGTCGGCGCGAAGCGTCTGAAGAACTATCTGAAGACGGTGAACATGGAGCTGACGACGATCGCGCGCGCGTGCGGCAAGCAGAACGTGCACCATCTGGAGCCGGAAGACCTTGTCGCGCTCACGGTCGAAGCGGCGGCGATGGCCCGTGTGCCGCTCGCCGGGACCAACTGGATTCCTGGCTTCAACGGCGCACGATGACAGCGCAACTGATCGATGGCCGGCACCTCGCGCGGCGTCTGCGCGCGCGCTTTCGCGAGCGCGTCGCGGCCCTGTCCGCGCGCGGCGTCGTGCCGGGTCTCGCCGTGGTGCTGGTCGGCGACAATCCCGCGTCAGAGCTCTACGTCGCAAACAAGGTGAGAGCCTGCGAGGATTGCGGCGTGCGCTCGTTCATGCACCGCTTTCATGCCGATTGCAGAGAGACGGAACTGCTCGACCGCATTGCCGCCCTCAACGTCGAGCGCGGCACGCATGGCATTCTCGTGCAACTGCCGTTGCCGCCGCAGATCAATGTGCGGCGCGTGCTGGAAAGCATCGTCGTCGACAAGGACGTCGACGGCTTTCATCTGTACAACGTCGGCGCGCTCGTCGTCGGCAATTCGATCTTTCCGCCTTGCACGCCGTATGGCGTCCAGCTTCTACTGGAGACGACGGGCATCGACGTGGCGGGAAAGAACGTCGTCGTGGTCGGCGCGAGCAATATCGTCGGCAAGCCGATGGCGCTGATGCTGCTGCAGAAGGAAGCAACCGTCACCATCTGCCACGTCAAGACGCGTGACCTCGCGCAGCACACGATACACGCCGACATTCTGGTCGTCGCAGCGGGCAAGCCCGGCCTCATCAAGGCGGAGATGGTCAAGGAAGGCGCGATCGTGATCGACGTGGGGATCAACCGGATGCCGGATGGGCGTATCGTCGGCGATGTGGACTTCGAGCCCGTGCGCGAGCGGGCTTCGTGGATCACGCCCGTGCCCGGCGGCGTCGGACCGATGACGGTTACGATGTTGATCGAAAACACCTTACGCTCGGCAGAGCGTTTTGCAGACGGGCAGGCGTTTCATCCGCCCCAGCCTTTCTGGCAGGTGCCGGCAGGTTAGGTTGGAGGCATTGACGATTGCAGGAGACCCCGGATGGCTGACGATACACGCAACGCACTCGAAACGGCCGCGAGACTCGCGCTCGCGTTCCATGACGCGCGCGCGTCGCGTCCGACGTGTCCCACAGCGAGCTTCGGCGAACTGAGCGCGGCGTTCGGCGGGCCGATGCCGGAAGAAGGCGAGCCCGCCGATGCCGTGATCGCACGGCTCGCGGCCATCGCGGAGCCAGGCTTGCTCGGCACGGCGGGGCCGCGCTTTTTCGGCTGGGTCGCGGGCGGTTCTCATCCCGCCGGCGTCGCGGCGGACTGGCTCACGAGCATCTGGGGGCAAAACGCCGCGACGGCGCATGGCGCGCCTGCCGCAGCCGTCGCGGAGCAGGTGGCCGCGTCGTGGCTCGTCGACGTGCTGGACCTGCCGCGCGAGTGCTCGGTCGGCTTCACCACGGGCGCGACGATGAGCAACTTCGTCTGCCTCGCGGCCGCACGCGATGCCGTGCTGCGGCGCGTCGGCTGGGACGTCGAAGCCGACGGACTATGCGGCGCGCCGCCCATCTCCGTGTACGTCGGCGAAGGCGTGCACGCGAGCGTGCTGGCCGCGCTGCGCTATCTGGGCATCGGCGAGCGGCGCGTGATCCAGGTCGCAGCCGACGAGGCGGGCCGGATGCAGGTATCCGCGTTGCGCGACGCGCTCGCGCAGCATTCGGGACCGCTCATCGTCATTGCCCAGGCGGGACACATGATGACGGGCGCGTTCGATCCCATCGGCGAAATCGCGGCGTGCGCGCATGAGCGAGCCGGATGGGTTCACGTCGATGCAGCGTTCGGGCTATGGGTCAGAGCGTGCCCTGAGCGCATGCATCTTGCCGCAGGCATCGAAGACGCCGACTCTTGGGCGGCCGACGCGCACAAGTGGCTGCAGGCCCCTTACGAAACGGGCTGCGCGTTCGTGCGCGACGCCGACGCACACCGACGCGCGATGTCGATTCGCGCGAGCTATCTGCCTGAAGCGGACGACGGCGTGCGCGACCCGGTCCACTACACGCCCGAGCTTTCGCGACGCGCGCGCGGCTTTGCGTTGTGGGCGCTGCTTCGTACGCTCGGCCGGCAAGGGATCGCGGCGATGATCGGACGACATTGCGCACTGGCGTGCCGCATCGCGCGGCGACTTGCTTTGGGACCGGGTGTCGCGCTGCTCAACGAGGTCGAGCTGAACCAGATGATCGTGCGCTTCGGCTCGGCGTACGACGACGCGCTCGCGGACGAACTGACGTTGCGCACGGTCGCGCGCATCCAGGCGCAGGGCGTTTGCGACGTGCGTGCGGCGCTTTGGCAGGGACGTGCCGTGATGCGCCTGTCGGTCATCTCGTGGGCCACGACGGAGCACGACGCGGATTGCGCCGCCGATGCGATTCTGTCGAGCTGGGATCAGGTGCATGGCGACTACCTGTGTCAGGAACGTGAGGCGATGGCGCTGGCTTTTGGCTGATGATGCGTTGATTGAACATTGCAAAGGGCGGCTCGCGGGCCGCCCTTTTTCACGACCCCTAGCGTTTGTTGTTGCCGATCGCGTCGGCCGTCGCGAGCAACGCCTCGGCCATGCGGATGCTTGCGGCGTCGATCAGCCGGCCGTCGAGCGACACTGCGCCTTTGCCTTCCTTCGCGGCTTGCGCCATCGCATCCATGATGCGGCGCGCCTTGGTGACTTCGGCTTCGGCGGGCGTGAACACGCGATTGGCGAGTTCGATCTGCGACGGATGGATCGCCCACTTGCCCTCGTAGCCCAGCACGGCTGCGCGGCGCGCGGCTGCATCGTAGCCGTCGGGATCGCTGAAGTCGCCGAATGGACCGTCGATGGGACGCAGCCCATAAGCGCGGCATGCGACCATCATGCGGGTCTGCGCGGCATGCCATTGATCGCCCCAGAAGTAATCGCGCTCGCCGCGCTCGTTTCTGTCGGTCAGCACGCCGTAGTCGCGATTCACGCCGCCGATCACCGTCGTGCGCGCGCGTGTCGATGCCGCATAGTCGGCGACGCCGAACGACATCGCCTCCAGCCGCCGGCTCGATTGCGCGATGCTCTCGACGTTCGCCATGCCGAGCGCCGTCTCGATCAGCACTTCGAAGCCGATGCGTCTGCTGCGTCCGCGCGCGGCTTCGATCTGCGTGACGAGCATGTCGACGGCGTAGACGTCCGCGGCCACGCCGACCTTCGGAATCAGGATCATGTCGAGACGCGGACACGCCTCGACGATATCGACCACGTCGCGATACATGTAGTGCGTATCGAGACCGTTGATGCGAACCATCATCGTCCTGGTTCCCCAGTCGATCTCGTTCAGCCCTTCGATGATGTTCTTGCGCGCCTGCTCCTTGTCGTCCGGCGCGACGGCATCTTCGCAATCGAGAAAGACGATGTCGGCAGCCGAGCGCGCGGCCTTTTCGAACATCGCAGTATTCGAGCCGGGGACGGCCAGCTCGGAACGATGCAGCCGCGCTTTGGCCGGCTCGATGACAGTGAAGCTCATGCGGGTTCTCCTGTAGGCAATCTATGGGTGGCGGGTATCGACAGCGAGCAACGGGCGTTTAGCCCGTCGCGCCGAAGCCCGATGCGATGCAGTTGATCGACAGCAGCAGCGGCACCTGGTACGCGCGCCGCTGCCGTTCCGTCTGTGCCGAGCGGTAGAGGCGAAGCAGTTCGATCTGCTGCCGGCTGACGAGGTCGATGGCAGGCAGGCGCCGCTCCAGGCGGGCGCTGAACTTCGGAAAGCGCGTGCCCACTCCAGACGAACCTGTCACGCGATTCACCATCTTCACAGTGAGCCGGTATTCGGCTTCGATCTGCGCGAAGATCGTGTCGCGGATCTGCACGTCCGGTACGAGGCTCGCGTATTCGCGCGCAATGTCGAGGTTGACCTGGGCCAGCGTCTTTTCCACTTCGTCGATGACGAGCCGGAACAGCCGCGATTCGTCGAACATCCGCCGCAGCAGATCGAGTCCGCGGTCCTGACGCACGGAAAGAAAGCCTTCGATCGCGCTGCCCACGCCGTACCAGCCCGTCAGCGCGTGACGGTTCTGCGCCCACGCGAACACCCACGGAATCGCACGCAGATCCTGCAAGCTCTTTGCACCGAAGCGGCGGGCAGGGCGCGAGCCCATGTTGAGCATCGACAGTTCTTCGAGCGGGCTCGCCGCCTGGAAATACGCGAGCATGCCGGGCTGCTCGATGAACTTCGCGTACGCGGCCCGCGACGCGCCAGAGAGCGCCTCCATCGCTTCATCGAATTCGCCCTTGGGCAGCAATGCTTCTTCGCGTTCGGACTTCAGCGTATGTTCGAGCACGCTCGACGCCAGCAATTCGACGTGATACTGGGCCGTGCCGCGATTCGCGTATTTGAACGACACCACTTCGCCCTGTTCGGTCACGCGAAAACGTCCGTTGACGGAACCGGCGGGCAACGCGGCAATCGCGCGACCGGCAGGGATACCGCCGCGGCTCACGGAACCGCCGCGTCCGTGGAAGAACGCGATCGCGATTCCGAGTTCGTCGCCAAGCCGCTTGATCTTCGTCTGCGCCTTCGACAGCTCCCAGTTGCTCGCGAAGAATCCGCCATCCTTGTTCGAATCCGAATAGCCGATCATGATCTCCTGCACGCCGCCTTGCGCGCGGATGCTGCGGCGGACCATCGGCACGGCCAGCAGTTCGCGCAGGATTTCGGGCGCGCGGCGCAGGTCGTCGATGGTTTCGAGCAAGGGCACGACGGGCAGCGTGCAGCTTTCCGTTCCCGCAGCGTCGGAAAAGAGACCGGCTTCCTTCGCAAGCAGATAGACGCCGAGCACATCGCTCGCCCGATGCGTCATGCTCAGGATGAACGCACCGAATGCGTTGCGATCCACCTGCTGGCGCATCTCCCGCACGGTGCGGAAAATCTGCAGCGTCTGTGCCTCTTCGGGCGGCAGCGACTGGAAACGGCGCTCGCGCTCCTCTTCGCTGTCCGACGCTTGACCGAGTTCGCCGATGAGCCACGCTTTCCATTCGTGTGAGTCGCTCACGGGCGGCTCGCCGGATGTGCCGCAGGTCGCGCGCCACAACGCACGCAGCGTTTGCTCGATGACCGTCGTGTTCTGACGCAGGTCGAGCTGCACGGTGCTGAAGCGGAACGTCTCCACTTCGTGCCGCAACGGCCGTATGAGCATCCGCGCGAGTTGACCGCTTTGCGTCGCGAAGAGCGTCTGCTCGAGGACGAGCAGGTCGGCCGCAAGCTCGTCGGCGCTCGTGTAGCCGCCCTGAACGGGCGCGCCGTCGGCGGGACGGCTCGCGTTGGCGAGCGTCGCATCGAGGCGTCGCAAGATGCACGTCAGATATTGGCGGAACAGTTCACCGGGATTGCGCGATGCGATCGACGTGGGTTCGCCGCTCGCCATCAGCGCGCGCGCCAGTGCCTCGTGAAAACTGTCCGGCACGGGCAGCGCCTCTGATGTAATGCTCAGCATCTGCGTCAGTTCGGCGAGACGCAGCCGGTAGCGCTTCAGACACGCGAGCCGGTTCTCGTGCAGTGTCGCGCGCGTGACGCTGTCATCGACGAACGGATTGCCGTCGCGGTCTCCGCCTATCCACGAACCGAACTGGAAGAAGCGCGGCATGTCGAAGCGCTCGCCCGGATAGTGGCGTTCGAGCGCGCCCTGCAGCTTGTCGAACAGCAGCGGCACGGCTTCGAACAGCGTCTCGCCGAAGAAGTGCAGCCCCCACGCGACTTCCTGCGCAACCGTGGGCTTTTCGAGCCGCAACTCGCCGCTCATCCACAACAGCTCGATATCGTTCCTGAGCGCGTGGATCAGCGTGTAGCGTTCGCGCGGCGTCCAGCGCGGCGATTCGAGTTCCATCAGGCGCCGGTAGATGCGCCGGTGGATTTCGAGCACCGTGACGCGCTTCGCTTCCGTCGGGTGGGCCGTCAGCACGGGGCGCACTTTCATATGACTGAGCGCGTCGCGCACTTCGCTGGCGGGAACGCCTGCGCCGGCGACCTCGGCAATCACGCGCGCGAACGAATCGGGCAGCCGGTCATAGCCGCCTTCGATTTCGATCTCGCGGCGCCGGCGCATTGCGGTGCTCTGCTCGGCGATGCTGAGCAGCTGGAACCACATGCCCTGTGCCTGCAGCATGCGGCGCAGCACGACGCGCGCGGTGCGGTCGTCCATCCGCTCGCGCATCAGCTCGCTCATCGATTCGTGCGCGGACTCGCCGCGCAGCGTGCGTTCGACTTCGGGCTGACGGGCATGCGCAATATCGCGCAACAGTTCCGACAGCAGGTCGATTACGGCGTGTTCATAGTCGTCCGCGCTGAGTGTGGGCAGGGACGCCGACGCAGCCGCGAGCTTGTGCAGCCCGTCGGCGTCGGCGTGCCTGCCCGCATGGAGGGGGCGCACAGCCTCGACGCGCGGCGAGTCGGGCTGTGTATCGATGCCGTAGCCCCAGTCAGGCAACGCGGCGCGCGACATTGTCTTCGAGCACAGAGGCAACGGTGGAACCCAGCTCGGATGCGCTGGGCGCAACCGAAAGGCCGTAGGACTTCATGATTTCCGCTTTCTCGGCTGCACTGTCGCCCGCCGCCGAGATGATCGCGCCCGCATGTCCCATGCGCCGACCCTTCGGCGCAGTGAGACCGGCCACATAGCCGACGACGGGCTTCGTCATATGCTCGCTGACCCACTTCGCGGCTTCCGCTTCCTGCGGTCCGCCGATCTCGCCGATCATCACGACGGCCTCGGTCTCCGGGTCTTGCTCGAACAGCTTCAGATGATCGAGGAACGAGCTGCCGTTGATGGGATCGCCGCCGATGCCCACGCTCGTCGTGACACCGAGGCCGAGCGCGTTGAGCTGCGCGGCGGCTTCGTAGCCGAGCGTGCCTGAGCGCGACACGATGCCGATATTGCCGCGCCGGTAGATGCGCCCCGGCATGATGCCGAGCATCGCGCGTCCGGCGCTGACGATGCCCGCGCAGTTCGGGCCGACCACCATCGTGCGGGTTTCCTTCGGATAGCGCAGCAGATAGCGCTTGACGCGCATCATGTCCTGAGCCGGAATGCCGTCCGTAATGACGCAGACGAGCTTCAGCCCTGCGTCGGCGGCTTCCATGATGGCATCGGCGCAATAGGGCGGCGGCACGAACACGAGGCTTGCCGTCGCACCCGTTTCGCGCACGGCGTCTTTCACGGTGTCGAATACGGGGCGATCGAGATGCCGATGTCCGCCTTTGCCCGGCGTCACGCCGCCGACCACGTTGGTTCCGTAGGCGATCATCTCTTTCGCGTGGAACGATGCCTTGTCGCCCGTGAAGCCTTGCACGATCACACGGGTGGTTTCGTCGATCAGGATGCTCATGTCCGTTCTCCTTATCTGTGATTGCCGGCTTGGCGCGCGCGATGCGCCTTGGCGGCCTCGACGGCCTTTTGCGCCGCCTCCAGCAGCGATTGAGCCGCGATGATGGGCAGGCCGCTTTCCTTGATGATGCGTCGTCCCTCTTCGACGTTCGTACCCGCGAGCCGCACGACGAGGGGCACTCTCAGCCCGCGTGCCGCCTGCACGACGCCCTCGGCGACCCAGTCGCAGCGATTGATGCCGGCGAAGATATTGACGAGCACGGCCGACACGTTCTGGTCGGACAGCACGAGGCGAAACGCGGCCGCCACGCGCTCGGGCGACGCGCCGCCGCCGACGTCGAGGAAGTTGGCCGGCTCGCCGCCCGCGTACTTGATGGTGTCCATGGTCGCCATCGCGAGGCCGGCGCCGTTGATGATGCAGCCGATGTCGCCGTCGAGCCCGACGTAGTTCAGGCCGAATTGCGCGGCTTCCGCTTCGCGCGGATCTTCCTGCGCCGCGTCGCGCATCTCCGACACGTGCGGATGGCGGAACAGTCCGTTGTCGTCGAACGAGACCTTGGCGTCGAGGGCGATCACGCGATCGTCAGCCGTCACGACGAGCGGATTGATTTCGACCATCGTCGCGTCGAGGTCGCGAAACGCGCGATACGCGCCCATGATCGCGGAGACGGCACGGCTGACCTGCTTGATGGTCAGGCCAAGGCCGAAAGCGAGCTCACGCGCCTGGAAGAGCTGCAAGCCGACGGCGGGCTCGACCACCGTCTGAAGCACGGCTTCCGGGTTCGTCCGCACGACCTCTTCGATATCCATGCCGCCCTGCGACGAAGCGATGACGCGCACGCGTTCCGCCTTCCGGTCGAGCACGATGCCGAGATAGATCTCGCGTTCGAACTTCTCCGCGACTTCGACGTACACACGCTCGACGACCTTGCCTTCCGGTCCCGTCTGCGTCGTCACAAGATGCTTGCCGAACAGCGAGGTCGCGGCTTCGTGCACGTCGTGATAGGTCTCGCACAGCTTGATGCCGCCCGCCTTGCCGCGCGCGCCCGAATGGATCTGCGCCTTGACGGCCCAGTGCCAGCCGCCGAGTTCCGTCGCGCAATACACGGCCTGATCCGGCGTGTAGGCGACCGCGCCGCGCTGGATCGGCACGCCGAAGCCAGCCAGCAGGTCTTTGGCCTGATACTCGTGAATGTCCATGTCGATGTCTCCGTGGTATTGCTGGTGTGTTCCTGTGTGTCTCCGCAGCCGTCAGATCACGAGATTACGAGGCTCGCCGCGTGCGAATGCCTCGATGTTCTCGATCAGCTGGTCGGCGAGCGACTGCATCGCGTCGTCGGAGGCCCACGCAACGTGAGGTGTGAGGATGAAGTTCGGCAGATCGAGTTCGAGCAGCGGATTGCCCGCGACGGGCGGCTCCTGGCTCAGCACGTCGAAGCCTGCTCCCGCAATCAGCCCTTCCTTGAGCGCCGTGGCGAGCGAGGCTTCGCAGACGAGCCCGCCGCGCGCCGTATTGATCAGCAGGCAGTCGCGCTTCATGATGCGCAACTCGTCCAGACCGATCAGATTGCGCGTGATGGGCGTGAGCGGCGTGTGCAGCGAAATCACGTCGGACGTGCGCAGCAGCGTGTCGAGCGGCACGTAGTCGAGACCCGGCGTGCGCGCGCGCTTCGAGTCGTGGGCGGCGAAGATCACACGCATGCCGAAGCCGCGCGCGATCTCAGCCGTGCCCTGACCGAGCGCGCCGCCGCCGATGATGCCAAGCGTCGAGCCGTGCAGATCGCGGATCGGGTGATCGAAGAAGCAGAACTGCTTCGCCGTTTGCCAGCGTCCGCGCTGCACGTCGCTGCGGTAGGCGAGCAGGTTGCGCCGCAATGCGAGGATCAGCGCGAACGTGTGCTCGGGCACCGTCTGGGTCGCATAGCCGCGAATGTTCGCGACGGCGATGCCGCGCTCGCGACAGTACGCCGTATCGACACAGTCGTAGCCCGTCGCCGCCACCGCGATCATCCTGATCGACGGGTGCCTGTCGAGCATATCGGCCCGCAGCGGCACCTTGTTGGTGATCGCAATGGTGGCGCCTTCGAGCCGCTGCGCGACCTCGTGTTCCGAGGTCGATGCGTACTGGACCCAGCGATGCGCGAACGTCGGACGCCGGACGTCGGCATTCAGCGTGGAACGGTCGAGAAAGACGATGTCGTGTTGCATGATGTCGTGGGTGCCGTGATGTGAGCGTGAAGAATCGCGACCCGATGCGTGAGCATCGGCATGAGCATCGGTCGCCGCGATCGCCGGGATCGCTGCGATCAGGCAGCGGCGACGCGGCGCACGGCGGGCTGTGCGGCCGGCTGCGTTGCCGCCTGTGCCCCTGCCTGCGCGCCCGGCACATGCGTGCGCCAGTACTGCCCGGCCGCACCGACGCCGCTGCCCGGACGCACGTCGATACCGGCATCGAGCATCGCCATTTCAGCGCCCGCGATCGCGCTCGTCAGCATCAGCTCGTTCAGGTCGCCGAGGTGGCCGATGCGGAACACCTTGCCCGCCACCTTCGAAAGACCCGCGCCGAGCGCGAGGTTGTAGCGGCGATACGCCGTGTCGATCACCTGTGCGGCGTTGAACCCTTCCGGCACGACGATCGCGGACACCGTATCCGAGTGCCACTTCGGTGCCTTCGCGCACACGTCGAGTCCCCAGCCTTCCGTGACGGCCGCGCGCACGCCCGACGCGAGATAGTGATGCCGCGCGAAGACGTTTTCGAGTCCTTCCTGGAACAGCAGATCGAGCGCGGCGCGCAGCCCGTACATCAGCGAAAGGGCAGGCGTGTACGGGAAATAGCCCGTTGCGTTGGCGCGCACCATGTCGGCGAGATCGAAGTAGCAGCGGCGCGATTTCGCGTGCGCGATGGTCTTCAGCGCCTTCTGGCTCACGCACAGGATGCCGAGGCCAGCAGGCAGCATCAGGCCTTTCTGCGAGCCCGTTACGGCCAGATCGACGCCCCATTCGTCCATGCGGAAATCGATGCAGCCAATCGAGCTCACGCCATCGACGAAGAGCAACGCGGGATGCCCTGCGTCATCCATCGCGCGGCGCAGCGCGCCGATATCGCTCGTCACACCCGTTGCCGTTTCGTTGTGGCACGCGAGAATGCCCTTGATCGTGTGCTGGCGGTCCGCCTTCAAGATCTCCGCGATCCGTTCGACGGGCACGCCTTCGCCCCAGTCGACATCGAGAATCTCGACATCGAAGCCCAGGCGCTGCGCCATGTCGGCCCACAGATGGCTGAACTGGCCGAAGCGCGGCACGAGCACCCGGTCGCCGGGCGACAGCGTGTTCGTGAGCGCCGCCTCCCATGCGCCCGTGCCCGACGACGGGAAAATGAACGGCTGGCCTTCGGCTGTCCGATAGATCTTCTTCAGATCGGCGAGCAGTCCATGCGCGAGTTCGGGAAACTTCGTCGAGCGGTGGTCTTCCATCGACACGACCATCGCGCGCTGCACGGCGTCGGGAATATTCGTCGGACCGGGGACAGCGAGAATGTTGCGTCCGGGGATGCGCGTGCCTGAAGTATTCGACATGGTTTGTCTCCTTGAGTGATGGGCTTTGAGAATCCGTTCGAAGGGCTTGCGTATTTCAGCGGGCCGTGTGACTTGCAGCCGCGCTGTCGTCCCGCGATGCGGGCGTGTCGTGGCGCAGCGCGTCCGGTGCGTCGCGATAGACGCGGAACCTCGCGGTGAGCGCGAGCACGGCATCGGCCGTGCGGCGGATCACGAGATCGTTGCCCGGCGCGTCGAGCACATCGGCGATCAGATGCGCGAGCTGTTCGGCTTCGGCTTCGCGCAGGCCGCGCGTCGTGATGGCGGGCGAGCCGATGCGCACGCCGCTCGTGACGAAGGGCTTTTGCGGATCGTTCGGAATCGCGTTCTTGTTGACCGTGATGAACGCGCGGCCCAGCGCGGCTTCCGCCTCCTTGCCTGTCACGTTCTTCGCGCGCAGGTCGACGAGGAACACGTGCGAATCGGTGCGTCCCGACACGATCCGCAAGCCGCGTTGCTGGAGCGTCTGCGCGATGGTCCGCGCGTTGACGAGCACCTGTTGCTGGTATTTGCGGAAGTCGTCGGTCATCGCTTCGCGCAGCGCGGCAGCCTTGCCCGCGATCACATGCATCAGCGGGCCGCCCTGGATGCCGGGAAAAATCGTCGAATCGATTGCCTTGGCTCTCTGCGCGCTGGCGAGAATCAGGCCGCCGCGCGGACCGCGCAGCGTCTTGTGCGTGGTGGTGGTCACATAGTCCGCGATGCCGACCGGGCTCGGATAAAGTCCCGCCGCGACGAGACCCGCGTAGTGCGCCATATCGACGAGCAGGGACGCGCCCACGCTGTCGGCGATGGCGCGAAAACGCTGCCAGTCGATTACGAGCGAGTACGCGGACGCGCCCGCGACGATCATGCGGGGCCGATGCGTCTGCGCGAGTTTCTGTGCTTCGTCGTAGTCGATTTCTTCCGTATCGGGATTGAGGCCGTACGACACGGCGTTGAACAGCTTGCCGCTGACGTTCACCGACGCGCCATGCGTAAGGTGTCCGCCGTGCGCGAGCGACATGCCGAGAATGGTGTCGCCGGGTTTCAGCGCGGACAGATACACAGCCTGATTCGCCTGCGATCCCGAATGCGGCTGCACGTTCGCATAGTCGGCGTTGAACAGCTGCTTCGCGCGGTCGATTGCAAGCTGCTCGACGACGTCGACGTGTTCGCATCCGCCGTAATAGCGGCGGCCCGGATAGCCCTCCGCATACTTGTTGGTCAGCTGCGATCCCTGTGCTTCGAGCACGGCGGGCGACGTGTAGTTTTCCGATGCAATCAGTTCGATGTGGTCCTGTTGACGCTGCGTTTCCGCTGCGATCGCATGGCGCAATTCCGGGTCGGTGACGGCGAGCGTGTTTTTGTAGCTGAACATGAGTGAACCTCTCTTTCGTCCGTTTGTTTCCGTGTGTTCGTCCGTGTGTTTCTTCCCTGTGCTTCTTCCGTTTGGCATTCCTGTTGAAACGATGGTAGAGGCGCGCCGCCCAAAACACTCATTCGGGTTACTTATCCGACCCATAACCTCGCTTGTGAGCCTTGCGGGACGGGCGTGGCGCCTCGCGGAGTACCTCCTCTTGGGCATTGCGGACGTAGACCCGGCTGATACAGTTGAGGCGTGAAATCAAGCCGTTTTGGCCGAGCGTTTGGGAGGTAGGGAGCGAGATGCTGCATCTGACTTTGCGTCAGCTACGGGTTTTCGAAGCGAGCGCGCGCCACCTGAGCTTTTCGCGCGCAGCCGAGGAGCTTCATCTGACGCAACCCGGCGTTTCGTCGCAACTGAAGCAGCTCGAAACGACCATCGGCATGCCGCTGTTCGAGCAGATCGGGCGGCGCGTCTTCCTGACCGCGGCGGGCAAGGAGCTGTACAGCCATACGCGGCTGCTCCAGCAACAGTTGTCGGTCCTCGAAGAATCACTCGACCAGCTGCGCGACATGAAGCAGGGCAAGCTGAAGGTGTCGCTCGTGAGCGGCACGACGAACCCGCTCGCGCTTCAGCTGATCGCGAAGTTCACGCGGGCGTTTCCGGGCGTGAGGGTGAGCCTGTCGGTCGGCAACAGGGAGTGCGTGCTGAACGAACTCGCGAGCAACCAGACGGATCTCGCGATCATGGGACTTCCGCCCGAAGGCCAGGGGCTCGCTGCCATGCGTGTGGCGAAAAATCCGCTCGTGATGATCGCGCCGCCCGATCATGCGCTCGTGCGCGAGCGCCGTATCGCGCTCGATGCGCTGGAACGCGAAACGTTCCTCGTGCGAGAGTCCGGTTCCGGCACGCGCCGCGCGATGGAGCGCTTCTTTGCCGAACACCGCATCAGTTTTCGTCCGGGCATGGAAGTGAGCAGCAACGAGGCCGTCAAATGGGCCGTGCAGGCGGGCATGGGTCTGTCAGTCGTTCCGCTTGCGACGATCATGGCCGAACTCGAAACGCTGCGGCTCAAGGTGCTCGACGTCGAGCACTTTCCGATCGTCCGGTATCTGTACCTGGTGCATCGCGAGAGCAAGCAGCTTTCGGCTGCCGCGTCAGCGTTCAGGGAGAGCCTGATGAGCGGCGCGCACGAGGCGGGCGAGCACGTCTTGATGGAGGCTTAGCCGGGCAGCAGGATTTCTCCCTTGCCCTGAACCGATACATCGCCGCGCAGCCGCCGGGGCGCCTGATCGCGAGACAGCATCGCAAACGCACCGCCCTCGCGCGCGAGGGTCGGCACGAGCAGCCGCCAGAACACGTCGATATCGCTGCTGTTTTCGGCGAAGCGCTGGGTCGCGGGCCAACCGGGATCGAGCAGCAACAGGGAGCCGCGCCGCATCCCGTAAGCGGGATGTTCGCCGATGCCGCCCGCGATGGCGATGGTGCCCGCGACCATCCGCGACGCGACGAACGCGCCCACCGAGCCGAAGACCACGACCGTTCCGCGACGCATGCGATCGCCGAGCCGCGCGCCCGCGTCTCCGTGAATCACCAGCGTGCCGCCGCGCATGCCGTCCATGTCGCCCGGCAGCGCGGCGCCCGCGAAATCGCCCGTATTGCCGCGAATCTCGATACGCCCGCCCGACAGTTCACACGCAGTAAAGTCGCCGCAATGACCTTCGACGATGATCGTCCCCGCGCGCATCTGCGTGCCTGCATAGTCGCCCGCATTGCCGTCGACGAGGATATGGCCCGCATCCATGCGAGAGCCGAGCCGGTCGAAGCGCTGCATATCGCCTTCGAACACGAGTTGCGCGGCGTCGCGCTTCGTTTCGCCGATCTCGACCGCGAACAGGTCGCCGACACTGATCCGCTCGCGGCCATGCCAAAGCGTGATCGCACTGATTGCACCCGCATCGAGCTGCGCGAGCCGTGCGGGCAGAAGCTCGCGCGCATCGATGCGCAACGCGGGCGCGTGCTTCAGGCGTAACGTGATGCGCTTCATCGGCCCTCCGGCGGCTCGGACAACGGATCGCACAACTGATGCAGATGGAAGTGAAACGGCCCGAGCTTGCCGCCGTAGTTGCCTGCGGAGATTCGCACCAGACCGTTTTCCACGCCAGCCTTCGCGCCCGTCGCGGCGTCGATGCCGACGCGCATGGCCTCGGCCACGTCCGACTCGCTCAATCCGTCGATCACGATTTCGAGCACGCTGCGCACGTCCGTATCGAGTTCCGTGCGTTGCGCGAGTTCAGCGAGGCCGGGGCAGAATGCGTCGTTGGTCGAAGCGGGCAACGCCGCGTACTTCGAGCCGACCTTCGATCCCGAGCGCACGACGCCGCCCGGAAACGGCAGGATTACGTTCGGCACGTTGCGCATCGCCTGCACGGCGGTCTGCGCAGCCACGAGCGCGGCGTCCGTATCGCGCGCGAGGAAGAGCAGATTGCCGCCGCCCACGCCCTTGACGACGGACGTCGTTTCCTCCGCGACGAATTCGCCGTCCATCACGGGGACGCGCCAGAAGCGCTTGCCGTCAATCAGCTTCGCGATCTGCCAGCCGTCGCCGAAGAAGCGCAGATTCTTGCCGAGCGCGATGGGCTCGCCCTCCGAGATGCCGCCGAACACGGCCGTCGTCGGGCAGGTTAGCACGCACTGTCCGACGCGACGCTCGACCTGTTTCGCGAGTTCCTTGCCGGACATCGAAAAGAGCAGCAGCGCGACGCCGGGCCGTCCGTCGGGTGTCTCGTCGCGCGGCAGCTCGCGCTCGATGCCTGCCTCGCATCCGCATGCAATCACGGATGTCGCAAAGCCGGTTGCCGCGATGGCCGCGTTGCGCGCCCACGTGGCATCGCGCGCCGTCACGATGAGGCGCGTCGCCTTCATCGGAAATGCTTCGGCGAACGTGTCGTCGATCGAGATGCCGCGCACGATGCGCGGCGCAGCCGGCCGTTCGGCAACGGGTGCCGTGTCGGATGACGCGATGCTCATGACGCAGACTCCGCACGCGGTTGTCGGTGTATGCCGCACGCGGCGGGCAGCAGACGTCCGCCGTTGCCGCACAGGCAAAGTTCATCGCGGCTGATGGGCGCGCGCCGAAGGTTGGTCGCGAGATAGGCGTCGCCGTAGTCTTCGATCACCTTTTCGATCGAGCGATCAAACTCGGGCTCGACGTAATGGGTGCCGCCCACAGGCGTCGCGACGATGCGCCCTTCGCGCGCAACCAGTTCGCCGTCCTTGAACACGAAGGCCGGCGCGCGGAACATCGCTTCGCGGTCGGGATGCTCGCGGTACACGGCGATGTCGGCGGCCGCCCCCGTGTCGAGCCGCCCGCGATCCGCGAGGCCCAGCAGGCGGGCAGGCGCGGCGCGCGTCAGGATCGCGATTTCGTTGAGATCGAGTTCGCGTGTGAGGCTCGCAAGCGGCGATTGCGTGGCGACATCGGGATGAAGCTTCGCCAGTTGTTCGTCGCGGAACGATTTGTCCATCAGCAGGCGGATCAGATGCGGGTAGCTGGTGAAGGGACCGCCGTTCGGATGATCGGTCGTGAGCGTGATCTGCCACGGGTTCTTCACCAGCAGGAACAGTTCGAGACCGATTGTCCATTGCAGTGCGTTGACATAGCTCGTCTCGCGGTAGCGAAACGGTACGACGCCACAGCCCGCATCGCATTCGATATCGCCCGCAATCCACTTGCGCGGCGATGCGAACGCGGCCTGTCTGACCTGCTTCATCGTGTCGCCCGATGCCGTCACCGTCTGACCGAACATGATCTGGCCGACGTCGATCGAGACGTTGGGATTCGCATTGACCGCCTCGGCGATGCGATGCGCCGCCGACGAAAATTTCTTCGGTCCGTCGTTACCGTAGCTGTGGAACTGGATGTGCGTGAGATGGCCGGGCAGACCTTCCAGCGCGTCGATGGTGGCGAGCGTCGAATCGATATTGCCAGGCACGCCGAGATTGCTCGCATGAATATGCAACGGATGCGGCACGCCGAGGTCGGTGAGCGCGCGCGAGAGCACATGCAGCACGTCGCGCGGCGTGATCCCGTAGTGGACATGATGCTCGTCGACATCGAGGCTGCGCTGGTTGAACTTGAACGCCGAAATGCCGCCGGGGTTGACGACCTTCACGCCGAGCGCGCGGCTCGCGTTGATCGACCAGCCGACGTAATCGCGCATGCGCTCGTAGTCGGCGTGCTCGGCCAGCATCCGCAGGAACAGGTCGTCGTTGCCGAGCATCACATAGGCGCCGTGGTCGATGATCGGCGTGTCGCCCATTTCGAGGTGCGTGTGACGCGCGTTCGATGCGATCATCGCCGGCTCGAACGCGGCCGTATAGCCCATCTCCGCGTACCGATAGCCCGTTGCGAAAGTGCCCGGCGTGCAGTCGCCGCACGAGGCGAGTTCGAGCGGATTGTCGGACGCGCTGCGGCCGCGATGATCTTCCGGCATCAGCACGCGTGCGAGATTGACCTTGCCGCCGCCGATATGCGAGTGCATGTCGATGCCGCCCGCCATGACGATCATGCCCGACGCGTGGTATTCGCGATCGACGGGCTCGTGTCCATGCAGCTCGACGATCTTGCCGTCGCGCACGCAGATGTCCCTGATCTGCCCTTCGATGCGCGAAGCGGGGTCGAACACGCGGCCACCGCGCAAGCGGAACGTGCTCATCGGGCGGGCTCCTTTGGCGCGGAAGGCGCAAATGGCGCGGACGCAACGGATCGCGCAGTGGATTGAAGCGCAGCGTGAGATCGTGCGATCTGTCCGGCGACGTGCGCGACAGTCGGCAACGTATCGTCATAGATGGGCACGAGCGGCAGCACGACACCGCCGTCCGCGCGGAACAGATGACCGGCGGAACCAATGCCCGGTGTCGATACGGGAATGAACAGCGTCGGCCCCCGGCGATCCGCGCACACTGACGCGAGGCGCGGATGACCGAGCACGATCGTCGGCATGTCGGTGTGCGGCGGCGGCAGGTCGGCGCTGAAACTGGCGATCCACACGAGCGTATCGACGGCATGCTCGTCGAGCAGCCGTGCCGTGTCATAGCGATGCGGATCGTGTTCGAGACCGGTCCGATGAATGCCCGTGCGCAGCGGCAGACCCGACATCCACGTCAGCGTCTGGTTGACGGTGGCCGCGCCGTCTTCTCCGCCGAGCGCGAGCGTGCCCGCGCGCGTCTTGACGTTGATCGACTTGGCGAGACGATCCAGTGCTTCGACCAGCAGTGCCGCATGATCGCCGGGCAGATCGGCCGTATTCCAGACGAGCGTGACGTAACGCGCCGCAAGCATCCGGGCGGCTAACGATTCGAGCGCGGCCGCGTTGCCCGGCATTGGCCTGTCTTTCAGAAGCTGATCGATCCGCGTGTTCAGCAGCGCAACCGTCTCGTACAGATCGCCTTGCAACGCAATCGCGCGTTGCGAAACCGTTGCTGGCTGCGCGATGCGTGCGAGGTCCGCATCGACATCGCTGCCGACGAATATCACGTCGCGCCGCACGGGACCCGTTGCATCGGCAGGCTTTACGCCGATCCCGCAGCGCTTGAAGAAGTCCGGGTATCTCGCCGTGGGTGTCGACGCGAAACAGACGATCAGGTCCGAGCGCGCGCGCACTTCGGATAGCGTGGTCGTGAACGCGCCACGATCCTGCATCGCCGTGAGGGTGCGCATCAGCGAGCGGCCATGTGCGTGATCGATGATCGCAGCGCTCGCGTTAGCGAGCCGATATAGCGCGCGCGTGCCAGCCACATCGGTGGCCATGCCCGCGAACAACGGCTGCCTGGCAACGCCTAGCCATTGAGCCGCGACGTGGATCGCGTCGTCGACAGGCAAGGGTTTGCCGTCGTGCATCGGCTGCGACTGAGCGGGACGTGTGCCGAACTGCGCAAGCGAGCGAGCGGCACGCGGACAGTCGGTGCCGTTCAGCGTCAGCGTCGCGTCGGTGCCGACCGAAAGCCGATCGCATAACAGCGGACAGAACGGACATGTCCAGGAGGTAAGAGAACTGATCGAGGTCATGACCGGCTGTCAGCAACTCATATGCCATCGGCGGCGAAGCGGCATCGTGCGTTTGATTGCCACAGCCTGCGCGATTCCAGCCGCAGCAATGCAAAGCTCGCATTCGATGTGTTTTGCGCCGCGCGCGATGCAGACTGTCACGCGTCGTGTGATCGCGAACGGCGAGGCCGGCGGGAGCGCCATTGCACGCACCAGCACGCCGATCGGTGGCATGGAACATGAATGTGCCGAACGCGAAGCGCAATGACCTGCACGGAAGCGAGCGATGAAGAAGATCCTGTTGTACGAATATCTCAGCGGCAATGGTTTCGCCGATCGATGGGTGTCAGCGGAACTGCGGATGCAGGGCAGGGCGATGCGCGACGCCGTTGCGCGCGATCTGGTGCGTTCCGGCCACGTCGCGCTGACCTGCGTGGCCGGCCATGATGAAGCGCACGACGCGACGGACACAGCGCTCGCAATCGAATGGTGTCCCGCGCCGTTTGCGATACCGCCATCGCGCTTTCTCGCAGCCGAAGCGCGCCGTCACGACGCCGTATGGGTGATCGCGCCCGAGACGGACGGCGTGTTGAGCACGTTGTGCGAGGCCGTCGATCCTTCACGATGGATCGGCTGCGACGCGGCGACGCTGCATATCGCGAGCAGCAAGCGACGCACGGCACGCTATCTCGCGCGGGCTGGCATCGCGACGCCGCGCGCGTGGTCGGTGAAAGCGCCCCTCGAAGTCGCGAGGAACGCCAGCGCCTGGGTCGTCAAACCCGACGATGGTGCGGGTGCCGTCGATACTGTTTTCTTTCACGACTATCGGATGGCCGAATATGTTTTCCTGCGCCGTGCCGCGGCGCGCGAGCGTGTCACGCTCGAAGAGTGGATCAGCGGCGATGCGCTCAGTCTTTCGCTGCTTTGCGCGCGCGGTCATGCCGAGCTTCTCGGCATCAACCGGCAACATATCGGCGTATATGATGGACAGGTCGCCTACGAAGGACTGACGGCGAACGCCGTTTCGTTGTCGAGCGAAAAGGCGTCGACGTGCCGGTCGCTCGCCGCGCGTGTGGCGCGCGCGCTGCCGGGGCTTGCCGGGTTCGTCGGCGTCGATCTGGTGTGGCATCCTCGACGCGGCCCCGTCGTGATCGAAATCAATCCGCGCGCGACGTGCGCCTACCCCGCGCTTGCCGGCGTCCTCGATATCAACATCGCCGCAAGCGTGGTCGCGGAACACTTCGGACTGGGCGATGACTTCAAACGGAGACGTTATGCCGCGTGACCTCGTGATTGGCTGGGACATCGGCGGCGCGCATGTGAAGGCGGCTCGCGTCGAGGCGGGGCGCGTGTGCGACGTGAGGCAATGGGTCTGTCCGCTCTGGCAAGGCGTCGCGAATCTGGATGCCGTATTCGACGCAGCGGCGCAACGCTGGCCCGATCATGGCGACGCCGAACATGCGGTGACGATGAGCGGCGAAATGGCGGACATTTTTGCCAACCGCGAGGCAGGTGTTGCAGCGTTGGCGCAGAGGTTTGCGAGCCGTTTCGGTCAGCGCGCGTCGTTCTACGCAGGGCGCTCGGGATGGCAGCCGTACGAAACCGTCGCGGACCATTGGGCCGATGTTGCGTCTGCGAACTGGCATGCGACGGCGGCATTGATCGCGGCGCGCGTGCCCGCCGCCGTGCTCGTCGATATCGGCAGCACCACCACGGATTTCATCGCGATCCGCGACGGCGTGCTCGTCTCGCGCGGGATGGACGACGCAGGGCGGCTCAGATCGCGTGAGCTCGTGTATCAGGGCGTCGTGCGCACGCCGTTGTGCGCGCTCTCGCAGCGCATCCGCTTTCGCGGCGAGCCGCACAACGTGATGAACGAGCTGTTCGCGACGACGGCCGATGTGTACCGGCTGACGGGCGAACTCGATCCGCTGCACGATCAGCATCCCGCCGCCGACGGTGCCGCGAAGGACCGCATCGCGAGTTGCCAGCGTCTTGCCCGCATGATCGGGCGCGATGCACGCGATGCGTCGATGGCGGATTGGGACAGCTTCGCCCGCGAATGGCGCAACGCGCAGCTTGCGCATCTGTCGACGAATCTCGCGCAGGTGCTCGGACGCGTCGGCCTCGCACATGACGTCGTGCTCGTATCGGCAGGCTGCGGCGCGTTCCTCGCGGATGAACTGGCGACCCAGTTCGGGCGCGACGTGATCACGTTTGCTTCGCTCACGCAAGCCGACGATGCGGCCGCGCGCTGGGCACAGGTCTGCGCGCCCGCCGTGGCTGTCGCGCTGCTGCGTGCGGACGAACGTTGCACTGCCGACGCGAACGTTTGAAACCTCAGCACTTGCGCATACGGAGCGCCTATGTGGGTGGTCAAGATCGGTGGCAGTCTGAGCCGCGATCCGTTGCTGGGAGAATGGCTCGCGCATCTGAGCGAGTTCGGCCGCGGACGGGTCGTGATCGTGCCGGGCGGTGGCGGATTCGCGGACGAGGCACGCGAGCATCAGGACATCTGGCGTTTCGACGACGTCGCCGCGCACAACATGGCCGTGCTTGGGATGGCGCAATACGCGGTGATGATGCACGGCCTGTGCCGGCGTCTCGTGATCGCCGCGACAGACGCGCAGATTCGCGCCGCGTTGCACGCGGGCCGCGTCGCCGTGTGGGCGCCGCTCGATCTGCTGTTTCAGGAAGCCAACCGGCTGACCAGCTGGGACGTGACCTCCGACAGTCTCGCCGCATGGCTCGCGAACCGGCTCAATGCAGAGCGTCTGGTGATCGTGAAGTCGTGCGAGATCGAACCGGCGTGTTCGATCGACGACTACGCGGCGCTCGGCATCGTCGACCCGTCATTTGCCGGCTTCACGCGCGACGCGTCGTATCCCGTCGATCTCGTCAACAGGAACGACGCGTCGCGCGTACGCGACCGGCTGCTTCATGCAACCGCGGACTGAGCGGCGACTTCGAAGCCGGGATCGTTGGTGGCTGGATGTGTCGCGGGGTTTGCCGTATGTGTCGACCCCGCGAGGAGTGCACGCAGATCGCGCACGCGTGCGGCATTGAGCCGGCCGGTGCGCGGGCCATCGCACAGTGCCGTCCGGAAACCGGCGATGTCGGGACTCAGGGCGCGGATCAACGGCACATGCTTGCCGAGCAGCGCACCCGCCAGCCCCGCCATCACATCGTGCACGCGCGCGATCTGCACCATGCTGTCGAGCACGGCAAGCGGCACGCATTGAAAAAGATTCCCACGCTTCTTGCTGGCCGTATCGACCATCACCCCTGCAAAACGCAGTTCGCACGCGTGTTCGACTACCCGCAGATCGAGGCCGTTGTCGACCAGCAGCACGGGCACCATGTTCCAGTGAAGGCCGCGCATATACGTGAGGGTTCGGCACGCGGTATCGAATGAAGCGCTGTCGGCAGGAACGCCTGCCTTCACATAGTCGACGCCGCAACGTCCCGCCTGTGACGCGCGAAATTCGAGCGATGCGTCGTCTCCAGGCAGCAGATCGCCGATGGCCGCGCTGATGGGCAACTGTGGATGTTCCGCGCGCAGCGACTGTACGAGATGCGCGATCCGGGGCGCGGAAACGGCGCCGAGCGCGCCCGCCGCCGGCTCTTTCAGATCGATCAGATCGGCGCCGGCGCTGGCGGCTTCGCGCGCTTCGTCGAGATTGCGCACACTGGCGAGCATACGGATCATAAGGCCTCCTCGGTTGAGACTCGAGCGGCCGCAGCCGATCTCGCGTAAAAGACGTTCACTGCCTCCATCAGCCATTGCCACGCCTGCTGTTCGCGCGGACCGGCCGTCTTGCCGATGGCAATGGAAAGGTAGGCAATTTCCGACTCGATCTTCTCGTGCGGCAACATCGCGAGCCGGCTGACCAGCACCGCCCCTTCGATCACAGCGGCCTGCGCGCGGTTGAAGCCGGTGAACGGCGCATCCGTGCACAGGGCGATGCATTGCATGACGAGCGCCGGGCGCTGCGGGTCGCCATTGATCGAGACGAGGCGCAGCTCGGCATGCGCGAGCGTATCGTCGAGCCGCACGCACGGCACCTTGTGGACAGGGACCGTCGGCCATGCGCGGCGGCCCGTGACGCAGCCAGCGAACACGCGGACGTCCGTCGTGAAGTTGACGACGGCGCAGCCCGTCAACACAACGTTGTCGTAGGTGGCCGACGGCAGAAACGGCATCAGGACGAACGTGTCGCCTTCATGGCGCACGCCCATCGGTGCGATGTGCGGCGTGCCGTCGGGCGTTACCGTCGTGACTACGGTTTCGTGGATCATCGTCAGGCTTCCTTTCTGCGAGTGGTGCCGGGCGCGCATTGCGTGAGCAGGCTGGTTGCGTCGCGCGGGATTGCGCATCCCCATTCGAGTGGCTGATCCTGGCTATAGCGCTTTCCGAGCCGCCAGGCGAGTTCCGCGCGCGCGAGTTCGACGCCCATGTAAAAAGCGTGCGCGCCGTCCGCTTCGAGCCGCAGATGCGGCCAGAGCGCAAACGCATCGGTGGCGACATGATGGCCGTCGCGGTTGTACGCGTGGATGCCGTCCGTCGACACCTGGACGCGAAAATTCGGATCGCGGATCGCCGCGGCCGTCGCCGCGATCTCTTCGGGCGTATCGGGAAAGGGATGTTTGGCGTGCACCGTCATCAGCTGATGGGTGAAGCCCTTGGGCAGCGTCTGATGCTCGCGGGCCGCGAGCATCATGCGGCGCGCGACATCGGCTTCGCGTATCGCGCAACGCGCATGGCCGCTGACCTGCGTCGTGAGAATGCCCGCGATGTTCAGTTCGACACCGATGCCAAGCAGCAACGCGTGCATGCCGCTGGTATCGGCTTCCGTGAGTTCCGTGACGTTGCCCGTGCCCATCAGGATCGGTGCATCGGGATAGCGCTCGCGCAGCCGTTGATAGCGCGTCAGCGACTTCAGCAGCCCGAAGGGCAGCGGATCGAGTATCGGATCGGCGAGAAACGGCCGGCCATTTTGCAGCATCGTATCGATCGCGCGGTACAGCGATGCTTCGTCGCCGGGCTGGCGCGGAATCAGCACGGGCGTCGCGTCGATTTCGTTGAGCACCCACAGCGTGTCGGCCGTCAGGCTCAACAGATAGTCCGCACCCGCGCGGCCGCCGCGCACCAGTTCCTTGACGTCCATCGAATCGACGCTGACCTTGAACCCTTGCGCCTTCAGTGCGCGGATCGTGTCGGCCAGATGAGGAAACGGCGTAGCGGGCAGGCAACCGAGATCGATCACATCCGCGCCATCAGCAGCAAGCGAGGCCGCGCGTGCACAGATCGCATCGACACTGAGATGCGGCGCATCGACGATCTCCGCGAAGATCGCGATATCGTGCTTCGACAGATCCACCGGGCGGGCCGTGCGGTCGAACCAGCCGGGCAGATCCTTCAGTTCATCTGGCCCGCGCTGGACCGGAATGCCATAGTGCGCGGACAGCGCATCGAGATCGCCACGGCATCGGCCGGGAACGATCATGCGATCGGCCGCGAGCGGGGCTGCGACGCGGCGGCGGATCATGTCCGCCGTCATCAACGCCGCGACCTGCAGGCCGATCTCGCGTATCTCCCAACTGAAAGGCGTGGGCGCGAGGCTGTGCAGCACGCGTTCGAGCGCGGGCTGGGCGAGGCGGCCGGTGAGAAAGACGATGTGCTCCATCAGACGCTCGCACAGCACGTCGTGCGGCTTTCGGCAACGCGCGCGTCGAGTGCCGCGCGCAATTCGTCGAGCGAGCGCACGACCTGGCAATGATCGATCTGCGTCAATCGCTCGACGTTATCGAGTTCGATATTGCGTGGCCGCAGCTCTACCCAGTCAAGCGGACTCCTGGTGACGACGACGGGCTCTGTGTCGCACGCGAATACGATGCCCGGAATGCCGAGCTTGCCGGCCTGCGCGAACATGTTGGTCGGCAACGTATCGGCGATGCCGAACGCGCATTTGGCAACTGTATTGCTGGTGGCGGGTGCAATGACAACCGTGTGATAGCGGCCCGCGTCGTACAGCATGCCGACGGGCACGGCGCTCGCGCTGTTATCGCGGAACACGCGAAAGCGCGCCTTCAATTGCGCGAGATCGAGCTTGTATAACGGCAGCACTTCTTCTGCCGCGCGCGACAGGAACAGATCGACGTGGGGCAGCAGCCTGGCCGCGATGTCGAGCGATTCGGCCAGCCCGTGCCCGGAGCCTGTGATCGTCCACGCGAAGCGGGCCGAGGCGGGGGCATCATCGGTATCGGTATCGGTATGGCGTATGTGGGTCGTCGTCGTCATCATCGATCATGCAGCCAGGTTGTTCAGTTTGCGATACAGAGTGCGACGCCTCTCGATCAGCCCACTGTCGGGCTACGGACCGTGCGCGCGATGCGCATGGCTCGTGCGAGAGCATTCACACCGATCGCTTGCGACATTCATGCCTGGGCCGCTTCTTGCATGACAGCGATCGACGAACCGACCATAAGGAACCCAGATGAACGTCATCGACAAAAACGTGCTCGAGCGGCCACATCTCGCTGCGTCGGAAATGGACGTGATCTTTATCGAAGGCTTCGAGGGCGATACGGTCATCGGCATCGACCCGGACGAGTTGACTACTCCGCAGCCGGTGCGGATCGATCTGTGGGCGGGCGTGCCGCACAGTCACGCATGCGACACAGATCGCATCTTCGACACCATCGACTACAGCAAGGTGCACACGGCGCTGGAATCGCTGCTCGCGACGCACAAGCTGCAATTGCTGGAGGCGTTGGCGGAAACGATCGCGCAGATGCTGCTCGTCGACTTCGGCGCGCATTGGGTTCGGGTTTCGCTGGCGAAGCCCCGCAAATTCGCCAACGTGAAGGCAGTGGGTGTGACGATCGAACGGACCGTGCGTTGGCCGTGAACGTCGACGCACGAGGCGAAGCAGTGCAACAGGCGCGTGTCGCTCAGCTTTCGATTGCGATATCGAGGCTGCCTGCGCGTGCTTCGCTTTCGCTTTCGAAGCAGCGCACGCGCAGCAACGACGGGTCGAGGGATGCGGCGGCGAACAGCGTCGCGACTGTGAGATCGGCGCTCGTGCCTGGATTGATGCCGTCGCGTTTCAGTGCCGTGTCCCATGCTGCGAGTTCGATGGGATCGAGCGTCGCCCGAGCGTGCCACGTGCGGGCATCCTGAGTGACCTTGCGGGCCAGCGCGATACCGTGCTTTCGCGCGATATGCGAGTCGGGCCAGTGCGACAGAAAGCCAAGCCAGGTTCTGAGTACCGCTTGCAAGAGACACGGCTCATCGACGGGACCACAGCCCAATGCCGCGCGCAACTGGCTGAGCCCATATCCGAGCACATCGGCGAACCCGTTTGCGTATTGACGCGCGATGCTGTCGCGGTCCCTCGCGAGTGACATCGCGCACAGCAGATCGACGGTCGGCGCCGTACCGACATTCTGGCTGGGCGCTTCTCCCAGCCCGCCCGGATTGGCGAGCGCGATCGCGCGATACGCGGCGCTTGCATCGGCAAGATCCAGACGCGATAACGTCGCACGTAGGGCAACATGCGCGTCGTGTACCGTGGGTGTGGGGCGCATGCAAAGCAGGTTCTCGAACGCGTGCGCAAGGGGCGCGCACAGCAGCACGATACCCAGATTCGTATTGCACCCGGCCGCCGCCATCGACATGCTCACTGCGCGTTCGATGCGCTCTCCCACAGGCGCGCCTCGCGCTGTTATGGCATAGCGTGCCGCCTGTGCGCTGGCGAGAAAATGACGCGCGGTCATCCCGTGGCCCCGCGCGCCTATGCTGACGTTGCCGGGCTTCGCGCAGAGGACATCGAGCGTGCACGCCCATACGAAGGCGTCGGTGATCGTATCGATGCGCGTGTCGGGCGTCATGCGACTTCCTTGATGTTGCCCGTGCTTCGCCCGAGCGCCATGCGCCGGTTCAGCAGATCGTCGACGATGCAGCCCGCGATATCGAACGGCGTCACGGACTGCAGCCCTCGCCATGCAGCCACACCGTTGACTTCGATGACGGTCGCGCCGAATGAATTGTCGTCGCAAGGAATCAGATCGACGCCCGCATAGTCGAGCCCTAGCGCGGCGCTCGCGCGCTCGGCGAGCGTGGCGAGCGGTTCGCTGAGCGCTGCCGCTTCGCAGCGTCCGCCTTGCGCGACGTTGTGCACCCAATGCTCGCTGATCCGGCGCATCGCCGTCACGGCCTTCCCGCCGATGACCATCACGCGCCAGTCATAGCCCGGCTCGCTGACGGGCCTGACGAAACGCTGCAGATACGCAAGCTGCCCATACGCTTTCAACGCAGGAAGCGGTTCGCAACCTTCGCTGCTTGCGCCGACTCGCGCAATGCCTTTTCCTTGCGAGCCGAATAGCGGCTTCATCACGATGTCGTGACCTTTCGCGCATTCTCGCATCAGCACGCGTTGCGCGAACGGTGCGGATTCGCTGACCCAGGTCGGTGGCGTCGGAATGCCCGCGCGATGCAGCAAAAACGTGGTCATCGACTTGTCGACGCTGCGTTCGATCGCGCGCGCGTCGTTGTAGACGGGCACGCCGAGTTCCCGAAGTGCGTGCAGGATGCCCAGCCGCACGGTGACCTGCTCGAACGTGCCGCCCGCGATGCCGCGCACGATGACGGCATCGGGCAGTCCACGTCCATAGCCGGGTATCGCGAGGCCATGCGGCGCGTGCGTGGTGTCGAAGCGGCAGTCGGCCAGATCGACGCAGCGGCCAAGCGCGCCACGCTCGCGCAACGCACGCTTGAGGCGCGACGTATGCCAGCCGGTTTCATCCGTCATGATCGCAACAGCGAGCGGGATGCCTGTCATCTCGGACCTCTCAGGCTTCATCGAGCCACAGCGGACGCAGAAGATCGAAACGGGTAGCGCCCGCGTGGAAGGTCCGGCCCGTGGTGAGATTGCTCACCCACACTTCGGCGGGCGCAAAGAGCGCGGGATCGATCTTGTAGAAGTCGTATTCGTATTCCTTGAATACGTCCGCGAACGGACGGCCAAAGTCCTTCGATGCCGATGACGGCAGGCGTCGCGCAAGATCGCGCGCGGCGTCGTCGCTGCCTGTCACGGTGAGATGGACACGGCCGCCGTACAGGATCGCGTCATTGGTGCGGCCCATCGCGTCGACGGGGTCCTGCGCAGGCGGCGGCAGCGGCGCGCTTGCGCTGCCCTCGCGAATGTCGTCGAGCGCGAAGCCGAGTTCATGCGCCTTGTGCAGCGCCACTTCGAGCGCTCGCGCCACCACTTGCGTCGTGCCGGCGCGGCTCGCGGTCGGCGTAAGGATCAACGTGAGATTGCGCGGCTGCAACTTGCAGTCGCGCAAGATCTTGTCGATGACGACGGCGGGCGGCGGGCGGTCCACTTCGAGCACGAGGCAGCCCGTCGCGACGACGTCGCGGTAATCCAGTTCGTCGAACAGCGGTTCCTTGCAGGCGAGCGCGCGCGCCGGTCCCGAGCCGAGCGCGAAGAACTTCTTGCCGCCCGTTTCTTCCTTGCTCGCCGCGAGACTCCAGCCCGCGTATTGCGACGCGAGGCAGGCGAGAACGGGTTGCGCACTGGCAATTTCGACGAACGTCGGCCATTCGTCTGCCGCGTTGCGTGACGCGGCAGCACGCAACGCGACGCGGCCAAGACCGCCCATGCAGATCTCGCCGATCGCGATGCCCGCGGCGACGCTGCCCGATGCATCGATGCCCGCATCGACGATCGTCACGCCGCGCTCGTCGCGCCGGACTTCGATGCCCAATTCCGCCTGCCGTTCGAGCAGACTGGCGATCAATGGCCGCACGAGCGTATTGACGCTCAGAAAAGACGAAGTTGGCGCGACTTCAGCGAGGGAGGAGGAGGTCTGCATGGCCTGGCTTCCTGATGGTGTCGATGGATGTGATCGTCGCCGCGCGCGACGACGGCGGCGGGCGTCATGACGACATCAAGCCGCAGCAAGCGACGAACGTTCGCTGACGACGCGCCGGGCCATCTCGAGCGCATCCTCGAAGCCCAGATAGACCTTTTGCTTCGACGCGAGCATCTGCATGAACAGTCGCTGCTGCACTTCATATTTGACGTTGCCGATCGCGAGCGCACCGATGCCGAGCGCGCCGTGCTGACCGATGCGCTTGCCGTTGTCCATCACGCCGACGCCTGCAATGCCCGCGGGCGGCACTGCGTTGACATCCGCGGCGACGAGCAGGCGCGCCGCGCGGTTCACCTGCTGCGTGCTCATCACTTCGACACCGGCAGCGGCCGTCGCAAAGACGACGTCGACCGACTTCAAGATCGAATCGAGCGCGTCCGCCGTGCTCGCATCGGCGCCTTCGAGTGTGGTGCCAAAATGCGCCCCGGCGCGCTCACATGCATCGTGTGCGGCGGCGAGCCCACGGCTGCTCGCCAGCGACACGCGCGCGCCGGCCTGTACAGCCAGCACGCCCGCGATCAGGCCGACGGGACCCGTTCCGCCGAAGACGAGAACGTGCTTGCCGTCGAGGCCGGTATCGAAGGCGCTGCGCAATTGCGATTCGACGCTCGCGACGAGCGCGGCTGCCGTCGTGAACGATCCGCTGGGGTCGGCAAACACGGAGATTTCGAACGGCGGCACCATCGCTTCGCGAGACAGGCGCAGCATGTCCGTCGCGAGCATCACGTCGCGTCCGCCGATAAAGATGCCCGTATGCGCGACACCCTTGGGGCCGCGCGAGAAAATCGCGTCCTGGGTGAGCGGGCCGATCATCTTCACGTCGACATCGGTGTATGGCACGACGACCTGATATCCGGCATCGACGGCCATGTTCACGTCGAACGGGCTCATCTGCCGTCCCGGCGTGAACATGTGGAGAATGTGTTGGCGTTCCATGTTTCCTCGGCAAACAGGATGGATCAATCCTGGGCGGACGCCCAGCTGACGGTGGCGCCCGAGTTGAGTCCTCTGACTATCTCGACTCGCAGCCCGGCTCCAATCGCATTCGCGTCACGCGCGGAGCGCAATGCGTGTTCTGCTTCTTCCTGCGATTCCATGATCGCGAAGCCTGTCGGTCCCCATGAACTCTGACCGACGCCCGCGCAATAGCGCGCGCCGATCCAGTCGAGTGCGCGCCCGACATCGGGGCTCGTATAGATGCCGCCCTGCGACTTCGCGAAGTAGCGGCCGATGCCGTCCTGCAGCGCGCTCACGCCCTGCGCGAATGGCGCGAACTCATGTTCGGCGACGGCGGGCAGGATCTGCATCATCGTGAGGTGACACGCGTGCGCAGCGAGCGCCTGCGGAAACGGCGGCAACGCGGCGAGCGCCTCGCGCTCCGCCGGCCCTGAGAGCCCTGTGCGTGAATCGTCGAAGACGAGCATCACGCGCCATGCGGATGGGAAGTCGAAGCGCGACAGCACAGGCGGCAAGATACCCGGCCCGCGTGGACCGCCATCGACGATCAGGCCGCCGCGCTCGAACCCGGCGATACCCACACCCGAACGCGCACCGCGCGCAAGTGCTGGTGCGAGCTGCGCTGCGCTCATGTCGAGACCGTGCAGGCGGGCGAACGCATGGCCGACGGTGAGCGCCAGTTGCGTGCCGGAACCGAGACCCGCATGAGCCGGCAACGTGCGCTGCAATCGCACATCGATGGGTGCGTCGATGCCCGTCAGATTGCGCAGCGTTTCGATGTGGGCTTGAATACGCGGCAACTCATCGCACGCGGAAGGCACAGCCGTGTAGTGATCCTCATCGTCCGAGGAAAGGCGCGCGTCGAGTGTCGTGCTGATGCCGTCGATCACGAGCCCGAGACTGCCGAAGCGCCGGCCGAGCGACGCGCCCGGATCGAGGAATCCCAGATGCAGGCGTCCGGGAGCATTCACGGTGACGATGCTAGTGTGTTTCGCCGTCGATTCAGCGATGCCATATCGGCTCATATGCGCGTTCCTCAATCCCATGACGGGTCATCGTTGTCGGGGAC
The DNA here is from genome assembly GCF_900108945.1 of Paraburkholderia diazotrophica. Taxonomy (GTDB): domain Bacteria; phylum Pseudomonadota; class Gammaproteobacteria; order Burkholderiales; family Burkholderiaceae; genus Paraburkholderia; species Paraburkholderia diazotrophica. Next base: position 68,353 of record NZ_FNYE01000010.1, on the reverse strand, counting down.
CTGAAACGCAAGCGTCATGCCATAGGAGGCGCACGCAACGATGAGCGCCTGCAAGACTGTGTGCGAACGCAGTGTGTGCTTCTGGAAGAACATCCGTCGCGAAGGAAAGTGTGCAGTCGAACCTTGTGCAGAATCGGTGACATTCTGCTTCATGTCTGCACGAACGGACTCGCAGCGTGCGGGGGCGGCGTGAGCTCCGCGAACTGGCCTTCGAGCCAGGCGCCCGTTTTCTCGATCAGAAAGCGCCTGAAGGCGGAGCAGGTCGGCGATAGTTGTTTTGCGTTCATGTGGACGACGTGCCAGACGCGATCGATGGGCGTGCCGTTCACGCGCAGAACCGACACCTCTCGCGCCAGCAGTTCGAGCCGCAGCGTGTGCAGCGGCAGCACGCTTACGCCCATGCCCGCCATCACGGCCTGCTTGACGGTCTCGTGGCTGTCGAGCGCCAGCGTGCGGGCCGGTGTGAAGAGATGATGCTGGAACATATCGGCTGCGACGACGGCCGTGTCGGAGCCGGGCTCGCGCATCAGAAACGTGTCATGGCGCAATTCGTGCAAGTCGAAGCACGCTGCATCGACGAACGGATGAGTCACGCTCGCGGCAATCACATGCGGGTTGTACGCGAGCGGTTCGCAGTGCGCGTCGAAGTCGACGGGCGGTCGCCCCATCACGGCGAGATCGATTGCGTTGTCCTGCAACTGGCGCAGCAGCACATCGCGTTTGCCGATCAGGAAGCGGATATCGACTTTCGGATGACGCTCCGCATAGCGCGCGATCTGGCGAGGGACGAAGTATCGCGCCGAACTGACGAGACCGATGGAGATGGTTCCGCTATCGGCCGACGAAAGCGAGCGCATCGCATCTTCGGCGTTCCTGATGTCGCCCAGGATCCGCTTCGCGTGATGCGACAGCGTCGCGCCCGCCTCGGTGAGCGTGATCCGCCGTCCGATGCGTTCGAAGAGCGGCAAGCCGATCGCCTCTTCGAGCTGCTTGATCTGCATGGAGACGGCGGGCTGTGTCAGATGCAGATCGTCTGCGGCGCGGGCGAAGCTCTCGTATTGAGAGGCCGCCGAGAAGATTTGCAACTGGCGCAGCGTGAGGTTGCGAAGCAGGTTGAGCATGATCGGCACTCCATCCAGCGACAGATAAGCGTCGCTTAAAGCGCAAATAAAAATATCTGAATTTCTCTCGACAGATGGCTGGCTTACTGTGATTGCCAGCCGTCATCGCAAGCAACGGACGATCGAGGTCACCATGAATGCACGAATTGAACCAGGCGAACAGGCGCCCCCGGTCGGCGTCGCGAACGACGACTGCGGCGAGCGCGACAACGACGATTTCGCAGCCGTTGAGCGCGCCGTGCAACCGACGCTGTCGAGTTTCCTTGCCGCGCATCTCGCTCCTCGCCGCTCGCAGGCGCCAGGCGTCGTGCACGCCGCCGACGCTGCCGGGCTTTGCGCTGTGATCGACGAAATCGCGCAGGCGGTGAAGATCATCGCTGCCCGCATCGGGCGGGGTGCGATCAGCGGACAGCAAGCCGTCCATGCAGCACACGCGCGTTCGAATCACACGGCGCCCGATACGGGCGCGCATGACGTGCTAGCCGTGATGTATGAACGCGGCTCGGAAGTCGCGGGCATGGTCTCGGCTGGTGTCGAATCCGTGCGCACGACGTCGGCGGGGCGCTATGTGCTCTTTGCCGACCCGCTCGACGGCACCGCGAATGCAGGATCGAACGATGCACTCGGCACCGTTTTCTCGCTGCGCCTCGCGGGTGCTGCAAGCGCCGCGGGAGGATGCGCGATCACGGGCACGAAGCAGCTTGCCGCTGGCTACGCACTGTTTGGACCCTTGACGATGATGGTGATCACCATCGGGCGCGGCACGCACGGTTTCACCCTCTGCCGCGAGCGCGACGAGTTCGTGTTGACGCATCAGGCGCTGCGCATTCCCGAACAGGGCGCGGTACTGGCCATCAACGGCGGCAACGAGCGCTTCTGGGAGCCGCCCGTGCAGCGTTACATGCGCGAATGCCGCGACGGCAGCGGGGGCGTGCGTCAGCGTGACTTCGACACGCGCTGGAGCGCATCGCTCGCGGCCGATACGCATCGCACGCTGATGAGCGGCGGCTTGTGTCTTTTCCCGCGCGAGAGCCGTCGAACGCCGCGAGCCGCGCGTGCGCCTCTGCTGTACCAGGCGCAGTCACTTGCATGGCTCGTCGAGCAGGCGGGGGGACTCGCCAGCACGGGACGTGCGCGCATTCTTGACGTGCAGGGCGATATGCAGGCGAGCACGCCGATGTTTTTCGGCACGCAGCGCGAAGTCGAGCGCATCGAACGCTACCACCGCGAACACGAGCGTGGCGAGGATGCGCCGTTCACGTCACCGCTCTTCAACGAGCGCTCGCTCTTTCGTCCTGAAGCGCGCGTGTAGGCGGGAGTGACACCATGTCGATCAGACATCCGATTGTTGCCGTCACGGGTTCGAGTGGAGCAGGGACGACGACCGTGATGAACAGCTTCCAGCACATCTTCCGCCGTGAAAAGCTCAATGCGCAGATCGTCGAAGGAGACGCGTTTCATCGCTTCGACCGCGCAGGAATGCGCGCCGCGATGAAGGAGGCGGAAGAGAGCCGCCGTCAGTTCAGCCACTTCGGCCCGGAAGCAAACCTGCTGGAGGAGCTCGCGGCGCTGTTCAGCGAATATGCGGCGACGGGCCGGGGGCGCGTGCGCAAATACCTGCACGACGAGGCCCAAGCCGCTGAGTACGGCCAGGAGCCGGGCACGTTCTCGCCGTGGGAGGACATCGCGCCGCCCACGGATCTGCTCTTTTACGAGGGGCTGCACGGCGGCTTCGTCGGACGCGGCATCGATGTGGCGCAACACGCTGACCTGCTGGTGGGCGTCGTACCCATCATCAACCTCGAGTGGATTCAGAAGCTGCATCGCGACAAGACGCTGCGCGGCTATTCGCAGGAAGCCGTGATGGACACGATCCTGCGCCGGATGCCCGACTACGCTCACCATATCTGTCCGCAGTTCAGCCGCACGCATGTGAACTTCCAGCGCGTGCCGACCGTGGATACATCGAATCCTTTCACCGCACGCGACATTCCGAGCGCCGACGAGAGCTTTGTCGTGATCCGCTTCGCCAACCCGAAGGGCATCGACTTTCCGTATCTGCTCACGATGCTGCACGACTCGTTCATGAGCCGGCCGAACGTGATCGTCGTGCCGGGCGGCAAGATGGGACTCGCGATGCAATTGATCTTCACACCCATGATCCTGCAGATGATCGACCGTCAGAAACGGGCGGCCTGAACCGTCTGCGGGGACATTCCAACCGTCAACAGGAGACACAGACATGCAAGTCATGCCGCGCAATCTGCCGATCGATGCGGTGCTGTTCGATCTCGATGGCACGCTGTTGCATACGTCGCCGGATATCGGCAATGCGCTCAACCGGGCGCTGGCCGAGAACGGCTTTCCTTTGCTCGCGCCAGGCGTTGCGCAGACGTTGATCGGCGGCGGCTCGGAGATTCTCGTCGATCGCGCGCTGACGCTGCTGGGTGTCGACGCGCGTCCCGCGACGCTCGATCTCGTGCTGCGCCGCTACGAGACGTGCTACCACCAGATCTGCCGCGACGGGGACCAGCTGACGCGGCTCTATCCGGGCGCCGAGGCGACGCTCGACAGTCTGCGCGAGATGGGACTCAAGCTCGGCGTGGTCACCAACACGGAATCGCGTTTCGTCGATCCGCTGATGTGGCGCTTCGGCTTGCAGACGTGGTTCGACATGGTCGTCGACGGGGATACGCGCTTGCCGCGCAAGCCCGATCCCGAGCCGCTGCTGCATGCGTGCGAAGCGCTGGGCGTCGACCCGGCGCATACGCTTTTCGTCGGCGATTGCGCGACGGATGCACTGGCCGCCCAGGCCGCTGGCATGCCGATGGTGTGCGTGAGCTATGGCTACAGCGGCGACCATCCCGTGTCCGAACTGCCGTGCATCCGCGTGATCGACAGCATCAGCGAGTTGACGGAGCTGATCGGCGGACCGTCGCGCAAATGGCCTCGCGCAACGCGTATCGATCGCGGCATCGCAGCGCAGGAGATGCAGACAAGCCAGCCGAACTGAGCGCGGCGCGTTATGAAAAAGGCGAGGCGCGTCAGGTCTTGATGTGGACGCGCTTCATCTTCCGGTAGAGCGTATTGCGCGTGATGCCGAGTGCGATGGCGACCTGGCTCACGTTCCAGCGATGCTTGTCGAGCAGCGCGAGCAGCGCTTCGCGTTCGGCCTGCAGAATCGCATTGAGCGGCGCAGCGGCGTCCATTTCGTCTTCCGCGTCGGCCGCTTCGTCGCTCTCGGGCAGTGGCGCTGCGGGGCTGCCCGGTCGTGGGCGATGCAGGTTCTTGTCACGCTGCACGAGCCACGCGGGCAGATGGGCCGCGGTGAGCTCATCGCCGTTGCAGAGGACGGCCGCGGTACGCAGCACGTTGCGCAACTGGCGGATATTCCCGGGCCAGTCGCAATCGAGCAGAATCTGCCGTACGTCCGCTGAAAGCCGTGGAGCAGGGGTCTGCTCTTTTTCCAGCAGATGACGGATCAGTGCGAGCTTGTCCTTGCGCGCGCGCAGCGGGGGAAGCTCCAGCATCACGCCATTGAGCCGGTAATACAGATCCTCGCGGAACTGGCCGCTTTCGACCAGTTCCGCGAGATCGCGGTGGCTTGCGCTGACGAGCTGGAAGTCCACCTTGACGACGGTTTCGGAACCGAGCGGCGTCACTTCGCGTTCTTCGAGGACGCGCAACAGACGCGCCTGCAACGCGAGCGGCATATCGCCGATCTCATCGAGAAAGAGCGTGCCGCCATCGGCTTGCAGAATCTTGCCGCGCCGTCCTTCGCGTTGCGCGCCCGTGAAGGCGCCCGCGCGGTAGCCGAACAGCTCGCTTTCGATCAGGTGTTCAGGCAACGAAGCACAGTTGACTGCGACGAACGGGCCATTGCCGCGCTCGCTTGCCGCGTGCAGCGCATGGGCGAACACTTCCTTTCCGCTGCCTGTCTCGCCATGCACGAGCACGGCGATGCCGCGATCGATCACGCGTGCGCCGAGATCGAACTGACTGGCGATCTGCGCGTCGCCGAATTCGACGCGCACCGTGCCCGCAACCGACGCACCCGACGCGCCCGTTGTCCGCGTCGCGCGTGCCAGACGCCGGGCGCCCGTGGCAGCCGTGTCGTCGTTCGACGCGGCCCGCTGCGCCGGTGCGATGGCTTCGCGCGCGGCGCGATCGCGCGGCTCCTGAGCGACCACGAAGAAGCGGCTCGACGCATGCGTGCGATAGATCGCGATGGGATAAAACGAACTGCGTGCACTGCGCGCGACGATCTCCTCGAGAGAAGCATTGAAGATGTCGGTGATCGATTTGCCCGCGATCGCGTCGAGCGACACGAAGCCGAGTTGCACGAGCGCGCTGCGGTTCGCGCCGAGTATCGCGCCGTCTTCGCCGACGGTCAGCTTGCCCGCATGCAAGGTGCCGACGAACTCAGGGCGGCTGTGAAACTGGATACGATACGCGTGCGTATGACGTGCATCGAGCAGGCGGTTCTCGACCATCTGCCGGGACATGCCGACGAGCACGAGCGAGTGCTGCTGCAACAGGGGCGAGCGGCTCGTGACGTCCAGCACGCCCGCGATCGATCCGCGTTCGTCGAGTACGGGCGCGGCCGCGCAGGTCAGCGTGCCATAGCGGCTGTAGAAGTGCTCGCGCTGGCGCACGGCGACAGGCTCGCCTTCGGCGAGACAGGTGCCCATGCCGTTGGTGCCCGCTTCGCGCTCGTTCCATATGGCGCCGGCGCACAGTCCCCAGTCTTCGACTTCGCTGGCGAACTCGGGCGACGACGCGAGATGCAGGATCACGCCATCGGCATCCGTCATGACGACGGCGAGCTCGGAGTCGCCGAGCTGCTGATAGAGCGTCGCCATTTCGAGCTTCGCACAATCGACGAGATCAGCGTTCTGCTCGCGGCGCAGCGCGAGTTCCGCACTCGTCATCACGGGCGGCGGGATACACGCGTCGGGATCGAGACCGTAGTGTTCGACGCAGCGCGTCCAGGAGCGCACGACGGGCGCGCTCGGGGCGAATGCGCCAAGGCGCTCGCGCATGATGGCTTCGACCCGGTTACTCTTTCCCGCGAGCGGCTGGCATGACGACATGGTGAACATCTCCGAGAAGTCACGGACGCACCGACATGCGGACAGGTGCGCCACACTGAAGCCGATTATTGGCAATCGGCTTCGGCCTGACAATCAGCCTCGATGGTCTACCTCGCAGGGAGTAGAGGTAAACCAGACGCACGTGCGCGACGTTCGCACGGCATGATGCCGCGCGAACGTGAGCGGAACGTGAGCGCACCCGGGGAAACGAAGGGAAGCGGCGCGCATGCGCGCCGCCGGATCAGGAATGCGAGCGCGAGCCGTGCTCCTGCTGCCACAGCACGGCTTCGAGACGCGAGTGAAGATCGAGTTTGCGCAGCACGTGCTTGACGTGAACCTTCACGGTTCCAACGCTGATATCGAGCTTGCGCGCGATGGCCTTGTTGCACAGGCCGGACACCAGATAGTCGAACACCTCGAGTTCGCGTGCCGTCAGGTCATTTTGCGCGGCGGGAATGCGCTGCCCGCCCGAGAGCGCATGAACGAGACTGCCCGTCACGGATTCGCTGAGCACGGCTGTGCCCTTGAGCGCTTTTTGCAGCGACACGCACAGGTCCTCGGGGTCCATGTCCTTCAGCAGATAGCCGTGCGCGCCCGCACGCAACGCGGCCACGACATCGCGTTCGTTGTCCGACACCGTCAGCATGATGAAGCGCGCGTCGACGCCCGCCTTGCGCATGCCTTCCAGCGTTTCGATACCGTTCATGCGCGGCATGTTCAGATCGATCAGAACGATGTCCGGCTTGAGCTGCACGGCCATGTCGATCCCGTCCCGGCCTGAGGTCGCTTCGCCCGCGACCTCGAATGCCGGGTCCATCTGGATCAGTTGTGCGACTCCTTTGCGAAACAACGCGTGGTCGTCGATAAGAAGTACTTTGTGAGGGACCATCTGCTCTTCCTGGACTCATTAACCATACCAATCGGCTTTCATTGGCCTGGCTGCGAAAACTGCGCGCATGGCGCAGCGCGATCGTGAACCTTTGAGCGGTGGCTTATTGTTGCTATTGCCGAAGTGTTGCTTCAATCAGTTTAACAACTTGCTGCAATTGAAAAAATAGTTTGCACCCGGAATGCAGGCACATTCCGGGTTTTCCATAGTACGGGCCTAGAAGTGGCCGCGCAGTTCTTCCGCAATATCGAAGATGTCGCCGACGATGCCGTACTTCGCGATCGAAAAGATCGACGCTTCGGGATCGGTATTGACGGCGATGATGTTCTCGACATGCTTCATGCCCGCCATGTGCTGCACCGAGCCCGAGATGCCCATCGCGATGTAGAGCTTGCAGTTCGCGGCCGTCTTGCCGGACTGCCCGACCTGGTGCGCCTTGGGCAGCCAGCCGGAGTCCGCAATGGGACGCGAGCAGCCGAGCGTGGCGCCAAGCGAGCTTGCGAGTTCGCGGAACTGCTCGACATGGGTTTCTTCGCCGATGCCGCGGCCGATCGACATGATGAAGTCCGCGCCGGCGATATCGACGTCGCCGCTCGCCGCGGGTTCTTCGAACGACTCGTGGTGACTGCGTGGCGCGAGCGCGGGTGCATCGAACTCGCTGACTTCGGGCGTGCCCGCGCCTTCGGGTGCCTTGAAGGCGCCGGGCCGCACCGTGACGACGACACTCGCGCGGCCGGGAAACTCGATTTCCATGTTGACCTTCTGTCCATAGCCGGAGCGCGTGGCGATCCAGCTTTCGCCGTCGCGCGCGAGCCCGAACGCGTCGGTGGTGAAGCCGTAGTTTCCTTTGACGGCGAGGGGCGCGGCGTAGCCCAGCGTGTCGATCGTATGAGGCAGCAGCACGAGCGACGGCTTGCGTGCCTCGATCAGCGCGTGTGCCACCGCCTGGTACGTGTCGGGATCGAACGCATCCGTTTGCGTGCGCACGGTGACGATCTCATCGACGCCCGCCAGCTTGAGCGCATCGACGAACGCCGCCGGCGCGGCGCCCAGCACCGCGACCGTCACGCGTTCGCCGCCTGCCTCGCGCGCAGCAACTGCCGCGCCGATCACTTCGATGCTCACAGGGCGCAATTGTCCCTGACGATGTTCGGCAATAACCAGAATCCCGCCCATTACGCTTCCCCTCGAAGTTCCTTGATGATGCCCGCGAGGCGGGCGGCCTGTTCGGCTGGCGTGCCGTCGATCATCTGCGCGCGCCCGAGTTCGGGCACATAGACGCGGCGGATGCGCGAGAGCGAGCCTCGCGGGCCCGTTTCGTCGGCGCTCAGACCGAGTGCGTCCGGCGCGACGGTTTCGATCGGCCTCGACGCCGCCTGCTTGATGCCGCGCAGCGACGCGTAGCGCGGCGTATTGATGCCTAGTTGCAGCGTCAGGACGGCCGGGCATTGCACGGTGACGTTCGCGTACGCGCCGCCTTCGAGTTCGCGGCGCGCGCTGGCCGTGCCCGCGCCCGGCGTGTACTCGAGACCCGCGACGACGGCCGCGTGCGGCCAGTCGAGCAGGCCGGCGAGCGCCATGCCCGTTGCGCCGTACGCGTGGTCGGACGCCTGCACGCCGGCGAAAATCATGTCGGGCGCTTCGCGTCGTGCGAGCGCGGCGAGCGCGCGCGCGACGCCGACGGAGTCGGCCTCTTCCAGCTCGTCGCTCCAGATACGGATCGCGCGGTCTGCGCCTTTCGCGAGGCATTTGCGCAGTTCTTCGTCGGCGCGCTCGGGGCCGACGGTCACGACCACGACTTCGATGTCGCTATTGCCCGCTTCCTTCAGCAGCAGCGCCTGTTCTAGCGCGTAATGGTCCCATTCGTTGAGATCGAATACATGAAAGTCCGCTTCGACGTCGCGGTCATCGTCGCGCAGCTCGAAATCCTCATCGAGCGACGCGACCTGCTTGATGGCTACGAGTATCTTCATCCTGCCTCCTCCACTGATGTGGTCAATTGATGTGTGCCCGGCTCATGTGCTTGCGTTGCGGTCGCAACGGACGGGGGCTCGCGACTGCGATCGAGCGCCGCGGCGAGCGTGCAGGCGAGATGGCCGTACATGCGGGCGCGGGCCTCGGCATCCGGTTCGAAGCGCATGCGCCAGCGGTCCGCATCGGTCAGGCTCGAATGCATGAATACGAGTACCCGGTGCAGCGGATAGGGCTCGTCGCGCAGCGGCAGCAGCACGCGCCGCTGCGCGTGGCGGTTCAGGATGACGGACCGCCGTACATCGGACGACGCATGTCCGGCGAGGCGCGCGAGCGTTGCCTGCGGTGTGCCGCGATTGCGCGCCACGCCCGCCAGCACGTCGATATCGGTGTCTTGCGACAGTCTGTGCAGCACGCGTCCCGGCAGTTCGTCACGCAACGCGACGCCCGCTCTGACCCATGCGACTTCGTCGCTTGCGAGGAGCGAAAGCAGCGGCGCCGGGCACGCAAGGTGGCGCGTCACCGAGCGGCGCACGTCCGCTTCGCGATCGCGCGCGAGCCGGTCGAGCCAGATGCGCGGGCAGGCGCGGTTGCGCGCGAGACTGCTGCGCACCCACACATCGCTGTCTTCGGCGAGCCACTCGACGACCTTGAGCGGCAGGTCGTCACGCACGGCGATCGCGCGTCTGACGAGAAGGTCTGCATCGAAGCACAGCAGAATGAGCGCGCCTGCGGGCGTCGCCGGATTGGTGGCCGCGGCGCGCCGCACGGCGGGGTCGTCGTCGCGCGCGAGCGCCGTCAGAACTTCACCCATGGTCCGCACGTTCAGCGCGAGACTGCGCCGCTCCAGACTCGATGCGGGGATGCTTCGCAACAGCTCGCCCGGGCACGCGGTGTGGCGCAGCACCTGGGCGCGGACGGCGCTTTCGCGCGTGCTGTGCCACAGGTGATGCAGCGTATGCGCGTTCGTCGCGAAGTGAATCGCGAGCAATCGTTGCAGCGGTTCGATGCCGCGGCCGGCCAGTTGCGCGAGCAGATCCGGCTGCACGCCGACGTTCTCGCATAGCGAGCGTAACGTATCGATACTCGCGGTGTTCGCCGCGATCCTCGCCAGCAGCGCGGGCGGCGCAAGCGGATGGCGCGCGAGCAGTTGCGCGATGCGGTCTCCACACGGCTGCGTGCGGGTATCGTCGAGCCGTTGCAGACCGTCGGCGAGCCGTTGCAGGCCACACGCGGGCGTGGCGGCGTTACGGGCGAGACGTGTCGCGAGCGTGGCATCCGCGTCCGCCGTCGCGAGCGTGCAAAGCCGCGCGAGAACAGCGGGCGGCGCATACGCGCATGCAGCGAGCGCGAGCCGGTCGCTGCGCGAGCCGAACATGCGGGCTTCGAGCCGTTTGCGATCCGTGCCTTGCGCATGCGGATAGAGCATCGACGACGTGAGCACGTCGGGCGCGTCGAGCGCGAGCCGCACCAGTTCGCGCCAGTGACGGCGCAGCCGTGCACCCTCGCGCGCCGCATCGGTGGGGCGAGGGTGGCGTTCGGCAGGACTGGCGAAGCTCGTCATGGCGGGCTGTCCGTGGCGTTGCTCAGGCGTCCGCGGTGACGCGTACGTCGTCGGCGGGTGGCGTGTCGCCGTCGGCGTCGGCAAGACTTTCGGCAATCAGCTCGATCAGTTCGCGCACGACGAAACGGCCTTCGTATCCGCTCGTCTTGAGCGCGTCCTCGAACATCGTCAGGTCTTTCGGGCAGCACACGACGAACACTTCGAGCCCTTCGATAGCCGCCGCTTCCTTCATGCGGTTTTGCGAAGGCTTTTCCTGGCCGACGGGGTCGTTCATCCAGATGCGGCCGCCGCCCGCGCCGCAGCAGAACGAGTTGTCGCGCGAGCGCTTCATGTCGACGAGTTCGCATCCGAGTGCTTCGATGATCTGGCGCGGCGCGTCGTAACCCTTGTTGAAGCGGCCGAGGTGACACGGATCATGGAACGTCACGCGATAGCCGAGCTTGCGCTTCGGGCGTATCGTGCCTTCCGCGATCATGCGCGCGACGAGACTCGTGTAGTGCTCGATTTCGAAATGGCCGCCGAAGTCCGGGTACTCGTTGCGGATCGTGTTGTACGAATGCGGGTCGGTGGTGATGATGCGGCGGAACTGCGACGTGCCGAGCGTCGCGATGTTCTGCGTCGCGAGCAGCTCGTACAGGCCCTCTTCGCCGACACGCCGCACGTCGTTGCCCGCGTTCGCCTCGCCTTCGAACAGCAGGCCGAAATCCACGCCCGCACCGTGCAGGAGCCTCGCGAAGGCCTGAGTCACGCGCTGGTTGCGCGGATCGAACGACGCATAGTCGCCGACGAACCACAGCATGTCGACGGGCTCCTTGCGTGCGTCCTTGACTGGGAACGGCAGCGTCTTCGTCCACGCCGCGCGTTTGCGCTTCGACTCGTTGAACGAGTTGCCGTTCTTGTGGATCGCCTGCAACGTCTTTTGCACCTGCGGTTCCATTTCGCCGGCTTCGACGAGATTGCGGCGCAACTGCACGATGATGGGCACATGCTCGACGGCGACGGGACAGATCTCGACGCATGCCATGCAGGTCCGGCACGACCACACGGTTTCCATGAACACCTGACCGATATCCTTGCCATGCACGTCGAGCTTCACCTCTTCGGGCAGTGTGTTTTTCTCCAGCGCGTCGTTCGCGAATTCGCGCAGCGACAGAATCACGTCGCGCGGCGACAGCGGTGCGCCGACGGCGCGCGCGGGGCAGGCCTCATGGCAGCGGCCGCATTTGGTGCAGGCATCCAGATTGAGCAGATGCTTCCACGTGAAATCGGTGATGGTCTTGTAGCCGGCGCGCTCGGCGTCCGGCTCGACTTTCGGCAGGCGCTGCGCGGCGAGCGGATCGCGCATCAGCAGCGAACCGCTCGCCGTGAAGATGTGCTTGACCTTCGTGTAGGGAATCAGCGCAATGAACGTGAGCGCGAGCGCGCCGTGGAACCACCATAGGCCCGTGCGCAACACGTAAGCCGCCGATGCGCCGAGTCCCGCGCCGCACATGATTTCGGCAAGCAGCGCCGCCACAGGCGACCACCAGCGCGTGTCCCAGACGACAGCGCGATCCTGCAGCCACACCAGCCGCAACGCGCTCAGCACGAACCCCGTGATGCCGATCAGCACGAGCGACCACAGGAAAGCCCAGTCTTCGCGGCGGTATCCGCTGCGGTCGTAGTCGGGGTCGCCGGGCTTGCGGTCTGGACGCGTGTAATCGAGCTTCGGCGGCTTGATCCATCCGCGCCGCACCATCATGTAGATCAGGCCGCCCACCAGCGACAGGCCGGCGAGGTTCATCGCCAGCTTGAAGAACAGATAGAAATCGCCGTTCCAGAAATGAAAGCCGAGAAAGCGGGCCGTGATGTCGTAGTCGACGGTGACAGTCGCCGTACCCAGGAACAGCACGGCGAAGCCGTAGAAGATGAAGCGATGCGCGCGGCCCGCGGCGGGATCGCGGCGCGCAATCGTGCGGTGGTTCAGCACGACGCGCACCATTGCGCCGATGCGCGCGCGCAGATCGATGGGACCCGTGACGGGCTTGCCGCGCCCGTACTTGCGCACCTGCACGTAGACGCCCCACGCGAACGCGGCCATCGCTGCGACGCCCGCCAGATAGAACAGTACGATCGCGAACGTGGGGAAGCCCTCGAAGAGAATCCGGGTGACGTTGACGGGATCGAAGGTCGCTGCGCTCGACATGGGCTCGTCCGTTGAAAGAGGAAAAGGGGTCCCCCGCCACGGCACCGGCTGCGCGGATCATCCCGTGAGGATGAGCCGGGCGGCGCGATGCGCGTGGCGTCCAGACTGACGGGGAACGGTGGCGCGAGCCGCCGGGCTCGCGTGCCGCCTGCTACTTCTTGTAGACGATCTCGAAGGTGCCGCCGGGTTTGTGAGGCGTGCCCCAGACGGCGACTTCACGCTTGTATGGCAGCGGGATCTGCGCGTTCTGCTCTTCGATTTCGCGTGCCAGGCGGTGGCCCGTGAACGTCGCGTCGGCGATCAGGCGCGGCGCTTCGGCATCGCCGATCAGGTACACGGACTTGATGCCCTTGCCGTCCCATTCGCTCTGACGTTGCTTCAGTTCGCGATACAGGCCGTCGTTCGAGCGGCGGCCCGTCACGAGCACGAGCGAATCGAATTCGAGCCAGCGATGGGTCTTGTTCCCGTCGCGCGGCAACTGGCCTTTGCCCTTGTACGTGCGGCGCGAGCCATCGCCCCAGATGTTGTAGATCTGGATGCGGCCCTGCTCGACGCGGCTCGCGAAATGATCGCCCAGCTCATGCACGCCCAGTTCGTGCAGGCGGCGCATCATGTTCGGATACTCGAGCGTGAAGTGCATGTAGTTCGCGAGATGCACGCCGCTCACGATCGTCACCTCGTGACCGGCCGCCGCGAGTTTTTCCGCGAGGCTCGGCGCCATGAAGTACGTGTCGGCATTCAGGATCACGACGCGCTTGCCGATCGGCTTCTTGCCCGCGAGCACCTGTTCGGGCGTCAGCTGGTCCGGCTGCGATGCATCGGCGCCCGGAATGGGGTCGTGCGTCAGGCAGTTGGTGCCGTCACCGACCCAATGCGAACCCGTGGCGATCACCACTTTTTCCGCGCCGTAGTCGAGCACGTCGTCGGCCGTGAGCGGCTTCTGGCCGAGCGCGAGCTGGCTGTGGCGGTTCTTCTTCAGCAGCTTGGCGATCTGCGTCTCGCGATAGTCGCGGTGATAGCCCCATTCGCCGAGTCCCGGCAACGTGACCACGCTGTTCAGATGACCGCCGATCTTCTCCGCCTGATCGACGAGGTGCACCGTGTAGCCGCGCTGCATCAGCACGCGCGCGCACTCCGATCCGGACGGGCCCGCGCCGACCACGAGAATCGAGTCGTTCGAGCTGCACTCGGCAAACTTCTCCGGGTGCCAGCCGCGGCGATATTCTTCGCCGGCCGTTGCGTTCTGCGTGCAGATCATCGGCGGGCCGCCGATTTCCCAGCGCGAGATGCACACGTTGCAGCCGATGCAGACGCGAATGTCGTCGATACGCCCTTCGTCGATTTTCTTCGGCAGGAACGGATCGGCAATCGATGGACGGGCCGCGCCGATGATGTCGGCGATTCCCTTGGTGACGATCTCGGTCATCTTCTCGGGATCGGTGAAACGGCCGACGCCGAGCACCGGCTTTTTCGACACCTCCTTGATGAAGCGCGTCCACGGCACCTGATGACCCTGCAAATAAAAGCGCGACGGTCCCGCGTCTTCGCCCCATTCGGCGATGTCGCCGACGTCGACGTCCCACAGGTCGACAAGCGAATCGGCCATTTCGACGAACTTCATCCCGTCGTTCTCGACTTCGATGCCGCCGCTGCCGTACAGCGTGTCGACGGCAAAGCGCGTCGCGATTGCACAGTCGCTGCCGACGGCGCGGCGCACCTTTTCAAGCGTTTCGAGCCAGAAGCGCGCGCGGTTTTCGAGCGAGCCGCCGTAGCCGTCGGTGCGCTTGTTGTAGTACGGCGAGAGAAATTGCAGCGGCAGATACGAGTGCGCGCCATACACATAGACGATATCGAAACCGGCATCGCGGGCGCGCAGCGCGGCATCGACATAGAACTGCTGGACATCGCGAATGTCGTCGAGGTCCATCTCCTTGCAATACGTCAGCGTCTCGAACTCGGACGCGTACTGGCTCGGACCGCGTGGCGTCGCGCGGCTTTCCATGCATGGCGCGTGCGAGCCGCCGTACCACATTTCGATGCCCGCCAGCGCGCCGTATTTGTGTACCTCTTCCGTCATCGCGCGCAGGTTGCGCACGTCGCCTTCATCCCAGATGCGGGCCGAAAGGCGGTGCGTGTCGTCCGACTCCGGGTGAATCGAGCAGTATTCCGTGTTCATCGCGGCCCAGCCGCCTTCAGCCTTCATCGAGCGGTGCGCCGCCTGAAAGCCTGGCAGGTTGCTGCCCGCGCCGATGCAGTGCGGAACCTGATAGAAACGGTTGCGCAGCGTCTTGGGGCCAATCTGGATCGGCTGGAACAGCACGTCATGACGGGGATCGCGGGGCATGGAAAGTGTCTCCTTTAGCATGGACTACGTGAGACAAAGGCGGGGCCGATCAGGGACCGCTGGACAGTTGCTGTGCTTCGCTCTGCCTCTGTCTTTCTGGTGGTGGCGGCACGCGCTGCGCGCCGCCGTATCGTGGGATGACGGATGACTACGGACTCAGGCGGCGACGCGGGTGCGAAGCCGCATCGGGTCGTAGAACGGCGTCTTGCTGACGACGCCGCTGAACCTGCCTGCCGTATCGCGAATCTCGACCTTGGTGCCGAGTGCCGTATGGCTCGGCTTCAGATGCACCATCGCAAGCGACTGCATCAGATAGCGGCTGAAAATCGCGCTCGTCACGACCCCGACCTGCTCGTCGCCGATGTAGATGGGCGAACCGGCGCTGACGGCTGCATCGTGCTTCACCACGACACCCGCCTGCTTCACGCGCTCCTTGCCGCGCGCGGCGAGCAAAGCTTGCTTGCCCGCATAGTCGCCAGCCTTGTCGAGGTCGACCATCCAGTCGCAATTCAGCTCCCAGGGCGTGGTGTTGCCTTCGGGCATGTCGAACGGATAGAAGAGCAGCGCGGCTTCGATACGCGCGATTTCCAGCGACATCCACGATGCGGGCACGGCGCCGTGCGGCTTGCCCGCGTCGAGAATGTCGTCCCACAGCGCGACGGCGTCGGTGGATGCGCACGACACTTCGAAGCCCTGTTCGCCCGAGTAGCCGCCGCGCGAGACGATGATCTTGCGGCCGAACAGTTGCGTTTCGACGTGGGCGAAGTAGGGCAGCCTGTTCAGCTCGATGCCGATGTGCGGTTGCAGGATGTCGGTCGAACGCGGGCCTTGCAGCGACAGCATGTGAACATCGAAGTCCTGGCGCCATTCGACGTTGCGCTTGTGCGCGGCGCGTTCCAGATGCGTCTGCGTGGTGCCGCCGCCGTGCGAGAGCCGGAAATGCTGTGGAGCGTCGTAGATCACCATGAGGTCGTCGCAGACACCGCCGCGCTCGTCGACTTCGGCCGCCAGCCGTGCTGTGCCGGGTTTCATGCGGCTCACGTCGATCGCGCAGAGGCTGTCGATCACGGCTGCTGCATCGGGGCCCGTCACGCGCACGATATTGAGCGCGCTGATGTCGTAGAGGCCCGCTGCCGTGCGCACGGCTACCACGTCGTCATACGGATCGCCCGAGTAGTACCAGGGGATCGGCATGTCGTTCCAGGAATCGCCATCGAGCTTCGAACCTAGCTCACGATGACGGACGTTGAGAATGGATTGCCTTGTCATGATGTTTTCCCGAAAGAAGGACCGTTGCTGGGGAATGACTGCACGCGTTTGTGTTGCGAAGGCGGTGATATCGGACGGCTCGGGTACGCCAGCGTCGATGACCGCAAGTCTCTGCCGTTCAATTTCGCCTCACAATCGCCCGCTGGCGCTACCTCCCGATGGGTAGATCGCGCTACTCCGGCTGCGCCCGCGCAATGACGCGACGAGTCCATGCGACGTCGGCGCGAGACTGCAAAGCTTGCGAAAGGCGTCGGTAAGCGAGGCCGCAGAACCATTGCCAGCGCGGCTTGCGCGCACGCAAGGGGGAGCTTCGCAAAGAAGAAGATGGCGCGGCGGGCAGGGTAGTGCGCGGCAACCATTACTGCGCAGGGACTACCCCCACTGAATCATTGATAACGGTTTATTGCAGGCCGATGCTACGTCCATGAATGCAACGACGCGAAGGGCAAGCATCGCTTGTCACTCACGCCCACCCGATCAGACCTATGGAGGTGTCGACGGCATGAATGCTTCGAGAACGATCCCCGTACGTGTCGCGCGCGTCGAATCGGTGACGCAGGACGTGCGACGTTTTACGCTGGAGAGCGCCCAGGGCGGACGGCTTCCGGCGTACTCCGCAGGCAGTCATGTCGTGGTGACGATGCGCGGCAAGGAACGCCTCTGGCGCAACGCCTATTCGCTGACGACGCCCGCCGGCTCGCGTGACGCTTATCAGATCATGGTGCGACGCGTGCCTCAGTCGCGCGGCGGCTCGGCCTTCATGCACAGCGACGTGCACGAAGGCAGCGAGCTTGAAATCTCGATGCCGTCGAACTTTTTCCCGATCGCGCGTTGTGCTGCGAAGCACGTGATGATCGCAGGAGGTATCGGCCTCACACCGTTCCTGTCGATGCTGCCGGACCTGGCGCAAGCGCGTGCGCGTGTCGAGATGCATCTGTGCTGCCGTCCCGAAGACGAGGCGGCGTTCAGAGAGCTGATCGCGAAGCGCACCTCGGCAGACATCGCCGTCTACACCGATCTGTGCGACGCGAGCGAACGCTTTGGCGCGCTGCTCGCTGCACAACCGGTGGGCACCCATCTCTATACGTGCGGACCGGAAGGGCTGATGAACGGCGTCGCCCGCACGGCGCGCGCGCTGGGTTGGCCCGCGAGCCACTTTCATCAGGAGAGCTTCGGCGGCGGCTCGCACGGCGCGCCTTTTACCGCGGTGCTCGCGCAAACGGGCCGCGAGGTGAATGTGCGCAGCGACGAAAGCCTTCTCGAAGCATTGGAACGCGAGGGCGTGGACGCACCGTACATGTGCCGGGGCGGCGCATGCGGGACGTGCGCGCTGGAAGTGCTCGACGGCGAGCCTGACCATCGCGATTTCTGCCTCGGCGAGGCGGAGCGGGCCACAGGTGGGCAGATGCTGCCCTGTGTGTCCCGCGCGCGAAGCGAACGCCTCGTACTGAACATCTAAAGTCAGGGGTAGATCATGGCCATGGACTTCAAGACGGAAGAAACCTTCCGCGATACGTTCACGTTCCGCAACAGCGACGAGGCGATCCTGCGCTTTCCATTTCCGTTCCCGGAAGACAAGTACATGTACTCGGTCAACATCGAGCCGCATGTGAAGGAAGGCAACTCGCCCGTGTTCCTGTCGGCCTTCGATATCGACGAACACTATGTCGCGGAATGCCGTGACCGCGCACTGACGCTCGAACGCGATCCGATGCGCTGCCAGGTGCTCGACCACATGGGACCGGCGCAGTGGGACACGCTCGAACTCATCATGGAAAGCCTCGCCGAGGACTACCCTGAGCACTTCGCGCTGGAGCGCAGCGGGGACAGGTGGAAATGGACAAACCGTCCGCTCGGTCTCGAGCAGACCTTCACCTTCGGCGACGACAGCACGTTGCCCTGTCCTCCGTTCGAATACATTACGCGCCAGGCGCAGGGCGATTACGTCCTGATCGACCAGCGCGACGACAACCTGTTCATGGACGGCGGCATGGTCACGACCCAGGCGGACTGGTCGCTGGACTTCGATCTGGGTATGAACTTCGTCGAATGGCACGGCCCTGTGCCGCTTGCGCACCAGGCAGGCATCTTCGAGCGCGCGCTCAAGTTCCTGTTGCGTCTGCAACTGGGCGCGCCGGTGCGGCGGCTGAACTGGACGATGACCGTCAATCCGCGCCTCGATACCTCGCCGGAGAACTACCACGAGTGGGGCCCGGACCGGGCGAGCGTGACGCCGCAAAACGTCGGCGACAAGCTGCATCTGCGCGTCGAGCTGCAGACGCTCTTTCGCCTGCCCCGCAGCAACGCGATTCTCTTTTGCGTGCGCTGCTACCTGATCGGACTCGGCGAACTGGCGCGCGTGCCGAAGTGGGGCAAGCGTCTGCATCGTGTGCTGTCGACGCTGCCGCAGGAGCTGGCCGAATACAAGGGCCTCACGCGCTATCGCCAGACGGCCATCGACTGGCTCGCACCGTTGGACGATGGCGCCGAGATCGCGAAGGGCACGCATCCGGAAGTCGAGCAGCTCGGGGCGGAAGTCGCCTAGGCCGATATTCGCCGGGGTACAGGGTTTTTACAATCACAAGCTGTTGCAGTGCTTCCTTCCCGCGCTCGCGTTGCTGCGGCGTGGTGCGGGCAATTTCACGCGGAACGATTCCCACAATCGGTATTCCACCGGAAAAAGGATGACAGTTATGAGTGCGGTTTCCGAAGACTACGCCGTCGAAACAGCCGACGGTACCTTGCATCGAAAGATCAGCTGGACGGGTGCATTCTGGGTGGCGAGCGGCGTACCCGCGCTCGTGCTGTTTTCGATCGGTTCGATCGCGGCGACGGTCGGCAAGCTGTCTTGGGCGGTATGGATCGTCTCGATCGGGCTCGGCTTCATCCAGTCGTTCTCGTATGCGGAGATTGCGGGTCTCTTTCCTCACAAGTCGGGCGGCGCGTCCGTCTATGGCGCGATCGCATGGGTCCGCTATTCGAAGCTGTTCGCGCCACTGTCGGTCTGGTGCAACTGGTTCGCGTGGTCGCCCGTGCTCGCGATCGGCTCGGGACTCGCAGCCGGCTACATTCTCTCCGTGCTATTCCCCGCGGACGCGGCGATCAATACCTGGCAGATCACGCTGGTGAGTCTCGACTGGATCCGTTCGGGGCTCA
The DNA here is from genome assembly GCF_900108945.1 of Paraburkholderia diazotrophica. Taxonomy (GTDB): domain Bacteria; phylum Pseudomonadota; class Gammaproteobacteria; order Burkholderiales; family Burkholderiaceae; genus Paraburkholderia; species Paraburkholderia diazotrophica. The sequence continues at coordinate 48,761 of NZ_FNYE01000010.1, read as the reverse complement.
GCCTGCGGATCAACTCGACGTTCATACTCGGCGCCGTCGTGCTGCTCATCACGTTCGCGATCCAGCACCGGGGCATTCTGAACGCAGCGCGCATCCAGACGATACTCGGCGTGGCCGCTCTCGTCCCGCTGATCCTCGTCGGGACAGTGCCGCTTTTCAGCGGCGATCTGCCGATGCACAACCTCTTTCCGCTCGTGCCGTTCGCGAAGGACGGCGCCGGTCAGATCGTCGACGGCACCTGGGATCGCGCGGGCATCACGTTGATGGCGGGCGGGTTGTTCATCGCGGCGTGGTCCACATACGGTTTCGAAACGGCCGTCTGCTATACGCGTGAATTCCGCAATCCGAAGGTCGACACGTTCAAGGCCATTCTGTATTCGGGCCTCTTGTGCATCTTCGTGTTCACCGTCGTGCCGCTGGCGTTCCAGGGCGTGCTGGGTCTCGGTCATATGGTGTCGCCTGCCGTCAAGGATGCAGCGGGCAATATCGTCACGCCGGCCGTGTATGACGGCATGCTTTCGCCCGATATCTATAGCGGGATGGGCGTCGCGAAAGCGATGGCACCGATGATTCACGGCGGGCTGCTGGTCGAACGTGTGCTGATCGTGATGCTGGTGCTGGCGCTCGTGCTGGCGATCATGACGTCGATGGCGGGGTCTTCGCGCACGCTGTATCAGGCATCCGTCGATGGCTGGCTGCCCAAGTACCTGTCGCACGTCAACGAGCACGGCGCGCCGACGCGTGCGATGTGGACGGACCTGTGCTTCAACCTGGTCCTGCTGCTGATGTCCGACTATGTGTTCGTGCTGGCGATGTCGAACGTCGGTTACATCATCTTCAACTTCCTGAACCTCAATTCAGCGTGGATTCACCGGCTGGACCGACCCGACTGGAGCCGGCCGTTCCGTGCGCCGAACTGGCTGCTCGCGCTCGGTACGCTGTTTTCGTTCGTCAATCTTGCGCTGCTCGGCATGGGCGCGGACATCTGGGGCTCGGGCACGCTGATCTCGGGACTGTGCTTCGCGGCGCTGATTTTGCCCGTGTTCCTGTTCCGCCACTACGTGACCGACAAGGGGCATTTCCCCGATGCGATGAAAGAGGACATGCAACTCGTCGGCTCGGGCCAGGTCGCCCGGCGCGCGGGCATCCTGCCATACGTGACGGTGGTGGCGGGGATCGTGGTCGTCGCGGTGACGCATAGCCTCGCTATCTACTGAACCTCTTGTCGAACGGATCGAACAGCCATGATATCGACCAACAAAAGCCGGCCCGAATACGTGCCGCTTGCTCCCGACCCGAGCGGCACGCGCCACTGGTTCGTCACGAACGGCGCGAGCAACGAGGATTGCGTGCGTGTGAGCCTCGCGCTCGCCGGGCTTCTGCCGATGGACGTGTGGGAAGTGAATGACCCCGCGAGGCACGGGGCGGGCGTCACGTTTCATGACGCGACAGAGCGCAAGTTCGCGAACGAAGCCGCGCTCTTCGATGCGTTGGACGAGGCGTTGCGCGACCCGGCGACGGCGACCGTCGGCTTGCGCATCTATGCGCTCGGCAGTGAGCCGTTCATCTGGTCCGTGGGGCGCATTGCGCAGCGGTACGCGCTTGCGCCCGAAGCGATCCGGTTGCAGCACAGCGGTACTTGGCAGCGGCGCGTGTACTGCATTCACTGTCACGCGTTCAACGAGCGCGTCACGCAAAACATCGTGGCTTGCAGCGGCTGTGGACGGCAGCTCTTCGTGCGCGATCATTTTTCGCGGCGCCTTGCTGCATTCATGGGTGTAAAGGCAGATGCCGAAGTCCCCGGCGAATTGCCCGCCATCGAGCAGCCCTATCTGTAGTTTCTGCAGTTCCGCAGTTCTGTAATTCCGCAGTTCTGTAGTTCGCTCCCGGTCTGATCGAAATGCACATCGCACCGCTTTGGCGGCGCGATGTGCTTACGCGCATGGCAGTTGCCCGCCCGATGTGCGGCGGCGTATCGCCCAAGGGGAACCCTAGATGAAATACATGCTTCGCAATGCGGCCTTTCTAGCGCTGTGCCTGAGTGGAAACAGTTATGCGCAGAGCTCCGTGACGCTCTATGGCGTGCTGGATACGGGCTTGAATTACACGAGCAACTCAGGTGGCCATCATAGCTTCGCGATGGTGAGCGGCGACACGGCAGAAACCAGTTTTGGCCTGAAGGGCACGGAAGATCTCGGCGGCGGGCTCAGTGCGATCTTTACCCTCGAAAACGGCTCAAATCTGAATACGGGTCAGCTCAATGAGGGCGGCCGCCTGTTCGGCCGCCAGGCATTCGTCGGATTGTCGTCGACACCGGCGGGCACGCTCACGCTCGGCCGACAGTACGATGCAACCGTCGATATGTGGAGTCCGTTCACGGCTGCTGGAAGCTCGATCGGCGATCTGGCTGCGCATCCGTTCGACAATGACAACGCGGACTTCGATTTCCGGCTCAACAATTCGATCAAGTACGTCTCTCCGGCCTTGTACGGGTTCCAGCTGGAAGGCGTGTACGGCTTCAGCAACGCGACGAACTTTTCCGCTAACCGGGCCTATAGCGCGGGGCTGACGTACACCGTCGGTCCGCTGTCGCTCGTGGTCGCTTACCTGCATCTGAATGGAGTCGGTACGACGACAGACGGCGCTATTACGTCCGACGCCGTATTCGTCGCCCCGAAGCAGGAGAACATCGACGCGGGCGTGAAATGGACGTTCTCGGAAAACGCCAATGTGTCGCTCGCGTATTCGCACGTATCGGTTACGTCGCCCACCGCAAATGCCTATGCCCCGAACATCGGCACGCAAGCGTGGACATCGTGGAAATTCGACAACGTCGAGATCAACGGACAGTACTACCTGATGCCGGAGCTCGCGCTGATCGGCGCATATACCTACACGCACGGACGGCTCGAATCCGCCACGGGCAGCGACAGTCCAAACTGGCACCAGGTCGCGCTCATGCTGAACTACAGTCTCAGCAAGCGGACCTCGGTCTATGTACAGAGCGCGTGGCAGCACACGAACGGCAAGACGGGAACCGACTTCGACGGTGCGCACATCATTGGTTCGAGCGGTGTGTCTTCGTCGGGCAATCAGGCGGTTGCCCGGATCGCGATGTTGCACAAGTTCTAGGATCGCCTTCCGAAAAGCCGTTCAACGCACGCCCGCGCCGCTGACGGCGCGCGCCTTGTGTGCGGCGAGCGCAGCCGGGACAAAGCTCAATACGACGCGCGAGCCGCGTTCGACGGCCTTTACTTCGAGCCGGCCGCCGAGGCTGCGGGCCCGCTCGCGCATGATCGACAGACCGTAGTGATGTTCGTCGCCCTGGGTGCGGTCGATGCCGCGGCCGTCGTCCTCGATCGACACCGTCATCGCGTGGCCGTCGGACATCAGTTGCACCTGTGCCGTCGTCGCGCGCGCATGGCGAATCACGTTCGTCAGTGCTTCGCGCACGATCTGCGCGACATGCATTTCCTCGTTGACTGTCAACCGTACGCGCGGCACACGGTTGTCAATAGAGATTTGCACTTCGCTGCGCGAGCCGAATTCCTCGGCGAGCTCTTCGAGCGTGGAAGCAAGGCCATGCGCGTGCATCGGCGAGCGAAACGTCGTCAGCAGTTCTCGCAACTGCCGATAGGCGCTGTCGATGCCCTCGCGGATGCCGCGCGCAATTTCGGCGATGTCGGTTTGCGCGAGTTCGGGCGGCAGCACGGCTTGCAGGCGGGCAAGCTGGATCTTCATGTACGACAGCGATTGGGCAAGCGAGTCATGCAACTCGCGCGCAATGGCATTGCGTTCTTCGAACAGTGCCATGCGCCGGTCGCGCACATCGCGGCTGACGTTGGAGATCGCGTGGGCCAGCACGCTCGCGATGGTCTCCATCAGATACAGGTGACGTTGCTCGAAGCGCGTGTCCGACTCGCCTTCCGCGATCAGCACGCCGTAGCTTGCGAGCGGCACGCGCACGGGGGCCGCCAGCACGGGCGGTGCGTCGCCGCCTTCGAGCGGTGAGAAGGTGTGGGTGCCGACGAGCGTCATCAGTTCGTTCGTGACGCGTGAACGCACGATGGCGGGCACATCGCCGTTCGGCGAGACGACGGAATCGACGTCGAGCAGCTGCGCGGTCGCTTCCGTCATCACCAGCGCGATGCGCCGCGCGCGAAGCACGGCGACGAGACGTTGCAGCAGGGCTTCGAGCGTCCGTCCGGAGGGCTCTTCTTCGGCGAGCTGCGCGCAAATGTGATGCAGCAGTTCGAGCGACTGGTCGGCGAACGCAATATAGTCTTCGACGATCCGCTTGAGCCGCGCCGACTCGTCCTGCTCGGTGCGCAGGCGCACGGCGAGTTGCGCCAGGAGCTTCAGCAGGCGATCGATTTCATCGCGGCCTTGCGGCACGGCCTCACCCGTTTGCGCGAGCGCCTGCAATGCCTCGCGTGGCCGCGTGAGAAGCGCGCGTCGCGCGCTCCATGCCAGCAAAACGATGCCGAAGACCAGCAGACACACGGTGCAGGCCTGCAGCAGTCCCAGCACGGCCGTATGCACCTGAGCCTGGTAGGCAACCTGAGAGCGCAGCGCGTCGAGCGTCGCGAGCTTCGTATCCGGCACTCGCTCACGTTCGGCCGCAGACGCCGCGTTCGCAGCCGCAAGCGACGCGGTGAGTTCGGGCGTGGGCGCACCGCGTTGCCTCCAGTCGTTCAGTAGCGTATCGTTGCGAACAAGCGAGTCGGCCAGATCCCTCAGTGCACGGGCCGTATCGGGTGAACCCGACTGCAGATCTACCGCCCTGTGCCTCAATCTCATCGCTTCGTCGAGAGAGAACAGCGTCTGCCGGAAGCCTTCATTTCCTCTCGTCTGCATCAGCGTGCCCACGTAGAGCAACGCAATCAGGGCGACGATGCAGGTGAGCAGCAGGCAGACCTTTGCGTATAGCGGATAGCGGTGAATGGGCGCAGACTTGTCCATATTCATGGGCGGGTTAAGTCGTGACGCGCAACGCACGCGCTCACGATCAGTGATCCAGTTTTCTGAAGCGAGAACGTCATGTCGGTTTATCTGTTCGCCACGGTATTGCTGGCTGCGGTGGCTGCACTGGTGATTCCCAGACTCGGATACAGCCCCGACAGCAATGGTCTATTGTATGTCTCGATCGGGCTGGCAGGGTGCGTTGCGGCTTTGCTGCTCAGCATGGCGTATGGCGCGCGCCGCACCGCGCCGCGCATCGTGCGCGCGACCGGCTCATCGCCCGAACTCGGCGCGTTTGCCGCCAATCTTTCGACGCCCGCCGTGCTGCTCGATAACGACGCGCTCGTGTTCGTCAACAGCGCGTTTCTCAAGCATGCGCGCTGGGAGCCCTACGCGGATGAAATCGTCGGCATGCCGTTCAGCAACCTCGTGCATCCGCAGTCGCTGCTCGATTTGACGGCATTGCTCACCCAGTCTCGCGACGGCGAAGAGCGCACCTCGGGCTCGCTGCGGATCGCCTATGGCGACGGCGGCTTCCGTCTGCATTCCGTCACGGCGTTGCGCGCGCGGGGCTCGAGCATGACGCTGCTGCAGTTTCCCGCGCCTTATACGAGCGTGGACGCGCAGCGCAGCGAGCTTCAATTGCTGCACCATTGCAAGGATGCCGTTTTGCAACTGCCTCAGGCGCTCTTTCGCGTCGACCGCGAGTTACGTCTGATCTTTTGGAATCCTGCCTGGCGCAACCTCGTGCGCGCGGTCGGCACCGACGCCGAGCCCAAGCCGCTCGCGTCGTTCTATCACCCCGAAGATGCCGAAACGCTGAATGCGCGCGTGAAGGCGCTGCTCGACGGCCACCTGAGCGAACTGGTGACGGAAGCGCGGCTCATCCGCGCCGACAATACGACGGCTCACGTCGAACTGCGCTGCCACGCCGTGACCGACGACGAAGGCAGTCTGGTCGGCGCCGTCGGTCTTGTGACGGACGTGTCGAATCGCCGCCGCAACGAAGAAGCGCTGCGCGCGAGCCGGCACAGCTTGCGCACGCTGCTGTCCAATCTGCGGGCGATGATCTATCGCGGGCAAAACAACCGCGACTGGTCGATGGAATTCGTCAGCGAGGGATGCTTCGATCTGACGGGCTACGAGGCGTTCGAGCTGATCGACGAGAGCCGCATGACGTTCCGCTCGCTGATTCATCCGGATGATCGCGAATTCGTCTGGAACGAAGTGCAGGCGCGCGTGGTGGCTCGCGAGCCCTACGAGCTGACTTACCGGATCGTGGACCGCTCTGGTCAGACCAAGTGGGTGTGGGATCAGGGCTGCGGTGTCTATTCGGCTCGCGACGAGCTGATGGGACTCGAAGGGTTCATCGTGGAGGTGGCGCGCCGGCAGATGGTCGAAGAGAATGCGCACCGACGGCTGACGTTCGAGCACTCGACGGGGCTCACGAGCGCGTCGATGTTTATCGACCGGCTGGAGTTTTCCGCGGCCATTTCGGCGCGCACTGCGCTGCCGTGCGCGGTGTTCGCGATCAACGTCGGCGAACTTGAGCACGTGGCAACACGCTTTGGCCAGGACTACGCGGATCGGGTGATGATCGACCTCGGCAGGCGGCTCGAGGTCACGCAAGGACAGCTCAATTGTGCGACGTTGCTCGACCCGCATGTGTTCGTCGTGCTCGTGGTCGACTTCAGCGCGGATGCGCTCGCGTGGTGCGGCGATGCGCAGCAGCTGGCGCAACGTGCAGCGGAGCATCCGGATGCCGTGCTCGACGAGCTGCAGGAGAATCTGCAGAAACTGCTTGAAGCACCCGTTCGCGTGGAGGGCCACGAATTCAAGGTGCCGACGCGGATCGGCTGCGCGTCGATCGGACATGGCAGGACCGACCCAAAGAAAGTACTCGATCATGTGCTGGCTGCTTCCGGATGGGACGTCGGCGGCGACGCCGTTGACGTGACGTGAGCGCTGTGTCAGCCGGAGTTCACGGCGCTCCGCGTGTTCAGCAGCGCGAGCACGGGTTCGAGCGAACGGTCGGGCAGACCCGCCGCTTCAAGGCGGGCGAATTCGAGCAACGCGCGTTCATGGCGCGCCAGTTCGCCTAGTATCGCCGCGTCCTCTTCCGTGCTGTTGCGCTCCATCTCGTCGTAAAGCGTGACGAAGCGCCCGATCTCTTCGATAAACCATCCGATGAACGCCGGCCACGACTGCCTCGCGTGTTCCCGTGCGAGCCGCATTCCCTTTTCACGTTGAGCCGCTTCGTCGATCCCGGTGATGCCGAGGCGGGTGATCAGCGGCGTCATGCGGCTACGCGTCTGATATTCGAGTTGCGCGATCGCGGCGAGCTTGCGCTGTCGGTCTGGTGCGACCGCGTGGCCGGCCATGGTGGCGAACCACGTTTCCCCATAGAGTTCGCCTTCGTACGCTGCCTTGATCCGGGCAATGTATTCGGTTCTGTTCAAGCTCGATTCTCCACTACGCCGGAAACACGGCGAAATGATGTGATGGCCACGTGACGATATGGTAGCGGCCAGCAGCTTCGGCTTTTACGGCTCTTGATCACATGCCGCACACCGCTTCGCGCCAGCCATCCGCCGATTTCGAGTAGCGATTCACGGGTCCATGGTGCAATGCTCAACAGGCGACCCGCAATACCTCAGGGTAGGTAACACGTGTCTATCCGATCGCCGTGAGCTTTTTCTTTTTTGTGTCGTCGAATGACAGCGCCTTGGCGGTTGCACGCGCATCGAGGCTGCTTTTCACTCTTCCAGCGCGACGCCGTCGCGGGCCTTATCGACACACGGGCCGGCCGAAAAGACGCGCTTGCACATGATGGAAGGTCGGCGGCTCTGAAGCAGAGCGACACGAAGCGCGGCCAGCACAGTGGCCTGTGCCGATAAGCCGGTCGGAAAATCGTCATCAGACAGCGAGGCGACTACGAAACATCTCCCAGCGATACCGGGCGATCAGATAGGCATCCATCACGGCGATGGCATAGACGAACACGCCTCCCGCATGCCGTCCGATAAACGAGCGCCCCGGCGCCGCAAGCTGCAGCGTAACGAACCCAAGCGACAGCATGAAAAACAGCATGATCAGCGCGCGCGTCGGCATCCTGTTGATCAGTTGCCCGGCACCCGGCAACAGCACGGCCGCCAGCAGCACGATATACGGATGCACGGGCCGTGCGGTGTCAGGCTTGACCATGAACATCTCCTTTCATCACATCGGCGCACACCTGTACTGCCTGATCCAGCAGCGATCTGACCAGCGTCGCCGGCAACCGCGCGTCGCGAAACACAGCCCGACGCAGCACGAGATACTCGCTGCGCCCGGCACCGTGTGCCTGATAGACCATCCTCACGCCATGCTGCGTAACCAGCATCTCCTTCGCGCGCGGGTCGGCAAAGAATCGCTTCACATGAGGATCGAGCACGGCAAGCGGCAGTTGCGCAGCGGGCCTGTCGGCCTTGATTGTCATCTGGCCTGGCCATGCGTGCGGCGTCGCGACCCGCACGGGCAAGCCATCGGCAGGTGAATAGAACTCCGTGTTCTGTGCGCGCGCGAGCATATCGACGGTTCCCGACATCGGCAATGCGCGCTTGACCGTCACGCGCAGCCAGAGCGACGGCACTTTGCGAAACCCGACGTCGTCGACGAGCGGCGCGATATGCACCTCATGCCCATCATAGGTGCCGGCCAGCACGGGCCAGGCGACGGCGTCCTGTGTCAGGCGATGTCGTTCGAAGAGCGCGAAGCACGCGTCGAACAGTTTGCGTCGTTCCGCTCTCAGTGCACGGCGATCGCGCTGGTGCATCACCGCTAGCACGGCGAGAAAGACGACGGCAAGGACGATCCCGGTCGATTGCATGTCAAGACGCGCCACATCAATAGTGCTTCGGGCGTGGCCAGTCCATCGTGAACTGATCGCCGCGCTTGACGTACTTGTAGCGATGCAGCGCGAACCAGATCGAGGCCATGATGTAAAACGCCATGATCGACAGCAGCGAAGTGCCATAGCCAAGATAGGTTGCGAAGTAGGTCGCAATGCACAGTATCGCCAGCACGATTGCGGGAATCGGATGGAACGGGTGGATATAGCCGCGATTGATGCTGCCAAGAGGCCACTGCCGGCGGAACTTGACGATATTGATCGACATGAACGTATAGCCGAGCAGGCCAGAGAGAATCGAGAACGTGATCACCTGATCGAGCAGGCCCGTGAACGCAAACGAAATGGCAATCGGCACGAGAAAAATGATCGCGCGATAAGGCGTGCGGTAGCGCGGATGCACGGCGCCGAACCAGCTTGGCATATAGCGGTCGCGGGACATCGAGAACCATGCGCGTGACGCATCGTTGATGCAGCCATTGGCCGACGCGACCGCCGAGAACAACGTGCCCACGAAGAGCAGCGTCTGCAAGCCTTTGCTGCCGGAGAGCCGCGCTGCGTCGTAGAGCGGGGTCACTGCCTGACCGAGATATTCCCAGGGCATCAGGCCGGTGGCGACATACCACGTCATCGCCGCCGCGACGAGAAGCGTGATCATGCCGCACATCGTACCGAGCGGAATCGAGCGGCCGGCCGAGCGAACCTCTTCCGCGGCCTGACAGGTGCCTTCGATACCGAGGTAATACCACATGCCGAATTGCAAGGCCGCGACAACGCCCAGCCATCCATACGGCAGTTGCGTGAGCAACTCTTGATGAATCAGCATGTGCCCGGGGTTCCACGGCGCGACACCGAGGAAGAGCACGACGATCGCAATGAACGCCACAGCCGTAATCACGAAGTTGACCGTGAGCGTGACGAAGACACCTCGATAGTTGAGCCATGCGAGAAACGCGATCGTGACAAGCGTAAATGGACGCGAGTCGAAGTTCGCGTAGCCCGAGTCGGTGGCGACGGCCTTGATCAGGTCGCCGACCACGAGGGCATCCGCGGCTTCGAGCATCGTGTACGCCATCACCAGATAAAGCCCCACGTTGAACGCCATCAGAGGCCCGATGATGTGCTTTGCCTGCGTGTATTGCCCGCCTGCGGCCGCGACGGTCGACGTCACCTCCGAGTCGATCATCGCAACGCACGTATAGAGCAGGCCAATGATCCAGCAGGCGATCAGCGATCCATACGCACCGCCCTTTGCGACGGAGAAGTTCCAACCCATGAACTCCCCGACCAGCACTATGCCGACGCCAAGCGCCCACACGTGAATCGGCCCCAACACTTTCAGTAGCGCGATGCGCTCGCCTGGCTGTGCTACTCCAGCTGCCTCACTCATGAGCTGCTCCTCTGCGGCATGATGCCTGTCGTCGGTCTGTCGATCTACTCGTTGCCTTCCGTCGAACTCGTCAGGAAATCGTCGTCGTAATCGCGGTGGACCTTGAACGCGTCGATGAGAATCCACGCGAAGATCAGAATCGACAGGCCCCACGCGGCATTGCTTAGCCATTGCCAGAAGTTCACGATGTCTCTCCAAATTTTTCCGCGATCACTTGCCGGTACTGCTTTTCCGACACGCGCAACACGAAGACGAAATAGCCGACGATCACGAGCGCCGTCACGATGAGCGAGACGGGTTCGATCTGGTAATCGAAACGGCTGGTAATGATCGGCTTGGCTTGCTGGGCGTCATAGCCGAGCTTGCGCCATTGCGCTTCCATGGCGGGGTTTTGTCCAAGCTCTTTCCACGTCACGTGCGCTTTTGCCGTTTCGGCTTCTGGCGGCTTGTCGGGCGTCTTGAGCAACAGCGGCGCAAGCAGGCTGCAGTACACCAGCACGAGCAGAAAGATGCTGTCGACAAGCTGGCCGAAGCCTTTCTGGACGGGGGGCACATAATCGGCTGCCATGGCTGGTCTCCTTTCTGATTAGCAATTTCGGACTGCATGCCGGGAGTCAATACGGGTACCGCCTCCGTCGCCTGGATGGCAACGAGAGGGACCTCGGCATGCGCGAAAGATGGATGATTCGAGCGCTTACTTGACGGCGGGACTGAGTACTTCGTCGTCGCGCCGTGCGAGTTCGGCCTTGCGGGCGCGGTTCTCGTCGAGGTGACGGATGTCGAGGCCGTAGATGTGATCCTTGTCTTCCTTGTAATGACGGATCATCGCAAGAATCGACGCGGAGTTGAAAACGAGCACCGCGCCCACGCCGATGGTGAGCGCGATGCGCACGGATGAATCGGTCGTCTGCGAAGTGATGGCGAAATAGACGTAGGCCAACGTGATCCACAGCAGCAGAAGGGCGATTTGCGCCATGCGTCGGTCGCGGGAGAACATTTGCTCGATGCGTTTGCGAATTGCGTGTTCCATCCTGGCAACTCCTTGGACGTGCCGGCAGCACCGGCGGTTGTCAACGATCCGGCTGTTCCTGCTAGTTCCCACTGGTCAACAAAGTTTCCCGACAATATTTGTTGTTCGACGCGTGCTTGTCAATATGGTTTGAGGGGGTAGATGCGCGGAAGGCCCAGTGCGCGGCGCGATATGCGGGTAATCGAGCAGAGATCGGGCGCGCGGCAGTGCTCGATGCGAGGAAGTGCAGAGCATAGGCCGTACGACAGCCCGTGGCTCCGCGATACAGATCACGACGCCCGCTATGCCTTGTTTTGCAGCGCTTGAGCGCTTCGCGTGAAATGCCGCATCAGCGTGGCCTCGACGTGGGCGTCATAGCCGAGTGCCAGAATCGCTTTTTTCATGCACGTCAACCAGGCCTCGACTTCCAATGGCCCGATTTCGATGTGCTCGTGCATGTAGCGCAGACTTGCGTGGCCCATCCGCTCCAGGTAGTACTGCGGTCCGCCGAAGTAGCCCGACAGAAACTCGAATTGCGCATGGCGCACGTGCGCGAGCCCGAAGCCCTTTAAATGCAGCGCATGAATGATCGCGCCGTCAGGGTCGCTTTCGATGATGTCGTAGAACGTTTTTACGAGGCGCGCGACTGCTGCTTCGCCACCGATCAACTGGTGCACCGATTGCCGTTTCGGCTCCATGATGTCCTCTGGTTTGCTGGCCTATTCAACGCCTTTGCTGACCGACGTCCCGTAGGCGGCGATGACGCGCTGCGCCTCCTTCGCCTCACGCAACATGCGAGCGATCACGTCGGCGGCAGAGGTTCGCGTACTCACGAGCGCGGACGATTCGCCTGCGAAGAGCGCCATTTTCTCCAGATCCCCAACCGTGTCGCGCAACGGCGAATCGGTGCTGAAACGGTAGATCGGCCGCCCGTCCTCATGCGCAATCACTTCGCGCGGCAATTGATCCGGGTGATGTCCGAAAAGCTGCCCGCGTGCTTCGTCCGTCACACTGTTGGCCAGCACGCGGACGGGCGAATTGGGCGGCCAGTTGATTGCAAAGAGATCGGTGTAGACGGTGTCGCCAGTGCGCGCCTCGCAGATGCGTTGCTTGTGATAGTCGTGTGCGAACGACTCGTGTGTCGTCAGGAACACCGTGCCGCAATGCACGCCCGACGCACCCATTGCGAGCGCAGCGATCAGCCCGCCGCCCGTCGCGATTCCGCCCGATGCGACCACGGGCACGCGCAGGTGCCGCACGACCTCGGGAAGCAGCGTCAGGATGCCGGCTCGGCCACGGACATGGCCGCCCGCCTCGATACCCTGAACGATCACCACATCGGCGCCGGCCTTTTCAGCCGCGATCGCGTCTTCGAGCGAGCCCACCTGATACAGCACGATAGCCCCGGCATCCTTCGTCTTCTTGATGACCTCGGGCACGACATCCCAGAAGAAGCACAGCGCCGGAACGCGAGTCGCAATGCAGACGCCGAGTTCGGCGGCAAATAGCGACGGCTCGGTTGCTGCCGGAATCAGGTTGACGCCGAACGGCCGCTGCGTCGCGGCGCGCACGGCGGCGATTTCACGTTCGATCAGCTCGGGCGTTTCGCGCACCATTCCAAGCAGGCCGAATCCACCTGCTTCGGAAACGGCTGCCGCGAGTTCGGATCGTGCCGGTCCGCCCATGCCAGCCGAAATGATCGGATGCTGGCAGCCCAACAGACGGGTCAGCTCGTTGCGATAGGGGCCTGCGTCGGTATTCACGTTCATACAAGATGCTCTTGTAACGATTACGGCAACGCCTCCGGCAAGCCGTCAGCACGGCGCGTCGTTCCAATTGACGTCAGTGCGTCCATGATAGGTGGCAGGCATCGTGCCGGCCTCTCCCTGAAGGGGTAGAGGCGATACCAACTCCGGCAGAAGCACGTGCCGATGCGCTGGACCGGGGCGCGCATACGCGATTGTCGAAACGCCAGTATCGTTTGCACCGCAACGCGCGCGTTTCAGCTCCAGTCGTCCATATCGTGCTTGATGGAGTGCCGGTTGGCAATCAGCGTCTCGACGCTCGGCTCGTTGTTCATTGCACGTTGTACGGCAAGCTTGGTCGCTTCATAGTTCGTGCGGTACATATCTTTCTTGTCGAGATTTGTCTCCGTGGCGCAGCGTGGATCGATCCACACGAGGCTGACGATGCATAGCTCGTTAGCCTGATCTTTTGGCAAGATGCCCTCGATCAGGCAATCGACTATTGCATCCGCCGTAGCCGACTGCACGACGCCACCGAATAGCTCGATGGTGGTCATGTCCCTGAGCGTCACCTTGGGGACGATCATGGTGGCAGGGCGCACCATCTGATTGCACGCGCGGATCGCGAACATGGCCGTATGTCCCTTGCTCTGCGCCATCATGTTGGCAAACGCGTGACCGACAGGTCCGTCGACACGGCCTATCAGGATTTCGGGCATCGCGTCAGTGACCTGGCCGGGGGCGGCGAACACCGTCGCTTCGCCTGCGCGGAACGTCAAATCGAGCTTCATTGTCGACCTCCTTGGGTTGGATACCGAAGATTCGTGGAATGCAAGGACGATGCCATTCGATTCAATGCGCCCGAGCAACTACAGCGCTACACAATATGTATCGTCTTCGTGACAAAATGGCAAATGCGAATCGCGGCGTCCCGTCGCGCAAAAGTTGGCCTGCGCGGACGCGTTGACCGCATCGCAATCAGTTGCCATCTCTCGAATAGAATTTTTAAGGTTACGTAGTAGTCCCTATATATTGGTTAAGGAAGAATACCGAAACGGTGGTGATTGCCTATAAATTCAATATTTTCGGATCGACACGGTGCTCTACGGCAACGCTTGTGCAAATACAGATGGCACTATCCATCCGCCGACCCCGGTGGACAATCCCGCAGCGCAGGATTGAGACGGTCTGACCCCGAACGTGGAAATCTGATCGGCACGTCGGTGACCTTGACGGGCCGGAAACTTCGAGCCGATCTGCACCAGAATCGTACGGGCGACCCCGATGCTGCCCTCGGCACGGCACAGTACTACACTGACGAGCAGGCGCGCTGCGCCGGCTGGCTGACGAACAGCGCTTCGATGCCGGTTGGACGACCTGACGACGGGTTGCTCATGGATGACAAACCGAAACGTCCGATGTCTCATGGGTCCGTGATGTTCGCGGACGTGAGCCGCAGTACGGAGCTTTACGAGACTGTCGGGGACATGCTTGCCTTCGAGGCGATTGCACAGTGCATTGTGCTGATGAAATCGTGCTCGGAAGCGTTGGGAGGGCGAATCGTCAAGACTATCGGCGACGAAGTCATGGCGGTGTTTCCCTCCGCCGAACATGCGATGCAGGCCGCGATCGACATGCAGTTGGCCGTCTCCGGGTTGCCCGAGGTCGCGGGACAGCCGATGTCGCTGCGAATCGGCTTTCATCACGGCCCCGTATTGCCCGACGAAAGGGGAGACGTATTTGGCGATACCGTGAACCTGGCTGCCCGACTGACCGACTTTGCTGCGCCGGGACAGGTCGTCACGAGCAAAGACGCGGTTGAGTGTCTCCCGGCGAGACTGCGTCAGATGGCGCGCCACCTTTATCCGATACAGGTGCGAGGAAAAAGACAGCCAACGGAGTTGTTCGAGGCGATCTGGCAACAAGGCGCTGATCTGACGGTCACAGGTAACGACCTGCAGCGCCTGCCTTGTCCGTCGTTGTTGACCCTGCGGTATGGGGATATCTGCGTGGAAATGAGTGAAGCGTCCGCGCTGGTGACCATCGGGCGCGGCGCGAATATGAGCATTGTCGTGCACGATCGCCGTGCGTCGAGGGTGCACGCATCGATCGAGTGCCGCAGCGGAAAGTATGTGTTGCGCGATTGCAGCGCGAACGGCACCCGCATCACTATCGACGGTGGCCATGAGCTCATGCTCCGCCGCGACGAGGTCACGCTATGGGGGCAGGGCTGGATCTCGTTCGGACCCTCTGGCGGCGATGATGCGGAGCACGTGGAGTTTTCCAGCAGGCGCCTCTCCGGACCGTCGGATTGACGGATGCCGCTATGAGCGGGCGAACCGCAGCCAGAGTTCGGGATCGACGCCTTTGCGCGTGGGCTTGCCGGTCACGGCAGCCCGTTTGCCTTCGGTGTCCGGGAGCGAACGGGTCGATTTGTCCTGCCGTCAATCTGGATCGGTTCGATGAGGCATGTGCGGCGCGCGCGCTGGTCGACCAGTTCGTGCATGATTCCGTGTATTACACACGCCTGGTACGTCCGATTGAGCGTAACCCGACGATACCGGAGACACCGCCCTATGAACATTCAGCAATTGGAGACTTTTTATTGGATCACCCGGCTAGGCACCTTTGCCGCCGCGGGGGAGTACTTGCACACATCGCAGGCAAACGTATCGTCGCGCATCCGTGAACTCGAAAGCGAACTCGATGTGCTACTGTTCGAATGCATCGGTCGCACCGTCGCCCTGACGCTGAGTTCGGCATAACCGAGAAACTCGCGCCCCTTCGGTTGAAAGTGGCGGCCGGCAAAATGGTAGTGGGACAAGGAATCGTGCGCATCGGCGTGGGTGAGGCCATCGCGATGCGCTCGCTCATTACGATCATAAACAACCTAAAAGAGCGATATCCGGGGCTCGATGTCGAGTTCGACGTCAACTTGAATGCCAATCTACTCAGCAAGCTTAACTGGATGAAGAGGGTCTGTATTAGTGGCGCGTGACTATCGTCGCTCGCCGAGGCCTGTCGCTCGGCGGGCCGGCAAAGGCATTCCGTCGGTTGAGACTCTTGAGAAGCGACGTCCATGGAAAAGCGCAAACTGCGTTCCTTGTGCCAGCCAAGCAAGTTTCGGCGCAGGCCAATGCCACGGCCGAATTATATTAACTACCGGCCATTCGCGCGCGAATCAGATGAATGACCAGGTAGGGTCGGTTTGTAGCGTTGATCGTCCGCTTGAGTTCGGCCATCAGTGCGAGGCTTTTTCGCTGCGTGCGATGCCCATCACGGTGTGATGGGCATCCGACACAGATGCGCCTTCTTTCAAGCTCGATTACATTCTCACTCCAGCTCGCTCGGGCACCTTTGACAGAAGCGGTCCCAGGCCTTCGGCGACGGTCAGATGAGAGATCACCGCATCGCGGAGTTTCTGGTAGGGCAGATCCGCAATCATCGCTGTCTGCATCGCCGCCATCACTTCACCAGCTTCCGAGCCGATCATCGTGAAGCCCAGTATGCGATTGTCGCTTGCGCTGACGAGCACTTTCATGAAACCCTGCGTTTCGTCGGTCGCTTCCGTCCGCAGGACGTTGTTCATCGGCAGTGTTGCGACACGAACGGCGACGCCTTGGCGTTGCGCGTCGCCTTCGCTCAGCCCGACGCGCGCGAGTGGGGGATCGGTGAAGAGCGTGTACGGAATCAGACGGTCGCCGGTGCTGCGATTGCCACCCGTCAGGTTGTCGCGCACGATTCTGAAGTCATCGACCGATACATGCGTGAATTGCGGACTGCCCGCGACTTCGCCAATTGCCCAGACGTCGGGTGCCGAGGTCTGCAGCCGGTCGTTCACGCGGATGTATCCACGTTCGTCAAGCTGGATGCCTGCGTGCTCCAACCCAACGTCGGCTGTGTTGGGAACGCGGCCGGCGGCGACAAGAATGTCGCTTCCGTCCAGAGTCCGGTCACCCGAAGGCGTACGCACGACGACGCGCACATGCGTGCCCGAGTGTCCCTCGACGCTGACTGTCCGTGCGTCCAGCACGACATCGATTTCTTCCGCGCGAAGAATGCGCAGCATCTCCGCGCCGACGTCCGCATCTTCGCGGCCCATCAGCCGTGCACCGCGCTCGACGATCGTCACGCGACTGCCGAAGCGCCGGTAAGCCTGCGCCATCTCCACGCCGATATAGCCGCCACCCAGGACGATCAGATGTGAGGGCGCACGGTCGAGATCGAGCGCGCCGATGTGCGTCAGTGGCTCGGCCGCGCGCAGTCCTGGCACGTCAGGAATTGCGGCGTGTGTCCCGACGTTTACCACGACCTGGCTTCCCCTGAGCGTGCGCGTGCCGCCGTCGTTCAGCTGCACTTCGATGGTCTTCGGCTCAACAAACCGGCCGACGCCCATGATCAGCTCTGCGCCGCTTGACTCGTACGCCTGCACGTGAAACGCGGCTTCGCGTTCGACCATGCCGCGCTTGCGTTCGCGAACCTTTGCCATGTCGATGGCGACGGGTCCCGTCTTCGCGCCGAAGTCGGCGGCATGCCGCGCCAGATGAGCCACGCGCGCGCTCCAGATTTCATTCTTGCTGGGAAGGCAAGCGACGGCAGGGCACGAGCCGCCCACCCACTGCCGCTCGACCACGGCCACGCGTTGACCTGACCGGCCCAGATGCCAGGCCAGCAGCTTGCCGCCCTGGCCACTACCGAGAATCAATGTATCGAACTGTTCAACCTGAGACATGACTTTCTCCAATCCAGCTATGGGTGTGTGCGCGACGATCGCGATAGGTCCGTCGGCGCGATAGGTGTGCCGAGCGGGCAGCACCTCATAGCGCCGCCTGTCCGCGCGTCAGAGTGAGCGTTATTTGACTGGCGGGAAATCGACCTCGGTATCGTTGATACGGTTGAACGTGTTGGTGAAAATCGTCATGGCAATCGCCAGCGAGATTTCCGCGAGTTGCGTGTCGCTGTAGCCTGCGGCGCGAATGGCTGCGAGTTCGCTTTCGCCGATCGTGCCGCGCGTCGTCTGCAGGTTCAGGACGAAACGGATGAGCGCGTCGCGTCGGGCATCGCCGGTCGCCTGACCCGAGCGAATATTTTTGAGCGCTTCCGGCGACAGGCCGGTCATCTTGCCCAGCATCACGTGCGCGGCAACGCAGTAGTCGCAACCCGTTAGCTCGCTCACGAGCAACTTGATGGTTTCCAGATCCCGCTTGCTCAGACTGCTCGATGCCAGCGCACCTTCGGCGTCCAGCGCCGCATTCAATGTCGCGGGCGCGAGATGACCGAGCGCCGCGAACAGATTCGGCACGCTGCCGCCGGCGATTTTGCGAACCCGGCCATAGACTTCGGCGGTGGCGCCCGTTGCGTTCTGGACTGCGGGGATGGCGATGCGACTCATGTTGGACCTCATTCAGTGATGGTTAGGAGCCTCCACTTTAGGTTGCTCGCATGAGCTTGTTGAGTCGCTGAATTCGCAATATCATGCTCAAAAGTATCATACGAGGCAGCGATGTCACTTTCCCAAGATTGGCTGAGCCGTTTGCTCGGCATGATGACTGTGCGCGGTCAACTCGAATTGCGCTGCTCGTATGGCGCGCCTTGGGAAGTGATCTATGGCGATTCGGACCTTGGGGAGATGCCGTATCACATCGTGCTCAGCGGGTCGGCCATTCTGGAGACGCCGGGCGCCGGCAAGCCGCAGCACCTTTGCGCAGGCGACATCGTGATGCTGGCGCACGGCTCCGCCCACACGCTGCACGACGGTAGCGGCGCGCGGCCGAAGCGTGCGCACGAGCGCGCCGCCCTGAACCTGACCATCAGCGAAAACAAGGGCACCGGCCCGCGTCTCGACATGCTCTGCGGGCGAATCATTCTGGCGCCGCCACACGACCGGTTCATCCGTGCGTATCTGCCTGCACGGCTTGTCACGCATACGTCGGCGGCAAACGGTGACGACAGCGAGAAACGGCTTGGCGCAGCCCACGAACAGCTAAACGGTCTCGTGGCCCTGATGCGAACAGAGGCCAGTGCAGACAATCTGGGCGGATACGCGATGATGAACGCGCTATCGGCGGCGCTGTTTGCGCTGACGATGCGCGTGGCGAGCGAGTCCGACGAAACACCTGTCGGGCTGCTTGCACTCGCAGGCAACCCGCGCCTCTCTCCCGCGCTCACGGCAATCTTCAGCGACCCGGCACGAGCATGGACGCTGCCTGAGTTGGCGAGCCTCTGCAGCATGTCGCGTGCGACGTTGATTCGTCACTTTCAGGACAAGCTGGGCCGTTCGCCCAATGACCTCCTGACCGATATCCGGATGGCGCTGGCGGCCAACGAACTGAAACGACCAGGCGTTTCGACCGAGGTCGTGGCGGAGACAGTCGGCTATCAATCCGTTGCCGCATTCCGGCGCGCCTTCAGTCAACGTTTGGGCATGACGCCAGCGGACTGGCGTCGTTCGCAACAGGAGAAACAACATGCGGAGCTTGCAACCTGAAGGCTGGGTCGATCCGCAGAACGATTGCACGGCCAACAGACGCGCAATCGGGTGCCACCTCACGTGGCCGTCTGCATCGCGAGTTCTTCAGGCTTGATGCTGGCGATCGGTTGGAGGATCGAACTATCGAATGTCCGGGGCTCGCGCTGGTTTTCGAGCAGTTTCGGAAGGTCGGGATTAGCGAGCGCGCCGCGTCCGACCGTCACCAGGTCTGCCCCGGTGGCAAGTGCGTTTTCAATTCGCTCCGCTGTGTGCAAGCCACCGTTCGCGGTGATGGTGACGTTGGGCGCATAGCGGCGTGCCAGCGTCACGAGGCTGTCGTGCGTGCCTTCGAAGGCAGGCTGCCAGGCTTCGAACTCGGTCACGTGAAGGAAGTCGATGCCTGCATCGGCAAGTGCGCCGAAGATCACTTCTGCATCCGCCTCGCCCCCCGACCACTTCGAACCAAAGTCGTTGACCTTGCCTTGTGAAATCCTGATGCCCACGGGCACAGCATTTCCAACGTTGAGCCTGACCGCATTCACAACATCGACGAGCAGTTGCACCCGAGCCTTCGTGTCGCCGCCCCAACGGTCAGTTCGACGATTGGTACCCGCCGTCAGGAACTGATCGAGGAGATACCCATTGGCGCCATGAATTTCCACGCCTTTGAACCCGGCGATATTCACGGCACGTCGTGCCGCGTCGACGAAGCCCTGAATAGCCTCATCGATCTCAGCGTCCGTCATCTGTTTCGGCTCAGCATAGAGTCCCTCGCCGAAGTAAAACTTCATCTGTTCACCCTTGGGGCGAACGGCCGACGGTCCCACGGTATGGCTTCGATAAACGTTGCCTTGACTCAACGCCCCGGCATGCATGAGTTGCGCGAACACCGGGGTCCCGTGCTCCTGCATCTCGCGATTGAACGTCGACCATGCCTTCGCCTGTTCGTCGTCGGCCAGGCCCGGCTGAAACCGGTATCCTTGCGAGAACGCCTTGTCGGTGTAAATCCCCTCAGTCGTTACCAGCCCGAAGCCACCTTTCGCGAAGCGCTTGTAGTAGTC
Source organism: Paraburkholderia diazotrophica (assembly GCF_900108945.1). Lineage (GTDB taxonomy): Bacteria > Pseudomonadota > Gammaproteobacteria > Burkholderiales > Burkholderiaceae > Paraburkholderia > Paraburkholderia diazotrophica. The sequence goes on along the minus strand of NZ_FNYE01000010.1, from coordinate 28,236 downwards.
GAACATGGTTTGGGTCGGCTGCCCGTATTCCGTGGCCGTGATACGCGTCATGGGCGCGACGGCGATGCGATTGCGTACTGCGATGCCGTTGCGGTTATACGGGGAAAGGATGGGGGCGGTTGCGTCGTTCATTTCGCTGCTCGTCTCGTGAAGAAGGTGACTGCATGGTAGGCGTCGCGAGCAGCAGGAAACAGAGGTCGGACGGTGAAGCCGCCCTAACACTTTTGGATATAAACGATGTTTGTCCCAGACGTTCAGACATTCCTGGCTGTGGCATCAGCGGGAAGCCTGTCAGCGGCGGCGCGTCAGCTGAACGTGGCGCCCATGCAGGTATCGCGGCGCATCGCCGCGCTCGAAGAAGACCTTGGCGTGCGGCTCTTTCATCGGACCACTCGTTCCCTGACCCTGACAGCGGAAGGGGAGGCTTTTGTCCCGTATGCCAGGGCGATGGTAGATGCGGAAGCGGGCGCGCGAGCTGAACTGAGTCCGTCACCGGGCACTGCATCTGGCGTATTGCGTTTGACCGCACCGAGTGGCTTCGGACAATCGGTCGTGTTGCCGATGCTCCCCGGCTTGCTGGAAGGCAACCCGGACCTTCGTATCGACCTCGATCTGTCAGATCGCCAGGTCGATATAGTCGGGCAGGGGCTCGATCTCGCGTTGCGCATTGCCCCGCTGGAAGATTCAGAACTGGTGGCTAGAAAGATCGCCCCGAATCCACGCCTTATTTGTGCTTCGCCCGAGTATCTGAAGAGGCACGGACGACCTGCGGCGTCAGCGGAACTGGACCAGCATCGCTGTATCAGACTTGACTCGGTGGGAAGATGGCCCCTCGTTGTCGACGGCAAGCTGACACGCAAGCGCATTGAAGGGTATGTCACGACGACCAGTGTGGAAGCGGCACGCGCGCTTGCTGTGCAGGGACTCGGGCTCGCAATGCTGAGTTACTGGGACGTCTTCAGGCAACTGGCCGATCACTCGCTCGTTCAGGTTCAGCTGGATGACGCGGCGATGGAAGATCTGTCGGTGTGGGCGGTCATCCCTAGCCGGCGATATGTGCCGAATCGGGTGAACATTTTCCTCAGTGCGCTTCAGAAGGAAATCTCAGACCTGTCAAAAACATGCGGCTAGCTGTGCCGAGACCAGGCTACGGAGTGTTGCTCCCGGAAATCAGCGCGCATGGAAGCTGAAGGCCGTCTGCTGTGCCGAGAAGCCGGGGCAGGAACTTGTGTTTCTTGACGAACCAGGCGGCCGCCGCAGGCGCAATGCGCGGCCGCGGCCCTTGCGGCCACTAACCGCGCGAAGCTCTGCCCATCGCGCTGCGGCTGGATGTGCTACGCCAGGCTTTGGCGTGGGACGACCTCCATGTAGTCATGCAACACACGTCCATAAGGGAGCGTGATGTCGGTAATGAAATGAACGGCTCCGAAAACGCGCTTGACGGGAAGATCAGCAACGGGCGCATTGACGTGCGGGACAAGACCGAGCCGCGCCGGGCCCGACCATGCGCCCTTGACGCGAATGTCGGCCAGGTTGTAGCCGACGAGTTGCGCGATGGCGGGTGTGCCGTCGACACCCGGAATGATCTTCAGATTGACCTGGGTGGTACTCATCTTGTCGATAATCGACGCAGGGGAACAGGCATGTCTGCCTTCGACGTCGTAGAGCAGATGCTGATGCTTGTATCCCATCGTGCCGACAGCGACCTGGACCCCGGCATATTCGAGTGTTCCCGTCAGCGTGTCCTGTACGACGGAAAGCCTGGGCCGCGCGTTCTTCTTCGGAAAGCCCCATATCTCGCGTCCGCCTGCAATGGGCGGCTCGTCATCGAGATACATCTGCGCGGTGAAATTGACGTGCTCATCGCCGAGCCTTGCGGGAATCACGACGCCTGATTCCGTGTAATCGCCGAATCCCGCGGAGTCCGGCATGCGGATGAATTCGAAAAGCGCAGTGTTGCTGCCATCTGGTTGAAGGGGTTCAGGCAATGCATCGCGTAGCGCATCGGCATCCGTTTCATATGTGATGATCAGATATTCGCGGTCGATGAACCGATAGGGGCCGCGCGGATACGACGGCGAGGCGGCCGGCATCGACGGCAGGGCGAGGACATCTTCACGTTTCATGGCGGTCTCCAGAAGAATCGTCCAGCGGCATTGCTGGGGATATCGGTTTCAGCTGCGTGCGTCGGTGGGTTGAGCCGTGTCGCGTGACATCGCGACGGAATTCAGGAGTGTTCTCGCGTGAGCCTTGTGATCCGGTGACAGGTCAGCGAGCGGCGGCTTGTGGCCGTTAATGTCTTCGGCCTCGTTCGATCGGGTAAAGCGCAGGTGCGTGATGTCTGTCGGGAAGAACATGCTCCAGCTCCACTCGACAAAGACTCTCAGCTTGCGGCCGAGTGTCGGAATGCGCGAGAGATAGAACGCACGCCACAGCAGCCACGCGGGCAAGCCGGTCACGCGTACGCCGTAAATCGACGCGACGCCCTTCATATGACCGATGGTGGCCATCATCCCTTTCGCCACGAAGGAGAACGCATGCGTGTCCCTGCCTGTCAGACGACGCATGAGGTTGTCCGCGAGTTGATGTGCTTGCGCTACAGCATGCTGTGCAGTAGGCGGCGACGGTTGCCCTGTCGCTGCATTGCGCACCAGCGCGCAGTCTCCCGCAGCCCAGATGCCGGGGAGATTGGGCACGCTCATATCGGCGTGCGTTTCGATGCGGCCGCGCTCGACGGGCATGCCGATGCGCGCAGCAAGCCGCTCGATCAGCGGGTTCGGCTTCGTGCCGATCGTACAGATCACCGTCGATCCAGGAAGGAACTCGCCGTCCTGCAGCACGACGCCTGCTGCGTCGACGCGCGACGCGCGCGTGCCGAGCCTGACGTTGATGCCCCGATCCGCCATGTGTTGTGCCGCCATCGCGCCAAGCTTTTCAGGCATTTCGGGCAGCAGCCGGCTTGCGTCGTGCAATATCGTGACGGCAAGTTCCTCATCGCGCACGAGCTTGTAAAAGTGCCGCACGCTATGCAGATAGTCGGCCAGTTCGCCCGCCACCTCGACGCCGGAGAACCCGCCGCCCACGACGATGAAGTGTCCAAGGCGCCGTCTGACGGCTGGGTCCGACTCCAGCTCGATGCATGCGAGCCGTCGCAATACCTGATTGCGGATGAACATTGCGTCGCCGATCAGCTTGAGCGGCAACGCATGTTCTTTCATGCCCGGCACGAGATCGAGGTTGGCACGCGTTCCAAACGCGAAGATCAGGTGTTCGAAGGCGATCTCGCGAGGACCGGCGAGCGTCGTGCCATGAACGATCCGGCGCTCGTAGTCGATGTCCTGGACGGTCGCCATGATGAAGCGTGAACGCCTGAGCATCTGGCGAATCGGCACGATGACCTGCTCGGGAAAGACTGACGCGCCAACGACTTCGGCAAGCATCGGATTGAAGGTCGTGAAGCTTTCGTCGCTGACGAGCACGACGCGATAAGGGGCAGGCAACCTCTTTTCGAGTGCCTGCGCGAGCGTCGTGCCGGCGAAGCCGCCGCCGACGATCACGATGTTCTTCTCAGCTTCCATGTCAACTCCTGCTGCACGCCCTTCGGCCGGAATGGCCTGCATGGGCCTATGAGGTAGTGTGCGAAATCGTCCTCACGCGCAAGTCGCCTGGAATTCACTTTTTTGTCACGACATCCAGACGGCCACGTCGACCGGGCCGGTTACGCCCGCGATAGAACGCGCCGACCTTCTCGGCCTGGTCTCGGCGTAGCCTTGGGCGATAGCCTGCGCATAGGTGGCATGCGGCGCCATCGCGCGCGTGCGCTCAGCCTTGTTGTGCTTTTCGAGCTTTGCAGCGAGATTGACGGCATCGCCGATCACCGTGTACTCGAGCCGCTTTCCATCGCCGACAATGCCGAACACCACCGGACCGCTGGCGATGCCAGCGCGGACGTCCGGCGCCGGCTGGCCGGACCGGCTGCGCGTTGCACGCCAGCCATCGACGGCGTGCATCACGGCATCGACGGCACGCAATGCATTCGCTGCATGCCGCGTATCGGGTATGACGGCGCCGAAGCTCGCAAGAATGCCGTCGCCGAGAAACTTGTCGATACTGCCGCCATGCGAGCGGATGATCGGCACGATCAGTTGCTGATATTCCCGAAGCAGCGCGATGAGATCGGTGACGCAGAGCGTGCGCGACGCTTCCGTAAAGCCGCGCATGTCGAAGAACACGATGGTCGCTTCACGTATATCCGCCTGCCCCGGCACTGCAGGCACTTCAGATCGTGTGATGCGGTCCGCGACCGGGTCGTCGAAGAACATCGAGAGGTCCGTGACGGCCTGCCGACCCGACACCGACAGGATGACGAAGCGGCGCGCGCGGGCGAGCGCGATTGCGAGTACGGCTGTCGTCACCACGATCGCCAGTACTTTGTCCAGCTCGCCGCCGAAGTGAATCTGCGTCGAACGCAACGAGGTGACGTAATCCCACGTCACCGTGTTGCCCTGCGCATGAGTCAATGCGTACGCAAGCAACGCCAGCCATCCCGACGCCGCCGTCAGGCCCGACAGCAGGACCCATATCGGCTCGAAGCGCAGTGTGCGAAGAGCAATGAGTATGAACACATATGCGAACTCAGTGCACTTCAGAGAGAACGGTGCCGGCTGTTCATACTGCAGGTGATACGCCCAGATCACGAACATCAGCACGGCCATTTCCGTCACGACGGTCGCGCCCACCATCCACCGCTGAAGCTGGCCCGTCACGGCAAGATAGAGCCGTATAAGTGCAACAACCGAAAAGAGTGTGAGACCGAGCGGCACTGCCCGAATGGGCGCATCCGGCGAAAAGCCGGGCGGGGTGAATGCATACAGCACAGCGAGGACGGCTGCAATCAGCAACTGAACGGCCGTCACGAGCAGCTCGCTACGGTACTGCTCGCGTTCCAGTTCTTGCAGTACGCGCGCGGGCCATGCTTCGGCGCGCATACGCGTTCCCAGCATCGAAACGAATGATTGCGTGAGCGTCGACATTCGTAAATCCTGGTCGTGTCCGGGAATGTGCTAACCCGATGAAGGCCGGATGGCACCGCCCGCGATCTTCGTGCATGTGCCGGCTGGAAGCAGAAGCCATTCGTCGCCTGTCGCATCGCGCGGCGCGCGGCCGGCGCACGCATGCTTCGCCGTGCCGCAATCGTTTCTCCCGGCTCGCACGATACCGAAGCACCTTTCGCGATCGAATTTGAAAGTCGCGGCTGAGTGAGGGCCGAGATGCGTGTTGCGGTCGACAGCCACTGCAATGGCGCCGAATGCGCCCAGGATCACGAGGACATTCCCGATGCGGCGATTCATGCCAGCTCCCTCGTTTCGCGATGCCAGCGCGATCGCAGCACTCTGCGCGATAGCGATACGGCGCCGATCGCGACACACATCGCTGCGAACGCGACCCACGCATAAGGCCGCAAGAGAGGCATCGCCACCAGTACGAGCGAGTCGTTGCCGCCTGGAATCATCAGGCTTGCCCAGCCCATCAGCGCGCCTCCGCCCAGGCAGCGCGCCAGTTGCGAGAGTGTCACGCGCGGACGGCGAGAGCGTTCGCCGCGCATCGCTCGCGCGATACCGGCTGACGTGGCGCCCACGAGCAGCGCGCCGAACAACAATGCGCGCGAGGCTGTAGCGTCTGCGTGCCCTTGCGCAAGGCCGGAGAGCGTATCGGTGTATGTCCAGGCTCCGTCGATCACGAACAGCAGCACGAACGTGATGCCGATCGCGGCTGTTGCGGCATGCGGCGACCACACTGCATGCCTGGCTTCGCGCGGATCGTCGCCCGGCATGCCGGAAGTGGCGCGTGCGCGGCGTGAGTGCAGCGCGCCGGCCGCAAGCGTTGCGACCATCGCCGCGAGCAGGACGATGATGGACGCAGACGCGTGCGGAGCCGGTGAATCGTGAACGGGGATCGGGATGGTCGCGGCGAGCCTGCGTGCGGCAACGTGGCAGCCAGCGTAATAGCCGATGGGCGTTGCGACATAGCACCATTGTCCCGCGCCGATGCGCGCGATCGTGCCCAACGCGCACGCGCCATTGACCGATGCACCGAGCCCCAGCGTCAGTCCACCCCACACCGTCGCGAGGGTGACGGGCGCACTGGCCGGAAGCGATGGCAGCACATCGAACGACTGCGCGATCAGCAGGCCGCCCAGCACGAGCATCGATGCGGCGATGAGTGCGAGCAGGCGCCCGCATTTTCTTTCGTCGATGATCTCGTTGACGGCGGCTACCGTGCAGGTCGCCCCTCGCCGGATGGCGATGCCCATCGCGAGCGCGCAGAGCGCGGCGAGTGTCCCTGGGACGGCGCCAGGCATGAGGTTGACCATGACATTGCTCCGCAAGGCGGGACGGACGAGCTACAGGAACTCGGCGCGGATATCGATGCTGGAGCGCTGGCCGATTGCGTCGAAGTTGTCGTGCAGCCAGGTTTCAGCCCGGGCACGACCCTCATCGCGAAGAAAGCACAGGAACGGCCAGTCGGCGTTGAGCTTGCTCGACACGCCAAGCGCCGACATCGCTTCGTCGGAGCGGATCGAGTGGATCAACATCTGTTTCATGTCCGGCCGATCGATCTTGCCTTCCTGAATCAGCGACGTGACGAAACTGATCGCCCTCATTTCGCGCATCAGCGACGAGTTGAAACTGACCTCGTTGATGCGGTTCATGATCTCCGACGCCGTTTTCGGAACGCCCCGCCGCACAACCGGGTTGATGTGCACGATCACCACGTCGCGCGTACCTCAGTGATAGATGAGCGGAAAGATCGCGGGGTTGCCCATGTAGCCGCCGTCCCAGTAGTGTTCTCCGTCGATTTCCACGGCCTGGAACAGGAACGGCAGGCAGGCGGATGCGAGTACGGCATCGGCGCTCATCTCGTGGCCGTCGAATACGCGTACCTTTCCCGTTTCGACGTTCGTCGCGCAGAGATGAAGATGAATCGGACAACCGGCGCGCAACGCTTCGAAGTCGACGTGGCGTTCAAGCACGTCGCGAAGCGGATTGAAGTTCATCGGATTGAACTGGTACGGTGACCACATCCGCAGCATGAGATCGGTCATCACGTACATCGGCGAGTAGTCCAGCGTATGGCCGTCCGTGTGGCCGTTGTGAAGAAACGTTTCCCAAGGCAGCTTGCGAAATGGGCTCGCGTACTGTGCCGCACGGGCTACGTCTTGCCAGAATGCATGGAGCGCGGCGCGGGCGCCGTCCGGGCCGCCTCGCTGAAGGCCGCTTGCCAGCACGGCCGCGTTCATCGCACCCGCGCTGGTGGCGCTCACACCCTCGATCTCGAGCCGTCCATCTTCGAGAACGCGGTCGATCACACCCCACGCAAATGCGCCATGTGCGCCGCCGCCTTGCAGTGCCAGCGCAATCTGCTTCGTGCCGCCGTTTGAGCGCGGGCTGACGGTTGTCCTGTTCACGGCTGCCTCCTAGTGTTGCGTCCAGCCGCCGTCCACCGCGAGGGCAGCGGCCGTGATCGACGCAGCAGCGTCGGATGCGAGGAACAATGCGAGCGCGGCGATTTCCTCGACCGTCACGAAGCGCTTGCGCGCCTGATGGACGAGCAGAACATCGCGAATGACGTTCTCTGCCGGGATGCCATGAGCCTTCGCCTGTTCGGCGATCTGCCCTTCGACGAGCGGCGTCTTCACGTAGCCGGGGCAGATCGTGTTGCTCGTGATGCCGTGCTCGGCCACCTCGATGGCAACCGTCTTCGAAAGACCGATCAGGCCGTGCTTGGCGGCCACATAAGGCGCCTTGAACGGCGAGGCAACCAGTCCGTGGGCCGAAGCGACGTTGATCACGCGGCCCCAGCCGCGCGACTTCATTCCGGGCAGAACGGCCTTCACCAGATGGAAGGCCGAGGACAGGTTGATCGCGATGACGGCGTCCCAGCGGTCGTCCGGCTGCTCGTCGATGGGCGCGACGTGCTGGATGCCGGCGTTGTTGACCACGATATCGACCTTGCCGAATGCGTCGATGGCCTGTTGCGCCATGCGCCGCACGTCTTGTGGAACGCCCATGTCGGCAGGGCTGTAGCGCACGCGGACGTTATGTTCGCGCTCCAGTTGCACACGCGCCGTTTCGATCGCATCCGCGTCGCCGAAACCGTTGAGCATCACGTCCGCGCCGTGCGCGGCGAACGCTGTTGCGATAGCGAGACCGATGCCGCTCGTCGAGCCGGTAACGATAGCTGCTTTTCCGTTGAGCATGAGATTCTCCGAATTGCACTCTGGAGGACGGGGCGCGCCTTTGTCGTGCGCGCGCCGGGTGGAGATAGCGCCGTATTTACGGGCGTGACGGTGCGTGACCCAGCCAGCGGCTGATCAGGTAGTCGAGCGACAGCTTGCCCGGACCGTGCAGCAGCGTGACGAGCAGAAAGAGGCCCCAGTACTGGTGATCCCGCAGACCGACTTCGCCAAGCCCCGGATAGGAGATGACAGCGATGATGTTGAAGATGAAGAGCCCGAATGCCGCAAAACGCGAGCCGAGTCCAAGCACGAGGAAGATCGGAAAGCCCAGTTCGGCGGCCGTGCCGAGGTACGCAGCCAGCACGGGCGGCAGCAGCGGTACGGCGTATTCGCCTTGAAAGAGGGCGAGCGTCGAAGACCAGCTTGCGATCTTGGTGAGCCCTGACTGGAAAAACACGAGGCCGATCACGATGCGAATGCCGAGGTCGAGTACGGGTGTCGCGAATTCCAGCGCGCGCAGCGCTGAACGGCAAAGCGAAATTGCCTTGTGGGAAACGCCGGACGGTTCGGCGTCGTGCGTCGCGGAAAGTGGCGATGAGAGCTTCATGCTGGAACCTCGGGTCGTCGTGAAGGCCGGCGGATCGAAAGGCGCCGCAGCCGGCTCGGTGCGGCGCCGGGATGGAGTGGGCTATGTCAGCCCGCGGCCGCTGCTTTGGCGACGGGACTGAGAACGCCGCTTTTTCCACCGGGCTTGGCGAACTCTGACATCTGCAGATGCGCGCCGGCGATCTTGTCGCACGTCCCCTTGGGAACGAGAATCCATGCTTCCGTGTCGTGGTCCATCTTCGCCGTGGCGGCGCATGAACTCTTGCTGGTGCCGCAGTCGTTCTTGCCTGCCTTTGCAATACCCGCGCATTTCTCGAAGTCGCCGCCGGCTGCAAATGAGGCCGTGCTTGCCGTTGCGACGCCAATGGCAAGCAGACTTGCAATGGCGCCTTGAATGATGCGTTCGCTTTTCATGATGCTTCCTCCAGGATGGTGATGAGGACAGGCGCGATTGCCTGTGTCCCGGGATGAAGTGTGCGAAACGCAGCTCACGGCTTTGTCGCCCAAAAATCAATTTTTCGTCACGACGCGCGGCCGCGCTGGACACGCTACGCTGGCGATCTAGAATGATCTACACGCAGTGCATTCGCCGCGTTCGTGCGGGCAATGCGGTGTCTACCAACAGTCCAGTGAGGATGCAGGTCATGTCTCGCAACGTTCTGGTGATCGAAGACGACAACGACATCGCCCAACTCGTCCGCATGCAGCTCGTGGGTCTGTCCTGCGAGACGACCGTGCTCAATGACGGCAGGGCAGGGCTGGCGGAAGCGCTTGCCAGACCCTACGACCTGGTGGTGCTCGATCTGATGCTGCCGGGTGTCGATGGCCTGGAGATTTGCCGCCGCCTGCGCTCGGAACGCCGCTATACGCCTATTCTGATGTTGACGGCGAAGTCGACCGAACTCGACCGCGTGCTGGGCCTCGAAATGGGCGCGGACGACTATCTCGCGAAGCCATTCAGCGTGCTGGAGTTCGTTGCGCGTGTGAAGGCGATTTTCCGGCTGGTCGACATGATGGCCAATACGGCTGCCGGTGAGCACACGCTGATCGAATGCGAAGATCTGAAGATCGACGTCGAACGGCGCGACGTGATCGTGCGTGGCGCACCGATCCTGCTGACGGCCAAAGAATTCCAGTTGCTGCTTCATTTCGCGCAGAACCCGGGACGGGTCTATACACGCGGGCAGCTGCTCGATCAGGTGTGGGGCTACAGCCATAGCGGCTATGAACACACCGTTAATTCACATATCAACCGGCTGCGCGCAAAGATCGAAATCGACCCGAATTCGCCGGAATACATCCAGACGGTATGGGGCGTCGGCTACAAGTTCCGCAATGCGCCCGAGAACTAACCTGCGTCTGTTCGCTACCCTGTATGGCCGTCTCGCGTGCTCGCTGATGGTGGTGTTCATCGCGATCGGCGCCGTCATGATCGTGGCGTCGCAACGCATGTTCGAGACGCAGCGGCTGTTCGAGCTCGTGACCAACCTCGTGGTCGGCACGGTGGCATTCAGCCTGATCGCCGCGCTGGTCGTGTTCCGCTTTCTCACACTCAGGCTTCGGCGGCTGGCATCCGCCATCGAAGCATTTCGGACAAGCGGTTTTGTAAGCCCGATGCGAGTGGACACGCCGGATAGCAACGACGACGAAATCGGCCGCATCATCGCCGCGTTTCAGGAGATGTCGGAGCGCATTGCGATGCAACTGGCGCAGCTTGCACAAGCGGACCGGCAGCGCCGCGAGTTGCTTGCCAACGTATCGCACGATCTGAGGACACCGCTTGCATCCATGCAGGGTTATCTGGAGATGGTGCTGATCAAGGACGACGGATTGTCTCAGGAAGATCGCTGCCGGTATTTGCAGATTGCGGTAAAGCATTGCGAGCGGCTCGCGAGGCTCGTGCGGGATCTGTTCGATCTGACCAAGCTCGAAGCGAACGAAGTGAGGCCGCAGGTCGAGGCATTTCCGATCAGCGAACTTGCACAGGACGTCGTCCAGAAGTTTGCGCTTGGCGCCCAAAAGCGCGATCTCAAGCTGAGCGCGAGCGTGAGCGCCGATTGCCCGCCCGTTTGCGCCGATATCGGCATGATGGAGCGTGTGCTCGAGAACCTGATTGAAAACGCGATGCGCTATACGCCGGCCGGCGGCGAGATCAGCGTCGGCGTGCGTCGGGCTGGAGACCGGGTCGAGCTTCAGGTGAGCGACACGGGACAAGGTATCGATCACGACGACATCGGCAACGTCTTCGATCGCTACTATCGTGCGGATCGCGGCGAGTCGAGCGACGCGGGCAACGCGGGCCTCGGGTTGGCGATTACGCAGCGCATCATCGAGCTGCATGGCGGGCGGATTCGTGTCGAGAGCGCGCCGGGCGCGGGCACCACCTTCACGGTCGAACTGGCGATGGCGTAGGCGTCGTGCCCGCCTGCCCGAAGTCAAAGTTCAAAGCCGACGATGGTCGAGTCGAGAATGCGGCGCTCGACAAACTCGCCGAGTGCAAACGCTGGATCAGAGCGTAAAGCGACGTCATAAGCACCTTCCACGCTTTGTCCGTCGTGCAGCGCCTGCAGCATCGAAAATTCGGCCGCCGTTAGTGCGTCGATATCGACAGCAAAGCCGATGCGGCGCACCAGGAGCCTGTCGCCACCCGCGTCCAGATTCACGACTTCATCGCTCATCGCATCAGGCTGATTGACTTCCCAGATCTTCAGGACCGGAAAGGCAGACTCGAACAGACGGCATGCCGGGTGTAGCTCGAAGCGCAGCGTGGCGCACTCGGCGCTGGCAAGGCTCGACAGCAGCGAGAGCTGAAACGGAGCGTGATCGGCTGCATGAAACACCTCATGCACGAGCCATTCGAGCGTGGCCGTGTCACGGAGGTAGGCGAGTGAGGCAGCGGGCGGAAAGTGTTCGAGGAAGATCGGAAACGTGTAGCCGAACCGCTGTATGTCTCCGCTTTGCGATGGGTGGTCGCGAATATACCGGTTCGCGGCATGGTCGAAGAACCGCTCGCCGACGAGTTTGTCGACAACGGGATAAACGGCGCGCAGTGCTTCGCGCAGGTTGTGATACACGTTGCCGGCATAGACCGACAGGCGTTCTCGTCCGTTGCCGCCGCAAACGCTCCCGTCGATTCTGGACGAATCCTGTTCGAGAATCGCGCAAGCAAAGGCGGCCTGTAGCTCATGTAGTGAATGCATGGCGTGACCTCATTACCGTGGCGGCGTGGCGGACTTCTTCCAGCAGGACTTCGAGCGGCGGGATGTCGGTATCCCATTCGATCAGCGTAGCGACCGGGCCGAAGCGGTCGAGAGCCTGTGCATAGAGTTCCCAGACTGGGGCTGCGACTCGCGTGCCGTGCGTGTCGATCAGCAGGGTGCCGGCGCGGTCGTGACCGGCAAGATGCATTTCACAGATCGCGGAGACGGGCAGCGCATCCAGATACGCCACAGGATCAATGCCGTTATTCGCTTCATTCACATACAGGTTGTTGACGTCCAGCAATATCCCGCAACCCGTGCGCCGTGCGACACGCGCGATGAATTCGCCTTCGGGCATGGTCGAATGGCGGAACTGGACGTAGCTCGATATGTTTTCAACTAGGATCTGCCTGTGAAGTCGTTCCTGCACTTCGTCGATGTGATCGCACACGACTTCCAGCGCCTCTTCGGTATAGGGCAACGGTAACAGGTCGTTGAGATGCCTCGGACCGACGCGCCCCCAGCTGAGATGCTCGGACACGAGCCCCGGTTCGATGCGCGAAATGAGATCGCCCAGACGGCCTAGATGGTCCTCATCCAGCGGGCCGGCCGATCCGAGGCTCAAGCCGACACCATGCAAACTGAGCGGATACGCGTCCCGAATGCTCTCCAGGTAGTGCAGCGGTTGACCGCCTGAACCGAAGTAGTTTTCGCTGTGTACTTCAAACCACCCGACGCGCGGCCGTTCCTCCAGAATCTGCCGATAGTGAACGGGACGCAGGCCGACGCCTGCCGAAGCAGGGACCGTCTGAGCCGTTGCAAACGGTGCGGCGAGGGCGTGCATCTGGTCTACCTCGAGGCTGGATGAATAAGCAGCAGTGTGGTCGATAGCGATCACGAATCCGTCACAGGTTCGTCGAATTTTTCTCCCGTCATATGACGCATTCTTGCCGAGCGCTGGTGCAGCGCGGGATGTTCGCCTATCTTTTGGAAGAACAGAATTCTTCGACGTTTGAGATGAGGCCCTGCGTATGAGTCTCAAATGGAAACTGATCTGGCCGGCTGCCGCCTGTGCGCTGCTGTTGCTTGTCTGGCTGGCTGCCGGTCCGGTACCGGGGTTGGCTGCGGGGCATGCGCGATCGGGTCTTCTGGTGGTCGTCGCCGTAGCGCTTGCGGTGCTGCTGGTTGTCACAGGCATGATGGCGGAGCTTCGCGTATGCCGGCCGCTTCGGGCCATTCTGCATACGTTTGGCGATATCGAAGCCGGCGATACGTCGGGTAAGGCCGCCGATGAAGTGCAGGCAGTGCAGTGCGCGGTCGAGCAACTTCGCAACAGGGTGGGCACGCTCAGCCAGACACTGCATGTCGCCGATGCGAAACGCTCGGCACTCCAGGCGGAACTCCAGTACAGCGAAGAGCGATATGTGCTCGCGATGCGCATCTCCGACGATGGTCCATGGGAATGGAATCTACAGACAAACGAGTTTGCTCTCTCTGCACGCTGGAAATGCATGCTGGGATATGGCGAAGATGAATTTCCGGATTCGATCGAGAATTGGCGCAGACATATTCATCCCCTTGACCTCGCTGGGGTCGAGGCCACGCTGCGGTGTTGCATCGACGAACGCGTAGGCCAGTTCGAGCACCAGTTCAGGCTTCTGCACAGGGACGGTCAGTATCGTTGGGTGAGTTCGCTCGGTACGGTGATTCGTCATGCGAGCGGGAAACCGTTGCGTATCGTCGCGCTCGATACCGACATCACGCGGGTGAAGCATATCGAGAGCGTGCTGCGGCATATCGTGGAAGGTACTGCCGGTATGGGAGGAGAGGCGTTCTTCCGTGCGCTGGTGCGTCACTTTGCTGCCGCGCTCGACGTGCCATGCGCCTTCATTACGGAGTGCATTGGCTGGCCGCCAAAAAATGTTCAGACGCTCGCGTACTGGCTTCGCGACGATTTCCGCGAAAACATTGAGTTCGAACTTGCAGGGACGCCGTGCGAAGCGGTGTACACCGATGGCCGGCCCGTTTTTCATGCATCGGGTGTCGGAAAGTTATTCCCGCGCGACAAGGCATACGAGAGCTACTACGGCATACCGATCTTCGGCACGCGAGGGGACGTGATCGGGCACATGGCCTTCTTCAACGACAAGGAAATGAAGGAGCAGGACGTCCTGACCGACGCGGTGTATCAAATCTTCACGACTCGTGCTGCTGCGGAAATCGAGCGCAAGGCCGTGCTCGAACGTCTGAAGCATTCCAGCCTCGCGGACATGCCCGACGCGTCCGGCGTCAATGGTCTGCCGCATCCCGCGTCCCATGTGACGAACATGTGATTTCCAGTTGATAGAGGCGTGAATATCGACAACCACAATCGCTCCTGAGGGTTCAGCCTGGAGAGGTCATGTTCGATGGGCCGTGAGTGAGGTCCAGAGGCTTGCGCTCCCGTGCTGCACTTTGGTGTGACGCGTCAGTCGCAATGGCGGCGCATTTCTTCTCCGGAGCAATCATGAAAACCGTTCGCAATGCATTCCTGTGTGCTGTTGTTCCTCTCGTTTGCGCACTGGGCGCGTCGCATGCACAGGCGCAAGGTATCGGCCGTAGCGGCAGCTATGGTCCGTGGTGGGATAGCCCCGTTACGATGTCGATGGACAAGCTGACGGCGCAGCAAAGAAGCGAAGTGGTGCAGATCAAAAACAGGATGATGCAGATGACCATGGAGCATGAGCAGGCGATGGCAAAAATGGAAAGCGAGTTCATGCAGACGATGATGGATCTCCAGAAGCAACTGCTCGACGTGTTCCGCGGACATTGAGTGCTTCAGGTTTCGAGAAGCGACGCCGCGCTGCGTAAAGCCGCCATTTCCCCCGGACGCGAACACGCGGATGGCCGCTTCAAGTATCTCCGGCACCCGGGTTTCGCGGCGTCCCCGTTGGCCGCCTTTTGTATCGGAGCCGGTAACGTGGTTCAGGGCGATCGTCAGATTTTTCATTGGCGCGTCGAATCTTCGGGAGGGGGCTGGCGAGCTATGCGCAGGTTGACCAGGACAGAAGGTACATGCGTGATGATGATGCGGCTGATGCCGCCGGAACCTGAACGCGTGAAGCGAGAGATCGAACGTTGGGTTATCGAAGATGGTGTTTCCCATCCAGGAATCGTAAGCATTGCGTTCGCGATTCCTGATATGGCTTCATCGTCACTCGACACCGAGGAGAGCCGCCAGAGCCGCAATCAGTCCACGGATGAATGGGTCATTCTTGTCGAGGCGATATCGGAGACGAGGTTGCTCGACTTCGTTCGAGCGGAGATGACGCAGCTTCGTTGTGAAAGTTGGGGGCTCTCAACTGGAAATCTGTCGAAAATATTTCGGCATCAGGTACGAGTGGGTCGCGAATGAGCAGGCTGAGCCGCGCGCTTCGGCTATGATTTTTTCATCATGATGATTTGCTGCAACGCACCTGTTGCGAGTGCCGAACCCCTAACTCAATCGCGGATTCGCGCTTACCCAAGGGGCCCGTTGAGCGACACAACAACCCCGACACAACGGCGGCCCCGTTTCGGCCGCGAGGATCTCAGGTTTCGGAAGGCTCGTCGATGTCGATATCGAGAAGCGCGGTACTGATCGACTTGCCGTGTGCGTCGAGCGCAAGCGAGCGCGTGACGCCTCCGCCTAGTGCATGCCCGAGCACGAAATTGAATGCGCCCAAAAGCGGCAGTTCATAACGGACGACATCGCCTGTCACGACATCGGCGAGGTGCGCCTTGACACGCTCGGGCGTCAGTGTGTCGCGCAGATGCGCATAATGCTTCGCGTCGAAGCAGATCACGGAAACGTTGAGCGTGTTGCCTTTGTCGCCGGTGCGGCCGTGTGCGAGTTCACGCAATTTCATCGCTTGCCTCCACGATTGCGAAGACGGGATTGACCTGTTCACGCGGCAGCAGCACGGATTGAACCGCAAGTACTTCGCGGACTGCTTTCGTCACACCGCCGCCGCCCGCCGGTCCGTTGGTGTAGAGCGTTTCGACCTCGTTGCCGATGCGCGCTGCCTCGCTGGCGTTCGATGTGCGGCCCGTGACGCGCACGCGAACTTCGTACGGATCGTCGTGGCTGGCGGCGAGGCGGTCCCCGTAAAGCGCATTCACGCCGATCAGATCGAAGCGCAACTCGCTCGTACTTACACCGGTGATCGCGAGCCGCTCACGCACGATATCGAGCGCAAGCCGCGCCCGCGCGACTGCGCCCGGTCCGCCGTAGGAAATCTGCCCTTCTCCGATATAGCCGTCGATATAAGCGACGGACACCTTGAGCGTCCCGGTGCGCGCCGTGCCGCGTCCGCCCGTCACGCGCACGCGGTCCTTCGCATCCTGCGCGACCCGCACCTGCGTGAAGTCTGCGACGACATCCGGCTGGTAGTAGCACGCGGGATCGTGAATCTCGTAGAGCAGTTGTTCCTTGCACGTCGCCTCGGTCACGCACCCACCGGCGTGCGGCACTTTGCCGATCACGACGTTGCCACGCGCATCGACTTCGCCAATAGGAAAGCCGAGCCGCGCGAGATCCGGCACGTCCTTGAAACCCGGGTCTGCGAAGTAGCCGCCCGTCAGCTGACCCGCGCACTCGAGCAGATGGCCGACCACGGTCGCCTGCCCGAGCGTGTGCCAGTCATCCATCTTCCAGCCGAATTCGTGAACGAGCGGTGCCGTGAACAACGACGGGTCCGCAACGCGCCCGGTCAGCACGACATCTGCACCCGCCGCGAGCGCAGCGACGATGGGCGCCGCGCCGACATACGCATTCGCGGACACGATCCGGTCGGCATACGTGCTCACGTCGTCGCCTGTTTCCTCGAAGCGCAGAGGCGATCGCAGCACGACATCGAGCACATCGTCGCCGGTCACGGCCGCGATCTTGAGACTGCACAAGCCGAGTTCGCGCGCGATCTGCGCCGTCTTCCGCGCGGCCGCGCCCGGATTGGCCGCGCCCATGTTCGAGATGATGCGCACGCGGTTCTTCGCAGCAACGGGCAACACGGCGCGCATCCGCACTTCGAGCAACGGGTCGAAGCCTTGCGACGGATCGCGGCGGCGCGCCTGCTGCGCAATGGCGATAGTGCGCTCGGCAAGGCATTCGAACACGAGGTAGTCGAGCGCGCCGTGCTCCGCGAGTTCGACGGCCGGTTCGATGCGGTCGCCCGAATAGCCCGCGCCCGCGCCTATCCTGATGTGGTCTTTCATGACGTCATCCAAACACGATTAAAGCGGAAACACGCCCAGCACGACGCAGGCGATCGTCATCACGATCGACGCGCCGAACAGGAGCGGGAACGCAAATTTCTGATGGTCCGCGAGATCGATCCCACACAAGCCGACGACGAGAAACGTCGCGGGCGTCAGGGGGCTCACGGGGAAGCCGGTGGTCATCTGGCCGAGCAGCGCGGCCTGTCCGACGTGCACGGCCGGCACGCCCAGTTGTGACGCCACTTCCGCGATCACCGGCAGCACGCCGAAATAGAACGAATCGGGATCGAAGAGCATCGAGAGCGGCATCGACAGGACGCCGAGCGCAACCGGAATGTGCGAGGCCATCGTGGGCGGCACGAAACCGACGGCTGCCTGCGCCATTGCCTTCAGCATGCCGCTGCCCTGCATGACGCCAGTGAAGACGCCTGCCGCGAGCAGGATGCCCGCCATCATCAGCGCGGCGCGCGCGTGCGCATCGATGCGCTTTCGCTGCATGTCGACATTCGGATAGTTGACCATCAGCGCGATGCACAGGCCGACCATGAACATGATCGCGGGCGGGATCTTCTCGCCCATCGCGACCATCGTGCCGAGCACGACGACGGTCAGAATGATGTTGAACCAGAAGTTCTGCGGGCGGCGCAGCGCCTCTTCTTCCGGCGTGAGCTTGCGCTCGGGCATTGGAATGGAGCCGTTCGCGCTCGAATAGCCGAGACGCTTCTCCTCGCGCCGGCCCAGCCACCACGCCATGCCGAACACGAACACGAGACCGATCGCCTGCACCGGAATCAGCGGATTGAAGAGCGATGAAATGGGTAGATGCAGCGACGCTGAGGCGCGGATCATCGGCCCCGTCCACGGCAGAAAGTTGATGCCCGCCGCCATCGACACGGCCGCAGCGAGCACGCGTTTGTCCATCTTCAGACGTTCGTAGAGCGGCAGCATCGCGGGGATCGTGACGAGAAAGCAGACCGCGCCGGAGCCGTCGAGATGAATGAGCAGCGCGAGCAGCGTCGTGCCCATCACGATGCGCGTGGGCTTCGTGCCGACCGCACGCAGGATGCGGTCGATGATCGGGTCGAGCGTGCCTGCGTCGGTGATGGTGCCGAAGTAGAGAATCGCGAACACGAACATGCCCACGACGGGCGCCAGACTCTTCAGTCCGTCGATGACGAACTTGCTTGTCTGCAAGCCGAACCCGCCGATGACCGATGCCGCGATCGGAACGATGATGAGCGCGACGAGCGGTGACATGCGCTTTGAGAGTATCGCCCCGAGCAGGACGACGATGGTGGCGAGGCCGAGCAACGGCAGCATGAACGCGTCTCCGAATCTTGATTTGTAGTGAAGTCAAGAGTAAGTTCGAAGCGGTGATAACACAATTGAAATGATTTGATCGCAGCTATTACGACCCATAATGGATTTGAATCTTCGCGATATCCGTGCGCTGGTCGCCGTGGCCGAGGCGGGCAGCTTCACGCGCGCGGCGGAGCGCCTGCATCTGTCGCAGCCGGCGCTCACGGTGCAGATACGCCGGCTGGAAGAAGCGGTCGGCGCGCGCCTGTTCGACCGCAATAGCCGTAACGTCGCGTTGACGGCGACCGGCCGCGAATTGCTGCCGCTGCTGCGTAAGTCATTGCACGACATGGAAACCGTGTTGCGCGATGCCCGAGCGCTAGGTGAAGGGGAGAGCGGTATTGTCCGCGTCGCGTGCTTGCCGACGTTCGCGGCGAGCGTGCTGCCCGAGTTGATCATCGACATGAAGCGCGAGGTGCCGCGCGTCGTCTTCCAGATCCGCGATGTCGTCGCGAGCACGGTCAATGCCCTCGTGCGCAATGAGGAAGTGGACATCGGTCTAACCGGCGGCGAGGTGCTCGATCCGATGCTCGAGGTCCTGCGGACGGGCGTTGACCGGCTCGTCGCCGTGTGTCCGCAGGCGCATCCGCTTGCGAGAAAGCGGCGAATCGGCCTGAACGATCTGGCGCAGGCGCCACTCGTGCTGACCGCGCCGGGAACGAGCGTGAGAGCGGTCGTCGATGCGGCGCTGAGTGAATCGCGCGAGCCGTTGGATATCGCGTGCGAACCGACGTACATGATGACGGCCGTCGCGATGGTGCGTGCCGGCCTGGGCGTGACCATCCTGCCCGAGACCGCGCGCGAGGTGCGAGCCGAAGCAGGGCTCGTCGTGAAGAGGATCGACCATCCGGCATTCGTGCGGTCGATCGCGATCGTCAAGAAAAGAGGCAGGACGTTGCCGGCGATAACGGAGAAGTTCGTGAAACTGATGCGCCGAGGCTGGTGACGTAAGGAAACAGTCGCGTTTCAGTCGTTCAGTCCCGACTTGCAGTCACTCTGATTGGACCGCCGATCGCCTGACCATGTACATGAGTTGGCAGTGTCTCATTCTCTCGATGCCTTCGGCGCAGCATCGCCCAAGGCAAGCAAGCCGTCGAAGTGTCGAGTGAACGGTCCGCCCACTGGAATCTGACGGATGAGCCGGAAATGTTAAACGTCGCCGACGGGGCGCATGCCGCCGATCGTCGAAGGAGCGCGTGCGGACGGCGCGCGATCCCGCCTACGATTGCGCGCCTAACCATACGGCCATCAGCTGACCGAATGTTTTTGTCGCCGCGGCGACTGGTCCCGAGGAGGTTATTTCGTCCGCCTGTACTGTGCTGCCGTGGTACGAGCCCGATCGCGGCTGCGAAATCGCGCCCACAGCGATACTGTTTTCCATCGCCCATTTCTGACGCCAATACACTGGCCATGATTACGCCAATGCCGGGAATGGTCATCAGTCGCTGGCCCACCTCATCGTTGGAGACTTCGCGCGTGATTTCCTTTTCGATTTGGCCAATCGGCTCACCACCTTGCGAAAGACCACATCGGGAAGACGTGCCTGAGTCGCCGGGCATTGCAGAAAGCTGCCGGGTTTGAATGCGTCCATAACTAAAAGTACCGGCTTCCTCCAAGAATATGTCGTTGGCGAGCGCATTGGCAGTTCGATATCGTCTCAGGCATGACGCCTTCCCCTGTCCGACCGGATCCCGCGCTCGGATGCGGACCACACTCGGCCGGTTCCTGCGCAAGTCACATCACGTATCACGGTGCCCGACTCGCAAGCGACTTTGTGGAAGCAGCCGGAGAAATCGTACGCGAGAGCGTGCTCATCCCGCGCGATGAGACGCGGCTTTCTGCGCCGCAGCCGAAAGTGCGAACGTGTCGATTTCTTTCTGACTTCGAGAGCGGCCATGCGCGTTCGGTCGGTTTCGAAAACCTATATCAATGGAGACCGATATGACTGATTTTCTGTCCGCGAGCGAGTACCACAGAATCGCGCATGATCTGAGATTGCCGACCTCTGCCATCATCGATGGCAAGCCCTGCAAAGCGTTGTCCGGCGAGACGTTTACGACCACCAATCCGGCGACGGGCGACCGCCTCGCAGACGTGCCGGCCTGTTCGAAAGCAGATGTCGACGTGGCCGTCGCAAGCGCGCGTACTGCGTTCAATGACGGCCGCTGGTCGAAGCTGCATCCCGCTGAACGCAAGCAGGCCATCCTCCGTCTGGCGGCGCTGATCGAGAAGAACGCGCTCGAACTGTCGGTGATGGAAAGTCTCGATGCCGGTAAGACCATCTTCGATTGTCAGACCGTCGACGTTCCCGAGACCGTCAATGTGCTCCGCTGGCACGCCGAGGCAATCGACAAGATCTACGATCAGGTCTCTCCCGCGTCGGACAATCACATCTCGATGATCGTGCGTGAACCCGTCGGTGTGGTCGGTCTGGTCCTGCCGTGGAATTTTCCGCTGCTGATGCTGGCATGGAAAATTGGCCCGTCTCTCGCTGCGGGTTGCTCGCTCGTCGTGAAGCCGGCCGTCGAAACCTCTCTCACCACGATGCGAGTTGCCGAACTCGCGCTCGAGGCCGGCATTCCCGCTGGCGTGTTCAATGTCGTGACCGGCAGCGGCCGTTCGGTGGGGGAGTCGATCGGCCGGCATCCCGACATCGACATGGTGTCGTTCACCGGTTCGACTGCCACAGGACGGCGCTTCCTTGCCTACTCGTCGGAAAGCAATCTCAAGGGAGTCGTGCTCGAGATGGGCGGGAAGAACCCTTGCATCGTGATGCCCGACGCGACGGACCTCGACGCCGTAGCGGCGCACATCGTCAATGGCGCGCTCTGGAATATGGGCGAGAACTGCTCGGCGATCGCGAGGCTGATCGTACATCGCGACATCAAGGCGGCGCTGCTCGAGCGGATCGTGAAACTGGCCGCCGAATGGCGCGTGGGCGACCCGCTCGATCCCGCCAACCGGGTCGGACCGCTGGTTTCAACGCAGCATTTCGAGAAGGTTCAGTCCTATCTGTCGGGCGACATCAACGTGCTTTTGGGCGGTCAGACGAGCGCAGGGCGCTATGTCCACCCGACCATCATCGACGTTGAAAACAACGACGCAAAGCATGCGCGCGAGGAAATCTTCGGGCCGATCCTGGCGGTGATCACGGTGAACAGTCTCAAGGAAGCAATCGACGTCGCGAACGACACCGAATACGGCCTCTGTGCTTCCGTTTTCATTGGCAATGGCAAGCGGGCATTGCGCGCTGCGCGTGCGATTCGAGCAGGCACCGTGACGGTGAACTCCTTCGGCGAGGGCGACATTACGACTCCATTCGGCGGCTATAAGCAGTCGGGCTTTGGCGGGCGTGATAACTCGTTGCATGCACACGACCAGTACACACAGTTGAAAACCCTCTGGCTCGATCTGAACGACGACGAAACGGACGAAGTGTAAGTGCATGAGAGAGGCTCGTTTTGTGCGCATCACGCGGCATCCTGCCGATACGTCGCTAACGTGCTAGCCGACAGATGCGTGTCTGACTTCAAATAGCGACACGGAAAGAAGAGTCCCATCCGATCATGGATACGCGATGCAGTCAAAAAGGGTGCATCGCGATTCGCCGGTGACGACCGTCGTATCGGTCCTGAGCTATCTCCACAGTGCATAAACATATGTACATCGAAGTTAAGGAAATGGCGTCAAACTTTTCATGAAACGCAGCTTAGAGAAAGACAAGAAACATTGCTTCGGGAAGATCAAATGAAATAGAGCCATCACCTCGCACGAAAGGACCGTGCAGGGAAAGCGCCTCACCTGGAGACCATTCGGCGCTGCAGCACGAGCGCACAAGCCGAGCATCCATCGGATGCCAGCTGAATGAAAAATTGGAGCGCTTGAGCAGCGTAATTCGGCATGTCCGACAACGTTCGGTCTTTCAGAAACAGCATTAAGGCACGAAGGCATCGGCGACCCAGTTGAACAACGTTGACTAAAGGGAGAGGGGATTGCAACACGAACATGGTATTGATACGAAAGTCCAGGCATCGTCGGGTCATAATCGGGGAACTGAACAGAGCCTCAAAGCTCGCGAAGCCGCTCGCAACTGGTCCTGGGCGGAAGCTGGCGAGCACTACGACTGGATGGACGACCACTTGCCGTTCGAAAATGACACCAGCTTGAACGGATTTTGAGCGCCGTACGGATGACGACGACGGCCGCGACGTCGTCATCTCCTTCATAACGAGAAGTAACGCTACGCCCCAAGAAGATATCGTTGGCGGCGTAGATGTCATTTCGATACTGTTGCACCTGAGATACTTCTCGAAACAGCCACACTGTTCTTCTCGGGAGTTCACGCGAGAAAACAGCTTTCAGAGAGCCGATTCAGGAGACAAGGTTTCCCGTTGGAAATGCCTTAAAAAGAGTAGAAGAGCACGAAATGTTATCTGGGCCGAAGTTCGCGATTGAACGCTACTCGATCGGGCAGGTGTGGCGGGCCACCTTCGCAACATGTTTCCATGTAATCCCGAGACACGCGATCCATTCAAGCGGCGATGTTTCGCCGCGCGCCACGTAGTTTTGCAGCCCGCATGTTCTGGACGTTTGCTAATTTGCTGCAAAGACGCGCTGCTGATTCTCCTTACCTGCGTGCGTGAATGGAATGAGCGCATTCCGGATGATGAGATTGCGGAATGCTCACGGGATTTTAAAAGAGGCTTTTGATTTTTGGAGATCCAGTTCGGTGTAGAGGTCGCTCGTCGGCAAGTCGGCTCGAGCGACTGATGGCGTGCATAAGTCGCTCTCGCGCCGGTCTGAATCGACGTTGTGCGCACTGGAATCAAACCTTGGAATCGAGAATGCAAAAGGTCACTTCAACGCCAGCGGATGATTCCGCGTGTGGCTGGTATCACCTTAGCGGCCCCCGCGAACCCAGGCCGTCGCACTCAGGGAAAAAGAACACGCGCTGGACGGTTGTCGGTGCCGGATACACCGGTCTCGCCGCCGCCCGACAGCTCGCGTTGAATTTTCCTGATCAGGAGATCGTCCTTGTCGAAGCGCAAGAAGTCGGTTTTGGTACTGCCGGGCGAAATGCAGGCTTCGCAATTGATCTCCCGCACGACATCGGTGCCGACGACTATATCGGCGACATCGAGACGGCGAAAGCGACGCTCCAGCTGAATCTTTTGGGCCAGTCGATTCTTCGCAATATCGTTGAAGAGCACAGTATCGACTGTGCGATGCGCGCGTCCGGCAAGTACCAGGCCGCAGTGGAAAGCCGCGGGCTCGCCGTGCTCGATGCCTATCGCCGCGGTCTCGATAAGCTCGGTCAGCAATACGAGGTGATCGAAGGAGGCGACCTGCCTGAGCACATCGGGACGCGCTTCTACAAGCGCGCCCTTTACACGCCGGGAACGATCCTCGTGCAGCCATCCGCGCTTGTCAAAGGTCTTGCTGACAGTCTGCCGGGCAACGTGACGCTGTACGAGCGCACGCCGATCACTGAGGTCGAGTATGGCAAGAAGGTCGTGCTGGGCCATGCGCAAGGACAGATCATCACCGACAAACTCATCCTGGCCAACAACGCGTTCGGCATGAGGTTTGGTTTCCTCAGACGTTCCATGTTGCCCGTTTTCTTGTACGCGAGCCTGAGCAGACCTTTGTCCACGCACGAGCAAAAGGCGTTAGGCGGCAAGGAATTCTGGGGTGTTATTCCGGCGGACCCGTTCGGAAGCACGGTTCGGCGTACGCATGACAATCGAATCCTGATTCGTAACAGCTTCAGCTTCAATCCCGATGGACGCCCAAAACCACAAGTTCTGGCGCGGATGGCGAAGAGGCATAGGCTGTCCTTTCAGCGAAGGTTCCCGATGCTGCCCGATGTCGGCTTCGATTACACGTGGAGCGGATCGTTAGCGCTCTCGCAGAACCACGAGGGGTTCTTTGGTCAGCTGGGACCGAACGTCTACGGAGCGCTATGCTGTAACGGTCTAGGCATCACTCGCGGGACGGTGACTGGAACGCTGCTGGCTAATTGGATCGCTGGGAAGAGTAACGGGCTCGTCGAGCATCTGTTGAGATCTCCCGGACCCAAGGCAGCTCCGCCCGAACCGTTCCTCTCATTGGGCGTGAACGCAACTTTATGGTGGGGGCAGAAAATGGCCGGTCTTGAGAGTTAAGCGCAGTTCCAGCATCGACGAACGGGCCGCAACGAGGAACGCGCAGAAACAAAATCCGGAGTCTTCAGGAGACGGGCTCACTCATTCATCGGTAGCAAAGCAAATCATTAACTGTCCCGAAGCGCAGCACGTCGTCGGGGATGCGCTGCGCCCGTGTACTTATCCTTATTTAGACGGACTCGACCGCGTCTCCACGTACGGTACGGGCACGCCGCAAATTGGCGGATAAACGGTCGCTGTGCCACAAAGTTCTCAAGCGGGCAGCCGATTCCTCCCGGCTCGTTTCCTTGCGCGGGGCTTTTCAGGGCCGTCTCGCTGCTCTCACGAATGCGCTTGCCTGGCATGCCCGACATCACGAATGCATTCCATCCGCACGTCGCAATTCTTCTAGTCGAAACATCCCAACTGCGATTGAATGGTGACTCCGACCCGTCCTCAACGTTCAGCGGGTAGCGGAAAAGCTGAAGCGCTTCCTGAAGGCTTGGCCATTGGATGATAGTCAACTATGGATGCGCACGAAGCCGTGTCGGGGTCCTCGTTGCTTTTGGCGGGCCCACGTGGAGGAAAGAAGATAAAGCGACTGGAGCACGGCCTAACGATTCCCAAGCAGGTTGGTGCGTGCCGAAGTCCACCAGGAGCCAGAACCTGGAACGAGTGAGTCGTCGATTTTGGCCCACATGGTCGACAGAGGACGTCATACGGTTAAGGGAGCACACACAATGACGACGGTCGAGTTTATCTGCACCGCTAGTAGCAGAACAATCCGTGGAAGGCTCGAAGGAAATGCGGCTTGGTTCGAGTTCCATCAGGTTGCTCACCTGTACGGTGTGAAGCGCGAACAGGCTGCCAAACTGCTGCGGCAAGTTGGCGCGACCGGCGAGATTGACCTTGCGACCGACGTCCGGCAGGCCGACCATCGAGGGCATTTACTGAGCCACCGCGCCGTGGTGGCCGTCGGTTATCACATGAATTATGGTCGCGCCACAGCTTTCCGGCGATGGTGTGCGGAATTCGCGGCCTTACTCCACAAAAATGCTTCTTAACAAAATGATGCGGGGCCTGTTTCCTTTCGATGGACGCTGCTAACCTGCTTGTTGCTTCGACGGCGAAAAAGACGAGGCCGATTGGCCGGCACCATCTTGTGCATCGTCAGGTCGAACAGGGCCGCCTGATTTGACGGGTGCAGTACGCAATCGAATTCCACGATCGTCACCATTATCTGACCACGCATAAGAATGCGAGACCGTGCGCCGAGTGCCTACAATTCCACGAACGGATAGGCGAAGAAGAGGGCACGGTGATGCGTGAATGGCACGGTGCCGAAAACGAACGACGAAACAAAATCTGCTGATGTCGTGCGAAAAAGTGCGGGCAATCGGAGCGGCATGCTCGCTACCGCATGTGCTGGCAAACGTGGTCGTGACGATCGTCCTGGTAATCATCGTTGCTTGCAGCATCCTTCCCGCCGCCCCGGCTGTTGTGGTCCATCGCAACAGATTCTTCTCCCGCAGGCCGTCCTTTTCATGTGCGCCGCGACGAGAGCGAGCCCGCTTGTCAGTCCAAGAGTCCGGACGCTGCGAGGAGCCTTTCGATGTATCGCGGAACGGCCTGTTAATCGCGGCGCGAAAAACGCCTGGCCGTTGCGGACGGCAACTCGCCGAACATGACGCGATAGTCATGCGCGAAGCTGCTGAGGTGCCAGAAGCCCCATTTCGTCGCGGCCGACGTGACGGATTCACCGAGCCTCAACTCCCGACGCACGTGATTCAGGCGCACCGCCCGAAGGTATGCGATTGGATTCAGGCCAAGCGCTTCCTGGAAGGCATACTGCACTGTCCTTCTGCTAACGCCCAACTGCACGCATAGCTCGGCGATCGATAATGGACAACTCGCTGGATCCTGAAGCTTTTCCTGCACCGAATTCACGAGCGACCAGTATTTTGCCGGAGCGACATGGGTGGCCGCACCCGGCGCAACCGAAATGACTTCGGAAATGGCATAGAGGATGGTTCTTTCGAGAAGCTGGATGCGATCGTCAGTGTCTGCCTGTTCACCCGGCGATGACTGCGCCGCGGCGGCGAGCGTCTGCTTGAGAAGGTCGCGCAGATTGCCTGCGGCTTCGGCGGTCATCGGGATGAGCGGCCCCATCGGTCGGGAGACGAGCGACTTGCCCAGCGCACGCATGGAATCGGTCGACAGCTTCTCAGGTTCTATTTCGACGTTCACGAGAACATGCCGGTCCGGCGAAAAGAACTCAAACTCCGGGCCGCTGGAGAACACATGCAGGCTGTCACGTTCGCTTTTTTCTCCGCACATTCTGGCGTGGCCTTCCAGTTCTAGTGGCACGGCGACAGCCAACCTGTCGGGGGGCACGGAGCCCTGCTGCATGATGACTTTGTCCAGATGCTCGACAAGCAGCCTGATCCCGCCGAGCGAAACGATGGATGACGATCCGTGGAAAAGTCCGCCTGAGATCTGCGTGTATTGGAGGCTCCAGCCGGCGAATGCACGCGCCTGCTCGTCCACGTCGGTAAATGAGCAAAATGCGACCGTGCGCGCCAAAAGCCGGGCACTGGAAGAAGTCGTCGAAACAGGGGCCGTACTCATCAGAAAAAGCGGGTTGCCGCATCACATGGTGTTTCGTCCAAAGAGGATAACGTGCGGAGGCGGCAAATCAGATGCCCGTAAAAACCCTTACTTGCCGAAATCCGATAGTGAGGTGCTTTCCAGTGCAATAACTTCGGGTTCGACAGGGTGTATCCCATCGACCCGGAGAACGTGCATACGAGTACAAAGATTGGCGGCCGCCTCGCCGGCAACGTCGCTATCGACGACGGTGCGTGGGACGGTTGCGGTGCATGCCGCATGCGAGCTGTTTGTGGCGCAAGGCGCGAAGGTCGCCATTATCGACGGCAACGATGATGCCGTTAGACGCCCGCCACCAATCTGCGCGATAAAGGGCTGGAAGTTATCGGAACCGGCGCGGACGTACTGAAGCAGAGCGACCTGCAAAGCGCGGTCGGCGCGGCGCGCGAACGGTTCGGTAATGCCGACATCCCTTTAAACCACGCGGGCATGCTCATCATTAAGCCGTTCTTCGAAGTCGACGAATCGTAGCGGGACTGGTAGCCGCGCGCATTCCAGGTGCATGTCGCAATGCTTCTAGCCAGGACATGCAGAGTGCGATTGAATGAAGAGTCCGATAACTTCAAGCACCTCAATTCCCAACCCACATCAGCGAATCCATCATGTTCAATCGCGCTACCAGCACCGTTGAAAACATCGACCCCGAAATCTGGAAGGCAATCCAGGACGAGAACCGGCGCCAGGAAGAGCACATCGAGCTCATTGCTTCCGAGAATTACACGAGCCCGGCCGTGATGGCCGCGCAGGGCTCGCAGCTCACGAACAAGTACGCCGAAGGCTATCCTGG
>NZ_FNYE01000044.1 GCF_900108945.1 Paraburkholderia diazotrophica | reverse complement strand
CACGGTTTCGATTCACATTCCGCTCGATGGCGGACCTCGAACATGATCAGGATACTCATCGCAGACGATCATGCGATCGTGCGCGGCGGACTCAGGCAGATCATCGCAACCACCAGCGATATCGTCGTCGCGGCGGAAGCGGCGCAAGGTGCGGAAGTGGTCGACAAGCTGCGCAGTTGCGTCGTCGATCTGCTGCTGCTCGACATGACGATGCCCGGCATCAGCGGCGTCGATCTGATCCGCAGGGTACGGGCGGAGCAGCCTTCGCTGCCCGTACTCGTGCTGAGCATTCACGATGAGGCGCAGGTGGCCTCGCGCGCATTGCGCGCGGGTGCAACGGGTTATCTGACCAAGGACAGCGACCCGGACGTGCTGCTCGCGGCGATCCGCAAGCTCGCGGACGGCGGCCGCTTCATCGATCCGAAACTCGTCGATGCAATGGTCTTCGAAACACAGCGCGGCGACGTGCCGCCGCATGAAGTGCTGTCAGACCGCGAATTTCAGGTGTTGCAGATGCTCGCGGCGGGCAGGAGCATCAACGAAATTGCCGACGCGTGCGCGCTCAGCGCGAAAACGATCAGTACACACAAGATGCGACTGATGCAGAAGCTCGGGCTTTCCAATAATGCCGAGGTGATCCGGTACGCGCTCCGGCACGGATTGATCGTCGGGTAGATGGATGCCGCGGAATGCAGGGATAAGTGAGTGTCGCGAGCATTCTGCGGGGGGCTTTGCAGCGCGGCCGTGACAGGAAGGTGATGAGGGACTTTGTCGCTGCGCAGAGGAGAGAGCCGACTAGGAAGATGCCGATCGCTACGCGAAACACCGTGCGCGCACCGAAGCGGTCAGCGAGCCAGCCACAAACAGGTATAAACGCGCCAAGCCCAACGGCGTAACTCGTTACTGCGACTTTTAACGTCACCGCATCGCGCCCGAAATCGCGAGCCATCGTCGGCAGAGCCGTGACGATGACGTTCTCGTCGACACATTCCATGAACATGGCGCACGCGACGATCATCGGCGTGATCACGGTTTTCTGGCCAACACTCGAGCTAACCATTTTTTGATTTTGTTCAGTTGCGTGGCTCTCTGTTCATAGAGCAGACCATGGAGCTTCTGCAGGTTCGGTCTCAATCCGCCCTCAGGTCTGATAGCGCGCGGATGGTCGACGTGTGCGCGTAGCGAAGAGTGTATGCTTGGTGTACGGAACGTTGTGCCTTGTGTCACAGAGGCTTTAAGGCTCCTCGCACTAATGGTTTAAAAGGGAAGCCTATTGCCTCGTTCCGGACGGAGTCGGTACGCGACTTTCGTATTTCCTTGTTCCTTCGCACGATACGATGCAATAGTTGAGCCAGGACCCGTAAATAGCCAGGAAGATGGGCGGAGCAGCCTTCGCTGCCCGTACTCGTGCTGAGCATTCACGACGAGGCGGCAGGTGGCCTCGCGCGCATTGCGCGCGGACGCAACGGGCTATCTGAAGTTGGATCGCAGTTCATCGGTTCGCCTCGTCAGCTTGCGCACAATTAGCAAATACTTTTTACGGAATGTCAAAAAATGGAGGAATGGCTGGATTATTCCGTAGGATAGTTGCTAGAGTTCCGCAACGAAACTGGCGACGTAAAATACTCGTATTTACCCGTCAAAATGCTCTGTGTGAATTGAAGTCCGTGTTTCCCAAAAATCCAGTCTTCAACCACATAGTTGCCCGTCAGCTCCGTGGGAGACGTCATGTTCCACCCTGGCATTTCAATCCGATTGACGTGTCTCGGACGAACACCCATCGACTTGACTGCGGTAGCGTCGGCTCCAAGGGGTATACTGTCGAACAAGATTAAAGGAAGACTGTCGCTGTTCGAAAGATCGACCTTCGTCAACCCGAACCCCTCGACCGAGTTCGCTTTTCTCGAGAGAAACTTCTCAACGGCATGCACATGCGTCGGAATACCCGGATGGGAATCCCACTTCGCGTAGAAATCGGAACGAAGAATCTGCCAGTCCGCATATTGCGAGTCGAGATCGCCTCGGTCAAACGAATTGGCATGTCGGCACTCGTGCGGAACTGGGTAGCGTGGAATTCCAATAATCGATGTGAAGTTGTGAAATCCGCCCGGCTTTGTCCGTTGCCTCATTTCCCGAAGCAAGGGAATCCACACTTCTTTCGTTACGAAATGTAACGACGAGTGCGCCAAAGCGAGGTCATAATTTTCATCCGGTACGAAATCCTCGATCCGCCCCTCGATCACATCGATGTTCAACGAATAACGGTCAGCAGTCGAACGAAGTTTCTTTACAGCGCTCGAGGAAAGTTCCAAGGCGGTCACCTTGTGTCCCCTGAGGGCAAGAAAGAGCGCATTTCTGCCTTCACCACAGCCGATGTCTATAAGAGTCGAGTTTCGTGGTAGAAACTGTTCAATTTCAAAGACCTCAACACTCGGTCCGCCCATCGTCCACACTTTCGCGTCCGAATAACCTTTCTCCCAAAATCGCTGACTGTTGCTCATCGTGGCACATACCTCTCCTCCAAGGTTTTCACATGGTTCGAGAAAAGATGGTGCGCGACTAAATTACTGTATTTGTAACCCTTCTTGGTCAATCGAATTTTGTCATTGGACGGTGGCTCGATGCACCCCTCAGCCTCGAGTGCATCAATTACCTCCAAAAAATCAGAATACAGATTCCGGCCAAACAGTGATGAATAGTATGTCCCAGAAAGTTGGTTTAACGTAAGACTGAGAATGAAATATCTCAAGCGCTCTTCGTAAGCATCCAGAACAATTCCGTACCTCACCATGCTATATTCGGTGATTTCGAGGTTCAAATAATCTTCAATGGCCTTGCCGACCTCCTTGAGGTCGACCGCATAGTCGAAGCTGTAGTGGTATTTTCCGTTGTGGCTTCTCGCGCCTGCTCCAATTCCGATCATCGGAACGCCGAGAAAGTCGGAAGTCTCTTGGGCGTACGCGCTGGTATTCTCCGGCAGACGGGTGAACCTAGTGAAGGACTCTTGTCGGTATCCATTCATTTGCATGAGCTCGACATTGCTATCGTAAATCGCATATTTGTTTTCGTCGTCGAGGTATCGCTCCGGATGCAATCGCTGCTGCTTATGAATCGCTGTGAGAGGTCGGCTAACTGCGGGATACAGTGAGATAGTCAATGGACCTGATGAGATGATGTGGCGGAGCGAATTTCCCCAGCTTTCGTAGGTCTGGCCTGAAATGCCGTAGATCAGATCCAGATTGAAATTTTCGAAACGCTTTCGGATATTTTCTACCGCAGAGATTGTTGTCGAAACCGGGTATGGGCGACCGCTGGCCTTCAGCTCAGCGGAGTCCATAGTTTGGATACCCATACTGATTCGGTTCACGCCTTGGCTTTTCAAGAATTCGAGCAGTTCCTCGGACATCGAGTCGGGAGAACCTTCGACACATAGCTCAGCAGAGGACGCAATATTCAGGAATCCATCTTGAATCGATGAAAAAATCTGTCCGAATTGTTTTTCGTTTAGAATAGTCGGGGTTCCGCCACCAAAATACACAGATACAACAGTCTTCGTTCCGGTATACTTCGCATAAAATGTGATTTGATCACATATCTTATCAACAT
Source organism: Paraburkholderia diazotrophica (assembly GCF_900108945.1). Classification (GTDB taxonomy): domain Bacteria; phylum Pseudomonadota; class Gammaproteobacteria; order Burkholderiales; family Burkholderiaceae; genus Paraburkholderia; species Paraburkholderia diazotrophica. Next base: position 56,516 of record NZ_FNYE01000044.1, on the reverse strand, counting down.
AATTTTGTATTATGTCCTCTGTATGTTGGGTCGTTAGAAATAGCGTACAATAGCTACATCTGTATCTGCAAAATGGTATATGAATATATATTGAAACTGGCCCGCGATCACCGGTGTGCCATACTTCCGTAATGCCGATATTATGTAGATGTTTATACGATCGTTTCGAGGGGTAACTATATACATACGACTTTAAGTGATTGCTTCTTATAGAACGTCGAATTGAATCCGCGATTTGCTGCATGCTTTTCTCCAGTCACTTCTGTATTTTGCAGGATGGATTGATGTAACGCGACACCTGAAGTTAAGTGAATGTCCCTGCGCGGCGAAGCAGGTATACCTGTCAGAGGGCCGGCCAAGATCCGGTCGAATTGCTACCATAAGCCCAGCGGTTATGGAATCGTCGTCACTTATTCAATGACGACATAAAGCATTCAGCCGTGAAACCCGCCCCGAACTGCCGTGCCCGCTTGACAGTCGTCGGGTATGCGGATAGATGCCGTGGGGATGTTGACGCGTGCCGCAGGTTGTCCCGCACCGCGTTCAGTTCGACGCCCGTGGCAAGCGCATGGGTTGCATGAGTATGTCGCATCCAGTGCGGCGTCGCCTGACGGAGCTTTCGGCAACCACCGGATGGTCTTTTTCAATGATCTCTGTCTGAAAAATTTTGCGGCAGGACCACGTAGGCGAAATAAGGCCGCTTCCGTTGGGCTGTATTTCAGCAGCCTGCTAGGAACAAACCGGAGGCTGCCCTTCGACGTAGCAGCACCAACCGTGCCACCCATTGGGCTCACATACAGGCTCAGCAGCCGAGATTGGCTGGGCCAAGCCCATCATGATGACGGCTGAGCCTGCGAGCATCGATTTCATAATTTTCCGCATAACGCTACTCCGATAAGATTGATCTATGTGTCATACCTTTACGCGAAATCCATGCCAGTAAGCCAACGCCAATAGAAACCAGAAAACGGCCATTTGAGCCAATTCACTAATAGCACTAACAGACAAACCAGATAATTCTGCCAATTTCTGCCGCAACAAATTACTTCATCCCTGCTTAGACGATGTTAGGCACCTTGAAGTACCGGGGTTGGCGTGCAGTACCTGCTAAACAATCACCGCAAGACGGCGTATGAAGTTTGCCCGCCATTGAAGCAGAAACGAGTCGCGTTCCAATGTTTAAGACACGCCATGGCCATGGACCTTCTGCAACAAGGCGTTCGTCGCTCGGTCATCGCGTTATGGCTCGGGCATGAATCTGTGAAAAGTACGGAGATCTATGTCGAAGCGGCTCTTGCGATCTCTGTTCGCTTGGTCGCGTTCGAGACATACGACGGTTCTATATCAAACAAAACGTGCAAAAAGACTGATGTGGTAGACACGACTCCCGCGGCCCATCATCACCATATCAATTTGCTGTTCGTCGATCACTTGCTGCATTGGGCTCTGGTGCAAATTTCAATAGCGAGCGAGAAGCAGCGTGTTCGCGGCCACCTCATTGAGCGGAAAGAACTGCCCTCGAAATAGCGGGTGCATTGGTATCTTTGAGGTGTAGGTTCGCGAGATCCAATTGCGCTTTGCGAATGCGATGCATCAACTCGATGCCCGAGATCGTGACGGTCGCGTTTCTGAAACATTTGAAGCCGAGCATCGCGTTGACCCTGGACTTGATGTGCGATGATCTTGCTCGATCAGGTTGTTCAAGTATTTCGAGATCGCAACGTCGTGTCTTTGGGCAAGATCCCATCAGCCTTCATTTCGCGCACCGCGCGGTGAGACGCCGCGTAACCGTCCAGCGTGATCGTAGCCGGAGCGCGCCCCTGACTTCCGATCGCCTTCGCAAAGAACGCCTTTGCCGCAGCCACACTTCGCCTGGCGCTGAGTCGCAAGTCGACCGTGTTTCCCGCCCGGTCAACTGCCCGGTAAGAAAGACCCATTTGCCACGGATCTTCACATAGGTCTCGTCGACTCGCCACGACTGACCTGCGTTCGTGGCCAGGCGATTCCAGCGTTTGACGAACTCCGGCGTAAAGCGCTGGACCCGGCGCATGATCGTCCTGTGCGCCATCGAAAGACCGCGTTCGGCCATCATTTCAGCGAGATCTCGAAAGATGAGCTTGAAACGCAGGTACCAGCGCACGCAAAGGACAATAACTTCGCGATCGAAGTGGCGCCCGTTGAACAATCCGTCAATGTCTTTCAGCTTACGCGTTGGCTCGTACTCGTCAAAAACTCGAGCGTAACAGACCAGCGCAACCGAATTCAGTTCTTTCCGCTCGATGCGGTGGCCGCGAATACGCTGCTTCTCGCCCGCGGCGGGGGCGAGCGCAACGAATACGCTCGGCGTCGGCGACGATGCCAGGCGGCGGCGCTGTTCCTGCGCGACCGGGCGAGCCGTTCGCCGCACCTGGCCACCGCGCCGCGCCGTGCGATCTGGGCGTTGTACCGCAATGCCGGCGTGCGGCTGATCGAACTCCTGTGGTCCGACGAGGCGCAGTTGCCGAAGGTCGAGGTTGACGAGCATGGCAGCTGGACGCTCACGGTGCTCGGCAAGGGCCGCAGGACGCGCGCGATTCCCCTGCCGGCGGTCTGCGTGTCCGTGTTGCGGATCTACGGTGAGTTGCCCGGCCTGCCGTCGCAACCACCGCTCCTTGAACACGCCGCGTTGGTCCATGGACTTAGGGCGGCTCGCTGAAGGGGTCGGGCCTGTACGACGAGGTCAAGGCGATCTTCGTTGCGGCCGCGGAACGTCTTGCGAACGCGGACCCCGAGCGGGCCGCACGCCTGCGACAGGCGTCGCCGCACTGGCTGCGGCATGCCTACGCGCGACAGATGATCGTCGACCACTAGGTACCGCTGCCGGTGGCGCAGGCGCTGCTCGGCCATGCGTCGGTGCAGACAACCGCTGCGTACGCGAAAACGGATCTCTCGCAGTTGCGCGCGTTCGTCGAGGGGACGTTCGCGTCGCACTAACGCGCCCGGGTTAAAATTGGCGTTCGATCATGAATGACGAGCGGCATGGGTAAGACGAAGACACCGCGCAAGGCTTTGCCGCCGGGATCGGCAAGGTTCTCAAGCGACTGCACTATCCGCTGGACGTGATCCTGCCGTGCGTACGCTGATATGTGGCTTGCTCGTTGAGCCTGCGAAATCTCGAGGGAATGATGGCGGAGCGCGGTATCGAGGTCAATCTTTCGAGCCTACACCGTTGGGTCATCAAGCTCGTGCCGCTGTTTGCGTGACAAGGTCGCCGCGTGCCGCTACTTCGAGAAGGCAATTGATCAAAACGGTGCGCCCGAAACAATTACCGTGGACAAGAGCGGCGCGAATCTGGCGGCACTCGAAGCCATTAACGCAGACTGGGAAACACCGATCAGGATCCGGCAGATCAAATACCTGAACAACATCGTCGAGCAGGACCATCGAGCGATCAAACGCATCATCAAACCGATGATGGGGCTTCAAGAATTTTCGGTGTGCGCGCATCATTCTCTCGGGCATCGAAGTAATGCATATGATCCGCAAGGGGCAGATGGAAGACGACGGTCTCGACCGAACCGTTGCCGAGCGTTCTACGCGCTGGTAATGTAAGCAATGCTATATAAGTGCAGCCATGTTTGGCCCACCGTCGTTATCGCGACAAAACCTCATGAGCGGACCTGGCAATGCTCGCATCGTATCTCGCTCCGGCTCCTCCCAGACTGACCGTCGCACGCTTGGCACTGTCAAGCAAAACTTTCAGCGCAACGTTGATGGTGGATGGAGCGTCGAATCTGCCTTTCGGTCCGGATAGAGTCAGAGCGCCCAACAATTCGCCTGTCGAATCGAACACCGGCACGGATGCTGATACTGTCTCAGGATCGCGTTCGCCGTATGACACCGCCCAGAGTCGTTCGCGCACGACATTCCAGCGGGGGTCCAGAGATTCAGTGAATGCGAGTAACACTTTGCCGGACGAGCCTTTGTCGATCGGAAATTCCTCACCAACGCATATCGAGACCCTTACGCTTCTTGACGGCTCTACGCGATACAGCACTAACCGATGGTCACCCTGCCTCACGTAAAAAGATGCCGTCTCGCCGAGGTCTCGACTCAACTGCTGAAGGATGGGTTCGACAACAGGACCGATTTGAAATGACCGCTGATAGAGCGTTGCGAGGCGCAGTGGTTGATGTCCGATTGCGTAGTGCCCGTCACTCAGTTTCCGTATGAATCCGCCGTGCTCCAGTGCACCGAGCAGTCGCAAAACCGTGCTCTTGTACAAGCCGGTTCGGCGCGCAAGTTCGGTTAGCGTTAACTGCTCATCAGTCGGTCCAAAGGCGTTAAGAATTGCAAACGCTCGATCGAGGACCGCAACGCCACTCGACGTTTCGGACGCGTCGACTGACGGCTGTGTTGTCGTGATAGACACGTTTTTCTCCTCACTCTAGCCGTCACTTTATAGTTCCGCCTGACAGAACTCAAGTTCGGTTACTTGTGAAAACCTAAGGGTTTACCCGCCTTAACCAACCAAAGATACGCGCGTACAGTTTTACTAGACAGAACAAAGATCTGTCAGATAGAACAAAGGAGCTGACGGTGACTTCCCCCAATTCGAAGGTGTTGATCAGCGAAGTCGGGCCGCGCGATGGCCTGCAAAGCATCAAGAGCCTCATGCCGACAGCGGCTCGGCTGCGATGGATCTCCGCGTTGGCCGCCGCTGGGTTGAAGGAGATTGAAGTGGGCTCGTTTGTACCCCCGAAGCTGCTGCCGCAAATGGCCGACATCCGCGACGTCGTGACTCATGCCCTGTCCATTCCTGGCGTGCATGTGGCGGTCCTCGCGCCAAATCTGCGTGGTTCGCACGGAGCGTTTGAGGCCGGTGTACACAAGGTAACGTTGCCTGTCTCGGTGACCAACGAGCATTCGATGGCCAATATCCGCAAGACGACGGCGGAGATGGTCGAAGAGGTTCGCAACATCGTCGCATTGCGCAATGAGCTGTTTCCTCGCGTGCAGATCGAAGCGGGTATGTCGGTTGCGTTTGGCTGCACGATTACCGGCACGGTCACCGACGACGAAACGATGCGTATGTGCATCGCGATGGCTGAGTGTGGCGTGGACGAGATTGGTCTTTCTGATACTAGCGGGTACGCCAACCCTGCGCAGGTTCGTCGCCTGTTCCGTCGACTGCAGTCGGAACTCGGGGACAAGGCGGGTGGGGCGCACTTTCATAACACACGCGGTCAGGGACTCGCCAATGTGATCGCCGCGCTTGACGTGGGCGTCACAACGATCGATTCGAGCCAAGCCGGCCTTGGCGGCTGTCCGTATGCGCCGGGCGGTACCGGAAACATCGTCACGGAGGACCTTGCTTTCTTGCTGGAAGCCATGGGCTATGACACGGGCGTGGACATCGAGAAGCTGCGCGCGCGATTCTGGCCGAAGCGCTGCCGGGTGAAGCGTTATACGGGCATGTGCACGAGGCGGGATTGCCTAAGGGATTCAGGTATTCAGATGGGCGCGTGCCGAGCGCGCCGCAACCGGACGGCTGTTTGTTGGGAGTTGCGCAATGAGTGAAGCGCCAGCGAATCATTCTTTGCCGTACAACGGCGTGCGTGTTGTCGAGATGTCGCACATGGTGATGGGGCCGACCTGCGGCATGGTGCTGGCGGACCTCGGTGCCGAGGTCATCAAGATCGAGCCGATCGCAGGAGACAGCACGCGCTCCCTGTGTGGATCGGGCGCGGGCTTTTTCGGCACATTCAACCGGAACAAGAAGAGCATTGCCGTCGACGTCAAGGACCCGCGCGGAATCGAGGTCGTGTACAAGCTGCTCGCGGGCGCAGACATTTTCAGCGAGAACTTCAAGAGCGGCTCGATGGACAAGCTCGGCCTGGGATATGGGGCTCTGTCGAAGATCAATCCGCGGCTCGTCTATGTCTCTCACAAAGGGTTCCTGCCCGGTCCTTACGACCATCGGACCGCCCTGGATGAAGTTGCACAGATGATGGGCGGCCTTGCCTACATGACCGGCCCCGAAGGACGACCGCTGCGAGCGGGCACGAGCGTTAACGACATCATGGGCGGCATGTTCGGGGCGATCGGCGCGATGGCTGCGCTCGCCCAGCGCGAGCGCACCGGCAAAGGCCAGGAAGTGCAGAGCGCCCTGTTCGAAAACAACGTGTTTCTCGTTGCGCAGCACATGATGCAATTCGCCGTGACCGGGAAGGCTGCTGCACCGATGCCGAGCCGAATCTCCGCCTGGGCCGTCTACGACGTGTTCTCAGTCACGAATGGCGAACAGATCTTCCTCGCTGTCGTGTCCGATACACAGTGGGCGACCTTCTGTGAGGCGTTTGGTCTATCGGAACTGAAGGCGGACGAGCGCGTCGCGACCAACAACCGGCGCGTTCAGGCGCGCGACTGGCTATTGCCGCGGCTTCGCAAGCATATGGAAGCATTCACTGCAGCCGAGATCAGCGCGATTTTCGAACGCTGCGGATTGCCGTACGCACCGGTTACCAGGCCTCAAGATTTGTTTGATGATCCCCATCTGCTTGCAACCGGGGGACTTGCCGATGTGACGTTGCCGTCCGACGCCAGTGGTGCCGGCCAACCCGTGTCGACCAGGACAGCATTGCTGCCTTTGATGCTTGGCGGAGCACGGCTGCAACTGCGTGAAGCGCCACCTTCGCTCGGCCAGGACACGCGAGCGCTTCTCATGCAACTCGGTTACACGTTAGAGGACCTCAGGCAGCTGACCGACGCGGGCATCGTCAAGTGTCGGGACCGGCAGCCTGGCGATGCGGCGAGCCCGTCGGCTAACGAACTCGCCAGCGCCTGACATTCGAACAGCACCCAAAGAATCACTGTGCCGCGCGTGGGCGGCATGGTTCACCCGGCCAGTGATTCCGCAGGAGACGATACATGGCATCCATTTCCTCGAATCTTGCAACCGACAGTCCTGCCGCCTCCACGCTTGAACAGCAGGCGGTGAAAAAGGCCGCGTGGCGCTTTATTCCTCTTCTCGCGCTCGCATACTTCTTCAATTACCTGGATCGCACCAGCGTTGGCTTCGCTGCGCTGACAATGAATCGCGACCTTGGTCTAACCGCCACCCAGTTTGGCTGGGGTGCCGGCATCATGTTCGCGAGCTACTGCCTCTGCGAAGTGCCGAGCAATCTCGTGCTGTATCGCTTTGGGGCGCGGCGCTGGCTGGCGCGCATCATGATTACGTGGGGCATTTTCGCTGCAGCCACGGCGCTTGCCGTGGGTCCGATCAGCTTCTACGCGATCCGTCTTTTGCTGGGCATGGGCGAAGCGGGCTTCTTCCCTGGCGTGGTCTTCTTTCTCGCAGTCTGGTTTCCGGCAAGCTACCGGACTCGCGTGCTCGCGTGGTTCACCGTCTCGACGCCGCTCTCGTCGCTCGTCGGCGGTCCGCTTTCCACCTGGCTGCTCGATATGGACGGCTTCCTTGGGCTGGCTGGCTGGAAATGGATGTTCATCGTGGAGGGTTTGCCGGTGTGCGTGCTCGGCTTCCTCGTGCTGAAGATGCTCGCGGACAAGCCTGCCGATGCCCAGTGGCTATCGTTGCAGGAACGGCAAGCGCTGCAGAGCGCTTTCGACCGCGAAGGCACAGCCAGTCAGAAGAAAAAGGGTTTCGCCGCCGCGTTGAAGGATGTGCGTACGTATCTCCTCGCGACAATCTCGTTCGGCTTCACGATGGGCTCCTACGGTATCGGCATCTGGCTGCCGCAGATGCTCAAAGCTCATGGCATGAGCGTGACGCGAACAGGGTGGGTTTCGGCGGTACCTTATTTCTTTGCAACCATTGCGCTACTCTGGTGGGCCAACCGTGTTGATCGACGTGGCGGACATGTCGCGAACCTGACCGCGGGTCTTTTCATTGGGGCGGTGGCGCTCGGCGTATCGACCCACTTCCATCAACTGGTGCCCGCCATGACGGGTATCACACTGGCACTCATCGGAACGATTGCGGGCCGCACGATTTTCTATACGTTGCCTGCCAGGTTTCTCTCGGGAGAGGCCGCTGCCGGCGGCCTTGCGCTGATCAATTCGGTTGGCGCGCTTGGCGGTTTTGCGGGACCGTATCTCGTGGGCTATCTCAAGGACAGCTTCGGTACGTTCACGGCCGGGATGATCGGTCTGTCGGTCGTACTGCTGGTCACGTCCTTTCTGGGCTTCTCGCTCTATGCCTTCAATACGGAGAAGTGAAGATGGCACAGCTTCGCTCGCCTCTGCGTCGCCGACTCCTCGGGGCGGCGGCATCGATCATAATTCCAGCGGCCACTGCGCGGCAGGAATTCACCAAAGAGGAAACGCGCAGCATGAGCACGGCAAGCAACTACCTTCCTGTTCGGGCGGCGTGGCTCGCCTCGGGGACCGAAGCCGCGCTCGAAGCGGACATGCCAATCATCGACGCGCATCATCATCTCTATGAGCGCGCGGGATGGACGTACCTGCTCGATGAATATCTCGAGGATGCGAACTCAGGGCACAACATCACCGCGTCGGTGTACATGCAAGCACTGACACGTTACCGGAAATCCGGCCCCGACCAATTGCGCCCGGTTGGCGAAATCGAATATGTGACTCAGGTGACGGACCGGTTGCAGAGGGGCAAGCCGCAGGTCGCGAAGGGCATTGTAGGATTCGCGGACCTTCGTCGTGGTGCCGAGGTACGCGAGGTTCTTGAAGCGGAGCTTCAGGCCGGCGGTGGTCGCTTGCGGGGCGTGCGACACCTTGTTACGTGGGACCCAGACGCAACGCTCGTGAATCCATTGTCGGCCGCGCCGCACGGACTGCTACTCGATCCGGACTACCGCGCGGGCGTTGCGCAACTCGGGGCACTGGGTCTCTCGTATGATGCGTGGCTTTTCTTCCCTCAATTACCCGAGCTGTTAGATCTGGCGAAGACTTATCCCGACATCCCGTTCATCATTAACCATTGTGGCGGTGTCGTGCGCATCGCCAGCTACGCAGACAAAGGCAAGGAAGTGTTCGACGCATGGTCGCGCTCGATGCGCGAACTGGCGCGGTTGCCCAATGTGTATGTGAAGGTTGGCGGCCTGGGCATGCGCATCAACGCGTTTCACTTTGAGAGAGGCGAGCGGCCGCCTTCATCTGCTCAACTCGCCGAGACATGGAAACCGTGGATGTATACGTGTATCGAGGCCTTCGGCGCAGACCGTTGTATGTTCGAAAGCAATTTCCCAGTCGACAAAGGCTCGTATCCTTACAACAATGGCTGGAATGCTTTCAAGCTCTTGACTGCGCAGGCGAGCGTGCAGGAACGCGAGGGGTTATTCCGTGGAACTGCGACAGAGATATACCGTCTCGCATTTCGTGCAACACCGTGAGCCTGGGCGGCGCAGTATCTATCGTGAGCGCTGCAGAGTTTCGAGGTCGATCATTCAAGCGTGCACCGCTGGGTTACCACGCCGACATAATATCGGCATGGAACTGATGCATAAGTGTGAGCGCATCGTTCTTAGGTCCGCAAGGGGGCAGTGCAAGACAATGATATCGCCAGAGTCTCGGAGCTTTCTCATCTCGATTTTCTTATCGCGAAAGAGCCAGTTGGTTTTCAGGCTGCCGGGGCCTGTGTGTCAATGGAGGCAATCGTCTTTGCCTGATTCCGACGGAGTTGGGTGCCGGTGCATTTGACTTCTGCACGACTACACCCGAGCATTAGGGGTTACTGGTCCGTGCCCGGCTCGCTGGGTTCGCGACCCAAGTCAGCATTGCAACGTTTCCAGCCCGCCGCACGTAACAATATCGTGTGCGGCAAGTGATGTCGGGCGACGAGGTCTCGTCTCGACTCTCGATCTTCGGCAGGCGAATCATTCGTCAAGCCTTCGCGACGGCCTTCATGTCAGAATGGATGTGCTCCCGCCGATCATAGATCGGCCATCACGTATGCGTGACCGTCCCACGACGGCAGAATGTGCGAAAGGAGAGCTAGATAGCGTCAAGCAGCATGGCCGGTTTACCGACAATCATCTTGGCCGGTCGACCGGGATGGTTGTCGGTAGTTATCCGGTCATGGTTGTCGCTCCTTGTTGTTGATTGTCGCCGGATGATTGTCGGCGCCGGCTGTTCTGTTTGTCGCTGGCCGTGCGACGACGGTAGCTTTCGACATTCATCTCGAAGATCGTCGAATGATGGACGAGCCGGTCGATTGCAGCGACGGTCATGCCGGGATCCGGAAACACGTCATTCCAGCCCGAGAACGGCTGGTTGGCGGTGATTATATGGAATTGAGGGGTTTTTCTACCTTTGTTGGCCGCAGACGCGCCGGTGTTCCTCAATCGATTCCACCAGACGATGACGCGCTCCGGCATTCATGCATTGGTCAAGCGCTGCGCTATCCGTGCTGCAGCCAACGCGCCGTCGCTTGCCGGCAAGAATGTGCACCCACATGTGATTCGGCATACGACCGCCTCGCTACTACTCCAGGCTGGTGTCGACATCAATACGATACGCGGCTGGCTTGGGCACGTTTCGTTGGAGACGACCAATATCTACGCCGAGATCAATCTGGAAACAAAGGCACGGGCGCTGGCGACATGCGAAGTGGAAGGCGGTGCCGAAGGACAAAAGCAATGGCGGGATCAGCCCGACCTGATGACCTTCCTCCGCACCTTGTAACCGAATAATATGTGCTGTTCGCTTTCCACAAAGGTACTGCCTTGGCCTAGTTCGTTATCGAGCAGCACATATTTTTTACCGCACCATACTCGTGACCCAGGCCGCGATTGTTGCGCGTCCCGTTCATGCCATAGTGCTCGAGCAGCGCCGCATAGCGCACCGTGAAGTCGTCTTCGTCCGCGAGGTTTCTGAACGCCGCTGACAGACTGTCAGTGCGATGCTCGCGCGGACATCCTCCGGCCTGCCAAAGTGCGTTCTGCAATCCCATGGACAGTGCTTCGAAGCTCTCACCGCCTTCAACGACATTGGCGTATTCCCAGCGCGAGAACGCGAGCACGAAGTGGTACAGCCGGTGTTCGAATGGCACACCAGCGATCGTCACTCGCAGTTCGGCCATGTCGGTAAAGTCGGACAGGCCGCGTGCGCCGGGCTCGTGCAGCTGCGGGAAGAAGACTTCCTTCGGTGGGCCCGACATCGCCCTCCAGTGCCGCACGCGTCGCTCGAGTGTGCGGCGTGTGCTGTCGGGATATTCCCCGGGATGATCATCCTGAAGCTTGCGCAGGATCGTGACCGCCTGAAGTTCCGGCGCGTTCGCGAGCATCGGAACGACTTCAGTATCCCAGACGTCAGCGAAGGGGTCGGGACGGGAACGCCAGTAACGACGAGGTTTCTGGGATGGCAGTAAGGCGTCTCGTTCTATGCGGCGCGCGCTGCGCACGCTGATGCCGGCCTTCGCGGCGGCGATCTCCTGAGAGTGATGTTTGCGTTTGGACATGTAGAGGCGAACCTGTTGGTCGGTAATACGGGTTCCGGACATGCGGCTGATCGCTTCTTCTTGATTTGATCAGCCATCGTAGAACCCAGCCGACTCGGCGCCGCCGTTGGGGAGAGCTCTCCGGCGGCTACGCCGCCTCCGACCTCTCCCCAACGGCCAAAACCTCTGTCGCTATACCGGCCAAGATGATTGTCGCCGCGCAGAGAGCCATTGACCGGTTGCCTGCAGTACTAGTTGCGCAAGGAGCGACCGGCGGCCGGCTCATGTGCATTGCATCCGCGCATCTACTGCGATCTGTTTGCGAAGCGCCTCGAAACGCTCAAGCACCTTTTCTCCGAAACACGGATCGGGGCTAGCAGAAACGACGGCATCGACCGCTGCCCAGTCCTCTTCCGTCAACGCCTGCGCGGCGCGAGGCATCAAATCTCGCTCCTCAGTAGAAAGGTGGTGACGATAGTACACAAGGTACGTGGCCGTGGCCGCCTCCAGAGCCGTGCGAGAGACGATGACATCTCCAGCGGCTTCATTGATGCGATGCAGGAGTTCATCGCCGGCTGCGGCAATCACGCGATGCTCCTGCAGAACTCGGTTCACGACGACTTGAATCCCGGGATCGCGTTTGGCAAGCCGAGCGTACGCGACATCCTCGCGCGGATGATGAACACGATCCGAAAAATTCCGCATGTAGTAAAGGATGTCGTTCATAAGTCCGTAATTCGGACTCTCGCCCCGATGGAGCACAGCTACCTGTTCTTCGAGAACATCGAGTAGCCGGGCAAAACTAACGTGCTCGGTGTGCCATACAGAAAGTGAGTCCGGCATGACATGCTCCGTGGGAATGGTCAGGTACAGACTGCCTGAACCAAACGGTGAATGCAGTCCTTGTCGGCGTGATCGATAGTGCCGCAGCGTAGCGCGACCGGTACAATCGAAATGTTACCAGGCGCACGCCAAGAAGGACTGACACAGATCAATACACTGTGGTATTGGAAGGCGGAGCTCGCCCGCTGCGGACGGCCTGTTCGCGGCTTTGCGGCTATAGGCGCTTCGATGTGGTGGCCGATCTCCCGGATAATTGCGCGTCCGATTGCCGGGACCACCCGGTACCGATAAAAGTATCTATACCGAAGAGGGGGCATTCCGAATACAGTGGACATAGCTTGCCGGGTTAGATCACACAGCGCGAGACGTTGAATTCTGCGTGGTTGCGCAAAACCCGGCCAACGCGTTTTGACAAATTGCAGCGAGTATCCGCACGGTGCCTGGAAATACCGATCGCCGCGCAAGTTCCGGTGCAGGACCGATTCATCAACCTTGGTGTAGGCAGTGTCCGGTACCACAGTGGCGATCCCAGTGCGCTCTTCAGACTTCGGGTGTCACGAATTGGGTGTTAATCACGGCTTCGACCAGCGTAACTCCGTTGGGGGTAAGGGTTACCACATCGCTATCGATTATGACCAGCGCTTTATCAACCAGCGTTCTGAGCGTGGGGCGGATAATCGGATTGTCGAAGAAGCTTCTGCCATCAAAACGCCGCCCGAACACGTTGTCATTCACCGGAACCAGTGTGGAGAGAGCCATTTTGAAAGCGTTCACTTCGCGCTGAAGTGGGGAGACTCCTCGGCTTTCCTCAATGGGCAGACGGTTTTCATCCAGAGCTGCCTTGTATTTTCTGTAGCCAGTGACGTTGATGGCCTCGGCCCGGGTACATTTCGAGCTGCCGCCGAGACCGATCGCCACTTCCGGGTACTGCTTATCGAGGTCGGTCACTAGCCCTTTCCATTTCTCCGGATGCTGATGGTTCTGGTGAAAGTACGTAGTCGGATGTTCGACATATCCGGACGAGAGGTACTGTTCGATTAGATCGCGCATCTGATACTGCTTACCCAGCCCCGGGAAGTTCATGTTATGAATGTTAATAAGCCCTTTTTTCTGCCACAGACTTTCTCGCTCTCCGGAAACACTGGTACGCTTTTTCAGAAAGTTTTCCATGTGTATCTTGGTGCAGACCACGTGAGAAAGTTCCAGTTCGAGGGTTTTCTCGATGTCATATTTCACATCGTCCACGCTCTGGCCGAGCATGCCGTAGATAAGGTCGACGCTGACCCAGTCGAAGCCGATTTCGCGCGCGTTAAAAATTGCATCCAGGCACTGTTCGGCGGAGTGCATACGTCCGCAGGCTGAGATAATGCGGTCGTTGAAAGCTTGGGCACCGAAGCTGATTTTGGTAAAGCCCAACTCTTTTAACAGTCGCAGGTATTGTTTGGTCAGGGTACCCGGCTCGCCTTCAAAGCGCATGGTAGCAACAGAAAGGTTAAAATGGCCCTGATAAAAATCCATTAGACGCCGCAACTCAGGCTCAGGAAGCAGCGATGGTGTACCGCCAAAAATGTTGAACTCGCCGACTTCGGCCTGTGCGAGACACGGAACGTTCTGAAGCCACATAGTGGCCTCTTTGATGTTGTAATCCACCAGATCCCGGAACACTGCCTGTGAGGAAGTGGCCTGTGGATTCAGGATAAGCGTCGGGTACTGGCAGAAATGGCAGCGGTAGCGGCAGGTGGGGATATATGACCAAAGATGAATCTGTTTTGCCTGTTTGATATCCCGCTCCATGTCATCAAGGAAAGCGGCGAGTGGATAACCACAGATATCGCCAGGGAAAACGTGGCAACCGAACGGATCTTTAAGAACATACTCCAGAAATGCGAAGTTCTCCGGGTGGGCGAGAAAATCATGTACTCGCGGAACCGGATAATTCGTATCGATATCGTTTAGTGAATTCAGGGTTTCGCTATTCATCAGAATACCCCGCCGTTAGCGAAGTAGTTATGCGCTTCGCCGGACTCACGATCTTCACAGAAATAGTAGACAAAACGCTCGAAATCTTCCGGTTTCACCACATCGAAACACTCCGGCAACGGCGGCGGAAAACCGATATCGTCACCAACGGCGCGGCGCATGGCACTGAAAATTTCATCACGGAACTCGAAATAGAGCCGATAGGCCGGGGTTTTGTAAGCATGGATCCGTTTGAAGTCGATAATTCTTGAATCGTACTTAATTTCATGGATGCGCTGATATAGACGGTCAGCCACTGGCCTGGTAAAAAATTCACGCACGGCGACGTTCTCCAGCAAAATCTGCGGGTTGAGCAGCGCGGGCAACACAATGTTTTTGGGAACGTAGTCTTTAATGGAGTAGCACCAGGCCTGCTGTGACTGTGCGGGAGTCGTGTCGTACAGCGTTGGCCGTTGCTTTTCCTCATCCGGACGTACGTCTTTCATAATGATGATGCCGTCCTGTCCATAGGCAGTACCGCTGATCACTTCCTCTATGATGGTATCTACGCGACGGCTGTTAATTTCCACACGTGAATCCCGGGCGTAAACCGGCTTGCCACCCCCCGCGATTACCCGGATCCCAAAGTCCCAGTCGTCGGAGAGGTGTTCGACAAAGCGACCATTGTTCAGCTGGTAGAAAATTTCGATACCTCCCACTTTGTCGTACAGAGTGCGCTCAACGGCAAAACCTTTGCCGTCCGGAAAGCCGCCGAAGAGCGAAAACGACACATCACGGCAGCGCAGGGTTTTTTGGATTTCCCGGAAAAGGTTGGGGCGATCGAGGAATGCTTCTTCGTTGTAGTAGTAATTGCAGGTGCCAATATCCCCATTTGCCTCCACCATTTTTTTGATCAGCGCGTGCAACCAGTAAGAGTCTACGGTGCAGTCCGCATCGGCGGAAACAAGATAGTGTTTTTTCTGAACTCCAAGACGGCTGTCACGCGCTTTTGAACGCACGGAAGCGTAATCCATGCCGCGTTTTCTGGCGGACGAGACGCCCTGAATGGGCTCATGAAGAGTATAAATATCCATGGATGGGTTTTGAGCTTTGAAAGTGTTAATTTTTTCGACGGAGTCGTCCGTCGAATTATTGTCCACAAAAATCAGTTCATAGCCGTCGTGAGTAATCAAGCTGTCATGTGTTTTTTGGTGAAATAGGGAACGCAATACCTCGCAGATTCGATCGCTTTCGTTATAAACTGGCAGCACAACTGATACAAAAACTGTATCGCGCATTTTTCCTGCAGAGCAATTCAAGTCTAGGATGCAACTTGCGTTATCAGAAAGTAACCGCTTGCCAATAGAAAAATTCCTCCGGGCAACGTCATTCATTAACTGCTTATTATTGAGCAGCAGATACACGTCCCTAACAAATACCTCATCAGGCAAGCCATCCCGCTCTTGTGATATCTTCAGAACCGGCGCTTCAAATCCATACTGACCATAGACTTCCCAATAATATTCATAGCTGGTAGTGCTGTAGCAGCGTTGGTTGCTAATCGCTTCTCCAACAGGATTCCCGTAGCTGTCGTAATCCCACGAAGTAAGAAAAGAGACCAGATCGCAGGAGTAATATAAATCCTCGATAGTAGTGGCCTCTTCCAGTGAAGGCATGTATTTGTGCCGAAGTGGACCAATAAATTTGATAAATGTCTCAACATCTAATTTTTTGGCTAATGCATTCAGTTCATGATGGTAAGGATGGTTTTCATTGGGATCGCCTGACACAACCAAAAAAACTTTCCGGTCGATATCGTTCCGACTGAAAAGCTGGTTTAGTCGATGGACCAGATAAACATCGCGGTCTAAACGCTTTTGCGGAATAATGCGAGTGGTGCGGGCGATCAAAATGTCGCTATCGCGGATAAAGAAATTCTCCCTGATATTAGTATGTTTACCGTGTCCGGTGAAATTATAGGTATTTTTTTTAACCTTGACGTTCACTTCGTAATCACACCACTCTTCTAATTTATTTTTCAGGTGATTATTGAGTGTGACGTATGTTATATACTTGGATTTAACAGGCTTAATGGCATGAGGATAAGGCGCTGCGCCGTATTTCATCGCATTTTTTTCACTGTTCCACATTAGATCGTGATCGCGCCAGACGACGAAATTCTCTAAACAATAACGTTCCCCGTAATCTTCAATCGCCATATACAGCGCCTTGGTATAGATAATATTTTCCGGAAGCGTACCATTCTCGACAATCACATAACTGATGCTCAGCTCTTCCCATAGCTGAAGGATTCGATGTGCCAGTCGCAGAGAAGAGTCGCTTATTGCAAGCAGGAGTTCTTCCTGCTCTTTGGAAGAAGCCGGTGGAACTCGGCCCATCAGAACATTGTGCGAGTGCGTTAGGAAATCAACGCTGTAGTGGGGAATAGAATCGATATCGTCAATACGAACCAGATCGAATATACCCCTATAAATCTCTTTTTCGTAGTCGTAAGGCTTGCCGAATTTTCCTTTATCGACCTTTATATCGTAACCCAGGTCGAGATAAGACTTGATCTGATTCCGCGCAAGAATTTTGGCCATTTTTGACGCCTCAACTGTGATGCCTGATACGGCGACGGCATCAAATGATATAAATATGGCCGCGGCATGCATATCTTTATGACACATTCAGAATCACCCTAAAACAAATTGTGAATATGAATCATAATCGCGACCAAAAAACATCTATTTGCGACACGATGTCGCCGTGGTTGGGGGCGGGATTTCCGACGGTGCCTCATGGCCCGCTGGGCTTCGAACTATGCCCGGTCGAGACAATGAAGCGCGTCGTGTCGCAGATGCAATTTCCGCGACGTGACGTTCGCGTACGGGATGACCGAAACCTCCAAACCGCCCCGGTAACATTCCAGAGCTGCACCGACGACGCGCTCGTCAAGCGGATGACAATGAATGGCCGCGTGCAGCCAAATCCTTCGAAATGCAGATAGATTGTTGGAAAGTAAAGTCGTGGATGACAGCATTCTGTGAATCCACCGTACTGCGGGAGCAGACACCGGCCGCCGGCACGGCAATTGTCCGCGAGGACGATCGCCGGAGCTTGCGAGGCCGTCACTCAGGAAGCCGTGCAACGCGACCGCGACCAACGCTTGCCGCACAGCAAAATTGAATTGTTTTTCTCGTTCCGGTCCGTGGGCCATCGCCGTGCCGAACGTGTCCGGCGATGCGGGAATATCGTTCGTGACGTTGAGCGAGGTAAGGAAGATTGTTGCAGTAGCGGACCCATTCTCGGGCAAATGCTACGGAATCACTTCGAGCATTAGATAATACACGAATCAAGGTAATTTCTGTGTGTCCCTAACCTTGTGAATACCTATAGTGTGTCCCTAACCTTGTGAATACCTATATCTAGTCGATGCAGGGCCCGTCCGAATTGCCGATCTCGAGGCTAGGCTGCCAAAGAACGTGCAGCTTCTCGGGTGGCTTGCCGTTGAGCACTGCAAGCATTAACTCAACGATCGTCACACCGACATCATGCGGAACGGCCCATTGTAGGATTGTGAAGTTGTAGCCCATGAGCGTGTCTGGAGGGAGGCCACCATTGACGATGATCGACATTTCGCTTCCGAGCATAACCCCGGCGTCAACAAGCGCACGCACGGCACCGGCGCCGCATGGAGGGTTGTCCACGATCACGGCAGACGGTCTGGGATTGCATGAAAGAATACGCGTCATTGCTTCGTAGCTGCTGGCGCGGCTGAGCGTACCTTCGATCATGTAGCGCGCGTTTACGGGCAGACCGGCGGCGGCCATGGCGTCAATGTAGCCTTTACGCGCCTGTGTTGTGAAATGCAACTCCAATGGTCCGTTGAGCAACGCGATCCGGCGGTGGCCAAGGTTCACAAGCCGCTCGACTGCCTGGCGTACTCCGGCCTCGGTGTCGAAATCAAACCAGGAGTACGGACCTGGAAGGATGCTGCGGCCGTACGCAACGAACGGGATGCCCTTTTTCACAAGATACTGCAGCCGGCGATCATTCAGTTTGGTACGCGTGACGATCATGCCGTCGACGCGGCGTCCTTCAGCCATCCGCTCGTAGGTACGAAGTTCGTCGACGTTAGAGGCCGATGCAATGATTAGATCCTTGTTGGTGCACTCGATGGCCTTAGTCATGCCGGACACGACTTCGAGGAAGTATGGATCTCCTAGATCATGCGCCGTGGGCGGACAGATGATGCCGATAGCATCGGCGCGCCCGGTTGCCAGGTGCCGCGCCATCGTATTGGGGCGGTAGCCGACGCTCGCCGCAACCGCAATGACTCGCTCACGGGTGCGCTCACTCACTTCCGGGTGGCCGTTGAGCGCACGGCTGACCGTGGTTCGCGACATTCCAAGCTTGTGCGCAAGATCTTTGAGTTTCATCGCGTGTCCCGGTCTTGCCGCTGTCCCGCCCAACCTGTCGGGGCCACCGACCCCGTAGCGCGACGCGACGCGTCAACCTGCAACCCTGCCATCATCAAGTACATGGACGGGCATCGGATCAGAGATCCCTCCGATCTGGCAGGAATAGAGCGATCCGCTGCATTGCCGACTGGAAAGTCTTCTTCCGCGACCAGCTTCCATTTGCCTCGCGGATGATCGGCAATCAGATAGTGCGTGCCCTTCATGGACGCGAACATGCGCTTGCGGCAATACATCGGCTCGATATGGTCCTTCGCGGTGCAGAACAGGCAGTACCAGCGGCCCTGATGCTCGAAGACCTGCGGTACTTCCAGTTGCCCGAATAGCTTCGAGCGGAACAGCGGCGTGCGCAGCGATCTGTGTTCGAGATCGCGCGACACCGCATGCCCAAGCACGCCGCGTCCGATCGCTGGGCCCACGGGCTCTCGTGTGATGAACATCATGTGCCAGCCGTCGCCGTTCGGAGCTGAAGACTGGGGAGGTGCGGAAGGCCTAGTTCTGCAATACATCTGTATCGAGCGGCTCGTACCAGTAAGGATCGGTGTCCAGCATCCGATTGTGTGTGAATCGTTCCCACCTGTGCAGATCGTCGGATCAAACTGCACCCGTTTGATTCGACTTCAGGTGATGGTCTGCACCCAACAACATATACATTGCGGGCACGACGAAGAGCGTGAACAGCGTGCCGATCGACAGCCCCGAGAAGATGACGAGCCCCATCGCATTGCGGCCCGCCGCGCCCGCGCCCGACGCGATCACGAGCGGCAGCACGCCCAGCACCATTGCCGCCGTCGTCATCAGGATCGGCCGCAAGCGCACGCCGGCCGCTTCTTCGAGCGCCTCGCGCTTGCCGCGTCCCGCGCGTTGCAGCTCGTTGGCGAACTGCACGATCAGGATGCCGTGCTTGCTGACGAGGCCCATCAGCGTGACGAGACCGACCTGCGTGTAGATGTTGAGCGTCGAGAGTCCCACGTTGATGAAGATGAGCGCACCGAACAGCGCCATCGGCACCGACACGAGGATCACGACAGGATCGCGGAAGCTCTCGAACTGCGCAGCAAGCGCGAGAAACACGATGATCGTCGCGAACAGCAGCGTGATCACGAAGCCGCCGGACTCCTGCACGAACTGCCGCGACAGGCCCGAGTAGTCGGCCGTGTAGCCCGTCGGCGCGACGTCGGTGGTGGCCTTGCGCAGGAAGTCAAGCACTTCGCCCTGCGAGATGCCTGGTGCGAGCACGCCGGAAATCGTCGCCGAATTGAGCTGCTGGAAGTGATTGATCGACTCGGGCACGATGGTCTGCTTCAGATGCGTGACCGTCGATGCGGGAATCACGCTGCCATCGGGCGTGCGCAAATAGTAGTCGAGCACTTGTGACGGGTTCAGCCGGTCCGTTTGCAGCACCTGCGGAATCACCTTGTACGAGCGGCCCGCGATCGAAAAGTAGTTGACGTAGTTGCCGCCGAGCGCCGCGCCCAGCGTGTGCCCGACATCGCTTTGCGAGAGCCCGAGCGAAGCGACCTTGTCGTGGTCCACGAGCAGCACGCTTTCGGGCTTGTCGATTTTCAGGTTGCTGTCGACGAAAAGGAACATGCCGCTTTCGCGTGCCTTGTTCAGCACGGCCTGCGATACTTCATTGAGGTTCTCGAACGGCTCCGTCGTGCTGATGACGAACTGCACGGGCAAGCCCTGCGCGCCCGGCAGCGGCGGAAACTGGAACGCGGCGACGCGTGCGCCCGCAATGCCGTCCCACTTCTGCTGAAGCTCCTTCTGCAATTGTGTCGCGCCTCTCTTGCGTTTGTCCCACGTCTTGAAGAGCACGCCGCCATAGCCCTGGTTCAGCGTCGGCGCGCCCGTCAGCTGGAACATCTGCGAGTACTCCGGCAACTGCTTCGAGATGTCGAATACCTGGTCCGCGTAAGTCTGCATCTGCTGGATCGTCGCGTTCGGCGGCCCCTGGATCTGCGACAGCACGATGCCCTGATCCTCCTGTGGCGCAAGCTCCGATTTCGACGTCGTGAAGAGATACACGGTGCCGCACAACAGCAGCGCGCCCATCACGATGAACACAGGCCACGTGTCGAGCATCGCATGCAACAGACGCCCATAGCCGCGATGCACGCGCTCGAACTGCCGGTCGACGAAGCGCGCGAAACGGCCCGACTCCTGGTCCGTGCGGAAAAAGCGCGAGCACATCATCGGCGATAGCGATAGCGCGATCACACCCGATACGGTCACGGCGCCCGCCAGCGTGAACGCGAATTCGGTGAAGAGCGCGCCCGTCAGTCCGCCCTGGAAACCGATCGGCAGGTACACGGCAACCAGCACGACCGTCATCGCGAGAATCGGTCCGCCGAGTTCGCGCGCGGCGATCAGCGCGGCTTCGAGGGGCTGCTTGCCTTCCTCCTTCATATGACGGTCGACGTTCTCGACCACGATGATGGCATCGTCGACGACGAGCCCGATCGCGAGCACGAGCGCAAGCAGTGTCAGCAGATTGATCGAATAGCCGAACAGCTGCATCACGAAGAACGTGCCGATCAGCGAGAGCGGCATCGCGATCACGGGCACGATCACCGCACGGAAACTGCCGAGGAACAGGAAGATCACGACCGTCACGATCAGCAGCGCTTCGACGAGCGTCTTAACCACTTCGTCGATCGCCGTGTTGATGAAGTCGGTCGCGTCGTAGACGATGTCGCCCGTCATGCCTGTCGGAAACTGCTTCTGCAGGTCCGGGAAGATCGTTTTCACGCGCTTCGCGACGTCGAGCACGTTCGCATCCGGCGCCACCTTGATGCCGATGAACACCGAACGCTTGCCGCTGAACGCGACATTGAAGTTGTAGTTGTCCGCGCCGAGCACGACGTTCGCGACATCTTCGAGGCGCACGATCGCGCCGTTCTTCTGCTTGACGACGAGCTTCTTGAAGTCGTCGACGGAATGCAGGTCCGTGCCCGCATTCAGATCGACGCTGATCATCTGGCCTTTGGTCGTGCCGAGCGTCGCCAGATAGTTGTTGTTGCCGAGGGCAGTGGAGACGTCGGCGGCCGTGACGTTGTGCGCGGCGAGCCGGTTCGAATCGAGCCAGGCGCGCAGTGCGAACTGACGGCCGCCGAGAATCTCCGCTGTCTGCACGCCCTGGATCGAATCGAGCTTCGGCTTCACGACGCGCAGCAGATAGTCGGTGACGTTGTTGCTCGGCAGCACGTCGCTGTAGAAGCCCATGTACATGGCGTCGGTGGTCTGGCCCACCTGCACGGTCAGCACCGGCTGCTGCGCTTGCGGCGGCAACTGGTTGCGCACTGACGCGATCTGCGTGTTGATCTCCGTCAGCGCGCGATTCGAGTCGTAGTTCAGGCGCAGCGTCGCGGTGATCGTCGAGACGCCCGTGCTGCTCGTCGACGACATGTAGTCGATGCCCTGGGCCTGCGCAATCGCGGATTCGAGCGGCTGCGTGATGAAGCCGGCCATCGTGTCGGCGCTCGCGCCGTAGTACGACGTGGTGATCGTCACCACGCCGTTTTCGGTCTGCGGATATTCGCCGACCTTCAGCACGGAGAGCGAACGCAAGCCGAGCACGAGGATCAGCAGACTCACCACCGATGCGAGCACCGGGCGTTCAATGAAGATGTCGGTGAATTTCATCGCGCGGCCTCTTATTGTTCCTGAGGCGTCGGATTCGGGTTGTCCGCGGGCAGCACGCGGTTGTCGATCACGAGCGGCGTGCCGTTCTTCAGTTTCAGCTGGCCGCTCGTCACGACCTGCGCGCCTTCGCCGATGCCCTTGAGAATCGCGACCTGATCGCCGCGCGTCGGCCCCGGCGTCACGAACACCTGCTGCGCGACGGGCATGATCTTGTTTTGCGCATTCTTTTGCGCGCCGGGCTTCACGACGAACACGGTCGCGCCGTACGGGTTATAGGTGATCGCCGTTTGTGGCAAGGTCAGATAGCGCTGCACCGTGCCCGCGTCGATCTTCACGTTCGCGTACATGCCGGGCAGCAGCTTGCGCTCGCGGTTGTCGACGGTCGCTTCGATCTGCACGTTGCGCGTTGTGCTGTCCACGCGCGGATTGATCGAGCGGATCTTGCCGTCGAACGTGCGGTTGCTGAACGCATTCGTATCGACGACGATCGCCTGGCCGACCTGCAATTGCCCGAGCTGCTGTTGCGGCAGATAGAAGTCGGCGTAGATCGGATCGATGGCTTGCAGCGTGACGATCGCATCGCCCGGATTGATGTACTGGCCCGGGTTGACCGTCGTGATGCCGACGCGTCCCGCGAAGGGCGCGCGTATCGTTTTCTTTTCGACGAGCGCGGCCTGCTGGTCGACCTGGGCTTTCTTGCTCTTCAGGTCGGCGGCATCGGCGTCGAGTTGCGCCTTCGCAATCGCCTGAATGTCGAACTGAGCCTTGTCGCGCTTATAGACGGTTTGCGCGAGTTCCGCAGCGGCTTGCAGCGACGCGAGCTGCGCGCGGTCCGAATCGTCGTTCAGGCGCACGAGCACCTGGCCTGCCTTCACTTCCTGGCCCGAGCTGAATGCGATTTCGCGCACGAGCCCCGCCACTTCCGTCGTCACGTCGACGCCGCGCACCGCGCGCAGGCTGCCCACGGCGGCAAGCTGCGGCTGCCACGTCTGATAGCCTGCGACAGCGGCCGTGACGGTCGCGGGCGGCACGGCATTGCTCGCCATGAACTTTTTGATCATGTGCGCCCTGAACAGATTGAAGCCGACCAGCGCACTGAGCAGCAAGCACACGAAGATCAGCATGATGA
The DNA here is from genome assembly GCF_900108945.1 of Paraburkholderia diazotrophica. Taxonomy (GTDB): domain Bacteria; phylum Pseudomonadota; class Gammaproteobacteria; order Burkholderiales; family Burkholderiaceae; genus Paraburkholderia; species Paraburkholderia diazotrophica. The sequence goes on along the minus strand of NZ_FNYE01000044.1, from coordinate 33,049 downwards.
TCATCCGCCTGGTCATGGGTCTCTTCGTTGTCATCGTCGTCTTTTCCTTGCACCGCAAACTGATAAGACACAAACTCGTCCTTCGACGCAGCCCTCTGACCGCATGCGACGCGCGGCGGTTGAGAAAGGATTCATTGCGGCCCCGCAGACGCCGGGGCCGGTGCCGACGTGGCTTGGGCTGCCTGGCTCGTCGCCGTGTCGTTCCACCAGCCGCCGCCGAGCGCCTGGAACAGCGCCGCCGTGTCCGCATAGCGCGCGCCCTGCGCCTGTGCGAGATTCACGACGGTCTGCTGGTACTGGCGCTGCGCATCGAGCAACGCCAGATAGCTGACGCCGCCAATGCGAAACTGGCCGCGCGTCAGATCCAGCGAATCGCGCGCTGCGCGCCATGCTTCCGTCTGCGCGCGCAGGCCGGTGGCATCGTGTTCGAGCGCGCGCAACGTATCGGCGACGTTCTGGAACGCCAGCAACACCGTCTGCCGGTATTGTGCGTTGGCCTGATCGAAGGCGGCATCGGCTGCGCGCTTTTGCGCGCTCAGCTGGCCGCCGCGAAAGATCGGCTGCGTGACGCCCGCGCCGATGCTCCAGATCATGTCGGCGTACTTGAGCAGGCCCGCGGGCGTTAGTGCCTGCGGGCCGTAGCCCGCCGACAGCGTGAGCTGCGGATACATGTTCGCCGTCGCGACTCCGACCTGCGCGCTCGCCTGATGCAGCGTGGCGTCGGCGGCGAGGATGTCGGGCCGCTGCCGCACGAGCGACGACGGCACGCTGACGGGCAAGCTCTGCGGCAGCGTGAACATCGACAGCTTGAACTCGGGCACGCCCGTGTCGCTTGGCGGCTTGCCCGCGAGCACGGCTAGCTGATGACGCGTCTGATCGAGCGACTGACGCAGCGGCGGCAACGTCGCGCGCGTCTGCGCGACGAGCGTTTCCTGCGAGAGCACCGCGGTGCGGTTCACGCCGCCAAGCTCGAACTGCTTGCGCAACACGCCGAGCTGCGCGTCCTCGTCGGTGGCGATGCGTTCGATCGCTTCGATCTGCTCGCGCAGCGACGCTTCCTTGGCAGCCGCCGTCACGATGTTTGCCGACAACGCGAGATACGCAGCTTGCAACTGGAAGCCCTCGTAATCGACCTGCGAGCGTAGCGATTCGAGTTCGCGCCTCGCGCGGCCGAACACATCGAGGTTATACGACACGTTTACCGACGCGTTGTACAGATTCAATATTCTATGTAGACCGGGCTGGCCGAACGTGACGCCATTGAATTTCTCGCGTGTCGCGTTAGCCTTTGCATCGACGGACGGATACAGCGTGGTGCCCATCTGCGCGCGCAGGTTCTCGCCGGCCTGCCTGAGCGCCGCTTGCGCCGCAGCGACGTTGGGACTGTTGGCGAGCGCTTCGCGAATCAGCGCATCGAGCGGCTCGCAATGAAAGAGCGTCCACCACTGCGCGGGAATGTCCTGGCGGGCGACGAACTGTTGGGGGACGCCCGATGCGCCCGGCGACGACGCCGTTTGGTCGGGCAGCGGCGTGGGCGTGTACGTCTCTGTGGCGGGCGGGGGGGGCGTGCGGTAATCGGGGCCCACCGCGCAACCCGACAGCAAACAAAACTGTGAAAGCAGGACTGTAACCAGTGCGATGCGCGCGCAAACGTGAAGCGCTATACGGCGCCGAAATGCACTACTAAGCTGCCGATGCAAACGGCTGCGACCAACTGCGGTTGACGTCATCGAACACCTATCCACCTTCCACCTTAGTTCGCGTGAGCGGCGTGTTATCAAAATTGCGGATGCAGAACTTACCCGTCCCCGCTGCGCCGGTCTTCCTGCAAGGAGGCCAATGTAAGGTATGAATGATTTGAAGCGATATTTGGCTCGCTTCCGCAGCGGAACTTCGGGCGCGCGGATCTTATAACAGGTTGCGAACATCCTTCGCGCATGGTCAATGCCTGTCAAGCCAGTTCAACACAATTTCGACGCCCTCATTAATCGACAGCAAACAAGTGTCGATGAAGACGTCTGGTGCCGTCGGCTGTTCATATGGCGAGTCGACGCCGGTGAAATGCTGGATTGCGCCACGTCTCGCGAGCCGATAAAGGCCTTTGGGATCGCGAGCCTCGGCTACGGCCAAAGATGCGTGGACATGAATTTCAGCAAAGTTATGCTTCCCTGCGATGGACTTGGCGAGTTCGCGGTCCGAGCGGAAGGGTGAGATGAGACACACCAGCACAACGAGGCCGGCGTCAGCCATCAATTTTGCAACTTCCGAAACGCGCCGTACGTTCTCGTGTCGATCATCATCGCTAAAGCCGAGGTCCTTGCAAAGACCAAGCCTGACGGAGTCGCCATCGAGAGTGTAGGTGAGGCGGCCGGACACATGAAGACGTGCCTCAACCCCATCGGCGATAGCCGATTTTCCAGACCCGGATAGACCGGTGAACCACAGAATGGCGGGCGTTTGTCGCAGCAACCGTCGTCTCGACTCAGGATCAATGCGAAAGTCGTGTGCGTAAAGATGTGAAGTCGATGCCTCGTTCGTCATACACGCCTACGTAAGCGGGTTGGGGATGGTTGCTGGAATTCGGGTACGCGCGCTCAAGCATTGCAGCAGCGTGACGCCAGTTACTGTAAGCGTGGAAGATCAGGAAATGAACATCCCACGGATCTTCTGTCGACGCGGCAGGTTGCCGCCTATCAGTCAAGGTCCCAGCGCAGCGAATTGGAATATGCCGAGCGGCGAAGTCGTTTCCCACTCATACTGGTGCATAGCAGGCGGGTTCGTCGGTTGACGATGGCAGGCCGGTGCCGCATGCCTTGCTCAATAGAAGACCGTCGCACCATACATGTTCGACGCGTCCCCATTTACAGGCTGAAGCAGCGTCCGGGAAGAAGCCTCGCCCGTGATGATTGGCGCTGGTATTGCAGAGCAATGGAAGACCTGTGAGCTTTTCGTATTCGATCAGCAGTTGGGCTACCGGATGCTCGGAAGTTCTTGCGATAGTCTGCAATCGAGCCGACCCGTCGAGGTGCACAACGGCAGGAACCTTGTCCTGCCATTCCGCGCGCGTGTGATGATCGAACAGCATGTAGGGATCTGGAGTACCGGGGCAAAATACGGTAGGAGCACGGTCTTCGAGACATATTGGTGCCACGGGGCGGAAATGCTCTCGATGCTTGATATCGTTGAGAATAGTCTTCATTGCGGGCGAAGTCGCAGCGGCCAGGATGCTTCTGGCACCCAATGCTCGAGGCCCCAACTCGGCGCGGCCGGCAAGAAAAACGACGGGTTCATTATCCGCGAGTATCCGGGCGAGTTCCGCAATGGAACAAGGTGACGCCGTCCATCCGGCCGGCACATCGCCAGTTTTCACGGCTGGTCCGCTATAGACCGACCATTCCAACGGTACAAAGCCTTTGTCCGCTGCCATCGCGCAACAAGCGGCGCCAATCGCCGATCCACTATCGTTCGGAAAGGGCGGGACCCAGATTGCGTCGAACAAGCCACTCGCACGTAATGCGCTATTCCATTTGATGTTGAGTGCGCATCCGCCAGAGATACACAAATTTCGCGGCCCCGGAATCGAATGTCGCAGGAGCGCCATTCCCATTTCGTGAACGAGAAGACGCTCAAGGAATGTATGAAAGGAGACGAGTACGTCTTCGTGAGGCTTGGTCTCTAGTTGTGGCAGGCTTGCTTCGAAGAAGTCACGTACAGCTGCGAGCGATGTTTCCGGAATATGGACATTTTGGCGGTAATTTCGCGCAAGTTCCGTATCGCCGGCAAAGCGTTCCTGGTAAAGCCGACGAAACTCAGCGACGATGTCTTCATCGAGGGACCCGAGCGCGATATATGCCATTAGCTTGCCGGCCACGCCCAGATCCCACTCCGCGCCTCCCGCCTTCTTATAGGGCCCAAAATGATGACCAGCCGCAGCGTATATTTGGCCGATGACCGGAAACAGGCAGTCAACGAGGCGTGCTCCGTGGCGTTGTACGTGGTATAGCCTCGGCACCATTCCACCATCCCAGACCAAGCAGAACGCGGGCTGCTCGCTTCGGGCGAACGGGCTGGTGCAGTACGCGGAGGCAACATGGCCTGACACATGAGGATAGCTCTTATATGTACGTGACTCTCCGCCGACCAGCAGACCGGTGCCCTCGACCGAAGCGAGAAGATGGTCCGCTTTGCGTTCGGTATAGGGAGCACCATTTAGGCTGACCAGCGTGGAGCCACTGACCATCCGAAACTGTGACTCCACTTCGCCGTCCCAGCCGTCGACAACAAACTGGTCTATATCTTCGATACGCAAGCCGCCTTCGCTCAATGCGGCCGCAACTGCGTCCAGGTTCTCGATTTCCTGATATCGCGGATTGTTTTCCCGCTTCTCCTGTTCGATGCAAAAAACCAGTTTTCCATCCTCGACAACGGCGATTGCCCCGTCGTGTGTCAACTTGAGGCCACAAATGCGCATAGTATCCCCTACTCAAACAGGGTAATTGGGTTGAGGTGAAAGGAAAGCCCGGTTCCGGAAGCGCGCGAGCAGACAGTCTTCATTGGGCGACTCACCGACGCACTCCACACGCTCGACTTCGGTCAGTTCTTCTTTCAGAATTTCCAAGACCGTTTCTGCACCGGCAAGGTGTCCCCACCGCCGGCAACTGGCGTCACGCGCCGACCCGAATATCAACCGACCAGCAGGTACAAGCATCTGTACCAGATTGCGGATAGCGGCGCGCACCTCCGCGATGTTGCCGAGGTAATAGAGAACTTCCGCCACTACGATCAGATCGAACTTGTCGTGGGTCGAAAAATGCTGTACGTCTGAAACAATCCAGACCGTGTTCGGTGGCTCCTTCAGACGTTCGCGTGTTTTCGAGACCGCTTGTGGCATGACGTCGATAATGGTGAGCCGTTGGCAGTGAGGTGCCAATCTTTCCGTAAACGCTCCTCCCGCGCATCCGACTTCTAACGCGTTGGAGACAGATCCGTCGACGAGTGACATTCGGAGCATTTGCTCATGGCGTTGGAGTTCGAAGGGATTACTGTCCAGTTGCCACGGGTCGTCCGCGTCCAATTCTCGACGGAGTAATTCGAAATTCGTTACATTTCTCAATTTGGTCTACCTTACTAGTAGTCCATTTCAACATCGTTGTACGACGCGCAATGTGGGACGCGTCGCATTCCGGACAGAACCTGCGTGCGTCACAGCTCGGGTCCGTTGCGCTCGATGGCGGCGCCGTCCGGCCACTCGCTCAGCGGGCTGCCGATCGGCAAAATCACAGCCAGCACGTCTTCAATGCGCGTAGGAGGTAAGTCAAGGTGAACGTTTGGGAGCGTTGATCGCACGTGCACCCCATGCAAGATCGTCCCCATTCCATTCCGAAACAATCTGGCAAAGTGATTTTTTAAGGCATGCCGGACTGTGCCAAACGCGAATGGGACGCGGAGTTCTTGCAGCACTGGATACATCGCGCGGATTGAATGACCGATTCCGAACCCTTCGAGATCCGGACGCACCCCATACAGTCCCAATTCGGCTACAAGCACATCGACCGAGCCTACCTTGATGAAACGACGAAGCGATCCCATGTGAGCCGCAACACCTTTCGAATCGTAGGCGATGGCGCGGAGTTCGGGCCGCGCACCGGCCCAACTTCGACCACCCTCGAACGGTTTTGCGTTGAAAGCCCCGGTAGGCCCATACGTCGTACGGAAAAATCGGGCCAATTCGACGTGATCGCTTAGATCCAGCTCATTTTCCCAGCACAATCTCCACTGCACTTTTGAGGACATGCACAGTCACCTCATTTTGACGCGTTCATTGCCTGCCGCGCGAGCGGCCAGACATACCGATGGTGCACATCAGCTTTCTAGGGCTATAAGGGAACGCAAGGATTAATCAAACCGGTCATTCGTTAGCTAAACAGATCGCGCTTAGAGACACGACGACACTTGCAAAATGATCTATCAATAGGTGGCTTATACGAGCGGATTATCCGTAGGGGGTGGTGAAAAACCAATCTTCCCAGCTTCAAAGAAGCTCTCGTACTGCCCGCCTGTGAAGTGACGCTTCAACTCCTCAAAATTGAGTACCGTTTGTTCCAGTGGCCGCACTTCCTGACGTTGAAGGACCGTGCTGCCAGAGCATGGACGCACTGGAATTTCGAGGAAAGCCCAAACGGCATGCAGGCATGATGCGGGATTGCCCAACAGACTTTCATACTCGACGGTAAGAATGTTCGTTGGCGAGAATGAGCCCATCACCAGTCGGTGGAAATCGTCAGCAGCTTCGAGATAGTCCTCGCAGTCTTCAATTTTTAAGGTTACCTGAGGAGGCGGACCGGAGTCGTTGCCTGCGCCAAACTTTAACCATTGACCACTTTGCCTTGCCTGCACCAACGATCGCAGCGATTCCAACGTATTTCTGCGGATTACAAGCATCACCTTGAGGCGTGGCCATCTAGCTAACTCGTCAAAGAATCCCGGGCGCTCCTGAAACTGAGGTTGGTTGATCTTGCAACCGACGTGTGTGATCGCGTTCTTTCCGGTTCTGGAGGGGTAGTGCAGGTAGGCCACTTCGAGCAGTTCGCGATCGCTAAGTAGCAGGCGCTTGCGATTGTCCCAGATCGCGTCGTAAGGATTGAGCAACTCGCCATTGCTTGATACGTTGGGATGCTCGTTTAGCAATTCTTCAAGATAATGGGTGCCCGTCCTGGGCATCCCGAGGATTACAAATGGCTCAATTGTCGGCATGGATTGGGTCATAGCGTATCTTTAACGGAATCGAAAGCGATGATTCGAAATCTGATTTCTGACTAAGTCATTATGAGGATCCTGCTCGGTTTCCAATCATCTGCGTCAAGATAAGAGACGTCGGCGAAACAGTGCTGCCGACAGAAAGAATGGCAAGACTGTGTAGACGCAGAGCGCAATCACATGCAGACCGATTCCGGCGGCTGGGCGTGCAAGCATCGCTGGGCGGATGAGTTCAACGGAATGTGTGAGCGGCAAGAATCGCGCAAGCTGGCGAAATGCACCTGGAAGATGGGCGACCGGAAAGACGACACCGCTCAAAAAAAGCATGGGCGTCAGAACAAGTGTTTGATAGAAGATAAAGTAATCATAACTCGGCGCGATCGCGATGAGCACCATCGCAATACTCGCGAAGGCGAGGCCAGTTAAGATAACGACGGGAATGACGTAAAGAATGCTCGGAAACGCCGCATAGCCGAGCGTCGTGGCAACCAACGTAACAGCCGTCCCGGCCAAAAGGGCTTTCGTTGCTGCCCACGCCAATTCACCGAGAACGACGTCGCCGATCGTGAGTTGGGTACACAGGACTGCTTCCCACATGCGCTGGATGTGCATGCGAGCGAAAGTCGCATAAATCGTTTCGAACGTCGCCGAAGTCATTGCGCTTGTCGCAACCATTCCAGCCGCCAAAAAGGCTACGTAGGAAGTGCCTTCGATGCGGCCTATCATTATTCCCACGCCGAAACCTAATCCGAACAGATACATCATCGGGTCCGCAAGGTTACCGATAAGCGAAACGAGTGCAGTTTTTCGCCACGCTAGATAATTGCGGCGCCATACCATGCGCCAGTTCCAAGTGTTGGTGGGCATAGCCATCACGAAAACTTCGCGCATCATTTAGTCCTTCATATCCCGTCCAGTCAACCGAAGAAACACGTCTTCCAGGTTTGCGGGGCGTTGCAGAACGCGCAGACCCGTTCGCTTGCACAACTGCATGCGCACCTGTTCCAAGTCGGCTGCATAGCAAAACAGCGTCTCGCCGCTCACCTCCATGCGCTGCGCGTAGGGCTCAAGCAATGCACGCAGTTCGTGCGAATCGCCGCCGTATATCTCCAGCACGTGGCTTCCAATCTGTTCATGGATTAGCGCATGAGGGGCACCTTCCGCAATGCTGCGTCCTTTGTCAATCACGCAGAGTCGATCGCACAATCGCTCAGCCTCTTCCATGAAGTGAGTAGTTAGAAGGATCGTCTTGCCGCGCGCAAGTAGAGAGCGCAAGCGGTCCCAGACGAGGCGGCGCGCATGTGGATCAAGACCGGTCGCAGGCTCGTCCATTATCAGCAGTTGTGGGTCGTTGATAAGCGCCCGGGCGATGGTTAACCGACGCTTCATGCCGCCGGATAATTCTGCGACGCGCGCGTGAGCCTTGCTCTCCAGGTGCGCGAATTCAAGCAGGGACGGAATCACCGCTTCGACCTCGTCGGCGCTCATGCCAAAGTAGCGCCCGAATATCTGCAGGTTCTCGCGCACCGTGAACCCGGGTTCAAGGTTGTCAAATTGCGGAACTACGCCGATACGCCGCCGTGCCAGGCGCGCGCGTACGGGCACGGGCTCTCCAAGAACAGTGATCGTACCTGCGTCAGGCGAGGCCATACCGAGGACCATGCGCGCGGTCGTGCTCTTGCCTGCGCCGTTAGGTCCCAGTAGGCCAAAGCATTCGCCGTGCTCGACGCGAAATGAAAGTCCGTTAACGACCTGTTTGCCGTTATATAACTTCCTGACGCTAGTAAACGTTATCGCTGCAGCAGCCATTGAACGAGAGGTCGAGATGTGGCTTCATTAAAAGAAGATCCCGTTTTGCGCGCGAGATCTTACGTATCACTCACTACGGACTACATTGTCGGACGTTCCGAATGACGGTGTCCTGCACTGCCGGTCACACTGCGCATCCGTACCCGTCGATGCAGCAGCGTCTGTTGTCACAGCGTGTCCAGGCGGATCGACGTGTTCGAAACAGTCGGCGGCCGAGCCTCGGGAAAGCCAGTTGCTGTTACTCAACGTACACAATGCGTAGGCCTTTACAGGAAGCAATAACAAAAGGTTGATAAATGTGTGCGCGGAAAATCCGAGAAATCGAAGTTCTCGAGACCGAACTGCGGCCACGGAACAGCGGATCATAGTCATTGAGGCGATCAGAAAGCATGCCTGCCACGGTGCCGAGGCTGTCAGAACGATCTGCAGGAGCCCGGCGAGCATTGACACGGCAAGTAAAAGCGACCCTACGTTTTGCCCGATCACGTCCAGCGTAAGGTAACGATCGAGACGAGGCAGGAGGCGCAGCGCAAGCAGCGTGTCGCGATAAGTGCTGCGTGCCCAACGTAGTTGTTGACGCAGATATGGCCACAGCTTGTCTGGTACAACGGTAGCTGCGATCGCGTCTGGAACATACTCCGTTCGGTAACCAGCTGCCAGCATAAGAATTGTCAAATGGCGATCTTCGCCAAAGTCACTGCGTTTTCCGCGGAACGTCTGAGTCTCGTACTGGTTCAGCAGCAAAAGAAGCGCGGATCGTCGATAGATGGCGCATGGACCGCAGCAGCACATAACGGCACCGAAACGGGCTTGAGCGGCACGCTCTTCGTTGCAGGCGAGCCAGTATTCCATATCAATCAGACGGGTCAACCATGTGTCGCGGCGATTGCTTGCTGTCAATTGACCCATGGCGGCCCCGATCGCCGGGTCACTCATTGTTAGTACGAGTTTCTTCACGACATCGGGCGCTAGGGTCGTATCTGAGTCGACGTTAAGTATCAGTTCCGCAGACGAGGAACGGATCGCAGCGATTTGTGCCTTGCGTTTTCCTACGTTCCGGGGAAGGAGAACAAAATTGAATCTCGGATCGTGCTCATACTCGTGGTACACCATTCTCAACGCGTCACGATTGGCTGAACCGTCATCGACGACGTGGACTTTAAAGGGGCCGGCATACTCCTGAGTCGCGATTGAAGCGAGGCACGCCCGCAGTGTGTCCGGGTTTTCGTTGAAGCACGGCACAATAACGTCGACGTCGGGCAGGGAGTTGGAGTTGGTCGATTTGCTGCTCGCAGGCGGCCCGCTAGACGGCATGGCGTGCAGAACCTGCGCGCTTTTATAAATGGTCGAAAGCAATGCGTACAACAGAACGGAGGTCGTGTTGATTGTGGCAGGGATGTTCATCGAGGTCAGTTTGCTAAGTGGCGTTAAGAAATGATCTGACTACAGGCCTGCCGTGATCCAGAGAAGGAACAGGTGGAAAATGCTAAAGATTTGCTCGCGAAGTTCCTGTCGGTAGTGGGCAAGGGTGTCTCTAATCCGCCTGCATCCGTGGATGTCTCGCTATATCTTGGCGAGACTGCGGAATCTTGCGCTCTCTCGTCGCTCGGATCCTCAACTAGTGCACGCCCATGATAGCGAGCTGGCAAATAATATATCCATCGGCCGATGCAGAAAGCTCTGTCAGTGCTTCCTCTTTATTGCGTCAGGATTTCCTGACGCCGGTGATATTACTAATCCGTTTCAAAGCCGTTTACAAGCTGCTGCTCATGGTTGGAGTAACCTCTTTAATGAGATAAACGAGCCTTAATGCAGATGTGTGCAGGAGTGCTCATCGGTTCAGTTTGTCCACATCAGGGCAGTGAACTGATTACAAACCTGCGTTCCTTCAATGCTGGAATCAGGCGCGACAGCGCCGTGACGGTCTGATCGCGCGATGTGGTGCGAGCATTCGGATCCCACTCTCCAGGAGGGCTCCCATCGTGTAAAAGAACAATAGAGCCTGGCTGCGCGGACGCCAGCACAGCGTGCACAATCGCGTCGACACCGGGGCGAGACCAATCTCGCGGGTCTATCGACCAGTGAAGTGCCGTCAATCCTGCCTTTGTCGATTCGGCAATTACTTCTTTCGTCCATATTCCGTATGGCGCGCGCATATACCGCACTGTTGCGGCAGGGCATGTCCGCTTGACTATCGCGTTCGCTTCCAATATCTCACGCCGTGTCTGTTCCTGTTCGCATTTTGAAAGATCCCGATGCGTCATCGTGTGATTGGCGATCTCGTGACCTTCAGCGATGATCCGTTCTATCAACTGCGGATGACTTGCCGCGTAAGCGCCAAGGACGCAGAACGTTGCCGGCACTTGGTGCTGCGCCAATACGTCAAGTATCTTGGGCGTCCATACTAGATCTGGACCGTCATCGAAGGTAAGGTAAACCTGACGGGATTGGTGTTGGCGGTCAAAGTTGTCCGGCACATCGGACAGGCAATCGAACCGGTTCGCACTCGTCTCGTCTCGTTGTGGTGTGTCATCCTTCATCTCATAAGCCATCGACTATTCATGGTGGTGTGCAGAAAACGCCCCTTTTGAGGAGGTGAAAATCTGTCTATAACTCACAATTTGGGACTTTGCGAAAACGGTCGGTCAGTAATTCGAATAAAATCTTCGTGCGACCTCTTGCGCCTTTAGTATTGGTAGGCGTAACTTTGCGCGACGACAATTAATTTGTACAATCGATTGTTTCGATACGTTGCATCCACACAGCGAATACCTGAACATGCGCTTCAAAGGCCTCGATCTCAATCTTCTTGTTGCGCTGGATGCGCTGATGACGCAACGCAATCTGACGGTCGCGGCGCGGAACATCAATTTGAGTCAACCTGCCATGAGTGCAGCAGTCGGCCGGTTACGAGACTATTTTTGTGATGACCTGTTCGTGATGAGGGGTCGCGAGTTTGTCCCGACAGCTCGGGCAATGGAACTCGCAGGCCCGGTTCGGGAAGCTCTGTCGCACATCCAGCTTTCGATCATTTCGCGCGACGTCTTCCAACCGGCCAAATCGAATCGCCGCTTTAGGGTCTGCCTTTCTGATTTCATGACACTTGTTTATTTCCAGAATGTCGTAAAACGTGTCGCACGCGAAGCTCCCTCAGTGAGTTTTGAATTGCTTTTTCCTGACGACGAACCCGGCGAGTTGCTTCGTCGAGGTGACGCCGATTTTCTGATTTTGCCGGAGCTGTTGCTGGCAGATTCTCACCCCAAAGCGGCGCTCTTCGAGGAGAAGCTCGTATGTGTCGGATGTCCAACAAACAAACAGTTGTCGCGGCGGCTCCCGTTGGAGAAGTACATGTCGATGGGACACGTGACAGTGAGGTTCGGACGGGCGCGCAGGCCCTCGATCGAGGAGTTTTTCTTACTCGATCTCGGTCTAAAGAGGCGCGAAGAGGTTGTCGTGCCGACCTTTGATCTGGTTCCATCCATGCTATCGCGTACGAACCGTATAGCAACGATCCCTATGAGGCTGGCAAGGCATTTCGCCGAAGTGGTTCCGCTGCGGATCGTCCAGGTACCACTGCCCCTTTCCTCGTTCACTGAAACGATCCAATGGCCCGCGCTGCATAACGGTGACCCTGCAAGCATCTGGATGCGCGAGCTGTTATTGCAGGAGGCGCAAAGCCTCGTGGCTGGCTAGTATCGATGGCTTCACGGTTAATTCGGGTCGTGCCGAGTTCCTTTTTCAAAGGTCGCGAGTGTCGCGACCTCCGCGAGTGTGAAGCGAAAATCCCGCAACGTCGCGTAAATTGCCACGGCGATTTCGTGTTCTGATGCACCCCGGTAGCGAAAGCGCGCGAGGATCGTATCGTAGCCGCCAGCGCCGTCGAAGACATGATGTTGTTTTGGCAAGATGGTTTCATAGAGCGCCGCGATTCCTTGCGGCAATTGCGCACCGACGAACACCTTGCCGACTGGCTCCGGCAGCATCAGGAATCCGCCGCGCGCGCGCAACGTCGATGCGGCGAACGCGGCTCGCGTTTGCTCCGCGAAACATGCCTCGTCACCTGACTGCTGCGCGACCCACAAGGCGAACAGGTCAATACCGTACAGATCGCGAAACAGGAAAGGGATCTCCCCCCCGCCCACGCGCGCACCGATCTCGAGGAAGTACAGGGCGTCGGGGCCTCGAATGATCTCAAGATGGAATGGTCCATTGACCAACGCGAGCGCACGCAGGCTGGCATCTGCAAACGCGAGCAGCGCATCATTCAGCGGCCCGGGATCAAGCATTACGGAGCCGAGTGGTTTGCCCTGCGCGAACTCGAGGCAAGTGTTGATATAGCGGGACGCGCGCGCGATCACAAATGCACCGTCAACAACGAAGCCGTCAACGTGATAGATCGTTCCTTCGATGTACTCCTCGCATTCGTACTCAACGAGCGGTAGAGTCGGCAACAGTGCATTGAACTGCGCCTCCGTGTCGACGCGCCGTACACCTACGCTTGCGGCACCGGTGCGCGGCTTTACGATGAGCGGAAAACGCATTGTATCGATCGGGTCCGCATCGGGAGAGGTCGGATTTTCCAGCGCTGCGAAGCGCGGCGCACGCAGGCCGGCTGTCACGACGGCGTACTTCATGACCGCCTTGTCGCGAAACCGGACGACTGCGTCAGGCAGGTCACCAGGGATACTGAAGGAATTGCGGAGCCGCGCGGCCGCCATCAGGTCGAATTCGGACAGCGCGACGAGCCTGTCGATGCCGCCCAGTGCTGAGCTGCAGGCGCGCACGGCCGCGTGCAGCGCATCTTCATCGCCGAAATCGGGTAGCTGTTCAATGTGAATGATGCGCGACGCGCGCAGTGCTGCCGCAGCGTGTGGCGTGCAGACGTATGCCACGTCGTGCACAGCATGGTCGATATAGCGATGGTAGGCGGCGAAGTCGTCGGACCAACGATTAAGAACAACGATGCGTCTACTCTTGGAAGACAGGCTGATTGTCATGTCGAGAAATTTTCAGATATCGTCAAGGGTGCGATTAAATCTGAGAGCGCTTTGCGCCTCGGCGAGACGCAAATCAAGCGTCGGGCGATCGGCAGCGGTAAACAGCAGATGTCCGGCGCGGCCACGAAAATCCGTCGGGTGTGGCACGGCACCGCCGATGTGCGAATGGACCTCGATCTCCTCGAAGCCGGGCATTGCGCGCACGCGTTCGACCGCGGCGGCGCTGGCGAAGCGGCCCGTTACAGGCGCGAGGAACCGCACACCGCTCGCGCACGTCGTGACCTCTGTGTCATAGCCGGGCGCCGGATTGGCGTCGCCGAGATGGCTGCGTATCATCACTTCCGGCAACGAGAGTGACTTGCTGAGTTCAACTAGACGGTAGATGCGGTCTCCTCCGAGCCGCGCGGCGATCTCGATTAGCACCGGACCGTCACGTGTGATGCGGGCCTCCGCATGGAAGACGCCGAGTGTAAGGCCGATTCGTGCTGTGATTTTTTCGATGTATGCGACCAGTGCCGCTCGGTGCTCTGGCGTCAGCGCCGCTTCAACTGTGTGTCCCATCTCGACGAAATACGGCTCGGCGCTCAGCAGCTTTTCGGTTACAGCGACAACACGCGGCCCGCGCCCGTCGATGTAACCTTCAATGCTATACTCCGGACCCTCGAGATATTGCTCAAGCAGCAAAACGTTGCCAATCTTGCGGCCCATGTCTACAACACCTTGGTGCATGGCGCGCTCGACCGCGAACTGCAGCTCGGCAAGCGAGTTGACGCGCGTCACCAGTTGGCTACCGCAGCCGTCCACAGGCTTGAGAACGGCTGGGAAGCCGACCTGCGACGCGGCCGTCAGGATGTCGCGGGGATCTGCGATTTGAGCGAACTGTGGCACCGCCAGTCCCATAGTTGCGAAGTGCAAGCGGCTGTGGTACTTGTCTTGAGTTAGCGCTGCCGCTTCAGGCGGCAAATGGGGAAGACCGAGCCGGGCCGCCGCTTGCGCGGCTACGCCGACTGTATATTCGAACCCGGGCACGATTGCGTCGACGCGCATGGCGCGCGCAGTTGCGGCGACCGCGTCTGGGGAAGCGGTGTCCACCACGGTGAACGATGCGGCGGCGTTGCGAAGTGCAGGCAGAACGACGCGCTCGTCACGATTGGCAGAAAACACATGTGCGGCGACACCGAGGCGCGCAGCAGCGGCGATAAGCGACGCGCCCGACGACGCCGGTTCAATTACGATGACGGCGGTCATACGGATGCTCCTTATTTGGCAACCGGTTCGGCTTGAGGCACTGTTGTCACCAGTAATTCGTCGAAGTATTCGTGGATCAGCTCGACGAAGTGGCACAGATAGGTCTCCGCTTTTTCCGTTCCGCCCCAGTTGTCGATTGCCCGCTGCAGGGCGACCCACATCCGCTCATTGTGATCGCGCGATTCGTCGTAGTGAATGTGGCCGAGCGAACCCCTCACATAATCGTGTCCGAACGCGCGCGCCGCAGCTTCAGTGATGACCTTGTTGTAGCGATCCGAATACCATTCGACAAACCAATTCCACACCATCGTCGGCAGTGGCCCGTCGCGGCCGATGCTCAGATAGAGGTAGCCAATTAATTTGTCGGTGCTGTGAAAGGGCGCGGTGCGGTCGACGTCGGTTGCGGAGAGGCCGAATTTCTCGATGTCACGCAAGAATAGCCCATCGTGCCCGTATTCTTCTGCGAGGTATCGCGCGAGAAACTGCGCGAGCACGTTGTCCTTGTAGCTGATTTTGTAAAGTGCGAATGCGTCGACTTCGTTGTTGAGCCGGATTCGCAACACGGTTTCGACGAGATGCCGGCGATAGTATTCACTGTCGATCCAATCTCCACGATGGAACGCAGCTGTTTCCGGCGAAGTGGCAAAAATCCGCTTCATCGCCTGCTCAGCGACTTGCTCTAGATGAACGCGATCGTTGCTTGTTGACATATAACCCTCCAAGTAAAATAGAAGAAACAAGAACGGAGAAAACAGCGCTGTGGCCACTCTTTATTCACTGGCTGAAAGAGCCAAAAGACACCGGGTGATTTTTGAGCAAGGCAATATGTAGCTCGGGACTTAAGAGGCTACTTGTTCTCTGGAGTTAGGCAGACCGCAGTCGTTGTGTGGTGAGACGCAAGACTTTCAAATGCTTCTCGATGATGTTTGATTAGATTAGAACCGACTTGCCCGGGTCTTCCTGCTAATAGCTCGGCCACACGCAGAACTCCTTCTAGATTGGCGGCCGCATGATGGCACCAGCGCTAACGCCTCGGAGCGTACCCGCAGCCAAGTTGTGCGAATCGTGCCGTATGCCCTTTTGAATGGCAATGGTGCAGTCTTTGGCCAACCCTTGCGGGCGGACGTGGCAGCGGACATCGGCGCGATGGCGCAATTGGGCGCGAGACCGAAGTGGTCGCTCTCGACTTGTTTTGCGTTCAAATTCTCGCTCGCGC
Source organism: Paraburkholderia diazotrophica (assembly GCF_900108945.1). GTDB lineage: Bacteria > Pseudomonadota > Gammaproteobacteria > Burkholderiales > Burkholderiaceae > Paraburkholderia > Paraburkholderia diazotrophica. The sequence continues at coordinate 17,023 of NZ_FNYE01000044.1, read as the reverse complement.
ATGTTCTCCGCTTGAGTGACGGAAGGATACTAACCCCAAGTGTATGCGTGGTATAAGCTGATAATCTTTATGTCTGCATGAGGGAAATTGATGATTCGCGATCTCGACAGCACGCTGCTGCGTACGTTCGTGACGGTGGTTGAGGCTGGCAGCGTGAGTAACGCTGCAATGGCACTTCATCGCACCCAGGCTGCCGTCAGCATGGCTCTTCGTCGTCTTGAAGACGAAGTCGGCCAACGCCTGCTCGAACGTTCGCCGCGTGGCGTGAAGCCGACTTCGGCGGGCAGTGTGCTGCTACCATATGCGCAGAAGTTGCTCGAAATTGGGCTTGCCGCCCGCTCCGCACTCAATGCAGGCGACGTTTCAGGTACCGTCAGGATTGGCATTCTGGAAGACGTCGCAATGAGTCACCTCCGCCATGCGCTCAGGCAGTTCTCGGCATCGTTTCCAGACGTCGCACTGGAGATCGTCGTCGACGCCAGCCCTGCGTTATCCCAGCGGCTCGCAACCAACACGCTGGATTTTGCGATTGGAGATCCAGCGCTGATTCACGCCGAGCCGCTCGTTACTTGGCGGCATCCGCTTCGCTGGGCCGCCGCACGCACGAGAAACGCTGACCTGCGAGGTGGACCTCTGCCCATCGTCGCATTTGGCGGAACATGTCGATGGCAGGAGAACTTCTTTGCGACATTGCTTGAGGCCGGCATCGCGTGGCGCGTCGCCTGCACAAGCACCAGTTTGTCCGCGATCCAGTCGGCCGTTGAGGCCGGGCTCGGAATTGCCGTGCTACTCGATTGGCATGTGCGCCGCGATACGATGCGGGCAATCGATCCGTGTTCTGCCGGGCTGCCTATACCGCCCGTCGCGGAGTTCGGCCTGTTTAGTCCCGCGAATGCACACGACAGCACGTCCGCAGCAACGGCACTGCAGCGCTTCCTCTTTCGCGCGTTGCAATTGGGTTCCACAGACGACGGCGCTCTCAACTAAGAGCGTACCGGCATGCCACTACACGCGTTTCCATGCTATCCGCGTCTTCCGGCAGGCCGCATCGGACGGGGCAAGCTTTCGACGCATCCGAACTCGCGATATATGTGCGAGACAAATGCGCCGGGCTGTCACCGTCCGGATGCGGGGCAGATCGCTGAGCGCAACGGCGAAATTCTAACAAGCCGGTGAGCGAAGCTTGACAAATATCAAGGAGAAATCTCGTCGAAGGTGCAATCAGATTTCGTTCTCTCATGCAGGCGGTTTGTGTTATTCGTGAATTCGAACAGTAAACGAGTACTCGATTGCCCGATTCTTACGCTCAAGGCCGACTGCCTGGGCAGTGCAGTGCTTGAGAGATGACCTGATGGAAAAAAGGTGAGCGATGTCACCAATGCAAAAACGAGGCGTAGTTTCATAGCATGGTGTCACTCTCGCTTGTCACGCTACGTCTGGTTTGTATCGAGCTTCGGTGTAAGTTAATAAGCAAAACGTATAAGTTATCCGGTGCTGAAGATGACGAGAATTTGTAGTAAAACCTCCAATTTTTTCCGTTAGTATCCTAGGCGCGCATACAGGCGCACGTTGTTGTGGTTGTCGCACCTATTCGATATCGCAGTTGCGACTTTGTTCGTTTTGTCGGCGTCGTCGACACGCGCTTAGTTGTGGCGTGCAAATTTGTCATCGCCGACGCGAGCACAGTATCGACATTTTTGTCGAGCCGTGTTTCCGGGGCGCTTGGCGTGCTAGCGCCGGAGCTCAAATCCATGCCGCATTTTCATCTCAACGAGAGTCCTCCAGATTTCGATGTAGTCTACGAAGTAGTAAAGACGCTAGTCTCGTCCCGTGACGCCGAGCGGACGTTGGACAAGTCGCTGCGTTATCTGTCATATGCGCTCGGATGGCGCTCGGCGTTCATCGCCGTCACGGAACCGGACGGACATCTGTGCAGTTTGTGCAGCACTGGGTTGTCAGAGGGCTGGCGCGACCGCGCGCGCTTCCTGTCCGGAGAGGGGATCGTAGGACGGTTGCACTCGAGCGACGCGGCAGTGGTTGTGCCTGAGCTGAATGAAGAACCGCTTTTCGCGGACGACATCGGAGCCGTCGGTGGATCCGAGGGTGAACATGTCGCTCTGCTCGGGACTCCGATCCGGCACGAAGGGCGGCCGCTCGGCGTGCTTGTGGCTTTTTGCGAGAATCCGGACGGCAAGCGCACTTTCGGCGATGACCTTCAGCTTATGAAGATTGTAGCGGCGCCGATGGCACAGGCGCTGCTGCTTCATCGTGACGAGAAGGCCATGCACGACGGCGCAGAGCCGGTCAGGCGCCCGCGTAAGGAAACCATTCGTGCATATCAGCTCGATAACACGATCGGTGCGTCGGCGGCGATGCAGCAGGTATTCGCGCAGGTCCATCAAGTGGCGCCGGCGAGAACGACGGTGCTGTTGCGGGGCGAGAGCGGTACGGGCAAGGAATTGATCGCGCGTTCAATCTGTCGTCTATCCCCGCGCAAGGAGCAGCCATTCATCGCGGTGAATTGTGCGGCGCTCACGGAAACGCTGCTCGAAAGCGAGTTGTTCGGCCACGAGAAGGGCGCGTTCACTGGGGCGCAATCTCAACGCAAGGGGCGTTTCGAGCTAGCGCACGGTGGGACACTTTTCCTCGACGAAATCGGCGATATCTCTTCGTCCTTCCAGGCGAAGCTCTTGCGCGTTTTGCAAGAGCGGGAGTTCGAACGGGTAGGTGGCGCGACGCCGGTAAGAGTTGACGTAAGGCTGATTGTTGCGACGAATCGCAATCTGGAACGAATGGTGAGGGACGGGGAGTTCCGCGCGGATCTGTATTACCGCATCAACGTGGTAAGTATTCTTTTGCCGCCGCTGCGCGAGCGTCGGGAAGACATTCCGGCGATGGCACAGTATTTCCTCGATCGTTTCAACCGCGACAACGGTCGCTTACTGCGCTTCAGCGACGAAGCATTGCGCGTGCTGTCGAACTGTTACTGGCCCGGCAACGTGCGCGAACTCGAGAACTGTGTTGAGCGCACTGCGACGATGACACACCATGACATCATAGATCGCCTTTCCTTCCTCTGCGAGATCGACCAGTGCCTGACGAAGGTATTGCATCACATCGAGCGTGAAGATGCTGTGCGTCCCGGTCCCTCGTCGAACCTTGTTGCGAGCGAAGCGCCGAACGCGCTGGCAAGTGGCCACGCCGCCGATCTTAACGGCGGCCGGTTCGATGTCCCTGGCGGCGACGGCAGGCCGGAGGGCGAGCGTGAGCGGCTCGTCTGGGCAATGGAGCGTTGTGGCTGGGTGCAGGCGAAAGCAGCACGGCTCCTCGGCATCACGCCGCGGCAGATTGGCTACGCGCTGCGCAAGCACGAGATCGAGGTACGTCGCTTCTGATAGACACAAGGCCCGTGAGTACATCTGCATTGTCGTGCAATGTCGCAATCCTTTCAACTCTGTCGGGATGATGTCAATGACGACAATTCCTGCCCCTGCACAGCGCCGCAATGGCGTCGCACGCGCTCTACATCGATGGTATGCAACTTGCGTTTCGTCGTGGACCTCAGATTGTCAGGAGTCGCGATGTTGTTCAAGACGAGCACTGCCGAAGTGTTCGACGAGCCAGGTTGCGCGAAGAACCAGGCCAAGAGCGAGAAGGAGCGCAAGCAGGGCTGCGCGAAACAAGTCTCGCCGGGGACGGCGGCTGGCGGGTGCGCGTTCGACGGCGCGAAGATCGCACTGCAGCCGGTTGTTGACGTTGCTCACCTCGTTCACGGCCCGATCGCATGCGAGGGGAACTCCTGGGATAACAGGCATGCGGCATCTTCCGGGTCGACGCTCTACCGCACAGGCTTCACGACTGACCTCAATGAACTCGATGTGATCTATGGTGGCGAGAGGCGGCTCTTCAGTAGTGTGCGCGAGATCATAGAAAAGTACGATCCGCCCGCCGTGTTCGTATATCAGACGTGCGTGACCGCGCTCATCGGCGACGACATAGAAGCGGTTTGCAAACACGCATCCGAAAAATTCGGGAAGCCCGTTATACCGGTGAATGCCCCCGGCTTCGCCGGATCGAAAAACGTGGGAAACAAACTTGGGGGCGAGGCGCTTCTCGATTACGTGATTGGCACTCGTGAACCGGCGTATACGACGCCTTGGGACATTAATATCATCGGCGAATATAACCTGTCGGGTGAATTGTGGCAGACGAAGCCGCTCTTCGATGCACTCGGTATCCGTATATTGTCCTGCATTTCCGGCGACGGCCGGTACAGGGAGATAGCGAGTGCGCACCGCGCGAAGGTCAATATGGTGGTGTGCTCGAAGTCGATGATCAACGTCGCGACAAAGATGCGGCAGCGCTACGGCATTCCGTACTTTGAGGGCTCGTTCTACGGAATCGGCGATATGAGCGATGCGCTACGCCGGGTCGCGAAGCTGCTGGTGCAGCAGGGCGCACCTGAGGACCTGCTTGCGCGTACCGAGCGGTTGATTGCGGCAGAAGAGGCACGTGCCTGGGCTCGCATTGCTCCGTACCGCGAGCAACTCGATGGCAAGCGGGTGTTGCTGATCACGGGCGGTGTGAAGTCGTGGTCGGTTGTGGCGGCATTGCAGGAGGCGGGGCTTGAGATCGTCGGCACGAGTGTTAAGAAGAGCACGGAGGGCGACAAGGACAGGATCAAAGAGATCATGGGAGACGACGCGCGCATGGTCGAGAATATGACGGCACGCGAGATGTACGCGATGCTCTGCGACGCGAAGGCCGACATCATGCTGTCTGGTGGGCGCTCGCAGTATGTCGCGCTGAAGGCGCGCACGCCATGGCTCGACGTCAACCAGGAACGCCATCATCCATACGCCGGGTATGAGGGCATCGTCGCGCTAGTGCGCGAAATCGACCGCGCGATCCATAACCCGGTCTGGGATCTGGTGCGTATTCCGGCGCCGTGGGATGACGAGGCTGAGAACGTCAATGCTGGTTTGCCGCAGTTCGCGGAGGACAGGACGCCAGAGTTGTCGCGTGCAAGCGTGCAGGGTTGCGCGTCTGGGGTTTGTCCGGGCGTCACAGGCTGAGCGCAGCGTGGAGCGAACATCATGGCTATAGTCGTTGAGTCAAAGAAAGCCTGCACGGTCAATCCGCTGAAAACGAGCCAACCGCTCGGCGCGAGCTATGCGGCCATGGGACTCGACGCGTGCATGCCGGTGATGCACGGCTCGCAAGGCTGCACGTCGTTCGGCCTCGTGCTGCTGGTGCGCCATTTCAGAGAGGCAATTCCGCTGCAGACAACAGCGATGAATGAAGTTACCACTATTCTCGGCGGATATGAAAACGTCGAGACAGCGCTGCTAAACATCCGTAGGCGCGCGGCGCCAAAAATCATCGTGCTCTGCTCGACGGGGCTCACCGAGACGAACGGGGAAGACATCGTGGGCCATCTCGCGATGGTGCGCAGACGCAAGCCCGAACTGAACGACACCGAACTCGTCTACGTTTCGACGCCGGATTATGTTGGCGCCTTTGAGGACGGCTACAGGCATGCTCTTACCGCAATCCTGAAGACGCTGGTCAAGCCGCTGCCTACTGTACACCGACAGGTGAATCTGCTACCAGGTAGTCATCTATCGCCGGGCGATATTGACGAACTGCGAGAGATCGTCAGCGCATTCGGGCTAGACCCGATCATACTCCCCGACATCTCGCGTTCGCTCGACGGCCATCTTTCGCCTGTCTGGCGCGGTACCACGCTAGGCGGAACTACGCTCGATCAGATCCGGATGGCGGGTGGTTCGGCTTTTACGATCGGAGTTGGCGAGCAAACCCGTGAAGGTGCGCAGACGCTCGAGTCGATAGCTGGGACGCCGTTCGAAATTTTCGAGCGGCTCACCGGGCTCGAACCCAATGACCGGTTCTTGCAGCGCCTCGCGCAACTGTCGGGGCAGGCCGTTCCGCCAAAGTACCGCCGGCAGCGCAGCCAACTGGTCGATGCGATGCTCGACGGCCATTTTTACACCGGCGGTATCAAGGTGGCCGTGGGTGCGGAACCTGATTTGCTGCTCGCAATCGGTTCGCTGCTACAGGAAATGGGCGGGGAGCTGTCGGTCTGCGTCAGCACGACCACATCGGCGTCGCATGCGCTACTGCCGGCGAGGAGGGTGGTGCTGGGTGACCTGGAAGACATGGAGCGAGCCGCGACCGGTTGCGATCTGCTCATTACTCATTCGCACGGCAGGCAGATGGCCGCACGCCTGGACAAGCCACTCATGCGCGTAGGCTTTCCCGTGTTTGACCGCATCGGTAACGCACATCGTTGCCAGATCGGCTATCGAGGCACGATGAACCTTATCTTCGAAATCGCAAATCTGCTGATCGCACAGATTGTACACCGCCATCCAGCCGACTGGGTGTTGCCGCCATCGCCGTCGCCGCAGCAGTCCCGGCTATGAAATGACGGTGCTGGTGATTGCAGCCAGCACCATGAACATCACTAGGAATCCATCGCATGAAAATTGCATTTGCCACGCAGGATAAGGTGCATGTCGACGCGCACTTCGGGTCGGCGAAGAACATCGTTACGTACGATGTAACGGCCGACAGTCATACGTTCGTGGAAGCCTTTTATTTTGGTGACAATCTGGTCGAGGACGGCGACGAGGACAAGCTCACGCAGAAGCTTGAAGTGATCCAGGGCTGTGCGATCCTGTACGTCGCGGCTATCGGCGGTTCGGGCGCGGCACGCGTGGTTGCGCTGAAAGTCCATCCGGTCAAAGTTTCGCAGCCGGAGTCGATCGAGGACATCCTGATCAAGCTGAGGGTCGTCCTGAAGGGCTCGCCGCCACCGTGGTTGCGCAAGGCGCTCACCAAAAATGCTGGCAGATCATACGATATTGCAGAGGATGACGAGATATTTGATCGCTAACTCAATCACTGACACGATTGCCGCGCTGGCGGCCCCGCGACGCCCGCAGTGGGTCGTGTGACAGGGGAGGACATGATGAATGACCCGCAAGAACTTAAGGCGCGCCTGAAAAAGCTCAATGCGTTGGCAATGCAAGCCAAGATGGATCTGCATGACCTGTCGGAGGAACTGCCGACCGGTTGGGAGCAGATCCTGATGGTCGCCCAGCGCTGTCACGACGCGCACGCCGCGCTGATGGACGCGCGCAAGACCGTAGCGGCGGTTCCGGGTGAATCGCCCCGGAGGCTGACATGAACGATATCTTCAGCGTGAAGCTACCCGGTGGAAAAATCTGGACTCCGGCATTTGTCTCCTCGCTCGACGAGCAAAAATGCATCGGCTGCGGGCGATGCTTTCGAGTCTGTTCTCGAGGTGTCCTTCAACTCGTTGGTGTAAGCGAGGACGGCGCGCTCATTCCGCTCGATGACGATGATGAAGACGAGTACCAAAAGAAGGTCATGACAATTGCGCACCCGCAGTTGTGTATCGGCTGCACGGCGTGCGCGAAGATCTGTCCGAAAAAGTGCTACAGGCACGTCCCGGCGCAGATTTGAGCGCGAGAGTATGACTATGGATTTCCACGCGACGCTGATGCGCCACGCGATAAACCCTAACGACTGCACGGTCCTTGCACTCGCTGGAGTGCTTTCAGCGGCGTTCGAGGAAGCCGGCGTGCGCATACTGCCTATCTGCGGACTCAATGCCGACGAGACCCGCTGGCTACTTGCACGGTGGTTCCCAGGCGCGGACGGTGCATTATCGCTGCCACAGGGCGCATTGGCTGTGACCACCCCGCAGCGTGGCTCGCGATACGACGAGGTTGAAGACCTCATAACCTTGTTCAAGGCGCATGCTGATCCGCGCGCAGGGACAACCAGCGAAGTCCATTGTATTTCCCATGCCCTGGCCTGCGCCTGTGTGCGGGACAAACACCTCTGGCAGGACTTGCGCCTTCGTTCGCGGCATGAATTGTCGGCGCTGCTCGGCTACTGGTTTCCACGGCTTGCTGAGAAAAACGTCCACGGCATGAAGTGGAAAAAATTCCTCCATAAGCAACTGTGCGAGCGAGAGGCATTGTCTATCTGCAAGGCCCCGTACTGCGGCGACTGCGCGGATTTCGTGGCTTGCTTCGGACCGGAATGAAGATTCTGGCTGCCCAAGTGAGCATGCGCCTGCGGGGAAGGTGCGCGATGACTGTCAGGTCCGACACTGACACTCGAACGCCCCAGAAACTCGCAGGGAGTTTCTCGGTAGCCGTGCCGAGCATGTACTACCAGTCAGAGGCAATTATCGCGATCCGGACTGTGTCAGCAAAGCTTCCACGACATCGAAACCGACGCAATCGGTAGGGTCCAGCTTGCGTAGCTTGGCGATCAGCTTCAGTGCAACGGCGCGGTTGCCGCGCCGCACGCTGATGAACGCCAGTGCCTTGAGCGTGAATAGCCAGAAGCGGCTAGGACCGGGAATGGTGAAGTCCGCATCGCCCGGTTGTACCGCACACCAGTTGCTGTCGATCGACGCTTGTCGGGCGGCGACCGCCAAAGCCTTGGTCGCGACCTCCTGCGCCTCGCCAAGTTCACCACGGTTCGCATGGAACTTATACAGGAGATAGTAGGGGGGCAGGCAGCGCGGGTACGTCAGAACCGCGGTCCATAGCGCGGCGGCCACATCCTCATCGTCGCCGCCGCGAGCCGTATCGATCAGCTGTAGCACGGCTGCGGGGACGTTGCCGCCGAAGAGGTCGGTCGATTCGATACCGGTAATGAGGTTCATTAACTTGCTCCGATGATGGTGCTCCCCCGCCTTTCGTGAAGTTCGGGAGCCGATTTGATTAAGATGTGTTTCTCTACCCGAATTTGAACAGGATGCCATGCCCGCCACGTGGGTACGCCCATTCGAGGTTGTGGTGTTCTGTGCATAGAATGCGGCAACTGCCGCATTCCAGGCAGCCGTCGGTAATCAGCGTGACCGAGCCGTTGTTCTCCTTCCGATAACAGGACGCAGGGCATACGAAGGTGCAGCTTTTGTCGGCACAGTCGTTGGTGCAGACGTCAACATTTTTGATATGGACGTGCGGCCGGCCTACGTCCACGCGGTAGCGGTTCTGAAACAGCTTTTCCTCGATATTGACATCGACCGTTTTCATCGGAAGGCCCTCCAGAATTTGTACGCGTCGCCGACGAGCCCGGTCAGCGAGCGGCTTTCGCGGAAACTGGCCATAACCTCGTGCTTTTTGGTCTTCTTGTCGACGCCATCCACGGTAATCATGGTACGGGCCGCCTTGGCGACGAGATCAGGGTATGTCGTAAAGAACTGTGGATTGCGGTGTAGGATTTTCGGCATGTCGCGGTATCTGTATAAGTCTTTCATCACGAAGCTGTCGTCGAGCGCGTCTTTATACGTGGCTAGTGCGTTAGCGCGGTAGCCACGGCCAACCGCTTTTGCGGCGATGGCGGTTTCGGCAGCGAGGCGTCCTGTTGTCATGGCGAGATTGCAACCTTCGCGATGCGCGGCATTGACGAAGCCGCCTGAGTCACCGACGATCATCCAGCCATTGCCGTACACTTGCGGTATCGCATCGAAGCCTCCTTCGGGAATCAGGTGAGCGCAGTACTCCTTCATCTCGCCCCCTGCGATGAGCGGCACGATTGACGGATGACGCTTCATTTTTTCGAGCAGCACATACGGGCTCATGCGGTTCGAGTTCTTTTTGAAGTCACTCAGCATGCAGCCGACCCCAATGGTCAGCGACTCTTTGTTTGTGTAGAGGAACCCTGTTCCCGCCATGCCTTCGGTGATCCGGCCAACCATCTCGATCACGACGCCTTCTTCATCGCCGACGTTAAAGCGCTGACGAATGGTCTCCTCTGGCATGAAGAGAATTTCCTTCACAGCCAGCGCGACGTTGCTCGCCTCGATTTCGCCGTGAAAGCCCGCCTTGCGTGCGAGCGTTGAGTTGACCCCGTCCGCGAGAATCACAATGTCCGCGTAGACCTCGCCTTGCTCCCGATCGCATTGCACGCCGACCACCTGGTCTCCATCCATGATCAGGTGATTCACCGTGGTCTCGCAGATCAGCAATGCGCCGGCCTCGCGCACCTTCGATGAGAACCACTTGTCGAACTGCGCACGGATGATCGTGTAGCGGTTGTACGGTGGCTTGTTGTAGTCGTCGCTACGCACGTGCGTGCCCACGAAGGAAGTATCGTCGAGCATCCACATGCGCTGCTCGATGATGTGGCGCTCGAGCGGAGCGTGATCACGAAAGTCCGGAATGATCTGTTCCAGCGCGTTTGCGTAGAGAATCGCGCCTTGAACGTTTTTGCTGCCAGGATATTCGCCGCGCTCGATCTGAAGCACCTCCAGTCCGCCCTTGGCCATCACGTAAGCTGCGGCGTTGCCAGACGGTCCGGCACCAACGACGATCGCATCGAATCGTGAGGTCTTTTTCATCATGCTCTCCTTTTGCTACGCATCTGCTGCAGTTCCAGATGGTCATTGCACGCGTACGTCAGCGCCGGCAGCAGTTGAAGTGCGTCCGCGACGATGCCATAGTGCGCGTAGTCGAAAATCGGAGCGTTCGGGTCGGTGTTGATCGCGACGATGACGTCAGAACTCTCCATGCCGACGCGGTGCTGGATCGCGCCCGAGATGCCCGCAGCGATGTAAAGTTTCGGCCGCACAGTTTTGCCTGTCTGCCCGACTTGCCGATCGGCCTCCACCCAGCCCGCCTGCACGCACGGACGGGTTGCTCCAACTTCGCCGCCGAGCACGCGTGCCAGATCGAACAGGAGCCGGAAATTCTCCGGGTTCTTTAGCCCCTTGCCGCCGCTAACTATGACGTCCGCGTAGGGCAGGTTGACCTGATTACTTTTGTCATCGGCGATGAAGTCGAGCAATTTGGTCACAATGTCGGCCTCAACGATCCCAAGCGCCTCCTTCACGATCTCGCCGCCGCGCCCCGTTTGCGCCTGCGGCATCGCCATGACCCGCGGGCGCACCGTCGCCATCTGCGGGCGGTATGCGAGCGTCATGATCGTACAAAGTAGCGAGCCGCCGAAAGTCGGCCGTGTGGCCGCCAGCGCGCGCGAGGCTGGATCAATGTTTAACTCGGTGCAGTCGGCGGTGAGGCCGGTCGAGAGCGTCGTTGCCACAGAGCCGGCGAGATCTCGGCCCGTTGAGGTTGCACCGAGCAGCAGGATTTCAGGGCGGTACTTGTTGACCAGATCGGTCAGCCCTTTTGTGAACGGCTCGTTGCGGTAACCGAGCAATACCGGATCGTGAATCACGTATGCCTTGTCCGCGCCGAAACTGAACGCCTGGGTGGCAAACTGTTCAAGTGGCTCGTCCTTACCGCCGAGCGCCGCCACGGCGACGTCGCTGCCGAGTTTGTCTGCGAGCTTGCGCGCCTCACCGAGCAGTTCCCACGACACGCTATGTACGTGACCCCGATCGTGCTCAAGAAAGACCCAGACACCCTGATAGGCTTTTAGGTGCTCGGGCAGATCGAGGTTACGGCCTCCGGCCGGTTTGGCTGGCACGGCCGGCTTCTTGTTTGAGGCAGCGGGCGAGTTCATGAGTCCCTCTTCATCAGCACGTCCGCCTCCAGAGTCGGATGGCGAGTGAATATCTTATGCATCAGTTTCAACGACACATCGCGGAGGCTGGACGCGCCGAGTTCGAGCATTTCAGCCGTTTCAGCGCGCGGCGTCGGGCCGAACACTTTGCTGACCACGGTCGGTGAACCTTTCAGCCCGATCTTGCTCGCGTCCTCAATGCCGGCCTGTTCGCGGTTCCATTTGCGCACGGGGAAGCCTGCCGCGTGAATCATTGCGGGCAGTGTTGCGAAGCGCAGTTCGTTAGTGTTCTCAAGCATCGTCACAAGACATGGCAATGCAGTTTTGAGTACCTGCACGCCGCCTTCGGCACGACGCTCGACGACGATCGTGCGCGCGTCGACGTCGATCTCGACGATCCTGGACACATAGGTGAGTAACTGGGCGCCGAGGCGCTTGGCAATGCCGGGGCCGACCTGAGCGGTGTCGCCGTCGATCGTCTGTTTGCCAGTGAAGACGATGTCCACCGCCTGTTCTGTTGCGATTCGCCTGATCGCGGCGGCAAGCGCATACGATGTTGCGAGCGTATCGGCGCCAGCGAACGCACGATCGGTGACGAGCACGGCGTCGTCGGCGCCGTAGCTGATGCATTTACGGAGCGCTTCCTCAGCCTGTGGTGGTCCCATGCAGAGCATCGTGACTGCGCCGCCGAAGCGATCCTTTATCCGCAACGCTTCTTCCAGCGAGAACAGATCGTACGGGTTCACGATTGCCGGCACGCCTTGGCGCATGATGGTGTTGTTGACTGGGTGAACCCGGATCTGCGCCGAATCCGGGACCTGCTTGATGCAGACGACAATATGCATTGAGGAACTCCGGGTCAGGCGGCGCCGCGGGTGGGCAACGACGCGCGCACCTTGTCAAGGGCGACGAGCCTCCGTCCATCCGCTTCCTGGAAAACTTTGAATACCTTCTGCTCCGCAGGCGTGGACACAACAAAGTCGTTGTAAGCCTTCTGGAGCAGACTTCGGTAGACGTTGAGCACGCCCGTCGCGTTGTCCCGCGGCAGTTCTTCCTGTTGCTCGATGTACTGGAAGAAGCGCTTGAGGATGTGCAGGCGGCTCACGTTCACCACCTTTTCATCAAATGCGATCTCGAAGAATCGCATGAAATCCTCGATCGATGAGAGGTGATACAGTTGCTCGATAACTCTTTGCATGTCGTTGCTCCTATTGGACAGGTTTGGCCGCGATGAGCACACTCATGACGCCTCCACTCGCGTGCCGCGAGCTTGGGCCAGGATGCGATGCAGATCCCTTGCGCTGGGCGCCTGTTTGTGCTGCATGGCGAAAGAACGAATGCGCGCAAGCAGCGGCGGGATGAGTCGCTCAGCGACCCTCACGCCTAAAGCGTCGTAGGCGTCGCGCACACTTTGAGATCCAGAATGTTTCCCGAGAATCATCGACCGTTGCCGGCCGAGCTCAGCTGGGTCGAATCCCTCGTAGGTGGTGGGATGCTTGGCGATGCCGTCGGTGTGTATGCCCGATTCGTGAGTAAAGACACCTCGACCGACGATGCTCTTGTTGAACGAAACGGTACGGCCTGACGCCCGTTCTACCAACGAGGAAATGTCGAGCAGCGCTCGCGTGTCGACGCCTGTGTCACGTCCCAGCAGGTGCCGCACGCCCATCACGATTTCTTCCAGCGCCGCATTGCCGGCCCGCTCACCCAAGCCGTTGACGGTGGTGTTCGCGTGCGTGGCGCCGGCCCCAAGAGCGGCGAGTGTGTTGGCTGTGGCAAGCCCGAGGTCGTTGTGTGCATGAATTTCGATCTCAAGATCAACAGCACTGCGCAGCGCTGCAATGGCGTGGAAGGTCTTAAAGGGATCCAGCACACCCACGGTATCCGCAAACCGCACACGCTGCGCTCCATATCGCTGCGCGCAGCGAGCGACTTCTATGAGGAACGAGGGGTCCGCGCGCGAAGCGTCCTCCATGCCAAGAGAAATCTTAGAGTGATTTTTCGCTGCCTCCTCGACGACGCGTGCTATCTGCGCTAGTACCCAGCCGCGCGACTGACGCAGCTTATACTGCAAATGAATGTCCGAAACCGGAATCGAGAGATGAACGATATCAGCACGGCAGCGCAATGCCGCAGCGAGATCCCCATCGGTGAGGCGGCCCCAAACCATCAGACTGGCGTCGAGCTTAAGGTCGACAATGGCCTCGATGCACGCGATTTCGTCTTCGCCGATGGCCGGAATTCCGATTTCGAGTTCGGCCACACCAGCGCGCGAAAGTGATGCGGCGATCGCGCATTTTTCCTCGAGGCGAAACGCGACACCGGCGGCCTGCTCCCCGTCGCGGAGTGTCGTGTCGTTGATTATCGGTTTGAGCATGTCTACGGCCTATTGAATAGTCGCCGATGGATTCGCAAGGCTCGTGCCAGACAAGCATCACCGGTGACAGAGTGCTTTGCGGGGCATTTCAACCGGCTATTCGTGTCGCCTATGTCCTTTTCCTGACAGTGCTGACGTTCATCAGGCGACTACGAGCGGATTGAGCGCCGCATCGGTTATTATAATAATTTGGTATGCGAAGTAATGTTTGCGAACAAAACACCGCAATTGTGATATCTGTCGCAAAAGCGACAGATTAGTCGGGTTTGTCGAATTTGAATGCCGGCGCAAACCCGAGAAACCTGATCGGCCCTATCACCGGTGTCCGACCAACTCCAAGATTGAACGAGACCCGAAGCGAATCGCGTTCGAGTGGCACGGATTTCGCTCTGGATTAGCGCGCGACCGCCGTCGGTTGCGAGGAGATATCCATGGAAGATAGCGCGAACCACAGCATGCTGCCCTCAACTGCCTGTATCGGCATCGGGCAGATAACGCGCCTGGGGTCCACCGTCGAAGCGCTCGCTCCCCCGGGCGGCGGTTGTTGTCCACGCAGTGGTGGCGACGGTCAGTCTGGCCGTGGTTCGTCAGGCATACCCGATGACCTGCCGACAGAGGTGTGGGAAAAGATTAAGAATCACCCCTGTTATTCAGAAGAGGCGCATCGTCATTATGCGCGGATGCATGTGGCGGTGGCCCCGGCGTGCAACATTCAGTGCAACTACTGCAATCGCAAATATGACTGTTCGAACGAGTCCCGGCCTGGTGTCGTGTCGGAGAAGCTGACGCCGGAGCAGGCGGTAAAAAAGGTAGTGGCCGTCGCCGGCCGGATCCCGCAGCTGACCGTGCTTGGCATTGCGGGTCCCGGCGATTCGCTGGCTGATGCGAAAAAGACTTTCGACACCTTCCGTATGCTTCGCGAGCGGACTCCGGACATCAGGCTATGCTTGTCGACGAATGGACTCGCGTTGCCGGACCTTGTCGACGAGATTTGCGAGCACAACATTGACCACGTAACCATCACCATTAACATGGTCGATCCTGTCATCGGCGAAAAGATATATCCGTGGATTTTCTGGGGCCACCGACGACTCACGGGAAAAGAGGCCGCGCGCATCTTGCACGAGCGGCAAATGCGAGGACTCGAGATGCTGACTGCGCGTGGCGTACTTACGAAGATCAACTCGGTGTTGATTCCAGGCATCAACGACGAACACCTGATCGAGGTAAATCGCGAGGTAAAGAGGCGCGGTGCCTTTCTGCACAACATCATGCCGCTGATCTCCCAGCCAGAGCATGGCACGTATTTCGGCCTGCGCGGACAGCGTGGTCCGACTGCGAGTGAGCTTAAGGCCGTGCAGGAGGCGTGCATGGGCGGCACGAACCTGATGCGCCATTGCCGGCAGTGTCGTGCCGACGCGGTGGGGCTTCTCGGCGAGGATCGCCGCGAGGAGTTCACGCTCGACAGGATCGACCACATGGAAGTCGACTATGACCTCGACGGTCGCCGCGAATTTCAGCGACGCCTGGAAGCCGAAGTCGATATGCAGCGTGGTGCGAAACAAGAGGCGCTCGCCTTCGCGCAGGCGAGCGCGGTGGAGGGCGACATGAAGGTTTTGATTGCCGTCGCGACGAAGGGGCGCGGCCGGGTGAACGCGCATTTCGGGCATGTCTCCGAATTCCAGATTTTCGAGGTTGGCGCTGCCGGAGCGTTCTTCGTCGGCCACCGCCGTGTGGACCTTTATTGCCAAGGCGGCTATGGCGACGACGAGGGCCTGCTGCAGCTCACGCGCGCGATCAGCGATTGTCATGCTGTCTTGGTTGCAAAGATCGGCGCGTGTCCGCGCAAGGAACTATCGCGCGCGGGCGTCGAGCCGGTGGACCAGTACGCGGGCGAATTTATCGAAAAGGCGGCGCTTGCGTGGTTCGCCGACTATTGCAGCCGTGTAGCCGGTGGCGTGATCGTGCATGCGCAACGTGGCGAGGCCACAATCCCGCCGGGGGCGTTGATGGCTGCGACCGCGGATGCAGCTGCTTGAGCGGCAGGCAGGATAGTCATGCCTGTCTCACCGGGCTTACACCGATCATCATTGCAAGGAGTGTCGCATGGCCCTGAAGATCATTGCGTCAACGTGTACCGGCTGCTCGGCCTGCGAGCCGCAGTGCGCCAATATCGCCATCAGTGAGAAAAACGGTGTCTTTGCAATCGATCCGAAGAAATGCATGGAGTGCGACGGCCAGTTCGATACTCCGCAATGCGTGGCGGTGTGCCCCGTGGACGGATGCATCGTTCCGGCCTAGCCCCGTTTCCCCGCGCATCGCGCCACTTGCGTCTAACGACTGCTCACTTTGACAGGACCGACACCATGCTGCCCAACCTTACCGTGACACCCGCTGCCGAAAAGTTCATGCGCCGTATTGTGCGCTTTTCCGGCTTGCCATCTGGTGCGGGTTTTCGTCTGCTTGTGAACTCTGGCGGCTGCTCTGGATACGATGCCGGATTCAGTGCCGTAACCGGGGCGCAGCCAGGCGACGAGGCGATGGAGATCAATGGTCTGCGTCTTTTCCTGCCCGCAGAAAGCCGCCTGCTGCTGGACGGTGTGACGATCGACTTCGTCGACACACCTGATCGGTCGGGTTTCGCGTTCATGAAGGACAATCAGGGACCTGGTGTTGCCGCCAGCGAAGGCGAACCCGGTGTCAGGCGCATTGAAGTGGGTGCGATCGGACACGGGCGCCCCTTGTTGCCGCCACCAGCATCGTGAAGTGCACACCTTGGCCTTTCGCAGGAGCAAATGATGGGTGACTTCCAAAACGAGGACGCCATCGAGGTCGCGTGTGCGCCATCGTTCAGCATTGGCGAGCGTGTGATCGCGCGCTCGGTAATTCGCAACGATGGCACCTACACCGGCAAGAATATGGGCGAGCTTCTCGTGAACAAGGGCGACGCAGGCTATGTCACCCGGATCGACATGTTCCTGCAGCGGTTTTACATCTATGCGGTTCATTTCGTTGAAACAGATCGCAAGGTCGGCATGCGCGCGAAGGAACTGTGCACGCTCGATTATCTTCCCGATGACGTGCTCGCGTGTCTGGGCGAGCGGGCCACGG
>NZ_FNYE01000060.1 GCF_900108945.1 Paraburkholderia diazotrophica | reverse complement strand
GGATAGCTGGCCACCTTGCCACTCGCATAGCCCTGCGCGCCAAAGTGCTCACGGTTGGCCGCACTGTCGGGCGTGCGCAGCGTGGTGCCGTCCATCGCCCACAGACTTAACCCCTTGAACGCATGGTGAGCCGCGTCCTGAGTCGTCCACGCCCGCGCCGTCTGCTCAAACAGCCAGGCCATCGGTGCCTCGCCGATGCGTTGGCGTGCCTGCACCACCGCGCTCTTGCTGACAAATGGCGCGGCTTCGTTGGGCAAGGCCAGATCGAGACTGTCGAGCACCTCGCTAATCGACCAGTGACGGTACATCGCCAGCGCGATGACCAGCCAGACCACCTGCTCAGCAGGCAAGCGCCGGCGCCGAATACTCGCCGCCCCCGTAGCCTGCACCGCCCGTTCGATCCATTCGTAGGGCAGATGCTCAGCCAGCCGGCTGAGGTCGGCCGGCTGCTGCGCATCGAGCAGGAAGGTCAGGTGACTGGAGAGCATCGCGCCGAAAAGTTAACAGCTCGGCGCGTCGTTTACAACATCTTCCCGGAACAAAAACAAAAATGCCGTTCAGTGCTTAACTGAACGGCATTAGGCCACGCGCCGGGTTTTTTGTTTACGCGAAAGGCACGGCGTTTACGCGAGCTTTGCACGTCGTTAGCGCAGCGCGCGGCGGTATCTTTGCGTTATCACCCGCGTCCCTGACGCATCGACTCGCCGGCTTAGGCCGGTCTATTTGTTGTTCAACCCTCCGGGAACTCACTCCCGGCGGGGCTGGGTTCCCTCCCCGGAGACCCGCAATGCAACAGCAACCTACTCTTGCCCTCAAACAGATCACCATCGCTGCCAATTCCCGCACGTACTTCGACGCGGCGGAAATGGAAGAGCTGACGGCTTCAGTCCGCGAAAAGGGCGTCATCCAGCCTGTCATCGTTCGCACGCTCGCCGATGGCGGATTCGCTCTCGTCGCTGGTGGCCGCAGATACAGAGCGGCCATGACGGCGCATGGCGAGGATTACCAGATACCCGTCGTCGTCAAGGAGATCGATGAAGTCGAAGCCAAGCAGCTTGCGATCATCGAAAACATCCAGCGCGCGGATATGTCGCCCGCTGAGGAAGCCATAGCCGCTGCCGAGCAGGTTGGCCTGTGCAAGGGCGATCGCGACGAAGTCGCGCGCATCTTCGGATGGTCGCGCGTCACGCTCGACAAGCGCCTCGCACTGATGAACTGCAGCGCTTCCGTTCTCGAAGCGCTCAACACCCGCCAGATCCTTCTGGGTCACGCGGAGCTGCTGGCCGCGCTTCCGAAAGAGACGCAGGACAAGCTGCTGCCCGTCATCATCAAGGAAGCCAAGCCGGTCCCCGAATTGAAGAAGACGATCGAACAGGTTGCCTGTTCGTTGTCCGCCGCAATCTTCGACAAGACCGACTGCGCGAACTGTGCTCACAACTCGTCCACGCAGGGCGAGATGTTTGGCGAATCCATCGCCACGGGCAACTGTACCAACCGAACCTGTTTCAACGAGAAAACGGAGAAACAGCTTGAGGCGGCCGCTTCCGGTCTTCGCGATGACTATCCCGTCGTGCGCATCGTGCGCGCGGGCGATAACCACACGCGAATCCAGCTTGCTGTCGACGGCCCCAAGGGCGTCGGCGAAGAACAGGCGAAGGCGTGCCATGCGTGCCAGAACTATGGCGCTGCCGTGAGTGGTTTGCCTGATTCGATCGGCAAGGTCTACAAGGGCCAGTGCTTCGACACCGTCTGCAACATGAAGATGGTCGCGAAGCGCCTGCAGGCTGAAAAAGCGGCTGTCGCGCCGAAGTCTGAAGCCAAACCCGCCCCATCAGGTGCGCAGGGCAAGGCAGCGGGTAAGGCGAATGCTGCGCAGCCGTCGACGACAAGCAATCCGCCGGCGACGGTGGTGGCCGAATCGGATCGCATCAAGACGTATCGCGTTGCGCTGTGGCGCAAGGCGCTGCGTCGCGAGATCGGTGCGAACCCCGCGCTTGCGCAGCGTTACCTCGTCTCCATTGCGCTCGCCGGACAGGCCCGCTGTGTCGACGATTCGACGCTCAAGGGCATCTGGGAAAAGCTCACGGAAGAAAAGGTCGTCACGACGGACCTCGCGGAGGTTGCGACATCCGTTGGCGCTGCCGACGACGCGAAGCTGGCTCTCGCTGTCACTGGCCTCACGGTCGCCGCGATTCAGGGACTGGACGTGCACCATCTGACGAGTCTGTGCCGTCACCATCGACTCGACCTCAATCAGCACTGGAAGCTCTGCAAGGAGTTTCTCGAACTGATCACAAAGTCGGAAATGATGGTCGTGGCCGACGAGCTTGGCATCCGTGCCGCGCTCGGCGACGAGTTCAAGAAGGTGTTCAGCAAATCGAAGGCGGAAGTCATCGACGCGCTGCTGAACGTCAAGGGCTTCGACTACACGGGCAAGATCCCGAAGGTTCTGAAGTATTAAACGCGCCTTCTGGCGCATCGACTGAAGCGGGCGTCCTGCGTTTGCTTCATTTTCTTGTTGGACTGCCCTCGGGCAGTCCTTTTTCATTTGTGGAGTTTTTATGTTCGTTGAACTTGAAGCGTTGTTGAAGTCGTGCACCACGCTGAAGCTGTCCATCAAGTCGAAAGGCGATGCAATGGTCGTGGTCGTCATGCCGGAAGGCGAGGCGAAAGACGCGACCCTGCGTCAGCCGCTCGTGATGACGGCGAGTGCTGCAGAACTTGACGCTGGCTTTGCTGAACATCTTGCCACGTACACCGGCGCTTACGCGTCGTTGGCGGAGCAGGTGGCGGCTACCACGGCGATCCTCGGTGAAGCGCAGAAGACGCAGGTCACGAAAGCGACCAAAGCGCTGTCTGGCAAGGGCAGCAGAAGTTTGCCGGCCCCTGCCCAGTCTTCACCAGGCGCGGATGAACCGGACGATGACGACGACAGTGATGCGTCGGACCCGGATAGCGGTACGGCGAAGGAAGCGGAGACAGCAACTGCCCAGGCGGCTACTGAACCCGCGTCCACCGGCACCGATCTCGCGTCGCTCTTTTAAGGAGGCAGGTCATGTCGATTACCGTCACCCGTCTCGCACGCGAATTTCTCTACAACGGCGTCACCTTGCCGGACCCCGGTCCGACGTTCAGCCCGGAAGAGGTGCGCGATATCTACTCGGGGCAGTATCCCGAGTTGACCACCGCGTCCGTCGACGGGCCCGACGTGTCGGGCGATGTTGCGAGCTACAAGTTTGTCCGCGCGGCGGGAGCCAAGGGTGCGTATGCATAAGCAGACGCTGCTCAAGGCACTTGCCGACCCGGTCAACGGGTTCAATCAGGAGCCGCCCGAAAGGGCGGTTTTTTTATATGACGACGAGGTTCGCAAATGCTGTTCGATCCTTCATTCAATGATCGACCGGTCGATGCGGATGCCGCTGCGTCCTGGCAACCGCCAGGCGCTGCCGTTGCCCGACATCGATCTTCCGATTGTGTTCTGACGCTGCCGGACGTCGACGCTGACGTTCCTGCCAGGGCGACGATCAAGTGGCGCAGCGAGGCATCGCTCGACGCGATCATCCTCGAGCAGTTTCGCCACGGTCCACTGCGTGCCGGTGATGTTCATGACCCGGCGAGTCCGGTGGATGCGTTCCAGCAGGCGTTTTTCGCGTGGGCGGGCCGGCAGCTTGGCGGCTCACTGCGGATGATCTCGTTCGGCCTGGAACTGCTGGACACGAACGCGGTGAATGACATTGTCTGCCACCAGTACGACCGCGAAGACTTCAAGCCGGTTTCGCCGCTGCATCTGGGCGTCGCGCTTGAAAACGAGTGGGTGCATGAAGTCGGTGTGCGCGCCCAGCCGCTCAGGGACGCGCATCCATTGCTTCTGTACACGCTGTTCAACCTCGTTGATCGCGCGTCGTGGAAGACGGTGCCGGTACGTACGCCTGGATGGTTTCTCTGCGAGGCCGCCTGCCGGCATTGGGATGGGGACGAGAGCGCTTCCGACAAGGATGCGCATGACCTGCTGATGGAGATGTACGAGGACGAAGAAGCTGTCCAACGTTATCTGCCATCAACGCTCAGGGCCGCTCTTTGCCCTGACGAGGTCCGCAGTCCCTCGAAGGTACAGGGACGCCGTGCCCGCTCGTCGGTCCTTTCTGGGAACGAGTTGCGGACGCTGCGACGCGACGTGCCCGGATTTGTTTCGAACGTGTGCTCCGAACTGGTTGCGCTGCAAGACCTGTTGCGACGGGCTGGCAAACGTGAGCTGTTCGACGCTGGCTACGAAGCTCACCCGCTCTATTCCGGTTGCACGCTGGTCCTCGAACACAACGAGAGGACCAGCGAGCTGCTCGACGACTTTCTCGAAGCTGAATTCTCAGCGGGAGAGGCGTCGGGCTACAGCCGGTTTATCACTTTTTCCAACACACGACACGGCATCCGCTCGCAGTACGCGGAGTGGGGCCTTGGCCTGCAAATACTTCGCCGCCTGGATCGCCTGCTGGCGCTGGTGGTGGACCCTGACTAGGAGTTGTTCAATGAAGAATGTTTCGATTGGCCAGACCGGTCACGACGTGACGCTGTCCGCGGCGCTGTTGCTCTATACGTCCGAGACCGGCTCAAACTATGCGACGGTGCATCCTGTCACGGCAGAACGGAAGACGGGGCGCCCGATCATCGGTGCAGGTCGGCCGCTGGATCGTCGCGTGCTCATCGACACGCTGACCCAGCTGGACCGCAACGCGGCACCGAAAGCTGATTTCCTTCCGGCCAGAGTGCTGGGTGTGACCTCGGCAGCGGTGACGTGGTGGTGCCCGCCGACTCGGAGACGCGTGTTTTTTCGCTGCGAGGAGTTAGGCGAGCGAAGCGCTGTCGTCCCGCACCCGGGGCTTGTGTTCCAGGCGAGCACCGACGGCTTTTCCGTTTATTCCGTGATGGGCGACGGCAGGCCTGAGCCCGATACGCCGCTGTTCGAGCCTCCGTATTTCAATACGTGGAACGAAGGCAGGATCTGCATCGGTACGGCGAAAGTCCCGAAACGCATTGAAGTCGATGCGATCGCGGGATGGGAGGAGGGCTTTTTCAGTTCCGCCTTCACGCATCCGAATCATGGCGGCAAGCGCGTCGAGTACAAGGAGGGGTTTTTCGCGTTCTGGAAAGACATGCTGGACGGCAAGTTCGAGGTGTTTCCGCTTGACTCGCTGGTGCCGATGAAGGGTGCGACTGCGGGCAAGCTCGTGACCGGAAAGAAGGGAGGTAAGAAATGAATCCCGTCGATCAGGTCCTTCAAGCCTCTTTCCCGTCGGTCATGGTGCCGGCGCGCGAGCCAGTCGTGCCCATGTCTGCATCTGGTGAGCGCCTGCTCATCGCGTCCAACGGCGTGTTCCTTGAAATCAATCGCCCGTGGATCCGGCTCGTCCGGCAGCTTGGCTCGTATGGCTGGCGCACGCCGGTTCCCTACGGTCTGGCGGCCGAAGCGACGGAAGTGCGGTGCGGTCCTGTGCCGGCGGAACTGGTGGCCGGATTCGCCCGCATGGCGCGTACGGCTTTGCCCAACGAAGCAGGAGCATGGATCACGTGGAACGGGTCGACTGGCGCGTTTCGTCTGGTCCCGCTTCCTTCGTTGTCGCACGGTCCGGCTCATCTGCGCTACGAGCGTCCGCAGCTGGAAGCGGATGAATGGCTGGTGGTTGACTGCCATTCGCACGGTCACGGCAAAGCGTTTTTCTCGTCGACCGACGACGGCGACGATCTGCATGATGTGAAGCTCGCGCTGGTGCTTGGTCACTGTCACCGCACGCCATCCGTGGCACTGCGGCTATGCGCGAAGGGCCGCTTCGAGGTACAGGAGGCGGTTCCTGAGCGCTGGCAGGCTGCGCTGTCCGGGGAGGTTGCATGAACGGACAGCTATTGCACAAGACACCTGCACACATGCTGAGCGGGCCGTGGAAAGTCGTGGTTGTTGGTGCGGGCGGCACAGGTAGCGCTTTGCTGCCGTCGCTTGCCCGCCTGCATCACGCAATGATCGAGCTCGGTCACCCGGGCGGGATTGAATGCGTGGTGTACGACGACGACACCGTCAGCGAGTTCAACGTGGGCAGACAGGGGTTCTATCCAAACGACGTCGGCCAGTACAAGGCGACGTTGCTGGTGAACCGCCTGAACCTGCTGATGGGCACAAACTGGGTCGCCGAACCACGGCGGGTCGATTCGAGCGTGAGCCTTCGTGCGGACATCGTGATTGGCTGCGTCGATTCCCGGCGCGCCCGTCATGCGATCGCGCAGGCGGCCAGGCGTGGCAGGTGTCTCTACTACCTCGACTGCGGCAACGAGACGGATCGTGGCCAGGTGATTCTCGGCGAGTTCGGCAAGGCGCGGCATGACAGGCTGCCCCATGTGGGCGACCTGTTTCCCGACCTGTTGAATCCGAAGAATGACAAGGGCGACGATACGCCGTCCTGTTCGATGGCGGACGCACTGCGCAAGCAGTCGCTCGTCATTAACCAGGCAATCTCGGTGCAGGCTTTCAACCTGTTGTGGTCACTGTTTCGCAACGGTGGCCTCAATTTCTCGGCTGTGTTCGTGAACCTCGCAACGGGGCGAACGAACCCGGTTCCGATTGACCCGGCGGCGTGGGCGCGCTTCGGCTATGACGCGCCAAAGCCGACCATGAAAAAGACCAGAAGGCCTGCAAAGGCTAAGGCCGCCGTCTGAAGCCCGCCCGTTTAAGGCGCGGCGCTATACCTCTCTGATGTCCCCGTTTCGGCGGGGCATCAATCTCCATGTCTCAAACTGCAGGTGTCTCAATGACCCAACAGAAATCGTCGACCACGGTCGGCAAGATGTTCATTCGCTGCGCCCAGTCCGCAGTAGCCGGAGCCGCTGTCTCATATGCGGCTAACCACTACGCGGTGGTGCCAATGCTTCACTCGCTCGCGCAGGCGGCTCTGCATCACGAGGCATTCGCCAGCGCAGGAGTCGGGGAGCGGCTGTTCGCGGTACTCGCCGTCGCCGCCGTGCTGTTCGCGGCGTCGATTGCTACAGAGCGACGTCGAAATGCGTTCCACGATGCGGTCGCATCGTGCTGCCGTCGCGTCGTGCGCTGGCTGATGGCCGGCGCCGCCGCGAAGGTGTGTTTCCTCTGCGGCGCGCTTGCCGGAT
This sequence comes from Paraburkholderia diazotrophica, assembly GCF_900108945.1. GTDB lineage: Bacteria > Pseudomonadota > Gammaproteobacteria > Burkholderiales > Burkholderiaceae > Paraburkholderia > Paraburkholderia diazotrophica. Next base: position 22,684 of record NZ_FNYE01000060.1, on the reverse strand, counting down.
TCGGCGGGTGGGGCTGGCTTGCGGGTCTGCTGACCCTGGCGATGTACGCGGGCATTTTCGTGTGCATCAGAGGTCTGGTCGTGTTCGCACAGACGCCTCCCCGTACCCGGTCGCATTGACCACGTGGCCGCCCTGGTGGTGTGGCGGCGTCTTCTTTTCTTCCCACAGCGGGCGCAGCCCGTTGGGGGCTGCTCCGCATTTCATATCGGAGCTTCACATGGGTTCAACTGTATTGACGGGCAAGCAGGCAGCCGCATTTCGGACGGCCGACGGCGAATGGATGTTCGCGCTGTTCGAGCGGACGTACGAAAAAAACTGCTATCCGCACGATGACCGCTGGTCGGCGATCGCATTCGGTCGCTATCGCGATGTGATGCGCCGGGTGTTCCGACACGCGACCTCCTGCGAGGGTGGCATGTTGCAAAGCCGCGCGGGCAACATCCGGCCCGAAAACTACATCGCAACGTGGCGATCGGTGCTGGCAAGACCATTTCGTCTTCCGGACCGCACGATCCGCCTGGACGTGTCGAAGTCATACCGCGCGTCGCTTCCAGAAGGCTCGCTCGATGATGTACGCAAAAGCCTGGTCGCGGTCGGTCTCGGTGACCGTGTCGAGAGATCGGGAGCGGAAAAGCCGAAGTGTCGTTGGTCGCTGACGCTGCGCTTCTGGAAGTGATCTACGGCGAGAACGGGCCGCTAAGCGTCTGGCGTGTGCTCAAGTCAATGACTGCTCGAGCGTCGCTGTCGATGATGACGTGATACTACCGAGCCGATCACCGTCTGCAATGGAATGCATGCCCGCGGTGAGGTGCTACAAGATCGACGACGAGCACAGGCTTGTCTCGCTCAATGGGAAGCGTTGGGAAAACGCTGGCTGGCAGTATTCGGCGATCGGGAGCTTCATCACGGATTTTGCCTATCCGATTGAAATGGAAACGCCCGGTTTCGCGAAAGCTGCTATCCCGGTGTACCGTGATCTGATGAGAAACGCTGGCCAGTTGCCAGCGGAGACAATCATTGAAATCACGCGTATGCCCGAGGGTCTTGAGGACTATTGCCGGCGCGCTGCCGACGAACTGGCGGGCTATCTCGGCCTTGCTGACGGCGAGGGACGAGCGCCTGAGCGGTTCAGCTTCCGGTTTGGCGACGTGCCTGCCGAGCCGCGCGGTTCTGCCATGTACAAGCTGTGCAACCTGCGAAGCCAGCAGCTGACGTGGACGTTGCCTCAAGACACGGCTGCGACGCAGCAGATCGACAATGAGCCCTCAACGGACCTTGCCCAACTGATCCTCGAACTGGATTGATTTCTGACGACAAGCGCCGCCCCGAAAAAGGGGCGGCGCTTTTTTTTCACCAGTAGCGGCGACGGTGACGCGCGTAGATGGCGGTCGCGAGCAGACCAACGAAAAGCGCTTCGACACCCCATTTCAACCAGTCGCTGTTGATGAGCGGATCGCCCATCGGCCGGAAGAAGTCGTCAGTGTCGCGACCCCCGCTAGCGATGCTGTCGAGCACCGACCAGATCGACGGCCAAGCGACGACGAAGAAGCCCGCGATGAGGGGCAGGGCGAAGTCGTCTAGGAACCGCCACGCTGCGAAAAGAATTACCGCCGAGAACAGGATCGGTACCGCCGCGGTGCACACCGATGAGAAGCTGGCTCCGAGAGAACGCGAGATCCAGAACAGACCACCAAGGATGGCGAGAACAATCAGGACGATGATCGAAGATGTAGCGTCGTTGCGCATGGGAGGATGCCTTTTCAGTTAGATGGGGTGGAAAAATGGGAAGGCGGATAAAGCCGCACGGTATTCAAAAAGCGAAGGCCTCCTGGACCGGGACGCGGAGGGACGAAAGGTCAATAATCTGCAGGGACATGGTGCGTAACCGAAGAGAGGTGTTGATTCATCTTCGCAGCTACAGCGCAAAGTCAAGGCGTCGTCGTTGGCGAGCATGGTTAGACGCGAACCGAGCCCGAATGAGGCGTCTTTTCGAGGGATTGGCGCTCGGGGGCGTCGTTAGAATGGAATCTCTCTCAAGTTCGTGACCACCCTCGGAAGAACGAACTCTTATTTGCCAGCCTGCGGGCTGGCATTTTTTTGTCTGTTGTTATCGCTGCCGGTGAGAGAGGGGCTGAAAACCGAAGCATTGCGGGTATGACAGGGACCTGGCGCGGATAAACTGCTTTCATTCCCTGCGCTACTGCGCATCGACCTCCAGACGATCCTCCAGAGGACCGTCCAATTTTTTCTCTCCAGCCATTCACTCGCTGAATGGATCACTGAAAAGGCTGACGTTCGCGTCGGCCTTTTCCTTTTTGCCGATGGATTCTTCCATCGTTTGTAGCAAGCCGTAGCTTCAGGCCGGATCTGTCCGTCCTCATTCATGTACCCATCTGGGAGCCCCCTCCCAATGGGAACGGCTCCCTTTTAAAGGAGCCGCACCATGCTGCAGAAAGCTATCGTTTCCGAAGAGTTGGTCCGCCGTTTGGCACTCTCACAAAATCCGTCGAGGATTTCTGAGAAGTGGGGGTTTCGCGAAAAGCAGCGTGTTTCCGCGCAAGCTGTCGCAACGCTCCCGATCAGACAGTTCGACGCCACCATTCTGTATCTGTGGAGTGATGGAACGGCCACCGTGAAATTCGACTTTGATATTCCGTTCTGACGCCGAGCGAGAGCTCGTCAAGAGCGGTCGAGTCGATCTGCATTACCTCACGCGTCTGCCGTCGTAATCCCTGTTTGCGTGCTTCAGCGCGTGTGTACTGGCAGTGCCGAATATGACGAGCTCACGTCTTCCTCTCGTCGCTGCCCACTGAACCACATTTCTTCCCCGTCAGGGCAACCACCCTGACGGGTCGGTTGCTCGTCAACTCGTTGAGGCAACCACCATGTTCAAGCTCTTTATCAGCATCGCTCTTCTTTCACTTCTGACTGCGTGCGCTAGTGCGGATTTCGGCTCGCCGAACACGTACCAGCGTTACGACGTGCAGCATCTCGGCCAGATGGAAGAGGCGACGATCCTGCGCGTGCGTCAGATCACGATCGAGTCCAGTTCCGACTCCTCGGGGCTGACGTCGATCGTCAGTGCGGCAGCAAGCGCGTTTCTCGGCTCCCAGGTCATCGGGAACGGGAAAGGCCGGTATGTCTCGGGCGCGCTGTCTGGCGCTGCTGCGGGCTTCATCTCGCAACACGTGAGCGCGGCGATGTCACGTCACAGCGGCATCGAAGTTTTCTTGCGTCGCGCCAACGGTCAGACCGTTGTCGTCTCGCAGGTTGACGATCAGCGTTTCGTCCCTGGCGAGCACGTTTATCTCGTTTCCAGTGGGTCCGGCTACCGGATTACCCACTGATCTTTTCGCGCGCCGTAAACGGCGCGTTTCCCTTGCGGGGCAGCCCCGCAAGGGAGCTGCCTCGTCTCATCGAGGCAAATCATGAAATTCCCGAAACTGTTTTACTCTGACCGCCGCTCGGCGGGTGCGGGCGCGAAAGCAGCGCTCCATCAGCAGGCAACGCGCGTCCTTCGACGCGTCGCGCAGGATCTGCGTCTGCGTTCCCATGAAATCGTCGTGCAGCCGTCCCGGCGCAATCTGCCGGGTCGCGTGTCTCTGCGTACCGATACGCTCTTCCTCGATGTGCTGGATCATCAGTGCCAGCAGCGTGTGGCCTTCAGCTTCCGCACACGTCGCGGTCGTGCTGACGTGACGGGCGGCGGCGAGAACTACGTGCCGATCGAGCAGATCGAATCGGCCCGCGGTTACGAGTCTTTTCTCGATGGCCTGCGTCTGGCTGGTGGCATCGACACCTCTTCCGGAGGTCGTCAATGAAACTGGCGAAGGTCAAAGTCGAGTACACCGGCGGCACCACGATCACGGAACGGGTGACGCTCGATCTGGCGACGGGGCAGGTCACACTGCCGCCGCGTCTGCATGCGCTTCTGAAGGCGATGGATGAAACCGAGTGTTCGCCAGCTTTCGGGCTCGAATACGGCGGCATGGTTTTGCCGGTTGCTGTGTCTGAGGGCACTTACAAGGTGTCGATTCCGACCGAGCCCGAATCGGGCATCGGACATATTCTCAACGCCATCGTTTATCCGTCGAAAGACCAGCGCCAGCAGAACGGGCGATACCTGCATACGCTCTCGGCGGCCTCCATCGGCGGCGCCGTTGGCTATGCACACGCCGCGCCGACGCTGAATTTTCAGACTCTGGTCGGCGCAGTGGGTCTCGCCGGACTTGGGGTACTATTATGGTACGTTGGTTTCAGGGCAATGAAAGGAGAATGAAATGGGTGCGACTATCTTCACTTTGGTGCTGGGCGTGTCCATTGCAGCCTTCTTCCTGTGGACAAACCATAACGGCGAAAAGCGCGATCGCGAACGCGATTGGGGCAAGTGATTAGCGACGTGGCCTAGCCGCGTCGCAGAAGTAGAGCCGCGCCCTTGGGGGGTTGCGGCTTTTTTTTCGTCTATACGCCATCTGACGCGTCCTTCGGGGCGCGTTTTTCTTTGGAAACCAGAATGCAACAAGTTGCCCTGAATCTGGCCACGGCCAACGCTGTCCCCGCTGTTACCAGCGCTGTGAGCACCATGCCCCCTCGCGACCGACTCGACACGACTGGAAAGACGGTCGGCGATGTCTACAAGGCATTGTGCAAGGCGTTGTATGGTACCGAGCTTGAACCCGAGTGGCTCTCGCCGGCGAACACGCTGGATGATGCCGACGAAGAAACGAGCGGCGCGCGTCTGGCAAGACTGTGGCCTGACGATAGCGTGTGGAACCGGCTCGCCGTCTCGGTCGATATCGGACGATCCGAAGGCTGGATCGTCAACGTCGACTGGATCTACCGGACGGAGACCGCGCAGTCGCACCGGCGCGGTTACGCGGTGATGCCGATGCTGCGCGCAAAGGTCTTTACGTCAAACCATGCGTGGGATCTCGCGCGCTTCATCGCTCACGCGCTCGACGTCGCTTAACGCTTCCCATTTTTCGCGCCTTCTGGCGCTCATCCCTATGCGGGCATTCGGCCCGACAGGGAACGATTGCCCGCATCGTTTTCGGAGCAATCATCCATGTACCACCTTTCTTTCGCTGGTCAGAATCTATTCCTCGGTACGCTGCTCGAAGTGCTGGCAGTTTTCAGAACCGATTCCCGCCTTTCCTCCGTTGAATCCTCAGAGATCGTGCTCCTGCACGGCGGCCAACCCGTCGAGGTCACCCGCTACAACGGCAGCCTGACCGTCCGGCGTCCCGGCACGGCGCGCGATGTGTTCCTGTCCATGGTCGATGAGATCGATGGCGCATACTTCCGGCCAAACGGTGTGAGCCAGGCTGCATGGCAGATCCGTCGGTCGCACTGGAAGCTGCTCTACGACGTGTTCGAACTCACGTCGAGTCCGCGCTTCATCTTCTCGTCGGACCAGATCGACGCAGCTTCGGACGGGCGAGGGAATCTCGGCCTGCATGACCTGCTTCAGGCCGAATGCGAGCGCCGGTTCGGCTTTCGCTACGCCGGTCCGGAATATGGCCGCACGCGCGAGCGCAACGGACGGCACGAAGTGCACGTTGCGTACGCGCTCGCTGAGGGCTTTCCCGTTCCCGAAGCGGTGCTCGCTGAATACCGCGAGTTGCCGGAGAAGTTTTCGACCGACGTGGCGTGGGGCCAGGTGCTGCTGTCCGTACCGGAACTGCGCGGTGCTATGTCTCCTGACAAGGTGCGTGTTCTCGCAAGCATCATGTCGCGCGAAAAGGGATGCATAACTTCCCGGAACGCGGCGCTGCTCGCGATGGTCATGCGGCTTGCGCCGAACAGGCCGACGTATGTCGAGGTCGATGACCTGCTGTTGCGTCACGGGCTGGTGGAGCCGTACAGCCTGCCGGAGCGTTACGCGAGCCCGCAGCCGCTTGGCAGACCCGTTTCGAAGTTCGCCGAGGTCTACCGCAGCAGGATGGCGGATCACCGGCGCGACAGGGCAGTCATGCAGTTGCGCAAGGAGCGTGCGGAAGAACGCATCTCGCAACGTCACTTCGACCAGCGGATGCAAATTGCGCAGCTTGAGTATGGCCGCGAGACATTTGCGTTCGGCAACGAGATATCCGAAGCGATCGACAGCGGCGATCTGCGGTTTCTACTGGACCTGCTGGACTGTCCCGATGAGCGCAATCGCGTCTCCAAGCAAACGGTGCGCGAGGTGTTTGGCGTGAAGCTGCTCGGCGTGCGCGCTGCTGCCCGTCGTCGGGCGATTTTTGCGCTGGCGGGATTCAACGAGGCGTTCCAGCGGGAGTGGGATGCGGCGGGCACGCCTGAGGCGCGCGAGCAGCTCGTGCGCACACACACGGCGCGCATGCCCGCCGGGATTCATCCGGCGGTCTTTACCCAGTCTCTGGTGGCCCATCACGTCTGATAGCCATTTCCTTGAACACACCCGGCCTCGCGCCGGGTTTTTTTATTGCCCGTCCGCCATGGAATCCGGCCTCGCGTCCGTCTAAGACGGTACAAAAAAGCGACGATTCTGGCTTTTCGCCATCGTCGCGCAGCCTACACTGGGGTCATCTCCCGCGTCACTGACGCATCGACCTTGCCGACTCGTCGGCATTTCTTTATCGCCCCTCAGGGACCACGTCCCTACGGGCGTAGTCCTTTCGGGGCTTTCTCTTTTCAGGAAAGCCATCATGAAAGTTACGCCCGCACAACTGACCGAACTGCTCACGCTGTATGTCCCGAAACGTCTGCCGGTGTTGATCACGGGTCGACCGGGTATCGGCAAGAGCGATATCGTCGAGCAGGTCGCGCACGCGACCGATCACGAACTGCTCATCAGCCATCCCGTTGTCGAGGATCCGACGGACTCGAAAGGGTTGCCGTTTCCGGCGCCAGACGGCTTGAACGCGAAGTTCCTGCCGTTCGGTGATCTCGAACGCGCGATGAAGGCGAGACGTCCGCTCATCTGGTTTCTGGACGATCTGGGGCAGGCCTCGCCCGCCGTTCAGGCCGCCAAGATGCAACTGCTGCTCGCCCGCCGTATCGGCGAACACGTCTTGCCGCCGCACGTGACGTTTCTTGCGGCGACAAACCGCCGGACCGACAACGCAGGCGTGACGGGGATCCTAGATCCCGTCATTTCCCGCTTCGCAACCGTGGTCGAGCTGGAAGCGACGATCGACGGCTGGACGAAGTGGGCTGTGCGTAACAATGTGCCGCCCGAACTGATCGCGTTTCTGCGATTCCGTCCGGACTTGCTCTCGGTGCAGAAGACGTCACGCGATATCGAAAACACGCCGAGTCCCCGCAGCTGGGGGTTCGTCGCGAAGACGATGGGCGTGGTGCCGAAACACCTGGGGCACATCTCGCATGCGGGATCGGTGGGCGAGGGCGCTGCAACGGAGCTTGTCAGCTTCCTGCAGATATACCGCGAACTGCCTAACCCCGATGCGCTTCTGGCTACGCCCGACAAGGCGATGATCCCCCAGACGCCGTCGACGCTTTACGCAATCGCAACTGCTCTGGCTGCTCGCGCGACGGAAGCCAACTTCGATCGAGTCGTGACCTATACGGAACGCATGATCGAAGCGGGCCACCGCGAATTCGCGGCGCTACTCGTGCGTGACGCATTGGAGCGCACGCCGGAAATCGCCAACTCCTACGCCTTCATCAGGGCGCAGGGCGGCGAGATCGGCGCAATCATTAAAGGCGGCTGATCAGCCTTTCCATTCCACTTCTTTCCCAGCTTCATCACTCATGGCTCTGCCGCGTCCGCGAGGACGCGCAGGGCCATTTTTTTCGCCTCATCCATTCATTTTCTATACGGAGTTTTTTCATGAACACCAACATCCAGTCGAAAGTCATGCTGTGCTCGGTCACGATCTCTACCTGGGTTGCCCGTCGATTCGATGGCAAGGCCACCGAAGAGGTCGAAAACAAGCACCATGCAAAGGGCATCGGCAGATTCAACAAGCGCCTGCTGCCCGAAAACTCGCCCAGTTTTCAGGAGGTGGTGACGCTCGCAGGCCGCATCCGGAAATACTTCTACGATCACTCGTTGAAGTACGACCAGCTTGGGGTGCGGCTGCTGCCGACGATGATCTACATGGAATTCGCTGACCGGATGCGCTCGATGAAAGACGAGTTCGATCTGGCGGTATCCGTGTTTCTCACGGACTACTTGGACCTGAAGGAGCGCGCCCGTTCGGAACTGAACGGCCTGTTCAACGAGGCGGATTATCCGACCCTCGCTGAACTGTCCTCCAAGTTCGGCGTGAAGATGGCCGTGCTGCCGTTTCCTGACGCCAGCCAGTTCGGCGTCGACCTGCCTGCAGACGTGCTAACGACGCTGAAAAGCGAACTCGATGAGCATGTGCTGGCGTCGATCGCGACCGCGAACGAGGATCTCGTCGAACGGATGTATACGGCCGTTTCGCAGATGGCGTCGCGGCTGTATGCGACGGGCAACGTGCGTCTGGACGTTGCCAACAACGTGCGCGATCTGTGCGCGTTGCTACCGAAGCTCAACTTCTCTAACGATCCGAAGCTCACGCACATCCTTGATCAGGCGAAGACGCATCTCGCCGTTCACACGGGCGCGGACCTGAAGGAGTCGAATGTTCTGCGTTCCCAGGTGGCCAGCAAGGCACAGGAGATCGAGGGGCTGATGGCCGCGTTCATGGGCATGACGCCGGCAACGGAGATCGAGCCCGCGGACCAGAGCGCGCAATTGCGCCTCGTTGCTTAAGGGGGCGCTCATGGATCGCACGGTGACGGTAGCTGGCAATGGCGCGGTCCATCCGCGCATTGCCAGACAGCGTACTGAGCTTGTTCTGTCCCAACCGTTTTTCGGGTCGCTCGCACTGCGCCTGAAGATGGTTGAGGACCGGTCAACGAAGGAATGCTGGGTAGACGGGGAATCGTTGGGCTACAACCCCGAATATGTCGACAAGCTGAGCGACCTGGAACTGCGGGGCGTGCTGGCGCTGAAAGTCATGCAGGTGGCCAACGGTCATTGCTGGCGTCAGGGTGCGCGAGAGAGCGGGCGATGGAGTGACTCAAGCCAATACGCGATCTCTCCGATTCTCACTTCGTCGGATTTCGTGTTGCCGAAGGGCGCGCTGCATGACGCACGCTTTGCTGGAAAGTCGGTCGAAGAGATTTATGGCGCACTGACTCAGGAGGCAAAGCAGAAACAGCCCAAACCTGAGCAGCAGCCTAAACCTAAGTCCGATCAGCAGTCGCAACAGCAGCAGCCCAAGCAGGATGGCCAGTCGTCAGCGCCGGATGCAAAGGGTGGCAGCAAGGCTGGTGACAAGCCCAATGGCAAGGGTGGCAATCCGAACCCGCAGTCGCAGGCAGGTGGTGGGCAGGGTGATCCAGAGACGTCTGCTGGTTCATCGTGCGGTGAGGTCCGCCAGTACTCGGGGACTGACAAGCCTGTGAAGGAAGCCGAGTGGAAGGTAGCTGTCGTGCAGGCCGCAAAAGCGGCGCAGATGCGCGGCAAGCTGCCGGGCGACCTGCAGGCGATGGCTGGCGAGGCAGTACGGCCCGTTGTTGACTGGCGCGCGGTGCTTCACCGCTTCGCGCAACAGTCATCGCCGACGGACTACAGCTTCGCCCAGCCGAATCGCCGGTACCTGCATCTGGGGTTCTACCTGCCCTCTTTGAACACGCCGGCCGTTGGTGATGCGGTGTTCGTGCGCGACTCCAGCGGTTCGGTGTTTGACGAGACGCAGGCGCAGTTCGATGCCGAGATCCTTTCGGTGTTCCATACGCTCAAGCCAGCGCGGTTGATCGTGATGGACTGCGATGTGCGCGTGACGCAGGTGCAGATTTTCGAGCGTGGCGACTCGCCGGAGATCAAGCCTGTGCGCGGTGGAGGCGGTACGGCATTCACTGATCCGTTCAACCGCGTGGCAGCCGACGGAATGAATCCGGCCTTTCTCGTCTATCTGACGGACATGGTTGGTGCTTTTCCGGCGTCGGCACCGCATTACCCGGTGCTGTGGGCGTCGACAACACCGCTTACGCGGGCACGCAAAGCGCCATTCGGTGAGACGGTCGAAGTTATCTGCTGATCGACTCCAATTCTTTTAATCCCAACCCGGCCTCGTGCCGGTTTTTTTTTCGTCCGCGCCGCGCTAAGCGCGCCATCTGGACCACAGATTTCGCGACGGTGCGGCGGAAAGCTATACGTTTTCGGGGGGCTTTCCGGGTTTCCATCTGTAACGCGTTACACGGCGACGCGCCGCAACGATACCGGCCCGGATAGCCAACGACGAAGATCATCGCCGAATGTGGTCACCGCACAACGCGAAAGCCGCGTGATTTCGTGCCCCTTTTGAAGCCTGCCCGGCAATGCCAGCGAGAACAATAGTCGCATGTTAGACCGCCCACAAAGCCGCTCATGCAAGACCCTCACGACGATTCGTTGCTGAAGCTTCAGCCGCTAAAAGCAGAAGCCGTCGCCATGTTCTTCGAGGCGTTGAACCCGCTTAAGGAACTGCTCGACGCGCCCGATCTCGCGGAAATCATGGTCAACGACCATCGCAACGTGTGGATCGAGCATCGCGGCGTGATGTCTCGCGTCAATGTAGACCTTCGCCCGGAGCACCTTGAAGGTGCGATTCATTCGCTCGCGTCATCGGTGGACAAGTCGGCACACGCGGGAAGTGACAAGGGAATCATCAACGCCGGTCACAAGAACCTGCGTATTGCTGCGGTTATGAATCCGACCGCCATCGATGGGCACGCGCTCAGCATCCGTAAGCACCGCGAGTCGAAGATGACGCTCGACGACTACGTCAGCATGGGCGCGTTCTCGGCGGCAAATGCGCGCCCGGCGGAAGCGGAAGCCATTCATTTCGAGGAAGGCATTGAGGATGAAGCGCTCATGCGCGCGTTGAAGGCGCTCGTGCAGTCGCGGAAAAACATTCTCGTCGCCGGCGGAACGTCGGCGGGCAAGACCACGTTCCTCAACGCACTCGTTGGCGTCATTCCCGAAGACCAGCGCGTGATCACCATCGAGGACGCGATGGAACTGAAGGTCCAGGTTCCGAACCGTGTGCGCCTCCTGTCCAACGCCGATACGAACGTCACGACGCAGCTGCTTGTAGCGCTGTGTCTGCGTTTCAGACCTGACCGGATCATCGTTGGTGAAGTCCGCGGTGGTGAAGGTTACGACCTGCTCCAGGCACTCAATACGGGCCACGACGGCGGCCTCGCGTCGCTTCACGCCAACAACGCGCGCACCGCACTGAGCCGCCTGGAGAGCCTCGCGATGCTCGGCATACCGACAGGTTCCCGCTGGGAACTCGACGACATGCGGAAAAACATCGCCGACTGTTTCAACTACGTGGTGCATTTCAAACGCACGGGCGAGATGCGGCACGTCTCCGAAATCCTCGAAATCCGGGGCTTTCGAAACAACGACTATGACCTACGACGAGTTTTTTAACGGGAGCACCACATGAAGCAAGGGAAGTTCTTCAGTACAGCCGCAGCAGTCGCCAGAAAGCTGCGCCCAGGCAAGCCGATGATTGTCGGGGCGCTGCTGAGCGTTGCCTCCGCAGCGGCGATGGCCGCAGGCGACTACTCGTCGTTGACAGGCCTGACCGACATCATCTGCACGATCAGTAACCTTATCAGCGGTCCGTACCTGTACGGCATCGGCATCATCCTGATCGTGATCGGCGGGGTTGCCGTTGCGAATTCGGAAAGCAACATCGCCAAAACGTTCTCGGTCGTGCTGGTCGGTCTGGGTATCGCCTCGGTCGCGGTGCCGATCATGCGCGATCATTTCCACATGGCAGCCGCCTGCTGATATGCGCCAGCACAAGGTCAGCCGCGGGCTCTCGCTGCCCCGCCAGATGGGCGGGGCGGACCGGATGCTGGCGATCCTGAACGGCACCCTCACGGCGCTGCTTACCTACACGAGCTGGACGCCGTCGTTCCTGGTGCTGGGCGTCGTTGTGCACTTCTACCTGCGGTGGCGAAGTTCAAAAGACCCGTGGTGGCGGCTCGTCATGCTCATCTACAACCGCTATCCCGATGTCTATGCGCCCGAGCCTCACGGCAAGTTCAGCGCACGTTTCAAGCGCCCCTACGGGTTTGATCAGGATCTCCCATGCTAAGAATGCCATTCACGAAGCGCGCGGTGCAGGAAGTTGCGCCGTGGATGACGCTTGTCACGCCGGAGCTAGTACTGGACAAGGATGGTTCGCTCGTCACCGTGTTCGAGTTCGACGGCATCGACGCAGATACGCCGAACCCCGGCGACATTACGGCCGCGCGCGACAACCTTGATCACGCATGCCGGAATTTCGATCACCGGGTCACCGCATGGTGGCGCGTTTCGCACCGGCGCGTGAAGGGCGGAGTCGAAGGTGACTTTGCCGCCGAGGCCGACGCGCGCATCGACGCCATCAACCAGGCGAACATTGGGAGCGGGAAGTATTTCCGCAACTCGCATTCGCTCGCGCTCGCGTTCACGCCGGAAACCGGTTTGTCGCGCATCTTCGACAAGATCGGCTATCACATGACGGTCGGGGGCAAGAACGTTTTCGTCGCGCTTTTTGAGGCCGCGAAGGATATGGTGCTTGCCCGCAGCGCCTTTGTTTTTGACCTCACAAAACTGCAGAACGAGATCAAGCGGTTTGAGGCAGTCATTGACGGGTTCACCGGCGGCGTCACGCGTCTGAAAATGAAGCGGCTGCAACTTCAGAACGCGCTGTCGTTCCTGCATCAGCGGGCAAATCCGAGCACGCCCAAGCGCCGCGTGCGCTACCCAGTCACGATGCTCGACACCCATCTGACCGAAACACAGGTCACGATCGGCGCCGAGCAACTGATGTTTAAGTCGGCACACGGCAAGGTGTACGCGCGAATCATTGGCGTGAAAGAGTGGATGGGCTTCCAGGAAGCGGCGCTCGATGTGCTCTCACAGGTTGATGCCGAGCTCGACGTGTGCGTCATGTTCCGCTTTCTCGACACCTCGCGCGCGAGCGCATATATCCGGAAGATCCGCGGCTTCTACAAGGCCGCCGCGTTCAACCCGGTTGCGATCCTCAAGCAGTGGGCGACAAAGGAAGAGCAGAAGAACGACGAAGGCCGCGAGCAGCTTGCAAAAGAGGCCAGCGAGGCACTTGCGAAGCTGGAGGCCGAAGGCCAGCAGTACGGGTTTGCGAACATCTCGGTCATCGTCTACGGCAACACGCCTGAGGAATGTGAAGACGCCACACGGCAGGTCGTCGGCGTCATCGGCAATGCCGGATTCGGCGTCATCGTGGAAAAAGACAATCTGTTTGCTGCATGGTGTTCGACTCTGCCCGGGCGCTGGGATCAGCAAAAGCGCCTGCAATTCGTTGAAACTCCGGCCGTCTCCGACATTGCGCCGCTGTGCAGCGTCGGCGAGGGCTCGACCGTCAACGAGTGGCTGACGCAGCAGTCCGGCAAAAAGACCGGGCCGCTCACCTGCCTGCCGACGCGCCATCGCACGCTGCAGAACGTCGATCTGCACCATCCCGGCGGCAAGGCACACACCCTCGTCGTTGGTCCGATCGGCGCCGGCAAGTCGGTGATTCTCAATTACCTGATGTCGCAGACGGGGCGGCACGGCGCGCGCCGCATCCGCTTCGACAAGGACCGCTCGACGCGCATCCCGACGCTGCTCGGCGGCGGTCGATTCATCGACGCGACGGGCCGGTTTGAGGCGGCGACGTCGGTCAACCCGCTGTCACTGATCGGCGAGGAAAAGCACTGGCCGTACGTAGCGGAGTGGGTGAAGCTCGTCATCGAGGGCGAGGACTACACATGCACACCGCAGCAGGAAACCGACATCTTCGAACGTATCCGTACGCTGGCGACAGCATTCCCACGGGAGAAGTGGCGCTTGTCCGGGCTGATCACGCTGCTCCCCGCCGAGCTGCGCGAGCGCCTTGCGGTCTGGACCGAGGGCCAGAAAAACGGCCGATTCTTCGATCACGTGGAAGACGGATTTTCTCTCTCCGATGACCTGTCGATCGAGATGGGCGACCTTTTCCAGAATTTCCCGGTGGCGGCAGCGCTGTTCATGGACTACGCGTTCTACCGGATCGCGCAGATTCTCGACGGCAAGCGCTACACCGTGATCGAAATCGAGGAGGCCGGGTTCTTCTTCACCTATCCGAAATTCTACGCACGACTCGAAATCTGGGCTGTGACCATCCGGAAGCTCAACGCTGCCCTGCTGATGGCGACGCAATCGCTGGGCCAGCTGGCGCGCGTGGCGAACTTCGAAATCATGAAGGAGAACATCCCGAACATCATCTATCTGCCCAACAGCGACGCAATCAACAACCAGGCGTTGTACCGGGACATTTTTGGCCTGACCGAACACCAGATCCGGATGATTTCGAACGCAGTGCCAAACCGCGATTACCTGTGGGTGACGTCGACGCAGACTCGCATGCTGCAGGCAACCTTCCCGAAGGAATCGCTTGCGTATCTCCGCTCCGATGGGCGCGCGCAGGCAATTCTCGACAAGCACGTGAAGTCAGGCGTCGACAACTGGCAGGACGAATACGTGCGCGACGTGCTCGCGAATGCATAACGTCAGTCTTACTCCTGAAAATCTCACCATGACAAACAAACTGCTCCGCACCGTGACGGCTGCCGCCGTCCTGACCCTCGGCCTTGTGCAGCAAAGCGACGCGACGCTGCCTGTCATTGACCCGACCAACCTCATACAGAATACCTTAACCGCAATGGGCGCGATCAAGGGTGAGGTTTATCAGGACACGAACCTTACCTACCAGTATCAGATGATGTTGAACCAGTTGAAGCAGGCGACGAACCTGAATCCGGCAGCGATGCTCGCGCAGGCCAACTCGATCACGAACGACATCAACACGCTGACGAAGTACACCGATACGCTGAAGTCGCTGTACGGTGGCCTGCAGTCCAACGCCGAGTACGCAACCAAGGTACAGGCGCTCATTACCCAGTCGGGCAAGACGCCGAGCCAGTGGTTTGCGGACCAGAGCACCCTGATCAGCAACAACGACAAGACGGCCAAGCAGCTGTTCCAGATGGGCAACGACGTCATCTCGCATGTGAGTACGCTTTCGAAACGTCGTCAGGAGATCCAGGACCAGCTGAACATGTCGCCGACCGCGGAGGCGACGGCTCAACTCACCACGCACCTGCTGGACATCGTCGCGAGCCAGAACAGCGACATGCTGCAGATGATGGCCGCGAAGCAGCAGAGCGACGCCGTCGCGAAATCGACCCAAACCGCAGACGATCAGTCGCGCAATGCCGCGAAGGCCGCGCTTCAGGTTCAGTTGGACAAGGAGCGCGCGGCTTATAACGCAACGCTCGGATCTTCAAACGTGCTGGGGCAATAAGTCGTGAGCCATTTCTTTCTCAGGCGGCTGCTCCGCGTCCTGCTTCCGCTCTGTCTTGTGCTTGGCGTGGCACTGGCAACGCCAGCAGCTTTCGCAGACGACAACATGACGCTGCCCGACGGTTCCACACTCGATACTGGTAGCAGCACGTCGGGCTCATCAACAACAGCGCCGCTTTCAGGCAAGGACGGTGATTGGGCCAAGGGGGCGGGCGATGCTCAAAGACAGCTCTCGGGGCTGGTTGGAAATCTGATCCCGACCGCCGTCTCGGTCAGCAACACTGTTCTCAAAGAGTCCAACAAGTTCGCATGGGGACTCGGCGTGATCACGCTTGTGCTGGCAGGCGTGCGGTTTTCTGGAACACACAACCCCATCACGGCGTGGGCGAGCCTGTTTGAAGAAGTTGCCGTTCTCGGCATATTCGTTGCGCTGTACCTCGGCTATACAACGTCCGCGCCGGGCTTCTGGACCTGGTTTCAGGACTTGGCGACGAGTATAGAAGGCGGCACCAACAACGACATATCGACGCAACTCTCGACGCTCGGAGGCAGTTTTCTTGATGCCGTAAAGGCAAAGGTTCTGAACATCAAGTTGCTGACCGACTTCAACGGTACGCTGACGGACGTCGTCGCGCTCTTTTTGGCTTTTCTGGCGATGTGCGTGGCCTCGATTGTCTTCATGTATTACTCCGCAATCGGCCAGATTCATGCGGCGGTCGGTATTGTGCTGGGGCCGATTGCAATGGCGCTCGGCTTCTCAAGCTACACCCGCAGCTACTTCCAGCGCTGGCTTGACTGGATGATCAATGCGGGAATGTACGTCGTCATGGTGGCGGTGCTGTTCAAACTGATGGGCGGAGCGGTCTCGAGCGCGGTAGGCCAGGCCACGTCGAACGGTACGAAGACCCAGCTGAGCGCCGGATTCGCCTTCGACCTCGCGCTCTTTCTCTTGATGCTGTCGTTCGAGATTCCAAAGCTCGCCGGGATGTTTGGCAGCGGTTCGGGGGCGACTGGCACGAGCGCACTGAAGACCGCGATGAGGTTCATCCCATGAGCGTCGTTCACCGTCCGATGAAGGCCAGTGACCTGCTGGCCACGCATGAAAAGCGCATCGAACTGGTGCGGCAGTGCGCGAACGAAAGCACCGAAGCCGAGTTTGAACGCAAATGGCTGTCGGTGCTGCGCCGGTGCGCGGCGTGGTTCTCGTCCATGCCGCTCACGCCTGAGCTGCACGCCGAACCGGGCGGCGCATTCCGCGCGACTATCGAATCGACGTTTTACGCCATGCGTCTCGCCGGCGGCCAGAAGTTTGCCGCCGACATGACGTCCGACAAGCGGCGGCGTCTGGAGCCGCAGTACATCTACGCTGTGTTTCTTGCCGCCGCCTGTTCGTCGCTTGACGAGCCCTGCAGGCACTTCGAGATCGTGCGGGTAGTCGATCACCTGGCCTGGAGTCCGGCTGCACATGGAGCGTTCGGCAACTGGGTGGGCGAGGGTGACTATCTCGTACAGCGACGCGCGACCCCGCTCAAAAGTGAACGGATGCGCACTGCGATGTTCGCGCAAACCGTCATCACGCCCGAACTGCTGTCAGGACTGGACAACGCAGTACTTGCCGATCTTTTTGGCGCGATCAACCCGGAGAAGAGTCCGCAGGGCTTTGAGGCGCTGGTGCACAAGGTGGTGCGCCAGGCGATGGACGTTTCGGTCGAATTCGAGCGTAAGGCGCAGCGCGGCGTATTCGCGCCAGTGAAATTCGACGTGCCGTCCGCGGTGCATGTGGCGCTCGAACTGCAGCCGCAGGTCGTCGCGGCAACACTGGTTCCGCCCGCCTCAACGGAAGCGGCACCGCTCGCACCGTCCGCGGAGACCGCCAGTGAGGCGGCGGTGGCACCTTTGCCGTCCGGCAGCGCGGCCCAGCCGACCTCCGGTTCTGCCTCGGGCGGCCCACAGCTTTCCCAGTCGTTGCTCGATGCGTTGGAGCGCAGCGAAGCTCAGGCCGCCACGGCGGCCGCGACTGGCCCCGTCGATCCGTCAGCCGTGCGCGCAACGGCGGCGGCCGCCGTCGATCCGACCCAGATGGCAGCGGGCGCGCCGACAGCCGCGCGCCCGAGTCGCAACGGCCCAACGGACGAGGAACTGACCGAAATACTCGGCCCCGGCTCCGCGATGATGCGCGAGTTCTTCAGGGCCCTTGCCGGTGATGTGGCTGCGGGCAAGGCGAAGGTGACGTGGGAAGAGAAGGGGCTGGCCGTGCAGAAGCGTCTGATCGGCGGTTACGGCATTACGAGCGATACGCTCGTTGAGCAACTCAGGAAGCGCAGCCTGCTGCTGCGCGCGGCTGGTAACGACATCTGCATCGTTGAGCGTGCCGGTCGTCTGATCATGGAGCGCCCGGCGGCATGAACTACATCAACCACTTTCGCCCCATCTACGAGTTCCGGCCGTTGATCGTCTGGCCGGTCGTAATCGTAGGTATCTTCACATCGGGCATGCCCTATGGTTGGGCGTTCGCGCTCGTATGCTTCGCGTTGCTGGTCATCCGCGGAATTCAGGTTTGGCGGGCGATCAGCTTCCGTATGGCGATCTCGACCAAGTGGCTTAGCAAGATCCATATCGGCAAGCTGCTTGAGACGCAGCGCAAGATGCGTGAGCGCGAAGACTCGATGTATCTCGGCACCGGCTTTGAATGGACTCAGAAGCACACCCAGATCGCGCACGACATTCTCCGCATGCCTGTTACCGATATTCCGTCCTTGCCGAAGTGGCTGAACAAGACTGATCTGGGCCGCAAGACGGAAGCGCGGATCGAGCGGCTCTTCGCGCCACGCGACAGCATCCGGGACCGCATGCCGCAAGGCTCGTCGTGGATTCACGGCATGGAGCCCAAAAAGGTCCGCGTGCCGTTTCACTACAAGGCGATGGGCGGCCACACGCTCGTTGGTGGTACGACCGGCGCGGGCAAGACCCGCACGTACGAGGTGATCTCGACGCAGGTCATCCACAACCCGAAAGACGTGCTGATCATCGTCGACCCGAAAAACGACGACGACTGGAAGAAGCGTGTGGAGAAGGAGTGCGCACGCGCCGGCCGTAAGTTCCTTTACTTCAATCAGGCGAAACCGCACGAGTCCATCCGCCTGAATCCGTTGGAAAACTGGTCGCAGCCTTCTGAAATTCCGTCGCGGATTGCGCAGTTGATGGAGGAGGGACCGTTCCGGGATTTCGCGTTCCTGTTCATCGACCGTGCGGTGAAGGGGGAACTGTACGTCGGCGACAAGCCGAATCTGCGCTCGATTCTGAAGTACGCGCAGTCCGGTATCGGCACGTTGCTGGAGCGTGGCCTGCGCCGCTTCTTCCTAGAAAACGGGATGGCGAACTGGGAAGAGTTGACGGTCGCGCAGACGGTGAAAGACTCTGTCCGCAAGAACGACATTTCGCTCGTCGACGGAATGGCCAAGCTGTACATGGACCGCTTCGCGGCGCACGATCGCGGGCACGAGACCATCGACGGGCTCATCGCGACGCACACGCACGACCGCGAGCACTACATGCGGATCATCGCGTCGGCGTTGCCGCTACTTCAGATGCTGGCAACGGGCGAAACCGGGCTCATGCTGGCGCCGAAGGCCGACGACTTCGAGGACGAGCGCGAGATCTGGGACATCGACAAGATCATCAAGCAGAAGGCCGTGCTGTACATGGGCCTCGACTCGCTGTCGAACAACATCGTGCAAAAAGCGATCGCGTCGATGGCGCTGTCGGATGTCGCGGCGGTGTGCGGCTCGATTTACAACTTCTATGCAGAAAAGCCCGACGTCGTTCTGATCATTGACGAGATTGCCGAAGCGATCAACGAGCAGGTGATCCAGATTCTGAACAAGGGGCGTGGCGCGGGCTTCAAGGCGTTTGTTGCATTCCAGGCGCGGGCCGACCTCGAAGCCAAGCTTGGAAACGCCGCGAAAATGCTGCAGGTTTTGGGCAACCTCAACAACCAGGTGATCCTTAGACTGGAGGATAGCGATACCGCCAAGTGGTTCTCGGACAAGGTGGGGGAGACAGCGATTCGGGTAGTCAACATCTCGAATAGCACGAACACCACGACCGAAGCGCATGCGATGGAGTTCAGCGGATCACAGTCACGCACCCTTCAGCTTGAGAAGGTGCCACTGATTCCGATGCCCCTGATCCACCGGTTGCCGAACCTGCAGTACTTCATGCGCATCTCCGGCGGTGCCGTCTACCAGGGCCGAATCCCCATTATCGAAGGCTGAACCACACCCTATGTCCGCTGTTTTCAAAAACATCATTCGCGATCACAAGCTTTCGCACAAGCTGGTCCCCGTCTTCAACATTGCGCCGGATCTGGAACTCGCGTGCTCACGCGTTGCCGATTTCGTTGGCGAGCGCTTCGTTGGAGACAGGGGGCCGCTGGCCGCAGAGATGATCGAATCGGCGCTGGCGAGCTTCAAGCGAGCCAAGCGTACCGGCGATCAGCACGTCGCATTCATGCAGGGGCTGTTCGAGCCTGCCAAGTCCCTTTACGCGCGTCGCTATGTTGCGCGCCGCGGTGACAAGATCAGTGTCTGGTCGCCCATGCTGGAGCCGATTCCCGCTTTCGAGGAGCGGCATCAGAACAGCGAGCTGGAGATGGTCGACGAGCGTTGCCCGGAACACATTACCGAGCGCACCGCAGCTTTTCAACTGGCGTCGCGCGTCTTGCAAGGCGAAGCGTTCCGTCGCTACTTCGAGGAATACGATGTCGCTCACCGCTACGACAATAGCGAAGTTATCCCGGGCTGATTACGACACGGCCCGGCGCGCGCTCGACACGGCGAGCGCTTTCGACGAGCCGGACGAGCCGCCGCCCGAAGGGTTTAGATGGGGCGCGGGCGCGCGGGCCTACGCACTGGCGTCGATCGCCGTCAACCGACCTTTCCTGTTCTGGGGCGGATTGCTGGCGGTTGCCGCAATCCCTCTTCTCGTCGTGGTGAGGCTGATCCATGGCTAGCCGGTTTGGTTCGCATCTGAAGGTCTGGTTTCTCCTCGTTCCCGTCCTGTCGATTGCAGTCATGCCTGCGATTCCCGACCGCAAGCTTTTCGAGGTGCCAGACGCCGAAACCGAATCACTCGTCGCGTCGGTCGGGCAGGAAAGGGCGGACGCGGCCGTCCGCTCGGCGAACGAACTGTTCAAGCGCTCATTTGTGGATAACGGACTCCTGCACCGGACTCTGGCAGCGTCGGGCAACCTCAACGGATTCAATGACGGCGGCATATCAAACTTCTCGGCTACGTGGACGGAAAATTTCTGGCTGCTCGCTTACCGGGCGATGTTCCGCGCGATGGTCATGAAAATGTGGATCGTGGGCACGCTGTGCTTTGCGCTTGGCATGTTTATCGACGGCACGGCGCGCAGAAAGATCAAGGCAGCCGCGGTCGGCTATGTCAGCCCGCTCTCCTTTCATCTCGCAGGCCACGGCCTGATGATCGTCACCGGCACCTTATTTGAGGTACTCGTCGCTCCGGTGCCCGTGCTTGCTGCTTACTGGCTGATTGTCGCCGTACTTCTTGGCGCGCTGCTCTGGAAGGCCGCTGAGTCGTTTCAGTCCGCTCGGTAAGTCATCTAACAAAGCGGATCGGCGTGGCCCGGTCCGCTTTTCCTCTGCTTCTCTCCCATTTCGCTTTTCGTCATGCCGGACTGCCGCTCCGCTGTCCTGCGGTAGCTCCTTTTCGCCGCCGGCCGGTGACGCGGAAGCGGCCTTTCGCCTTTAAAGGCTTGTGAAATAACGCGTGTTTCGGGCGCTCTGCGCCCGGTGACGACGCAACAATTGCATTGGTGGGGACGCGATGTGCGTGCCCGATTACCAACGATGAAACGACACAGGTCCACCAAGGAGAAACGGGCATGAGCACCACCACTGTGGCAGATACCGAACTGGAAAGCCCCGTGACGGCAGATGCGCAGAATTCCGCTGCAACTGCCGCTGCTGCTGCGGCCGATTTGAAGACGCTGGCCCAGACATCGCGCGTGGGTGGCGAGGCTGGTCACGACGGCGCCGAAGAGGGCGAGCGCGAGATCGAAAGCGAGCTGACGCAGATGGAAGCGGACGCGGACCGTCTGCAGAAGGAAGGCGTGATCACGCCTGATGACGCGAACATGAAGCGCGCCGAGGTTGAAAAGGCCCGCAAGCTGTTCCGGGATCTGCCGGCCAGCGAGCGTATCGCCATCATCAAGCGCCGCCGTGAGCTTGGCCGACAGTTGATGGAGCGACAGCTTTCCGGCGCGGCAGTCGTGCCCGCGAACGTTCGCCTGAACCACACGCGGCTGAAGCCGCTGTTCGAGCAATGGTGGCCGTACCTCAACCGCATGAGCGTGAACATGCAGCGTTTCGGCGACTCGACGTTCGGCGAGGGCGACAAGACCGCGGTGAACAGCTTCTTCGAGAAGCAGATCAAGTCGATTGAAGAATATGTGGATGAAGCGCTGCGCGTTGCCATAGGCTTCCGCGAGAAGAAGGAAGCGGAGCTTCGCGAAGCGGGCGAGTTCGTGTTCGAACCGTCGATCCCGATGCCGGCGCTGGACATGACCGTCGAGGTCTATACGCGTTTTGCGATGCGCGTGCTGTCGGCGATCATGAAGTTCGACAAGGTGATGGATCAATTTGACTTCATGGTCTGGAACGGCATTCGCGACCAGTCGGACGTCGATGACGAAACGGTGCACTTCCTGAAGAAAGTGAATCCGCTCGGCGTTCGCGGCTACATGACGCACCTGCGCCTGATGACTACGGTCCGCGGCCTGTAAGGGGGGGCGTCATGCTGGACGAACTCAATCCGCAGCAGCGGGAAGTCGCCCAGTTGCGCCAGAATTGCGTGGCGATTGCCTGCCCCGGCGCGGGCAAGACAAAAACGATCGCCACCAAGGCCGCGCTGCTGCTGCAGGACAGCGCGGCTGTCGTGGGCGCGGTGACGTTCTCGAAGGACGCGGCTGTCTGGCGACAATTGCCTCTGCCGGTAGCGACAACTAGATTTGCCGGTTTCCGGCGGCCGAACTGTTGAGGTTCGGGTCGTCGCTATCATGCGGCTCCTTGCGGAGCCGGCATGAAAAAAGACGGAGAAATCAAATTGTTGCGGGAAGAACGACGGAAAGGGGTAACCCAGAAACTGGCTGCAGCGCGTACGGGGATGAGCGAGCGCACAGCCCGCAAATACGAACGTGCTGGGAAGTTGCCCAGCCAGATGAAGAAGCCGCGCACGCATCGAACGCGCGAGAACCCGTTTAGCCTGGACTGGCCATGGGTCGAGGAGCAACTCCAGCGGGAT
>NZ_FNYE01000107.1 GCF_900108945.1 Paraburkholderia diazotrophica | reverse complement strand
CGGCTATACGTGCGACCTCGAACTTGAGACGCGCGACGATCCGACGAGCGACCGGCACCGCTCGCATTTCCGCAAGGGCGGCAAATAAACGACCGTTTTCTTTCCTGTTCGGCTTTGGGGCGCGCTGCGCCCCTTTTTTCCGCCCACACCGTAAAGAAACCTCGTAAAATAATCAAAGTAACAAAAACGCCCGCTCGACGGGTTTTTTAACCACTACAGGCGACCATGCAAAAACACCTCGTCATCATGGCGTGCTCGGCGACGAAGGCCTCGACGGCCGCGCCGGCTCTCGACCTCTATCAAGGCGTGATGTATTCGACGTTTCGCGCGAACGCACCGGCGACCCGGCCGGCCGTTGTCATCCTGTCGGCAAAGCACGGTTTCATCGAAGCCGCTCGCGTGATCGAGCCATACGAGCAACGCATGAGCGAGGCGCGAGCCGATGAAATGCTCGCCGAGCTGCCCGATTTCGACGCGCTCGAATGGCCGGCCGGCGTGCGCTCGATACTGCTCGCCGGCGGCAAGACATACCGGCGCGTGATGCGCGCGGCGATCGAGCGGCGCATCGAACTCGGCTTGCTCGATCGCGATGTGACGATCGAGCAAACCGCCGGCGGCATCGGCTACCAACGCGCGCAGCTCGGCGCATATCTGCGAGGCATTGAACATGCGTGATCCGGCCGACAAGGGAACACTCGATATCGTGAGCGGCGGCATGCGCATCGGCTATGCGCGCGTGTCGACGGTCGATCAAAACCTAGAGCTGCAACACGACGCGCTCGCGCGAGCTGGTTGCGTGCAGGTGTACGAAGAAAAGGCGAGCGGAAAGTCGAAGGCCGGCCGGCCCGAGCTGGCGAACATGATGCGAGCGTTACGCAAGGGCGACACGCTGATCGTTTGGCGGCTCGATCGCCTCGGCCGCTCGCTCGTCGACCTCGTGCAGATAGTCGACGAGCTGGCCGGCCGTGGCGTCGCGTTCGAAAGCCTGTCGGAAAAGATCGACACGAGCACCGCGCAAGGCCGCATGTTTTTCGGTTTCATTGCGGCAATGGCTCAGTATCAGCGCGACGTGATAAGCGAAAACACGCTCGCCGGCCTTAAAGCGGCTCGCGCACGCGGTCGCAATGGCGGCCGCCCCCCTGCCCTCGACGATGCCGCGATCAAGGAAATACGCGTGCTGATGAAAAGCCCTGATATCTCGATGGCGAGCATCGCGAAGCGCTACGGCGTTAGCAAACCGACGCTCTACAACTCACTCAAACGAGCTGAGAAGAAAGAAGCCGAGAAGCCCGCGCCCGCACGCAAGCGCACTAGCGCAAATTCCTCAAGATCGCGAAGCAATACCCGATGAATTCAACGGCGTCGACCTGATCGGCGCTGATGATTTCAGATTGATACGCGGCGTTGTCCGTTAGCAAATGCATCTCTCCCCCGTGCATGCGCTGCACTCGCCGCAATCTAA
>NZ_FNYE01000085.1 GCF_900108945.1 Paraburkholderia diazotrophica | reverse complement strand
CATTCGCTGAGGGCGTCGGCCATCACCACGCCGCCGCCGGAGATGATCACGGGGAACTTCGCCTGCGCGAGCAGTTCGGCCGCTTCGTTCAGGCTCTGCTCGCCGCCCGCGCCGCGATCGAGGTGCTGCGGCTGCGGAATCTCGGCCCTGATCTGGCCGTAGAAGTAGTCGCGCGGAATGTTGAGCTGGGTGGGCCCCATCTCGGCCATCGCGCGGTCGAAGCAGCGTCCCGTGAATTCGGCCATGCGTGCCGGATGCGTGACGTGGCCCTGGTATTTGGTGAACTCCTGGAACATCGGCAGCTGCTTCGCTTCCTGGAAGCCGCCGAGTCCGATGCCCATGGTGCCCGCCTCGGGCGTGACGATGACCACGGGGCTGTGCGCCCAGTAGGCGGCGGCAATCGCGGTGACGGCGTTGCTGATGCCGGGGCCGTTCTGGCCGATGACCACGCCGTGGCGGCCCGAGACGCGCGCATAGCCGTCGGCCATGTGACCGGCGCCCTGTTCGTGGACGACGGGAATCAGGCGGATGCCGGCGGGCGCGAAGATGTCCATCGCGTCCATGAAGGCCGAGCCCATGATGCCGAACATCTCCGTCACGCCGTTGGCGGCCAGCGTTTCGACAAAGGCTTCGGACGGGGTCATGGCCTGCGGACCAAGGCTGACGGCGGTGGCATGCGGGGCGGAAGTGGCCGGATCTTGCTCGCTCATGGTGTCTCCAGTTAATTAAACGGAACGTACTGTTCCAAATAACATGTACGAGCAAAATTTAGAATGAAAAAAGGCAATGGTCAACCCATAAAAACAATTAACGGAACAATTTGTATCTAAAAAATAATGACGTTATGATGAGGCATGCGTTCGTGATCGCGTTCGAACAGGGGGATGGAAATGACCGATATCGTGAGTAGCAAGCCGGATCGCATCGTGGACGCGCGCAGCGTGTTCGGCATCGATGTCGATTTGAAAGTGCCCGCCTTCAGCGAGCGAGACGATCATGTTCCGGAAATCGACGAGGTCTATCGCTTCAACACTGAGGTGACGTTGGCGATTCTCGCCGGCTTCATGTGCAACCGGCGTGTGATGGTTCAAGGGCTGCACGGCACGGGCAAGTCGTCTCACATCGAACAGGTGGCCGCGCGCCTGAACTGGCCGTGCGTTCGCGTCAATCTGGACGGCCACATCAGCCGGCTCGATCTCGTCGGCAAAGATGCGATCGTCGTGCGCGACGATCATCAGGTGACCGAGTTTCAGGAAGGGATCGTGCCTTGGGCGTTGCAGCGCCCCGTCGCGCTGATCTTCGACGAATACGATGCGGGTCGCCCCGACGTGATGTTCGTCATCCAGCGCATCCTCGAAACCGACGGCAAGTTCACGCTGCTCGACCAGAACCGCGTGATTCATCCGCATCCGTGTTTCCGGCTGTTCGCGACGACCAACACCATCGGGCTCGGCAACCTCAACGGGCTCTATCACGGCACGCAGACGCTGAATCACGCGCAGATCGACCGCTGGAACGTCGTCGCGACGCTGAACTATCTGTCGCGCGACGATGAGCGGGCGATCGTGCTCGCGCGTGCACCCGAGCTCGACGACGCAGCAGGGCGCGCGCTGGTCGAATCGATGGTCAGCGTCGCCGAACTGACGCGCAAAGGCTTTGCGGCAGGCGATCTGTCGACGCTGATGTCGCCACGCACCGTGATCAACTGGGCGGAGAATATCAGGATCTTTCGCGATCCGGGCCTCGCGTTTTGCCTGACGTTCATGAACAAGTGCGACGAAGCCGAGCGGCCGGTCGTCGCCGAATACTTCCAGCGCGCGTTCGGCAAGGAACTGGCTTCGTTCGAAAGCGGCAAGGCGCTCAGCCTGGCAACGCCATGAAGTCGTCCGATCGCGAAGCGGCCCGGCGCGCTGCGCGCGGCGAGGCGCTGCGTGCGTCGACCGTGCGCGCGCTCACGGGCGATGCCGCCTTGCATTACAGCAACGGTCGACTGTGCCGGAACATGAAGCCGCTGCCCATTCATGCGCCGCATCTGCGCGCCGCGGCCACAGGGGATACGCTCTCGTCGTTGCGCGGCGCCGCGGATGGCGCGGCATTGCGGGTACGGCATTCCGATGCCGGACTGCATCGTCGGCTGTTGCCCGACGGTTCCGTTCAGCGGCTGTTATTCGAGCTGCTCGAACAGTTGCGTTGCGAATCGCTGTTGCCCGAAGGCATGCCGGGGCTTGCGCAGAATCTGCGGAGCCGCTTCGAAGCGTGGTCGCGCGACATGCATCGGTCCGGGATCGTCGATGGACATCTCGGACTGCTGCTCTATACCGTTGCGCAGATGTGCTGGTCGCGTCTGTCGGGTTGGCCGGTGCTGGAGGAAACGGAAGGTCTGATAGAAGCGACGCGGGCTTCCATTGCGCCCGCGATCGGCGCGCCGCTTGCCGGCATGCGGCGCACGCGTGGCGACCAATGCGCGTTCGCGGAACACGCGCTCGAGCTGGCGCGGCAGATCAGCGAGATGATCGACGCCGAACGCGCCGCACGTCTGCCCGACGAAGCCGAAGATCAGCCAGACGACGACGCGGCGCGCAATGCGTTCTCACTCTTTCTCGACTTCGAAGACGGAGACGAGGAAGGCATCACGCTCGCGCACACGGGCGAAAGCTGCGTGCTGCGAGCGTCGGAGCAGGGCTATCGGGTCTTCACGACTCGCTACGATCGCGAGTTCTATACGGCAACGCTCGTGCGTAAGGCGTTGCTTGCGGAGTATCGCGAACGCCTCGACGAACGCATCGGTGCACAGGCGCTCAATGTGCCGCGTCTCGCGCGCGCGTTGAAGGCCGCGCTCGCCGTGCCGCAGCGCGACGGTTGGTCTTTTGGCGAAGAGCATGGACGCATCGACGGAAGGCGGCTCGCGCAACTCGTCAGCTCGCCCGCTGAGCGGCGCCTCTTTCGCCTTGAGCAGCACACGCTGATTGCCGAATCGATGGTGAGCTTTCTGATCGACTGCTCGGGCTCGATGCGAGCGCAGATAGAACCTGTCGCGATGCTTATCGATGTGCTGACGCGGGCGCTAGATTCGGCGGGCATCGCAAGCGAAGTGCTGGGCTTCACGACAGGCGCATGGAACGGCGGCCGCGCGCGGCTCGACTGGCTGGCACAGGGGCGGCCGCCTCATCCGGGGCGCCTGAACGAAGTGAGCCATCTCGTGTTCAAGGATGCCGAAACGGGCTGGCGACGCGCGCGCGCCGATATCGCCGCGATGCTCAAGGGCGATCTCTTTCGCGAGGGCGTGGACGGCGAAGCCATCGAGTGGGCGTGCAACAGGTCGCGTGCGCATGCCGTGAACCGGCGCATTCTGATCGTCGTATCGGACGGCAGCCCGATGGACGCCGCGACCCATCAGGCCAACGACGCCTACTACCTCGACAATCATCTGAAGCAGGTGATCGCCGAGCAGCAGGCCGCAGGGGATATCGAAGTGATGGGGCTCGGTATCGGGCTCGATCTCAGTCCGTACTATCGGCATTCGCTGGCCGTGGACCTTTCGACGGCGCCTGACATGGCCTTGCTTGCCGAAATCGTGGGCTTGATCGGTGCTGGCGGAGGGCGCGGCGGATAGCGCCAGATAAGCGCTACACGACGAGCCGCCAGACGGAGGTCAACACGAGCTGTCCTCCGATGATCACCAGCACGGCAAACGCAACGCGCCGCGTCATCACGCCTGACAGCGGCGGCGGTCGATGACGCGCCGCCAGTGTCGCCAGGCTGACGACGGGCAACGCAATCGCTGCCTGTATCCAGATCGCGGCATTCAACTGGCCCGCCGCGGCACTGAATGCCGTGCGGATCGCGGCGGTCTCGCCGAACAGAACGATTAGCGCACAGCGGATCTGCGTGACGGACAGGGGCTGTCGATAGAACTGATAGATGAGTGGCGGCCCCGATATGCCGAACATGCCGCTCAGCAGCCCACCGAACACACCGCTCATGAAAAAGCCGCGATTACCCGAGCGCTGTTCGAGTGGCGCGGGCCGCAACGCCGAGCTGATGCCGCCATACAGCACGACGATACCCAGCAGCAGATGCAGCATTACCGATGCAGCGGCGCTCAGGTAATCGAGTAGCGCGACGCCCGCAATCACGGAAGGCACGATGCCGAGCGTGGCAGCGCCCACCGCGCGCCAATCGACGTGATGCAGCTTGCCAGGCAGGGCGATCGAACAGTTCGCGAGCGTCACGACGCTGACGAGCGCAGCCACGCTTGCAACGGGTGCGAGGTTCGTTCCGCTTGCGACACCGATCACGATCATGCCGAGCCCGAAGCCCGTCACGGTCTGGAAATAGCTTGCGGCGCCCATCAGCGCCAGAAGAGGAATCAGCTTGTCCAGGGTCATGATGGGGGCATGCCCCTTCTGACACCTGCTTTCGAGTCATGATGATGCGTGTTCATCTGCGGGCAGGACTCCGAGCGCTGCATGTGCCTGTACGCAGGTTACTGCGATCACGTAGTAAATATCATCTTCGCTGCATCCGCGCGAAAGATCGTTGGCGGGTTTTTGCAGGCCTTGCAGCAAGGGGCCGATGGCCTTCGCGCCGCCGATCCGCTCCGCGAGCTTGTAGCCGATATTGCCCGCTTCGAGGCTCGGAAAGATCAGCGTGTTTGCGTGACCCTCGACCTGCGAATGGTGAACCTTGCGCATCGCGATCTCGGCGACGATCGCGGCGTCGAGCTGCACGTCGCCGTCGATGGCCAGATGCGGGCGTGCTTCCTTGACGAGACGTGTCGCCTCGACGACCTTGTCGACTGCGGCATGGTGAGCGCTGCCGCTTGTGGAGAACGAAAGCATCGCCACTTTGGGTTCTTCCATCAGCAGCGCGCGCGTGCTGTCCGCGGCGGCCATCGCGATTTCGGAGAGCTGCACGGCGTCCGGTTCGACGACGAGCGCGCAGTCGGAGAAGATCAGTCCGCCCTTCATCGTATGGAAGGGCTCGCACAGCATCATCAGAAAGAAGCTCGACACGAGCTTGAACGACGGGCGAATGCCGATGATCTGAATCGCGTTGCGCACGACGTCGGCCGTGGTGTTGACCGCGCCCGCAACCGATCCGTCGGCGTGCCCGAGACGCACCATCAGGTTCGCGAAGCAAAGCGGATTGAGCACTTCTCGCTGCGCCTCGTCGCGCGTCATGCCTTTCCTGCTTCGCAGCGCGAACAGTTCATCGGCGAATTGCCGGGAAAGGGGCGAGGTCGCGGGCGTCACAAGCTCGATGCCGGTGAGATCGACGCCTTCTTTCTCTGCTGCCTGGCGGGTTGGCACAGTGTCGCCGACCAGCACGATACGGGCGATGCCTTCCTGCGTCGCGCGCTGTGCGGCGCGCAGCACGCGCGCGTCCTCGGACTCGCACAGCACGATGCGCATGGGCGACTGACGCGCGCTCTCGATG
Source organism: Paraburkholderia diazotrophica (assembly GCF_900108945.1). Lineage (GTDB taxonomy): Bacteria > Pseudomonadota > Gammaproteobacteria > Burkholderiales > Burkholderiaceae > Paraburkholderia > Paraburkholderia diazotrophica. The sequence continues at coordinate 397 of NZ_FNYE01000085.1, read as the reverse complement.
ATGCGGTAGATGGGCTTCATGGCTGCGATAGGCTGTGATGGTACAAGCGGCATTCCCCGGCAGGGTCAGAAGTTGCCGGGGAACGCCGCGCTGCGGGGACGGCTGGATCAGACGTAGTCCTTGTACTTGTCGAGCAGGCGCACGGGCTTGGACAGCGCATCGCGGCGGAACGGATCGCCCAGTTCGCGCGTGCACATGATCTCGACGATCGTGGTCTTGCCGTGATTCATCTGCAGGTCGATCGCCTTCTTCAGTGCCGGGCCGACGTCCTCGAGCCGGTCGACGACGATGCCCTCGGCGCCCATCGCCTTCGCGATGCCCGCGAAGCTCGGATTGTCCAGTTCGCCGGCGACGAAGCGGCGGTTGTAGAAGTCCACCTGGTTCTTCTTTTCCGCGC
>NZ_FNYE01000037.1 GCF_900108945.1 Paraburkholderia diazotrophica | reverse complement strand
CGAAGTGGACGAGGTAGCGCGCGGCAAGAATCGCAACAAATCGAAGATCCGTGCTCGGGTTGAGCACGTGTTTGCTGTGGTCAAGCGCCTGTGGGGCTTCACGAAGGTGCGCTATCGCGGTCTGGCGAAGAACGCCAATCGCGCCTTCGTCGCGCTGGCGTTGACCAACGTCTATCTCTCGCGCAGACGATTGATGGCACAGGTCCGCCCGTAATGGGCGAAATGCGGGCCGAAGGCCCGTACGCAACGCCCTGGTGGGCAGGAAAAAACAAGCGGAAAGCTTCTCTCACGATCAATCTGCCTCTGTTTGCGCCCGAATGGATGAAAACAACGGCTTGTTCAGCGTTGCCCTAATTTTCGACCCGTCGTCGTCGTGCGATGCAGTGCTGGACAACGTCCCTGTTGTGCATCAAATGCAGTTGTTCAAGCGACTCGCCGTCGAAGCGAAGCTAAAGGAAATCTGGATCATCGATTCACCGTTCCGGTCAGTTTCCGTCGAGCATTTATTAGAAGCATTCCGGCACGAATTCATTAACTTGCGCGTCCTTCCCGTTTTGGACGAAGACGGATCAGTCGAACCCTCAGTTGGCGACTATCGCGGCATCGGCATGCTCAACCTGATCGCATCGCCAGAACGCGGATGGAAAGTCGTGCCCAAAGAGCTATTCGACCGATTGTTCGCATTAGTGGCGGTGCTGTTCCTTTCGCCGTTGTTCGCAGCCATCGCAATTATGATCCGATGCTCATCGCCAGGACCGGTATTCTTCCGTCAGTACCGCAAAGGCATGAACGGCCAGGTTTTCTCGATCTACAAGTTCAGGACGATGTATCAAGGCGCCGACAAGTCGGATGCTATCGTACAGGCGCGTAAAAATGATGCACGCGTGACGAGGATTGGACGATTCCTTCGTCGCACCAGCCTTGACGAGTTACCTCAGTTCTTCAATGTGCTGAAAGGCGACATGTCTGTCGTTGGCCCTCGTCCACACGCAGTCGAACACGACGAATACTATAAGAACCTGGTCCAGCACTACATGTTTCGGTACCGAATCAAGCCGGGCATAACAGGGCTAGCTCAGGTGAGCGGATATCGTGGCGAGACCGCTCAACTGGAAAAGATGGCAGGACGCGTAAGGCTGGACATCTATTATGTCCAGCACTGGACGCTCTCACTGGATATAAAGATCATCTGCTTGACGATTCTGAGGGGCTTTGTAAGCAGCAACGCCTATTAGGGCATGTCATGGACTTTGAAGTACTGCGACCGCGTAAACGCAGTACGAGCATTTCGAAGCTCTCCGTTACGATCGAGTCCGTGCAGCACGCACTCGGGCGAGTCCACGTCCATAACCATCATGGCAGAATGCCGCGAAGCTCCATTCCTTGGACATCTTTGCGGTCCGCTCTTGCCATCCAGGATATCAGGCGTTCACGGAAAGCGTCTAACGCTCCTAAGCCGGTCACCGCACGCGAGAGCGCACCGCTGCGGACCCTGCGGCTGCGCATTCCAGAAAATCCTTGAATTCCCCATAATGATTCGCGCTGCCGTCGTGAACCAGCGGCGCAGCATTCGACTGCATCAGTTTCCGCACCACCTCGACGCAGACCGAGGATGCAGGATGTTTGTCACGCGGACCCGGCAAATCATTGTCGTCCAGGAAGTCCGCGCATTTAGACTGGTAACAGAACAGAAACGCCGGAACCAGATACACATGGCTTGTAATTGCGCCGTGCAGCTTTGATGTCACAACGCATTTCGCCGATGCCAATGCGTCGATAATCTCTTCGATCGACGTTACATAGTTCAGCGTGTCAATACGGACATGCCGCGGCTCGAACCTGTGCGCGAGTTCCTGTGCAACGTGGCTGCTCTCTGCATCGAGAGAAACGAATTGCACCCGCTCTACTGAGCGTTCTGCGTCAACATTCGCAAGAATGTCCAGGACCTGCTCCACGTACTCGTATGAATGAATCGATACGACGAGCGTCCGTACACGCCCATCGACGCGTTTGGCTAAATAGATAGCCGGTAAAGCAAAAGCGAGATCGCCGAGGTTAGCCGGTTCGGCCATCGACGGGATCGACGTCACCGCCCGCACGGATGCGCGATCGCGTACGGCAATGGTGGTCATGTCCGCAACTATTGACAGATGCGCGCTGCGTCGACGCTCAGAGACGAACGGCCCAACCGAAACGCCCAGTGCGTGGACCGGCTTACGCAGCGCTCGCGCGATCGAGCTGATCAAGCGTGCAAACGCGATCGATGCATGTGCGCCGAACAGCGAACCGCCGCCAAACACTACCACGTCCGTTTGCATCAACGCGACGCAATAGGTGACCATACGGGCAACCGTTCCGCGCAACCCTGACTGGTAGACCCACCGCTTCACTACCGGCAAGGTCCATGTGCGCATCAACTCACGCTTCGCGGACGCGCAGACAAGGCGCGCTTCGATGCCGGGAATGTCGTTGCAAAGATGCTGCAGTACGTAACCGAACAGATCATCGCCAAAATTGTGACGCCCGTAGAACCCGAAGAACGCAATCCGCGTTGTGCTTGTGCGGCTCTTGCGAAAACGTGGCAGGAACTTCATCGATCATATCCTTCCGCGTGTGCTGTAGTCCGACCTGGGCGCGCGCGCCTGCGGCGACGGTAAGCCGTGGTCTTCGCCAACGCGTCATAAACCTTGCTGAATTCGTCAAGGAAGTGCTCGGAGTTGAACCGGGCCAACGCGTGTTCACGCGCTGCGGCTCCCATCCTGGCCCGTAAAGACGGGTCGTCGAGGAGCCGTCGAGTATAGGCAGACAGTTCATCGTCGTTATTAGCGAGAAAACCGGTCACGCCATGGATAATCACATCGCGATTGCCGACGATCCGGCTAGCGACGGCGGGCAGCCCCGCTGCTTGCGCTTCAATCAGTGCGATAGGCATACCTTCCCATAGCGATGGCAAGACGAATACGTCGCACGCATTCAACCGGCGACGCAAACTATCCGCATCGATCCAGCCAGATAATTCGACGTGCTGGTGGTCAATCCACGCTTCGACAGCCTGCGGGTCGCCACCACCCAACCAGAGGAAGTGAACCTTACGCCGGTTACTCAGCGACGCAGCGAGCGCCGAAAATCGCCAAGGCGCTTTCTGATATGTCACACGCGCAGAGGTGCAGATGATCGGTGTTGTGTTGTCGCGGTCTGTAGCGCTCGTGCCAAAATCTCGGAGATCGATTGCGTTTTCAACTACCGTCACTCGCCGTGTCGAGAACAGCATCGTCGCGTAGCGCGCCTCGCTACGCGAACAACCGACGAGCACGCCACCCAGCTTGTGCAACCACCGTTCGATCGATATGAGCGCGCGGGCTTTGCTCAACGAAATGTCGCGACGCAAAAAGGCAAACCCGTGGGGCGAATATACTACCCGGTCCGAAATGCACAACAGTCGCGCTGCGATGCGCCCGAGCGCACCAGCCTTCGACGAATGCAGATGAACGATGTCCGCCTGCTCGATCATGAGTTGAACCATCAGCCGCGCGAGCGCGGCAAAGTCATGGACGCCGAGACCCGTGTGCATCGAAATCACACGCCGCTTGATACGCGCATCCAGCAATGCATCGAGTCTGTCCGGAGAAGGTGTATCAGGTCTGATGGAATGTACGATGACTATGTCGTCTCCGGCCCGCGCCTGCAGATTCGCAAGCAACACCACGCAATGGAGCACCCCGCCACCCAGCGCCTCGGTGACATGGACGATTTTCTTTTTCATGAGAGGCTTACTGGAATTCTTCTAATGCGGGAATCGCCCGATATGGCAAAAATGGCGACGCCCCTCGACCTTCCTCATCGAGCATGTTGTGGAAGCGGCCGGCCATTGCGACAAGACCAATGACGAACAGGCAGGCGGCAAGGCGCGGCGACATCCGGCCGTTGCGCGGCGCGTACTGGCGCATCAGCACAACGTTCATCAGATACATCAGCAGCAGTTGAAACCGGATGCCCGCATACGTCACCTGCGTCAGCACGTAGCAAGCGATGGCGAGCGCACCGAACAGCGACAACCCGGCGATGGGAACGCGGAACTGACGTCTGAAATGGACGATCACAAACAGCATCGATGCCTGCAAAGTCAGGAACATCAGACCGGATGACTCATTGGGTGCTGCCATGCCCGCGTAGAGATCGGTCTTGTCGCTCAGATACTCGGGCATCAGCACCGAGACGGCCAGCGCAATCACCGCGAGCGAAAGCACGATCAACATGTGTCTGCGCTTTGTGGCGGGAATGAACAGAATGAACAACAGCGCCGACGAAAAGTGCATTCCCGTGCCAAGCAGCGCGAGCAAGAGATAGCGCGCGGGCTTTTTTTCGAAAGGAACCGCGGTCGCCAGCAGGAAGATCGATGACGCGAGTCCGAAACGCATGACATTCATCGTCAGTTCGTAGAACATCGCCGGCACCATCAAGAGACCGCCGAACCATGCACCGTAGCGACTGCGACCAATGCCCCACAACATCAGAACGCCGGCCGTAAGTGAAATGCTATCGACGACGAAGCGTGGATCCGGATCTATCCACCACAGCGCTCTGGAAAACAAATTGAAAACAGGTTCACTGCCATAACCGTTTCCTCTGTCAAGGTCTGTGAACGCTGTGTAATAGGCAGCTGTATCAGTTCCGGTATGCCCTCGTAGGCACACGAGCAGAAGCATCGGAACGGCGAAAATGAACAGTACACCACGGGCGGTCCCGCCGTATGTAGCGCTCAAACCTACACCAACGTAGAAAATCAGTATTGCTAATAGATAATAGCTCATACAATCTTACGCTTACTTTCTCAAGTGACGCTATCAGGCGAAGCGCCCAGACAGCGTGCAACGCCTCAAATACTTAGCGAAGCTCATCACCGAGAAAGACATCCATTCTGGAAAGCTGACGGCACCTGCGCGCCAAAAATGCAAATAGTTGTGCTGCTCTCCCTTCTGAATTTTCCACAATTGCGCGCTCAAGCCGCTACTCGCGCCGAACTGCCGCTTGAACACGTAAGAAAGTGGTGACGGGAACAGGAATGCTGTGCCCGCCTCAACTAACACGAGTTCAAGCAGCATGAAATAGTCTTCCGCATGACGCTTTCTTTCATCGAAGCGTGCAGCAACATCACCGCGAACCATGACGCTCGACGGTGTGAATCGGTTCGAAAACAGTACGTGGAATCGGGACACCTGACGCGGCTGAGCAGGCATGATCAACCTCGTCATCGACATCGCGTGATTGTTGCTCTCGGACAGTTGTTCAACTGGATGGCCACTAATCGCAACATCAGGGTGAAACCTCATCCATCCATACTGAATCGCGATCTTTTGGGGATGCCACGCATCGTCGGAATCGAGGAAAGCGATATATGGCTGCGTCGCCATCCCCCATGCAGCGTTGCGCGCTGCCCCGGGGCCAGCGTTTTCTGCCTGACGCATGACACGGACCCATTCAGAGCCATAGGTATTCTGAATGCCGCTCAAAACTATCGCTGTCTCCTCGTTGCTGCAATCGTCGACCAGAATCACTTCGACAGGACGACAGGTCTGACGCGCTACGGAAGCGACGGCACGCTCGATGGTAGTCGCGCAGTTGTAGCAAGGCACGATCACCGTGACAGGCACGAACTCTGTGAATGCCCTCTCACGCACTGCGAACTGGGAATCGTGCCCAACACCGGTACCAAAAGCGATTTGCGTCGAATCTCTCCGCGGGAGGAAACGTTTCGCAGCAGCAAGCGAAAGCACTGTCCACAGTGCTTCTCCAGCAACGGTGGCAAACACGGCCCCCTCCAGACCGAAACGCGGGATAAGAAGTCCAAACGCGGCAACTCCGCAAAACAGGACCGCCGCTGAACAGCCATTCCGAACGCCAATCAGATGCGAAGTCGTCATCGCCGATGACGAACTTGTCGCGACGAAACGCAGCGGGATGCAGACAGCCATCGGGACAATCAGATCGACTGCATTCTTATATCGCTGGCCAAACACCAACGGGATCGCGAAGGGCGCAAGCGTTGCGACAGCGACACCAATCGCGGTTCCCGCGACTAGCATCCAGCCATTGCCCTTACGCCACGCACGTTCCAGCCTTTCCGGCGAGTCAGTGACCCAGCGATGGAAGCGCGGCAAGAGCAGTCGCTGGAACACGACGGTCGGTATCAGATATGTGGCACTGAGCACCGCGACAGCGACGCTGTACTCCGCAGCCTCATGCGCCGTTAGCAGGTGTGCGACAACGAACAGGCCGCTTTGCGCATAGGCAAAATAGAGGACACTGGCAACGCCGAACGGCATGGCGCCCGCGCACAACTCGAGCACGCCAGGCCGATCCGTTGAAGAAGGGGCGATTGTGTGATCCCGTGCATCGTCGTGACCTTCAAGGCGTATCCGACCGGTTCGCATCGACCATAACGTCCAGCACGCACCGACCGCGAGTGCGAGGCCAATAGCGCCGAAGGCGAACGCAACAGTCTGCGCGCGCCAGCCGAGCCACTGCGCATACAGAATGACGACAAGGCGGACTACATGTTGAGCCAGCTGCCATATCGTCAGCAAGCCGTATCGTCCTTCGAGCTGATATTTCGCGCTGTTGAGCTCGATGGCGGCCTGGCTGAGCACGACCGGAAGCATGCACAGAATGAGGCTTTTCGTCTGCGCATCCCGTGACGCAAACAGCGCCCAAGCGGCAGTCACGCCCAGACAGACAAGTCCGCTGATTGAAATGAACCGGGTCGACGCAGGCATCCATCGCTTCGCCCGCTGGCCTTCCGATCCGTACAACTTCAACCAGTAAACCGGAAGCCCGAATCCGACTGCCGGGGCGATCATCGACAGGGTCGCCAGTGCGGCCGCGAAATGACCGTACACTTCGGCAGACATCGCCCGCGCGAGTGCGGCTTGCACCACGAACGCGACGGCAGCAGACCCGCCGGCGCCCAGCAACAACTGCGCCAACGACCAGACATCCCGGCGTGATGTCATGCTTCAATCTCCCCGTTGTTGTGCCACCATGCGCACGACGTCAGTGCCGGAACCAGCCGAATATCGATACGCACCGTACTTCGCGCCATAACGGAAACGACCGGCACGCGGGTCGATGCCGTTCAGAATCACGCCCGTGATATCGACCCCGACACGCTGCAGCCGACGGACTGTTTCCTTGAGTTCGACCAGATGTGTTGCGCCTGCACGTACGACCGCAAACACGTTGCCCGCAGCGTATGGCGCAAGCATCGCGGCATCAGACACTGGCAGGACGGGCGCGGTATCTATCACGACGACGTCATAGCGCGCCGCCACGGCTTTGATGACGACCGCAACGGCGGCATTGGCCAGCAGGTCCGACGCGTTCGACGGCCGCTGCCCAGCAGGAAGAAAATACAGATTGGTTCGGCCCGTCTGACGGATCGCGGTGTCAAGCGTGATTCGATCGGCCAACACATCCGCAAACCCATCGAGCCTTTCATCGCCGTATATGGCAGCAAGCCCCGAGCGACGCATGTCGCCGTCGATAAGCAGGACGCGCTTGCCCGATGCAGCCATCACCTCGGCAAAATTCGACGACACAAACGATTTGCCGACACCTTGTGTGGGGCCGGTGAACATTACGACGTTGTTTTGCGCGTCGAGAATTGAAAATCGCACTGCGGTTCGCAGACTGCGAAGATTCTCGATCGCAGGATCGTCGGAGGCCACAATCGCGTGCGCATGACGGCGCGCGGGATTCCCGCGGGAACATATTCGTGCAATTGAGGCAGACAAGCCGCAGCCTGCTGCACGCGGCACGGAAGCGAAAACGCGCAGACCCGTCGCACTCTCGACTTCACTGGCATCGGACACGCCGCGGAAAAGCAGATCTCGCACCCACGCAGCGAACACCGCAGCAAATCCGGCTAGTACGAATACGATGCACACTTCGATTGCGCGGCGCAAATGCATCGGCCTATCGGGCGCGAGAGCTTTATCGATCAGGCGGACGTCGCCTATCCGACCCGCATGGATCAACTTCATCTGCTCGATATTGTTCAGCAGGCCGACGTACAGATCATTGGCCACCTTGACGTCACGCTCGCTGCTGATCAACCGACGCTGATCGGCAGGGAGCTTCGCCATGCTTTGCGCGAATCTTTGCGATTCCGCGCGCAACACGGCGATCTGTGCGTCGATCGCGATCACCGCGTCATGTCCTGGCATGAAGCGGCTCGCGAGTTCGGCACGCTTTTCAACCAGTCCCGTAAGCTGCGTTTCGTTCTGCGCCGACTGTTGCAGCAAGCTTGCCGCCTCGCCGTCTGTGCTGACCGACTTCAACTGGACACGCAACGTTGAGAGCGCTGCTTCCGCTGCATCGAGACTGTGCCTCAACTCCGGCTCCCGGCCTTCAAGGAATGCCAAGGAACGCGCCGCCTCCTCCGTCTTTCGCGCGATGTTCTGGTCGAGATAGAAAGCCGCAATGTCGTCGAGCGTGCGAACGAGCCGCTGCGGATCATTGCCACGCAGCGACACACGCAACACATTGGAATCCTTGCCCGCTTCCTTGACCGACAGTTCTCGCTGTAGCTGTTCGATCGTCGTCTGGCGAGGATATCGGACCAGTCTGAAGCGTGCGCCAGGTTTCGCGTTGTACGAGCGGACCTGCAGCACGAGCGGGCCATTATCTGTGCGAACCCGGAGCTGCTCCCCGCATCTCCCGGCAACATCTGCGATGAGCCCGGGACCGGCAAGCCGGAACCCTCCGCCGCGGACGACGGTCAGGTCGTAACGCTCTTCCTCATAGTTACTAGGGACGTCGAACTGGTCGATGTCGATTTGCTCGGCGCCCCACGTATAGCCACCCATCCCGAGCCAGCCTGGATCCGGCAAACCATTGTTACCGCGTGCGATAGCTGCTCCGATGACCGGAAAGCGCCGCGGCCGCGCGTCGATGAAGAGCCGCTCACGGTCGACCGCCGCCGCAACGACGAGTCGGGAGGCGATAACTTGCTGTTCAGATTCCGCCGAAGCCTTCACGTCGAACATGGAAGACAGACCGCCCAGCACCGAGCGCGCCGCGTCAGCCGCACCGCTCTCTTCGACCTGGACCATGATGTCGGCCTCGTAGACGGGGTCCGACAATAGCACCCAGGCGGAACCCGATGCGGCGATGACGACGAAAATCGCGAGCATCATCCATCGGTAAAGGACCAACGCGTCTAGCCATGCCGCCAGATCAAATCCGCTTTCCTGCAGTGTGTTGTTCGAGTCTTGGTTCAATTCGTTCATCACTACGCCCCCGCTTCCGCTCTCGCCGCGGAATGGTCGATCGCATGCGGTGTGCACCCGATCCGTCGGTCGGTCACGGTCGGTTGCACCGACGACTCACTCTCTAGTCTTCGTGCCCACTGTTCGATTGACCTGTCGATCACGTCGAAGCTTGCGTTGAAGTGCGCGTCACTCTGCCCGTAAGGGTCTGCGACGTCCCCGCCGTCGCCGAGCAGGAAGACCTTGCCGCGTGTATGCGGAAACACGTCGTGGAGCGAGTGCCGTTGTGCGCGGCTCATGACGAGAATCAAATCTGCCTCGTCACACATCGATCGCGTCACTTGCACCGCACGATGCGAGAAGAGGTCGATACCGCGTAGCGCAAGCAAGGCGATGACCTCACTGACAGCGGGCTCTCCGACAACTGCGGCCAGTCCGGCGGAACGCACTATTGCGCCGGGCAAACGCTGGCCAAGCAACGCGGCTGCCATCGGACTTCGGCACAGGTTGCCTCTGCACAAAACAAGAACACGAGAAAGGGTCATAGGTTGATCCGATGGGCTGGAACGGCCACCTTGCGGCTCGAGAGAACGGCGCGGGCGGTCATGTGGTCCGCCATGCTGCGAGACGTAGCACCTGCAGTTCGCCCGACCAGTCGGAGAAACTGGCATGCAATAGCGCGTACGACGCGCCCGGCGGCACCGTCGCGCGCAACGGGAGTAGCGCGTCGCGCATGCTCGGGCTGGACTTCAGTTCGAGCCGCCGTGCGTCGCTGGTCAGGAACTCGAGTTGGATTGCTATGCGCGGTGGCTTGCCATTTGCAGCAACGACGCAAGAAGCGACAATCGTCGCGCCAACCTCCACTGAGAAAGGCGAACGGCTAGTCAGCGCAAAGTCCGCTCCGCCCGCTAACGGCGCCATGACGACAAGCGCCTGCACGGCGCCCGCGCGATGTACTGAAGCTCGCGCAACGCTTCGCGCGGGTGCTTTCCAATGCGCAAGCGCGTCGGCGGAAGTGCCAGGCGCGTCAGCCGCGAAGTGCGCGTCAGCGTTCAGGCAAAGCTGACGGGCGGGCAAAGCGTCGACGCCCGGAAAGCTCAGCGCGCCAAGGCTCTCAATGACGACCTCGTCGCCTATCAGCGGGTCGTGCAACTTGTCCGGTGACTGTTCGAAGCGAAATTCGACGGCAATCGCGCCGAAGCGCACCCGTCCAGACACGAGCCGCCGGGGCGAATTCTCGATCGTCTTGCGCTTCCACGGGCGCGGCAACACGATCGAATGGTTGATCGCCACGCGCAGACGCGTGCCGCTTTCGACCGCGTTGACAAGCTGCCCATCGATTCCTTCGATATGGCAATGGCTCAATGCCACCGTTCCATAGCTTGCGCGCGGGCCAAAATAAAGGACGTCGCCGTGGAAATCGAACGAGCAGGCGTCGAAGACGAAGTCCTGGCTATCCGCATCGATCGACACAGCATGCTGGGAACCAGCGAACGTGCAGTCGAGGAAAGTCATCCGCTCGCCGCTGTCGATCGCTGCCCCGGCGCGGCCGCGCACATATATCGCCGCGTCGCGGTTTTGTTCGAAGCGGCACGAGCGCCATGCAGTAAGGTACGTGTGAACCGGATCGATGCATAGCGCGCCGCGCCATCCCGTGACGACGACATAGCATCCGCCTGTATCTCGTACAGCGCCCGGTGCATGGGGATCGTTATCGCCAATGACGATGCCCCAACCGTCCGAGCGCTCACCGCCTGGCCCAAGGATCGACACGGTGCCGCCCGTGCCGTCCAGAAACGGTGAGCGGTTGCCGGCGAAACAGAGTGCGCCCCCCGGAATCGACACCTCGTTCCGGCAGACGATGCCGTCGCGATCGACGGGCAACTGCGTGAAGTCCAGCAGTACAGAGCCTTCGCTTCGAAGCTTGATCCACGGCACCGTGTAGATCGTGTCAGTGAGCCGGTAGTGGCCGGCGGGAAGAACAATGCAAGGCAAATACGATGTATCGCCGAGCGCGTCAGCCCGCCCGCGAATGTGATCGATCGCGCGTTGCAAGGCCATCGTGTCATCAGCCTTGCCGTCGCCCTTCGCGCCGAAATCCCGCACGTTGACGAAGAAGCCGGACGGTGTAGTCACTGGCGCCGACGCGCTGCGCGCGGCACGTGCGAGACCCGCCAGGCAAGCACCCGTTGCGGACATAGTAAGGACTCTGCGGCGATCCATCATGCGCGTTCCGCAGCAATCGCAACGCGCTTTGCCGCACCGCTACCGGGGAAATCCATCATTTGGTCACCACCGCAGCCGTCAAGCCGGCGTTGATCGCGGGCAGCAGCAGACTGAGGACGCGGCTCGCGCGCACGAGACCATTCGCGTCGACGTACACCACGTCCTTCGGCTGCAGGTCGAATTCTCTCGCAAGCAGCATCGATACGGGCGATGTGCCGTCCAGATGGAATATCTGGGGCGCACCGCCAAGAGAACCGCGAATGACGTACATCTGCGCCGCGTCTGCACTGCCCGGGTTCAGGCTGCCTGCCTGCAGCAACGCATCCGCGAGCGTGAGACGGCCACTCGTCCGCGGAATCGCACTGAGCGGTTTGTTGACCTCGCCCATCACGTACACCGCATTCTCTTCGCGCGACTCGACCCGCAGCAGATCGCCGCCCCTGAGAACGATCCGCGCTGGGCTTTGCCCGCTTTCAAACATCTGCGTCACGTTGAGCTGATACGACTTGCCGTCGCGAACCAGGACGATGTGGCTTTGATCGGCGGTATCGTTGAAGCCACCCGCGCGGCTAATAACCTCATACAAAGTCATCGGCACGTCGTTGACGGGAACGGCGCCCGGACTGCGCACCTGTCCATCGACGTACACCTGACGCGAACGGAACGACGCGACTCGCAAGGTCACCTGAGGTTTGCGCAGGTAACGCGACAGTGACAGCGCGAGATGCTGTTGCGCTTCCTCGGGCGGTAGCCCGGCCACGTGCAAGGTGCCAGCATACGGGAACGTCAGGTTGCCCTTTTCATCAACAACGAAGCCGGGCGCCGGGTCGGACGGCCGGACGGCAGCCTGCTGCTGCGGACCCTGTGCAGCAGCCAGTTCGGGGTGGTCCCAAACGACGATGTTGAGCACATCGCCCGCACCAATGGTGTAACCCCGCGGCTGCCCTTCGAGCACAACGGCCTGCGCAGACTCCTGACGCTTCGCCACGTTGCGCATTTCCGCGACGACGCCGCCGTCCAGCTCGATAACGTGCAGATTCGCCACTGTTTGCTGCGTGACCGACGTGTCATTCGTGAACGACGATTCCATTCGCATACCCGGCGCGAGCGCACAGGCGGACAGCGCTCCACAGGCCGCAAGCATCACTAACGGTTGGTAACGCACGCGGGAAGCGCGCATTCGACCAAGTGCGGATAGAAGACCAACACTGCGCATAAGATGACTTCACAACGACTGCTGTTGAGCATGGAGGCAGGTCAACCGAAACCTTGTCATTCGATTAGCCGGCACACCTCGAAGACCGGCAAGCATAAGCGGGCGCGGCTTGCCTGTCCTGCCAATACCCGAACCGTTTTCGCCAACCCCTCATCTCGTTTTTATCGGCGGCCCCAACTCGCACCACCACCTTTTCGCCAAAAACGCAACCAGGAGGAACTCTGAGCGATAATGGCGGTCCATTTCGGGTCGTGCAGGCGATTCCGTGGCGGGCGCGCCATGCCAAAAGAGGTCAGCAGGGCCGCCATGATCCGCCGCGCAAACGCGCCATCAGGCCGTGCCGCGAACGCGCGTCAGGCACGCACACGCCAGCACCCCCCATTTCCCGCCTCACCGAAACCGCGCTGCGCGTCGCCCGCGCGCCGTTTCGCGGAGGCGCTTTGCCATCACATGCATGCAGACATCAAAAACCCGTCTGATCGAGCTGGACTTCTTCCGAGGACTGGTTCTTCTGTTTATCGTCGTCGACCATATCGGCGGCAGCATCATGTCGCGCGCCACGCTGCATGCGTATGCGCTGTGCGACGCAGCCGAAGTCTTCGTCTTCCTCGGCGGGTTCGCGACGGCGACGGCCTATGCGTCGCTCGCGAAGCGCCACACGGAAGCCGACGCGCGCAACCGTTTTTTCCGGCGCTCGTTCGAGCTGTATAGGGCGTTTCTGATCACGGCTGTCCTGATGCTCATTGCGAGCGCGGTGATGAGCGCGTTCAGCATCGACGCGCCCAACATGACCACGACCGATCTCGACGACATGATGGACACGCCCGCGGCCGTGCTGCGCGACATCCTGCTGTTCCGCCGTCAGCCATATCTCGCATCCGTATTGCCGATGTACGCGTTCTTCGCGTTCGCCGTGCCCGTGGTGTTGCCGCTCGCACGAAGCAAGCCGTGGCTGCTGCTCGCGGGCAGTCTCGCCGTGTGGTCGATTGCGCCGTGGATGCTGCCGCATCTGCCCGTCGCCGAAGACGCGCAATGGGACTTCAACCCGTTCGCATGGCAGTTGATGTTCGTGTCCGGTGTAATCGCGCAGACGCAGCCCGTCTATCAGCGCGCAAGCGCGCACCGCCATGGCTGGATCGTGACGGCGCTCGCGTGCGCCGTGGCCGGAGCGGCCGCCGGATATAAGCTGTTCGTCGAAGCGGCGCCGCTCGATGGCTGCCTCAAGCAGAATCTGTCGTGGCTGCGCGCGGTGAACTTTCTCGCAATCGCGTGGCTCGCCGCAAACATGGTGCGCATCGGTTGGGCAAAGGCGATCGCGCAGCGCCTGCCGTGGATCGGGCTCGTGGGACGCAAGGGCCTGCTGTGCTTTATCGCGGGCACGGTGATATCGCTGGTCGTCGATTCACTGCTGTACACGGCCACCGACGGCTATCTGAACATCCCGCTCGGCCTGACCGCCGATGCCGTCGCGATCGGTTCGCTATTCGCGGTCGCCAGAGTGTCCGTGCCCGTCTCGCGCGTGCTGACCTTGCGTCTACGCGGCTCGGGGCCCGCCTGATTGGACCGATCACGCAGTCACGCAAGCCATCACTCGAAGCGGCATCACGAACGCGCTCCGGCTCGCAGCAAAAGTCCGGAAGCGCAGAAGCGAATCAACGGATCATCGCTCGATCCACTCGGTCCACAGCACCATCAGCACCGTCATCAGCGCGGGGCCGACGAACAGACCCAGCAGGCCAAACGTCTCCGCGCCGCCGAGAATCCCGAACAGCACCAGCAGAAACGGCAGCCGCGTCGAATTGCCGATCAGCATCGGGCGCACGAAGTGCTCGGCGATGAACACGACGATAAAGCCGAACACGGCAAGCGCAATTGCTGGAACGATCGTCCCCTGGATGATGAAGAGCCATAGTGCCGCGCCGCAGAACACGACGGGCGCGCAAAACGGCAGCATCGCGGCGATTGCCGTGACGAACCCAAGCAGTGCTGCATGCGGCACGCCCGTCAACATGTATGCGACGAACAGCAGCGCGCCCTCGCCGATGCCGACCACGACAAGCCCCGACACCGTCCCGCGTACGGCCGCCGCCATCCGCTCGACGAGATGCAGGCCTTCGTGACCGAACGCGCGCTGGACGCCCTTCATCAGCGAGCCTGACAGCCTCGGGCCTGCCTGAAAGATCACGAACAGCGTGACGAGCATGAAGCCGAACAGCATCAGCGCATGCGCGGCACGCGCGCCGAAATGCCGGCCGAATGTCACGACGGCATCGCTGTGCAGGCCCTTCATCGCGGGCGAATCGCGCAGCGGCTGCGCGAGATTCGACTCCCACCACGCGCCGATCTGCGCCGCGCCGAACGGCAGATGCTGGACGAAATCCGGCACGGGAATGCCGTTCTCATGCACGGTGCGCAACCACTCGATCACGTCGTGCGCTTCGTTCGCGGCCTGCGCGATGCCGATCCCGACGGGCAACAGGAACAGCAATCCAATGGCAACGGTCAGCACGGTCGCGATCAGCGTCGTGCGTCCCTTGAAGAATTCGTGTTGTTCGACCCGATGAAATGCCGGCCACAGCGCGATTGCGATCACGCAGGCCCACGCGATCGCGGGCACGAAGTCGCGAATTACCCAGATCGCCAGCACGACCATCACGGCATAGAGCGTGGCCGAGGCCACGCGCTGCGCCTTGCGGCGATCGGGCGCGTCGGCCTCGGACGGGACATCTGGCGGACGTTGATTCATGTGACCTCGTAGAATGAGCGGAGTGCGTGGGCCGCCTGCGTGAGCGGCCTGCCCGCTCAAAGATAGCGCGAATACATGAAAGACCCGGATGACGGACCGGGCACGGACCATGGCAGCGAGCACGCAGAGTACCTGCATCGGTCTCACTTCCGGTGCGCCGGCACCCCTGTCGAGGCGCACATCATAAGGGATGCCGCGCACGCCCATCCACGCTGCCCGGCGACCCTGCCGTTATCTGCCGCTGATACAACAGTTCGTTGCCGATTTGCATGTAATGGCCATGACAGGCCGCGAAACGGCCTGGTACCGTCCGCGTGCACATCCGCCATCAGATTATTGCCGAATCGGGAACAGTGTTTCTACGCGGGCACAATGGCTCTCACGCGCGCGCGGGACTAAATTCGGCACACACCACAACTACGGAGCCGACCATGACGACCTTGGAGTGTTTGCCGTTGACAGGCGCCAACGGGTTGCGCATCGAGATACTCGAGCACTCTGATACAACACTCATCATTCGCTGGATCGAGCCGGGCCGCTGTCATTATGGCGAGCAGCGCTGGCGCCGCCGTTCGGCGCACTCGTCCGGCACCTGTGCCGTATCGCGCCGCAAGATCCGCCGCGGCGACGCCGTCTTCAAGCCGGCCGAGCGCCCCGCTCCCGCCAATGCATCCGCGATGATCGCAGCCGAAGTGCTCGAACACGCACTCGCCGCCGAAGAACTCGAGCACGCGCTCGCCGCATAACCGACGTTTCAGGCAACAATCGAAGCCAAAGGTCCTTGCACAGAAACGAGCGGCATTGCACGCAAAAGGATCGCATGCGACAGGCCGCTGTTGTATCCGCTAATCCGCTACGTGATCGGTAAGGAAGCGGCACACCTCGCCGTGCATCCATTGCACGCCGGGACTTGTCGCCAGCGCGCGCCACGAGCCGTGTACAAGGCCCTTGCCGACGGGCGCATGCGCTTGCCCGCCCGCCGCGCGGATGCGCTCCGCAAACTCGCGCGCATCGTCGCGCAACGGATCGTGCTCGACGCCGATCGCGAGCGTCGGCGGCAATCCATCATAACGTGATGCTTCGAGCGGAATCGTCCACGCAATATGCTCCGAAACGCTTGTGCGCAACCCGCTGATGCTGCTGCCCGCGTTGCCCGCATGGTTGCCCGCTTCATTGCCCGCTTCATCGCCCCAATACATCGCGCTGTAGCGCCGCACATCGGCGAGCGTGAGCATCGGCGCGTCGGCTTCCGTCTCGCGCGCGGGCGATTGCGGCTCGACACCCAGCATCGGATAAACCAGCGCGAGACCTCGGACGCCCGTCAACCCTTCGTCGCGCAACCGCATCGCGACACTCGCCGCGAGCGTCGCACCCGCGCTGTCGCCCGCGAGTTGCAGCGACGTCGGCACCAGACCGAATGGCAAGCGTCCATCGAGCGCGGCGCGCGTGACAGCCAGGCAATCTTCGTGAGCGGCGGGCGCTGGATGCTCGGGCGCAAGCCGGTAATCGACGGCGATCACGCACAGGCCCGTATCGGCCGCGATGCGCGCAGTGATCAGATCGTGGCTCGCGAGCGAGCCGACCACGAATCCCCCGCCATGAAAATAAAGCACCATGCCCGGCGAGCGCTCGCACCGCTCACGTTGGGCAGGCGCATAGAGGCGCAGCATGAAAGCATGGCCATCGGGCGACGTGAACGGCGCATCGTACGTGCGCACGCCATCGAGTAACGGCGGCGTGAATGCAGCGGCGAGACGCTCGTACATCGCCCTCTGCTCGACGACCGTCGATGCCGAGCGGTCGCTCGGGTAAAGCGCTTTCGTCCGTTCGACGAATGCGGCGATTTCAGGTTCGAGCATGACGTGCACTCCGTTTATGCGTTGCCCGATTATGCCTGCGAATGCGGATGCCTCACTTGCGGGCCGGCGCGGGCAAACCGATCACACGGCCAGCGTATCGCGCGGCAGGCAACGCGGCTTGCGCATCGACGAGCGCACGCACGCGCGCCTCGACATCGCTATCGAACACTGCGGAACGCGGACCGCTCGTATCGACGTGCAGCAGCATCTGTTCGCCCGCAGCGACGGGTTCGTCACCCTCATCCGCGAACATTTCGAGGTACAGGTGCATGCGCTTCGCGTCGTGGGCCAGCACGCGCATCTCGACTCGCACTTGCGCGCCTTCCTTGATTTCCTGTAGATAGTTGATGTGCGCTTCGAGCGTATAGATCGAGCGGCCACGCGCCTTGCGCACGGTGTCGTCGAGGCCGATCTGCTCGATCAGCGCATCGGTGGCGAAGCTGAAAATCAGCATATAGAACGCGTCGCGCAGATGGCCGTTGTAGTCGACCCATTCGGCACGCACGACGTCGTGATATGCAGGCAATTCCGCGTGTCGCGGCATGGCGATTGTCTCCGTCGCGTTGAACGTTGTTCGTGCGCGCGGGGCATCTTGCATCGATTCCCCGCGCGTGCAGCCATATTACGCGACGTTATTCGTCGGGATGCAAGCCGTGCCGCGCTTTCGCGTCGGCGATCGCGGACAGCACGTTCGTGATGCAGTCGTCGCGATAGCGTTCGAGCTGCTTGATCGAGCGCGGACCAAGCTGCTCCGCCGTGCCGTCGACGACGCGATCGATCAGTTCATCCGTCAGCTTCGGCGCGACAAGCTTGGTCCACGGCAATTCGAGCGCGGGCCCGAATTGCTGCATGAAATGGCGCATGCCCGCATCTCCGCCTGCGAGCGTATAAGTGAGGAAGGTCCCCATGAAGGACCAGCGAATGCCCGCACCAAAGCGGATCGCATCATCGATTTCGCCCGTCGTCGCGACGCCTTCGTCGACGAGATGCAGCGCCTCGCGCCACAGCGCTTCGAGAAGACGGTCGGCGACAAAGCCGGGGACTTCCTTGCGCACATGCAGCGGCCGCATGCCGAGCGAACGATAGATGCTCGACGCGGCATCGATGGTCGAAGGCGCCGTGCACTCGCCGCCCACCACTTCGACGAGCGGCAGCAAGTACACGGGATTGAACGGATGCCCGACGATGCAGCGCTCGGGATGCAATGCGCGTGCATAGAAGTCAGTCGGCAACAGGCCCGACGTCGACGACGCGATGATTGCATCGGGCTTCGCCGCGCGGCTGATCTGTTCGTGTAGCGCGAGCTTCAGCTCTTCGCGTTCGGGCGCGCTCTCCTGAATGAAGTCGGTATCCGCGACGCACGCCTCGATGGTCTTCACGAAACGCAGGCGATCCTGCGAAGCGCCCTTCGCGAGCCCCACGCGTTCGAGCGCGGGCCATGCGTTCGCGACGTTGTCGCGCAACTGTTTCTCCGCGCCCGGAGCCGGGTCCCACGCCACCACGTCGAGCCCGTGCGCGAGCGCGCGCGCGACCCAGCCGCTGCCGATCACACCCGCGCCGATTGCTGCAAATGTCTTGATGTTGGTGATGACTGCCATTGCCGACGATCCTCTGTAATTGTGCAAAGCCTTATCTGAACTTCACGCGAACTGTTCGACGGCGCGCTTTTCGAGCAGCCGTTCGCCGCGCGCCGGCAAGCCGAGCTTCTTGCGGCCTTCGGCGGGCGTGAGCGCGCGGCCGCCCAACCGCTCGATGATTTCGATCGCGCGCGTGACGAGCGAACCGTTGCTCGCGGGAACGCCTTTGTCCAGCCAGATGTTGTCTTCGAGACCGACCCGCACGTGGCCGCCCAGCAGCATTGCTTGTGCGACCATCGGCATCTGCATGCGCCCGATGCCGAAGCCCGCCCATTGCGCGCCGTCCGGCAGGTTGTCGACCATCGCTTTCATCGTCGTCGTATCGGCGGGCGCGCCCCACGGAATGCCGAGACACAACTGGAACAGCGGCGGCGCATCGAGCAGTCCCTCCTTGAGCAATTGCTTGGCGAACCACAAATGGCCCGTATCGAAGATCTCCAGTTCGGGCTTTACGCCGAGTTCCTGAATGCGCTTTGCGCCCGCACGCAATTGAGCGGGCGTCGATACGTAGATATAGTCGCCGTCGCCGAAATTGAGTGTGCCGCAATCGAGCGTGCAGATCTCCGGCAAGAGTTCCTCCACGTGCGCAAGGCGCGTCAGGCCGCCCACGAGATCGGTATTGGCACCGAAGTGCATCGGATCTTCGCCGGACCCGATCTCCAGGTCGCCGCCCATGCCCGCCGTCAGATTGATGATGACGTCCGTGTTCGCCGAGCGGATACGGTCGACGACTTCCCGATACAGATTCGGATCGCGGCTGCCACGTCCCGTTTTCGGATCGCGCACATGGCAGTGCGCGACCGTTGCGCCCGCTTTGGCGGCTTCGATTGCCGCATCGGCGATCTGTTTAGGCGTGACGGGAATGGCGGGATGCTTGCCGACGGTGTCGCCTGCACCCGTGACGGCGCAGGTCACGATTACTTCATGGTTCATGCGTGCAAATTCCTGTTAAAACGAAAGAGTCGGAATGAAAAGTACTTGTCTTGCTCTAAAGACAGAGCTTGAGCAGTCGGGCTTTAAAGACATTGGCTCAAAGACCCAGATAAGCCTTGACGGCGGGCAAGCCGTCCTTGCCGTCATACGTCTTCACGCCGGCCAGCCATTGATCGAGTACTTGCGGGTTCTGTTTCAGGTAGGCCTTCGCGACATCGGCAGGCTTCTCCTTTTTCATCACCGACTGCATCACGACGTTTTCGATCTGCGTCGTAAAGCGAAGATTGCTGACGAGCTTTCCCGCGTTCGGACAACGTGTCAGGAAGTCAGGTGACGTCAGCGTATAGACGCGCGCTTCTCCGTCGTTGGGACCGAATACGCCCTCGCTGCCGCTCAGGTACTTCATGTCGATCTGAATGTTCATCGGATGCGGCTGCCAGCCGAGAAAGACGACCCACTTCTTCTCGCGCACCGCGCGCTCGACGGTGACGAGCATGCCCGCTTCGCTCGATTCGATCAGCTTGAAGCCGCCGAGTCCGAACTGATTGGTCGCGATCATCTTCTGGATCGCGGCATTCGCGCTGCTGCCCGGCTCGATGCCGTAGATCTTGCCGTCGAGTTCCGCGCGATGCTTTGCGATATCCGCGAAGGTCTTCAGGCCCGCGTCGTATTCATAGGTCGGCACGGCGAACGTGGCTTTCGCGCCCGTCAGATTCGGCGGCTGCAATACGTTGATCGATTTCGACTCGACGAATGGCGCGATTGCTTTTTCCTGCACGGGCCACCAGTACCCGAGCGAAACGTCGAGCTGCTTGCTCTTCAGTCCGGCAAATGAAATCGGCACCGAGGCCACCGTCGTCACGGGCTGATAGCCGAGCCCTTCGAATACCGTCGACGCGAGCGCCGTCGTCGATGTGATATCGGTCCAGCCAATGTCGGCGAAATGGACGGCGCGGCAACTCGGCGGGTCTTGCGCGAGCGCGGACTGCGACAGCGTCGCGAGAAGGCCCGTAACAAGCCCGGCAATACATGCGGTAACGACTTTGATGCGCAACTTCATGACGATCCCCTTCGACACGATTCGCAGCGTGTCCTGTAACGCCCGCGATATGGGCGGCTGATGAGACGACCCGAAAACAACTGGTGTAAAGCAAAGGTACAGGCCCATATTTCCCCAAAATCGACCGCCAGCGACCCGTTCTTGCTTGCGCGCGACCATGAGGGAAAACCAGCATGCAACTTGCTGTGTGCGCCGTGGCACACGTTTGTGCGCCGCGCAATCGTGACACCGATTTTTGGCGCAGCTTGCCGCATAGCATGACACTTGCTACGCTCGCCGGATTCGACGAATCCGCTTCACCTGACATCGAGAAGATCGAGCGATGCCCGAAGACATTTCGTTTCTGCTGCTGCCGGGCTTTTCTGCCATCGGCTTCATGTCGGCCGTCGAGCCTTTGCGCGTCGCGAACCGCTTCCGCGAGGACCTGTATCGCTGGCACATACTGAGCGTGGACGGCGCGCCCGTCGCCGCGAGCAACGGCATTTCGCTGAACGCGGAAAGCGCATTCGGCGATGTCGATCAAGCGCAAACAGTCTTCGTGGTCGCGGGTTTCGAGCCGCTTGTCCGCTACAGCCGTGCGCTCGGCGAATGGCTCAAGCGTCTGGACCGTGCACGCGCGACACTCGGCGGCATCGATACAGGCGCGTTCATCCTCGCGGAAGCGGGCCTGCTCCGCCCAACCGACAGCGTAACGTTGCATTGGGAAGCGCTCTCCGCGTTTCGCGAGCGCTATCCGGCCGTCCAGGCGAGCGAAGAACTATTCGAGATCGGCGAGCGGCGCATTACGTGCGCGGGCGGGACGGCGTCGATCGACATGATGCTCGACCTCATTTCACGCAGCCACGGCGCGGCGCTCGCTTCGTCGATCTCCGAGCAGTTCGTCGTAAGCCGCATACGTCAGCGCTCCGATCATCAGCGAATGGAAATTGCCGCGCGTTATGGCGTGCACAACCGCAAGCTGATTCAGGTGATCGGCGTGATGGAACAGAATATGGAAGAACCGCTAACGCCCGCCGACCTCGCGCAGGAAATCGGCGTTACGCGCAGACAGCTGGAGCGGCTCTTCTGCTCGTCGCTCAAGGACACGCCGACGCATTTTTATCTGCAATTGCGGCTCGATCGCGCCCGAGAGCTTTTACGGCAAACGGATATGTCGATTACGGCGATCTGCGTCGCGTGTGGCTTCGAATCGCCATCGCATTTCTCGCGCACTTATCGCGCGAGGTTCGGAGCAAGTCCTCGCGATGACCGCAGGCCGATACGTCCGAGTGCGGGTGGCATGGCGAGTACGACGCGGGAGGATGCTCTGCCTTGAAGAGGGGGTTATATTCGCGACGGCCTAAAGGAGCCGAAAAGGAACCGTAAAAAGGCCGTCGCAGATAAACAGATTTAGAACGAATGCCTCATGCCGATCCGCACATCGGCTTGCGTCGTAGTCGTCGATGGCGTGAAGCTATAGCCGATCACCGCGTCGACGCCATTCGAAGCCTTCAGGTAGTCACCCGAGATATACACGTCCGTCCGCTTGGACAGCAGATAGTGCGCGCCGAGCGAGCCCTGATTCCAGTGATGGCCTTCGAAGTTCGTGTACTGATAGCCGCCGATCACGCTGAACGCCGGCGTGATCTGCCAGTCCGCGCCGCCTTCCGCCACCTTCATATGCGACGTGACGCCGAGTCCCTTGATCGTCGTGTACGTGAAGTTGCCCATCAGCGTCACGTTGCCGATCGCGTAGCTAGAGCCAACGCCGAAAGTGCCCTGCTTGTCCACGGGAAACGGATTGCTTGAAAAGAGATCCGTTCGCGCGCCCGTCGCCGGATCGACAGTGACCACCGGCTGGCCGAGAAACGTATGCACGCCAATCATTGCATACGGGTCGAACGCATAGATGCCGTGCGGATTGTTCAGCTGCGTATAAGCAGTGCCGACCGTAAAGGAGCCGTTCGCATAGTGTGCGCCTACGCTCCACGCGCTGTCCTGATGGAAATTGCCCGCGACATTGCCGAACGAGTACATGCCGCCGAACATGAAGCCCGCGAATTCATTCGACAGGAACTTCACCGAATTAGGCAGCCGGTCGCCGTTGATGCGATCGAAGTCGCCCTGGTGAATCGCATAACCGCTCGCCCACCCGGAAATGTTGTATGTGGTCAGTATCTCGTTCGTCATATCCAGCTGATTGCCGAACGACAGCGTGCCCCACTGGTTCTTCAGACCGACATAAGCCTGGCGCCCGAACATCGTGCTGCCGAAGCCCAATTGACCATTGCCGAGGTGAAAACCATTCTCGAGCACGAATACCGCTTGCAGACCGCCACCCAGATCCTCTGTTCCCTTGATGCCGAAGCGGTTGCCATACGAGATGCCGTCGTCGAACTTGACGACGTGCGAGCCGCCTGTGTTGTTCACGTACGTGATGCCCGCGTCGATGATCCCATACAACGTGACGCTGCTTTGTGCGTGACTCGCATTCGAAATTCCGGCGAGCGCGAACGCGACGCCTGTCAGTGCTGCGGCATTCAGCTTTTTCATTGTGTCGTTCTCTCTTGCCTGGCTATGAGGAAACAGGGGTATAGGAATGCGAAGCGAGCTCCGCGTCGTGTGCCAATTGCACGACGATCAACGCACAGTACAAATCCATATTTCGAGCAACTCGACCAAACACGACACACTTTGGTCTGGCTGCGACATGCCTTGCAAAACAAAAGCGCGCGTCCCATTGCAGAACCGCGCGCCTCTATTCGAGTGCCGACAATGCCGCTTTAGTGAATGCCGAGTTGTGCCTGCACGGCCTGCAATCCGTCGGCGCCGCTTGTCGTCGTCACGCCTTTGAGCCATGCACTTAGCAATGCGGGATTACCCTTCAGCGCGTTCATCGCCGCCGTGTTCACATCGACCTTGTTTTGCAGCACATTCGCAATGATCTGGTTTTCGATGTCTACATTGAACGTCATCTGCTGGAAGAGCTTCGCGAGATTCGTGCACTGCCCCGCAAAGCCCGCGCGCGTAACCGTATTCACCGTTGCGCCGCCGTAGTTGGGACCGAAATACGCATCGCCGCCTGACAGATAGGTCAAATGGAACTTGGTGTTCATCACATGCGGCTCCCAAGCGAGGAATACGATCCACTGCTTGTCGCGTACCGCGCGCTCGACCTGCGTAAGCATGCCCGTTTCACTCGATTCGACGATCTTCCAGTCGCCGAGTCCGAATGCCTTGTCGGCGATCATCTTCTTGATGTTCTGATTGGCGGGCGCGCCGGGCTCGATGCCATAGATCTTTCCGTTGAACTGGTCGGCATGCTTGACGAGATCGGCGAACGAATGCACGCCCGCTGCCGCGACATAATCCGGCACGGCCAGCGTAAACTTCGCGTTGACCAGGTTGGCATGCAGCACATCGATCGAATGGTCGTCGATGAACGGCTTGACGAGGGGACCTTGCGCGGGCATCCAGTTGCCGAGAAACACGTCGATCTGCCCTTTCTTCAAGCCCTGATACGTGATCGGCACGGATAGGTTCGACACGTTCTGCTGATAGCCCAGCGCCTTGAGCAGTACGCCTGCCACGGCATTCGTCGCGTCGATGTCGGTCCAGCCGGGATCGGCCATGCGGACCTGCGTGCAGGTTTGCGGCTCTGCGGCATGCGATGGTCCCGTCAAGGCCGCGCCGAACGCTGCGAGCGTCAGCGTGACCTTTACAAGCGAACTTCTCCAGCGTCTGTTCATCGTGGGCTCCCGTAGTGAGTGTGTCGTATTCCGTTGTCCTGAGTCCCGTCACCGCGCGACGACACGCGGATAACGCGCCATCGCCTCGAGCGTGTCGAGTTCGATGTGGTTGCGCATATAGCGCTGGCTCGCGTCGGTGAATGGCTGCCAGTCCCACGAGCGGATCGCGCCTTGCGTAGTCGCTTCGAAATGAAAGCGCCTGCGCCGCTGGCTCGCGAGCACCGATCGATGCAACGCGGGCACGTCCCAGCGCTGCGCGATTTCCTTGCGAAATGCGTCGACCAGTGCGGCCGCCGCTGGCTCTTGCGCAAGATTCACGCGCTCGTGCGGATCGTTGGCGAGGTCATAGAGTTGATCGGGATCGACGGGCGTATGAATGAACTTGTACTTGCCGCGACGGATCATCAGCAGCGGTGCAATCGCGCCTTCCGCGAAGTACTCGACGATCGCTTCGTCGCGCCCGCCGTCGTCTTGCAGATGCGGCACCAGGCTACGTCCGTCGACGGGATCGGGCCATTCGGTCTTGCGCGCGCCCGTCGCCATTTCGACGAGCGTCGGCAGCAGATCGACATGCGAAACCGACGCGGCCACGCGATGCGCGCGGTACTGCTTCGGCGCATGCACGATGAGCGGTACGCGCACGCCGCCTTCGAAGCATGTCATCTTGTACCAGAGCCCGCGCTCGCCGAGCATTTCGCCGTGATCCGACGTGACGATGACGATCGTGTCGTCGGCGAGCCCGGTTGCGTTGAGCGTATCGAGAATCGCGCCGAACTGCGCATCGACATACGACAGCGCGCCGTAATACGCGTGCCGCGCATTGCGAATCTGCTGCTCCGTCGGCGGCGTCAGGTCGGCCTCGTAGACATCGCGCAGGCGTTTCGAATGCGGATCGCTCTCTTCGCGCGTCAGCGTCACGCGCGGCATGTCGATCTGTTCGTCGCGATACAAGTCCCAGTACTGCCGCGGGATCGCATAGGGATCGTGTGGATGCGTAAGCGACGCGACCATGCAGAAGGGCCGCGCGTCGCCGCCCCCCTCGCGCTCGCGCACGATGTCATACAGCTTCTGGCGCGCGGTGTACGTCACTTCGTCGTCGAAATCGAGCTGGTTCGTGCGCACGCACGGCCCCGCATCGAGCACCGAGCTCATGTTGTGATACCAGCTCGGCCGCACGTCCGGATGTTCCCAATCAGGCACCCAGCCGAAATCGGCGGGATAGATGTCCGTCGTCAGCCGCTCTTCGAAGCCATGCAACTGATCGGGGCCGCAGAAATGCATCTTGCCGGAGAGAATCGTCCGGTAGCCCGCTGCACGCAGATAGTGTGCGAACGTCAGCGTTTGCGCGGGCAATTCGGCGGCATTATCGTAAGCACCGATTGCAGCGGGCAGCTTGCCCGCCATCATTGAAAAACGCGCGGGCGCGCACAACGGGCTCGCGCAATAGGCCGAGTCGAACACGACGCCTTGATTCGCGAGTGCATCGATGCGCGGCGTCAGCGAAACCTGATTGCCATAAGCGCGCAGTGCAAACGGCGTCATCTGATCGGCCATCAGGATAAGGATATTCTGCTTTGTATTAAGGCTCATGGGCGGGGCGGATTAGAATCGGAGGATTGCGCTTAGTTGCACGGCGACGCATCGACGTAATGACTCGCCGCATGCACGTCACGCATGCACATCACTATTGCCGCTCATTAAAACGTTGTGAAGGCGGCGCACGCTTATCGGCCCATAAGGGAATGTTATGCCGGGACCAGACCGCCTTCCACCGATGCAGACGCTCACGGCCTTCGAATCGGCCGCGCGCCTCGCGAGCTTCACGGCCGCCGCGCGCGAACTCGGCTCGACGCAGCCCGCCGTCAGCCAGCGCATCGTGCAACTCGAAGAAGAACTCGGCACGCCGCTCTTCGAGCGCGGCCATCGCGGCGTGACGCTCACGCCGGAAGGCACGCTGCTCTATCAGGCCGTGCGCAGCGGCCTCGACACGATCCGCGAAGCGACAGCCGATATCCGCGCGCGCCGCGCCACGGGCTCGCTGACGATCCTCACCGATGCGGGTTTCGCGACCTACTGGCTGATGCCGCGTCTCTCGCGGCTCAACACGTCGATGCCCGGCGTCAACGTGAAGATCGTTACGTCGCAACTCGGCTACGATCCGCACCGCGATCACGCCGACATCGCGATCGCGTTCGGCGACGGCCATTGGCCGCCCTGCACGTCGACCCGCCTTTTCCCCGAAGCGGTCACGCCCGTCTGCTCGCCCGCGTTTCGCGACGCACACCAGCCCGTCATGAGCGCCCAAGATCTCGCGCATCTGCCGCTGCTGCACGTGCAACCGACCGAACCAGAACGCTGGCTCGCGTGGCACACGTGGTTCGCCGCATACGGGTTGCCCGCGCCGGAACAAAGCCAGGGCATGATGTTCAACAGCTACTCGCTCGTCGTGCAGGCCGCGCTGATGGGCCAGGGCGTCGCACTCGGCTGGACGCCCCTCACCGACGAGCTTGTCGCGTCGGGTCAGCTCGTCCGCCTGCTGGAGACGCCCGTCACCACGGAGCGCGGCTACTACCTCGTCTGCCCGCCCAGCCGACCCGCGCCCGCCGCCGTGCCGCTTTTCCGGCGCTGGCTGTTCGATGAGCTGATCCACGTGATCGAGCACGCGCACGCCTGACGCTCCGATACTACGAGCACGGCGCATCGGTTCTATGCGCGCGCAAATTGGGCTGATTTACTTGATCATCCCGCTTGCCGCGCCAGGATGCGCTGCACGACGTTCGGCACGGCCATGCGGGAATCCCAAATCGAAATACAGAGGACTCGCATGCCCGCCACCGATCGCCCCAAACAGTTCGCGCTGACCCTTTCGTGCCCGAGCGCCGCCGGCCAGGTCGCCGCCGTCGTCGGCTTTCTCGATCGGCACCATTGCTATATCGACGAGCTGACCGTGTTCGACGACGACATCAGCTCGCGCTTTTTCGTGCGCTGCGTGTTTCATGGCGTGGCGAGCGAGAGCACGCCGGTGTCTGCGTTGCAGATCGACACGTTGCGCCGCGAGTTTCATCCGATCGCCGCCGACTTCGACATGACGTGGTCGATGCACGACCTCGATACGCGGCCGAAGGTGCTGATCATGGTGTCGAAACTGGAGCACTGTCTCGCCGATCTGCTGTTCCGCTGGCGCATGGGCGAGCTGAAGATGGACATCGTCGGCATTGCGTCGAATCATCCCGACTTCGAGCCGCTTGCCGCGCAACACGGCCTGCCGTTCCATCATTTCCCCGTGACGGCCGATACGCGTGCGCAACAGGAAGCGCAGATTCTCGATCTGTTCGAATCGTCGGGCGCCGAATTGATGATTCTCGCGCGCTACATGCAGATTCTGTCCGATGAAACGAGCCGCAAGCTCGCCGGCCGCGCGATCAATATCCATCACTCGTTCCTGCCCGGCTTCAAGGGCGCGCGGCCGTATCACCAGGCGCATGCGCGCGGCGTCAAGCTGATCGGCGCGACGGCGCACTTCGTCACCGACGATCTTGATGAAGGCCCCATCATCGAACAGGAAGTGCAGCGCGTCGATCACTCGTACGGACCGGAGCGCATGCTCGCGGTGGGTCGCGACGTCGAGTGCATCACGCTTGCGCGCGCCGTGAAGGCGTTCGTCGAGCGGCGCGTGTTCATCAATGGCGATAGAACCGTCGTGCTTTAAAGGTCTTTAAAACGCTTTCGAAAAGAGCGCGCTAAAAAACGAAAGCCGCCGCGTTGCAACGGCAAACGCGGCGGCCTATTAACGCTAAAAAATCAGAAGAACGGTTTCGCGAGGTAGTGCGAGAACCACACGACGAAGACGGCGAGCAACAGCGCGCCATACGGCAGCAAGCCGCGCAGACCAGCGGGCCGCACGCCGCCCCGCCACTCCATATCCTGCGCCATGCGCGCCGGAAAGCGCCCGCGGTCCTGCCAGTAATGGCGGAACATGAACACGGGCACGATCAGCAGCATCGCGATCAGGCCATTGCGCATCGTACCCACGCCTTGCAGATCCGCGCCTGCGCCGATGAACGCGAGATCCAGATAGCCGCACAGCGCACCCGCCGCGAGTAGCCACGTCGGGCAGCGGAACGGACGGTCCGCGTCCGCGCGATCGAGCCGGTGAATCCAGCCCGATTGCAGGTTCAGGAACACGAAGATCATGTAGCACACGTTCGAGATCGACAGCACCGTCATGTAGTCCGACATCAGCAGCAGAACCAGATTGAAGCCGAGGTCGGTCCACATTGCGCGCGTCGGCGCGCCGTGCTCGTTGACGTGCGACAGGTACTTCGGCAGCCAGCCGTCGACGGATGCCTGATACAGCGTGCGCGACGAGCCCATCATCGATGTCATCACGATCAGCAGGATCGTCAGCATCAGCATGATCACGACCACGTCGAACACGATCGCACCGCCGCCGACCATATGCGCCATCGCCGCGGCGACGCCCGTGCCGTCCGCGATCTTCGGATCGAGCATGCCCTTCGTGCCCAGCACGCCCTGGAACGCGAGCGGCACGAGTGTCATCACGAGCAGGCACGCCATGCCGGACCAGAAGATCGCCTTCACGGTATCGGTGCGCGGATTGCGGAACTCACGCGTATAGCAGACAGCCGTTTCGAAGCCGTACGCGGCCCAGCCCGCCATGAACATCGCGCCGAACGCCATCGTGATGCCCGAGCCGTTCCACGAACCGAACACCGATGCCGTGAGATTGCCCTGTGCGTCATGGCCGAGCGGCATCAACGGCCACAGATGCGCAACGGGCACATCGCTCGTGACGAACGGCACGATACCGACGATCAGCAGCGGCGCCAGCGAAGCGATGCCCAGAATGCGCTGCGTCTTCGCGGCCTTCGATGCACCGCTATGCTGAAGCTTGAACGTGATGAGCAGAAAGATCGCCGCGACGATGAACGTCGAGTTGATGCGCAGCGAAAGCCCCTGCTTGATGAAGCCGAGATCGAGCAGCGTCAGACGCCACGTGTTGATCGCGGCATCGGGCGCGTAGAGACTCGAGAGCGCGTAATTCGCGGCGAGTCCGGTGCCCAGTGCCAGCATCGGCGACCACGCGAGCCAGTTGCACCACACGGAAACGGGCGCGATGGTCTTGCTGTAGCGCACCCAGGCCATCGCGCCATACACGGACGCGCCGCCCGACTTGTGCGGAAAAAGCCCGGAAATTTCAGCGTAAGTGGCGCTTTGGATGAGGCCCATCAGGATCGCCGCGACCCAGACGGCCCATGCCGGCTGACCTATCGTCGCCGATACGCCGCCGATCGTGAACAGCACGCCTCCCGGGACGCCACTCGTCACCCAGAACGCGTCTTTCCACGTGAGGCCGCGTTGCAGCGAGTGGCCTTCATGCGCGGCAACGTCTGCTGTGCCTTCGATACTGCGCGTGCGCAGTCCTGTCTGATCCATCCAGAGTCTCCCTGTAAGAGGAACCTGCGCGCTGGCTGGAACACAAACAACCGGATACAACATCGGCGATGCGAATGCGCGCGCAGCGCATCCGCATCACCGTAAAACGCTCGTCAGAACGCGTTAGAGAAGGACGGTTATTGTGCTCCGCCCAGCCAGCTGTTCACGCGGTCGCCGTGTGCGGCGATCCACGATCCGGCTGCATCGGCAGGCTTGGCGCCGTTCTCCGTCGCCAGCATCACGCTGTCGATTTCGCCCGGCTTCCATTGAAATTTCTTCAGAAACGCGACCACTTGGGGAGCCTTCGTATCGAGACCCGGATTGACGACGCTGTCGACATGCTCGGCTTCGCCATACACCTTCTTCGGGTCTTCGAGGAACTTCAGCTTCCACTTTGCAAACATCCAGTGCGGGATCCACCCTGTGACGATGACTGGCTTATTGGCATTCATCGAGCGCGCGAGTTCCGCGGTCATTGCACTGCCCGAGCTTGGCATCAGCTGATAATCGAGGTTGTAGGCCTTGATCGCATCCGATGTTTTCTTCATCACGCCCGCGCCCGCGTCGATCCCGACGATGCGTCCGCCGAAGTCCGCCTTGTGCGCTCCGAGATCGGAGATGCTCTTCTCCGGCACGTCGGCGGGCACGATCAGGCCGATCTTCGCATCCGTATAGTTGGCGCCCAGGTCCTGCACTTTGCCCTTGAACTGATCCCAGTACGCGCCGTGCGTGATGGGCAGCCACGCGGACAGCGTCGCGTCGAGGTCGCCGCGCGCGACGCCCTGCCACATGATGCCCGCTGCGACGGGCACGAGCTGTACGGGATAACCCAGGCGCTTCTCGATGATCTGCGCTGCAACGTTCGACGTCGCGACGCTGTCGTCCCAGCCCTCGACGTAGCCGATCTTGATCGTCGGCTTCGTGTCCGCGGCTGCCGTTCCGATTGCGCTCATCGTTGCGATCAGCGCTCCGCACAACATCAGTTTTTTCAGGTGCTTCATGGTCGATCTCCTTGTGCCCGCACGCGCGGTATAGCTTTTAGAATCGCCAACCAGAATGCATGAGGTGGTCGGCTTTGCGACGTTTACTTGTCTGTATGCGACGTGTTGTTTTTGTTTTTTTGTCTGCGACGCTGTTTTTGTTTTGCCCTTATCGCTGGCATCCGTGAATGCTTTGGTTTTCTTTGCCCTTCGCCGGCATCCGCGAATGCTTTGGTTTTCTTTGCCCTTCGTCGGCATCCGCGAATGCTTTGGTTTTCTTTGCCTTTCGTCGGCATCCGCGAATGCTTTGGTTTTCTTTGCCTTTCGTCGGCATCCGCGATGCGCCTCGCGGCGCGGGCGTTGCCCCTGTGCGGGGCGGCACCTACTTTTCTTTGCAGCGGCAAAGAAAAGTAGGCAAAAGAAAGCCGCTCACCCCGCTAATGCTTGACCTCTACCCACGGGCCCCCAACGTCCCCATCCTTCACTCGGCAGCAAGCCTGCACATACTCGTTGCCAGCGCACTACAGGAACGCCTCACCTACTTCATGCACCCGCGTTGCAGCCCGCGACATCAACTATTCCCCCGCCCCTTTGCGGCAAACTGTGTGTAGGCATTCGCACCACACAGGACACCCTCGCAACGAATGCGGTCACGTGTGCGAGCGATGCCCTGTACGACACAGCAACCTCGTTCACTACCGACATGCGGCGCCAAAGTTTCAACGCCCTTTAACCGTGCCGCGCGTGCATGAAGCGGGTGAGTCGTTTAGCTGGAACGTTGGCAACGAGCATCAGCGAGAACATTGCCGCACAAACACGGGGACGTTGAGAGCCCGTGGGTAGAGGTCAAGCATTGGCGGTGTGAGCGGCTTTCTTTTGCCTACTTTTCTTTGCCGCTGCAAAGAAAAGTAGGTGCCGCCCCGCACAGGGGCAACGCTCGCGCCGCGAGGCGCATCGCGGATGCCCGCGAAAAAACCAAAACAAAAACAGCGTCGCAGACAAAAAACTACTTATCGACTACGAGATCACTCAACGGCTTGCTGCAACACAACAACACCATCCCCTGATCGATTTCGCGCTGACGGATGCCGCCGTTGTGCTTCATGTCCACCTGACCCGACACGAGTTTCACCTTGCACGTGCCGCACATGCCCTGCGTGCACGATGCCGGCAAACGCACGCCCGACTGGCGCGCGGCATCGAGAACATGCTGTGACGATGCACACTCGATCGTACGGTTGCTGCGCGAAAAGCTAACCGCAAAGGTCTGCGCGCCGTCAGCCGTACCATTGTGTCCATTCGCGCCCGCTTTCCCTTCCGCTTCGAGTACTTCCGCCGCGACGTCCGGTTCGCTTTCGATCAGCGTCTCGAATGAGAAGCTCTCTTCGTGATACTGCTTGCGATCGAAGCCCGCTTCGTCGAGCAGATCGCGCACGGCCTTCATGTACGGCGCAGGGCCGCACGTGAAAATCTCGCGCTCCATGAAGTCCGGTGCGATCAGCTTGAGCAGCGGCAGCGTCAGAAAGCCGGTGATGCCCGGCCAGTTCGTGCGATTGCCGATGCGCTCGCAAACGAACGACGTTCTGAAATTGCCCTGGTTCGCCGCGATCAGATCGAGTTCGCGCGAGAAGATGATGTCGTCGGGCGTACGTGCGCTATGCACGAACACGATGTCGCGGTCTTCGCTCAGTTCATGATGCGCACGGCTCATCGACATCAGCGGCGTGATGCCAGAGCCCGCCGACAGGAACAGATACTTGCGCGCCGGATGCCGCGCGCACGTGAATTCGCCCGCCGGACCGAGCACGCGCACGCGCGCGCCCGCCCGCAGGTTGTCGTGCAGCCAGTTCGACACCTTGCCGCCCGGCACACGCTTCACGGTGATCGAAATCGTGTGCGGACGCGTCGGCGAAGACGAGATCGTGTAGCAGCGGTTGATCGTCTCGCCTTCGATATCCAGTTCGAGCGTGATGAACTGTCCCGGCTCGAACACAAACGCACGGCCCTCCGGCGAACGGAAGAAAAAGCTCTTCACGTCGTGCGTTTCCTGGCGAACCTGGCAGCAGACGAGCGTTTCCTCGACATCGCTCGTCCAGCGCGCCGGCAACGCGCTCCAGAATTCGGGCTTCGTCACACGGCTTTCGGCCGGTTCGAAGGTTGCTGCATCGCGCATCATTGCTTGCTCCACTTGCCGCCAGGCATCCCGTTGGTTTTCTTCAAGGCGAAGGTCAACGCCTTAGACGGCCTTGATGTTGATCGTGCGCTGTTCCGAAGCGGAATCGTCGATGTGCGCGGCGAGGCGCTGCACATACCAGTCGCTGAACTTCTCGACGAGCCCTTCCGTGTACGGCGAATACGGGCCCGGCTCGTAAGCGCTGCTCGACGCGCCGCGCTGCGAGAACTCGACGAGCGCCCGGTCCTGGTCGTTGGTCGCGTTCCACACGGCCGTGAGGTTCTTCACGTCGTAATCGACGCCCTCTTGCGCGTCCTTGTGCACGAGCCACTTCGTGCGCACGAGCGTCTCGCCCGCCGACAGCGGAATCACCGAGAACGTCACGATGTGATCGCTCATGAAGTGATGCCATGAATTCGGCTGCGTCCAGAACGACAGGCCGCCCAGGTCCGCCTGCTCGAATTCGCCGAGCAGCATCTTCGACGCGACCTTCGCATCGAGCGTCTGCGATTCGCCGCTGCGATCGAGCGGCAAGCGCTGCGTGCGGAAACCCGTCACGTCCAGCAGACGGTCGATCTCCAGCGAAGGCAGATTCAATTCTTCCCACTGCTTCGCACGCTCGATGCAGGTGCGCTCGAACGCATCCATGCCCTCCGCGTTGGCGGGCGAGCGCTGATAGCCGAAGCCGTACTCGTACAGCGAAATGGTCAGTTCGGGATGGTTCGCGACGCAGTGGTAGCACTCGCGGTTGTTCTCCATCGTGAGCTTCCAGTTGCCCTTTTCGATGATGTCGATCTGCGCGGCGATCTTGCAGTTCGGCAGATCGTGCGGCAGCAGATACGGCTCCATCGCCGCGCGCATCACGGCGAAATCGACGGGCGGCTTCTCGGCGAGGCACAC
The DNA here is from genome assembly GCF_900108945.1 of Paraburkholderia diazotrophica. Classification (GTDB taxonomy): domain Bacteria; phylum Pseudomonadota; class Gammaproteobacteria; order Burkholderiales; family Burkholderiaceae; genus Paraburkholderia; species Paraburkholderia diazotrophica. The sequence goes on along the minus strand of NZ_FNYE01000037.1, from coordinate 45,564 downwards.
GAAGATCAGACCCGCGAGGTTCTCGACATGCACGCTCTTCAGGCTGTGCTTGCAGCGGTCGAACTGCTCGCCCATGTGCTCCGCGAACATCAGGTCGCCCGTCAGGCTGTACGTCCAGCTGTGGTACGGGCAAACGATATTGCCGACAGAACCCTTGTCCTCATTGCACAGGCGCGCGCCGCGATGGCGGCATACGTTATGGAACGCGCGCACCTGCATGTCGTCGTCGCGCACGATCAGGATCGAGTCGTGGCCGAGCTCGACGGTGACGTAGTCGCCCGGCTCCGGCACATCCGGCTCGACGGCGACCTGAATCCAGTGCTGGCGGAAAATCGCGTCCATATCGAGCGAGAAGATTTCGTCGCTCAGATAGAACGGTGCTTCGAGGCTGTAACCCTTCTTGCGCCGATCGACCAGCGCGCGAATGTCTGCCGATACTTTCATGTGTGCTCCGGGGTGCGAGGCCGTGTGGTGCGGCGCAAATCAGTAATCGATGAGTTGATGCTCGCGCAAATAGCCGAGTATCACTTGTGCTTTTTCGACCGAAGTCCCTTCAATTACGACGCTTCCGCCACGACTTTCCGTCGTCGTCGCGGACATCATGCGGGCATGGCCCGAGCGCTTCTCGGCGGCGGCGAGGCGCACCGGTTTGCGCGTGACGGGCGCAAGCGTCCATTGCGCGGCTTCCGCGTTGGCGCCCGCTTGCGTGCGCTGCGGCTGGACCGTGCCCGCGCGCAGCCGCGCGTAGGCGTAGCGCGGCGTGACGGTCGCGAGCGGATGCACGGCGACGACAGCGGGCAACGCGACTTCCACGCGGCGGCGCACGCCTTTCGGCAAGAATTGCCGCACGGTCGCGCGACCGCCTGCCACCGTCACGTCGACGGCCGTGCCGACGAGCGGATACGCGAGCGCGTCCGCGAGCCGGTAAGGCAGCATGCCGCTATCGAAAGCGCCCTCCGCGCACGTGCCCGTCAGCACGAGGTCGTAGCCCTTCAGGCGGGCGGCGAGCGCGCTCACGGCATCGTCGTTGCCGCCGCACGTCAGCACTTCGACGCGCTCGGCGCCCAGCGCCAGATACTCTTCGAGTGCGGGATTACCCGGATCGCCCGCGTGCAGCACGTCCAGATGCGCAGCGTGCTGGCTAGACAGTTGACGGCCGATTTCGAGCGCGGCGGCATCGTTGCGGCTATAGCGCGCGACGCCGCTCACAGGATGCTTGCCGACCGACACGAGCACCGCGATTCTTTCGAGCTTGCCGTTCATGCCGCGACTCCTTCGACGATGGGCTTCATAGCGGGCGCAGCGGTACCGGAACGCGCGGCCCGTGCGCGATCGATCTCGTCGATCAGCGACGCGATGGTCGCTTGCGTATCGCCGATGATCGTGAGGTTCGCGCGCTTGACGATGGGCGCGCTGCCGTCCAGGTTCACCGCGATCACATGGCGGCAATCCTTGATGCCCTGCAGGTGCTGCACCGCGCCCGAAATGCCGAACGCGATATAGATGCTCGCCTCGACCGTCTTGCCCGTCGCGCCGATCTGCTTGTCGCGCGTGAACATGCCGTTGTCGACAGCGACGCGGCTCGCGCCGATCGCCGCGCCGAACGTGCTCGCGAGCTTTTCGAACGCGGCGACGTCGTTGACGCCGTTGCCCGCCGATACGATGAAGTCCGCTTCTTCGAGCGCGACCTGCGCTGCGTCGATTTCCTCGATGCCGAGATCGCGGTACACGCTATTCGATGCGTTATCCATTTGCGCGAGCGCCGGGATATCGATGCGCTCGCCCGCGCCGACGAACGGCAGGCGCGTATCGACTGCGCCCGCTGCGAGCAGGATCACGTCGGGCAACGCACGCGTCGCGTAGGCCTTCTTCGCTTGCGCATAGGTCGACACGGACTTCGCGTCGATCTGCACGACATGCGTCGCGATGCTCGCGCCCGCGAGCGCTGCGTAACGGCGGCCGAGATCGCCGTCGCCTGTCGCGTTGTCGGGCATCAGGATATGAGCGGGCGTGAGCTGCGCGACGCAGGCGGCGACGGCCTGCACTTCGCGCTCCGGCGCAAACGCGCGGCGGTCGAACGACGGCAGTTCGATCACCTTGTCCGCGCCGAGCGCGGCTGCGTCGTCCTTCAGTTCGCCGAGCACCAGCAGCGCGACTTGCGTCGCTGCGTCCGCGATCAATGCGGCAGCGGCCAGCGCTTGTCGCGTGTGATCGTCGAGACCGCCGCGATCGCTGTGCGCGACGACGAGCAACGTGTGCTGCGGCGCCTGCGTCGTGCGCAGCGCCTTGGCGGCCGTGTGACCATGCGCGCCCGTCTGCAATGCATCGTCATACGATGCGCCCGCCACATGCTCCGCGCCGAGCGTGATGCGCTTCAGTCCTGCCGCCGTGATGACGAACGGCCGGCGCGGATCGATACGTTTGATGGTTGTATTCATCGTTCACTCCAGCGCTGCCGCAACGAGTTCGGCCACATCGAGCACTTCGGGACGCGGACCGACCACGCCTTCGAGCATCGCCGTGCAGTTCGGGCAGCCCACCGCGACCACTTCCGCGCCGATCGCACGCGCGTCGGCGATGCGGATATCGGGAATGCGCTGCTTGCCAGGGATATCCGTCAGCGGCGCACCGCCGCCACCGCCACAGCAACGTCCACGCTTGCCGTGCCGCTCCATCTCGACGACCTTGATGCCGATCGTCTTCAGCAACTGGCGCGGCGCTTCCGTCTCGCCGTTGTAGCGGCCCAGATAGCACGGATCGTGATACGTGATCTTCCTGTCGTTGAACGCATCGACCGCTTTCGTCGACAGCTTGCCGCTCGCGACCAGCTCCGCGAGGAACGTCGTGTGATGCAGCACGTCGTAGCGACCGCCGAGCGCGCGGTACTCGTTGCGCAGGCTGTGCATCACGTGTGGATCGGCAGTGACGATGCGTTTGAAGTTGAGTGTGGACAGCGTGCCCATCATCTGCTTCGCCATGCGCTGGAACGTGGCTTCATCGCCCAGACGCCGCGCGACGTCGCCCGTATCCGTTTCCTGCGCGCCCAGCACTGCGTAATCGACGCCCGCCTTGTTCAGCACCTTGACGAGCGAGCGCAGCGTGCGCTGATAGCGCATGTCGAACGCACCTTCGCCGGCAACGAGCAGCACATCGACAGGCTTGCCCGGCTGCGCGACAGGCGAGCTCAGATCGACCGACCAGTCGTAGCGCGCCGCCTTGTCGTAGCCGCCTGCCGTGCCCGTCTCGCGCAGATTCGCGAGCACTTCGGGGCCCTTGCCCGGCACCGTGCCGTGCACGAGCGTCTGGTTGCGGCGCATGTCGACGATGGCATCGACGTGCTCGATCAGCATCGGGCATTCGTGTACGCAAGCACGGCACGTCGTGCACGACCACACGGTATCCGCTTCGATCAGGCTTGAGATGATCGGACGCTGCGGCTCGCCGCCGTGCTGGCCGACCTTGATGCCGGGCGTCGGGCTGCCTGCGTAAGCCGCATCCGTGCCACCGACCATGCCCGTCACGAGATCCTGGATCAGCTTCTTCGGATTCAGCGGCTGGCCTGCCGCGAATGCCGGACATGCCGCTTCGCACTTGCCGCACTGCACGCACGCATCGAAGCTCAGCAACTGGTTCCAGCGAAACTCGACGGGCTTGCCGACGCCATACTCGTTCTGTTCGAGCACAGGCGCTTTCAGTGCCGTCGGCGGAACGATCTGCTCTTTACGCACCTGGCCTTCGGCAGCAAAACGTTCCTGACGCGGATGAAACGCGAGGTGCAGGAGACCCGCGAGCGCATGCTTCATCGGACCGCCGCGTGCCGCGCCGAACGTCATCGCGAATGCGCCCGCCGCGATCAGCAGCGCGAAGACGATCGCGAGCCCGCCCGACATCGCCGATGCCGGCAGCAGCGTGTACAGCAGCAGACCGAGCGCGAACGAACCGAGCAGCCACGGCAGCGTATTCCACGGACCACGCGACAGACGCGCGGGCACATCCTTCGCATGACGGCGCCGCCATACGAACACGGCGCCCACCAGCATGATCAGCGCGGCCAGAAAGATCAGCCGGTCGAGCCACGGCGAATAGAGCGCGAGCCCGTAGTTGACGAAGACGAGCGCGAATGCCGCAATCGCGCCGCCTGCCGTGGCGATGTGCGTCTTCGCGATATACGGATCGCGCGCCACCACGTGATGCAGATCGACGAAGTAGCGCTTCGGGATGGTCAGCAGATTGGTCCAGCCGAATGCACCGGCTGCCGTTGCCCGTCCGAGACGCCAGTAAGCCGCCCGTTTTGCGACCGCGAACGCAAGGCCGGCGACCGATACCCACAACAGCGCGGTAATGAGAAACGCCGGGCTCATCGTCAAAAGTCCTTGCAAAGACGCAGCGCGTCATAGATCGCGCCGTGGATGTTGTGCATCGAAATGCAATCGCCGACACGGAACAGCAGGAAGCGTCCGTTGCCGAGTTCTTCGGAGAGCGACGGCTGCGGCTCGGCGGCAAAGAGCTTGTGCACGTCGACCTGACCGCGATTCACCGACTCGTTTTTCAGCTTCCAGTAAAGCGCGTCGTTCGGCGTGCTGCCGTTTTCGATCACGACCTGATCGACGGCGCGCTCTTCCTGTTCTTCCGTGTACTCGTTGCGGATCACAGCGATCTTCTTGCCGTCCTCCTCATACACGCGATCGAGCCAGTAGTTCGGCGTGTGAATCACACCCTGCGCGTAGAGGCGCCGGTAGAAAATCGGGAACGTGGTGCCGCCGACGTCGTCGGCCACTTTCACGTCCGGTGTCACGATCTCGACCTTCGAGCCGCGGCTCGAGATGAAATCGGCGACACCTGCGCCTGCATGCGTGCTCACGCCGTCGTACACCAGCACGTTCTGCTTCGGCTCGACCTTGCCCGACAGGATGTCCCACGAACTGACGGCCAGACCTTCGTCGACGCCCCATGCGGGCACCTGGTGCGTGAAGCTGGAGCCGCCTGTTGCGAGCACGATGATGTCGGGCTTCTCGGCGAGAATCATCTTCTCGTCGGCTTCGACGCCCAGACGCCGGTCGACGCCGAGGCGCTTCGTTTCCATATCGAACCAGCGCACGATGCCCGCCATCTGCTCACGTTGCGGCGCCTTCGCGGCCAGCATGATCTGGCCGCCGACGGCATCGCTCTTCTCGAACAGCACGACATCGTGACCGCGCGAGCGCGCGACGCGCGCCGCTTCGAGTCCCGCCGGGCCCGCGCCGACCACTACGACCTTGCGGCGCGGCCCACGCGTCTTTTCGATCACGTGAGGCATCGTCGCTTCGCGCGAAGTCGCCGCGTTCTGCACGCACAGCACGTCGAGGCCGTTGTACTGGCGGTCGATGCAATAGTTCGCGCCGACACACTGCTTGATTTCGTCCTCGCGGCCATCGCGAATCTTGATGACCATATGCGGATCGGCGATCTGCGCGCGCGTCATGCCGACGAGATCGACCATGCCGTTCGCGAGCAGACGCTCCGCTTGCCCGGCGTCGCGAATGCTTTGCGCGTGCATGATGGGCAGCTTCACGACCGACTTGATGCCCGCCGCGAGATGCACGAACGGCTCGGGCGGCAGCGCCATCGGCGGCATGCAGTTTGCGAGCGTGTTGTGCGTGTCCGCGCCCGAGCCGATCACGCCGATGTAGTCGATCAGGCCCGTCTCCGCCATCGCCTGGGCGATTTCCTTCAGTTGCTCGTGATCGAGGCCGTCTTCATGGAACTCGTCGCCGCACATGCGCAGGCCCACGCAGAAGTCCTTGCCGACCGCTTCGCGCACGGCACTCAGCACTTCGACGCCGAAGCGCAGACGGTTTTCGAGCGAGCCGCCCCATTCGTCCGTGCGGAAGTTCGTGCGCGGGCTCCAGAACTGATCGATCAGATGCTGGTGCGCGGCCGAAATCTCGATGCCGTCCATGCCCGCGTCCTTCACGCGCTTCGCAGCCGCCGCGAAGTCGCCGATGATGCGGCGGATCTCTTCCACTTCGATGATCTTCGCGTTGCCGCGATGCACGGGTTCGCGCACGCCGGAAGGCGTCATCAGATGCGGCCAGTGCTCGCCATGAAATGCGGAGCGGCGGCCCATATGCGTCGCCTGGATCATGATCTTCGCGCCGTGCCGATGCATCGCCTCTGCGAGACGCGACAGCGGATCGATGATCTTGTCCGTCGACAGATTGACGGACTTCCACCAGCCCTGCGGACTATCGATCGACACCGGGCTCGACCCGCCGCACACGGCGAGGCCGACACCGCCCTTGGCCTTTTCCTCGTAATAGCGGATATAGCGGTCGCCGGGCAGACCGCCCGGTTCGGCATAGACCTCAGCATGCGCGGTACTGACGATGCGATTGCGCAGTGTCAGCTGATTGAGCGTCAAGGGTTTGAACAGATTGGGGTAACGCATCGCAAGCGACCTCGGGCGGTGTTCGGTTCAGGCTCTGATATGCCGTGCAGTGTTAATGTGCAATCGGCGACACTTCAAATACGCAGCGATCGTGATGCTCGGCTGCGCACTGCACTTCTTTCGACTGCGCGCGCGGCGCGTTCTTGCCGCCTTCAGTCGTGTCATTGACCCAGTCCATCGCGCCAGCGAACCAGCCGGCGAACATGTAGCAAAGCTTGCCTTCCTTGCCCGGCTGCGCGAGCACGAACGACGAGTGATGCAGTTCGATCTTCGCGCGCGCCGTCGACGGATCGGCTTCGACGACCTTGAAGAGGCCCCAGCCGCGTTGCGACAGGCGCTTCAGGTAGTGCTCGAAAACAGCCATGCCGGTGATGCCATGCTGCTTCGCTTCCTTGTCGCACCAGTGATAAGCGGACTTGTAGCCGGCCTTGTAGAGAATCTCGGCGTAGACGTCGCGGCCCAGTGCTTCTTCGACGGCCGTGTGATTGTTCGTGAAGAAATGGCGCGGCACGTACAGCATCGGCAGCGCGTCGGTGGTCCAGACGCCGGTGTTCGGATCGACATCGATGGGCAGTTGCGGTTGCATCGCGGGTTTCCTTGTTCTCTCGATTGATTTAGACGTTCCAGACTTCGCCGAAGAAGCGCATCCAGTTCTCGCCCATCACTTTCTTGATGCGGGACTCGCTCCAGCCCGCACGTTCCATCGCAGCCGTCAGATTCGGGAATTCGCCGATCGTGCGGATGCCTTCCGGATTCACGACCTTGCCGAAGTTCGTCAGACGACGATAGCGGCCCTTGTCATGCGTGATCCAGTCGAAGAATTCGGTGCTATAGCCTTGCGTGAAGTCCGTGCCGATACCAACCTTGTCTTCGCCGATCACATCGATCACATATTCGATCGCTTCGAGATAGTCGTCGACGGTCGCATCCGGGCCTTTCTTCAGGAACGGCGAGAACATCGTTACGCCGACGAAGCCGTTTGCATCGGCGATCTCTCTCAACTGTTCATCCGTCTTGTTGCGCGGGTGATCCTTGAGACCCGACGGGCAGCAGTGCGAATACGTGACGGGCTTCTTCGAGCAGGCGATCGCATCCGACGAGGTCTTTGCGCCGACGTGCGAGAGATCGACCAGAATCCCGACGCGGTTCATCTCCTGGATCACTTCGCGGCCATAGCCCGAGAGGCCGCCGTCCGCTTCATAGCAGCCGGTGCCGACGAGGTTCTGCGTGTTGTAGCAAAGCTGCACCACGTTCACGCCGAGTTCCTTGAACACTTCGATATAGCCGAGGTTGTCCTCGAACGCATACGAGTTCTGGAAGCCGAAAATGATGCCCGTCTTGTTCTCTTTCTTCGCGCGCAGGATGTCGTCGGTCGTGCGGACCAGCGTCAGGATCTCGCTGTACTCGCGGATCTGCTGCTTCATTTCCGCGATGTTGTCGACGGTCTTCTGAAAGTCTTCCCACACGGAGACCGTGCAGTTGACGGCCGTGACGCCGCCCTTTCTCATGTCCTCGAACACCGAGCGCTCGAACTTCGAAATGTTCAGGCCGTCGATGATGATGCTGCTCTCGTGCAGGTTGCTCACGCTTGACTCCGTAGCTGTGGGGTTTGGGGACGGCGCGTTTGCGACCGCTCAGTAGATCGGGAAGCGCTCGCACAGCGCGAAGATTTCCTTGCGCACGCGCTGCTCCGTTGCGGCATCGCCATCGGGATGCGAGCGCAGCGCGTCGAACACTTCGAGAATCAGGCGGCCGATATCGCGGAACTCGGCGACGCCGAAGCCGCGCGTCGTGCCCGCCGGCGTGCCGAGGCGAATGCCCGACGTAACCGTCGGCTTTTCCGTATCGAACGGAATGCCGTTCTTGTTGCAGGTGATGCCCGCGCGTTCCAGCGCCTGCTCGACCTGCGTGCCCTTCAAGCCCTTCGGCCGCAGATCGACGAGCAGCAGATGGTTATCGGTGCCGCCCGTCACGAGATCGACGCCGCCTTCCTTGAGCACTTCGCCCAGCGCCTGCGCGTTCGCCAGCACGTTGTCGATATACGTCTTGAAGCTGTCTTCGAGCGCTTCGCCGAATGCGACCGCTTTGCCCGCGATCACGTGCATCAGCGGACCGCCCTGCAGGCCCGGGAACACAGCCGAGTTGATCTTCTTCGCGATCTCTTCGTCGTTGGTGAGGACGAAGCCGCCGCGCGGACCGCGCAGCGTCTTGTGCGTGGTCGACGTGACGACGTGCGCGTGCTCGACAGGATTCGGATGACGGCCCGCCGCGATCACGCCCGCGATGTGCGCCATGTCGACCATCAGCTTCGCGCCGACGCTATCGGCGATCGCACGGAAGCGGGCGAAGTCCAGCACGCGCGGATAAGCGGAGAAGCCCGCGATGATCAGCGACGGCTTGTGCTCGTGCGCAAGCTTTTCGATCTGGTCGTAGTCGATGCGCATCGTCTCGCGATTCACGCCGTACTGAACCGCGTTGAACCACTTGCCCGACAGCGCAGGCTTCGCGCCGTGCGTGAGGTGGCCGCCCGCGTCGAGCGACATGCCGAGGATCGTATCGCCGGGCTTGGCGAGCGCGAGCATCACCGAGCCGTTCGCCTGTGCGCCCGAATGCGGCTGCACGTTGGCGAAGCCTGCGTTGAAGAGCTTCTTGATCCTCTCGATCGCGAGCGCTTCCACTTCATCCACGAATTCGCAACCGCCGTAGTAGCGCTTGCCGGGATAACCTTCTGCGTACTTGTTCGTCAGCACCGAGCCCTGTGCTTCGAGCACCGCGCGCGACACGATGTTTTCCGACGCGATCAGCTCGACCTGCGACTGCTGGCGTTCGAGTTCCTTGAGCACCGACTTGCGCACGGCTGCGTCGCGTTCGGCGAGGGTCTGCGAGAAGAAAGGGTTGGCGTTCGACATGGCGTCCGTTAGAAGTCCGTTGATGACTGGAAAGCGAAAAGAGTTGTGCGAGGCCGACTGTCCAATTCCGCGCTATCCCTTGACTGGACTGGCTTTGCACCACCTCCACCGACGGCTCTATTCTTGTCTTTCGCCCGATTCGTCAATTTACGATTTCAGACGCGTTCTTTACCTTTTCCGCCATACAGGTCCGTTTTGGACAAGTGATCGATCGTGCTAATTGGTCTGGGCAATTCGTCGAATGAACTGGCGATAAAGCCGTGTTGAAGCTGCTTTAAACGTGTCTATTAAATGGTGCAATGCAGCGTTTTATCGTCGGCAAAGCGTGCGAATGGCACCGCGTGCGAGCGCGACAGGCCCGCCAGCAGTGCGGAGCTTGCACAGCGGCAGTGCGGCCGGGCGAATGCACTGCGCAAAAACCGGGTTATAGCCAGGGTTTAGCCGTATGGCATGCTTGTTGCCCTCGATCTCAGAATAGGAAGGCCGAGTTCCCCACCCGGCTGCAATAGAACATCGAGCTGAAGGAACGCCCGAATCATGTCGCCCGATAGAACCGCGTCGTTATCGCACTTCGCGTTCATGCCACTGCCCAACTTCACGATGATCGCCTTCACGAATGCGATCGAAGTACTCCGCATGGCCAACTATCTGAGCGGACAGTCGCTCTACCGGTGGTCGATCATCAGCCCGAACGGCGGCCCGGTCACGGCAAGCAACGGCCTTTCGGTCGATACAGGCCCCGCCGAATGCGTCGGCACGCCCGACATCGTGTTCGTCTGCGGCGGCATCGACGTGCAGCGCGAGACCACGCCCGAACATCTGTCGACGCTGCGCCGCTTCGCGCGTGCGGGCGTCGCATTGGGCAGCCTGTGCACGGGCACGTATGCGCTCGCGAAGTCGGGACTGCTCGCGGGCTATGCGTGCGCGATTCACTGGGAGAACATGTCGGCGCTCAAGGAAGAGTTCCCGGACACGCGCTTCCTGAAAGAACTCTTCGTGATCGACCGCGACCGCGTCACGTGCACGGGCGGTGTCGCGCCGCTCGACATGATGCTGAACCTGATCGCCGCGCGTGTCGGCACGCCGCGCGTCACGCAGATCGCCGAGCAGTTCATCGTCGAGCACGTGCGCGACAACAGTGCTCAACAACGCATGCCGCTCGTCGCGCGGCTCGGCTCGGCGAACAAGTCACTGTTCGAAGTCATCGCGCTGATGGAGAACAACATTGAAGAGCCGTTGTCGCGCGAAGAACTCGCGCGGCTCGCGAACATGTCGCAAAGGCAATTGCAACGGCTCTTCCGCGAGCATCTCGGCATGACGCCGACACATTACTATCTGACCTTGCGTCTGCGCCGCGCGCGCGAACTGCTGCTGCAGACCGACATGTCGATCATGCACATCACGATGGCATGTGGCTTCCAGTCCGCATGCCATTTCAGCAAGAGCTATCGCGACGCGTTCGGCACCGCGCCCACGCGCGAGCGCCGCAAGCAGGTTGCACCGCTCGCTCATCCCGTGATGAACGGCCTCGCGACGCTTCCCGCGCACGCCTGAGCGCGTACTTTCGCCGCAATCAATCCAGCGGGTCTTTGCTCTCGGGCAGGCATAGCGCCTGCTCACGCTTCGTGCCGTTTGCAGCATCCCGTTCGCTGCGCTATGGTGAGGCTCAACGCGGCGCGGCGTCGCGCAGTTCGCGCGCATCGCTGGAGCGCCGCCCTTTGAGGCTGCTCATGGCTGACACCGACAACGAACTCACTCCGCTCGATTCCACCTCCATCGCGCCGCAGCAATTCTCGCTCGACGTGCTGCTCGAAAAGTACGCAAAGGGCGACGAACGCACGGCCGACGATGTGTACGAGCGCGTCGCGCGCGGCGTCGCGATGGCCGAGCCCGAGGCGTTGCGTCCCGTCATCGAGGCCCGCTTCGCCGAGAACCTGAAGAACGGCGCACTCGGCGCGGGCCGCATCATGAGCGCGGCCGGCACGGGCATCGCGGCGACGCTGATCAACTGCTTCGTGCAGCCCGTGGGCGACAGCATCCAGGGCGTCGACGAACAGGGTTTGCCGGGCATTTACGTCGCGTTGCTCCAGGCAGCCGAGACGATGCGGCGCGGCGGCGGCGTCGGCTATAACTTCTCGGCGATCCGGCCGCACGGCGCACGCGTGAAGACGACGAGTTCGTCGGCATCGGGTCCGTGCAGCTACATCGACGTGTTCGACGCGTCGTGCCGCACCGTCGAAAGCGCGGGCTCGCGGCGCGGCGCGCAAATGGCCGTGCTCGACTGCACGCATCCCGATCTGCTCGAGTTCATCGAAGCGAAGCATTCGAAGGGCCGCTGGAACAACTTCAACGTGTCCGTCGCCGTCAGCGACGAGTTCATGCGCGCCGTCGAAAACGACGAGATGTGGCAGCTCGTGCATCGCGCCGAACCGTCGCCTGCGATGCGCGCGGCCAACGACGTGCATCAGCGTGAAGACGGCATGTGGGTCTACAGCGAGCGGCGCGCGAAGGAGATCTTCGATCGCATCATGCGCTCGACTTACGACATCGCGGAGCCCGGCATCGTCTTCATCTCGCGGATGAACGAGGACAACAATCTGCGCGCCGTCGAAACGATCCGCGCGACCAATCCTTGCGGCGAGCAGCCGCTGCCGCCTTATGGCTGCTGCAACCTCGGGCCGCTCAATCTCACGCGCTTCGTGATCGATCCGTTCGCGCAGCGGCACGGCGGCAAGCCATCGTTCGACTGGGACGCGCTCGCCGAACGCACGCGCACCCATGTGCGCTTTCTCGACGACGTGCTCGACGTGACGCTGTGGCCGCTCACGCAGCAATACGACGAGTCGCGTGCGAAGCGGCGTATCGGTGTGGGCTTTACGGGCCTGGGCGATACGCTCGTGATGATGGGCTTGCGCTACAACTCGCAGGAAGGGCGCGACTTCGCAGTGCGCATCGCGCGCCTGATGCGCGACGAAGCGTATCGCGCATCCGTCGAACTCGCGCGCGAGCGCGGCGCGTTTCCGCTCTTCAACGCGAAGCACTATCTGGAAGAAGGCACTTTCGCATCGCGCCTGCCCGACGACGTCAAGGACTCGATCCGCAAGCACGGTATCCGCAACAGCCACCTGCTCTCCATTGCGCCGACGGGCACCGTCAGTCTCGCGTTCGCGGACAACGCATCGAACGGCATCGAGCCCGCGTTTTCGTGGACGTACACGCGCATGAAGGTGATGGCGGACGGCAGCCGCGAGCAGTTCGCCGTCGAAGATCACGCGTACCGTCTTTATCGCGAGCTGGGCGGCGATGTCGGCAATCTGCCCGAGTACTTCGTGAGCGCGCTGGAGATGTCGGCGCGCGACCATCTGGACATGATGGCCGCCGTGCAGCCGTTCATCGACACGTCGATTTCGAAGACGGTCAACGTGCCCGCCGACTACCCGTTCGATGCGTTCGAAACCCTCTATTTCGACGCATGGAAGAGCGGGCTCAAGGGCCTCGCGACGTATCGCCCGAACGAGACGCTGGGCGCCGTGCTGAGCGTGACGGCGGAACCCGCGGCCACGCCCGCCGACGCACTCGCCGAAATCGATCTGGACCCGCTGCGCATTGCCATCGACCATCGCCCCAAGGGCGAGCTGCCCGCGATCATCGAGAAGGTCGAATACCTGACGGCGGCGGGCAAGAAGTCGCTGTATCTGGCCGTGTCGTTCATCGAAGTGACGGGGCGCGTGGGCGGCGAGGAAGTGACGATCGAGCGGCCCATCGAGTTCTTCATTCCCGCCGGCCAACGCGACGAATCGCAGCAATGGATCACGGCGACGATGCGTTCGCTGTCGCTCGCGGCCCGTGGGGGCTTTGTCGCGCGCAATCTGCAGGACCTGCGCAAGGTTTCATGGGATCGCGGCCAGGTGCGGCTCGGCGAAGTACAGCGACTCGACGGCCATCACTCGCCGCGCTGGCACGATTCGGAAGTCGCGGCGCTCGCGTATGCGCTCCAGCAGATCCTGCACCGGCGCGGCTTTCTCGATGCCGAGGGCAATCAGGTGCCGTCGCGTCTGCTCTCACGCTTGCCGCGCGGCCAGTCGAACCCGAATGCGTCGAGTGCCGACAACACGCTGTCGTCCATCGAAGAGGGATCGGCGGAAGAGCGCAGCGTTCAGGCACTCCATACGATGCACGGCCGCAAATGCGGCAATTGCGGCGCAAACGCGGTGATCCGCAAGGACGGTTGCGACTTCTGCACGGCGTGCGGTGAAATCGGCGCGTGCGGCTAGCCGAAAAGAAGGGGCGAACCGAAAAGGCATCGAAAGAACTAAAATGTAGTATCAATGTTTTGACAGGCAAGGCTTCTGCCGAGCCAGGATGATCCGCAGTGTGATCATTTCCGTTGTTTGTTGGGTCCCCTCCGCGACGCGCCGCAATGCCCGCAACTGGATTGCGGGCGCGTCGCTTCTTCTGGTCAGCGGCGCGTTATTCGCCAAAGCCGTCGCCGCTGATCACGCCCGTTTATTGCCCGAAAGAGAACCCACATCGATTCTTTTTTATTCGTATCCGCAGATTCCGGCGACGGCTTATGCGCCGCAACGGCGTTTGCATCGATACGTCGTCACAAGTCCGTTGCATATGGGCACTGCGGCTTACGGGCTCTATAACCGGTACAGCATCGCGCCGGATTACGGGCGCTTGCGCTTTGGACAGGGCCTGTCAAAGCTCGACGGCCTACAGGCGGGCGAGGCGCCGGGTTCGCCTGTCTATGGACTCACTCCCGATCCTCAAAACGGCTCATCAGGTTCATCGACAGCCAGCGACGAATGGAGCTTCAGGGCCAATCCGCTTTTGAACCTCAATCACTCACACGAGAGAGGCGCGACATTTTCCATTCGACATGACTTTTGACTTCAATCGAAGGCAATTGAAGTCGGCGCGCACAAGGCAAAAAAAAGCTGCGTTCCCTGTAAAAGGAAAACGCAGCATCGTCCAAAACGGGACAGAGGAGACTTCGATCTGATACCCGCTCGTTGCAGGCGCACACGCCTGCACGAACGCGCCTACATTAAGCGGCCTTCAGCAAACCATGCGGATCGATGACGAACTTGCGCGGCGCGCCGCCATCGAACTTGCGATAACCCTCGGGGGCCTCGTCCAGCGACACCACCGTCACGTTGACGATGTCCGCGATGGGCAGGCGGTCAAACAGAATCGCCTGCATCAGGTTGCGGTTGTACTTCATCACGGGCGTCTGTCCCGTGTGGAACGAATGCGACTTCGCCCAGCCGAGGCCGAAGCGGATGCTCAGGCTGCCCTTGCGCGCGGCGGCATCGACGGCGCCCGGATCGTCCGTGACGTACAGACCCGGAATGCCGATCGCGCCCGCCGGCTTCGTGATATCCATCAGCGAGTTGAGCACCGTTGCGGGCGCCTCTTCACGCGAGCCGCTGGTGCCGTGGCCGTGCGCCTCGAAGCCCACGCAGTCCACGGCACAATCCACTTCGGGCTTGCCGAGAATCTGCGCGATCTGCTCGCCGAGCGTTGCGTCCTTCGACAGATTCACCGTTTCGAAGCCGACGGCGCGCGCGTGCGCGAGCCGCTCTTCGTTCATGTCGCCGACAATCGTGCACGCCGCGCCCAGGATGCGCGCCGATGCAGCCGCCGCCATGCCGACAGGGCCCGCGCCCGCGATATACACCGTCGAGCCCGGCTTCACGCCCGCCATCACGGCGCCGTGATAGCCCGTCGGCAGAATATCCGACAGACACGTGAGGTCGCGGATCTTTTCCATCGCGCGATCGCGATCGGGAAACTTCAGCAGATTGAAGTCCGCATACGGCACCATCACGTATTCGGCCTGCCCGCCGATCCAGCCGCCCATATCGACGTAACCGTATGCGCCGCCTGCGCGCGACGGGTTCACGTTCAGGCACACGCCCGTATGCTGCTCCTTGCAGGTCTGACAACGGCCGCACGCGACGTTGAAGGGCACGGAGACGAGATCGCCGATCTTCAGCGTCTCGACATCGCGGCCTACTTCGATCACTTCGCCCGTGATTTCATGCCCTAAAACAAGGCCTATTTCGGCCGTCGTGCGGCCGCGCACCATGTGCTGGTCGGAGCCGCAAATATTCGTCGATACCACCTTGAGGATCACGCCGTGACCGATCGCGCGTCCGCGCGGATCGACCATTTTCGGGTAATCGATCGGTCGTACTTCTACCTTGCCCTGCCCCAGATACACGACACCGCGATTGCTGCTCATCGTCTCGTCTCCATGTTGGTCTGAATGCGCAAATGGCGCTGATTCGAGGTTAGTCCCTTTGCCCCGTCCACCAATGTTCAAAACGCGACACGTGTTTTCCTCAAACCGACAAAGCCGGATTGCCCCGTTTTTGTTGATTGAACGTTCAATAAAAAAAGACTAGAGTGACGACTTTCGGCAAGCCTCGCGAGACACCATGCCCAAAGTCGGAATGCGCGAAGTGCGTCGCGCGCAGCTGATCGACGCCACGCTGCTCACGATCGACCACGCCGGTCTGTCGGGCACGACGCTCGCGTCCGTCGCGCAGCGCGCGAATATCTCGACGGGCATCGTGAGCCACTATTTCGGCGACAAGGACGGCCTGCTCGAAGCCACGATGCGTCATATCCTGCGCGACCTGTGGGCCGCCACGACGCGCCGCCGTATCGCCGCGAAGGCGCAGCCGCGCGCGCGTTTGCGCGCAATCGTCGCGGCGAATTTCGACGTATCGCAAGTGAGCGGGCCCGTGATGAAGACGTGGCTCGCGTTCTGGACCGAGAGCATGCACGAGCCCGCGCTGCGCCGCTTGCAGCGCGTGAACACGCGCCGCCTCTATTCGAACCTGTGCGCGGAGTTCGCGAAGGAGTTGCCGCGCGCGTCCGCGCGGCGCGCCGCCAGCGGCCTCGCGGCGATGATCGACGGGCTGTGGCTGCGCGGCGCGTTGTCGGGCGATCCGTTCGACACGAAAGCCGCGCTGCGTCTCGCCAACGACTACATCGACCTGCTGCTCGCGCGCAACGGCTCATAAGGCGCACACACCGCTGCGCCACGCATACCCGCATTTCAAGGAGAAACCCGATGCCCGTCTACGGCCTGCAACGTCTCTACATCGGCGGCGAATATGTCGACGCCACGAGCGGCGTCACCTTCGACACGTTCGATCCCGCCACGAGCGAAACACTCGCGACCGTCCAGCAAGCAAGTGACGCCGACATCGAGCGCGCCGTACAATCCGCGCGCGAAGGCCAGCGCGCGTGGGCCACGATGACGGCGATGCAGCGCTCACGCATCCTGCGCCGCGCGGTCGAACTGCTGCGTGAGCGCAACGACGAACTCGCCGAACTCGAAATGCGCGATACGGGCAAGCCGATCGCGGAAACACGCGCGGTCGACATCGTCACGGGCGCGGACGTGATCGAGTACTACGCGGGCCTCGCCACAGCCATCGAAGGTCAGCAGATTCCGCTGCGCGCCGAATCGTTCGTCTATACGCGGCGCGAACCGCTCGGCGTCACGGCGGGCATCGGCGCATGGAACTATCCGATCCAGATCGCGTGCTGGAAGTCCGCGCCGGCGCTCGCGGCCGGCAACGCGATGATCTTCAAGCCGAGCGAGGTCACGCCGCTGTCCGCGTCGAAGCTCGCGGAAATCTATCTGGAAGCGGGCGTGCCGGCCGGCGTGTTCAACGTCGTGCAGGGCGACGGACGCGTCGGCGCGATGCTGGCCGCGCATCCGGGCATCGCAAAGATTTCATTTACGGGCGGCGTCGAGACAGGCAAGAAAGTGATGTCGATGGCAGGCGCTTCGTCGCTGAAGGAAGTGACGATGGAACTCGGCGGCAAGTCGCCGCTGATCGTCTTCGACGATGCCGATCTCGACCGCGCCGCCGATATCGCCGTGACGGCCAACTTCTTCAGCGCGGGACAGGTGTGCACGAACGGCACGCGCGTGTTCGTGCATCGTTCGGTGCAGCAGGTGTTCGAAGAGCGCGTGATCGAACGCGTGAAGCGTATTCGCATCGGCAAGCCGTCGGACCCGTCGACCAATTTCGGGCCGCTCGCGAGCGCCGCGCAACTGGACAAGGTGCTCGGCTACATCGAGAGCGGCAAGAACGAAGGCGCGCGGCTCGTGCTGGGCGGCGCGCGCATCATGGACGGCGATTACCCGCGCGGCCAGTATGTGCAGCCGACCGTGTTCTCGGACTGCCGCGACGACATGAAGATCGTGCGCGAAGAAATCTTCGGCCCTGTGATGAGCATTCTGAGTTTCGCCGACGAGGACGATGTGATCGCGCGCGCGAACGACACGATCTACGGTCTCGCAGCGGGCGTCGTCACCGAGAGCCTGTCGCGTGCGCATCGCGTGATTCATCGGCTCGAAGCAGGCATCTGCTGGATCAACACGTGGGGCGAGTCGCCCGCCGAAATGCCCGTGGGCGGCTACAAGCAATCGGGCGTGGGCCGCGAGAACGGCATCACCACACTCGAGCACTACACGCGCATCAAGTCCATCCAGGTCGAACTGGGCCCTTATCAGCCCGTGTTTTGAGGGAGCGCAGCATGGCAGCGAAAGAGTACGACTACATCATCATCGGCGCGGGATCGGCGGGCAACGTGCTCGCGACGCGGCTGACGGAAGACCGCGACGTGACCGTGCTGCTGCTCGAAGCGGGCGGCCCCGACTATCGCTTCGACTTTCGCACGCAGATGCCTGCCGCGCTCGCGTATCCGTTGCAGGGGCGCCGCTATAACTGGGCCTATGAAACGGACCCCGAGCCGTTCATGAACAATCGACGCATGGAATGCGGACGCGGCAAAGGGCTGGGCGGCTCGTCGCTGATCAACGGCATGTGCTATATCCGCGGCAATGCGCTCGACTACGACGGCTGGGCCGAACGAAAAGGCCTTGAAAACTGGACCTATCTGGATTGTCTGCCGTATTTCCGCAAGGCCGAGACGCGCGATATCGGCGCGAACGACTACCACGGCGGCGACGGCCCCGTGCATGTGACGACCAGCAAGCCCGGCGTGAATCCCCTCTTCGAAGCGATGGTCGAAGCGGGCGTGCAGGCCGGCTATCCGCGCACCGACGATCTTAACGGCTACCGGCAGGAAGGCTTTGGCCCGATGGACCGCACGGTGACGGCCAACGGCCGCCGCGCCAGCACTGCGCGCGGCTACCTGGATCAGGCGAAGCAGCGCGCGAATCTCACGATCGTCACGCACGCAACCACCGATCGCATTCTGTTCAGCGGCAAGCGCGCGCAAGGTGCCGTGTATCTGGACGGCCAGGCGCAGATCACCGTGCATGCGCGCCGCGAAGTGCTGCTCTGTAGCGGCGCGATTGCGTCGCCGCAGATCCTGCAACGCTCGGGCATCGGCCCCGGCGCGTGGCTGCGCGAATTCGACATTCCCGTCGTGCTCGATTTGCCCGGCGTGGGCCAGAACTTGCAGGATCACCTCGAGATGTACATGCAGTACGAGTGCAAAGAGCCCGTGTCGCTCTATCCCGCGCTGCTGCTGCGCAATCAGCCCGCTATCGGCATCGAATGGATGCTGAAGGGCACAGGCATCGGCGCGAGCAATCATTTCGAAGCGGGCGGCTTCATTCGCACGCGCGACGACGATCCGTGGCCGAATATCCAGTATCACTTCCTGCCCGTCGCGATCAACTACAACGGCACGAACGCGATCAAGATGCACGGCTTCCAGGCGCACGTCGGCTCGATGCGTTCGCCGAGCCGTGGCCGCGTGAAGCTGCGCTCGCGCGATCCGCGCGAGCATCCGTCGATTCTCTTCAACTACATGGCGGAAGCGCTCGATTGGCGCGAGTTCCGCGACGCGATCCGCATCACGCGCGAGATCATCGCGCAACCCGCGCTCGACCGCTTTCGCGGCCGCGAGCTGAGCCCCGGCGCGGAGCTGCAAACCGATGCGCAGATCGACGCGTTTGTGCGCGCACGCGCGGAAACTGCGTACCATCCGTCGTGTTCGTGCGCGATGGGCTACGACGACATGGCCGTCGTCGATAGCGAAGGACGCGTGCATGGTCTCGAAGGGCTGCGCGTCGTCGATGCATCGATCATGCCGCGCATCACGACGGGCAACCTGAATGCGCCCACCATCATGCTCGCCGAAAAAATCGCCGATCGCATTCGCGGACGCAAGCCGCTCGCGCGCTCGACTGCGCCCTACTATGTGGCGAACGGCGCACCAGCGCGTGGCGCGAATATCGTTGCACATGCACACGCACGGAGCACGGCGACGCATTCGATTTGACAGGCATTCACTGGCCGTGTGCGTCATCCGCCGATGACGCACACGTTCCACTGCAATGCCGAATCTGTTCTATATGACGGATTAATGGCGGCGTCTACTGGAACGGACCGGAGCAACAGAACAACCGGCCTATTCCTTCATCCATTCGAGGATGCCATGCCGACCAACGCTTCTTCATCCGTCTCTTCGTCCACTGCTTCGTCCAGGAAACGGGCCAGCGCCGCCGCGCGTCTCGAACGCCTGCCTTTCTCGGGCTATCACCGCACCATCTTCATCATCATCGCTATCGCGTTCTTTTTCGACTCGGTCGATCTGGGCACGATGACCTTCGTGCTCGGCTCGATCAAGACCGAGTTCGGCCTGTCGAGCGCGACGGCCGGCCTCGTCGCCAGCGCGAGCTTCTTCGGCATGGTGCTGGGCGCCGCCGTCGCGGGCCTGTTCGCCGATCGCTTCGGGCGCCGGCCCGTTTTTCAATGGAGCATGGTGCTGTGGGGCGTCGCGTCGTATCTGTGCTCGACGGCGCAAAGCGTCGACGCGTTGATCGTGTATCGCGTGCTGCTCGGTATCGGCATGGGGATGGAGTTTCCGATCGCGCAAACGCTCCTCTCCGAGTTCGTGCCGACAGCGTCGCGCGGACGTCTCGTCGCGTTGATGGACGGCTTCTGGCCGTTGGGCTTCATCACGGCTGGCTGCGTGTCGTTTCTGGTGCTGCCGCAATTCGGCTGGCGCACGGTGTTTGCGTTGCTCGCGATTCCCGCTGTCTTCGTGCTGATCGTGCGCCGCATCGTGCCCGAGTCGCCGCGCTGGCTCGAACATCGCGGACGCGACGCGCAAGCCGATGCCGTGCTCGAACAGATCGAAGCAAAGGTGATGAAGTCGAAAGGCATCCGCTCGCTGCCCGCGCCATCGATGCTCGCCGATCCCACCCCGCGTTCGAAACACGGCGCGTTTCGCGAGATCTGGAGCGCCGCGTACCGTCAGCGCACGATCATGGTGTGGGCGCTATGGTTCTTCGCGTTGCTCGGCTTCTACGGCCTCACGTCGTGGCTCGGCGCATTGATGCAGCAGGCGGGTTTCGCCGTGACGAAATCGGTGCTCTATACGGTGCTCATTTCGCTCGGCGGCGTGCCGGGCTTTCTGTGCGCCGCATGGCTCGTCGAACGCTGGGGCCGCAAGCCGACCTGTATCGCGTCGCTGGCGGGCGGCGGCATCATGGCCTATCTGTACGGACAGACAGCGCTGCACGCGGATAGCGTGACGCTGCTGATCTGCACGGGCCTCGCGATGCAGTTCTTCCTGTTCGGCATGTGGGCCGCGCTCTACACCTACACGCCCGAGTTGTACGGCACAGGCGCGCGGGCCACGGGTTCGGGCTTCGCGTCGGCGATCGGCCGTGTCGGCTCGCTGATCGGCCCCTATGCGGTCGGCGTCGTGCTGCCCATTTTCGGACAAGGCGGCGTGTTTACGCTCGGCGCGCTGTCGTTCGGTGTCGCGGCGCTCGCGGTTTGGGCGATGGGCATCGAGACCAAGGGCCTGTCGCTTGAAACGCTCGTGTCGAAAGTCGATGACGACGCAGCAGAGTACCGCGTCGCCGTCGACGACGCCCGCTGATCGCAAGCCACGCATCGCCGCATCGCCGCGCCGCATCGCCGCGCCGTAACGCTCACGTATCGTCGATCGTCGGCGTGCTTTCCGTTTGCTGTATCGGGCTTACCCGCGCGTAAGCCTGTTACAGCCGTGCGCCATCTGCCGAGCCGCATTCCGCGCATGATCGCGCGTGCACGGGCAAGCCGCGTCCATTCACGATCGTCAAACCTGTAACAGCGTAACGTCACGAAAGACATCCGTAGTCAAACTGTAGCGGCGTCCGGTTAGCATGTGCGGGACTGATCGCTCACCCGACTATGGAGGTGTCCCGATGTTGAGCCCTCACGAAATCGCGACGCTCATGCTGGTGAACAGCAATGAACACCGTCTCGAATCGCTCGACCCCGACGTGCTCGCTTTGCGTCATTACGAACTCGTCGAAGTGCGTGATCGCGGCGGCGCGGCAGCATTGCAGATCAGCGCACGCGGCCGCGATCTGCTCAAGCGTCTCGGGATGGATGCGGCGCGCTGAATGCCGTCGACCGCGGCCGACGTCACACTCGCACGGCGGCACGCGGTCTGGTGTCACGGCATCGGGCTACCGCCGATGGGGGTTGGAGGTATCGGCAGTTGAATGCCCGTCGTTCACGAAGCTGTGCAGGCTCATGCGCACGGTGATGTGCATGCCTTGCGATGCAAACGACGTCAACGGCTCCTGTTTGGGCTGAGATTCGGGCGCGAGTTGCGGCGCGTCGTCCGCAATCTCCTGCTCGATGACAGGACTTGCAGCGGCCGTCGTCGCGGGACTGTGCGTGGCAGCGGCGCGCTCTGTCATCACGGGCGGCTCATCCACCACAGGTGCTGCTTCAGCCACAGTTTTTTCGGCCACCGGCTCGGGTGCGAAACCAGGATTGCGTCGAATCAAACGCTCCGACATCTCCGACTCATGAAGCGTTGGTTCCTCATGAGCAGGCTCCTCACGAGCCGGTTGCCGATGCACGGGCTGTCGTCGGACAGGCTCTGATGCACCAACGGACGAACGGTCGAACACTTCGACCCACTGCGGCACATCCGCGAGATCCAGGATCGTGAGCTTGCCGCCATATACGGCGCCCGTGTCGATATTGATCACGTTGTCTTTCGCGGTGACGCCGGACACAGGCGTATGGCCGACGATCACGGCCGTCACGTTGTCGACGTGGCCCGTTGCATGCACATGCGAGCGCACGCTGCGCTTCGCCCTGTCGAGCAGCCCTCGCAATGTGTTGCGCGAAGGCTCGGAATGCGGCTGATACGTCTTCCAGCGTGTGCGCGCCCAGATGGCCTTGCGGCGCATCGTGCCGTTGGGCGACTCGCGTTCGATTTCACGCACGAACGTCGCCCAGTCCGACGCGGGCGAATCCGCGTGCACGATGCCAATGAGTCCGTGTTCCGTTTCGATCTCGATCACGTAGGGCAGCGACGCCATATAGCCGGCGATGTGATCGACCCAGTCCATATCCTCGGCGCGATCGAGCAGCCAGTTCGCGCCGTTGCCCAGCAGCGAGAGCGCCTGCTCTTCGCCGTGATGCCAGCGCACGATGACATCTTCGTGATTGCCCTTGACGGACTTGATGCGATAGCGCTCGACGGCTTCCAGCACGCAATCGGATTCCGGCCCCCGGTCGACGAGATCGCCGACGGCGAACAACCGGTCTCGCCGCGGATCGAAATGGCGAGCTTCGAGTTCGGCGCGCAATTGCCCGAAGCAGCCGTGAATGTCGCCCACGACGAAGTCACGACCTGAGTCATTACGCGGATAACGGATAACGGCGCGATAGGGCTCTTTCATGGCTCACAGTGAACGAAATAACGACAAACTACAATGGTGAATTCCGCAAAAAAGCGGCATCAAAATCAGCAAAGAATTCCTTTTGAAAGTGACGGCAAAGAGCGCCGCTACGCGCGAGCGGCATCGATAACAACAAGCATAGCGCGTGGAAATGTCGCCAGGTGCTACACAAAAATGGATTGTGTAACTGTTGGTGAAGCGCAGTTCAACTGCGCACAAGCGGTTTCGCTTCGGCTTACGCGGAATCCGCCCGTAGCACGGCGTCCGTCGGCGCGACCCGCTTGTAGTCTGACGCGAGCATCCGCGAGAGCAGGACTTTCGAAATGTGCAGCTCTGTCGCGGCCGCATCGAGCCGGCCCTGGTTGCGCGCCACTGCGAGTTCGACGGCGGCCCATTCGGGAACCTCGTCGGTCTCGTCGCCTGGCCTCAGCAACGGGCCCTGCGCGACCTTGTCGAAACCCAGATCCGCAGCCGATATCAACTTGCCTCTGCCGACGACGATCGCGCGCCGGACGCGGTTGATCAGCTCCTGCACGTTGCCGGGCCATGTGTGCGTGTCGAGCGCTTCCCATGCGCAGACGGAAAAACCTTGCACGCCATGACGCGAATCGGAGCGAAAGCTTATCAGCAGCCAGGATGCGAGCAGGCGAATATCGGCGCCGCGATCGCGCAGCGCCGGAAGCGTGATCGTATTCCCAGCGAACAACGCGACAAGGCGCGGATGCAGACGATGTTCTTCCGTCGCGCGTTGCAAGTCGAAATGTGTCGAGCAGATGATGCGCACATTGCGCGGCCCACTGTCGAGCAGATCTACGAGACGTTGTTGCGCCGCAAGCGGCAGTTCGCAGATGCCGTCGATATACAGTGAGCCGCCCTCCGCCATTTCCAGGCGGGATCGCCGATTGCCCCCTTCGACTTTGCTCTCCCCGTCGCCAAATAGTTCTGCCGCGAGCCGCTCGGGCGCGTAGGCCGCGCAATGGATCGATACCCACGGTCTATCGCGGCGCACGGAACCCGAATGGATCGCCGTTGCCGTCATCGTCTTGCCGCTCCCCGATTCGCCAACGATCATCACGGGCCGCTCGTGCTCGCACGCGCGCCGGATCGCTGCACGCACATCCGTCATCGCAGCACACGCGCCGATCATCGCGGGCGAGTCGTCGTCCGTGCTCTTGCGCTCGTCGCCGTGGCCCGTCGACGTTTCATACACGCGATCGATGGTCTGTGCGATCAGTTCGGCGGCAGCGGGCAGCGTGATGTAGCTCACGCAGCGTGTGCGCACGATCCGGCGTATTTCCGGATCGTTCAGGTGCGCCTTGGTCACGACGGCCACCCAGCTGATTTCAGCACTCGCTTTTGTCAGTACGTCGACTTCGTTCAGATCATCGGGAATGGTCAGCGACGAGAACTCGATCAAACCGGCAGCCCGATCATCGGCAAGCAACGCAGCGCCTTGCCTCTCGCGAACATCGATGCAGCGGATACGCCATAACTCCGACGGCAGATTGCCGTCGAGGCACGCCAGTTCAGGGTTGCACACGTGATAGAGCCGCTTTAGCTTGAGGTCCATGATGTAATCGGTTTTCCCGCCTCGATTGATCGACATGCACCGACAGCATTACGTCTCCGGGAATTCGTTCGCGATCGGTTACTCAAAAACTAACGGAATCGCGACCCGTTATGCATCAACGGTTGTTACTGTTTGAAAACGTCGAATCGCGACTACACGTTGGCGATTTTGAGCGCCCTACGCGCGCGGTCCGCGCGCAAACGCACGTTTCCAAAGAAGAAAAAAGTTTCACGGCAAGGATCGCGCGGAGGCGTTAGCCGACCTCCAGTAACGATCCTTTACATTAAGACACGATTGACTGTGGCGGGCGGGACACAGCCTCAGAAGGCCGTGTATGGGGCGAGGAAGTTCTTCCTCATTCGATTGTCGGGTAGCGAGAAAAGTACTGGAGGTGGCGCGCGATGTGCAGTTAGGGTCGGTAATTCCGAATCGGTCGAGTCGAAAAGTAACATGCTTACCAGATGAAACGCACAATTTGCCGAGCAATTTTAGCGCGCAAAACTTAAGAGACGCTGATGCGGCGAAATCGACCGTGCACTCTGAGATGAAGAATGTCAGAGTTGCGACCAGGGCATACGGTTCTTTTATTGTGCGCGCAGTTCCGCATGTCGATGACGGCGCACGTCTTGAACGTGATGCTGTCGCCAGGTGCTGAACGAATCGCGTCGCGGTTAAGCAGGCCTTCAGGAGCCGCGCGGGACAATGGCGATTCTCTCGGGTTCTGGCAATGGCCCTCGGAATGGCCAGAATCCCTTCGGGCCGGCCCTCATGGCACCATGTGGGGCCGGCCTTTTTTCGGCAGAGACACGGGAGTTCCCATCAGCACTGGACCGACGCGATCCGACGACGCCTGTCGACTAATAGCAAAACTCTCGAGCATCGGCTTACTCTGCGACACTAGCCAGCGCGGCGGCACGAATGAGCCGCGTCTCCTGTGCCGTGATCAGATGGCCCGATGCCTTGAGATAAGCCGGGAAATCCGGATGCGTATCGCGTGCAAGGCACCGTCGTTCATAGTCTGCCAGATCGTCATATCCCCATAGGTGGGTGAACTGGTTCTGCGCGCCGACCAGACTTGTCCAAAAGCCGAGCGGATGTCCAAGCGTCTCGAGCAGGATCGGCATCGCGAGCCTGTCAAACACCTCGATAAACTCGGGCATCTTGCGCAGCGCGATCGTGTAGACCCGGAAATCCACGAGGGGCTTTGCCAGATACATTGGGTGTGTCCTCATGCTTCTACCTTCTCCTTGCAGGTCATCGCCTTGGTGGCGATGGCGTTACCGGTGACATAGCCGAAAGTCATGTTGGGCCCATGGGTGATACCAGCGCCCGGATAGTTGCCGCCCATCACGCTGCGCCGGTCATTGCCGACCGCATAAAGACCCTCGATCTGGCTGCCGTCGGCGCGCAGCACCTCGCCGGTGACGCCAGTCCTGAGGCCGTCGAACGTGCCCAGATCGCCCATCACCACCTTCACCGCATAGAAGGGGCCCGTCGCGATCGGCGCAACGCAAGGATTGGGCTTGTTGTCCGGATCGCCGAGATAACGGTTGAACGATGTGCGACCGCGATGGAACGCCGGATCTTCTCCGCGCTCGGCATCCAGGTTGTACGCACAGACCGTCATCTCGAGCGCATCAGGAGCAATCCCGCAATTGCGCGCCAGCTCGCGGATCGTCTCGCCCTTGATGAGGTAGCCTTTACGTAGCAACGGACCCACCGGCATCGGCGCGGGCTTGGCATAGCCCAGTCCATACTTGCCCAGCGCGACCTTGTCGCAGATCAGCCACATCGCCGTCTCCCGCTCACCCTCGCAGGCACGGATCAGCGCCGCGCCAACATCGTGGTAGGAGTTCGATTCATTGGTGAAGCGCCGACCGCTCCGCACCACGCCGATCACGCCGGGCTTATACCGGTCAAGCAGATGCGGGAATACGCCTGTGCGGCCCTTGCCGAAGGGCACCTTCGAGACAGGCATCCAGGCCGACGCATCGGGGAAGCCGAGCTTCACGGCACCCCCCACCTTCTCCGCCATGGTCAGCCCGTCGCCCGTATTGCCAACGGGCGTGGGCGAGAGATGCTCACCCCCACGCTTCACATGCGGATAGACCTGTGCGATGCGCTTGAGATCATGCGGGAAGCCGCCGCAAGCCAGCACGACGCCGTGCCTGGCGGTGATCCGAAGGTCACCGTCCGCTGCGGTCGCGCGCACACCGACCACCTTGCCGTGCTCGCACAGCAGCTCCTTCACGGGCGTCGAGGTGACGATCGGAATGTCGATCGCCAGCGCCGACTTCGCGAGCCTCGCGGCGAGCGCGTTGCCGCTCGTAACGTTGATCCCCCGCCTGTAAAGCGCCAACTCCTTGATGTGCGTCGCCAGACGCCGGACCACATAGAGAAACGAAACAATGGACCTGGTCGCGCGGAAGAAGTGCTTGAGGTCCGCGTTCGAGGAATTGAACATCATTCCCATGAAGGTAATCGTCTCGAGCGGCGGCTTGAGACGTTGCATGTCCTTGCCGAGCCCGCGAATGTCATAGGGCGCCGCGAGGATCGAGCGGCCGATGTCGACGCCGCCGGGCGCATCCGGGTGATAGTCCGGATAAAGCGTGGGCACGAACTTCATCTCGGTCTCACGCTCGAAGAACTCGACCATTTTCGGCCCGTTCTCGATAAAGCATTGGACCGCGGCGGCATCGTAGTTGTTGCCCGTCTCGCTCATCATGTATTCGCGCACGCGCTCGACGGTGTCAGCCGGGTTCTGCTGTCGGCCATACTTGCTCAGCGGAATCCACAAGACCCCGCCCGACAGCGCGGTGGTACCACCGAACACGGGCTCCTTTTCGAGCACGATGACATCGAGGCCGCGCTTGCGTGCAGTGATCGCGGTGGCGAGACCCGCAGCACCCGATCCGACCACGACCAGATCACAAGTGATCTCATTGGCCATATCCAAGTCTCCTTGTCGTTATGGTGTGATGGCGTTCACGCGGCCCGCGTGGCGTTGAAACCGGGGCGCGGAACCATGTCCATCAGCATGCAATCGAGCCCGCCGTCGACAAGCACTTCCGCGCCATTGACGTAGGCAGCCAGGTCAGAGGCGAGGAACAGGGCCGGACCGGCGAGGTCCTCGGGCTCGCCGATGCGGCGGCTCGCGGTGGCGGCGGCGCGGCGAGCCTCGAAGCCGGGCTCCTCGTAGAACTTCGCGGACAGCGCAGTGCGGATCATGCCGGGCAGCACGCAGTTGCTGCGCACTCCCCGCGGGCCCCACTCCGCCGCCAACTGCCGCGAGAGCAGCAGCACGCCCGCCTTGCTCGGGCTATAGGAACCGCTATTGGTCTGCGGACTGAGCGCCGCAATCGAGGCAACGTGGACGATACTGCCCTTGCCCGCCGCCAGCATGTCGCGCCCGAAAGCGCGCGCACACAGAAGATAGCCGGTCAGGTTCACGGCGATGGCCTGGTTCCAGTCGTCGATCGAGACCGTCTCGAGAGATCCGGCGCGCAGAAGCCCTGCATTGTTGACGAGCACGCTGGCCGGCCCGAGTGCTGCGCGAACCTCGCCGGCAGCGGCGGCAACCGAGGCTTCGTCCGACACGTCGCAGCCCATCGCCTGCGCCACCGCGCCGGCCTTCCGAAGTTCGGCGGCGACAGCTTCAGCGCCGGCAAGATTCCGATCCACGAGGGCCACATGTGCTCCGACATTGGCGAAGGCGCGTGCGATGCCGGCACCAATGCCACTGCCCGCACCCGTGACCACGCAGACCTTTCCGTCCAGGTTCAGCCCGTATGGCGTCGATGCAGCTGCACGGTTTTCAAGTTCCTGTCCCATGTCGTTAACTCTCCTAAGATTGCTCATGTGATTAGCTTCCTGAATTTGTATCGCCATTGAACGCCTCAAGCGCCTGTGGAACAATGGACAGAGATCACATAGAGCAGGACATAACGTGCATCATGGCCAATGACCAACAGCGCCGCCGGACCGTGCTGCATTTCGCGCTCTATGGCGCGGAAGCCGACCAATCGTGGGTCGACATGGTGCATTACGAACGCATTCCCCTGCGTGCCGGCCGTTTCGACTTCGACATCAAGCCGCACGTCCACGATGCGCTGATCCAGGTGCTCTACGTCACCGCGGGGGGCGGCGAGACTTTCATCGACGGCAAGAGCTGGGCAGTCGAAGCGCCATGTCTGATCGTCGTGCCCGCGCGCTCGGTCCACGGCTTTCACTTCCGGAGCGACATCGACGGACACGTCATCACGGCCGCGCAGTCCGCGCTGGAATCGCTGGCGATGACGGCCGCGCCCGAGCTGCTGGAATTCATCCGCACGCCGATGGTGCTGTCGGTCGATCCCGACGTCGAACGCGGCACACCTCTGGATATCCTCTTTCAGTCGATCGGGCACGAGGCGGAGAGCCACGAGCGCTGGCAGTTCACAGCAGGCGCAGCGCTGACGATCGCCCTGTTCGTCAAGATCGGGCGCCTCAGCGAGAGCGCCCGGCTTTCCGCCAGTTCCGAGCAGCGCACAATGGCCGCTCGGATCGAGCGGTTCCGCGCCCTGCTCGACCGGCATTGCCGCGAGCGGCGGCCGGTCGCCAGCTATGCCGACGAGATGGGCGTCACGACCGGCCAGCTCTCCCGCATCTGCCGTGCCGCCTTCGGGGTCCCGGCAATCGAGGCGATCGATGCACGCTCGATCCATGAGGCCAAGCGGCTGCTCGGCTATTCGACGCTCAGCGTGAAGCAGATCGCCAGTGAACTGGGCTTTCAGGACGAGGCTTATTTCGGTCGTTTCTTCCGCAAGCAGACAGGACTCCGGCCAACCGAATACCGCTCTGCGGCCCACGATCGATCCTTGCTGCCTGAAAACGGGAGAGCAGGCTGACTCGACGTCGCCCGCTCATCCGCTTTAGGCCGATACCCCACCCAGCTTCACGAACAGATGCTCCGGCCCGGAGTTGGTCAGATTGTTGCCCCGCACGTACTGGATCGGCCGTGCCGGATCGAGCGCGATGTCGCCAACCTTGCGGGCCAGGGCCTTCGTCGCGATCAGCGTCTCCAGCCTGGCGAGCGGCGCGCCAAGGCATTTGTGCATGCCGTTGCCGAAACCGAGGTGGCCGCTGGAATCGCGATCGATGTCGAACGTCTCGCCCTCGGCAAACTTGCGGCTGTCGCGGTTCGCAGCCGACAGCAGCAATCGCACCACTGCGCCCTTGGGCAGATCGACGCCCGCGACAGTGGTCGCCTCGGTGGTGATGCGGCTCACGCGCTGGACGGTACCGCGATAGCGCGCCACCTCCTCGACGAAACGGTCAGCGTCGGCGGGATTTGCGCGGATACGTCCCAGCAGATCCGGCTGTTCGGCGAACATGCGAAAAGCGTTGGCGACAAGGATAGTCGTCGTGTCGTGCCCGGCGATGAAGACGAACGCGCACAGTTCCTTCGCTTCCTTTTCCGAAAGCAGCCCGTCCTTCCACATGCGCGCGATATGTCCGCCGATCGACTGGCTGTCGGTGGGAGCGAGCCGCTCCAGCGCCTGCTTCAGGTAAGCGAAGAAAGCCTTCGCGCTCTGCTCGTCGGTGCCCGTCCCCGGCGCATTGCGGGCGAGGCGCCCGAAGTAGCTAAAGGTCTCGTCCGACCAGAACTTCATCTTCTCCTCATCCTCGTTCGGCACGTCGATCATCGTAGAGATGGTCGAGATGCTGAGCGGGATGGCGAAATCGTTGACGACATCGCCGCCGCCTTTGGCAATCATCGCGTCGAGCAGGTCCTCCGCCCTTTGCGCGATCTGGTCGATAAAAGGATCGAGCGCCAGCGGCAAAAAGGACGGCTGGACAACCTTGCGCAAGCGCGAATGATCGGGCGCATCGAACAGCGTCAGGAACGTCAGCGGCGGCGGGCTGACGACCTCGGAGGAAAACAGCTTCGGATTGCGAATCGCCTGGTAGACGTCGTCATAGCGCGAGAGGAACCACACGTCCGAAGTCGCCGACTGGCAACGCAGCACGGGCGCGTGCTCCCGCATCCAGCGGTAGTGCTCGTAAGGGTCGCCTTGCGAGCCGTCATCGACGACCTTGAAGGGCTCCAGCCCCTCGGGCCAGTCCAGTTCGTGCGAATAAGGCGGAAGGATCTTGGCCGTGAATGGGCAAACCTCCTGCACGCTCTGCGGCACAGCAGGCGGGGGCAAGGGGGGCGCTGTGACCATGGGCGCCGTCTTGCCCAGCGCCATACGCTCCAGCGCCCGGCTCATCGTGGCCTTGGAATGGACCGCATGCAGCGCAATCACGTCCCGCGCCGCGTTCAGGTCGCCCAGTTCGAAGGCGGCGACTATGTCCCGGTGCTGCTGGACGATATCGCCGACGATCTCGATCTGATCGGTCAGCGCGCGAGCGATGTAGTCCTGCACGGCCAGTTGCCGGTAGAGCGCGATCAGTTGGGCGTTACCGGAGGCTTCGATCGGGAACATGTGGAAGGCGTGATTTGCCTCGATGTAGCGCGGAACATCGCTAAAGCGCCGCCCGGACACGAACTGCGCCGTCGCCTCGGCGAGCTGGCGGAAGATGATCAATTGCTCGCTCGACAGCCGGCCCATGGTCAGCTGAGCCGCGCCCAGTTCGAGAGCCATGCGCAGGTCGAAGGCTTCGTCGACATCGACGGGAGCGATGTGCTCCTCGCCCGTCTGGACCACAAGGCCGGTGCCCGCGAACTTCTCATAGTAGAAGTTGCGCGGCGTCAGCCCTTCGGACGAGAGAAAATCGCGCACTGCATCGACCATCGGCGGCGGGCCGCAGAGATAGACATCCGCATCGCCGTCGTTGAGTTGGGAGGCGACGATGTGATGGGTGACATAGCCCTTGTTGGGATGAGCACTGTCGGGGCTGGAGACGGTGCAGGCATAGGTGAAGTTCGGCAGGCGCTGCGCATAGGTTCCGAGCCGGTCGATGCCAACCAGATCCTCATCGTTGTTCACACCCAGGATCATGTGGATCGGATACGGACTGCCGCCATCCTCGACGATCTTGTCCAGCATCGAGAGGAACGGCGCGAGGCCCGTGCCCCCCGCCAGAAACAGCACCGGGCGCTCGATGGGGCGCAGGTAGAAGCTTCCCATTGGGCCGCGAAACTCGATTGTGTCCCCTACTTTGGCGGCTTCGCAGAGCCACGTCGACATCATCCCTTGACGCACATTGCGCACAAGAAAGGACACGTGCGGCTCGGACGGCCCCGAGCTGAAGGAGTAGGACCGTGTCTGATCTGTGCCGGGAACCCGGACGTTGACATACTGCCCAGGAAGGAAGTTGAGATCTGCGCGATTCTCGAGTTCGACCGAGAAGGCGATCGTGCTGTCCGACGCTCGGTGGCACGCGACGATCCGTCCCGTGTGTGAGGATGGGCCGGTACCCGAGACATCGGAGTTCGTGGCGATCTGGATCACGCAGTCGGAACGTGGGCTCATCTGGCAGGTGAGAACCTTTCGGGCGCTCGCCTCGTCCGGGCTAAGCGCGTCTTCCACGCAGTCGCCGAGAATGTACTCACCGGACTCGCAGACCGCCTTGCAGGTGCCACACACACCATCACGGCAATCGAGTGGAATATTGAGCTTGGCGCGAATGGCGGCATCGGTGACGCGCTCGCCCTCCTCGCACTCGATGAAGCGGGTCACTCCGTCCTCAAAACGGAGGGTTATCTGATGGGCCATGGCGGTGTCTCCTCTAAAGCCGCCCGAACATACCGCTCCGTATGCTCGGGCGGGGCGGCGTGCGACGTAACCGTGTTTCTCGCAAGCGCCCGGTGGGTTTAATGACACCAATTTAGAGCCTGAGCCGCATTCCCCTCAACGGACAGAGGCGACGTTCACCCGGACAAAACGTGCATTGTGATGAATGCCGGACGATCGCAGCAATCTGGACCTCGCCTGACTTCCGCGTGCACAAACGTTGATCACATTAAATCCGCCGCGCTTCGGGGCGGGTTGATCGCCACTGCTCTGGCCGCTGCGCGTGCCTGGTGGCCGAGTCGGGCTGCATCACAGCGTGATGCATTTCGAAGGTGCGCCGATCGATGGCGGCGACGCCAACGTAGCGAGCGCGCTACGTAGCGAAGAACCAGAGGTGGACGACACGGTCAAGAAGGAGCGGCGGCCGAAGCTCGAAAATGGGACGCAAGTTGAACCTTCAGCGTCCGGACGGAGCTAGATGCCGTTTCCGGCACCCTTGCAGATAACGCAAGCAACTCTGAGCCACAACAACATAGCCAGGGCGGATTCGCCGAACCGGTCTGGCGGTCTGCGGCGGGCAGAACCGTCGCAGCCGAAAAATCCATCATTCAATGGCAGGCGCCAATTTCGCCTCTTCTGCCTCCAATCTTCGCGGATGCTTCGCGACGGCATAAACACCGAACGCCGAAATCAAGGCGGGAACGGCGAGCAAACTGAACACCGAGCCGAACTGCCAGCCCAACTCCATCAACGCCGCGCCGACCAGCGCACCCGCAACGCCACCGATGCGCCCAACGCCCAGCATCCAGGCCACACCCGTCGCGCGTCCCTGAGTCGGGTAAAAGCTCGCGGCAAGGGCGGACATCGACGTCACAGCCGAGGTCACCATCGTCCCCGTCAGGAAGATCAGCGTGCCAAGCCACAACCGGTGGCCAACGCCCTGACCGACGAGCATCACCAATACTGCCGATACGACATACGTGCAGGCGATTACGCGATTGGCCTTGAAGCGATCCATCAGCCAGCCGACACTCAGATTGCCGAGCACGCCGCCCAGCGGAAACAGCGACGTCATTAGCGCGGCGCTCTCGCCAGAGAAGCCGGTGTCCTTGAAGAGCGTCGGCAGCCAGTTGGTGAGCAGATAGTAGATCAACAGGCCCATGAAATACGCGAGCCATAGCATCAACGTACCGAAGCGCAAGCGCGACGACAGAACCACGCGCAATGCCGACGAACGGTTTTCAGACGCTGCTTCCGCCGTGATGAACCGCGCTTCGGTGAGCCTTGCGTCGCGTGCGATGCGCGAAAGAACGCGAGCGATGCGCGCGTCGCCACGCTTTCCCGTCACCATGAATTGCGCGGACTCCGGCAACAGCAGCATAAGCATCAGTGTCAACCCGATCGGTCCTACGCCGCCTGCTACAAGCACGCTTTGCCAGCCGAAGTGCGGTATCAGCCACGCCGATGCGACTCCGCCAATCACAAGGCCGCACGAAAAACCGCAGAACATTGCATTCACGGCAACGGCACGAATGCGCGCGGGAGCGTATTCGGACATCAACGTCACCGCATTTGGCATCGCGGCACCGAGACCCAGCCCCGTCATGAAGCGCAATACCGTGAGCGATTCAATCGAACTCGCATGCGCCGCTGCGAAACTCCACAACCCAAAGAAAAACACCGATAAGACCAGTACCGTCTTGCGTCCCACGCGATCGGCCATCGGCCCTGCGCCCAATGCGCCAATGCCGAGACCGGCGAGCGCGGCGCTCATCACAGGTCCGAGCGCAGCGCGCGAAATGCCCCAGTCCTGAACCAGTGAAGGCGCGATGAAACCGACTGCTGCAGTATCGAAGCCATCGGCCGCGACAACCAGGAAGCACAGGACGAGTATCGTCCATTGAAAAGGCGAAAAGCGTTGGCTGTCGATGAAGTGCTGTACATCGACGGTATGTTTCGGGTGATTCATTGTGCGTCTCCTTACCATGTCTCCGTGTCTTTTTTCGTGTGCTGCTGCGCATGTGTTTCTAACTGCGGCCACGCGATGCAGATGTTTCATTGCGGATCGAATCAGCCGTTTTCGTTAGCCATCCGAATCTCTATACGTCTATCGATCAACCGAGGAATGAACCGCTCGATTCATGGAAAAAGTATAGCCACGCAGTGCGCAACGGCATTGGACAAACGGCACGCATAGCAGGACAATCCGTACAGGTCAGCAGGAGACCGCATGAGGAAAATCCCTAACTACGATTTATACGGCGAATCCGCGCGGCCGCTCTGGTACGACGCATTCAATTTCGAATGGATTCCTGAGCGCAGCCGTCCGAACGACTGGCATATCGCCGCGCATCGGCACGACGCGCTGCTGCAGGTTCTATACATTCGCAGCGGCAGCGGGCATGTCGTGATCGAAAGCGAGAAGCATGCGTTCTCGCCGCCGTGCATCGTGGTACTGCCCGCGCAAACCGTGCATGGTTTTGAGTTTTCGCCCAAAATCGACGGGCTGGTGATCACGGCCGCGCAACGCGCGCTGGAGTCGCTTTCGAAAGCGCTATCGCCTGGGCTGCTGCCCGTGATTCAGCGCCACGCCGTAATCCCCGTGAAGACGTCAGCGGGCAACGACACGCTGATGCCGCTCTTCGCGCTGCTCGAACAGGAATACCGCGGCAACGCGCGCGGTCATATTGCGGCGGGCATGTCGCTGATGATTGCACTTTTCGTGCAAGTAGCAAGGTTGGGCGATGCGGCGGCAATGCCAGCGACGAGCGCTGTCGCCGATCGTCGCAGTGGCCAGGTCAGGCGTTTTCGCGAACTGGTCGCCGCGCATTTCCGCGAGCATCGGCCTGTCGAGTTCTATGCAGGGAAACTTGGCATCACGGCCGCACAATTGAGCCGCATTTGCCGGGACGAACTCGGCCATTCGCCGATGTCGCTCGTCAACGAACATCTGATACGCGAGGCACAGCGCGATCTGGTCTATTCAGGTTTGACGATCAAGCAGATCGCGCATGCGCTCGGCTTCGAAGATGCGGCGTATTTCAGCCGCTATTTCCGCAAGCAGACGGGCGCGACGCCCAAGGAATTCCAGGCCGCGGCGCACGCCGATCTGTCATTGAGCTGAACGCACTTACCGCCTATACCGCGACGGCGCCCACGTAGTTCTCCGCCATCGAAATCGCCGCGCTGCGTGACGTCGTCACATGTTCGAGCTCTGCGACTTGCAATTGCTGCTCGAATGGCGATGCATCGTCGAGACGGTGCATCATGCGCGTCATCCAGTAGGAGAAATGCTCTGCGCGCCAGATACGCTTGAGCGCCGTTTCGCTATAGCTGTCGAGCAGATCCGAGCGGTTTTCCTGATAGAACGCGCACAGTGCGTCCGATAGAACACGCACGTCGGAGACCGCGAGATTGAGGCCCTTCGCGCCCGTCGGCGGCACGATGTGCGCGGCGTCGCCGGCAAGGAACAGGCGGCCGTGCTGCATTGTCGTCGATACGAAACTGCGCATGCCGACGATGTTCTTCTGGAAGATCTTGCCTTCCACCACCTTGTGTCCATCGTCCGAATCGACACGCGCGTGCATTTCCGCCCAGATGCGATCGTCGGACCAGTTGTCGACGGCGTCTTTCGGATCGCATTGAAAGTACATGCGCTGCACGTTCGGCGACCGCGTGCTTACCAGTGCAAAGCCGCGTTCATGGCGCGCATAGATCAATTCATCTGCCGATGGCGGCGCTTCGACGAGAATGCCGAACCAGCCGAACGGATACACACGCTGATAATCGCGGCGCAGCGTTTCAGGAATGGCATTGCGCGAAATGCCCTGCGAGCCGTCGCATCCGATGATGAAGTCGCATTGCAGTTCGCGTGCTTCGCCTTGATGCCGATAACGAATGCTAGGCGTGCCGCTTTCGATATCGTGCAGCGATACGTCCGATACTTCGAAATGCAGTGCGGCATGCGCGGCTACGCGCGCCGCAACCAGATCCTTGATGACTTCGTGCTGCGCGTAGACGGTAATCGCCTTGCCCGTCAGGTCTGTGAGATCGACGCGGCGGCGCTTGCCTTCGAAAGCGAGTTCGAAGCCATGATGTAGTGCGCCCTCAGCTTTCATGCGCTCGCCGACGCCTGTTTCCGTGAGCAGATCCATCGTGCCCTGTTCGAGCACGCCTGCACGTATCGTCGATTCGATCTGCTCGCGGCTGCGCGATTCGAGCACAACCGAGTCGATGCCCTGCAAATGGAGAAGATGGGAAAGAAGCAGTCCAGCAGGACCAGCACCGACGATGCCGACTTGAGTACGCATGTGTGTGTCTCCTGAATGCGTGTTTGATTTGGATCAAAGTGTGCCGGCCAACGTTTTATCGGGCAACACAATGACGCGAATAAGCGATATCTTGATTCGCGATAATGGATGTTGAGGGTTTTAATTGTGCGGGTAGCCTCGTCAGACGCGGAATGCGTCGGCTACCGTTGACTCGCGATCTGCCAGCCGTCGATGCGGGAGCTCGAGTTTTTTGTCGAACAGTTCAATGGCCGCCACTTGATCGCGAAGTTATCGTCTCTTGTGTGCCTGGTACTCAACCCTTCCCTGGTCCAGCAGCAGCTGAAGATTGCGCGTTGAAGTCGATCATTCCAGATGATTGGCACGGCCCAATTCGGCGCGGCTGCCACTGTTCGTTCTGGCGATCAGGACCAGCATGGAAAATTGCGAAGAATTGACGTCGTATGAACGAAGTGCCCGGTCATAGAAGCCGGTAACGACACGCGAGATGGATCGCGTTTCGCGTGAGCAAACAGTGCCGGGTTACTTCTTCGAGAAGGTCAGGCTCGAATCCCGGCTTGTTCGGTGATTTGGTTGTGATACGCCGGCATTAAAGTGTAGATGCCGCAGATGCATCATATGTCGATGTGTGCCGCTGGCTACATCGACGGCGCACTCGCTCAGTCACTCTCAGGATTGCCACCCGCGCCAAACGCGGCCCGAACTTCGTCCACCGTCTGTTTGGGTGCTTGCAGATGCGGATAATGGCCGAGTTTAGGGAAAATCGTAAGCTCCACACCGTTACGGTTCGCGTACTCAACACCCATTTCCTTCTTGATGTAGATATCCTGCTCGCCCCACACTACCTTCACGGGGACTTTCAGCTTTGCCATATTGGCTTCGAAGTAGTCCTGGTCGCGGGTGAAGTAGGAGTAATAGTGGTAGAAGGCGTCCGCCGATGTGATATCACCGCCCCAACCTTTTGCGATATCGTCCCTGAACTCCTGGGACAACGTGTAACGTTCCTCCGCCGGCATGCCGCGGAAGAATGTGTTTGCCAGAATTTCGTCACGGTTCTCGTTCATCGCGGCATGCACGGCGTCAGACGAAGGCTTCGACTTGAGTCCCTGCAGGCTTTCGTACATGTACTGTGGGCGGTTGAATGGGGCAAAGTCGCCAACGATAATCTCCCTGGCGATATTCGGTTGCTCCAATGCCGCCAGCAGCGCCGGTAGCGCCCCGATATCGGTGGCATAGATCACCAGCTTGGAACTGTCGATGCCCGACGTGCGGATATAGTCTTCCAGCACATGCGCGTAATCGATCGGCGCATAGGAGAAGCGATCGGCGCCTGGACGTGAGGACTGTCCGTAGCCCGGCCAGTCAAACGCATGCACCTCATAGTCGCTGGACAGGGATTCGACAATCGGTTTCCACGCATACATCGTCTCCGGGAAGCCGTGCAGGAACAGTACCGTGCCCTTAGGATGCGCGGGTCGATAGACCATATGACGCAGCTTGATGTCAGGATTGACCTGCATCTCGCCGACTTCAATCTTCGCTGCCGATGTGGATGACGCCGGCAGATTGCTGCATGCGGAAAGGCTCATAGCGACTGCAGAGAAGGGTGTCGCCTTCGTTAAGAGTTTGAACATGATCGTGGTTCTCGTTTAGTGCACGTGATGCATACAGTGAGGCGATGTGGTGTAGATACACCATATGCTCAAGAGAAAGTGCGTCAAGTAAATTGCACTTCAATGTTTCAGAATTCCGGACCTCTGCTGACTATTCGACAGTATGCTCCAGCGCTTTCTACTGGGGTGAAGGCGGATTCAAAAGCTTGCTCAACGGCTTCAGTGGGCCTATCGGGAGGAGCGAGAACGTCATCAAATGTGCTTTCCCCAAGGGAAGTGCTTCGAGCATTTCATGTGCTTGACCCACATCCGTAACGTTCAGGATGAACGCCACCCCGGCCCGGTCTTGCAGTGAATACCACTGATCAATCTTGCCCTCGAGGTAGAGCTGCGCCGTCTCGCGAACTTCGGTCGGAAGGATGCGTTGGACAAGTTGCATGTCCGTGCCTTGGGGAAAGGTGCCAATCGCCAGTATTTTCGTAGTTGGCGTGGTTGGCATCGGAGTAGTGTGTGCCATGGAGACTCCAGTCGAAGCGACCATCGCGGACGCTGTTGTCAAATTAAGAAGAAGGCGTTTCATAGGGCCGCGGCTTCGGGTCCCGTCAGATAGCAATCGCGGAAGCGCTCATCGACGCGTTCCCACATCAGTTTCGAGAACAGCAGCGCTGCGTCGAGCGGGCGGTGATTGATGACCACGGAATCCGTCTCGCCCTGTTCGTTCAGATGCGCGACGACCACCGTCTCGATCGGCACGCCCTGTATCTGCGAGCGATAGGATTCCATATACAAACCGTCGCCAATCGTGCCCTTGTAACTGTGATGCTGGAATTCGTAGAGCGAGACAGCGTGTTTGATCACGGCGAGAATATCGGCTCGTCCTTCGATCGGCCGCTTCAGGACCGTGGCTTCGAGCGTCGCGTTTTCAGCGAGGCTCGCCAGCCAGAGCGGCACACCGCCAGCGGGTGTCATCACGGGGGCTGTATCGTTGAATTTCATGCTGGGCGCTCCCGTTACGCTTTGCTCGTGATGTCTGCGCTAGCGGCATCGAGCGCTGCTTCGAGCGCGATGCGCGCCTTCTCGCGGCGGCGTCGCGCGAGGCGTTCAACGCCCGCGCCGCGATCGGACTCGCCCGCCAGCAGCGCATGAATATCGGGCAGCGTCCAGATCGCGCCGCGCGTCCCCCAGGTGCCATCCGGAATCTCGGTCGGGAAGACCCAGACGCGCGGCGCGACTTCGTCGAACGGCCGGTTCTCCGCGCGCGCCACCGCTTCCGTGACGT
Organism: Paraburkholderia diazotrophica; assembly: GCF_900108945.1. Taxonomy (GTDB): domain Bacteria; phylum Pseudomonadota; class Gammaproteobacteria; order Burkholderiales; family Burkholderiaceae; genus Paraburkholderia; species Paraburkholderia diazotrophica. Next base: position 6,051 of record NZ_FNYE01000037.1, on the reverse strand, counting down.
TTCTGACAAGCGCGCGACGCGATTCGTCGGTGTATTGCCCTTCGGGGGCAGACGGAATGATCCGGTAACGGATCGTATTCGTGCGCTCACCGCCGATGTAGATTGCAGCGGGCCGATGAAGATGGAATACGGTGACGCGTTGTACGATCGGATTGGCGGGATCGTAGCCTTCCGCCTCGATGAGAGTATCGGTCAGTTCCTTGACGAGGCGCGCTTCGGCCTCGGGCGTCAAGGCGTCTTCGGGCCACAGTGCATCGATCATTGGCATGGTGCTGCTCCTGCTTTCGGTTCATCGGATGCGGCCATGATCGGGGTTTACTCGCGCGGCTGGAAGTGGCAGTATCGCCATTATTCAAGGAAATTCAGACACGCAATGGCCATCGTCCGCATCTGGGTCTATGACGGAATTCTCGCGTCCGGCGTCGCGGGTCCCGTCGACGTATTCAGCGCGGCCAATCAGTTCCATGCGCGCATTGCTGCGCCACGCTCGGCCTCCGCGCCCGTGTTCGCGTGGCGCGTGGAATCGCTCGACGGGCGGCCCGTCACGGCTGCGTCAGGCCAGATCATTCACGTCGACGGCAAGATCGACCCGCGCAAACGGGCCGACGCCGTTCTGCTGACGGCACCGTTCTTCTCGACCATCGACGAGTTCATCGGACGACGCGAGCAGTTGAACGAACTGTCTTCCGCGCTGAGGCGCCAACGCAAGGCAGGCACCGTGCTGGCGGCTTATTGCACGGCCAATTACCTGCTCGCGGAAGCCGGCCTGCTGGATGGCCGCGCCGCGACGACGCACTGGGCAAGAGCCGCGGACTTCGCGCGCCGCTATCCGCGTGTCGAAGTTCGCGCACAGGAACTGCTGATCGCGCAAGACGGCATCATCTCGGGCGGTTCCGTGACGTCGTATCTGAATCTCGCAATACGGCTCGTCGAAACGTTCGCCGGCGACGCGCTCGCCACGATGACCGCGAAGGCGCTGTTGATAGACATGAACCGGACTTCGCAGGCTTCCTATGCAACGCTTCTCGATGAACATGGGCACACCGACACGCTTGTCGCACGCGCCCAGCAGCAGATGGAGGCTACGTTGCAGCAGGGATTCCGGTTGAGCGATCTGGCGGCGTCGCTTGCTGTCAGCGAGCGCACGCTCAATCGCCGTTTCAAGGAAGCCGTCGGGCTCGCACCATTGACGTATCTGCAGAATCTGCGCATCGAGGTTGCGAAACGGTTACTGGAAACGCGTCCGATTGCGCTCGAATCGGTTAGCCAGCGTGTCGGCTATGGCGATATCAGCACGTTTCGGCAATTGTTCAAGCGCAAAACCGGATTGTCGCCGAGTGAATATCAGATGCGTTTTTCGCGGGCCACGGCGGCGGAGAGTGTAGAAGTCGAGCCAGGCCGCAATGGCGGCTGAGGTTTCACGGCGTCACGCCGCAGTTCTCGTCATTTCCTCCCTCTCGCCCCGCACCTTTCGTTTGTATGCCAACTTATCTGCAAACAGATAGGGATACGCGCGCGTACACACTACCAACTTTTGGACATGAGTTGGATATGTTGATCCGCTCGAATACGCCCATTGCGAGAAGGCCGCACGACATCTCGTGTGCGAGATGGGATTTGTCGGAATTGCGCAGGATGGAATCGAGCTCTGGAAGTTTTGTACCGAAGGAAGCGTTGAAAGCTATACGGTTACCTCGTCCAACATCAGCGGGAAAACTACCGAGGGTTACGCTTCGCGTTTGATCTGCCCATGACAAGGCAATAGGCTGTGTTCCCGAACGCATAGGCAAGTGACGCGAAAACGAGGTAGCTGTCAGCGAGCTTGTCGTAAAAGCGCTCGACCACGTCTCGGACGATAAGTGGATTACCAACCTCAACAAATTCTTGAAACACTAAGGGCATGCGGTAGGAAAAGAATGCCGCACCGGCGAGCAAATCATAGCCGACCAAGCATTCGTTGATGCCGACAATCAGACGTCGCAACAAGCAATGCCTGCGGCACCAGACCTACATCCGCGTAGCCAATGTTCAGGCACCAGCCTTCCGGCGTTTGAAAGTGTCCCCATGTATTTGGGTCAGACGTCAGCAGCGTTCCCAATATCTTTTGCCCGGAAGCACGGGCTTCCATGTCACTGCGAGAATCGCAGGTTACCCACGTTAACATGTCGAATTTAGTCATGGTCATTTGGCGATAATGGTAAGTACCTTTCCGTTCAGTTCAACGAACTGGATTTTGGAGCCCGTACCAGTTACTCCAGGCAAATAGAACTCCCGCAAGTTGCTACCTAGTACCGTCGCGCTGATCGTGTAACCACCAACGCCGATATGCGCACCCGTCATCGACACGTTGCCAGCCGATTGAACCGTTGCCTGTTGCTGCGCGGCCGTACCGGCCACCGATACGTCGCCATTCGCGGACAGCAGCAGATCACCCGCGTTCGCGGCCAGTTGCCCGTCGGTGCGCACACCCATGCCCGCTGCCGTGCTGATGACCTGAATCTGTCCCGCCGCCATCGCGCCGAATGCGGTCGCATCGATCGCAAGACCGTTGTTCGCGTTGCCGTTTGCGGCATTGATTGCCGACGCCGTATTGACGCTGCCATTCGACGACGTGCCATACGTCGTACCCGTATCCGACACGGCAGAGGGCAACACGAACTGCCGCCTTGCAATGGCGTTGATGCGTGTGCCCGCGTACAGCGGGGCATTGACGCCGATGGTTTCAGCAATCAGGTCGATGGTGTCGACCGTGCCTTCGATACCCGCGCCCGGACCGTTCGCACCCGCATTGCCTTCGATCTGGATATGACCGCCCGTGACGTTGTAGCCGACGGCCGTCGCGTGATCGAAGTCTGTTCGCGTTCCGTTCAGATCGCTGAGGAACTGTCAAGAGCAGCCAGGACATCGTGAATGTCGGCTCGCTGGTTCAAGGACAAACGCAAACCTCAGGCGATGCCGATTCGAAAGGCGCAGTCACGCTCAACGCGTCGGGCAACGTGCTGAATCAGTCGACCACCAGCTCGAAGCTCGGCGTGCTGTTTGGTGTGAACGGCGACGTTGTCGTCAGCGCGGGCGGCAACATCACCAACGAAGACGCGCGCATTCTGTCGAACGGCAATGTCACGCTCACGGCAGTTGGTGACGTCGACAACATCATCGATCATTCGAGCGGCGTGAATGGCGGCAATGCCGTCGGCTATTCGAACAAGAGCTGGCGGCTGATTTTCGTGCAGCACCACGAGAACGGATTCACGGTCGATTACGGCGCGCTCGCCGATCCTGACAAGCTCTCGTACATCACGGCCGACAGTGGCAACGTCACGATCAACGCGCGCAACGTCAATAACGTCGGCGGCTCAATCCTGTCGGACAACGGCAGCATCTCAATCGCCGCCGCGCAGAATCTGCTCACGCAGGGCGTGTTCACGGGACAGGCGTCGTATCACCAGTCGTGCTTCATCTTCTGCCGCGCCAGTGCGTCCAGCACCGTGCAGGCGTTTGGTGGCGTGATTGAAGCAGGCAAGGACACCACGCTGAAGGCGGGCACGCAGATCACCAATACCGGCGGCACCGTTGTCGCCATTGGCAACCTGAAACTCGATGCACCGAAGACGCTCGCGCAAGGCGTGCCCGGCTACACGGTCATCAACCGGCGCAACGACCTGAAGGCGTGGTTCGGCAACACGTGGGCAGCCATCTATGCCGCCGATACGGGCGGCATGTTCACGGGCGAAACCGGCCAGGTCGAACTGACGGGCGAAGCGGACATCGACGGCGGCTCGAATCGGAGCACCTCTTCTAGTGCCGGAATACTTAATCTTCTTTGCGTCCATGGTTGTCGTGCCAAACGTCAACGTGCGACTTTCTTGCGCACTTTTGCCGGCTGCATTTGATCTATCCACGCCGACTCGTCAAGCAAGCGTTCAAAGAGCCGGTTCATCATCGCATCCGGCAACGGCGAAAGCCCTAGCAGAGAATTGAACGCGAGGCCGCTGGCGGCGAAGTAGCGCAACAAGGAAAGTTCGAGGTCGCTCGACTCTTCCCGCAGTTTTTTCATTCTTTCGGCATCGGTTACCTTGAACTCAGCGAGAAGCTCCGGACTCTCGACCAGTGCAGCAAGTACTGCGCGCGCGACAGAATGCGGCTGCTTGACGGATTCCCGATAGATGGCGATCTGCGATGACAGACACGGTTCCGTCTTTGTTGTGCCCACCTTCGCCATATGCGCATGCGCGATTTGCTCGAACTGCTGCCGCTGATGTTCGAGCAATGCCTTGAGCACGCCATTCTTGGTACGAAACTGATGCAGCAACCCGCCTTTGCTGATTCCGCTCTCGCGCGACAGTGAATCGAACGTGAGGCCGCCCACACCTTCACGCGTGAGAATCGTCAGTGCGGCCTCAATGGCCTTCTTGCGAGTATTTTCCGAACGTGTCTGGTTATCCATTGATCTTGAAAGTGACGTCATTCGAGCCGGTTAGCTACCTGTTTGCCGAAGTCGTGGCCGCGCAAGCCCGACACGCCAGCTACTGAAAAGCTGTAAGCAGCATATCGCCCGAACCGGGAAACCCAGATTGTACGCTCGGCGTCTCGAATGCAGAAACAAACCGGATAGACGGTTTACATTCGAAACCGACGATGCTACGCTTCGGCTACGTCGGCTTTGACACGAATCGAAACGCCGCCGACATCTGACATCCACTCGCAAGGAACGATAAATGCCCAACATGAGACCCGCCCTGCTGCTTTTCGTCGGCGCGCTAACGCTTGCCCTGACGGCATGTTCGAGTGTGCAGCCCGTTGCCTACTCGGGCATTTCGTCATCGCCGCAACTGAAGCAGAACCGGGAGGATGACGCGGCAAAGGTGCCTTACCGGTATGCCGCTCCCGTCGTCTGGTCGCGTTACACGCAGGTCATGATCGACCCGGTCGTCGTGTATCGGGGCAATGACAACCAGTTCGCGGATATGCCGGAGGACGACAAGGCCGCGCTCGCGGATTACATGGGCAAGACGTTTGCGACGAAGCTCTCGAAGCGTTTCGAAATCGCCAGCCAGCCTTCGCCTGCGACCTTGCGCGTCAAGCTCACGCTGACAGGCGCGGAAAAGACCACTGCGCTCGTCGGACAGGTGATGCACTTCGACATCGCGGGGAACCTCTACAACAGCGTCCAGGCAATCCGCGGAGGCAAAGGCGCGTTCAGCGGCTCGGTCACATACGCCGTCGAGGTGTATGACAGTTCCAACAACCGCCTTTTGCGGGCGTATGTGTCGAAGCAATATCCGAACGCGATGAATCTGCCTGCTGCATTCGGATCGCTCGGGGCGGCCAGAACCGGCCTCGACAAAGGTGCCGAAGCCCTCGTCGCCCAACTGCAATAAGAGACGGCGAGCCCAACGGCCGACATGCGGCGAAGCAAGGGGTTCGCGTTGCAAGGTTGTGTCCACGACAGCAGCCGCACGTCGACACGGACGGCTGCTCATCAACTGTTGGATCGGGAAATGATGCGCGCAGTGACAGACCTCCTGATCACGACACCGCCGCCGTTGATGGTGGTGATCGTGTTCGCAGTGACGTACTTCGTCGTGGGACTACCCGTCCACTTCACGCGAGGGGCTGGATACCGGGATGTGCTCGGAACGACGGCGGGCGTGTTCGTTGCGCTCGCCTACATCACGCTGGTTGTCCACTTTCATGCGAACGCCCGCTAAGGCAACGCTGAACAAGCCGTTGTTTTCATCCATTCGGGCGCAAACAGAGGCAGATTGATCGTGAGAGAAGCTTTCCGCTTGTTTTTTCCTGCCCACCAGGGCGTTGCGTACGGGCCTTCGGCCCGCATTTCGCCCATTACGGGCGGACCTGTGCCATCAATCGTCTGCGCGAGAGATAGACGTTGGTCAACGCCAGCGCGACGAAGGCGCGATTGGCGTTCTTCGCCAGACCGCGATAGCGCACCTTCGTGAAGCCCCACAGGCGCTTGACCACAGCAAACACGTGCTCAACCCGAGCACGGATCTTCGATTTGTTGCGATTCTTGCCGCGCGCTACCTC
>NZ_FNYE01000056.1 GCF_900108945.1 Paraburkholderia diazotrophica | reverse complement strand
GGCGGGCAGGAGCATCAACGAAATCGCCGACGCGTGCGCGCTCAGCGCGAAAACGATCAGTACACACAAGATGCGACTGATGCAGAAGCTCGGGCTTTCCAACAATGCCGAGGTGATCCGGTACGCGATCCGGCACAGATTGATCGTCGAGTAGAGGATGCTCACCCCGCGAAATGCAGGGATGGAGTGAGTATCGGTAAGCATCCTGCCAGGGGGTTTGTCCGCATTTTTTTGCGGCATCGCCCGTGACAGGATTTCGTCAGGCTCGCCGGCAAAAACGCGAGCCACCTGTACGACCCAGTTCGAGTCAGCAGTGGTTATGCATCGCAGGCGCTTTATTATCACGGCGGCGAGTGCTGCCGCGGGCGCGGTGTTTGCCGCGCGGGCCGCACCGGACCAGCATTTCGACATTGTCTATCCGCAGATCAGGCCGGGTCGCGACGTGCATGCGGCGTTCGCGCTCGCAACGCTGGATGTCGCGATGAAAGCGGCCAACGCGTCCTATACGGCGCGTCAGGTCGAGGTCGTGATGGAGCGCAGCCGCGCGCTTGCTGAACTCGCCAGCGGTACGACGATCAACCTGCACTGGACGAGCATGGAGGCGCAGGCCGAGCGCGGCCTGAACGTCGTGCATATCCCGATTCACCGCGGTCTGATCGGCTATCGCGTGTTTTTGATCAGACAGGACCGCCAGGCCGATTTCGACGGGATCGAAACGCTGGAGGACCTTCGCTCGATGACGGGCGTCCAGGGACTCGGCTGGATCGATGCCGGGATCATGCGCAACGCCGGCCTTCGCGTGCAGACCCCTTCGACGTACGAGACGATCTTCAAGATGCTGGAAGGCCGGCGCGTCGACTATTTTCCGCGCGGCGTAATCGAGGCGTTTCCCGAGCTGGAATCGCGCCGGGCGACCGAGCCTGATCTCGCCGTCGAGCAAAGTCTGCTGCTCGCGTATCGCTCCGATTTTCTGTTCTATGTGTCGCCGAATCATCGAGAACTTGCCGCGACGATCGAGCGTGGCTTCACGGCCGCCTGGCGCGACGGCTCGTATCTGAAGTTGTTCAATACGCATCCGTACATCCAGAACGGGTTGAAGCTTGGGAATCTGGGCGGCAGGAAGGTGATACGGCTGGATAATCCGTTCCTGTCGGACGAGGATCGAGCGATTCCCGATACATACTGGATGCGCCTTTAGCTGCACGCGCAATGGTTCACAACGCGCGGAAGCACTGGCAGGGGCGGCGTCATAGAAAAGAGATTGTGCCGCCACTTGGGGACAAAGTTCGCAGGCCTTTCGAGTGTTTCATAGCCAACGCTTCGCAAAGGGGACGTGCAGACGACTCGCTCTGCCGCGCGAAAATGCAACTACCGGTCTACCGCCACCACCCACTCCGCGCGCCTACGGCGGCAACTTCGGCCTTGCACGAAATGGCCCGATCATGCGGTCAAACGCGCGACGCCTACTTTTTCTTTTTCGCCGACGAGGCCTTCATTTCGATCACATCGGGCGACCGCTTGCGTTTGCCCGGCACGACACCCATGCGCGGATCGCGCTCGCGCGCGAGCGCGATCATGTCCTGCGCGGCGGTTTCGAACTCGGGATGACTTTGCGACACATACAGCCACTTGCCGAGCACAGGATGCGGGACGAGCGCGGAGTACTCGCGCAGCAATCCAGCTTGCCGGTCATGTGACGTGCACACGAGGAGCCCATTCCATGGTTCTTCACCGCTTGCGACGGCGAGATAAAGCAGGCCGTCGAGCCAGGCGGCCTGCATGTTGAAGAACCGTTCGCGCGAGTAGCCGGGGTCTCGTTCGAGAGGCTCGAAAACCCACAGCAGCGGGTTCTCGCGCTTTCGTTTCGGGTTCAGATCGACGGACAGCATGGTGAGACCTTCGATGAATCGATTTCCCCCGATGATATAGCTGCTCGCTTCAACCGTTCATTCCGGCGTCCATCGCGAATTGCCCGGTTTCACGCGAATGCCCGCGAGAAACAGGTATCGTATCGCCCATGACGCGCCGCAAGGCGTCAATGGCAATCCCGGTAATCCGCACAATTCAGCAAGCAGAGGAGCAGTAATGGCAACGAAGATCGAAACGATAGGCATCGTCGGCGCAGGCACGATGGGCAACGGAATCGCGCAGGTGTCGGCGGTGGCGGGCGTCAAGGTGGTGCTCATCGACGTCACGGACGCCGCGCTCGAAAAGGGCGTCGCGACGCTCACAGCGAGTCTCGCGAAGCTGGTCGAGAAGGGCAAGATCGACGCATCGGCGCGCGATGCGGCGCTCACGCGCATCGAAACGTCGACCGACTATCAGCGCCTCGCTGGTGCGGATATCGTCGTCGAAGCAGCGACGGAGAACGTCGAACTGAAGATCCGCATCCTGCGGCAGATCGAATCCATCGTGAGCGGCGAGACGATCGTCGCGTCGAACACGTCGTCGATCTCGATCACGGCTCTTGCCGCGACGCTTACGAAGCCCGAGCGTTTCGTCGGAATGCACTTCTTCAACCCGGTGCCGCTGCTGCCACTCGTCGAAGTGATTCGCGGCGTGCAGACAGGCGACGATACAGCCGCCGCCGTGCGCGAACTGACGCAGCGGCTCGGCAAGACGGCTGTCAACGTGAAGAACGCGCCGGGTTTCGTGGTCAACCGGATTCTCGTGCCGATGATCAACGAAGCGTTTTTCGCGCTGGCGGAAGGCATCGCGACGGCGGAGGAAATCGACGAGGGCATGCGGCTCGGCGCAAATCACCCGATCGGGCCGCTCGCGCTCGCGGATCTCATCGGGCTCGACGTGTGCCTGTCCGTGATGGATGTGTTCCTGAAGGACTTCGGCGATTCGAAGTATCGCGCGTGTCCGTTGCTGCGCGAACTCGTCGCGGCCGGGAGGCTGGGCCGCAAGGCGGGACACGGCGTGTATCGCTACGATCAGAAGCGGTAAAACCGTTAGCCCAACTCGAACGAAGTGACGCCGAACACCTGCGCGAGCGGAATGTCCGGCGCCTCTTCCGTGTACATGCGTGCCGTTTCGAACACGCTCGTCATGCTGTGGCGCACTGCAAGCGCCACGGCTGCCGGATTGGGCTCGGGCACATCGAGCGTCACGATTTCTCCGGGACAATGCGCGACGAGCGCGCTGAACAGCGTTTCGGCGATCTGCGCGTCGTCGGCGAACAGCGGCCCGATCTTGCGGCCCTCGCGGCATCGGCGCAGCACGCCATATCCGCGCATCTGTCCATCGACGACGTCCGCCAGCGCGACGGCATCCGGCTGATCGATCCACGCGCGCAGAAAGCCGTTGCGCGGCGCGGGGAAGAACCGACGGTCATAGGCACTGAGCTGATCGAAGGGCAGCGCGTGCGCATCGGATAACGCTGCGCTGCCCGCAATGCCAGCCTTCGCGATGCCCTGAAACCGTATGTTCCGGTACGCAAGCGCAAAGCCTGACTTTCGATAGTTCGGCTGTTGCGCGACCACGCCATCGAGTCCGATGTTGCGCTCGCCGAGATACGCGATGCCATGCTGCCAAATGCGCAGGCCGAGCCCTTTGCCGCGAAATTCCGGCTTGACGATATACAGACCGATAAAGCCGAAATGCGCGTCGTACGCGACGGCGGAAATCGAGCCGATGGGTTCGCCGCGCCACACGCCGACGAAGAACCCATCGGGATCGGCTGCGCGAAAGCAGCGGGTGTCGTGCATGCCGGGATTCCAGCCTTCGATCGCGGCCCATTCGATTGCGCGATCCACTTCGCCGGTTGTCATCGTGCGCACGATGAAGTCGCGCGCCGTATTCGTCGATTCGTCCATGGTGTGTCCTTGATGCAGTTCGTATCCATGTCCATCGACGCTTATCATGCAGCCAAAATCGCCTGGATGGTACATGCGATGATCAACCCTCGTTCAGTGTCAAGCTTTTGCGATTAAATCGCATGCGATATATAATGCGTCTGTGACGAGACATCCGTCTCCCGCCGACGAGGACGCATATGAAGACCACCGCCAAGGCAGACGCCGCGAATCCGAAGCTCGCCGATTTTCTGTGTTTCGCCGTTTATTCGGCGAATCTCGCGTTCGGCAAGGCGTACAAGCCGATTCTCGAAGAGCTTGGACTGACCTACACGCAATACATCACGGTGATCGCGTTGTGGGAAGAGGATGATCAGACCGTCAGCAGCCTCGGCGAAAAGCTGTTTCTCGAATCGAACACGCTGACGCCGATCCTGAAGAAGCTCGAAGGCATGGGCTATCTGGAGCGGCAACGCGATCCCGAAGACGAACGCCAGGTACGCGTCAGTCTGACGAAAAGCGGCCGACGCCTGCGCGAGAAGGCGCTGAACATGGATCTCGTCGAGGCCACGGGCCTCACGCCCGATGAATTCTCGAAGGTGCAGAAGGCGATCGTCACGCTGCGCAACAACCTGGTCAAAGCGGTCAACGAGCAGCAGTAATCGTATTTCCGCCTGATGCAGCGCGGGCCCGGCATGTCTGCCGCGCCCGCGCTGCGCGTTTACGCGCACCCGGCCCAATGCCGATGCCGCGCACTCTTTTCGCACAAGTCTTTTCCAAAAAATGATCGCACGCGATTGAATCGCATGCTTGACATGCATCTGGCTTTGCTTAAAATGCATCGCATGCGATTGAATCGCGTACGCTGTTGAGTCGGATGATGATGAGCCGAAGCGCCAATCCGCATCCGTCAGCGATTTGTAGACAGACAGAGTGCCCTCGATCGAGGGTCTTCAACTACCGGAGAGAAATGATGAGCAAGTTCTTTAAAGCCGCAGTTTTTGTTGCAGTGAGCGTTGCTGCTTCGGCTTCCGCATTCGCGAGCGGATATGGTCCCGCGCCGCACTACAACCCGATCCAGGGCGCGTCGGCTTCGCAGCAAGGTGCCGCCGCGATCGTTGCAGGCGCTGGCCGCGAAGCGACGGTCAACGAAAATACGGCCGCGGTTGGCGGCGTGACGGATTCGGCGATTCAGTCGGGTCATCGCGTGATCGCCAGCGACATCGGCTCGACCTTCAAGCATCACTAATCACACAACACGCAAAGGAAATAATCATGGCACGCATCGAAAACGTACTCTACACAGGCGAGACTCACACGTCGGGCGGGCGGGAAGGCGCGTCGCGCAGTTCGGATGGCCGGCTGGAAATCCAGCTTTCGACGCCCGGTACGAACGGCAAGGGCACGAACCCCGAGCAGCTGTTTGCGGCGGGCTGGTCGGCCTGCTTCATCGGCGCGATGGGTCTTGCGGCGCGCGAACTGAAAGTGACGCTGCCCGCCGATGCGAGCGTCGACGCCGAAGTGGACCTGGGCACGGGCGAGGGCGGTTACTTCCTGCAGGCGCGTCTCAACGTGAGTCTGCCGGGCGTGGCGCGCGACATCGCGCAAGCGCTTGTCGATGCGGCACATCAGACTTGCCCGTACTCGAAGGCGACGCGCGGCAATATCGACGTTGAAATCGCGCTCGTTTGATGTGTTTAGGACGGTCCGCGAAGTCTCCTTGGTGAAAGGGACGAGCGGACCGCTCGCCGGTCGCCAATAGCTGCGATTCAACCGCGATTCAACCGCGATTCGCTTGCGGCGGCTGCGGATTATTTGCCGGATCGGTGTCGTATTTGAAAACGCGCTCGATGCCCGCATCGCCGGGCAGCGCCGACAGTGCCGACTCAAGCGAATCGGCGATGTCCTCGTCGTACACGTCTTCACCTTCGACATACACGGTAAAGGACCGCAAGTACTTCGCCTTCTTCTCGGGGTTCTCGATCGTTTGTCTCGTCCATTCGTAGAGCCGGTATGCCGACGTGCCCATCGCTTCCGCTTCCTTGACGTAATCGGCGAATGCATCGAACTGGCATTTCAGCGACGCCTTGTGCTGCCGCAAGATGTCGCGCAGCGGCGGATAGTTGTCCGATGCGGGGTCTGCGCGCAACGCGCTGGCCCGTTCGTCGGCCACGGTGATCCTGATCTGGAATTGCCACGTGCTTTCCATCGTTCCTCCGCGTTGAGCCCATCGCGGAGATTCTAGCGAATGGATGAAATCTCAGCCTCCCCGCCGGACCGATTCTGAAATCTCAGAACGACTCGGCCGCCCATACTTTTCCATTCAATAAAAACCAAATCAAATCAAGGAGATGGAGCGGTGCGCGCAAGCCGGATTCTGGCATGGCCCTTGCACTATTGCCGCCCACTGGTCACGCGGCCACCACGACGATGCGCGACGCCGCGACGCAGTCCGCGCACTCAAATCAAGGAGACATGCTTTGCAAACGACTTCCCACGCCCCGAGCCACTCGCAGCCGATTCCTGCGCAGCAATCCACCAGCAAGACCCGCTTCTGGCCGGAAGGCTGGTGGAAGCTGATGGAATACCGGATCGGCATCATTCCGCTGCCCGTCTATTTCATCCTGCTCGCGCTGATCGCGGGCTTCGCCGTCACGGGCAAGGTGCCGGGCGAGATATCGATGGCCATCGCCGTGCTCGCGTTTTTCGGCTTCACGTGCGCCGAGTTGGGCAAACGTCTGCCGATTCTTCGCAACATCGGCGCTGCCGCGATCTGCGCCACCTTCGTGCCTTCCGCGCTGACCTTCTATCACCTGCTGCCGAAGCCCATCCTTCATCTCACCACCGAGTTCACCAAGCAGACGAACTTCCTGTACCTGTTCATCGCGTCGATCATCGTCGGCAGCATTCTGAGCATGGACCGGCGCGTGCTGATTCAGGGCTTCCTGAAGATCTTCGTGCCGCTCGCTGTCGGATCGATGGCGGCTGCGCTTGTCGGCACCGCAGTCGGCGCGGCGTTCGGGCTCGGCGTGCGTCACACGCTGCTGTATATCGTCGTGCCCATCATGGCGGGCGGCGTGGGCGAGGGCGCGATTCCGCTGTCGGTCGGCTACTCGGAGATCATGCATCTGCCGCAAGGCGAACTGTTCGCGCAGGTGCTGCCGCCCGTGATGCTCGGCAGCCTCACGGCGATCGTGCTCTCCGGCGCGCTCGACATGCTCGGCAAGCGCTTTCCGCATCTGACGGGCGAAGGGCGTCTGCAGGTCGGCGAGACGGATGAAATGGACCCCGTGAAAGAAGAAATCACCGGCCATATCGACGTGACGCATATCGCGGCGGCCGGCATCACGGCGATCACGCTGTATCTGCTCGGCCTGGCGTGCCGCGACTTGTTCGGCTTGCCCGCGCCCGTCGCGATGCTGTTTCTCGCGGTGCTGGTGAAGCTCGCGCGCGCCGTGTCGCCGCAGTTGCAGGAAGGCGCGTTCGTCGTCTACAAGTTCTTCTCGACAGCTGTCACGTATCCGCTGCTGTTCGCGATCGGCGTCGCGATGACGCCGTGGGACAAGCTGATCGCCGCGTTCACGTTCGCCAACATCGTGACGATCGTCGCGACGGTCGCGACCCTGATGGGCACGGGCTTTGTGGTTGCGCGTCTGTTGAAGATGTACCCTATCGACACGGCGATCGTGAACGCCTGCCACAGCGGCCAGGGCGGCACGGGCGACGTCGCGATCCTGACGGCCGCGAACCGCATGACGCTGATGCCGTTCGCGCAGATCGCCACGCGTATTGGCGGCGCGATCGTGGTCACGCTGACGCTGATCGTGCTTGCGCATTTCGGTTGATGCGCCGTTGCCCGACGCGGCCTGACCATGCGGCAACGCGCGGCGCGGGCGTCGCCGGGTGTCGAGCGCGGCTCACTCGCATTTCGCCAACAGGCATTGCGTATCGATGAGGCTGAACGTGCGCATGAGAATAAGAGGGATACCGTTGTGGGGATGGGCCGCCGCGGCCGCGCTGTATTTCGGCGTGGCCGCGGCGGCCGTCGAGTTTGCGTGGGACCGCGCGATCGATGCGCTCGCTGAAGTCGGCGCGCATCGGCTGGACCTGTACACGGCAAGCCTGAAGAGCGAGCTAGGCCGCTTCGAGATGATGCCTGCCATCGTCGCGCGGCAGGACAGCGTGCGCGCGTTGCTGGGCGCGGGCCCCGCCGCCTCGCCCGAGCTGCTGCACGAAGTCGACACCTACCTCGAAGCGGTGAACAACGACGCGGGCAGCCTTGCCGTCGACGTGATCGACCTGCAGGGCTCCGTGATTGCCGCGAGCAACTGGAACCAGTCGCTCAGCTTCGTCGGCACCAACGTTTCGTATCGGCCGTACTTCAAGGACGCACTCGCGCACGGCTCGGGGCGCTTCTTCGGCATCGGCACGAACACAGGCATGCCCGGGCTGTACTTCGCGAGCGCGGTGCGCGATGCGGGCAAGCCAATCGGCGCAGCGGCCGTGAAGGTGAGCGTCGATGCGCTCGAATCCGCATGGCGCACGCCCGGCGAAGCGGCGATGGTCATCGACGGCAACGGCGTGGTCGTCATTTCGACGGTGCCCGCGTGGAAGTTCACCGCGCTTCGGCCGATCACCGCGCAGCAGCAGCGTGACATTCAGGCTTCGCGTCAATACGCGGGCCGCAACGTCGATGCACTGTCATATCAACGCGTCGGCGACTGGAACGGCAACGCGTGGCTCGGACGCTTTCCCGACTGGCGGCGCCCTGGCAAGACGACGCGCTTTCTCGCGATGTCGCGATCCGCGCCGCAAGCGGGCGATTCGGTGATGGTGCTGCTTGACGTCGCGGGCGCGCGCCATCAACAGCAGCTTGCGCTCGCGTTCGTGACGGGTGCCTTCCTGATCGCCGGCCTCTATGCGCTATACGCGATCCAGCGCCGCCGGACGATCGCCGAAAAGCTCAACGCACAAGATGCGTTGCGTCTCGCGAACGATCAACTCGAGATTACCGTCGCGCAACGCACGGCGGCACTGACGGCGACGAACGAACGCATGCAGCAGGAAATCGTCGAGCGCAAGCGCACTGAGCAGCGTCTGCGCGATACGCAGCAGGAAGTCGTGCACGCGGGCAAGCTGGCCGTGCTCGGGCAGATGGCCGCGGGCCTCACGCACGAACTGAATCAGCCGCTCGTCGCTATCCGGACGCTGTGCGACAACGCGCGCACGTTCTTCGAGCGCAACCAGCCGGCGCAGGCCGTCGCGAATCTCGAACGTGTTGCAAAACTCGTCGACAGCATGGCCGTATTGACGTCGGAGCTGAAGACGTTCGCGCGCAAGCCGGAAGTCGAGCGCGTCGCGGTGTCGCTCAACGAAGCCGTCGCGCACGCACGGCTCATCTACGATGCGCGCATTCGCGACGAAGACGTGCGACTCGACGTGAAGATCGGATCGGGGACGATGCTGTGGGCAGAGTCGAGCCAGTTGCAGCAGGTCATCGTGAATCTGCTTGGCAATGCGCTCGATGCTGTGCGCAACCAGGAGAGGCGCGTCATTACCATCGTCGCCGGCGAGCCTGACGAACGCGAGCGCGTGCTCTTCACGATCGCCGATAGCGGCGCGGGCATCGCGCCCGAAGTGCTCGCGCATCTGTTCGAGCCGTTCGTCACGACCAAGCCGCGCGGACATGGACTCGGCCTCGGGCTCGCGATCACGTCGCGCATCGTCGAAGGCTTTGGCGCGAAGATCACCGCTTCGAATCAGGCACACGGCGGCGCGGAGGGCGGCGCACAATTCACTATCGAATTCGCGGCGGCGACGTCGCAGAGGATGGCCCATGGGAGATGAGATTCGCGTGCTCGTCGTCGAGGATGACGAGAACGTTCGCTTCGGCGTCGAGCAGGCGGTTGCGCTCGCGGGCTTTCCCGTCAGTGCATATGCGTCGGCGAAAGAGGCGCTCGCTGAAGTCGCGCCGGGCGCGCCGCTCGTGATCGTATCGGATGTGCGGATGCCGGGCATCGACGGATTGCAACTGCTCGACAAGGTGATGGCGATCGATTCGCAAATCCCCGTCGTGTTGATCAGCGGACACGCCGATATATCGACGGCCGTGGGCGCGATGCAGGTCGGCGCGTACGACTTCATCGAGAAGCCGTTCTCTTCGGACCATATCGCGGGCCGCGTGGCGCGCGCCGTCGAGAAGCGGCGGCTCACGCTCGAAGTGCAAGGCTTGCGCGCCGCGCTGCACAACTGGCAGGGCATCGAGGCGATGGTGCTCGGCAAGTCGCCCGCGATGGCCGAAGTACGCAAGAAGATATTGCGTCTCGCCGATACGTCGGTGTCGGTGCTGATCACGGGCGAGACGGGCACGGGCAAGGAACTGATCGCGCGCAGCCTGCACGATTTCGGCGGGCGGCGCGACAACCATTTCGTCGCGCTCAATTGCGGCGGTCTGCCGGAGCAGATTTTCGAAAGCGAGCTGTTCGGCCACGAAGCGGGTGCGTTTACGGGCGCAATCAAGAAGCGCATCGGCAAGATCGAATGGGCGAACGGCGGCACGCTCTTTCTCGACGAGATCGAAACGATGCCCGTCGCGCTACAGATCAAGATGCTGCGCGTGTTGCAGGAGCGAACGCTGGAGCGGCTGGGCGCGAACGAATCGATAGCCGTCGATTGCAGGGTGATCGCGGCATCGAAGGCCGATCTCGCGGCGCTATCCGCCGACGGACGTTTTCGCGCGGACCTGCTGTATCGATTGAACGTCGCGCAGATCGAACTGCCGCCTTTGCGCGAGCGCCGCGAAGACGTGCCGCTTCTGTTCGAGCATTTCGTGCTCGCGGCCGCGCGGCGGTTCGGACAGCCTGCGCCTATCGTGTCGGCGACGCAGGTGTCGGAGCTGATGACGCATCAGTGGCCGGGCAACGTGCGCGAATTGCAGAATGTCGCGGACCGCTTCGTGCTCGGGCTGACGGGCGACAGTCTGCTGACGGAAGGCAACGATCCGAACAAGGGCACGGCGAAAGGCGGCACGCTCGCGGAACAGATGGCGTACTTCGAGCGCATGCTGATCGAGGACATGCTGCGACGTCATCACGGCAACGTCTCGGATGCGAGCGACGCGCTCGGCATGCCGAAGAAGACGCTCTATCACAAGCTGCGTCAGCTCAAGATTGCGGCGCGCGATGCGCAAGGCGAAGAGATCGACACGTAACGCGAGCCGACGGCACCACGCGGCGACGATCCGGCTCTAAGGAACAACGCTCGCGCCTTGCGACGCGGTATCGGCATCGACGAAGAGCGCGGAGACGGGCATCGGGCGCTGATAAAAATAGCCTTGACCGAACGGAATGCCGAGGCTGCGCAGCGCTTCATGCTGGGCCGCGGTTTCGACGCCTTCGGCAATCACTTCCATGCCGTAGTGTTTGGCCACGCCGGCGATCGCGCGGATCAGTTCGTATCCTTTCTTGTCGATCTGCCGCACGAACTGCCCGTCGATCTTCACGTAATCGAATGGGAAACGGCCGAGCAGATCGAGATTGCTGTGCTGCGTGCCGAAATCGTCGATGGCGAACTTCACGCCGTGCGCCTTCAGGCGCTGGAAGATCGCTTCTGTTCGCGGATGTTTCTGGAGCAGCAGCCGCTCGGTCAGTTCGAGCACGAGCGTGATGTCGTCGGGGAGCTTCTCGTTCACGGCCAGCACGTCCGCGACGAAGCCGTCGCGCTCCAGATCCATCGGCGCGATATTCACTGCGAGGCGCAGCGGACGGATCTTTGTCTTCTGCGCGATTTCATCTGACGCGCGCTCGAGCGCGAAACGCGTGATGCGAGGCAGCAGGCTGCTGCGCTCGACTTCCACCATGAATACGCCGGGATTGACGGGGCCCCATTTCGGATGCGTCCAGCGAATCAGTGCTTCAACGCCCGAGATGCGGCGCGTCGCAATTTCGACGATGGGCTGATACGCGAAGTGAAGTTGTCCATGCTTCAGACCGCGGCGCACGGCGGCGAGCATCAGGCGGCGCGGAGCGAACGCGATCAGCCAGGCGGCGGCGATCAGCAGATTCACGAGCAGGGCCGCTGCGCCTGCCAGCAAACCGTACTTCCAGTGCGCGTGCGAAACGAATTCCGGCGCGGCGGCGACGGCGACCGAGAAGGCCCAGCGCGTCGACGATGCGCGTGTGCCTTGCTGCGCGGCTGCGCTGTCGGCGGGAATCATGTTGCCGCTGTTGTTCAGCGCGCCTGCGTTGGACACGACGAGGACGACGTGATCCGCTTCGTAGCGCACGCCGTGCGCGAGCGTATCGGCGAGATAGGCTGCCTCGACGATGTAGAGCAAACCCGTGTCCGGTCCCGTCGACATATACAACGGCATCACGGGCGTATCGGGCTGACTGAACGTGCCGGCAGCCAGCCCGATTGAGATACCCGACGGTGCCGGTTTCAGATAGTCCGTCAGCGGAACGTCGATTGGCCCGAGTGCCGAAGAGCAATATAAGCGCCGATGCTCGACGAGATCGATCGCGCGAACGTAGTGAACATACGTCCTGAGTTCGGCGAGTCGATGCGCGACGAGTGCGCACGACTGTCCGGGAATACTGCGCAGTTCTACGCGCCGGCGCGTGACGACGTTGTCGAGTATGCGATCGATCGACGCGACCATGTCGCGCGCAATCAGACTCTCGCGCTCTTGCACGGATTCGTCGCCTGCCTGTTTTCCCCAGATGACGGCCGTTGCCATGACGCACATTCCACACGCGACCGCGACGATGAGCGCAAGCGTCGGCGTAACGCCACGTCCCGCAAAAGCGGGTTTGCGAAAAGCGAAAAGCTTTCTCACATCGGGGTCCGGCGGTATTGGGGAATTGCAGGCATGCGTGGGTCGCTCACCGCATTGCGTGTGCGGTTGTGATAGTCAGGTCAATATAGCACGCGAACCATTTGCATGTTTTGTACCAACACACGGATAAACAGTGCAAGGGGTTGGTATTCCTCATCAATAGGCATTGCTGCGCTATTGTAAAACGCTGTGATAGAGCGTTTATGCCCGATTTAAAGGGCGTTTGTGCTCTTATGCACAAGCGATATGGGAGTTGCGAACTTCATTTTTCGGCGCTTAATGTAGCCAGTTGGCATGGACGGAATAAACCGAAAACTACCTTCTGATGCACGCCATTTTCGCCGGTTTTATTGCATTTTTCGCATTAGACTTTCCGCATATACGAAACACTCTTTTCGCGTTTTTATTCGCGCCCTCTCTCGATGCAATCAAGCGCCTAGTTCGGACGGGTCGAGAAAGAAGTCCTTGTTGTTCGCGAGCCGACCAATCATGAAGTCGATGAACGTTCTCACGCGCAACGGCTGCTCCGTGCGGTGTCGGTAGTAGATGTAGATGGACTCGCGTTGCGTCACATGTTGCGTGAGCAATGGCACGAGCCGTCCGCCGCGAATGTGCGGCGCAGCCGAAAAGCTGCCTAGCTGCCCTATTGCGAGACCTGCGAGAACGGCTTCCGTTTCCGCGTCGATATCGTTCGCGCACAACGTCGACGCAATCTCGCGGTAGACGATCTCGTTGCCGATCAGGAACTCCCACGGCGCCTGCTTTCCTGTGTTCGCGCGGCGATAGCCCGTGCAGCGATGCGCGTCGAGTTCGTCGACCGACTTCGGCGTGCCGTGCCGTTCGAGATAGGCGGGCGATGCGCAGACGATCAACTGAATAGGAAGGAGACGCCGCGCGATCGCGCCGCCCGAAGGAGGCGACCCGCCGCGAAAGCCGACGTCCGCGCGATCGGCGACGAGATCGGTGAAGTGGTCGTCGAAACGGACGTCCAGTTGCACGTCCGGATAGAGCGCCGCGAATTCGAGGATCGAAGGCCCACAGCACGGCGTGGCCCAACGCTTTCGGCGCGCTCACGCGCAACGGTCCCGCGACTTCCTCCTTCGAACGGCGCGTGTCGTCGATGGCCGACGATAGCATCGCGAGCGCGGGCTCCGCGTTTTGCAGCAGCCGTTGTCCCTCTTCCGTCAGGCTCAGCTTGCGCGTCGTCCGATGAAACAGCCGCACGCCCAGCGCCTTTTCCAGTTGCATCACCGCGTGACTGGCCGCTTGTGGCGAGATGCCCTGATCCACAGCCGCCTTGCGCAAATTCCCCAGCGTCGCGGCCCGGACGAAAATCGAAATTGCGCGGACCTCGTTCATCGGCGGCTCCGATTCGCAAATAAAAGTTGATTATCAGTCTAGCAATGCATGGCTAGTTTGTGCGAATCGGACGTCCTATCCTTCGTTTCACTCTCACCACGAACGTAGGAGCAGATCATGAACAACGTCACGAAACAGCAGTTCAAGCGCGTCTGGTTCATCACGGGCGCATCGCGCGGCCTCGGCGCGCTGATCGCGCAGGCTGCGCTGGCGGATGGCAATGCCGTCGTCGCAGCGGGGCGCAAGGTCGACGCGATCGTCGAGCGTCTTGGCGAATCGCCCGCGCTCTTGCCCGTCGCGCTCGACGTGACCGACGAGGCGCAAGCGAAAGCGGCTGTTGCGGCGGCCGTCGAGAAGTTCGGCCGCATCGACGTGCTCGTCAACAACGCTGGGTTCGGCCTGCTCGCCGCCGTCGAGGAATCGAGCGACGCCGACGTGCGCCGCATGTACGACACCAACGTCTTTGGTCTGCTGAATGTAACGCGCGCCGTGTTGCCCGTGATGCGCAAGCAGCGCTCGGGGCACGTGATCAACATGTCGTCGATTGGCGGTTATCGCGCGGGAGCGGGATTCGGCGTGTATAGCTCGACGAAGTTCGCTGTCGAAGGCATCACGGAATCGCTGCGCGCCGAGCTGGCGCCGCTGGGCATTCATGCGACCGTCGTCGAGCCGGGCTACTTCCGCACGGATTTCCTCGATGCGTCGTCGCTCGTGGTCGGCAAGGACATCATCGATGACTATGACGACACGTCGGGCAAGGTTCGCCGCTTTGCTGTCGGGATGAACCATAACCAGCCCGGCGATCCTGAGAAGCTGGCCACCGCGCTCGTTACGCTCGCCGACGCGCAAACGCCGCCGCTGCGCCTGCCGCTCGGCACGGATACGCTGAAGGCCATCGCGGACAAGAATGCGTATGTGACGGCGGAAACGCAGACGTGGAAGGCGTTGTCGCAATCGACCGATTTCGCGGTCTGAGTCGCGGTCCGTCGTTAATGGCGGGTGATTGGTCGGTTCGCCAGGACGAAATGAATCGGCGCCCGCTGCGAAAGCAGGGGCGCCGTTGCGTTTGCGTTGCGCCGATCGGGCGATCTGCGCCGGCCGGCTTACTTCGGCGGCGGCAGCGAAGGATCGAGCATAGCCGAACCCTTGACCAGTTGATCCGTCATCGCGGCGGCGACCGGGTTCGAACGCGTGCCCGACCTCGAGCTGACCGGCTGGTCCGCTATCGCGGCGCGGCTCATTGCGGCGCGAGTGGCCGTCGTGTCGGGCGGCGGCAACGCGGGATCGGCCTTCGATTCACGCACCGGCTGACTCGTGGTCCCGATCATCGGCGGATTCGATTGATATGGCGCGCGCACTTCCGCGTTCGAACGAAGCGCGGACGTGTCCGGCGCAGGCAGCGAAGGATCGAGCTTGGCCGATTCCCGGACGAGTTCGTCCGTTTCCGGCGTCGCGCCCTGGAGCATCACCGCGCGCCGTTCCAGATCGTCGCGTTCACGTTGCGTGCGCTGCGCGGGCGCCGCCTTCACACGCGACGAATTCCGGGCATTGACCGATGCGACGGCCGTGGACGGAGCCTGCTTCGGCTGTGCGGCGGACTGCGGCGCAGGCGCAGCCGCTTGCGGAGCCGGTGCAGCAGATTGCGGCTGAGTCAGCGCTTGCACAGTAGGCTCGGCAGGTTGCTGCGGAGCCGTCATCTGCGCGGCGGGCGCAGCGGGCTGAGGCTGAGCCGCTTGCGCGGCGGGCGCGGCGGGCTGCGATTGAGCCGCTTGCGCGGCGGGCGCAGCGGGCTGCGGTTGAGCCATCGCTTGCGCGGCAGGCGGCGCCGCTTCCGGTGCGGCCTTCTTGGGCGCGGGCGCCGGAGCAGGCGCAGCTGGCTGCTGTGCAACCGAAGGCAGAGCCGAAGGTCCCTTCGTGATCGCACCGGACGTTTGCGACGAATCGATACTGCCTTGCGTCACCTGATTGTCGCCGACGCGGGAATTGGCGCTCGGAGCCTGCAAGGAGGAGTCATCCATGCCGGCTCGCGCTTCATCCGCTGCGCGGTGATCTGCCTGGAGCAGCATCATGTACGACGTGCCTGCCGCACCGACAAGAAGCCCTCCGAGGATCATCAAAACTTTACTGGTATTCATCATACGTGCGAGTCGTTCAGCGACGAGAGCAGCCATCATAGACGACTGCCGGCGTCTATCATCAGACGAAAGCCAGCCGTTGGCGGACCTGATGAGGTTGGAACAGGCGAGCGATATCGGAAGAACGAAACCTTCTCAAAAGGGCGTTGACGGCCACGCACGCGATACCGCGAGCCAGTCGAAGCCTCCCGATTATCGAACGCTTCAGTTTAGTTTACATGTCGACGAAGCGCGCCGCTCGACGCGCATTTGTCCGATCAATCCCATGCAGTGGGATCGGACAGTCCCGGCCGGCGCATGCCGTGACGCATGAACCAGTGCCGCACGGCACTGAGCTTGCGCGGCAAGCCCGGCATCCGGTTTCCTTCGATGCGCGCTTTCGCGCATGACGTCGCATACTCGATCGCCTCTTCCTCGGAAGAAAAGTAGCCGAGGATTCCAAAGGCTTTGCGCCGTCCGCTTGGACCCGTGACGAATACGCTGGCCGCGTAGCCGCGGACGCCGACGGACGCGAGTGGAATGATGAGATGGCGACGGTAATGCACGGCATGCCTGTCCATGATCATGCTCCACTGGGTTTTGCCCTGGTCACATGGTACACGCTGCGAAACTGTGGCGGCAATTCGATTGCGGCTATGCAATGAACGGTTGGCGGAGATTGCCTGCTTTTCAGGGATTCCGACGGGGGCGCGCGGTGCCTGCCGCACGCCCCTTTTTTGCGCTCTATGGCTGATGCGTTGGGACGAGCGCAGCTCTTCTGCCGTCTTCAGCAGCCGTTCAACGCTCCCGCGCGAGCGGCTCGCCGAGCACGAATGCGCCGCCCTGGAAGCGCTGCGCCGGGTCGTCGCGATCGGCCGTCGGCGCGGTCACGGGGAAACGTTCCGCGAACTGCTCCGAGCTGTCGCGCGGACGAAAGCCGAGGAAGCCGGCCTTCGTGTTGTCCCACCACTTGACGGGATTGTCGGATGCGCCGTAGACGACCACATGGCCGACGCGATTCGTGAACAGCGAGCAGCGCACCAGTTCGATGAAGTCGCGATAGCTCAGATACGTGACGAGCATGCGCGGATTCTTCGGCTCTTCGAACGACGAGCCGATGCGCAAGCACACCGTCTCGATGCCGAAGCGGTCGTAGTAGTAGCGCGACAGCGATTCGCCGAAGCACTTCGACACGCCGTACAGGCTGTCCGGACGATGCGCTGAATCTGCATCGAGCACTTCGGTGACGGGATGAAAGCCGATCGCGTGATTCGAGCTGGCGAACACGATGCGCTTCACGCCATGCTTGCGCGCTGCTTCGTACAGGTTGTACGTGCCGCGGATGTTCGCTTCGAGCAGATCGTCGAAGGGTGCGTCGATCGAAATGCCGCCGAGATGCACGATCGCATCGACGCCTTCGACCATATGCATCACGGCCTCGCGGTCCGCGAGATCGACGACGCTCGTTTCTTCGTGCACGGCCGCATCGCCGGGCGCGACGATGTCGGTCACGTGCACGATGTCGGCCCAATCGGCCAGTGCGCCGCGCAACTGGCGGCCAAGATTGCCGGCCGCGCCCGTCAGCAGCAGGCGACGGAACGGCTTGCGCCGCACAGCAGATGATTCGTTCATGGGTGTTCCTTCGAGTCAAATGAGGAAAACGTTTTCCAACTATAAGGGCGGCGACGATCGCGCGTCAATCGCCCGGCCCTGCATGCGATCAACGGAAACGCGGCGTGTCCAGAGCATGCGTTTTCTGCGACAATCGCCTCACGAGAGAAGAAAACGTTACCCTTCGCATGAAAAAAGTTTCCCCGACGATTCGCGATGTCGCTGTCGAGGCCGGCGTATCCGTTGCCACGGTGTCGAAGTACATGAACGGCGCGCAGCGGTTTTCTCCTGCTGTCGAAGCGCGGCTCAAGGAAGCGATCGAGCGGCTCGGCTATCGTTCGAATCCGCTTGCGCGCTCGATGATCACCGGGCGCACGCGCACCATCGGCCTCGCGATCCTCGACATCAGCAATCCGCACTTCACGAACGTCGTCAAGGGCGCGAACCGCATCGCGCTCCAGCACGACTACACGCTGCTGCTCGTCGACACGGAAGAGAATCAGGCGCGCGAGCGTTCGCTGATCGAAGCGCTTGCGCAGCGCGTCGACGGGCTTATCGTCAGTTCGCGGATGCCCGACGAAGAGTCGCAGTGGATGCTCGATCTCAACAAGCCACTCGTGCTCCTGCGGCGCAGCCCCGGCCTGCCGATTCCGAGCGTCGGCATCGACAACCGGCTCTCGACATACATGCTCGCGCGGCATCTGCTGAATCTCGGGCACCGGCGTATCGCCTATCTCGGCTTTGGCCAGGCACGCATCAACGACGAGCGCATACGCGGCGCGCGCGAATGTCTCGACGAAGCGGGACTCACGCTCCACGTATACGACGCCCATGCGCCGACCGCGAAGGCGGGCGAGCAGGCGTGCTCGCGCGTGATGCTCGGGCCGCAGCGGCCGCAGGCGGTGATCTGCTACAACGACCTGATCGCGCTCGGCTTCATGAAAGAGGCAGCGTCGCTGGGATTCAAGCTGCCGCGCGACGTATCGGTGACGGGCATCGACAACGTGCCTTACGGCGAATACGCGGCGCCCGCGCTGACCACTATCGACATTCAAAGCGAGAAGATGGGCGAACTGGCGATGCAGAAATTGATCGACGGACTCGCTGGCCGATCCGATGCGGAGCATTCGATGTTCGAGCCTCGCCTCATCGTGCGCGAGTCGACGGCAGCTTGCGGCTGAAGTCGGACTCGCGCACGTTGCGCCGGCATGTGCGCCACGCGAGCAGCGCGGCGTGCGTGCGACGCATTCGATGCAATCCATGCGCGTTCACGCATCGAGCTTCGCGGGCGCCATGCGCGGCGTCAGCGTGTGCATGATTGCGAGCGCAAGCAGATAAGCCAGCGCGCCGATCGCGAACAGCACCCAGTAGTGGCCCGTGCGTTGCAGCACCTGTCCGATCACTTCGGAGAACAGCACGCCGCCGATCGAGCCCGCCATCCCGCCGATACCGACCACGGCGCCGAGCGCGCGGCGCGGAAAGAGATCGGATGCCGTCGTGAACAGATTCGCCGACCAGCCCTGATGCGCGGCCGCAGCGAGGCCGACGATGCCGACGGCGACCCACAGGTTGTCCGCTTGAGACACGAACGCGATGGGCAGCACGCAGCACGCGCAGATCAGCATGGCCGTCTTGCGCGCGGCGTTCACGGTCCAGCCCTTGCGCAGCAGCGTCGACGAGATCCAGCCGCCGCCGATGCTGCCGACCGTCGTGATCGCATAGATGACGACGAGGGGCAGGCCGATGTGCTGCATGTCCATGCCGCGCGACTCGTTGAGCCACTTCGGCAGCCAGAACAGGTAGAACCACCAGACGGGATCGGTCAGGAACTTGCCGATCAGAAACGCCCACGTCTCGCGTTTCTTTATCAGCTCGCCCCAGCCGGGCGCGCGGGCGCTCGCATTGCGGGCGTCGAGCGCTTCGACTTCGTCGCGCGGTTCGTCGAAGGCTTCGTCTTGCGCGCTGCGGTCGGCGGGGCGATAGATCGCGAGCCACACGGCCAGCCACACGATGCCGATCGCGCCGATGATGATGAACGCCGCGCGCCAGCCGTAGATCACCGCAATGGCCGGAATGATCGCGGGCGCGAACACCGCGCCGATGTTCGCGCCCGAGTTGAAGATGCCCGTCGCGAGCGCGCGTTCGCGGCGCGGAAACCATTCGGCCGTGGTCTTGATCGCGGCCGGAAAGTTGCCGCCTTCGCCGATGCCGAGCAGCGCGCGCACGGCCGCGAAGCCCATCACCGAGCCGACGGCCGCATGCAGCATCGCGGCTACGCTCCACACGAGCATCGCGCCCGCATACGACAGGCGCGTGCCGAGCCAGTCGACGATGCGTCCGAAGCACAGCAGTCCGATCGCATAGAAGGCGGAAAACGCGATCACGATGCGGCCATACTGCACCTGCGTCCAGCCGATTTCGTGCTGGAGCAGGGGCGCGAGCAGACCGAGGATCTGCCGGTCCATGTAATTGATGACGGTCGCGAAGAAAAGGAGCGCACAGACGGTCCAGCGGAAGCGGCTGGCGACGCGCACGACGCCGACGACGGCAGATTGCATGGTTGTCTCCGTTCGCGGCGCCGCTCGTCGCGCCGCGTCTTTTTCATGGCCGGCGACGAGCACCGGGACGGAACGCATCGCGCGGCGGGGGCGTGCCGTGCGAGCGTGTTTCCGTCGTGTTTGGAAAACGTTTTTCTAAGAATAGAGGGTTTGGCGTCGCTTGGCTAGTACGTGTTTTCAGCTATGCGGTGGATTTGAGGATAGGAGGGAGCCCATTATTTGGGGTGCTGGAGTTAATCGTTTTCTTTGAGCGGCGCGACGCATCGCCTGTCGCGTGCCGGCTGTGCGGCGCACGCTTCAATCGCGAGCGTGCGTGACGGCCAGCTGCAACACGTTTTCGAGTTCAGGCAAGCCGACGGGTTTGGTCAGATGCAGATCGAAGCCCGCGGCCTCGGTTTTCGCGCGGTCTTCGCTCGTGCCGAGCCCCGTCATCGCCGCGATGATCGTGCCCGGCGTCGCAAGCGCCTTGCGGATATGCGGCAGCGCTTCGAAGCCCGTCATCTTCGGCATCGACAAATCGAGCAGTACGAGATTGGGCTGCAGCGTCTGCGCGCATTCGATCGCGGCCTCGCCGTCATAGACGGCATGCGCTTCGTGACCCAGCGCGCCGACGAGCGTCGCCATGCTGTCGGCGGAATCCATGTTGTCGTCGACCACCATCACCTTCAGATCGGCGTGCTGCGCGGGCGCCGGCTTGTCGTCATGCGTGCCTTCGTCGGTAACGGTCTGCGTGTATTCGGGCAGCCATACGGTGAACTCGCTGCCCTTGCCGCGTCCTTCGCTGTGCGCTTCGATATGTCCGCCATGCAGATCGACGATCGCGCGCGCAAGCGTCAGGCCGATGCCGAGCCCGCTCTTGTCTGTCTGTTCTTCCGTCGGAGTTTCCTGCACGAAGAGATTGAAGATCGCATCGATGGCGTCGGGATCGATGCCGCGCCCCGAGTCCTCGACACGGATCGCCACGAGGCGGCCCGAGCGAAACAGCTGCATGCCGATCGACGCGCCCTCCGGACTGAACTTCGACGCATTGTTCAACAGGTTCTGCACCACCTGGACCATGCGCGTGAGATCGCCTTCGATGTACATCGGCGCATCGGGCAGCGATACGCTCAGCGTCTGTCCGCGCGCGGCGATAAGCGGCGCGCTCCCTTCGATGCTCAACTGCGCGATGGCCTGCATCGACACTGGCTTCGGCTCGAGCTGCACGCGTCCCAGCGTGACACGGCCCGCGTCGAGCAGATCGTCGACGAGCCGCGTGAGATGCGACAACTGCCGGTCGATCAGTTCGTGCTCGGGCACGAGCGCGCGATGATCCGCCGACTTCAATTGCAGCATGCTGACTGCGTTGCGCAGCGGCGCGAGCGGATTGCGCAACTCGTGTGCGAGCAGCGCGAGAAACTGGCTCATTCGCTGGCTCGATGCTTCGAGTTCTTCGAGCCGGCGGCGGCGCGACATGTCGCGCGTGATCTTCGCGAACCCTTGGAGCGTGCCGTTCGGATCGCGGAGCGCTGTCATGATGATATTTGCCCAGAAGGTCGTGCCGTTCTTGCGCACGCGCCACTCTTCCACTTCGATGCGGCCTTCGCGCGCGGCAAGCTCCAGGTCGCGCTGAGGCTTGCCTGCGGCTACGTCTTCGGGCGTGTAGAGCAAGGCCGCCGGTTCGCCCACCACCTCATGCGGCTGATAGCCCATCACCTGCGTCGAGCCCGCGCTCCACGTCGTGATATGGCCTTGCGCGTCGAGCATCGTGATCGCGTAGTCCTTGATCGCGTCGACGAGCACGCGAAAGCGCTTGTCGAGCTCGCGCGCGTTGAAGCGCTCGGTGACGTCGCGCACGAAATACGCAAGCTCGGCGCGGCCGTCGAACTGCACGGGACACATCGACACTTCGGCCGGAAACTCGGTGCCGTCGATGCGGCGCGCGACGAGCTCGGTGCGGCTGCGGCTCGCGTGGCCGCTCGAATCTTTGCTCGCGTTTCTGTCCGCACCGCTTCCCGAGCCGCTTCCCGAGCCGCTTATCGTGCCGCTTGTCGCGCCGCCTTCCATGCCGTGCTCCGGTGCGAGCCTGAACACGTCGAGCGCGGCGTAATGCGTTTTACAGCGCGCCGGAAACAGCGTGTCGAGTATCGCGCGCCCCATCACGGCATCGCGCGCATAGCCGAACGTGCGCGTCGCCGCGTCGTTCCAGTCGATGATGATGCCGTCCGTGTCGGTGCACACGAATGCGTCGTGCGTCGTGTCGAGCACGAGCCGGCGGCGCAGCAGCGACGCTTCGAGCTTGCTGTCCGCGGCTTCGCGCAGACTGATTTCGGTGCGCAACCGCGCGATCGTGATCGCGTTCTGTTCGATGAGTGCACGGTTCTCCGCGAACACGCGCTGATGCGCCATGCCCGATGCGACCAGCGAAGTGATACGTTCGAGCGTTTCGACGTCGTCAGCGCAAAACGCGTCGCGCGTGCTCGACATCAGCTTCACGACGCCGGCCACTTCGGCCTGATAGAGCAGCGGCGCGACGACCATCGACATCGCGCCGACACGCTCGCACGCCTGTGCATCGACGCGCGGATCGTTCGACGTATCGCTGCTGTACAAAAGATGCTTTTCGCGTGAGCACAAGCCCGACAGGCTGCCTTCGCGCTTCAGGCGCAGCCCGACGTGATGCGTGATCGTGCCGCTGCACGCGCGATACACCATCTCGTCGCCTTCCACCCATTCGACCACCGACGCATGCGCGGCGGGCACGAGTTCCAGCAGCGCATCGGTGACGAGGGACAGGAAGCGGTCGAGATCGAGCTTCGCGGCGGCGATACGCGAGTGCGCGTCGATCAGCTTGCGCAGCCGCGTATTGGCCGAACGCTCGCGATTCAGCTGCGCGGCGATATCGGTGCTGTCGATCTGTCGATCCTGACTGCCATTCATCGTGGGCGGCTCCGTTCGACGCCAGCGGGCGGTCGCTTGAGAGAGCGTCGCAGACGCCGTTCCTGAACCGACCCGCTTTCGCGATGCAGCTAACGGCGCCGCGTGCATGCAGTCCGACTATGCGTGGTGCATGGACAAGCGAGGCGCTCTTTCGACGGTTATACACGCTCGCGCTTTCCTGCGCCCAACACTTCGTCCAGCGCTTAGGTTGGTTGCGCGCACCCGCATTCGATGATTATAAAAATCGAAAGCCGTTCGCGCCGTGAGCTACGCAACGCGCGAAGAGGCGGCGGTTCTGCGAGCAAGACCACAGTGACAGCCGATCGCGCGACTAGACGGGAAACCCATCAGCGAAACGCTCGCGCAGATAGCCGACAAAGAGCCCGACCGCGCGCGGAACGTGCGATGCATACGGCCGCAAGATATAGAGCTGTTCCGCGAACGCGCCCGTCACGCGCCAGTCGGGAAGCACGACGACCAGCTTGCCCGCCTGCACGGCCGCCTGAGCCGTGAAATCGGGCACCAGCGCAATGCCGAGACCTTCGATTGCGGCGTCCCGCAAAGTTTCACTGTTGTTGGCCGAAAACTGCCCGTTGACGGGCAGCGAGATAAGCTGCGCGGCCTTTTTCCGCGCGGTCTTGCGCTCGAAGGACCACATCGGCTCTCCCGTCGAACGCGGGTAGAACAGACAATCGTGAGCAGCCAGGTCTTCCGGACTCTTCGGCATGCCGCGTTTGCGCAGATAGGCGCGCGTCGCGACGATGACCGAGTGCGTGTCGCAGAGCTTCCAGGCCACGTGCGTATCGGGCGGCTCCGCGCTGTGGCGTATCGCAAGATCGAAGCCCTCCGTCGCGAGCGAAACGAGCCTGTCGGACACTTCGAGCTGAATCCGCACCTCGGGGTTGGCAAGCAGGAACGCCTGGAGTTTCGGCACGAGCTGCTGTCGTGCGAAGGCGACGGGCGCCGTAACCCGCACCAGTCCGCGTGGCACGCCCGATAGTTCGCGGACCTGCGCGAAGCTGGCGGCGATCTGCGCATACTGGCTGCGCGTGCTGTCGACGAGTTGCTGGCCCGCTTCCGTCAGGCGGACGCTGCGTGTCGTGCGCTGCACGAGCGAGATGCCCGCTGCGCGCTCCAGCTCCGCGATGCGCTGGCTCATCGCCGCCTTGCTGACGCCGAGGCGCGCGGCGGCCGCCGTGTAGGTGCCCTGTTCGGCGAGCATCGTGAGCCAATGCAGATGCGCCCAGAGATCCTCGATATTTTGCGTATCCATACAGCGATTGTTCACCATAGAAAACATTGATTTCAATGGTAGCGTCTTTCCAGCGTGTGCGCTGCTTCATACACTGCTTCTGACGCCAATCACGAAGGAGCCGACATGCAAGCCTATATCGACAGCGCGGACGTGGGACATTTCATCCACGGCGAACGAGTCAACGGAACGGGAACGCGCAGCCAGTCCGTATTCAACCCGGCGACGGGCGCGCGGGCCCGCAAGCTGCTGCTGGGCGAGGCCGCCGATGTCGAAGCCGCCGTCGCGAGCGCGAAGGCCGCGTTTCCGACGTGGCGCGACACGCCGCCTATCCGCCGCGCGCGCGTCATGCTGCGCTTCCTCGAATTGATGAACCGGCATCGCGACGAACTCGCGGCCATCATCACAGCCGAGCACGGCAAGGTGTTCTCCGATGCGCAAGGTGAAGTGTCGCGCGGCATTGACGTGATCGAGTTCGCGTGCGGCATTCCGCAACTGCTCAAAGGGGACTACACGGAGCAGGTCTCGACGGGCATCGACAACTGGACGACGCGGCAGCCGCTCGGCGTCGTTGCGGGGATCACGCCGTTCAACTTTCCGTGCATGGTGCCGTGCTGGATGTTCCCCGTGGCGATCGCGGCGGGCAATTCGTTCGTTCTGAAGCCGAGCGAGCGCGATCCGTCGGCAGCGCTTTTCATGGCTCATCTGCTGAAGCAGGCGGGCTTGCCCGATGGCGTATTCAACGTCGTGCAGGGCGACAAGGTCGTCGTCGATGCGTTGCTTACGCATCCGGACGTGAAGGCGGTGAGCTTCGTCGGCTCGACGCCCATTGCGAACTACATCTACGAGACGGGCGCGAAGCACGGCAAGCGCGTGCAGGCGCTCGGCGGCGCGAAGAATCACATGGTCGTCATGCCGGACGCCGATCTCGACAAGACCATCGACGCACTCGTCGGCGCGGCGTACGGCTCCGCTGGTGAGCGCTGCATGGCGATTTCGGTGGCTCTGCTCGTCGGCGATGTGGCCGACAAGATCATCCCGAAGCTCGCGGAACGCGCGCGCAATCTGATCGTCAAGAACGGCATGGAAGCGGATGCCGAAATGGGCCCGATTGTCACGCGGCAGGCGCTGGAGCGGATCGAAAGCTATATCGCCGAGGGGGTGAAGGAAGGCGCGACGCTCGTCGTCGATGGACGCGGCCTGAAAGTGCCCGGCCATGAAGACGGCTTCTTTACAGGCGGCACGCTCTTCGACAACGTCACGCCCGAGATGCGCATCTACAAGGAAGAAATCTTCGGGCCGGTGCTCGCATGCGTGCGCGTGAACGACTTTACGGAAGCCGTCGAGCTGATCAACGCACACGAGTTCGGAAACGGCGTCGCGTGCTTCACGCGCGATGGCCACGTTGCCCGCGAATTCGGCCGCCGGATCGAAGTCGGCATGGTCGGCATCAATGTACCGATTCCTGTGCCGATGGCCTGGCACGGCTTCGGCGGCTGGAAGCGCAGCCTGTTCGGCGACACGCACGCGTATGGCGAAGAAGGCGTGCGCTTCTATACGAAGCAGAAGTCGATCATGCAGCGTTGGCCCGAGAGCATCGAGAAGGGCGCTGAGTTCGCGATGCCGACCACGAAGTAACGCGCGATCCGATCTTGAGTGTGGTGCGGCCCTCGAGAGGGGGCCGCCACGCCTATGGCTTCATCTGATGTTAGAGAGGATCAGGCAATGAAACGCGAAGCTCCTTCGGCAGAAGCAGGGTAGTTTCGGGTAACATCCGTCCGACACATCACACTCAAACGAAGCAACGAAGACCGCGGTCAGGCGCTATCCGTTCTGCTCAGTGCGGATAGCGTCAGGTATTCGTCAGTCCGCTTTAGCCAGTTGTTCCCGGATGGCGGCTTCCGTTTTCTCGTAGTCGCCTTCACCAAAGTGGGTATAAACCACGCGTCCCTTCTTGTCGATCAGATAGAACGCCGGCCAATATTGGTTGCCGTACGCGTTCCATGTTGCGTACTGGTTGTCCTGTGCGACAGGGTAGTGCAAGCCATATTGAGCAATAGCTGCGCTGACCTTTTTCGTGTCGCGCTCGAACGGGTACTCAGGCGTGTGGACGCCGACCACCACAAGCCCCTGGTCCTTGTACTTCTGATGCCAGCTCTCGACCTGCGGCAGAGTATGGATACAGTTGATGCACGTATAAGTCCAAAAGTCGACCAGCACGACTTTGCCGCGCAACTGCTGCATCGTAAGCGGCTCGCTATTGAGCCATTTGTCGATGCCCGTGAATTCCGGTGCGGGTTTGTTCTGTTCGACGGGCATGGTCGTCGCAGCGCCGCTGTTGGCGACCGTCGCGCCCAACGCGGCGATAGCAGCCAATGCGGCAACAGTAGTCACGGTCTTGAGTCGGGTGAACATATCGGCGTCCTTTAGTGAAAGACAAGCGGGAAGGAATGACCGTATTGAAGCGGCTGCGCGTATCGGAGCTGTGTCGGAATGTCGGGCATTTGAATCGTCATGTATCGGGGGCGACGCCCGATACATTGGGACACAAATGATTGTGCCGCGTGAGCTATAAAACAGGCGTTGAAAAACGATGGAGTGAAACATGAAACGTCTGTTGGCTATCGTCTTGTTGCTTGCAGGTGGACTCGCTGTCGAAATCGCGCACCCCATTCAGTGTTCACTGATCAGCGCGAGCCGGCCGTTCGAGAAACGCCGGAAATCCCGGACGTAGCCCGATCGAAAGATTGCGGCCGCGCAGAGTTTGTATCTGTACGTATAGGCGACACAGTCGGATACCCAATGCTGCAATACGGATTCACGCCGGACACAAAGCAGATACCTTCACCCGTTTAACTATCTACACGTCAGGGATCGCTGCTGATCGAAGTCTGAAATCGATGACGATCCACTTTTTTGAATCAATTCATTTCGTGAGGTAGAAACCATGAAACTCCGCTCGCTCATTATTGCCGCCGTTGTCGCTCTTCCCGCTGTTTCGTTCGCTCAATCGAATCAGCCGGTCACGCGTGCCGAAGTGCGCGCTCAACTGGTCGAATTGCAACAGGCCGGCTACAACCCGGCGAGCGATCAGACGCAATATCCGCAGAACATCCAGGCTGCTCTTGCGCGTATCGACGCACAGCGTAATGTCAGGGCAAACGCATATGGCGCGCCTGCGGATTCGGCATCGGCGTCGGGATCGCCTGCGAAGGCGAAAGAGATCATCGGGCTCGGTCTTGTTTACGCCCACTCCTGATCGACTGTTGTTGACGCGTCGAAGCAGGGCCTGGACGCAGCGGGCAAACGAGGTATCTGCTGGGCAGATAGACGTATTCAAACCCTTCGCTTGATCTTCTGCATGACGGGTGCGACATTGAGCCATCAGTTCTTCATGAGACTTCCGGCCAATGAGCACCCTCACCACTGCGCAACGTATAGGCAGATTTGCCCACGAAGCGCACCTCTCTGATCTCACACCGCAGGCGCGTCAGGTGTTCAAGCGCAACATCCTCGACAGCCTCGGTTGTGCAATCGCTGCGCTGCCGGGCCCACCGTTCAAGGCGCTCAGAGAACAGTTCGACGAGTATCGCAGTGGCGGCACATGCACGCTGATCGGCGGCGGCACGACCTCGCCCGATCAGGCCGCGCTATACAACTCGGGTCTCGTGCGATACGTGGATCTTCTCGACAGCTATATGTCGCCCGGCGGCCTCTGTCATCCGAGCGACAACTTTGGCGCGATACTCGCGGCGGCCGAACATGCATCGGCGAGCGGCGAGGATTTCATGCTTGCACTGGCGGTTGCATACGAGATCGGATGCCGCATCACCGCGATCGTCCCCGTGATGGCGAAGGGCTTCAATCACGCGATTCAACTGGCGATCTCGTCGGCGGCAGGGGCGGGCAAGCTGTTCGGTCTGAACGCCGATCAGATCGCGCACGCGATCGCGATCGCAACCGTCGACAACATCTCCCTTTCCTGCGTGCATTCCGAGCCCGTGTCGCAATGGAAGGGGTTTTCTCCGGGCATCACGGGCATGCGGGCCGTGTATTCGGCGTCGCTGGCGAAGCGCGGCTTGACGGGCCCGCTGCGCCTGTTCGAAGGCCCTAATGGGCTCGTGCGGATGTTCGGTCAGCCGCTCGACATCGACTGGGACGACAAGCGGCTCGACGTCGTGCATCAGACGATCATGAAGAAGTACTGCTCGCTGATTCACGGTCAGCCCGTGCTTGAAGCGACATTGGAACTGAAGCGCAAACATGGCCTGACGAGCGACGATGTAGAAGAAGTGGTCTGCGACATCTTCCAGACGGGATACGACATCGCGGGCGGCGGAGGCTTCGGTGCTAAAGACGACCCGCAGACGAAAGAGCAGGCCGACTACAACCTCAAGTATCTGATTGCGGCAG
Source organism: Paraburkholderia diazotrophica (assembly GCF_900108945.1). Classification (GTDB taxonomy): domain Bacteria; phylum Pseudomonadota; class Gammaproteobacteria; order Burkholderiales; family Burkholderiaceae; genus Paraburkholderia; species Paraburkholderia diazotrophica. The sequence goes on along the minus strand of NZ_FNYE01000056.1, from coordinate 11,210 downwards.
CGCTGCTCGACGATCAGGTCGGGCCTGCGCAGCTTGAACCGGCGCGTATCCAGGCCGCCGATGCGCAAGCGTTGCTGAAGAAGGTGACGGTACGTCCCGAGGCAGAGTTTTCCGCTCAATATCCGCATGCGTTGAACACGCGCATAACGATCAAATGCCGCAATGGCCGCGTGTATTCAAAAGAACATGTGGGCTTCGAAGGCGGACTCGATAATCCATTGACGTGGGAACGCACAGTCGACAAGTTCAACTGGCTGAGCGAGCAATACGCAGATGAAGCGCTTCGAGGCCGGATCATCGATCTGGTGTCAACGCTGGAAGCGCACTCCGTGGCGGAGTTGATGCAACTCCTCGCGAAAGTGAGTCCAGAAGCAGGATTCCGGGCAAAGCACCCGGGCATTCAATAGTCGATTCAGGCATTCAGGAGATTCGAATGGCCCTTATTTCATGTGATATGCGGTACGGCAGAACGGACGAACAGAAGCGCCGGCTGGCGGCGGGTTTGCTACGCGTAGTCAGCGAAGCGACGGGCGAGACGAAGAATGACATCTTCATCGTCTTTCGTGAAGGCAGAGGCATCAACTTCGTCGAGCACGGCGAGCATCTTCCCGAGTACGTCGAAGGTGCGGCGAACGACAAAGATCTGATCAGCCGCCTCAAATAGCGGTTGCAGGAGACAGGAGAACCATTGTGCCATTTATCGAATGCCATATCACACAGGGATTGACGCTCGCGCGTCGCGAGCAGCTCATTCGCGACATCATTCAGGTCACGCACGACTCGATCGGCTCGGACCCGAAGATCATCAACGTAATCCTGCATGAACATCCGCCCGCCAATATCAGCGTGTCGAGCCGTATTAACGGAGAAGACTTCCGGAAAGAGACGACAGGCTGATTGCATGCGTGCCTTACGCGGCAGCACGTTCATTCCGTGGGTGCGCATTGAGGCTTTGGTGTACGATGAGGTCCACCTTGTATTGCCGTTCGCAATGAACGGTCCTGTCGATCTCATAGAGGTGCACAGCATGGATGTTGCCGACCTCAAGGTGTTCGAGGCGGTTGCCCGTCACGGCAGCATGAACCGGGCGGCCGCCGAGCTTCATACGGTCCAGTCCAATGTAACGGCGCGAATCCGCGCTCTCGAACGGGAAATCGGTGTTGCGCTGTTTCATCGTCATGTGCGCGGTGTCAGCCTCACGCCCGCGGGGCAACGAATGCTGCCGTACGCCGCGCGCATGACAAAGCTGCTTGCTGACGCAAAGCTTGCCGCGCTCGACGACGGGCCGCCTTCGGGCACGCTTGCACTCGGCACGCTGGAAACCACGGCGGCGCTCAGACTGTCACCCATATTGAGCAATTTCGCGCGTGTTTATCCGCAAGTCCGGTTGTCGCTGACGACGGGCACGAGTTGCAGTCTCACGGAAGATGTCGCGGAATGCAGGCTCGACGGTGCATTCGTCGCCGGGCCTGTCGATCATCCGGATCTGCATGCCGAGACGATCTTCGAAGAAGAACTCGTGCTGGTGACGCCACGCACGGTGCGTTCGGTCGATGCACTGCCCGCCGTCAAAGATCTCAAGACAATCGTGTTCCGGCTGGGTTGCTCGTATCGTCAGCGGCTCGAAGCGCTGCTTGCTGAAATGGGCATCGTCACCGCAACACCGCTCGAATTCGGTTCGCTGGATGCGATCATCGCGTGTGTCGCGGCCGGCATCGGCATTACGCTGCTGCCGCGCGGCGTCGTCACGCGCGCAGCCGAGCAGGACATCGTCGCGGTCCATCCCGTCGCCGCCAGCACGGCACGCGTCTCGACGCTCTTTATTCGCCGACACGATGCTTATGTGTCCAGCGCCATGCAGGCATTCGTCGAAGTGGCGCGTTCGGGGCTCGGCCCCGTTGTAATGGCCGCAGCTTAGGCCGCTTGCGCGTGAGTATCGACTAGCCTGGTGCGCCGGCTGACGCTATTGCGGCGAAAGAACTCGGTGCAATAGTCGACGAATGTTCTGAATCGCGCGGGAAGCAGTTCTCGATGCGAGTAGAACAGGCAGATTTCAACTTCGCTGTCTGATAGAGAACTGCCCGGCAGAACGGCAATGAGCGTGCCCTTCGCAAGATCTTCACGCGCCATCGCTTCGGGTAGCTCCGCGATGCCGGCGCCCGCAAGCGCCGCGGCGCGCAGCAGTACATCATTGCCATCCATCGACGACGCGGGAATCACCTGCACCGGCTCGCCGTCTTCGCTCATCTGCACGTAGTTCGAATTTTGTTGCCGCGACTGCGAAGGCAATAGCAGGAAGTGCGCAGTGAGATCGGCAGTGCAACGAGGCGTGCCGTATCGGGCGAGGTAATCGGGCGATGCTGCGAGCATCCGTGATGACCTGAACAATGTCCGCCGGATCACGGCCGACTGCTCGACCTGATGCGGAGGAAGCATCGCCATGTCGAACTGTCCGTCGTAGAGATTGACGGCACTTTCGTGTATCGACACGACGAGATTGACGTTGGGCGCAACCGCACGATAGCCGGCCAGAAACTGCGAGAATGTCTCGCCGATCAGTGTCGGATGAACGGCAAGGCGCAGCTTGCCGCTGTCGACTTCACGCTCGCGAGTGATGCGGCGATTGGCTTCGTCGAGTTCTTCTAGCAGGCGGCAGCAGCTTACGTAATACGATTGCGCTTCTTCTGTGAGTGTGACGGATCGCGTCGTGCGATGAAGCACGCGGGTCTGGATCGATGCTTCGAGCTTTGCAATGGCCTTTGAAATGGACCCCGTCGTGACGCCGAGCGATGCGGCCGCCTTGCTGAAGCTCTGATGCTGCGCCGCCGCGACGAATGCTCTCAACATATAAAGCTGGTCCATGTCCCACCCGGTTCCATTTGCTGCTTCATAGCACTGCCATTACTCTAGCAATGGATTCCGGGGATAACGCGCGGTTTGTTTTGATACGGGTATCACTGCGAGAGATAGCTAACGGACCGGCCAGTCTCGCTGAAGAATGGAACGCGAATGCGGCTGCTATTTCCGCTTCATGCATCTATCTGAATACGCGGATCGAAATCGAATTCGAGCCGGATGCCGCCGGGTTCGTAGATCATCGTGTGCCGCTTGGGTCCCGCGCCGAGGTTCTCCGGCGCAAAATCGATCTTGACGCCGGGCCATCGGGACACCCGCTCGAACACTGCGCCAAGTTCCTCTTCACTGCGAACACGAAACGCCAGATGATGCAGCCCGACATTCGTCTTGCGGTCGAATTCGATGCGGTTGGTGGAATCGGCGACTTGCCACAGCGTCACCATGATCTTGCCGTCCGATACGAAGGCGGCAGGGTAGTCGGGTTTTTCTCCGACCTGTGTCCAGCCGAGGCAATTGATAAAGAAGTCACGCGTCACATTCAGATCGCGAACGGTCAGTCCGACGTGATCGATACCGGCGGTGAACGGTTGGGTGGTCATTTTCTGGTTTTCCTGTGCAGTCGGGACGATCGCGACTTTTGGCGCGGCCGATGCAATTATAGGAACGCGAACTCGCAAAGATTCTTGAGCGGCAAGAAACGGAGATTTGCGGTCGGGCATTATGCTGACGCATGGTATGGCGATTGCCGCGTCACGGCTCATTATGCCAACGCGTCGCCGCCATGCTCGAATACGCGTCTATTGCGGCCGCGTGCCCCTCATCTACACTTGATCATACTCGGGCACTCGCGTATACGCGGCAGAAGGAGCCGGGAATGACGGATAAGACGACGGCGGCTGCAAGCAAACCGATCACGATCGGCGGATTGACGATCCGGTATCTGATCGACGGAACCGCGACGGGTGGAATGGGCGTGTTCGAGTTGACGGTGCCGCCTGGCTCGCGCGTACCGCCGCCGCATAGTCACACGAACAATGAAGAGTGCGTCTATGTGCTGGAGGGGACGCTCCGTTATGCCGTCGATGGCGTCGTGCGCGATCTCGCGCCTGGCGACTGGATGCACACGCCGCGCGGATCGGTGCACGCGTTCAGCAACCCCCACGCCGCAACGGCACGCGCGCTTATCGTTCTTACACCGGACATCGGGGCGCAGTACTTCCGCGATGTCGGCGCGGTGATCGACGCAGGTAGTCCGCCTGATCGCGCGAAGCTCTTTGCCGTCATGTCGGCCTACGGACTGGTTCCCGCTGCGCAGCAATGAGCGGCACAGCAGGCGTTGGACGCAGATAGCCAACCCGACTATCTAACGCAAGCGCTTGCGCCTGCAAAAACTTGCCCGATACAAACGTTTGCCCTGTTGGTGTGAACTTCGACGTCGTGCATACTTGCAAACTGCACGCCATTCGAGAATGGGCAACTCAGTGCAGTGCGACGCAATTCGAACAAAACCACGAGAGGAGAAGACCAGCCATGCCGTTGGTGCCGCTGTCGCAACGGGAAGTCACGATCGGGGTTCCGCTGCCGTTCTCCGTCTACGCGGCGGATGGCAAGCTGCTGATAGGCCGGGGACATGTCGTTCATAGCGAAGCGCAGTGCCAGAAGCTGTTTGCTTTAGGTGCGTACCGGCACACGTTTCCCGGCGAGCACTGCGACGATGTTAAGCCCGCGCACGACGACGCGCCCACGCCCGCCGCGCGCACGCACCGCAATCACGACGAGCAGGACTTTATCGGAAGCTTTCCGACGACGGGGTGCGTGCCCGAGGATTTCGTGGTCACGCTTGCAGACGACGGTGGAATTTCGGCGCGTACGCAGTTCGTTGGCTTGGTGGAGAAGGTCAGTGTTCTCGTCACTGGCAATGACATCGATCCCGCTTTCATGTCCGGCGCAGCTATCGACGGTCAGTTCATCGCGGGGCGTTACTGCTACTCGTTCCAGTCGGAAGTCATCGGCCGACACACGATGCCGTTCGAAGTGCTCTATTTGCGCTATCCCGCAGAGGTCCGCTCGCGCACGCTGCGCCGGAATGTTCGCGTGGGCATCGACGTTACTGCGCGTCTGTCGAGAAACGACCGGCCGATGGCGGGCACGGAAGTGCGCGCGGTCGATCTCAGCTCGACAGGTGTGGGCCTGCTCGTGAACGCGAACTCGCCCGCACCCGGCGAGCACTTCAAGCTCACGCTGCCGCTCGCGCGCGCGGGTCGCGTACGCACGGCGCCATTGAACTGCATTGCGCGCAACCGGCGCACGAAGGGCGGCGAAACCTTGATCGGCGCGGAGTTCGGCAATACGTCGGGAGAAGTGCGCGCGCTCGTGAGCGACTTCGTGCTGGATGTACTGACGGGGGCCGTCGCGCGCGAACATCCCGCAGCGGGAGAGGGACGGTTCGCGTAAGCGGCGACAGGACCGAACTGGCAGTACGGGAAAAAGGCAGAAGGATACTGGCGTCTGTGCTGAAGAATGCGAATCGGCTCTGAGAGATGCTCGTCGTGCGGCGGATAAAGAATTCTATTCGCCGCTATTCTCTTTATGTATGGGCGACGTGACGAATACGGAATGCGCAGTGCGCTTACGTCCAGTACTTATAGTCGCTCATACTGCGTTCATAGCCGTGAATGTCATGATGTTCGCCACGCCTGCGCGCGGCAGCCCGGCCATATCCGTCGGGTTTCTGCGTCTGCGCGCGCTCGCGTTCCGGAGCGACTGCCGTCGGGACGGGCGCAGGTGATGCCGCTTCAGCGGCAAGACGTTCGAGCGGCAATTGGGCACTCGCTCCGACGACGAGAATCGCCTGCATCAGACCAGGCGCCTGATACGCGCACGTCGCGGCAAGCGCGACACTGCAAGCCGCAATGGCATAACCTGCCCGAAAGTGAGGGAAGCTGATCGTATGCATCATACGTTCTCCACTGCGCGCATAAGATGGCCAGGCATCTCATGCGTGTGCTCGTCAGGAAGAATGCCGTCGAGCATTTGTCTAAGGTGCGACGTCGAAAAATCGTTAAAGGTTTTGATCTTTGCGCCGACATGATGTCTGCATGAATAGACGGCAAATACGCTGGTGTTTTGAAGTTGCGAATCAGCGAATAACCGAATAAGCCTTCGATTGCGAGTCTCGTCGGCGACGACGCAATGAAAAGGCAATGCAGCGCCGCCTGCGCCCGCAAGCGCCGCGAGGCGGGCAGCTTCGATATCGTTGATTACGAGCTGACCTCCCGCTTCATGACTCGTGCGATGCGTCTGAAGAAAGCGGGCGCGACAATCTGCACGCTTTTCATTGGCCGATCAATTTGCAGACATTGCTGCTCGGGTCGGGCAGTGTCGGCGCTGACACAACGGATACGTCCACTTCACCATGCGCGGCAAGAACTGATGGGAGTGCATCAACTCGCGCAAGCGCAGCTGCACGCACATCTCCATCACGCCAGCAGACCTACAGCACCAATCGAAAACAGGCAAATAACTGAATCAACCCTGAAATAAGCCCTTTTCTACCGTTTTGGAAATGACGCTGGCCTGGGCATAATGCTAGCTGTACACGGTCGTTGAAAAAGGGACGTTTCTTTTTTACCGACCGCCATTGCACTAAAGAGCTGGTCCCTTCCTCGCTCGCGGCTCTGCAGTAGCCCGGCCAATTCCACCCAGCCTCGTTGCGCGCATCGCGTGCGGTGCGCTCCTACTGTTTTTTCACGTTCATCCGTGAAGGCCACGATTTGGCCCGTTTTAGGAATCAACTGATGAAACCGGCAAAGAATACGTTCTGGTCCCGTTATGGCCGCTATGTGATGCTTGGCGCGATCGCGACTGCCTTCGCGGCGCTTGTCACGTTTTTGCATCTACGCCACGAACAGCGCAATGCGATGGCGTCGCCGGTGCTCGGAGGCGTTGCGAGCGAAATGCGCAAAGACACGTCGCCATGGACCCATCAAGAAAGAGACGCGTCCGAAATGCTGCGCGACATTCGCGATCACAACGTGACGGCCATCGGCGTGAGTCCGAATGCGATCCTCGTGTCGACGGGCGACGGAGCGAAGTACTACGTCACCGATCACAACGCGGCCTTTTCGAATGCGCTGCTGCTCGGCGAAATGAAGGCGGACGCGCGTGCTCCGTATCAACTCGTATGGCTGCCCGATGCGAATGTTCATACGGGCTCCGCGCGTTGGGCGGATGCATTCGACAAGACGCGCGACGTAATCAGCCTGCTGTTGCCGCTGTTGCTGATCGGCGGGCTTGCGTGGTTCATGCGCCGCGAAATGACGAGCGGTGCGCGGCTGCTCGAAAAGACGCCCGCACTGTCCTTCGACGACGTGATCGGCGCGGGCGAAGCAAAGGCTGCACTGGCCGACATTCAAGCCTATCTGACGAACCCGAAGCAGTTCACCGGCATGGGCGTGCGCGCGCCGTGCGGCATTCTGATGACGGGCGGCCCCGGCGTCGGCAAGACCCGGCTCGCGCAGGCGCTCGCGGGCGAGTGCGGCGCTAATTTCATCTCGATCACGGGCAGCTATTTCAGCGCGAAGTACTACGGCGTCGGCATTCAGAAGGTCAAGCACCTGTTCGAGCTTGCGCGCAAGAATACGCCGACTGTCATCTTCATCGACGAAGCGGACGGCCTCGCCAAACGCACGGACACGGGCGGTGGCTCTGTCGAAGCGGAGAGCAATCGCATCATCAACCAGTTGCTCGCGGAGATGGACGGCTTCGAATCGAATGAAGGCGTCATCATCGTCGCGGCGACGAATCACCCGGACAATCTCGACGAGGCGTTGCGTCGTCCAGGCCGTTTCGATCGCACGGTGCAGGTGCGTTTGCCCGATCTCGAAGATCGTGCGGACATCATTCGTTTCTATGCCGAGAAGCTGAAATCGAAATCCGACGACATCGACTTCAACCAGCTCGCGCGATTGACCACGGGACTTTCGCCCGCGACGCTCGCGATGGTCGTCAATCAGGCGGGACTCGTCGCGCGCAAGGCAGGCGATGACGTGATCGCATCAAAGCATTTTGTGGAGGCGATCAAGATTGCGCGTATCGGCGATGTGAATGGCGCGGAGCGCGCACTCACGGAAGACGAGCGTACCCGTATCGCTGTGCACGAGGCCGGCCATGGACTGGTTGCCGCGCTGCTCGGCACGGGTGTGCTCGAAGAGGTCACGATCTTGCCGCGGGGCGGTGCGCTTGGCGTCGCGTTGATCACGAAGGCGCAGGACAAGCATCTGTATCGCGAGACCGAAATGCGCAACGAAATTCAGGTGCTATTGGGCGGCCGCAATGCGGAATTGCTGATGTTCTCGGAGGCATCGAGTGGCGCGGCGCAGGACTTGCAGGAAGCGTCGCGCATCAGTCTGGACATGGTGTCGAAATTCGGCTTCAACGCAGATGGCAATCTGTTCAGTCTCGCAGCGCTGCCTGCGCAATACGCGGGTTTGCAGATGAAGAACGCGATCGAACACGCGAACATTTTGCTCAAGGACCTGAACGAAGCCTGCTATGCGCTGCTGCGCGACAACGAGCCGGTGCTGCGCGCGATTGCAGACCAATTGCTCGAATCGGAGACGGTGCCGGGTGAAACGGTTTATCGCCTGATCGACGAACACAAGGCAAACCGGGACGCGCTGCATCTCGCGGAGCAGCCAGCGGCGGCCTGATCAATTCGTGAGCGACTGCGGGTGCTCTCAGTCGCTAAACAAAAAACAGCGAAACAAAAAACAGGAACTTCCGCCGAAGATATTTTGTCGACGAACCTCGCGGCCCTTTAGTGGGCGTAATTCACAGTCAAAGCGCGAGGAGGCTTGCAGATGGACAAAAGCCGCGTTGCTGCGCTCGACGTCGGTCGGGCGCTCGCGATCGTCGGGGTTGTCGCCGTACACCTGTCGTTTCAGTTTCCGAATCTGCCGCATGCCGTGACGTTACTGGCCCGCATGGGCCAATATGGCGTGCAGCTGTTCTTCGTGATCAGTGCGATCACGATCTTCATGACGCTCGAAACCGATCACGCACGTTGCGTGGATGCGCGTCACGTCACATTGCGTTTCTATATCAAACGTTTCTTTCGCATCGCTCCGCTGTATTACGTCGCGATTGCCGTTTATGGCCTGATCAGCTATGGCGCAACGGAGTCGGGGTACGAGCGCGCATGGGTTCTCGGCTCGCACGGTCCCATCGATGTTCTGCTCAACATACTGTTTCTTCACGCGCTGTCGCCGACGGCGATCAACAACGTCGTGCCTGGCGGATGGTCGATCGGCGTCGAGATGCTGTTCTATCTGATCGCGCCGCTGCTGTTCTTTGCGGCGATGAATCGCGTGCGGCTCGTGCTGGCGACGTTAGTGTTGCTGGTGCTTTCCGTTGCATCGATGTCGATCGGCGATTGCCACGGCACACTCGACTGTCACGTCGGAAACAACTCGTTCAGCTATTTCTGGCCGCCCGTGCAAGGGCCGTGCTTTATCGTCGGGATGTGGGCGTGGTATGGATTCCGTTCGCATTTGATGGGCACGTCGAACGTCACCAGGCGCGCGGCGTCGCTCTATTTCGCGCTCGCACTGAGCTTTGCGCTGGCGACGGCGGCGCTCGGCGTATGGCTCGCAAAAGGGCATCAATTCGCGCCCGTATTTGCCGCATGCAGCGCGGTCGCTTTCTTGTTGTTCGTAGCCTCGCAGTGCGATGCGATACGCGACCTGATGAGATCGCGCGGTGCGTTCGTATTGCGTCGATGCGCAGCGGCGTTAGGCCGGGAAAGCTACGGCATTTATTTGTGGCACTTCATCTGCGTGTACGCGACATTTCATTTCTTCGCGGACATATTCAGGCAGACAGATCGGGATATGTCGATTGCGCTTTTCGTCGTGACCGTGCTGATCGCGCTCGCTGCCTCGTATGGGTTCTCGCGCCTCTCGGACCGGCTGATCCAAGGCCGTGCGACGCAACTGTCGCGCAAGCTGCTCTCGCACGTCGATGGGCGCTTTTACCCTTCGCGGCGCACCTGATGCGGGTGCGCACTGATAACGAGCGCGATGCTTTCTTCATTGAAAGCTCGCTGATAGCAGGTGAATGCGCATCGTCAGCGATAGCGTGAAGACGCGCCAATCATTCGGCAACCGCAACGCGACCCAGCACGCATGCAATCGCGTGTAGATGCCGTGCCTGTCTTCCCGTTGCAGATCTCGGACGCCGGCCGCTACGCCCCGTCACATCGGCGTTCGCGCGGCGTTATGTCTATTCGACATGACCCTCATGCGCAATTTGCATTGGACGGCGCAGTGTCATTCCGGGGACCATCCGGCACTCGCTCGATGGCATGCGCGCTATCGACAACACGTCTCGCGGCGCACATTGCGACAGTTGTCGCGCTTCGCTATCGAATTACAAGGAAAGCCGGAATATTCAGCGTCAGGATGAAGCGACCTGGCGGTTCCGTGCATCTGAGATATGAGGAAGACAATTGAATAGCTCTATTCAACGGCACATCGGCCCATTTGCGCTGATGCTGACGGGGCTCGGCTCGATCATCGGATCGGGCTGGCTGTTCGGCGCCTGGAAGGCGGCCAAGATTGCAGGTCCTGCCGCGATCTGCGCGTGGGTGATCGGCGCAGTGGTGATTCTCGCGATCGCGCTGACGTATGCCGAGCTGGGGTCGATGTTCCCCGAGTCGGGCGGCATGGTGCGCTACGCGCGCTATTCGCACGGCGCACTGGTGGGTTTCATCAGCGCGTGGGCCAACTGGATCGCGATCGTGTCGGTGATTCCGATCGAGGCCGAGGCCTCCATCCAGTACATGAGCACGTGGCCGTACGAGTGGGCGCACAACCTGTTCGTGAACGGCGAACTGACGGCGCCGGGGCTGCTGCTCTCGGCGGTGCTGGTGATCATCTATTTCATGCTGAACTACTGGGGCGTGAAGGTCTTTGCGCGCGCCAACACGGCGATCACGATCTTCAAGTTCATCATTCCGGGCCTGACGATTCTGGGCCTGATGATGAGCGGCTTTCACAAGGAAAACCTCGGCGACGGGTTGGGCGGCACAGGCACGTTTGCGCCGTACGGCTGGTCGGCGGTGCTGACGGCCGTGGCGACGAGCGGCATCGTGTTCGCGTTCAACGGCTTCCAGAGTCCCGTCAACCTGGCGGGCGAGGCGCGCAATCCGGCGAAGAGCGTGCCGTTCGCGGTGATCGGCTCGATCCTGCTGGCGCTGGTGATCTACGTGCTGCTGCAGATCGCGTACATCGGCGCGGTGAGCCCGGCTGACGTGATGAAGGGCTGGAACCAGTTCAACTTCAAGTCGCCGTTCG
>NZ_FNYE01000023.1 GCF_900108945.1 Paraburkholderia diazotrophica | reverse complement strand
CCCTTCTTTCCTCCCTGTTCGGAAGGCGTGTAACGGACGGCGTTCGTCACCATATTTCGGACGATCCGGTCCAACGCATGTCGATCCGTACGGGTCAGATAGGGGCGGCTATGGAGTCTTAATTTCAGCCCCTTCGCCAGAGCTAGCGGCTGCATATCCACAACTATGCTGTGTAAAAGGGAAGGCAGCCCCACCTCCTGAATTTCTACACTCCAGGTGCCGGACTCCAGGCGGCAGATATCCAGTGTGCCGTTAATCATCCCTTCCATCGCATCCACTTGCCTTTGCGCAATCGAGACGTCTTCGGCCAGCCTGGTTGATTCAATGGTCCGCTCGATATAGTTTAACTTCAGGCCGAGCGTTGTGAGCGGCTGGCGCAAATCATGGCTTATCGCAGCGATAAATTGGTTCTTTTCCGCCATTGCCGCTTCGGCCTGCGATCGCGCCTCTTCGAGAATAATCTCTTTTACATATGCGCGCTCCTGATTGTAACAAAGAAACCATGCGATGAGACAATAGCCAATTAGTTGACCCATATACCAGTAAAACCATACTGGCCGTTCAATTAACAGATAATGTCCCACGCTAAATCCGAAGGGGATAGTGCCGAGCACGAGTGAACCTAAAGTTGCACGAAGACTAGGTGCGAGCAGCAGCACAGTAAATGTATAGCTGATCAGCGTCAGCTCCACGAAGCCAATCCTGCCGGAACCAGTACCATGAAACTGGAATTGGAGGGGGATTAACCCAAAGCTACCCGCCGCCCACCATACCGATGTCAGTATGACCAATGCAGCCCATGTCCCGTGCATCTGCTCAACGTCGTTGACGCCTGCGAGCTTTGGAAGCGACATGGTCCTTTTCAGTAAATATATCGCCATGGGAGCGGCCATCCCCCACAGTCCCAAGATCCAGACCACACGGAACAAACGATAAATATCCGAGGCCTTGATCCAATAGTCGGGTATTATCCAATATCCAGATTTAAGCTCGAACAAGCTTCCGAACAACACCAACGCCATCCAATATACCGCTCGACGCGCCAGTGATTCCAATAACTCGCGTTTGACGCGGAGATTCTGCTCGGCACTGAGTGCCGCAACCGGTCCCCGAGCAAGATTCAAAAATTCACCGAATCTGCGGCGCCCGATTTTGCGAGCTGTTTCACTCCCGCTCAGTGAGATTCTGGCCCGGGGCTTTTCGCCCACGTCAGAATCACGTCGTGTTTGAGTGCCGGACGCCATGGCTCCTCGGAGGGTCACGTTTAGCATACGCCTCTTTGTGCTAGCGGTCTGTGCCCGCTGTGCCGGGAATTGTGTGGAAGACTGTCAAAGCTGACAATCGAGGGCAAATGTGCGGCAGTGCACAGTACCAGCAACCCGCAGTTGTCCTTGTGTCGCGTCGACCTGAATCCGTTACCGGCGTGTGCCCCGCGTTCTCAAGAAGTCACTTTGACGAATAGTCGCAAAGCGACACCGAACATTTGTTCGCCCCTTAAGGAACATTTGATACCGAGCATCAAATAATCGATCTAACTACAACTGACAAGGTTACACGGCAGAACAATGCAGCATAATTCTAAATAAGGATGGTGTAATTCATCGCACATAGGCACCATGTGCGATGTATTTCACCGTTGCCGACCTCGTTTTGATCCTGATGCCGAGATTCAAGCGAACCCACCCGACGCCCAACGCATGCTCGAACCGACAGCATCGCGAATATTCGGTTCATTCGTGCATCGGCAACTGCTTCAATTTCACGTCGGCAGCAATAGTGCGCTCTCTATTGCGCACCGGGCTTACCAGCCCACCGGCGGTCATATTCAGGTGCTCCTGTCACGTTGGACGCTAAGCGCGGTATTGCCGCGCATGTCGGCTGCTACGTCCTCCGCCTACGTCAAAGCGGCCGCCCTAACTGAACCTGATTTCATACTGAAGGAGTTAAGCCATGAAGACGACAATATTCGTGTCTGCAGTGCTCCTGGGCATTCTATCGCTTGCGGGCGTAGCGCAAGCGCAGGATGCATCCGGGCAAAAAGATGAGCAATCGGCATCGGCCAATGCCAGCAATAACTCCGGGTATGGCGGGGTTTCAGGGAGCACCAGTGCAAGCGGCAGTATGGATCGCTGGGGGGCGGCTACCTGTGGTCATCTTCCCCAATGCAACCCCGACAGTGGTCATTAAACATGTAAGTCGGTAGTCGGAAGGTCTCGTGGAGTGCGTGGCGATCCGCGAAATCAACTTGCGCTAACTGGCAGCCGCGGGTATGCAATCGCGATAGCGCTTGCCTGCAGCCCCGCGCGTCTTCTTGATTTAGCTAGCGGCCTGGTTTCGCAAAAAGGAGACGAAGATGAGTAACACTTTGCTAAAAAAAGCGGTGGCCACTACCGCAGTATTGTGCCACGGCCCCGCGTCCTTTCATCGCTTGTTCCGCAAACGGCGGCTGCGAGGGTTTACTGCAGCCATTTTCTGCTTCAACTAATCGAACAGGGCGCCTAATACAGCCAGGGGGAAGCCCCTGTGCGCTTGATATCAAGCGTCTGATTCTGAAGCAAGGAGACGACCATGAAGATCAGGCATTTGAGCATTTTGTCGGCGACAGCCGTCGCGCTTCTTTCACTCAGTGGTGCCGCGCAAGCCGGTGGCCACGACGGCCACGACGGCCTTTGCTCGAACGCAACGCTCAAGGGACCGTTTGGGTTTATCGGTCACGGAGAGATTCTTGGATTGATAGGTGCCGATGGCAAAGTGCATCCGTACGCTGCCCCATCGATCCTCGATGATGTCGCCTTGGTGACGTTCGACGGAATGGGCCGTTTCTCACGCACCGACTTTGGGGTTATCGGCGGGCTGCCGAAAGGGGGGCAAACTACCTTCAATCCGAACCAGACCGGCACCTACACGGTGAACTCCGATTGCACCGGCACCATGAAAATCATCTATACCGCCGGCGGAGCCGTCCCGGCCGGCGTCGAGACTGATCTGAACATCGTCGTCGCTGCCGATGGGACGCTCGTCCAATCCGTTGTCTATAGGGCGGTCACCGTGTCAGGCCAGACCCCGGACGGCGTAACGTGTCCGCCCCAGTGTGAGCAGGGTGTGCAAGAAAGCTTTGAGGGGAAAAAGATCCTGGTCTACGGTTTCCGTTAGTCGAGTCCTGGATCAACTTACGCTCGCTGATGCGCTTGCCACGACTGGCGCGAGGCCCGGAGCCTGGGCGCAGGTTTTCGGTCCTTCAATGCCAGCGCCTTCTGCCTGACAATCGGGTCACTTCCCCGATCTTTCGCGCTACTGAGGGCGCCGGTGCCCATGCTGGGGGACACCGACGCCATCTATATCATCACGGTGACCCACAAAGGCGCGCGTCGAACGGCATTGTTGGAACCGTGCGTCAGTTGTTCTGGGTGGAGCGGACGTTCGAACGTCCTCGTGCAGATCTGGTTGAATGTCTCCTGTTGGCCGGATCCGGTCCGATGGCGCGAGTGGCTTACGCTGCTGCTTTGCGGGTGGATTCTGGTCACCTCGCACGCTCCTCGCCGTTTGCCGTCGCCCTGCTGATGGATTGCTGGCGAAGCCGGCTACGAAGAAGAACTTCGCTGAGTTAGTTGCGGACAAGATGGGCAAAACTCTTTAATTCTCCCATCGCGCCTCGACATGCTTCACGTGCCTCTCTACAGCTGCCGCGCGTCTCCGAATAAAGTCGGTGACTGCTAAGGCCTGCGCCCCGTTGACATATAGACGAACCGATCGATGCCTTTCATGGACGGAGCCGCGCCTTCCCGCCTCGTGTGTCAGGGCCGCGTGCCTGCCGCCATGCCGATTGTGATTACCTTGCCGCCAAAATTGCCCTTCCAAGTCAATCGACATTGATATGCATTCCTTACCATATTGCTAATTCGGTTTATGTCAAATGTATTGTGAGCTCGTCAGATCCCCGACTATCGCCGGGGAACTGATGATGAACTGGTGGTTTAGAATTTGTGACGAATGCCCGCTCTGGCCGCGACCTGCTTGTCGGTTGCTGACGGCGTAAAACCACTGATGCTCGCTACGGCCTGCTGACCCAGCGAATCGACACCAGATGTCCGTTGAAGAACGCTCAGCGCGTACAAGTCGGTTCGCTTCGACAGGCTGTAAATCGCCCCGAGATCGAGTTGCAGGTATTTCGCGCCACCGTCACCGTTAACCGAATTTCGCTTGATGTAGTCGAACGCGGCTCCTAGCGACAGGGCCGGAGTGACAAACGTCCGGAGGTTAAGTTCGGCACTGACGAAGTTCGCGTTACCCGTGTAATGCCTGGGATTCGGAGCTTCCGTGGACCCGAGCCGCGAAAAGCGCGTGTCGGTGACCACCAGACCAACTGTTGTCGCATCCCACGAGTATTTCGCTCCAACCCCTGCAATCTCCAAAGAGTTTGCCGATGCATATCCGGCGTAAGCCGGTACCATTTGCGGCGTGGTCGCAGAACCGAATGAGCCGATGTTATTGACCGTCGCGACCCCTTTGTTGGGAGTGTTGCCGTAGAACGAAACATTAGGATCGCGCGCGTTGAGATAGCCGAGACCGACAGCGAATGGACCGTGCGAATAGTTGGCACCCAACGCCCACACCTGATTTCGGGTGGCGTCGCCCGCGACGCCACCGAGGCTGTATATCCCGCCTGCTACGAATCCCGAGTAGTCCGCCGTCGTGAATTTGATCGAATTGTTGATGCGGGCCGTGTTCGCAAGGTTATCGAGGTCACTGGCGTGAGCGCCCATATAGCCTGCGAATGCCGACGTGGCAGCGAATTGTTGCACGGACTCGATATAGGGATCATATTGACGTCCCAGAGTGACCTTACCCCACGTCGAAGACGCGAGTCCAACATAGCTCTGACGCCCAAACTCGGCTCCCCCTTGTGCGAGGGCGCCAGTGTTCGCAAAAAATCCATTCTCAAGAACGAAGATCGCTTTCAATCCCCCTCCGAGATCCTCCGCGCCGCGCAACCCCCACCGGCTGCCGCCCAGCCCGCTCGAATGACCGTCCGCCATCGCGATCTGACTTGCGCCGTTGTGCTTCCCCGCAACCGTCCCGGTTTGGACGCTGTTCGCATATGTTATGCCTAGATCGACGATTCCGTATAGCGTGACGCTACTCTGGGCATGTGCAAGCGAGCAAGCCGCGAACAATAGAGGAAATGCGAGTTGACGTTTCATTCGATGCCTCCGTACGTTAGTATTACTAATTGTATTAATTTGACTTCTGAAAGCACCCGCGACGCGCCGCTTGTCCGTGATAAGCAGCTTTCTATTGCTCCCGTCTGAGCCTGAGTCTCCGCTTGCTTCAGCTTTCTATGCCTTTTTCACAGGCACAATGTTTTAGAACAGATGCCGCTCCTTCACCCAAAACATTGCGACGGTTGCAAGTGCAGGCCCCGCAGCAAGTGCTACAAAGGCCATGCTGAAGGAGTTTGTTAGCTGGAACACGATGCCGATCACTACAGGCACGATGACGCTTCCGAGTTGCCAGAAAGCATTGGTGAAACCGTACGCGGAACCGACCAACTTCGGGCCCGCTATTTCGGCGACCATTGCGACGATAAGTGGTGTGTAGATAAACGCGGTCACGCCGAGAAAGGGAGCGGCAAGCATAAACTGCTGCTCTGTGTGTAGCGATCCGAATAGAAGGAGGGCCGCTGCAAAGCACGCAAAACAGATAATCAGAATCAACTTGCGCTTCCCGCCGAGCAGGTCCGAGACGAGACCGACGAGAGGCTTCGAAAAGATCGCACCAGCACCAAACATCGCGGCGATCACCCCTGCCTGTGCGGCCGACAGGCCGTGGCCCTTCACGATGAGCGCGTTCACCCAAAACGCAAAGCCCCACGTTCCCCAAAGTGCGCCAAATCCGACGATCGCGAGCAGAATGAGGTCTCTGTTCTTTGCCAACGACCGAAGTGTTGGCGTTTCGACGGACGTTGCTACCGCGGGGATGTTTGCGTCACGCAGAATGACGAGACAGAGTAGCCCGACCCCGGCGGTCAGCGATCCCAGAATGCGGTACACCCCCTCCCACCCTGCGACGGAAGAAAGATAAGGGACTGCTGCATTCGTCAAAACAACCCCAACTGAAGATGCCGTTGTCAAAAGACCCATCGCCCGACCGCGCAGCTTGAAATCGAACCATGTAGCCGTCAGTTTGACGCATGCCGAATAGTCGGCCCCTGCAGCCAGACCCATCAGGACCTGAATTACGAGCCCCATCAAGGTCGAGGTTGTATAACTGAATGCAAAAGTCGTGAGACCGAGCGGGATCAATGCATAAGACAACATGCGGCTCGACCCGAACCGATCCGTCCCAAGCCCTCCAAGTGCATTCGAAACGACGTACCCGATGTAGAAGGCGGTAACGAAAGCTCCGAGGCCCGCGACAGGGAGACCGAGAGAGCCGCCGACTTTCACAGCGAGATTCGCCCACGCCAGACGATCTACGAAAGCGAACAGCAACGCTAGCCACGCAAGTGTCAGCACGACCCACCGATATGCGGGGAGGTCACTTATCGTAAATTCAGAGAGGGTTTTCATACTTTTGGTGCGCGTCATTGTCTTTTGTCTCCTATCAGTTTCCGGGCGACCCTTTCGAAGCTGTCGATCGCAGCTTTCTTTTCACTGGGTTCTTGTTGTTTGCTCGCAGGTAATGGTATTGGCCAGGACTTTCGGACTTTGCGGCTCGAAATCAACTGAAACTTCTGCAACCGGTCAGTCGTCGCCGAGGAACGCGCCTTGGTCGCGAAGTATCCGCTGTAACGCGCGCGTGTCGACTTTGGAAAGGTCGGTGTTACCCCGCAGCGCCAGCGCTGCCGCTACGCCCGCTGCCTCACCCATCACAAAGCACCCTCCCGTAACCCGCGCGGCGGACTGTCCGTCGTGCGTCATGGACGCACATCGTCCGGCGACCAGGAGATTTCGCGCTGTTTGCTCTGCGTCGCGTGGTACCAGCATGCGATACGGCAACTGGTTATATCCGCGAGTTTCGGGGATTGCAGGCCACTCCCAGACGACGTCGCCGGCAACGTGCTTCTCCAGGGGCCACCCATTGACGCCGATGCTGTCGTCGAAGCTCGCGCAGGAAAGGACATCGTCGCCCGTGAGCATGTATTCCCCAACGATGCGGCGCGTCTCACGGATGCCGACCTGCGGTGCAATATCGAGGACGTAGGCGTCTTCGAAGCCAACAATCTCCTGCTTCAGGAATTTGATGTATTCGGTTATCTGGCGCCGGCCTTCCAGTTCTCCCGCGCTCAACGCACGCGCGTCCGTGCCGTCCGTTGCGCGGCCTTCCGAGTCGGAAAGCTGTGTGACATTGGCTCGCCATTCGGCAGGATTTTTTTGTGGTCGTACGATCGCACCGCTGCGCGAAAATCGATACTTGCCCGATTCCTGAACTTCTTTCATCACCTTCGGAATAGTCAACCACGCCTCACCAGTCGCCTCGGGATTAACTCCGCCTACCCGGAACATGAGGCTGGGATAAAGCATTTCGCCCGCTTGAGTGCCTTTCTCGAAACCGACACCGGCCCACTGAGCGAGGTCGGCATCGCCCGAGCAGTCGATAAAGACACTCGCTCGAACCGCTACACGCCCCGACTTTGTTTCGAGAATGAGCGCTTCAATATCGCCATCGCCTGAGCGGCTGATGCCAGCGCCCAAAGCGTGAAACAGGATCTGTACGCCCGCCGCTTCGAGTACCGCGTCGGCTGCACATTTGAAGGCAGACATATCATATGACTGCGCGTACACCTTTCCGAAAATCAGGTGAGGTGTATTCAGACCTCCGAGATCGCGCATGCGCCCGAGGATGTCGTCCGCCACACCATGTACGACCTGCCTGATCTCGCCATACACGTTCGCGTACAAGCCGCAAAAGTTCGTGACGCCGCCGGCCGTGCCCATGCCGCCAAGAAAGCCATATCGCTCGACCAGGAGAACGCGCAAACCGTTTTTTGCAGCGCTCGCCGCTGCGGCAATGCCTGCTGGTCCGCCGCCCAATACGACGACGTCGAATTCGCCATAGACCGGGATTTTTCTGGCCGGCTCTGCTATCTCGTGTGATGAAAGAAGTTCGTTCAAGGTGTACTCCGGATGTGAGGAGACGCCTGCGATACCGCCGGAAGCGATGTGGCTGGTTGTCTCCGGTCATTCGGCATGGGACCGAGTGACTTTGAATGTGCATTTGTGACGATACTATCTGTTCTTTTTCGTGAGCAGTTGAGCTATATTGAAGCTTCAGCTTTCGCGATTTGGAAAAGACATGGATACTCTCCTTAACCTGCGAGCTTTCCTGGCGGCGGCCCGTCACGGCAGCTTTTCCGAAGCGTCCCGTCAGATAAACGTCGTGCCTTCGGTGGTCGCGAAGCGCGTTAACGAGCTTGAGCACACGATTCAGTCTCAACTTTTTGTGCGCTCGACGCGTCAGCTAGTTCTGACGGATGCCGGCCATAAATTCCTGACGAGCGCGACATCGTTGGTCGCAGAATTCGACGCGGTTGTGGGAAGCATGAAACGGCGGGATGGTGGGCTGGAAGGACATATAAGGGTCAAAATGCCCACAACGCTGACTGTTCTCTATCTCGCGAACATCGTGAGTACCTTTCAGAGCAAGAACGAGCGAATCACGATGGAAGTCGTGCTGGTCGACCGGACCATCAATCCCGTCGAGGAAGGCTACGATGTGGTCGTGACTGGACTGTCGGAAAGCTATGAAGGCGTAACGGACCTACCGCTATGTCCGTTGAAGCGAATTGTGTGTGCGTCCCCGGACTATCTCCGCAACCGGCGTGTGCCTGAGCACCCGAGGGATCTGGCCGACCACGATTGCCTCGTTTTCAGGCCAAAGGGTCCGTCGTGGCAATTCGACAGTCCCGCAGGTCCTATCAGCGTTGATGTGCCACAGAAACTGGTCACCAACGACAACTACATCTTGTTTTCATCTGCGTGCGCGGGTAATGGAATCGCGGTGCTGCCCGAGTATCTGGCACGGGACAGCATTAATGAAGGTGCGTTGCAGGTCGTGTTGTCAGACTTCCCGCTACGCGCGACCTGGCTAAAGGCACTCGTCCCCAAGAGGCGCGAGCGTCTTCCACACGTTATCGCATTCACGGATTGGCTAAAACTGCACCTGACAGACTCTGCACCGTGGGACCCAGCCGCGCACGGTGACGTACCGGTATCAGCAGTGGTTGCTAGTGATTGAGCGACACGCGCGCGGATGGCTGGGCATCAAGCGCGATGGCACCAAGGACGCAACTCAGCACTGGTCGGCGAGGGACAAGGATCAGCGGATAAGGCGGGGCTGCTGCCCCGCCCTATCCATAAGAACTGATGTGGAGAATATTGCTTATTTCAGCTTAAACAGACGCCGGGCGTTGTCGCGTCCAATTTTCTGGCGGTCGTTTTCGCCAATTTCAGCTGCATCGAACCAGGTGCTCGCTTCTTCCATCGCTTCGAACGGATAGTCGGTGGAAAACAGTACTCGATCACTGCCGACCTCTTCCATCGCGTTGCGCATAGCAATCGTGCGGAAGTTGCCGCTGGTGGTGACGTAGAAATGCTCGCGGAAGTAGTCGATGAACGGACGCTCTGCCTTGACACCGAGCGGATTCTTGCCGTTGGCGGACGCCCAGTGCGACGTTCTCCAGATGTTATTCTGCACGAGCTCGCCGAGATGACCGAGGACGATGTTCAGATTGGGGAACTTGTCAAAGAGACCACTACCGATAAGGCGCAGCGCGTGAACACCCGTCTCCGGTGAGAAGGCCCACGCCGGACCCAGCAGCCACGGATGGCCTTCGTAGATCTTCTGCTGACTGACCAGCGGATTGCGCGGATGCAGGTAGAAGGGAACGTCGAGTCGGGATACCGTGTCCCAGAACGGCACGTACTGGGGAAGGTCGTAGTATGTTGCGTTGTCTTCGCTGCCGATGTGCGAGAACCCGTTCACAAGTGCGCCAACGAAGCCAAAATCCTTCACCGTCCGCTCGAGTTCGCGGGCAGCAGCTTCCGGGTCCTGCATCGGCAGCGCTGCAAATGCGCCAAACCGATCCGGCCGTCGGGCAACCTGCTCCGCTACGAAATCGTTCGCTCGCCGGGCAACGTCGATCGCTCGTGCCGTGTCGGGAATGGCCTGGATCGCAGGCGCATTCAGCGACAAGATCGTGTACTCGATGCCGCAGGCATCCATGCGCTGAAGACGCTCTTCCTCGAGGTCGAGCAACTGTCGGCGCTTTTCAGGCCAGATGTCGGGCACGAAGTATCGTTGAGAGTCGCCGATGGTGTCGGGGAAAGCGAAATGTTCTTCAAGAGCAACTTTGCCTTGCATGGTGTCTCCTTGGAATTGTCCGGTCAGGTAATTGGCTGGCGCTGGAGGCGAGCCTTTGCTGCGTGCGACATCCGTTGGGGGCTCAACGCCTCAAAGGTTCGGTGCGACACGACGAATCAAGGATAGGGGCGTGACGGCCGGTAGTTAAATTGCCCTGCTGAATGCGCGCATTCACGCCATTAATGACCGATACCCTCTGACGAAAACTAATGACGAACCGAAGCATCAGCACGTCGCTGCGCAATACCGATCTGAACCTTCTTCTGGTTTTTGATGCGCTTTTCCGCAGCAGGAGCACCACGCGTGCGGCCGACGAACTGCATCTCACGCAGCCCGCAGTCAGCAACGCATTGAAGCGCTTGCGGACGTTGTTCGACGATGAACTGTTCGTCAGTACCCGGGAAGGTATGTTGCCGACGACAAGGGCAACGGAAATTGCAACACTGGTATCAGAGGGCCTTGGTTCGTTCCGACTGGCGTTGCAAGCGCATCGACCATTCGAGCCTGCGGCAGCGACACGGACCTTTCACCTTTACGTTAGCGACCTGGCTCAGGCAATTTTCCTTCCACCTCTTGCAGAGAAGGTGCACAGAGCAGCCCCGGGCGTCAGGATCGTGACTGTCGATCCGCCACTCTATGACGCGCAGCAGATGATGACGCGCGGGGAGATCGACCTGGCAATAGGGATGTTCAGCGGCCTAGACAGCGAATTTCATCAGCAACGTCTCTTTGAAGAAAACTATGTTGCGTTGTTCAGAAGCGACCATCCATTCATCGAAGGCTCCCTGACGGCAGCACAGTTCCTTGACGCGGATCATCTAATCTATACACCAACGGCTGGGAGTCACGCGAAATTCGAGGGAGCCCTGGAAGCCATCTTCAAACAACATGGGAAGACCAGGAGCGTAGCGATGCAGGTTGCTCACTCGGTCAGCCTCGATCGGATCGTTGCGGCGAGCAATATGGTGGCATGTATTCCAAGCCGCCTCGCTCATACACTGTCTGGCCAAGAGGACGTTCGGTCGTGTCCATTACCATTTGATATCCAACCGATGGACATCGTCCAACTCTGGCACGCGCAATTCCATCGCGATGATGGTCATCGGTGGCTCCGCACACTGGTCTACGAACTGTTTCACGACGAGCGGCGCGGTATCTCGCCCTAGACTCGTTGTTCGAGCGTGCCGGCGCTCTTGCGCGGTGGTGGATCTGAAGGCAAAGCAAGACCGAATTACCGAGCTGCGTTTCGCAAACCTGGTCGATGGCGCCTCGCTCGTTGGCCGTTGGCCGCTCTTTGAGCCTTACCACAATCTCCCATTGTGACGCCAAGACGCTCAACGCGCATTCGATCAATAGCGGAGCTGCGGCCGATGATCCGCAAGGCTTCAACCATTTTCAAGCGTATCGCGGCCGGCTCCTACGTGGGCAGTGGCATTCTGAAGATGCCGGCTACAAGATGGCAAAAATGCAGTCCGCGATTGCTCGATATCAACGTGATAAGCTGGTCGACCGATGCGCTAGCGAACGCAACTGGGATGCTGTCACCCTATTGTCGACTAGCTATCACCTCAGCAGCTTCATCCGGCGTTATAAATTATTGTTCGCATTACTAAGTTAGCGTACGGTAGTTTGATTTATGTCAAACGTAGGCGTCGCATCGACTCACGGCCACTTCTCGTTCACACAACTAGAGGTGTAAGCCCCTTCGAGCTGCGTGGATCCGCTGCGGTAACGTCAACTGAAGCTGTCACGGGATGCACGATCTCAACGCATGATGTGCCGCACTGGTCGGCGCAACGGGAATACCACGGCGGTGTGCCGCGTTTATACCTTGTCGACGCCCGCGCTCGCGAAGAGCCGCGCAATGCGTCCGAAATGCACCGGACGGTCGGCATCAGTCGAGTGATGTGAATGCCTCGCCGGACATCTCTCCACGGGGACTTCCTGCGGGGCTCCCTAACCCGGAGATCAACATGAAGCGGTTTCGGATGGTTCTTGTGTGGCTGGTTTGCGTAGGCATGGCCGCGGTCTCGGTATCCGCAGTCGCGGGCAGCGATACGAACCGGAGTGCCGACAGCGCGTCGGGCAGTTCAGGAAATTCCTCAGGCGGTGGTTACTGAACGCGGCGAGCCGTATTGCGCGGTCCGTCTCCCGCACGGCCGGTGCGGGCTGTCGCAGTCTGCGCCCACTTGGCCGCACTCGCCTCGACGCTGCACCACGGCATTGCCGCCAACTAGACGAAGCGTCACCTGACTGGCGTCGACGCGCTCACGATGGCTACCGGCACCATGACGACGGGCCGCCGAAAACCGGTCCGTGTGCGGTCCGTGGACCTGCGGATTGGCAGGCCTCGTTCCGGCGTGGTACAAAGTCTTCCGTCGCGGGCGCTCGTTCTGCGGCACTGCGGTCGCGAATGCGACGTTCAACATCTACAGGTTTAAAAATGGCAACGGGTACAGTGAAGTGGCTTAACGATGCAAAGGGCTTTGGTTTCATCACGCCGGACGAGGGCGGCGAAGACCTGTTCGCACACTTCTCCGAAATCAGGACGGAAGGCTTCAAGTCGTTGCAGGAAAACCAGAAAGTCGGCTTCGAAGTGAAGATGGGCCCGAAGGGCAAGCAGGCTGCCAATATCAAGCCTGTCTAAGCGGTGGGCGCATCGTCCTGACAAGTGACCCGCCCTGCGCGAGTCAAACTTTTTAAGGTCAGCAAGTCAGGAATTTGTGCGTGTGGTGGCATCCCGGTGCACCGATTCGAGCAGGACGGACAAGCCCTGCACGTAACCGGTCACCCGTCAATCATGCGGCGACGGGCGCCGAGGCGCTATCACCGGCTGGTGCAACTGCTGCCGTATTCTGCGCCCGCTTCGCAGGTACTTTCTTCGTCACCGCTTTTTTCGCTGCAGTTTTCCTGACGGCGGCCTTCGTCGCCGGTGCCGGTTTTGTTACTGCCTTGATCTTCTTCGTGGCGGCCGATTTTCCCGTCACCTTTTTCGTCGCGGCTTTTTTCGCGATTGCCTTGCCAGGAGAAACCGCCTTCGAGCCCGAGGCACCCTCTTCCGTGGCGGCAATCAGAAACTTCGAACGATCTTTGGCACCCGCCAACCATGCCGGTGCCCGCCCCCGGCCACTCCATGTCGCCCCACTCTTTGGGTCATGATACTTCGGCGCCTGGACGCCCTTCGCGGAGTTGCCCGCCTTTGCGGGTTTCTTTGCAGCAATGGCTGGTCGTGCAGCGCTGCCGTCGATCAGAAACTTCATCCGGTCACGCGCGCTCGCGATCCACGCAGGCGCGCGACCATGCCCTGTCCAGGTGGCACCGGTTTTCGGATGACGGTACTTCGCCGCTGCTGCTGGCTTGGCAACCGTCGCGGCGCCAGGCTTGCGTCCACGCTTCGTACCGCCGGCATGTGATTCGATGTCCGCAACGGTCAGGCCATGCTTTTCCATGAGGTCACGAATCTTTGCGATAACACCGGACGACTGCTTCGCCGCAAGCGCTTCGGCCTGGGCCTGCAACCTGGCGATTTTCGCCTGCACGTTTTCGAGCGTAGCCATTATTTCCCCTTTCTATGTGTAGTAATGGCCGAACTATGCCAGCAAGAAAGACGCAGGTCGAGAGTGGCACGCTACAATTGAGAGAAGCTCCGACTTCAAACGAACAATTTGGGTGCCTGGTCGACTTTGGTTAAGGCAGGACTGAAGGATGAGCGGCTGCAACGGCTGCGCTACGATAGCGGCTAGCCGAACCTCTCGCACCCGGATTCACTCAGCCCCGGCACCGGAACCACGACCGCTAATACGCGGCCTGAAAAGAGATACCTGCTGCATTAATCTTCTGCTGGAAGCGGCGGTGGCCCTCCCCGGCTTAGCGCAATTGAGCAGATCAAATCCGATTCAGACAGGTTATCCGCAGATCATGTGGAAGAACCGTCGGACGGTATTCACAGATGGAAACGATATGGATGAACGTAAGCGGGACAGCATGATTGCTTATCTCCGCCACCGGATGGAAGAATACGGCATTGAGCCGGACGACCTCGCTTCAGCAATAGCAGGCGATCAGGCAAGGCAAAAACCAGCCCGGTATCAAAATGCGACCGGGGGTACGTGGACAGGCGACGGGGAAATGCCCCAGTGGCTGAAGCAGGCGATTAGCGCAGGACAAAGACTCGAGCATTTTGAGTCGGCACCGGCGTCACCCATGCCGGATACTCAACGAACGACGATCAACTGGCGCGACGACCCTTTTGCAGGAAGTCCACTCGCGCGGCAGCACGCCAACTGACGAGTTCACTTTCCCGTGCTGGTCGAACGCCGGTTGCGACAGATGGATTCGATAGCGCCGGCCCTGTTCTCTTCCAGTCTGTGGGAAACCGCGATGAAGGATAAGCTGTCCGGCGACTTCGTCGCGGGCATCCCGATTCGCCCGGATCTTGAGGTTAGAACCGGCACGACGTCTGGAAATCCTCACCTTTTCTCTATCCGAGCACACGGAAGAATGCCGTGTGCCTGCGTGCTTTTGAAATGCGCCAAGCCAGGTGGTGGTGCGAAAAAGTCAGTCGCTATTTTCGTCCTTGATGCCAACTCGCTACAGTCAGGCGCTCCACTGCTGCCAGGTAGCGCGCTTGCGAAGCATCAACATCGTCGCTCTGCCCCGTGTTCAAAATATCGAACAGATGCTCGGCGACCACCGAACCGATCGCGTGAATCGCATCGTGTCGCGTCAGTCCTGCTTTCGTCAGGCGATGCATGGCCCGGATCACCGGATCGAGATTCATCGCGATCTGGTTTTCGACGACGGCGTGAAACGCGGCATGGGCGGTGACATTCGGAAGTTTGACGTGTGCCGCGCGATGCCAGGCTTCGACCAGAACAATGCGCTCCTGTTCGTCGAGTTCGAGCCACGAATCAGGCTCGGGCGCGCTGTCGGGGTTGTATGCTTCCATGCCGCAAGCCCTTTGGTGACTGACCGCTACCATATCGTAGCATTGGCCACCCTGACCGACCGAACTATCCTGGTGTCGGACACATCGCCTCGCAGCCCGACGGCAGGGATGTCGACCTGTCAACCATCGCGGCTCGTTTCAACCCATGGAGTCAAATGCCAACATCGGCTCGTCTATAATCAAAAAAATCCAGAAGGCCAACGATTGCATGGAGCCCTACTTTATGAGTCAAGCCCGCGGGCGATATGCGGGATCCCGGGACAGTGGCCAACGCCAACCTCACCACGTTAAAAAATCCCCGTCCAACCGGCAGGGACAACCGTATGTGAAGGCGCCTCCTCGAGACTCCGCCCAGACTGCCTCCATTTTCAAAACACGATCATTTCAGTTTCTGGTCGACGCGGTGGGCGCAGAGAATATCGCGATAGCACTTGAGTCGAACATGACACGCGTGGCCGAACTGATGAAGGGTGAGAGGTTCACGCCCGAGACCGCCTTTCACATGGAAACCACGCTTGGATTGCCGCATGGCTTTTTTGACCAGCCCAATCCTGCGCTCGCGGCCGAGACCATCGCTCGCCTGAAGTCACCGCTGGACTTCGTTCAAACGGATGGCGGCCCCGACGTAGAGGCTGAAGCACTTGAGCCGGCTTCTGCCCTGAACGTCGATCAGCAACCAGTTCTTAAAGATAGTTTGTCCGAGGAAGCGCAAATGCCGAAGAAAGCAGCGGGTGGGTCGCCCAGAGCCGTCAGGAATAGTCAAAGCCAGATAGCCGAACAAGCTAAACCTCGTACGCCACAGAAAGCTGCGCCTTCGAAATCCAGGACATCTCCTAAAACGCCCCAACAGCAACCACTGGAATTAAGCGACGGTGCTGAGGTAGAAAACATCCGACGCGCTAACCTTCGCCTTCTCACCAGTCGCAATGGATCGAAAGTAAGACTGGGTGTAGTCATGGAGATGAGTGGATTCAACATCGCCGATCGGCTAAATGGCAAGAAGCGCATGGACAGTGTCGAAGCCAACCGGTTCACGGAGCGACTTGGTTTGCCAACTGGCTGGCTGGACAACCCGCGCTCCGAAACCGAGATTCCAGAGTCGGTGTCGCTTCTGCTTACGCCCGCATCGCGGGGTCGCGCATCCGGTCAACAACACGAGCCGGTTGCGGCAGCAACAAACGATGGCGTACCAGAGAAACACGCCGATGTGAAGGCGCGCAAGAAGCGCACGCGGGCGGGCGCCCTGGGCGATTCGGAAAGCCCCTCACCTGTTTCGGCGGATGTCGCAGACGAGAAAGCGACGATCGTCGTCAGCCCGCAAGATCATGCAAGGGATTTCTCCGGCGACCTTGCCGGTCGCCCACTTGAAGCAAGTGATAACGATGCTACGGCAGCCACACCGGCAACCGTTGCGTCCTTTCCCGCGTCCGCAATACCGCAGCGAAACGCGGTACAGGTCTCTTTGACTTCCGTGACGAGCCTGGACAATCTTCACGGTATTGAACCGATCGCGGAAGCATTGATCAAGACGCTTGCGGGTAAAGCACGCACGGGGCGATTGGACGAATTGAAAGCGCTGGAACTTTTGCAGCAGGCGATCCTGTTGTGAGCCGGTGGTAGCGTGTCAGGCCCCCTCGTACCATGGCGCATAAAGCGCATCGGGGTGGGTCGACCCCGGTGCGTGAAAAATCGCTCCATCTCAGATTCCGCCCAACGAGCGACGTTCGGTGCCGTTCAGAGGAGGCAATCGGCCCATGCCGAAGTCGGCCGAACTTTGCCAATAGCCTGACGCGGCTATCAACGAACAAGGCCCGGGATTCCGGGTCTTGTGACCGTATCTCTCGCCGCCTGATCGTTCCTGAAGTCCGCGAAAGGCGGTACCGGGAGGTAATGCTCTTTCGGGCTGTCTCCGGGGGACAGCGAGCACGGTTCCCGGCCTGCGCTCAGTTCCTGCTGTCGCCGCACCCGCATGTCTTCCTCAAGACGGGTCTCTTCGAGTTCCTGCAGCACGCCATCGAGGTCCACAGGTCGCGTGTCGACTTCGATGCGGCCGGTCAATTCGACATCGACATGCAGCCGCCCTGCTTCTAAGAGCGTCCAGATCTCCATGCCATAACTCGCCGTGAGTAGTTGCGGTGCAAACCGCCCGAAGTACGCGGCCAGGTTGTCGACGTCTCGCTCGAGCATCGAGGCGGCCTCGTTGTTGCCGGCCGCGTCGACGGCCTGTGGCAAATCAATGATCACCGGCCCATCCGCTGCCAGCAGAATGTTGTATTCCGACAGATCGCCGTGAATCACCCCCGCGCAAAGCATGCGGACAACCTGGTTCAGCAGCAGCGCGTGCAGTTCGAGGGCGCGGGCTTCGGTCAGAGCGACGTCGTTGAGCCGTGGCGCGACGTCACCCACCTCGTCGATCACCAGATCCACCAGCAACACGCCGTCGGTACAAATATAGGGTTGCGGCACGCGCACACCTGCGCCGGCAAGCCGGAACAGCGCGTCCACTTCAGCGTTCTGCCATGACGCTTCCTGCATCTGACGGCCGTAGCGCGTTCCTTTTTCCATTGCCCGCGCCTGCCGGCTGTTCTTGACCTTGCGACCATCCCGATACGATGCGGCTTGCCGGAAACTGCGCTGCTTCGCATCCTTGTAGACCTTTGCGCAACGTGTCGATTCGCCGCTGCGCACGACGTAGACCGTTGCCTCGTTGCCGCTCATCAACTGGCCGATGACTTCGTCGATGAGCCCTTCTTCGAGAAGGGGCAAAAGTCGTTTGGGTATTTTCATGCGACCGTCGGCTGCAGGTCGTGGAACGCGCATTCCTCACGCGTGGATGGTGAATAGTTCGTTGAGGTATGTGCGACCAGTAAGCCGATGGATCGTGCAGTCTGTGCTAACGCTCGCAAACTTGCTGCGTGGGGGATGGATTGAGCCATGCCCGATTATAAGGGAGGCCGTGAACAAGCCGACGCCGATCTCCCTGCGACTGCATAGGTGCACTGCGCCGCAAGTCCGGGCCCTTGCAGCCCGGCTCGACCGGCAGCAGCCGACTCCTCTCGGCCATCCGCTTAGCCTTAGACCGAATGCCAGCTACCGGGAGAGGAGCGGCCCTTTCATTGCCGGACCGTTTGAAATAAGTTGGAGCGTACGGTTCGAGGTCGTCCTGGTCTTCATCTCCCAATTGGACGCGGACGAAAGCCACCGCACTAAACGCTTCGGAAGCGTTCGGTATGGATGCATACGCTGGTTCCATCGCTTATGCTGAGAAGCTGTCACGGCGATGCCGTTTTTCGAGCGCCGAATAAATCCTGACTGCACATTTTGCACTGTTCCGAAAGATAAATCGTGAATTACCCCTGCCCATTTTGCTCCCTTCCGCCAGACCGGATTCTTGGTGAGAACGATAAGGCCATATGGTTTCACGATGGGTTTCCCGTTTCGCCGGGCCATAGCCTGCTTATCCCCAAACGGCACGTAGCATCGTTATTTGAGGCTACCACTGAAGAACGTGTGGCACTATTAGCGTTGCTGGATCAAGCTCACCAGGCAGTACAGGAAGGCAACGCCCCTGATGGCTTTAACATCGGTGTCAATGTAGGCGCTGCCGCTGGGCAAACCGTGCCGCACTTGCACATCCATCTGATTCCGCGCTATTTGGGAGATCAGGAAGACCCTCGGGGTGGGGTGAGAAAGATTTTTCCTGAGAAAGCGGTCTATTGGGATAAGAACTAGGAAAAAAATATGAAAATTGGCGAAACCGTTGAGGTTTACCTCGATCTGCACTCTTTGGGAGAGAAGGGTCGCTGTCGATGGATTGTAGAAAAATTCTGCGGCTCACCGTTTGGGAGGAAAGAGCGCTTGAACGGCACTACCGGAAAAGCAGATGCCCAGGCGACGCAGATTCTGGCTCTAAAAAATTGCCAGTTTTACGTCCATCAATATAAGGCGCAACAAATCCGGGAGCTGAAGAACGACAAGTCGCCCCATGCCTGGGTGATCGGGGAGTTGTCCGCGGTTGATGCGGTCGATGATGTCATCAAAAATCAGTGCACTTACGAAGTTAGCTACAACCCAAAGCTTCGCAATCTGGTCGACGACATCGGGCACGCTGCTTTCTATACCGAAGCAGACAACAATCCGATTTATGCCTCGGATGTTGTTTACCTCTTCTTTGACGGCGCCGCGAAACGCTTGAGAACCTTCGCCTCTTCTCCGTCCATGAGACAGGCAAGCTATTATGACAACGACAAGTACCCGATAATTCCGTCCGCCAGGCGGCTGTCACAGTCTTGAGGTGCGTGCGCGCAAGCCGACGCTCCGCGCGCTAATCGATTGGGTTTCGTCGGACCGTTTGAAATTTGAGAGGCCGACCGGATGGCCGCTTTGGAGGCGCGGGCCGACGACTGAATGTCCGGTCCACACTCCCAGCAACCGACTCATGTTGGCCGAGAGCACCAGTTCAACCGAGGTGGTGGACAGCTGCCGTTCGAGTTTTACGACAGCGATACGCGACGGCCGCAAAAAGGAGGCCGAGAGTCTGACGGCGCACCGTCACGTGAAATCTCGGGGCGTTAAAAGCCAAGACACTCGCGCTCGCATAAGGCAGCGTTTGCGGGATTCTGAAGCGGACAGGCGTCAGCCTGCCCACCTTGACGGCCCCGCCCACGGGCCGCCGCGAATGCCTTGGCGACAAGGCGCTCCGTTCGCTTAAGGCTGCGTTGTTTGAGACAGACCGATGCAGCCGCGCGCACCGACTGCCGCGAACACCTTGACGGTGTCTCCGTAGCTCGAACGAGCGATTACTCCGCTTCCCCGTTTAGAACCATTCATTCAATGCGTAAAACCCTGCCGAAGCAGGGTTTCGTACTCCACATCGGGACCGCTTCCTGTTACGCCGCCTTCTTGTGCGTCACGTGGTGACTCACTTTATGAATGTGCTTCGTCGTCTTGTGGGCCGGTGCCGGTTTCGTGGCGGGAGCCGTAGCGGCAGCCGCGGGTGCTGTGGCAGCAGGTGCGGAAGCCTAGGCGAACACGACCGTAGCAAACAGGGAGGTAACCAAGGCGGCAGCAAGCTTCTTCATTCGGAGTCTCCGGTGGTAAGGCGACGATTCATTGCGTCGTCCACTGTCATAACGTTGTTGGATCCCGTTGCGTTGACGTAGATACTGAAACGGTTAGTCGGTTGTATCCGCTTTTTCCGCAACGAACGGATCGTTCTTCGTAATCGATTCCCGCGACCTCTGCGAGCACGTTCGCGAGCGAGAACGGAGGAAAACAAGGGGCGGTTAGTCGCGAGGCGGCCTGGGCGGCCGTCGTCCCTGATTTTGATTTCAACACATCGATCTATGTGCGACATCGCTCCAACGCTGTTATTCCGGTGAGGCCAATCCAGGCCTCCCCAATCAAGGGAGCGCATTCAGATGCCGTAAACCAGGTAGGGCGCGTCCGCATGAAGGCGCGCATGGTTGTCTCGTCGAAGCTCGCGTCATGCCGGTAAAACTTTCACTTCTGGATTTTGTTCTTGCCACGCCCGTACGGCAGCAGAACGTCGTCAGTCCGTCGATCCGTTCGTCGTTGCTGTCGACGCTGTTCGATAACGCGAGGCCGCTTTCCATGGCGGGCGTAGCGAGCATGTTCGTAGCGCTGGTGGCGCTGGCCAGACTCAACCAGCCATGGGCCCTCATATGGTTTGTCCTGGACGCAGGCGTGCTGGCGACACGCCTGTATGCGATCCATGCGTACTTGCGCTGTAACAACGGGCGCACTGAGCACCCGCGTTCGTGGGCAGCCTGGTATGCTCCGCTGTGCATGGGTTCGGAGCAACATTACAGAAGCAGTTGATAGAGCGCTGCACTGCCTGGCTGCGGGAGGACCTCCACCCTCTCGACATCGACCTCGTTGACGGGCGTCACCTTGAGATGACGCGTAACCCGGTACCGGACGGGAGTGCCGTCATCATTATTGTCGATGTGACTGAGCGTCGGCGCGGAGAAGCCAAAGTTCTCCATCTTGCTCAACATTATCCCCTGACGGGACTCGCAAACCGACGTCAGTTCCGGGACCGTCTCAAGCGGGTTCTCGCGAATCAAAGGAGCCCATGTCTGGCGTCAACTAGAACTACCGTCGGCAGAAGTAATTGTCGCCAGACAAGCCCAGGTACAGCGCCCGCCCTCCTATATCTGGACCTCGATGGATTCAAGCAGGTCAACGATCATCTCGGCCATCGTGCAGGCGATGAGGTGTTGACGACGGTTGCTATACGATTGCAGCAAGCGATCCGGCACGGGGAACTTGCCGCAGGCTCGGGGGCGACGAATTCGCAATCGTGATCCCTGAATCAAACCCTATCGCCATCACCGCCATCGCGCGACGCATCATTCGGATCGTCGGCATGCCCTATCCCTCGGCGTCGGCGAGACGGTCAGCATCGGCGCCAGCGTCGGGGTCGCGCTGGCGTCCGGGAACGAGGCAGTTGATGACTTCATCGGACGGGCGGATAACGCCTTGTATGAGGCCAAACAGGCGGGCAAAGGGATTTATCGTGTCTCATTGTCGAAGCAGGCGACGCGCTTTTCCGCACCCCATGTCGTCAATGCTGGTGAAGAACAAACGCAGTCGATTGCCTTTCGGCCGACAACGTGAAATTTCAACAGCTCTCTCGATTAATTTCGCGGCCTTTTTGCCGTAATCAACACTGGGACGGATCTGACGAACTTCATGATCGATATCGAGGTACAAGTCGGCTCCAGACAAAACATAACCAACTTTGAGAGAATCCTTCATGGTGTTGAATCGTATCGCCTTCTATGCTATCGCCGTTTCCATCCTCGCGGGATGTGCGGTCGGACGCACCACCGTTGACGTCGTCGCGCCCCAAGGCACAAATCCAGCGACCGGAAAGTTTGTCCGTATCGAGTCGCCGCAAGACAAACGCACGTTCGCCGTCGCCCCACCGAGTGCCGACATGGCGTCACTTGATCCAGCCGAAGACGCGAGCGACGCCTCGAAAGCCCGAGCCATTGGTCGGAAGAGAAACGGCTACGGCAAGGCGCTTGGTGACGTGGTGCTGCCTGAAGGCAAAACTGTTTCGGGCCTCGTTGAGAACGCGTTGGCTACCGGCTTCCAGGAGGCGGGCTATGTCGTCGTGAAGCCAGGCGATCCGAATTTCGGCGCAGCCGCGCCGGTGACGGCAGAAGTCGTCGATTTCTGGGCATGGTTCCAGCCCGGTTTCTGGTCCGTTACTACCAATCAGAAGTCGGAGATCCTGGTGTCTGGCGATGTGGGTGCCCTCCACGGTACGCAGACGATCAAGACGCGCGTGAAAGAATCCAAGCAGGTCGTAAGTTCTAGCGACTGGCAGGAAATCGTGCAAGAGGGCTTGTCGGCAATTACATTGCAAGCAAAGACCTTGCTGAGTGGAAAGTGATGGTCCTTTCTCCTCGGGGTGTCCCGGGCGCCTGATTCAAACAAAGCGCCCTGATCCAACACAATTCAGACGTGCCATTTTTTCCCGGCGAACAGGGACGGACACTCAAGGAGTGTCCCCGCCGCTCATCTGTCTGTCGCCACGCGACGGTTTTTATGTCAAGCGACCTCACTCGACACGGCCGAAGTGCGCTCTCCTGCCTTGGTAAATCAACCGATCGGCCTTTGCGGATGTTCAACGGCCGACGGAGGAGCGACTGTTCCAGATAGATTTGCCGATATTCGCGAAAGCCAATTGCCATACTCAGCGGGTGAAACGATCACAACCGGGGACGCCTATCTACGCGGTCTACCGGTGGCGTCGGCGCGCACACTCCAATGAGCGGCGTCGTTGCACACACTCGTCAGACCCTCCACCGCCTTCTTGATCACATAAAAGTGGCGCCGCTTGTTCGGACAGGGTCCCGAGATTTTTAAGTGGAACCACCGGGGCGTTCATGCTGCCGATTTAATCGCAGGCAGCGTCGCGAAGTATGCCTCATCCGGAGTGCGGTCTTCCAGACTCGAATGAGGTCGTCTGGTTCGGATGAACGTCGTACTGCTGCGCCAGTTCTGCCAGCGTCTTGTCGCCCTTCAGGGCTGCCAGTGCCACCTTTGCCTTGAATGCCGGGCTATGTGACCGGCGGCTTCTTTTTGTCATCTTTGGGTTCCTTTTACTGGTTCCTATGACCAGCTCAGGCCCCGACCGTTCCACTTACCGACCTGTCCGAATTTCCGGTTCCACCTCTCATCACCGACCCCTGGGGTTTTGAGAATGGCATCGCCAGCGGCATCCAGTGGTGCGTTAACGACCTGCAAAGCCCGTCCAAACCAACCTCGCTCTGGATTTCTCCACGATTGAATGTCACTCAACGCCTGGGTTTCGTATTTGTTCATTGCTGTGTCTCGTTTGTCGCTTCACTCAAATGCCCTCTGCGCACCGACTCGTAATCGAGTCGAATTCACGCACGCTTCACGCACGCCCCGGTTAACCCCGACCCGACCTTGCGTACCACTGCCAACATAAAGCATGTTTACGGGTGACTGTGCTAGGACTTGAGGGTTCGGAGCTTGCATGTTTCCTCTTGCGGTTCGTGCACCTTGGCAAGCAGTCCGCGCGTTCGATTCGTACTCGTTGAAGCTCCTCCTTCTGCCCTAAATCCAAAATTCGAGCCGATCGGAATGAACTTCATTGTTAGCATAGGAATCGGTCACCGTTAGCGTTTACTCTAGCGAATGCGGCATCTGGACCTTCACGCGATCAACGCCGAACGGCCTACTGTTTTTTGCGCTCGACCAGGGCACGCGCAGGGCTGCTGCATCAAACCGCAGTCACTTGCCGTTATGGCACCGTCTCCGGTTCGACTGCCTGAATCAGCGTGTCCCGACAACCTTTACGCTGAAAGGTTGACAGCTCCTGCATCTTCTTCTTCACCGCTTTCCATGCTTCGAGCAGATCAGCACGTGCGGTCTGCCATGCCGCTGGATGGTGATAAAGCACCACGAAGCGGTACTTCTCGTCGGTAGACGCAAACGCGGCCGCGCCATTTGCAGCCTCGCCTTCCCACACCTGCGGCAATGCGTGCGGAAGCTGTTCGAACGTCGAGAGCTGCAACTCCGGCTTCTTGCCTCGCGTGGTCGTGCTTGCTACCAACTCCCAGACCACTTTCGGGCCGGATATGACGTGCGCACTGCGAATTGCACCATTCAAGTCCAAGTACGCCTGAATGCGGAAATGTTCCTTGCCTGCCGCGTGCAAATGCAAGATCCCGCCATCCAGAAGGACCAGCGGCATCTTCTGCAAGGGACGCTCCGAACTGTCCTCATCTCCTTCGTAAAGGGCGGCCAAAACTTCATCGAAAACGTCGCAAAACCATCCCTGCACACCCGCAAGTAAGTTGCCGCA
This sequence comes from Paraburkholderia diazotrophica, assembly GCF_900108945.1. Lineage (GTDB taxonomy): Bacteria > Pseudomonadota > Gammaproteobacteria > Burkholderiales > Burkholderiaceae > Paraburkholderia > Paraburkholderia diazotrophica. The sequence continues at coordinate 103,591 of NZ_FNYE01000023.1, read as the reverse complement.
TGCCTGAAGATCAACGTTTTTCATGCTTGATATTTTTCCTTCTTCAAGAGTTTTTAGAAGGCGTGAAACGCGCAGATCTGCATCGCCGCCGTATGCTTGACTAACGGCGGCAAGCGCCGGAAATGCCGTGCGGGCACGATATTCCCGTTCTAAATATTCGTCGGGATACTTAATCGTGGGCCGGTAGTAGAGCGCAATTCTCCCCATCTCCTGCGAGAGCCGCGTCAGAAGGGGCGCCTCATCGCCCGATGCTGCACTGACTACGACCGCGAACCACACCGTGTCGGCATCCGCCATCAGATAACCCCAACGTCGCCCACTGTTCTTCGCCGCGAGCCAGCGCTGCAAGTTGTGTCCATCCGCTGTCGCGAGTGCCGCGGCCAACGAGCAGATCGCCGTGCGCAGCAGCAGGAAGTCGTCGCCGATCGACTCCAGAATCACCTTGCCGCTCAGGCGCTCCCGGGAGGCAAACGCGTATGACATGTCCATCTGGCGGGTCGCAGTATTGGCTCGTTGATCGAACGCAAAGCCCTCCAGGTCGACATGCCCGACCGACGCTTGGTCGCCCTCAGCCAGTGCGACACTCAGTGAGCGCCCGGTCGAGCAGGCGCCAGGCACAAGAATCTCCTCCGTGCAGACAATGGACGCATCTTTCGGAGCGGACCGTGATAGACGGAGTACACCCATCGCCGTGTCGAGCATACGTCGCGTCAGACGACTCACGCCCGGTCCCGTCGGCACGATGCGCGTCACGCGGAGGCAGTTGAACGCCGGCAGATATTCCGCCGATTCGGACGCACTATTGACCGCCTGCGTCGCAGGCACCCGTTCGTCGCTGCCCTTGCGGCGAATGCCGTCGGGCAACGTGATCGCGGCGGGCGCTGCATTTTCCGCAACCACTGCCAGCGCTGAGTCAGGAAAGAACACCCCGTCGGCATGCTGTGAATCGCCCTTCGCCGCAACCTGAATCGACTCGTCATCGTCGAACGTCGAGAGGTCCAGTTCGCCAATCTCGTCCTTCCGTTTGCCAAGGTCCATGCGCAGATCGCTGACAATCTTGGCGCGAATCACGCGCTCGACCTGGAACTGATCGAGTGTCCCGTCGAGATACGGAAAAGCCACACCCAGACGTGGCAATTCGGCCAGCGATTCGCCTTCGACGCGCTCAAAGCGCTCGATCCGTCGTCCAATCAGACTTCCCAACCGGTCGATCCGCCCGATGCGCTGTTCGAGATCGCCCGAGGTCCACGCGACGCCATAGTGCACGACGTTGTCGCAGAAGAGATGCATGTCGACGCCCTCTTTCAGCACGTCCGTACAGATCAGCACGTTCGGATGCGTGGGAAACTTGAACTGCGTCACCGCGTTCTGATTGCGCAGCCGGCTGGAGCGTCCAATCACGGGCGACATCTGGCGAAACGCAAGATGCACGCGCTCGCGGTAAATCTCCTCCCAGCCGACCGCTGCGCCGCTACGCAGGCATTTGTCGACGATCAGATCGAAATGCTCGATCCAGCGGCGAAACGTTTCTTTCCAGTTATCGATGTAGGTGGATAGCCCGTGGCCTTCCGTGCTTTGCCGATCGCATTCGAGCAGCCACATCAGTTTCTCGGGCAACTCGGTCGCGCCATCCGGCGTGCGGTTCAAGTGCGTATGGAGAATGAACAGATCGACGAGGAAATCGGTCTGCCTCATCGATTGCAGCACGCAAAGCTGCAATGCTGCCAGCTTCCAGGCATCGTCTCTATGGTCCGCGGACCCGTCGAACAACCAGCGGCGAGCCGGATCAGTAGACAGCTCATCGAACCGCTCGCTACCCAGAACGATCCGTAGAAAGCGCAGCCAACGTGCGGCATTGTTCTTCCAATGGTTCTCATTCGCCTCGCTGACGAGTTCTTCAGAAGGTTCTGGCCGTTTCAGAAGAAATCCTCGCAGCGGATTGCGCGACGCGTCCTTCGTACTGAGCAACCGCGAGCCGAACGACACGAGCATGCCGTGACGCCCGCCTTTTGCCGCCCGTTTCAACGCCTCGAAATAGGGAAGGTCGAACGCCTCGCGATAGGCCGTGCGGTGCGATTCGGCACCCGAAGGTTCGTCGCTGCCGAACTCCTTCATGCTTTCGCGCTCCGCCTCTTCGTCGGCTTTTCTCTCCGCTCCGATCACCTCTTCGTCGGCGTCATCCATCGCGCCCGCCGCGCCCGTTTCCCAGAATGCATCCTTGACCCATGGCGTTTTGCCGTTTGCACCCAGAGCGGGTTGCATCAGAATGCTTCGCCAGGTCTCGATCCGCTGATCGAGCTGTCGCTGGAACTTCACGTTCAGCAGATCGCGGATTTCTTCGACGGTGTCGATTCGGCGCACGAAAACAAGTGTCTTCTGACAACTGCCTTTCGCGAGGCTGTGCGCAAACAACGCATCAGCGGCACGATTCAGTTTCGCGTGCGGAAGCGAGGTCGTGTGCTGCTGGGTCCCAGGGTGTTTACCGGGCACATTCATCGCGTCGACGAAGCTACGATTGAGCTCGTCGATGGCGGTGCGATCCACCGATACGCCCGGCTCCTCCTTCGTGCCTTGCTTCGCGTCGCGCACAGCCTCGTATTCACGCTCAACGGCTGGTTCGGCAACGTGCGCCTTTTTGCGCCCGAGCAGACGCCCAACAGAAGTCGATAACGATTCAAACGAAGCGCACTCGCCAAGACGGAATCTGTTTCCCTTTCCCGCGAGCACGCCGACCAGGCGTTTCTGCACGAGCGCCATCGTGAGCGAGAGGAACGGATCGTTCGACCCCGCATAGCGAACGCGCTCGTACTTGCGGTACTGGATTTTTCCGTAGTGCCGGTTGTGCCTGTCCGCATAAGTACGTGTCCGGCGGACCATGAAGTCCGGCAGCAGCGGCACCACATCTCTCACGCCTTCGGGCTGCGCACGCAATTGCCAGGTCATGCGGCTGCAAAATGTCTGATACTGGCAGTCTCCGCAATCACGCGGAATCTCCAAAGCGCGATTTTCACCAACCTTGTGCGCGGGTTGGCGGCAAAGATAGGTATCCAGACTGCGAATGTCACTCGCCTTCGAGTGCAACGGCGTTGCACTCATGAACAACCAGCGTTTTACATTCCGGCGAAAAATGCCGGCAATATGCCGATTCTGGAAATTGGTCGTATGACGCAGATACTGTGCTTCGTCGAAAATGACCAGATCAAGCGGGTGATTGGGAATGGGCTCATCGTCCGCGCCAAGGCTCGAACCATTCGTCATCAGGGCCGCGATACGCCGGCAGTATGCTGCGCTCAATGCGTGCGTGAGGTCGCCCTTCTGCGTCTCGGACAACGCTCCGCGCGTCGTGCACAGCGCGCGTTCGTCGTCTTCGAGATCGGCCAGTGACGACACGCCGACCATTGACCGGTAATCGTCCAGTATCGACGCCGCGTCTTTGCCCTTGAAAGTCAGCGGGCGACTAAATGACGAATAGCGCAGCAAATGAATGCGTGCATCGCCGAGACTCAGCGAACGGACGAAATCGCGCAGGCTATGGTGAAGATGCAGATCCTCGACTTGACGGGCATTGACTGTGTCGAGCAAACGGTCATCGAGCAACCGGTAACAGGTTCGCAAAAATTCCGACCACTCGCTTTGCCACTGACGCTGCAGCGTCGCGCTCGAACAAACGATCGCCACGCGTGAGTCGGGGTTGCGCAGGAATTGCGTCGCGATGACACCCATTGCTTGCCGGGTCTTGCCCATGCCGACTTCATCAGCCAGATACGCGAAGGATTTTGTTTCCAGCAAATGCCAGAGTGCGGCTACCCCCTTGCTCTGAAGCACGGCTTGCGCGCTTGGCGTCAAGCGCGTGGCGTCATGTCCGTCGAAGTCGATGTAGGAACGAACAGCCTGAGCGGTCAGCCCGCCTTGAATGATGTCCGTCTTATCAACCATGAATGCCTCCCGCCTGGTGACTCGCTTCCCGCTGTAGTTCCTCACGGAACCAGCGCAGGAATGTTTTGGTGCGTTCAGGGGTCGCCTCGCCGAACATCGATCGAAACGATTGCGACTCGCCAAGCAACTGCGTCATCTCTGCGCCAAGCACGCTGATTTCGGTCTCGATGTCGCTACGGAACGTTTCCGTCGATTTGAACTTCATCGTCTTGTCCAGACGCACGACGACATCGCGCATTTCCGACAGCTGGATATACCGGCCGATCTTTTCTTCATGCGTGATCGCCGCCTGCGCGGTGATCGCGCGATAAAGCGTCACTGCACCATAAGGTGCGAGCTTGTCGTAAGGGTCGCGCTCAGCCGCCGCTTTCGTCTGGTAGTACTCTTGCAGCTTCCAGGTGGCCTGGAAAAGACCGAAAAAGTCGAAGGTCGGATCGGCGGACTCTTCCTCGCCATCGCCCGTGCCATCTGCAAGCTCGGAAAGAACGCGCTCGCGGGTCTTGCCCGTCGTCGCAAGCGGATTGAGGCTTCGCAGCAGTTCGAGAACCCGATTGAGGCGCGGACGCGGCAGATAGCCGAGTTGATCGTCGCCCGCGTTGACCTGGGTGATCAATCCGCGAAATATTGCCGGTTCATCTTGAGCGAGGCGGTAGTGGACCGAGAACGATCGCACCGGTTGTGCGCCTTTGTAACGCCATGGTTGCATGACGCACGTCTCGCCAGCGGCCGCAGTTGTCATCGTCCAACTGTACGCACCGATCGACAGAACGAGATCACTGACCGGCTCGCTGCCCGTGATGGTCAGATGTGCCCGAAATTCGCCCGCCGTCCAGTCGTACAGCACCGTCGCGTCGAAAGGCGGAAGCGGCGGCGCACCGTCCTCCTCATCATCCTCATCGACCGACGCAAAGGAAGGATCGGGTAGCGATCGCAGTTGCGCTTTCCAGGGGTCGGGCGCAGCGCCGAGTTCGTAGCGCAGCATCGCCTCGATATTCGTCAGCGTCTGGTTCCCGGCAGAAAGCATCGCCGCCTGAGTGAAGTTCGCCGAGCCGATGCACAATACCCGCTCCTGTTCGTTCTCGAGCAGCAGCGCCTTTGCATGGGTGTAACGTTCGCTATCTTTCTCGAACGCCGCGAACGTTCGGTCCGTCAGGTTGACTGTCTCCACAGGGAAGCGGTACTTGCCATCGGCTGTCAGCGAAGGCACGAAGCGGCACGTCTTCACGCCAAGCGCCTCGACCAGTTGATCCACGGCGCTCCAATAAGGCGAAACAACCGTCGCTGCGTCCCAGGCTACGTCGCCCTTCAACGCGTCGAGCATCGATTCGCTCCCGCTCTTCTGCGGCAACGACAGATGTAATGACGGTGTGGCAGGCGTATGCGGCACAAGGTTATCGTCGCGAAGCACGGCTCCGTGCAATACGCGCAGAATGTCGCGGACGCCGCCCTCTTCCTTGTCCTCTGATGTGGTTCCAAACTGAAGTGCTGCCTGGCCGCGAAGCCACTCGAACAGGAGATTCAGTTCCGACGCATGACGAGACGTGACTGGCGTCATCCCGACGACCTCGCGATTGACGCCCCACCCGGACAACGTCAGATTGCCGCTGCCGACCGACATCCACAGGCCCGGTTGTTGCGTGTCCTTCAGCGTACCGAACATCAACATCAGCTTCGGATGAAAGCGGCCATCGGAAAGGCCGACGGGCAGCAAACCGTAGCGCATGTCGCCTTTTGGTTCGGGACAGGTCGAGCGATCACACACCACGAGGCACCTGAGCGTCTCGAGGTCAGCGTTGATCGCGTAGCGTGTTTCCGAGGCGCCTTTCAGATCGTCGACCGTGTCTCCGACCAGCAGCGGCAAGACATTCGACTCGAAAAACTGCGACGCGAAATTGAACGTCGTGAAGAGAACATAGCGCGGATGATCGGTTGAGAAACGATCCCGGATATGCTCGAGCGTCGCGCGCATCGCCCGGTCGATACCAGGTTTCGATAGTTTCATGGTGGTGCTCAAAATACCTGCCCGTAGAGGTTCGACGCGGTGTTCAGGTAATAGTCATTCATCCAGGGGTGTCCTTTTTCGAGCCGCGCCGTCGCATCCTGCACATTGCGATCGCTGGCGACGGTGACCAATACGACATCGCCTTCGATCACCACCATCGGGTCACGCCCGCGTTCTTTAATACATCGCGCGTGATAGGCGACGAGCTCACGCAAGAACGCCACCAGTTCGGCATTGTTCGTGGCACTCGCTGCAGATTCAGTGTTGGCAAGAATGCGCGCAAGTGCCTGCATGTGCTTCATCCGCGCGGAATCCTGTTCGGCGCCAAGTGGCAGGAAACGTGTGGCGCGCTTCCCCATGTCCGGCTGATATCGTTTCAATTCGCCTGCTATGATCTCCAGCCTCTTGCCGGGTGAGCCACGCATATAGTCGAACACGTCTTGCATGACCAGAAGAAACGGCTCGCATCGAAGGACACAGTCAATCTCGTGATCGAGCGACGGTGACACAAGCCTTTTGACACGACCCTCGAATGTCAGTTTTTCCGTCTCGCCCGCTTGTCGTAGCGCAAGAAATTCACGAGCCAGCGAGCGCTGATCCGTGTCGCCGAACAAACAGTTCTGCAGCGTGTCGCGAAGCGTGTTCGAATCGAACACCCGGGTCAGCGCACTGTGGAGCGCACCGTTGAGATGTTTTCCGGGAAAGAGCCGCGTAGCTGAGGATTTGATAGGCCCGGCAAGCGCTTCGATCAACTCCTCCGTCGCCTTTTGCGTCCAGCACTTGCTCAATTGACGAGCAACGTCGGCCTCGACGGTCCAGGCATCGTCGACGAGCCGGGCGCGCCGGCAACTGCCGCGATAGTACTGATAGAGCCCGTTCGCAACCGTCTTGGCCGACGTCGCCGTCACGTAGAAATTCTCTTCTGCGGCGGCCAGCGCGTTGCTGCCGAAGCAGTGAGCCGCGCCGTCTTGCCGGTATAACCAATATTCAAGCAGCCCTTCCATGAGCCGGAAAAAACGTCGACGCGCGCCCTCGTGTTCCAACAGCCTTTGCATGCTGTTCTGATCCGCAAGCCATTGAATCAGGACCACGGCCTTGATGCCGGTGACCTGTGCGACAGGCGACGCCAGATTAGGCACGAGCCGGCGTCCGAACGCGCTCCATACCGGCAACAGGCCAAGTGGATCGCGACCTCCCGACGATCTGCTCAGCGCAGGATCTACATCGGTGAAGTAAGGAAGATAGATGTCCGTGGTACGGGTATCGAGTTCGGTCATGCACATTCCTGGAAATCGAATCGCTTCAGAGAGTACATATTCTGAATTGACAAACGGACAAAATTTGTCCAAATAACGCCGCTCGCGCTAACCCAAACTCCGTTCGCAGTGTCGCGCGTGCTATTCGCTATAGATTGGGGGTGAGGCATCGCACGTCATAACCGATCATAAAAAGCGATGCTTCGAAGGCGTGGTGCCGTGAATGCGGCTGGGAACTCAGCAATTTCGGCGCTCGCCTGAGCACGTCTTCCACGATCCAGCCAAGGCGTAGCTTTGCCGACGCCCAGCGTGCAGACATATCGGCATCCTGGTAGCGCATCACTGCGCCGGCAGAGATGAGTGCGTTCGGGTGCAGACCATTCAACTTGCGGCGAGATTCGTCGGCCATCGTCGGAAACAAGAGCTTGCCTGGCACCTGCAACCAGTCACGGTGTGTCTCGACACGATATATCTCGACTAGCGCTGCGATTGCAGCGGCGACGCGTGAGTCGTAAATGGGAAGCCCGTCGCCCGATGCCAACGCGTAGATTTTGGTCATCATGGAGTTCACCAGCTCGATTGCGTGAAGCTGACCAAGTCTTCCTCGTTCCAGGCTAAACGCTTCACGTGCAGCGATGAGGTAGTCGACCAGTTGCCCGTTGACATGCTTTGCCTTAAGGAAGGGGCGCGCGCCTCGACTGGCATTGCGCTCGCCGGCCCAGCGTAAAATAGCCTTACATGCTGTCATAACGGCTTCGGCAGATTGGCTTTCCAGTGCCTTACGCAATTTCTTGCCGAGACGCGCGAGGCTCTGCGCCGTACTATCCCAGCACAACGAGTCCACCTGCGTGCCGTCGTCGTCCACCCAATTCGCGCGCCATACATACGTATCGATCAGGTTATCGAAACCCTGCACGGTTCTGGCAACGGCAGTCGGCACGCGTGCCGATCTGCCGATATTCAGATCCACCAACAGTCGATCGGCAAAACCAGCCAGCCATTCGACAAATGCGTTGACCTCGATGTCATCCAAAAATTGCTGCTGGTTCACAGGGTTCGCGTATTCAATCCGGTACGTCGCCATGCAGGCCACCCCTGCGGCGCACATATGCCCCCTCGACAGAGCACCCAAACAGGTTTTCTGTTTGACAGGTCTTCGTTCACATTTCAGTCGCGACGCAAGCGTGCCATTGCATCAGCGAGGCGCGCTTCATTCGAAATACTTTGGGCCTGCTTCGCTTCCAGTAGTTTTTCCGACTCGCGCAGCGCGCGCCTGGCTGCATCGGGCCGCATGATGCGCTGAGCGCACGCAAGCGTGTCCTCGTAGCCCTGAGCGATCCACGAGGGAATCCGCGTTGAGTCGAAGCCGAGCAAATCGCGATGGTCGAGCAGGCTCGGGTCGCGCGCGATTGCGCGCTGCGGGCGGATTTCCAGCACGGTCGCCTGCGGGAAATCGCGGCGCGACCACGGCGAGTCGTCAGACAGATGCACGACGATCAGCATGTTGCAGCCCGCATCGATCAGCGCACCCGCCGGCGTATTGCCCTGCATCGTGCGCCACCCCCCGATGCCTCCATCGGAATAGCGCTTGCCGTCGATCGCTTTCGCCGCGTAGATCACCGGAATCGCGGCGGAGGCAAGCAGCGCTGCCTTTTGCTCGGTTGCCGGCAAGCTTTGCACGTGCACGTAGGCGGACTCCGGCGTGTCCACGACGCCTGCTTCGGCGGCAGCGATGCGAAGCAGATCGTCGAAGGGGGACTGCGACCGGAACAGCGAGACATACAGTGGCAATCCGGCCTTCAGCGCCGCCGGATCGAGATACTCGTCCATCAGCGCCTTGAGAGGTGCATCGCTGGCGAGGCTGTTTTCCAGCCTGTCGAGCGACTTTGACAGATCGACGTCGAGCGCTGCGGCGGCGAGGCGCGCGGCCTTGAGCACGCGGTCGAGCGCGTGCGTAGGCGCCAGCGCGACACCCGCCGAGGACAGCATCGTCAGATAGCCGAACGCCTGGAACTCCACCGGCGAAGCCTGCGCAAGCCGGTCCCATAGTTGGGCCAGATGCGCATGCGCCTTCTGCGGGGTAATGGCAGAGGCCACGATCGCACCGTTGAGCGCGCCGATACTCGCCCCCGCGACCATGTCGATCTGCGTGCCGAGTTCCGCCAGTGCGCGCATGACGCCAACCTGATAAGCGCCCTTGGCACCGCCCCCCGAGAGCACCAGACCCACCTTGAGATTATCCACGCGAAGCCTCTCCAAAGAGTTCGCGGACCAACGCATCGCCGATGCGCCTTGGGGTCGCGCGCAACGGCATTTCGAGCGGCAGGCGGGCAGGCGTATGGGCGACGGCGAATGCGACCGGACTGCGCACCGGGTCCAGCGTATCCCCGAGGTAGGAGAGTGCCGCCGCACCTTCGAGTTGCTCAGGCGCGCTGCCTGACGTGAGCCACCATGACGAATCGACCCGATCGTGCGTCCCGCATCGGGCATCTTCAGCCAGCTGAGCGGTCACGCGGTTCATTGCGTCTTCGACAAACGCATGGCGCTGCGGCCCGTTCTGATAGCGGCAGTAGTCGCCAAATGTGCCCCACCACAGACATTCGAGCGCCGCATAGGCGCGGCCGGCCGGTGAGAGACCGGCAAAGCGACCCGCGCGCCAGCGGTTGAACACCTGGTCCAGATTCAACTGCACGCCCTGAATGAAGTCCACGCGTGCGAGTTCGCTGGCGAGCGCATCGAGCCGCTTCTCCAGACGCGACGTGCTCGCCCGCAGTTCGTCCCTGACATTCGCCGAGAAGTCCGCCACATCCACGAGCTCGAGCATCATGCGGTTGACCGTGTCGTGCACGCGACCAATCGCGAGATTGCTGCGCGCGACGGATTCCGTCAGTTCAGTCAACCATTGCAGCGTGACGTCGAGACCTTCCGCGAAATTCTGGTTCAGGCGCCATTGGCGCTCGGCGCTGCGGCCCGTGAAGCCCTCCCAGCAGCGCGTGAAGAAACCGTTGCGACCAGACTGACCGGCCAGCCTTCCTGTGGACTCGGCGACGCAATTGGCGAAGTCGACCACCAGCTTCTCAGGAAGGCAAGTCAGCGTCTTGCAGATCGCCGACTCGATATCGATCGGCGCTTCGCTCATGCCTGCTCTTCCAGCTCATCAGACAGCCAGTGCTGCGTTTCGCGACGCAGTTCCTCGCTGTCCTCGCGCGCGGCTGGCACATTCTTCATCAAGACAACCAGCTCCTCGATCAACCGGTCCTTCTCGGCCTTGTCACGCTGCTGGTCGCGCTCGCTTTGCATCAGCGTGCCGCGAATCTTCTGGACTTCGCCCTTGAACACGGCGAAGAACTCGCCCGTCGCCAGGTTGACTGGCTCCTTGACCGATGCGTGGATGCGTTCTGCGAGACCATCGAAGCTCTCGCCGATTCGCCTGGCGACCATCTCCTTCACCGTGCCAAGATGGATCTCCGAGTATTCGACCGAAACGCTATAGTCTTCCCAGCCCCAATCGTTAGTATTGAACCAGCTGCAGACCTTGCCCCATGTACCCGATTGGCGGCGCTGGCGCGTGACCGTGCGCGTCTTGTGCTGAATTGCATCGGCCAGCATCTCACCACTCGAAAACTCGATGGTGTCGAGCGCGATCATCGGGATTGCCAGCTTCACCGTGAAACCGTCTTCGCCGAGGCGTTTGTTCAGGTCGCCGATAATCCGGTGAGCCGGCGCCTCGACGTGTTCGCAAAAGCGCTGCTTGAAGCCCTCGATCAGTTGCATCAGATCGTGCTGCATGTCGCTTTCCGCAATCGCCATGACTTCTTCCACCCGCGCGCGGATGGTATCCATCAGTTCCGTCGCCTTGCTCGCGTCGTCGAACTGAATCGTCTCCTTGTTCGGATTGAAGTCGATATCTTCGCCGGGATTGAACGCCTCCCCGACCGCCTCCGCTAACGATGCGAGGATGCCTTTCCACGACGGCGCCGACTCACCAGAGCGCGATGACTTCCTGATGGCCTTGCGCGATCGCGGCTTCTGCTGCTCGATCGCCGCCTCCAGTTCCGCCATCTTGCCTTTCAGGAAGTACTGGTCGACAACGGTCTCGACGTCCTTCTGGCTCCTGGAGAATCGCTCGTCGACCATGCCAGCCATCTCGGCCAATGCATTCTCCGTCGCTTTCTGAGCGGTCTGTTCGAGGTCGCCAATCTTACGGATGTCCTCGACGATGGCGTTGATCTGCGCGTGCAGCGTCTGCGCGTCCTGCGCAAGGCCGGTCTTGCGAATGTCGAGAAAGTTCGAAACGTCGCCAGTGAGCTTGATGAGCTTCTGCGCAGCCGAGTCGATCGCAAGCGCCGCCGCACGTGCGTGCGCGTATTCGATCACGTCCGTGAGTAAGGTCTGGAAATTCGACTTCTTCCAGAGCTTCCCGGCGGCGCTCTCGACCTTTTCGGAATCGTCGAGATCGTCTTCGTCCCAACTGCTGCCCATGGCCTCAGTGGCAAAGTCCTCGACCCAGCCCTCGGCTTTCGGGTCAGGCAGGCGCCCCTGGGCGGCCAACACGGTCCGCGCCCGGTTCGCCAGATAGCCGCGCTTCGACGAAACCGGGAAAACGTCATCCGGGCGTACCACCTCTGGCAGCAGCTTGCCGGCCACGAGCGCACACACGTCGTCTTCGGTGTCGCCGTTGCGGTCTCGCTGGTCGAACTTGTTCACGAGCGCATAGGTGCGCGCGCCACCAATATCCACCAGTTCCTTGCGCAGTTCAGCGTCGGCGTCAGACTTGAGCTGCGTGAAGTCGAGCACCGCGAGAATCGCCGAGGCGTTACGCAACTGCTCGCGTAGCATCTTGCGAAGATGGGGTTGACCCGCCTCGTTCGGTCCCGGGGTATCGAGCAACGCAAGACGCCCCTGGAAGTCCGACTTGCCGCGCAAGTGGCCGAATTCCACCTCGATCACCGGGATCGCTTCGATGTGGCTGTAGCTGTCGAACGGGAAGTCGATGCCCAATTCGCCCGCAAGACGAACCAGATCGTTCAGGCCTTTGAGGAAACGAAAGATCTCGTCTGCGCCTTCGTAACACTGCTGGAACTCGCCGCCGCTCTTCACGAGCTGCAGCAGGGCCACCATGTCCTTGTCGTCCTGCAGTCCTCGAACGGTGTCGCGATGCTCGGGACGCGCAGCCGCTTCGGCAAGCGTGCGCATCAACGCATTGATTGGCTCTGTGCGGTCAAGCTTTAGGACCGGTACGACCTTGCCAGGCGTGTGACGGATCAGCGTCGGCAGCGCGGTCATCGGGCGATTGCGGTTCGGCAGCACTTCCGCGCCCACGATCGCATTGATCGTCGTCGATTTACCGGCCTTCATGGTGCCAACAACGGCAAGCACCATTTCAAGCTGTTCGACCTTGCATTGCTCACTATGCATCTCGTCGATGCGAACCCGCGTCGATTCGAGATCGAAGATCTGCGGTTCGTCGCGCTTCGGCTCTACTACGATGCCTGGGTTCAGGGTCATTCGCTTCAGCAACTCGCTGCCGTACTGAAGCAAACGCGTAGCCTCTTCCCGAAGCGTTTCAATGTTCTTTTCGTGCATATCTGTCGTTAACTTTTAAGCGAGAAATGGTAAGCCCACTTCACGGGCAACAATGTGAGTTAACTGCTAATGGCTCGTCTCGAGCCTCGATGTGCGTGATGCGCGCGGCACCTCCGGCCACGCTTGCGGCTCTCTCACTCTCCCTTCGCGAACCTTTGCACTTGCTTCACACCCTCCCGCGTACGGTTGCTGAATAACACGAACTTCAGTTTCGCGGGAGCGGCCAGCTTGCGCCGCAAATCGCGCTCGACCGCGACAGCCTCTTCCACTGTCAGTGATTCCGCGAACGACCGGGCAATGCACATCGATTTGCGCGACTCCATTGCACGCTGAAACATCAGGCAGTCGGCATCATGCAGCTTCCCGCTAATGACGAATACGAACGCATCGAATGCTGCGAACGGGAAGTTCGGCGCGAAGGCATTGAGCGGGTGGTTCAGCGTATCGTGACCCGGTGCGTCGACGTACACTTCGCGCTCGTGAAAGCTGAGCAGTTCGCACGCCGGATCCGTGGACCAGTCGGTCGCGTCGGTTTGAGAGCCGATGCACGGCAGGGGCCTAACCTGCGCATCGGTCATGTTTTTTAGAAGCGAGGATTTGCCCGCGCCCGGCTGACCGAAGATGGCGACCTTCCGACCGGGCGCGCGAGCCAGTTCCCTACCGAGACGCTCAATGTTGAATCTGAGTACGGAATCCGCAGACACTACGGGCCCGCGCCGTTCTAACAGGCTAGCGATCGCCGCCGGCAGGATAGCCTTCAGCATCGGTCAGATGACAAGCTTGTTTTCGATGATCTGCTTTGCAAGTTCATGACAGTCGTCAAGATACATGCTACCCACATTGCTCGTGATGACATAGCCGAGTGTCGCCGCTACGCCCTGCCCCACAAATGGCACGTACTTCGAGAACTGTTTGAGCGCCTCTCTGCCGATGCAGCGCTTCAGCAACTGCATCAGCCCTTCACGTGCGGCATAGGAGACCACGTTGCTGGCAAGCCTGCCTACTACGGGAATAGCCGATTGCTTCAGCTTGTCTAGCGCAGCTTCGTCGAGTCCGTAGGCTTGGCGAATTCCTGCAAATAGCCCGACGAGAATCGAAAGATCGACTGCAATGTCGGCGCCAGGAATCGGATTAATCGCGTTGACCGCCGAAGCTGCCGCTGCCGTCACGACGTATTTTTCGCATGCCTCCTTCTTCTCCTCAAGGAACCTGGCACTGTAGGCCTTGGCATCGCGCAGCCATCGCTCACGTTTGGCGCCGTCGAGGTTGTTCTTGATCTCAGTGTTTAATTGATCGAGACCTTCGGAAGTGCGACAGCTCGTGAAAATGGTTTTTACTGGGATCTCAAGGTTCTTGCTGATGTCCCTTTCCTTGCGCGCCTTAAGTTCGTCTATCCCGACGCCTTCCTCCCACAATTCATCTACCTTGTTTACCACGTAGATACACACCTTGCCTTGCTTGTGCAGTTCGCGAAACAGTTCCGTGTCGGCCTGATGGAGCTTGCCGCTGGTCACGCAGAGAAAGAGATCGAAGTTCTGGAGCTTGAAATCGCTGAAGTAGCTGGCCTTCGGAAATCTCGATGTGCCGTAACCCGGCAAATCCACGAAGCGCAGGCCATTTACCTCATAAGGCGTGGCATCGACAGTCTTGTCCGTTTCCACTCCGACTTCTGCCACTCGCTTGCCGACGATCTTGTTGATCAGCGACGATTTGCCCGCGCCGGGTTGACCAAACAGTGCAACGGAAACTGTCGTATTGCGATCGCGCTCAAGTTCTTCGCGCATCTGATTTGCTTCGTGATGAATCGACATTGCTTTGTATCCTGTTTTTGTTAGTGTACGACCATGCTATCGATCCGTACCATACGATCCGTTGCGGACAAACCCTGTCCGTATACCGGCGTGCAATCGCGACCTCGTGGCGACGGATGAGATCAGAAGTGACGGCACGCCTGTGCTAACGGCATTCCAGAAAAAATGTTTAATGCGCAGAAGCAGAAACGGCGCCGTTGACCCGCGCTGCAGGGTGCACCACCCCCGTTGGTGCAGCTGACTGAGTCATCTTGGAAGCGAAGCTATTGGTGTTCAAAACGACGCCGATGGCAGGGCACGCGTAGAAACATCGGCGAGCTTGTAACACCCTGACGGAGGTCGTAACCGGCTGAACCGTGCAGATTCTCCCGTCCTTCAAGAAAATCGGCCGACAGATCAACGACTTGCCCCTTCACGCACACGTAAGCCACATGAAAAAGCTCGGTACCAAGCGTCACGGTTCGCGTGTCTATCCGACAGAGGATAGCCTAGATGACGCGGCACGATGCCGCACACTCCATTCACATAGCGGTCAGGCGCGACTCTAGCGAATGTACCGCCGTTTCCGATACGACGACTTCCACGTGCATCCGCGCCCGGGTCAATCCGACGAACAGCAATTGCGGCCACAGCGCGTCCGCGTGATCGAAGTCGACTTCGGTGAGCACGATGGCAGGTGCTGACTGCCCCTTGAAGCGTCGAACGGTCTCGATCGTCAGCTCGCCATCGGTGTACACGGGTTGTCCCGCCTCGTCATAGGAACCCGTGAACTTTCTCAGCTTCCATTCCGACAGCATGTCGTCAGCCATTAGCGAAGAATGGCCCCGCCCGCGCCAGCACAGGACGACGATGTCATCCAATCCATAGCCAACCTGGACGCATCGGCGAACTGCGTCGGCAGTCGCTTGCGCAACGTTTTTCGCGGCAGGGCTATAGATCGTGAACCCGGGCGGTTCGCCGGCAATCGGCGCACAAGGCGCAATCGGCTCTTCCGTCAGCCGCAGCAGGTTGATCGTCTCGACAACCTTGCGGGGACTGCGGTAATTTTCTCGCGCCGTCATCATTACGGCGTCGCTGATTTCAATCTGGGCCCGATCCGCGTAGACGCATTGCTCGGGGTCCTCGAGCAGATAGATGCGGCCGTTCTCGCGCACGCGCGAGATCAGCGCCTGCACCCACGCGGCCTGCATGTCCTGCAGTTCGTCGATCACCAGCACGTCCAGATGCGGCGCGGCGCGCTGCTGTTTCTCCAGATAACACTGCGCAAGCGCCTCGAAGTCCGGCGACACGCGCGGTCGTCCCGCCGCCTCCCAGCACAGTTGATGGAAACTGCTGACCTCGACGTCCGATGGCGCTAATGCGCGCATCTGATCCGCTAGAGGCCGGTTGAAACACACGTACGATGCCGCTTTCAACGCGACAAGCGACTGCCGCAGCAACGAGAGCGCGAGCTGTGTTTTGCCTGATCCAGCCGTTGCACGCACATGGATGACGCCGCTCGCCACATTGATACGTGGTACCCAACGCGCCAGCCCGCCCGAAATCTCGTCGACACGTCGCTGGAGCGTGCCACGAAGCGCCGAGATATCCGGCTGAACGCGTATGCGGTCGAGCATGAACGCGCATACCCGTTCCTTATTCGGATCGGGCCGGCCGGCTCCGAGCCGGCGCTGGATGAAACCTGTTATATCCAGGCAGTCTTCCGCGTCCGCGATACGTTCACGCGGGTAACTGACTGTGCCGTGATCGCCAATTCGATACTGTGGTAGCACCAGGCAATGAAGCAGGCGCACATCAATGCCGTCGGCCTTCAAACGCTGCAAAAGCGACCTGAACTGCCAGCTTGCCTGCCGCCCGACGTCCTTTCGCTGCCCGCCGTATCGCTTGAAAAGGCCGTCGCCTGTCATGTCGATCTCGCCCGCTTTCACCTCCAGCACCGCAACGTCGCCGGCGCTGTTGACTACCACGATGTCGAACTCGCCATGACTGTCGCGATGCGGCTCAGCGCGCGTCCAGTCGACGCTATGAAACAGTTCGTAGCTCTCCGGCAGGCCATCAGCCAGCTTTTTGAGAATGTCGAATTCTGCATGCTCGCCAGCAGATGCCACGCGTATCTCTGCCAACGGAGGGTGAACTATAGCCATTCTTGTTTTCGTTGAAAGTCGCGCTCGATGCCCACATGCTCCCCGATCCATGCCATCGAAAAGGCGAAGCACGACGTCATGTCATGCGCGGTAAAGTAAAGCTCGCAGAAGGCACTACAGGCGTGAATATCGGCATGCTCTGCGCGAACTTAAGTGATTGGATGTTATACGCAAATCGCATTGCGATGCACGCAGGACGGCATCAATCATTGAACGCGACATCGCAAACGTTTGGCGACATTGAACCACCTGAACTGCGAACGCCTCGCAAAGCGTGAGCATTCGCATGGCGTCAGGCACTGCTTCGTCACACTTTCTTTTCCGAAGTCCCACGCGTTCCCCATTCACCCACATCGAACGTGCAGAGCGCCACGAGCGTAATCACAAACGAGTCCGCGATAAACCACATCCCCAACGCACCAACGAGCAACGGGTTCACCTTCTGCTCCGGGTTGTGCCAGCGCACGTACAGGTTATAGAGCAGGCCGACGACGACCCAAATGCCGAAATAAAGCTGCATGTCTTGCAACAGATGCTCCGCGAGCCAACCCGACGCCAGACCGTAAATGCACATGGCGGGCCAGAGCACCTGCAGCGCGCCGGGAATCAGCAGGTTCACCACGGTGAGCGGATGCAGCACGTCGAGATTGTCGCCGAACTTGCGCAATGTCCAGAACAGATCGCGCAGGCCGCTGCGTCGCCAGCGAAGCTGCTGCATGAACAGCTGCCTGAAATTGTTCGGCGCGGCCGTCCAGCATTGCGCGTCGATGTTGATGTAGGTTTTCAGCCCTTTGAGCAGCAGCAAGTGCGTCATATAGCGGTCCTCGCCGTCGCGTACGCCGACACCGAACCAGTTGCGATGCTTCACCTGTTCCTCGATCGCCTCGAAATGCTCGCGCCGCACCGCGAACAGACAGCCCGAAATACAGATCACGTTTCTCGTCCAGTTTTGCAGCATCTTCATGATCTGGAAGCTGTAGTAGTAGACGACTGTCTGGCATTGCGTCAGCACGTTTTCCTGCGCGTTGCTGATCCCGACTCGGCCGCCGACCGCGCCGATCGTCTCGTCGACGAAACACGCGGTCAGTTCCGCGATTGCGCGACTGTCGAAGATGCAATCCGAATCGATGCAGATCAGTATCTCGCCCGACGAATGCGACAGCGCATGTGACAGCGTCTGGTGCTTTCCCGAGTTCACCGGGTTGCGAAACGCGCGGACGTTCTTCCAGCGGCGCGCCGCCTGCTCGATCCATTCGAAAGTGTCGTCTGCGGAACAATCGTCGACGGCGATCACTTCCACCTTCTCCATCGGATAGTCGCTCGAAAGAATGCTTTGGATCGTATGGAACACGTGCTCACCTTCGTTGAAGCATGGCAGCAGCACGCTTACCCGCGGTTGCAGCGCATAGTTCTTCACCAGAAACGTCGACTCCGCGCCGAACCGCAACATCAGCGTGACGCCAAAGTTCATCACCATCACCATTAACGGCAACGCGAAAATCAACTGCACAAATGTATCGATCACAACGGCCCCAAAGACTTGATGACGAATTCGACTTCCTTTCCACTGCGCGGCTCGGGCCGCCTGTATAACCAGAGATTGATGACCAGCTTCTGTGGTCGATCTGCGACATCGCCCCGAAAGACTACCTCCCGCCCGTACTGTAAGGGCGACTCCCAGTTCACCACGCCAGTCTGCCACGCGAAGGCGAATGTCGATTCCGCGATATCGTCTGGGACGCGAAACGCCGTGTGACGACTACCGGGATGGCTCCGATTCCAGACGGTGTAGTTGATCTGTGGCGCGGTGGCATCGCCCCAACGCGCAATCTCGATGTCAATCTCGTTCGTGCCGTCCGGTCCGACATCTGCTGGCGGATACATGAAGACGCCGAACACGACGTCAGGGTCGGCGTCGCCAATCGGTCCACGAATCCCGAACGCATAGCGGCCAAAGCCGAATCGCTTCACTGATTCGACCTCGACGCAGGCAAAGTGGCCATCCGGCATGCGCGAGAGCCTCAGATGCAACCGGCCTTCCGCATCGACCCAGGCGCCGCGCCCGTTCCAACGGTCCGAAGCGCACGGCTTGCCTGCCCCGCTCCGGACCTGCCAGCCCGTTCCAGCCCATTCGATCTCCGTCGCCGACGCCGCGGCCATCCACAACACTAGCGCAAGACATAGCAGGCGCTTCATGTGATTCACTTCGAATGACTTACGCCCGCACCAGCGTCACGTTGTGCGGCTCGCCGCCGCGCGTCAGTACCCCCTTGACGTCCGTGACGACCGCTCCCTGGCGCGGATGAATATGCTTGAGGATCATGCCCCATCCGCCGTCGACGAATTCATTGTGCGCAACGGCCAGCACGACCGCACGCGCCGGCTCGCGCCGCTCGAAACTCGTGAGCCGGATGCCATATTCGCGCTCGACGTCCTTTGGGTCGGCGTGAGGGTCGATGACCTGCACGTCAATACCCCAGCTCATAAATTCGCGCACGAGGCCAACCGCCTTCGAATTGCGAATATCCGGCACGTTCTCCTTGAACGTGATCCCGAGAACCGTGATTCTCGAATCGAGCGGCAGGCCGCGATGGCGCATCGCCTTCAAGGTCTTCTCCGCGAGCAGGCCGGGCATCTTGTCGTTCACTTCGCGTGCCGCCAGAATCAGCGACGGGATATAGCCGACCTGCGCGGACCGGTGTGTCAGATAGTACGGATCGACGGAGATGCAGTGGCCGCCGACGAATCCCGGCACATAGCGATGAAAATTCCACTTCGACGCGGCGGCATCGATCGCGTCGTGCGTATCGATATCGAGCCGCGAGAAGATCTGCGACAACTCGTTCATCAACGCGATATTCACGTCACGCTGCGTGTTCTCAATGACCTTGGCCGCTTCCGCGACCTTGATGTTGGCGGCGCGGTAGGTCGTCGTGATCTTCGAGTACAGGCCGTCTACGAGTTCGAGGGTTTCGGGCGTATCGCCCGAAACAATCTTCGTCGTCGACGTTAGCGTGTGCACGCGGTCACCGGGATTAATGCGTTCCGGTGAATAAGCGACCCAGAAGTCCACGCCATGTTGCAAACGCCTCTCACCCGTATGGTCGTCGCGCTGCTCCAGCAGCGGCACGCAGATCTCTTCCGTTACGCCCGGATACACCGTGCTCTCATAGATCACGGTCGCCCCTTGTTTCATGTGCCGCGCGATCGTTCTCGTTGCGCCGACAACTGGACCGAGATCGGGCACATTCGCGTCCGTCACGGGCGTTGGTACTGTAACGATGATGAGATCGGCGTCGTGCATGGCCTCGTGGGCATCGCTCGTAAGCCGCCAGCGCGTGGAATGAAGATCGTCATCCGCGATCTCGCCCGTCCTGTCATTGCCCGCAAGCAACTCGCCGATACGGCTCACGTCGATATCGTAGCCCGTCACGTCGAAATGCTTCGCGAGTTCGAAAGCGAGCGGACATCCCACATAGCCGAGTCCAACAACCAGAATCTTATTGATCTTGCGCATAGTTCTGAGAAAGTAGCGTGATCTGCAAACGCGCCAGATGAACTTTCATGGCGGCCATAGCAAGACTGACGCGAATCTGCGATTTCATTCGTAGCGCTTCGGGCGAAGCAAGCGTGCGCAGCCGTTCGTACTCGTCGCTCAACTGGCTTTGCTCGCCCAGCAACTGCGGCAGGTTCTCTTGCTGCACAGCAAGACGATCGGCCATACTCCGCTGCAATCCGTCGACCTTCTGCGCCAGTTCGTCGTTCAATTGATGCCGCATCGTCATCAGCGAGCGTGTGGCGTTGTCCAGCTTTCGCCCATACGACGCCGCATTGAAGTTATAGGTGAACGTCACGGAAACGAACGGCTGGTACCCCGTCGACGTATTCACCGGTGTGCCCGAAATCGGCTTCTGCATGCCACCGACCAGCGACACGTCCCATGCCTGGAGCTTCTGCTTGTGATTCAGCTCGTCCTGAAGATCGAGTGTCGTTTCATCGATCTGCGCGATGGCCTGCTTCAAGTCGATATGCGGCACCTCCGGTATGGGTTGCGACGCAACTTCGGTTTTCGCCGCGACGTATTGCGCGGCCATCCGGTCGCGTTGCTGCCTGAGCGTCAGCAGGTCGGATAGCGTCCCGTTTCCAGATTGCAAACGCTTGTCGGCGGACATGATCTCTTCGTTCAGGATATCGAGCACATCCTTCAGATCCGCCACCTGTTGAATCGCCACCTGACGGTCGATCGATGGCATGCCGTATTTAACGAAACGATCAACATTGAGCGTACGGCTGTACAACTCGCATTCCAGCTGCGCGGCTCGCGTTGCCGACACGCCCCGCAGGTGCCGCGAGAGGCTCTTCGAAACACCGACTACGACCTGCTTGAGCGACGGGTTCGAATCCGATTGACCGAGTCGGCCAAATCCCTCCACACCCGTATCCAGCGTGCGTTCCGCATCCGCCTGGTCCTGCACATACTGGCAGTAAGCCTGCTTCTCTGCATCAGCTGAAGTCTGCGCGTTGGCAGCCACGTTCAACGTGCCGAGAAGCAAAAAAACAAATGCATACTTGACTTTGAAAGGCATCAATTCGACTATGAAGTTTGGAAGGTGACGCTCTTGCCGGATGATCCACCCAGCGCCGCGATTCATTTAGAAGAGCAGCGGCTTATGTCCAATGAAAACCACCGGCGACTGTTCGGCGGACGTCACTGAAAAGTCCACACGCACAAACCTTCCTTTGATATCCGTCTTGAAGAGCGGTTGTCGCGCGTACTCCTCCGCGTCGTACACATGTTCGACCGTGCCGACTTTCCGGCAAGCGATCACCTGCAGATAGCAATCGAAGACAGATGCGCCCGGCGTCGCATTGGTCAGGTTGTCGTACTGGACAAAGACAACCGCAACACTGCGTGTCAACGCGAGGTAATACGGCGAACGTTTCGCGACGCTCAGCACGCGTTCCGCATTTGCCACCGTTGCGCGTAGCTGGTCGACGGATTGACGCGCCGTTTCCGCATCGACATTCGCCTGGGCGAGCGTCATGCGCAATTGCGCCTCGTTGGTCAGAGACTGCAAGGCCGTCAGCGACGATGCCGGACCGCCACCGAGCGTCCTGCTCGCCGCAGCCGCGGCGCGCGCCTGTTCGCGCAGCGTGATCTCGCTGATGTGCGAGTCGGTTATCGCACTCATTGCCGACTGGATATTGAGGCGGCGCGACATTGCCTGGTCTTTCGTAATCAGGCCGGCCGCAAGGTCAGAATCGACTGATGCCAGCATCGGCTTCACCTCGGCCGCCGCTTTCTCCGTTTGCAACGAGTCAATACGCTTTCTGCCGAGCGCGAACCGCATATCTGCTTCCGTCAACGCGAGCGCATGCGACTCGCTATGTGCCGCCGTGTTGAATCTTTCGATGAGCGCGCGGGTGTCCTCAATCTGCTGAGTGATGACGCGGTATCTTTCGGTCGCAGTTGTGAGATCAACACGATTCTTCAACAGTGCTGCTTCAAGCGCCGATACCTGCGGTTGATATGCCAGCACTTTTTCCTGCGTCGGTGACAGGACGATAGGTGCGGACCAGTTACGATTGACGGCATAGAAGACCATGAGAAACAGATACGACATCACGCCTGCGACGATCAGTAGAAGAATCGCAGCCATCGTGATTCGATACGAGGAAACGATAGTGTTTTGGAAACGCTTGAAGTTCATTTGTCAATATGCTCTGTTTTATCGCCTACTATTGCTTCACTACTCTCAAACGACGAGTTCGCACTCTATGCACCTATCTGGACACTTCATGTCCTGAGTGCGGGGCGATATTTAATCGTTCGGCGGCTGTGGGTTAGTCAGCATTCTGCAGCGCGCTCTGGACAAACGATGTCTCTGCAGCCAAAATCGAAGCCAGCTTCATGCATGCACTTGCGTACGACAACGCAATGCATACGCTCGCCGTTTCTGGTCAGAAAATCAGGAGTAGAGGTAACCTTGCAGACCCGTCGCACCGCTTGAACAAGCGGTTTGCGCATCGCTTTCCGTTTCGATTCCTTCGACAACGATAGAATCGGCACAAACCTTCACAAGTTCAATGAGTTGCGCAAAGCGCGCTGCCGCCGCCTCGTCGTGGCGGCAGCGGGCAATGAGAGACCGGTCGAGCTTCGCGATGTCCGCATCAAGCGTGATCAGATTGCGCAGGCTGCCGAAGTCATGGCCGACATCGTCGAGCGCCACGCGGCAACCTAATGATTGAAGCACCGCGACGAATTCGCGGGTGGCGTCTAGATTCGCTAGCGGAAAAGTTTCGGTGATTTCGATGGTGAGCCGTGAAGCAACATTGGGTTCGACCGCGAGTGTCGTGACGATGAGTGCCCACCAGCCATCGAGGACCGCGCTACGGGTCGATATGTTGCAGCCGAGCCGGGCGGCGGGATTCGCCCTGAGTCTGTCGATGATCGTCTGCACCACCCATCTGTCGAGGCATCGCACGACACCCAGACGCTCCAGCGCGCATATTTCGGAACCGATCCGCGTGCGCTCGCGATAGGCATCGCCCATCTTGCACAGTAGCGCTTCCTGGTAGAGCGTCGCTGAGGGTTTTTTTGCGTCGCAGATGCGCTCGAAATCGAAATCGAGCCTTCCGTCGTTCATGGCGCCGAACACGGATTCTGCTACGCGGGTATCCGCGACGAAAGCTTCCCGCCACTCATCGCGAGCCGCTGCGTCGATACGGCTTGCCGCATTCACTGACGCAATATCGAAGGGCTTGTCGTCGAAGTGTGCGATGCCTGCTTCGAATACAGGAAATGCGACTGCCTGGCCGTATCGAACAGGACGTTCGGAAAGGCGGATCAGAATGATATCCAGCAGACGCGAGGGCAGCGTGTCAAGTGCGCCGCGCACATGGGGCAGCACATCGAACGCGAACAGCATATGTTCGCCACTCATCGCGACGATGCCCGAATACTCGCGACACAGTTCCCGCGCCCGCTCGCGCAACACCTGGCGTGCAGTCATCGCGAAAATTGACCCGTACACGCGCTCGAGCTGTCGGAGGTTGACGATCGTCGCGACAATACACAAACCCACGCGTGAGCCGCTGTGCGCTCGCTGTCCAGCGCCGAAGCGTTTAAGTAACGTTTCGAGTTCGGTCTCAAACCCCGTTAGCCTGTTATGACTCATTGCGCCGAACCCATCCCGCCTTTCCGCAGGCGGCCCTCGCAGCCAGGTACAAAAGGGTTCCTTTGTGTCACGATCCATGATAGTTCAGGGCTTGAAAAAAATCACAGATAAAACATGGATCTGCTGTTCCCGCCGACACGATTCGCTGCGCTGACAAAAGGGAACCTTTGTGTCAACGCATGACGAACATTTTTCTGCGCGGCACGCGCGCATGCATGCGTCAGAACGATGTACTCAAGTGAGGCACGACGATGAAGATCGGTTACGCTCGCGTTTCGACGGAAGAACAAAACCTCGACTTGCAGGTATTGGCGCTGACGGCGGCAGGCTGCGAACGACTCTTTCACGATCATGGCGTGTCAGGCGCGACATTCCGCCGGCCGGGTCTGGACGACACGCTCACACAGCTCAGCCGTGGCGACACGCTCGTCGTATGGCGGCTCGACAGATTGGGCAGGTCATTGATGAAGCTCGTCGAAATGATCGACACGCTCGACAAGCGGGGCATCCGCTTTCAATCGCTCACGGAAGCGATCGACACCACGTCGTGCAGCGGCATGTTCATCTTTCATATGATGGCCGCGTTGGCTCAGTTCGAAAGAACGTTGATCAGCGAGCGAACGCGCTGCGGCATGAACGCGGCGCGAGAGCGAGGTCGTCGTGTAGGCAGGCGCGCGACAATGACACCGGTGCAATGCAAAGAGGCACTTGCACTGTCGGAAACATTGTCCGTCGTAGAACTGGCAGCGCGTTTCCATGTGCATCCGCGCACGATGCAGCGCATGCTGCGCAACTCAACCGTGCAACGCGACTCATCGGAAACTCAAGGCCGCCAAGAATAGAACGGATATTTCATGCAAGCTGCTGTGCTTCGAGGCCATACCTGCGCAGGCTGCGAAGCAGCGTCCGCGGATGTACATCGAACTGCTCGGCGACGGTATGCGACGAATGAAGCTCAAGCAGGCGCTGGGCTTCGACGCATTCGCTTTGCGTCATCGCGCGCCGCCTGCCGACATGCTGTCCGCGTGCCTTGGCGGCAAGCATGCCGGCCCGTGTCCGCTCGCCGATCAGCGAGCGCTCGAACTGCGCAAGCGCGGCCATGATGTGAAAGAGAAGCGTGCCGCCCGAAGACGTCGTATCGATGCACTCTGTGAGTGAGACAAATTGAACGCCATTCTCGCCGAGCTGGTCGACGAGTTCGACGAGCTTCGTGAGCGAACGCCCCAGACGATCGAGGCGCCATACGACCAGCGTATCGCCTTTCGACAGCGCCGCCATCGTCTGTTCGAGACCAGGCCGCGCGAACTTTGCGCCCGATACGCCCTGATCGGTGAAAATGTTGTCGCACTCAGCTTTCTTTAGCGCTGCCAGTTGCAGATCGAGATTTTGATCATCGGTAGAGACTCGTGCGTATCCTATTCTCATTCTGTTCGGAGTTGTATGGCGAACACCGCGTTCGCCAAATGGCCCAACCGAAATATAGAAATCGATCTGGACAATCTGTGTCCCGAAACAATCGCGCATCGCTGCGTGGATTTGGACAGTGTTTGTCCCGATGCCTCTCCAAAATCCCGATCACGCCATCACTTGAAGCGCTTGATACCTATGACGAAGCCGACGAACACGATTCGCAGGAACACGACGCACGATCATCGCGATGTTCGCGACAATACGCAGACGCTGTGCATCGCAATGCGGCTTTGGGGATTCGATGAATCGGAGGTTCAGTCGTGGATGAGCGAGTTACCCGATCTGCAAGGCGCGCTCTCCTGGAAGATCTCGCGTGTCAGGCGTGAGACGGACGCAGACATCGTCGTGCATCTGGTCAAACCTGCGCGCCGCACGAACGATGAATTTTGCTGGCACAGCATCCAGGCAAATCGCGCCGTGTTGGCGTCGTTCCCTGCAAACCGCACTGAAATGGTTCTGTTCACAGGTAATGCGAACGAATTGCCGAGCAGGCGCTCCGGTCATTGGGCGCTCACTGGCACGTTGTCGCCTCACACAGCACTCGCCCGGCTAGGGCGCCTGGTTGCAGCGTCGTCGACGCCTCATGGGGCAATGCATGGCCCTGTGAGGCGCGATCTTCTGCGCATGATCGCGCAGCAGCTCGATGCGGAATAGGCATCGCTGCGCGCGTTACAACATTCGCTCGATCAGTTGTACTTCCGCGCGGTTCGACATCACGATGATGAGCTTCATCGTCGCACGCGTCGCACCGACGAACCGACGCCCGAATACCGTGTCGTCGCGCCGTCGCCCGTGAAGCTGCGCGACGCGTAGAGGCCAAGCTGGTCGAGCCTCACCAATAGTGACTTGTCGCGACTGTTGAACGTCAGCAGCGCGATGTCGGAGGGCAAGAAGCCCCGGACGATCGCCTCGTCGAGTGCTTCGCGGGTGGCTTGCGTCGCGCTGCGGCCTTCATACGTAATCGTGCGAACATACGAGCGGGTGAACGGTCCCGTCGCTTCGACCTTCATCGGCTCGTCCGACAGCATGTCGAGAAAGCGCACCACCACGTCATGCGGGCTGCGACGATTGGCCATCGCGCACTTCGAGCCCGGTAATTCGACGCTCTTGCGCGAGCACAGATCGTGCGTAGGCGTGTCAAGCAAGCCGCGATGCACAACGCGGAGCGTTTTGATCGACCGCTTAGCCGCGCCGCTCACGAGCCTATCTCATTCCCGCCAGCGACGTATGGCCCGGAATCTTCCCCGATACGTCCCGCCAGCCGCTATTCGCCGTAGATACTCGCGAGCTCGACCGCTTCAGCGGCGAGCTCGGCTCGCAGGCTCGCGGGTCCCAGCACCTCGACGTTCGGCCCGAACGAGCGCAGCCACCAGCGCAGCCGCTGACTCAACATCACAGTGCCCTGCACATACAAGGCATCGTCCTTGCGAGTGCTCTTCTGATCCTTCGACATGGGTGCTTCGAGCAGATGCTCTCCCGCGCCGCTGAAGAACTTCAGCTTGAGCAGCACTTCCTTCTCGACCATGAAATCGAAGCTGCGCTGCTGACGGACATACGCATCGAGCGAAAACGTCGCAGGATACGAGAACGATTCGAGCATCGCCTTGGCGCCCCAAAGGCGATCGAGGCGATACATCGTTGGATTGGCCTTGCCTTCCGTGCCCGCCACGAGATATACGAGCCCCCCCACTTCAACGAGACCGAACGGCAGGACGACTTTCGCCTGATCGTTGTCCGTCTTGTGACGAGGACGGTAGACGATCTCCAGCTTGCGTTCCTCGAACAGCGCCCTCGATACCTCCGCAAAGTTGTCGCGATCGATCACGGGATAGTGCAGCGCGAACCCGCCGCTCTCCACTGCAACCTTACCGGCCCAGCGCGAGTACTTGCGCTCCGTTTCGCTATTGGTCTTCCTCAGCCGCGTCTCCGCGATCTCGAACAACGGCGTCAGCGACTCGGCCACCAGTTCCGGGATCTGCCGCGAAGAGAAGCGCCTGAGCGTCTGCAGCGCCAACGCCTCGTCAAAGTTAATCATTGCGCCGCCCTTGGCCGCCAGACCGCTCGCGCCTGCTTTCCTGCGCCACACGGAAGCCGTTCCACGCTGGTCCATCTCGACAAGACCTTCTTCCTCGAGCCGAGCCAGATGCCGATAAATCGTCTTCGGCGAGGGCAGGTTCGGCACGGTGCTCGTCAGACGCCGGTAGACATCCGGTGTGCTCAGGTAATCGCTTTGCGTGGCTGCGTCGGGAAGGACGCGCATGATTTCGCGGTCGATGTCGGACATTGAACGATAGTCGCGTGAGTGGATGATCTCGGGTTTATCGACACTTTTTGCTGCTTTCTTGAGCTTCGCTTGAACGCCAGTGCGCTGCACGAGAAGATCCGGCGGCCGGATTTCCGGATGATGCGTCGGGACGTGCGTGCGCCTCGACGTAAGGATGCTGCCGTGTCAATCTCGAGCGAGGGTCGCGTCGAGAGCCGACAGCACTTGGAGTGCAGTGCCTCGTAGACCAACGCCCTCGCCCACCACCTCGATTTCGTCGAGATTGATTCGAATCAGCGGACCGCGTACCGACTCCGCGAACATGCGCACGCTCGGCACGGCCGTTCCCGCGCCGAGCTCGATCACGACGGGCCGCTGCACGGGACGCAGCCAGATGCGCAGCCGTTCCCACTGCGCCGACGTGCGCTTCTCGACCCAGTGGCTGTCGTCGAACATCAGGAAGTTCGGCCGCGCGAGATGGCCGCATTGCGGGCAGCGCGGCAGAGCGGGACGTGTAAGTGCGTCGACATCGACGTCATCCATCAGACTGCCCGATGCCCAGATCCCGTCGCTGCACGGCTCGCCGCATTGCATGAAATTGAGCGTGCCGTGGCACTCCACTACGCGCGATTCGTCGTAACCCGCCGCCTGGAAATGGCCGTCGACATTGCTCGTGAACACGAATGCGCCATGACGCGTGCGTTCGGCCCAGCGCCTGAGCATCGCGTAGCCTGCGTGCGGCGAGCATTGCCTGCAGACCTGCAGGGCCCGTCCGTAGAATCGCCATGCGTCGACGGGCTTCTCCGCGAAGCAGTCGCCCTGGGTGAGCGAGCCGACGTCGCGCTCCATCATGCCCGCGGGCAGCAGCGAAGTCCACAGGCCGCCCGTGCCGCGAAAATCCGGCAGGCCGGAGTCGACGCTCATGCCCGCACCGGCGGCGATGACGATGGCGTCCGCGTGACGAATCCAGTCCGCGGCGCGTTGAATGTCGGTGTTATCGATCATGATCCGTTCTTCTTGCAGTCAGAAATCTTCGGCCCAGCGCTCCCAGAAGCCCGGTTCGTCGTGGTGCGCATTCTTCTGCGCGGACTGGAGATCGAGGACGAGAAAGCGCATGTGCGGCATGCGCAACGAGCGGTCGGGGAACTCGAGGAACGCTTCGAGCGCGCGATACGACGCGTCGTCCCGGTCGTACGGCACGTCGATGTAGATCGAGCCGCGATAACTCCTCATGACGGTTTCGCTGGCGACTTCACCGCACGGCTGCCATGCGTAGCCGTGCGAGTCGAGCCATTCGACGATCGTCGCCCGCGTAGGATGCGCTTCCCAGTGATGAGGCGAACGCTCGCCATTCGGGTCGTCGAAGAAGGTGAGAAAAAGCACGTCGCGCTGCTTTCGACGCGCAATCGCGTCGATGTGTTCGATGGCTCTCGGCATGACATCTCGGGTGTGTGATGGGTGGCACGCATCGTCGCACGTGGCCAAGACATATCCTGTCCCGGCCGCAGATGACATCAGGCAGCGTCGAATCCCGCCGACAGACCGCTCGCGCGCAGCACCTGCGCAAGCACCGCCCGCTCGATCACCGCTCTGCCGCCCGCGCTTGCAATCGTCAGGAAGCGGCGCGCGCGCGTGATGCCCGTATAGACGAGCTCGCGCGTCAGGACGGGGCTCATCGTGTCTGGCAGTACGAGCGCGGCATGCGTGAACTCGGAACCTTGCGATTTGTGCACGGTGAGCGCAAACACGGTTTCGACCGCTTGCATGCGGCTCGGCAGCGCCCACTTGATGCGGCCCGAGCCATCGCTGGCCGCGAACGCCACACGCAGACTCCAGCCGCCATCCGGCTCCGGCAGCGCGAGCGTTATGCCGATATCGCCGTTCATCAGGCCCAGTTCATAGTCATTGCGCGTCACGAGAACGGGACGCCCGAGATACCACTCACCCGTTGCCGTGATCAGGTGTTCGTCCTGAAGCAGACGCGCCACGCGCCGGTTCAATCCTTCGACGCCCCATGCGCCACGCCGCAGCGCGCACAGCAACTGGAACTCGCCGTGCGCAGCGAGCACATCGTTCGCCCATGCGTCGAACGCGCCTTGCCCGGAGCCGTGTGCCGGCTGTCCTTCATGCAGTGTCTGAAGATAGTGTCGATAGCCCCGGCGAGCGCTGGTCTCGCCGCTCATCTGCCCGTTCATCCACGCGCTCACCTGCCCGTCGACGACAAGCGCCTTGAACGCCGCGTCGCCTTTCTCCGCGCATTCGAGCAACGCAAGGTCCGCGTGATGGCTGGCCCAGACGTCTGCCACGTTGCGCGGCTCGCCGCTATTGACGGCCTCGGCCAGTTGTCCGATGCCGCTTTCGGCGGAGAAACGATGGCTGAAACGCAGCATGGCAATCGCCTGATCGAGCGCGCCGCCGCCGTCGTCGACGAGACGCGACTCGATGCGCTCGCCCGTCGCCTCTTCCAGCCATGTCTGCGTCGCACGCGTGTAGTGCCCATTGCCGGCGCGGCGGC
The DNA here is from genome assembly GCF_900108945.1 of Paraburkholderia diazotrophica. Classification (GTDB taxonomy): domain Bacteria; phylum Pseudomonadota; class Gammaproteobacteria; order Burkholderiales; family Burkholderiaceae; genus Paraburkholderia; species Paraburkholderia diazotrophica. The sequence goes on along the minus strand of NZ_FNYE01000023.1, from coordinate 73,430 downwards.
ACAATTCGCCGAGGACGGCGCCCGCCTCCACCGATGCGAGCTGATCCTTGTCGCCGAGCAGAATCAGCCGCGCGCGCGCCGGCAATGCATCGAGCACGGCGTTCATCATTTCCAGATCGACCATCGATCCTTCGTCGATCACCAGAACGTCGAGTGCCAGCGGATTGCCCGCGTGATGACGAAAGCGCCGCGTATCGGGCCGCGTGCCGAGCAGCCGGTGCAGCGTAGTCACCGCGACGGGAATCGCCTCGCGTATCGCCTCGCCGTTGGCGAAGCCGTCGAGCGGCAGACGCTCGACGGCATTGGCAATCGATTCGTTCAGCCGTGCCGCCGCCTTGCCCGTCGGCGCGGCGAGCCGGATGCGCAGCGGCTTGCCGTCCTCGCCCGTGAGCGACAGCGATTGAAGCAGCGCGAGCAGCTTCACGACGGTCGTCGTTTTGCCCGTACCCGGTCCGCCCGTGACGATGCTGAAGGCGCTCCGTGCAGCAAGCGCACAGGCCAGCTTCTGCCAGTCGGCGTGCGCCTTGCGTTGTGTCTCCGTCGACGGAAACAGCGTGTTCAGCGCGTGGCGCAAGCCGCCGACATCCAGGGCGCCTGCCAGTTCGACCGACGCTTCGAGCCGTTGACGAATCGCGCGGCACACGTTCCGTTCGTACTGCCAGTAGCGGCGCAGGTAGAGCCGCGTGCCGACGAGCACCAGCGGCGTGCTGCCCTCGCTGTCGCCGACCAGCGAGATATCGTCGAGCGCCGCTTGCCAGCGCTCCAGTGTGACACCCGCCAGCACCTGCGACGGCAACAGGACGTTCTCGTCGGCATCGTCGTCGGCGCGTGTGCTCGGGCCATCTGGCGGCAGCGACAGTGCGAAAGCGGGGTCGCGCAGCGTCGCGACGAGATCGAGACAGGCGTGGCCGCGCCCGAGCTGGTGGCTCGCAAGCGCCGCGGCGAGGATCAGCAGCGCGTGTGCGCGCGGCACTTCACGCGCGAGAAAGCGGGCGAATGCAGCATCGACTTCGCGCAGCCAGCCGCGCTCGACCCAGTCCGCGAGCAGATGCCCGATCTGCTCGCGATCACCCACGCCGCCGGACGTCGCGACCGTGTTTTCAGACAATAGCGCGCTCATGCAGCCTCCCGGTCGGCGAGTTCGAAGTCGCCCGTAAACAGATCGTCGAGCCGCTCGATCAGCTCGCGCGGCGGACGCTCGGCATGAATGCCTTGTGTCGATGCATTCAGGCCGCGCAGAAACAGATAGACGGCGCCTCCCACATGCGTGTCGTAGTCGTAGTCGGGCAACCGCGCCTTGAGCAGCCGATGCAGCGCGAGCAGATACAGCACGTATTGCAGGTCATAGCGCGAGCGCAGGATTTGCGCGCGAATGCGCTCCGCCGTGTAGGCGGCGTCATCGGCGCCGAGCCAGTTCGACTTGTAGTCGGCGACGTAGTAACGGCCGTCGTGTTCGAACACGAGATCCATGAAACCCTTGAGCATGCCGTTGAGCTGCGCGGGTTCGATCGCCGCGCGCTCAGTGCCGCCGACCGTATGTTCACTGACGAGCCGATCGAGCGCCGCTGTGTCGACATGATGCGCGGCGAGCCAGAACTCCATTTCGGCAGCCGACGTGCGCAAGTCCGACAGCCTGATCGATGTCGCGTCGACGCCGCCGGCAGCCTTCAACTGCAGCGGCGTCGTGACGATCTGCATGATCCATTGCGTCAACGGTTCGATCCAGCGCTGCCAGCCACGCACGCTGCAACGGCGCGCGACCACTTCACGCAGCGGCCGCTCGTCCACCGCGACCTGCGCGAAGCCATGCCGCGCGGCCCATTCGAGAAGGTCGTGCAGAAAGCTGCCCTCGTCGGAACCGCGCGGGAAGTCGTGCAGCAAGGACGCAATCCGTTGCCCCGATCGGCGCGGCGCTTGCGGGGGTTGTGGTGCATCGTCCTGATCGATCTCGGCCTCGGCATCGCGGGCCTCGATAAAACCTTCTTCACGCGGCGTGTCCGGCACGACATTCACGCCGTGGCTCATCTTCTTCAGACTCGAATAGCTCGCGACCGACCACGGCTCGCGCAACACGCGCACCGAGGCGCGCGCCTCGCCTTCTCGCGATTTCTGGTCGAGATGCGCGAGACGGTCGTCGCCAGGCTCGGGCGCGGGCGTGACAGCGATGTCGTCCGCCGCGCCGAGCGATTCGTGGAGACACTTTTCGAGTTCTCCCGACGCCAGCACTTTCGCGCCGTTGAGCAGATAGCCGATCGCGCTGCGCTCGAATTCCTTCAGTTCCGCGATGCCGATCCACGTCGCGTACCGCGCGCGCGTGAGCGCCACGTAGAGCTTGCGCAAGTCTTCGCCGAGCCGTTCGCGGTCGACCTTTTCCAGCACGCCGCCGTCATCGTCGAGCGCGACCTGCACGTTGCCCTGCGCGTCGTGCCATTTGAACGGCACGTCGTTCGCGCCGGCGGGACGGTGCGCGCACACGAACGGCAGGAACACGAGCGGATATTCGAGGCCCTTCGACTTGTGAATCGTCACCACCTTCACAAGATCGCCGTCGCTCTCCAGACGGAGTTGCCGCGCATCACCGCCGCCATTGCCCTCTGCCGCCGCTTCGCGTTGTTCGACCAGATGACGGATCAGGCCATGTTCGCCTTCGATCAGCGTGCTCGCCTGTTGCAGCAATTCCGCCAGATGCAGCAGATCGGTCAGGATGCGCTCGCCGCCCTGCACGCGTTGTGCGCCACCGGCGCGCAGTCCGAGCAGGCGCGCGGGCACGCTGAAATCGTTCAGCAGGCGGCGCAACATCGGCAGCACGCCCTGACGCCGCCAGCACTCGCGATAGCCACGGAACCGCAACACGCACGCTTCCCACGCGATCTCGTCGCTGTAGTACGCGTCCAGTTGTGCCCAGCCGAGTCCGAGTGTCGGCGTGGCGAGCGCGGTGCGCACGAGCCTGCCGTCGTCGGGCTCCGCACAGGCCGCGAGCCAATGCTGCAGCTCGGCCGCTTGCGGGCTTTCGAACACGGAGTCCTTGTCGGACAGATAGACCGTGCGCACATTGCGCTTCGCAAGCGCCCTGCGAATGGCGTCGGCCTCGATCCGGTTGTTGACGAGCACGGCCATGTCGGCGGGACGCAGCGGCTTCAGCGGCGCTGCACCACCCACCGCGCCGAATCCGGCGCGGCCGCGCTGGCCAAGATCGAGCAGACGCACCATCTCCGTCGCGCAACTCTGCGCCATGCGATCGATATACGCGGTCTTGCTGAGCGGCTTGCCGTCGTCGGACGGAGGCAGCCACCATGCCGTCATTGCACGCGGCGCGTCGCCATCGACGACGAACGCATCGTCGCGGCCCTTCGCGCTCACCTGGATGAAGGGCACAGGATTGCCATCCGACTCGCGGAAGAGAAACGCACCCGCGCCTGCTTCTCGCTGCTCCGCCACGTTGAAACAGTGGTTGGTCGCGTCGACCATCGCGTGCGTCGAGCGGAAGTTCGTGGCGAGCGTGTAGAGCCGCGTGCCGCACGAGCGGCGCGCCGCAAGATAGGTGAAGATGTCCGCGCCACGGAACGCGTAGATAGCCTGTTTCGGATCGCCGATCAGGATGAGCGCATGGTCGGCGCTCGCCTCCGATGTTTCGCTGCCCTGCCCGTAGACGGCATCGAAGATGCGGTACTGGACGGGATCGGTGTCCTGAAACTCGTCGATCAGCGCAACGGGAAACTGCTTCCGGACGATCTCGGCGAGACGCTCGCCGTTCGGTCCATGCAAGGCTGCGTCGAGGCGCATCAGAAGATCGTCGAAGCCCATCTGGGCGCGCCGCGCCTGTTCGGCCGCGAAGCGCTTCGCCACCCAGCGGGCCGCGTGCGACAGCAGATCGTTGCGCGCATCCGGCAGCGCGGCAAGCTCCGCGCGCAAGGTGACGAGCGCGTCGAAGCCGGGATGCGAAAGCGGCGTGCCATGCTGGCAATGTTCCGCGAGTTCTTTGGGCGTCAACCGGTTCCAGGCGGTATCGGTGAGAGACGGCGATGCCTTCTCCGGATCGCCGGCCCATGCCGCGAGTTCATTCAACCAGCGTTCGCAATTCGCCTTGCCGAACGCAGTCCCGACGTATTGCTTGCTTGCGCGCGCCGTATCCAGCAATGCCTTCATGTCCGCTGGCCACGTATTCCAGGGCGCCTTCAACTCAGCAAGCCGCCGAGCCGTCTCGTCGCGCGCCGCCTGCAGCGCATCGGCGGGTGCCGGCGCGTCCGGCAGGAACGGCGCAATGTCGATCAGATTGCGCAGCTTCTTCTGCAACTCCGACGGACCTTTAGCCCATTCGCTGGCCGTGGCCGCATCCGCTGCTACGAGCGGTGCCATAAACGTGCGCCAGTAGTCGCGCACGACTTCGGCGAGCAGCTCACTTTCGTCGGTTTCGAGCGTCTGCGTGAACAGGCTGTCGCTGTCGAATGCATGCTCGCGCAGCATCCGGTTGCACCACGCGTGAATGGTCGACACGGCCGCTTCGTCCATCCATTCGGCCGCGAGTTGCAAGCGGCGCGCGCAAGCCGGCCACTGCTGCGGCGGATATTCGTCGCGCAGTGCGTGCAGCAGGTCGATTGCGCCGGGCGCGAGCGGCTCTACGTCATGCGGCTCGGCCCGAAAATACGCGGCCGCTTCCGTCAGCCGCGCGCGGATGCGATCGCGCAGTTCCTTCGTCGCGGCATCGGTGAAGGTAACGACGAGAATCTCGGGCGGCGTCAGCGGACGCGCGTGCGCGTTCGACGGGTCGTGTCCAAGCACCAGCCGCACATAGAGCATCGCGATCGTAAAGGTCTTGCCCGTGCCCGCGCTGGCTTCGATCAGACTGCGGCCCGACAGCGCGAAGCGCAGCGGGTCGAGCGGTTGCGGCGTGTGCATCATGCTTGCCGGAAGGTTGGGCGCGTTCATTCGTCAGCTCCTGCGTTGTTCTTCACTACGTCGATCAGCGGCTTGAGCAGCGCATCGGCCAGCACCGCAAATTCGCCGCTCGCGGACAGGCTCTCGAAATCGGGATAGGCGCGGCGCAAGCTCGCGCTCTTTTCCACCTCTCCGGACGTGAAGCCGCTGCCGTCGCCTTCGTATTTCCGGCGCGCGGCATGGCGCGCATCCGTCATATCCCGCGATGAGTCCGTGTCGTTGCGTGGCGCGCCGCCCGCAAAAATCCATTCGAACGCGGACTCGACTGCAAGCGGCAGCGGCCTGCGCATGCCTTCCTCCCAGGCGCGCAGCAACGCGCCGAGATACGCGGCCGCCTTGCCCCCTTGCATCGGCGGGAACTCGACCGTCCCCTTCTTGCTGACGATCACCGTCGATACCTCACGGCCGTCGAGGTTCGCCGCGAGATGCTGCACCCACGGTCCGACGAGCTTCGCATAGCGATAGCGCCGGGTTCGTCCCTCGACGAGCTCGCTGGTTTCGAGAAGCACGCGAGCGAGCTTGCCGTCGTTATCGGCACGCCAGTGGCCGAGCCAGTCGGCGATGCCCAGTTGGCCGTGCTCGCCCGCCACCGCAAAGCCGATTTCCTGCGCGCGCTCGCGCACGACCGGCCAGCGCGCGAGTTGCGTCCGGTACGCGTCGAACAGCTTGTCCATCGGCTCGATCAGTCTGTCGCTCGCGAGGTCGCCGAATCCGCCCGTCGCGACGTCACCGCGCCGCCGGATGACGGCGAGACGCGCGTCGCGTACCGCGACGAGCGCGGCGTCGTCAGCGTCTTCGTGCACTTGCGCGACTTGCGCGCCGATCAGTTCGTCCTGCAGCTTCCAGATGTCGAGCGCATCGAGTTCGAACGGCTCCTGATCGTCGCTGGCCGTTTCCTGGATATCCAGCGCGATGCGCAGGCGTTGCGACAGAAACGCCTTGACGGGATTGCGCAGGAAGTCGGAGACTTCGCGCAGCGACAAGGGCTCGTCGCGCACGACGGCATCGAGCGGCGCGTCAGCCGTGGCATCGGGCGTCGCCGTTTCGGACGGCACGTCGCGCCACTCGGCGGCATAGGTGAAGAGCGGCGACGCATCGGCGTCGGCGTTCGCGGGAAAATACTCGGCGCTGAACGGCTGCAGGCGATGCACGACGGTCAACGCATCGACGAGCGCATGTCGCTTGTCCGACGGTGCATCGGCAAGTTGCCAGCCGGAAACGAGATGGTCGCGCAGTTGCCCGATCAGCACGGACGGCGGCCGCTCGCTGTTGTCGTTGATGCTGCGCCCAACCCACGACACATGCAGATGATCGCGCGCCGACAGCAGCGCTTCGAGCAGCAGATAACGATCGTCCTCGCGGCGCGAACGGTCGCCGGGCCGGTAGTAGCCGCGCATCAGGTCGAAATCCATCGGCACGCGGGTGCGCGGATAGTCGCCGTCGTTCATGCCGAGCAGACACACCCGGCGGAACGGAATGGCGCGCATCGGCATCAGCGTCGCGAACGTCACCGAGCCCGCGAAGAAGCGCTGTGCGAGACCCGCATCGTCGAGCAGGCTCAGCCAGTAATCGCCGACGACGGAAAGCGGCAACGTGTCGTCGAGTCCCGCTTCCGTGCAGGCGTCGAGCCACGTGTGCAGGATGTTGTCGAGCCGCGCGAGCGTATAGGCATCGTTGCCGTCGTCGGCGCTGAAAAACGCCTGTTTCAGGGCGCGCAGGCGCTCGCACCACACTGCGGGCGTCGCCGGCTCGCTCATCGTGCGCCACGCGTGATCGAGTTCGTCGATCAGCCGGACGATCGGCCCCAGCAGCGCGGCGTCGAGCCCGCCCACTTCGCCGAACGGTTCGATCTCGCCCCACGCTTGCGCTTCGCCGCCAACCGCGTAGCCGAGCAGCATCCGGCGCAGGCCGAACAGCCAGGTGTGCGGCGCTGCCGGGTTGTCGTCGCGCGGCAAGCCGAGGCTCGCGCGATGCTCTGCATGCAAGCCCCAGCGCACGTTCGCGCCGCGCATCCACGCGCGCAGTGTCGGAAGATCGCTCTCGTCGATGGCAAAACGCCGGCGCAGCGCCGGAACGTCGAGCAGATCGAGCAGATCGCTCACCGTCAGGCGTGAATGCTGCAAGCTGAGCAGCGTTTCAAGCGCGCCGACGAGCGGGTCCGCCTTGCGTTGTCCGCGGTCGGCGACGCTGAACGGAATGTAGCGCGGATCGTCACGGTCGAGCAGCCCGAAGACGGCCTGGATGTGCGGCGCGTAGGCGTCGATGTCCGGCACCATGACGATGATGTCGCGCGGCCGCAAGGTCGGGTCGTCGTTGAAGGCCGCGAGCAGCTGGTCGTGCAGGACTTCGACTTCACGCTGCGCGCTGTGGGCCACGTGAAAGCGGATCGATTCGTCGGCAGCGGGATCGACGGGTGGCCATTCCGCTTGCGTCTCGCGCAGCGGACGCAGATCGCGAATATCGTCCTGCAGCTGTTGCAGCAGCGACGTTGCTTCGCGCTCTTCGAACAGGTCAATACGCTGTCCAATGCCCGCGAATTGCGGCCGATAACGCTCGCGTGCCTCGGCGCTGTCGAACTCGTCCAGCAGGCCGATGAAATCGCGTCCCTGCTTGCCCCACGACGCGAGCAGCGGATGCGCATGCAGATGCAGTTGTTCCGCAGCCAGTTCAGCGGGTGCGCCCTCGCGGCGCTGTTGCCGCGAATGTTGCGCACGCAGCAGTTCCTTGTCGGGCACGATGTCGGCCCAGTAATGCGCGCACGGATTCGGCACGCACATCAGCACCTGCGTCCAGCGGGCGATGGCCGCGAGCGCCTCGAGCGACTGGCGCGGCAGGCTCGAAATGCCGAACACGATGACCCGACGCGGCAAGCCTGGCGGCCGCGTGTCGCTGTCCCATGCATCGACTCTGGCGAGGAACGCTTGATGAACGGCGGCGCGTCCGCCGTCCGACATCACTTCGGGCGCTGCGGCAGCATCCGCCGAACGCGCCACGTCCGCGACGAGTTCCCGCCACAACGCCGCCTGCCAGCGTTGTTCATCGGGTAAGGGATGCGCTTCGCCGCGCGCATCGAGCACGCTATCGTTCCCCTTCGCCCAGCAGTCGAGCCAGTCGGAGCGATACATCTGGTACTGGTCGAACAGATCGGCGATGCGCTCGGCCAGCTGAAAGCGCTTGCGGCGGTCGCCGTCGTGACTGATGAAGCGACGCAGCGGCTCGAACGCCGGAAGATCGATGAGCGCGGGCAGCACGCGCATCAACCGCCACACGAGCCGCGATTCGTCGAACGGCGACACTTCGGCCACTGACGACTTGCCCAGCACCGCGCGATAGGCCTGCCAGATGAAGGTCGAAGGCAGCGAGATTTCCAGTGCGGCGGCAATCCCGCAGCCACCGGAATCCGTCACGGGATCACGGTCAGCGGCGAGCGCGAGCTTGAGCCATTGGGCAATGCCGTTGCTCTGCACGAGGATCACCTCGTTCTCGAGTGGCGCGAGCGGGTAACGTTTCATCCATTCAACGAGCAGATCGCGAAGGCGCTCGGACCGATTGCCGTGAATCAGCATCAGCCCGGGAGAAAGGGAATTCGATGTCAAGAAAGACTCCATGAACGCGCGAAAACGCAAGCGCCGCGCGTGGGTAACACGCGCTCGCGTTCGGTTCGCGCAATGCGACTGGTCGTGAGTTGAGTGGCGGCTCGCACGTCGGGCGAAACGATGAGGCGTGGCGGGTCAGCGCTTGTGCGCGCCGTCGGCCTGATCGAGCGCGTGGTCGAGTGCGACGAGTGTCTCGAGCGCGCCGCCCTGAATGCCGATGCCTTTCGCCGGATCGATTTGCGGCTCCCGCACATTGATGCGGATGACGCGCGGCCCGTGACGCTCGCTGAATCGGCGGATCGTCGGCAAGGCCGTGCCCGCGCCGAGTTCCACCGTCACCATCCGGCGGGCGGAATCGATCCAGCGCTGCAAGCGCGCTTCCTGTGCGTCGGTGCGCCGCGACAGCCAGGCCGCATCGTAGAACATCAGCACATTCGGGCGTGCGATGCCGCCGCAGTCCGGGCAGCGAGGCAAACGACCGACCAGGCGGCATGCCTGCTCATCGACCTGCGGTTCGAATTCCGTCGCGGGCCAGATGCGCGAGCAGCACGGCGACGCACATTGCAGGTGGTGAATGGACCCGTGGCACTCGGCAACGGCCTGTTCCGCGAACCCTGCACGCTGAAACTGGCCGTCGACGTTGCTGGTGCGGACAAACGCACCGTGCGGCATGCGTTGCGCCCAGCGCTGGAGGATCGCAAACCCGGCGTGAGGCACGACCTCGCGATACAGCTTCAGGCGATGCCCGTAAAACCCCCACGCCAGCAACGGATCTTCGAGGAACGACGCGGGATTGGCGATCGCCGGAAAACCGATCTGCGCCGCGCCCAGCGCCGGATACGCGCGCCAGAGGCCCTCGTTGCCGCGAAAATCCGGCAACCCCGAATCCACCCCGATGCCCGCGCCTGCCGTCACGAGCAGACCGTCCGCGTCGCGCAGCCAGGCGGCGGCCTGCTCGATTGCCAATTGTTCTTTCATCTCGTACGGCCCCCGTTGTTCTGTCTGCCTGTCGGCTGTGGTCTGTGTCGTTGTTATGCAAGCGCCAGCATGCAGCTAAGGCCTTGTGCGCGAACGGCCCTTGAGGCGGTCCAGCAGCCACAAGGCCAAAATGCCCGGGCCATCGAGTGGACGTGCCGGCCGGATGTCGAGATCGGTGCTCCCACACGCCTCGCATGCGCCGAGCACCACCAGCACATCACTGCGCGGCCGATAGACACGGCGCCGGCCGCACGCGCGGCAGGTCAATGTCATCGGAGGCGCGGGGATCGGCATGGAGCGTACGCGTGCTGAAATCAGGATATCGAGGCCGATACGTCAGATACTCACGCCGCGCCAGACACGGCATTCTGCGCGTCGCGGCGCACCTTTTCAATGTACTTGCCAAGCGCGACCGTCGACAGGATGCCGGTCGCGAAAACGATGGCAAATGCCGCAAGGCTTTCGAGGGGCGAATTGTTGTTCAACATGTTGAGTCCTCTCAGGTGAATACAGCGAGTCTGTGTCCCCGATGCCACCGTGCATGGATTCACCTGCACAGTTTGCATCGCGCTCGGGACAAACGACGTCCCGATTACACGGGCGGTCGCCATGCATCCACCATGGCAATTACGGCACCCGCTATACTTTCTTTAAGCATTCGCTGACGATTTGCGCGATGGAATGTCCACATGCAAGCCGCAGCTATTTGACTGCACGCCAGATCAATGCCGAAAGCTGATTACCCGTTCCAAGAATCCGGTAAGAAGCGTCGCGGGTTTGATCGGTCCGGGGATCGTATTCCCCAACCCGGTTGTAACGCGCGTCACGCGCGATCTGCTTGCCGCTCGAATCGGTCTCGATCGAGCCGATGATGTGATAGTGGTCGTCGCGCAGATATTCAGTGGCCATTCGTGGTCCCCGTAGTGTCTGTCTGATAGGTGTTCCGCATCGACGACACTATAGATGCGCATTGGGACAATTCGCGTCCCGGTGGTCGCGGCAAGACACGGGAACCCTTGGTCTGAAGCGAAAACGTTTGCGTATCGAGATTCGCTTTACAACCGGATATTGGCTCAGGAAAAAGCAAAGCGGCACGGCGCGCCGGAGTTCTGGCGCACCGTGCCGCAAGCAACAACGAACACTCAACGATGTGTGGCTGAACCAAAAAATCGTTAGCCCAGATATCGCACGTTCGCAGAGGCGCCGAACACCTCGTTAACGATTTCGACCAGGTGATCGTGATGGCTGAGAAAGATCACCTGCATGCGCGTGGCCATTCCCGCCAGCACGCGAAGCCCTGCCTTCGCCCGCTTGTCGTCGAAGTTGATGAACAGGTCATCGGCGACGAAAGGCAACGCTACGCCATGCTCGCAATGCAATTCGAGCGCCGCGAGGCGCAATGCCAGATAGAGCTGGTCGCGCGTCCCTTCGCTCATGCCGGTGATCTCGACGCGCTCGCCGTCCGGACGTACTGCGGCCAGCGCCAGCGGTTGCCGGTCGTAATCGACGGAGAGACGCTCGAACGCACCCAGCGTCAATTCAGAAAAGATCGCGCTCGCGCGCGCCAGCATCGGCCCCTGGCGACGCTCGCGGTACCGGTCGACAGCCCAGCGCAACATGGTCGACGCCGTCTCGACCTTGATGAAGCGTTCGGCCGCCTCGGCCATGGAAGCGAGCGCCTCCTGGCGTTTTGCCTCGGCAATCGCCGCATTCGCACCGCCGGAGATCGCCGCCAGCCGCTGACGCGCTTCGGCCAGCGCGGTCGCCCTTTCGGCACGCGCGTCGACCGAATCGCTCAACGCGGCACCCACGCTTAGCAGTTCGGCCTGGACCGCCTGCGGATCGGTCGCGTCGACTTCGTCGGCGAGTTGACCGATGCTCAATCCGTCGCCATCGTTCACGAGATTTTTATGCGCCTGATCGATGGCAGCCACGAGTTCGCGCCTGCGGTCGGAACGCGCGATGAGCGGACGCAGCAGGTCAGGCGTGTCGACGGTCGTCAGCGCGTAGAGCGGACGCAGTTGCGCCGCAGCCTCTTCGACCTCGGCACGAGCGAGACGAACGCGCTCAGTTACATCCGCCAGTTCATGGTTCAGACGCTGCGATTCGGCCTGCACCGCGCGCGCAGACGACAGACGTCGCGAGAGTTCGACCGATATGGCCTTTGCGTCCGCCTCTTCAGGCATCGACACACCAAACTGGGCCGCGAGCCTGCCCGCGTCAGACGAGAAGCTCGCCAGGGCGGCGCGCATCGGACCGATCTGCGTGTCGCGAATGGAGGTGATCTGATCGAGCTGTTCGCGAACCGTTCTTGCGATACCGAGTGCAGCCTCGGTCACGGCATCCGAACCGGCAACAGCCGACAGACCCGCTTTCGCCAGGGCAGCAGCCCACTGCTCCTTCCAGAGCCGGTGTGCATCGCCATGATTGTCCGCGTCACGACCCAAGGTCGCAACGTCGATCTGAGCTGCTTCTATCTGTCCGGCGAGAAGACGCCGCGTCGTCGCAGCCTGCTTCCGCTCACTCACATGGCTCTCGGCCAGCGCGCACAAGCCTTCGAGGTCGGCAGGCAACGTGCCGCCCAGTCCCGCCTGAACGAGAGAAGCGGCGAGTCTTGTGCGACACGCTTCAACTTCCGCGCGTTCTCGCTCGAACTCATCCGTGCACTTTTCGACCGCCGCGGCGGCGTGCAGCGCGTGCTCGCGGCGCGTCATCCACGAAGCGATATCGTCGAGCGCCATGCCGGTCAATTCCTGCTCGGAAACGATCGACGTCCAGGCCGCGTCGAAGCCCGCGAGCGCCTGTTCTGCTTCGGTAACGCGCTGATTGGCGCGCGCCACCGCCTCCCTCGCTTCGAGAACGCGCTGTTTCAGATTCGACAGTTCCGACGCTTGCGTGACGGAGTCGACCTGCTGGTCGGAGAGGATATCCGCTGCCTTCACGGATGCTTCGAATTCCGGCGCCCCGCGGGCAACCGACACCGCACCATCCCTGATCGCCACCCATGCCGCGTCGCGCACATCGCGCGCTTGCAGGACGAGTTCAGCCGTGACGATCTGATTGGCCTGCTCAAACGCATCGTGTTCTGCGACCACGAGGGCTTCGCTCTCACGCGCTTCATCACGGCGGTCACGCACGCGCATCAGACGCGAGACGAGCTCATCGCGCTCCGCGCGCAACGACGCGACACGTTCCGCCGAAGGCAGGGTCATAGCCTTCAACGCCGGCAATGGACGACTCCATTTGCCCAGCGCAGCGAGACTCGCGTCCAGCGTGCGCTGCGCGTCGGCGGCGGCATCTTGCAGCCGGCGCTGTGCAGAGGTGTTTTCGCCATATCGCTGTCCCGCACGCAACGCGGCCAAGACTTCTGCGGGAACGTCGCCATCCGGCAGGCTCTCAAGCTTGCGACCGAGCTCGGCGATGTCCGCGAGCTTCTTCTTTATCGCCTGCTGCGCATTGACGACCGACTGCTCAAGCTTGCCGCGCTCGCGCATCAGGCTTTCGACCGTCTGCAGCGCGAGCGCCGAGGGCACGCAGTTGCGCGCCGCCGCTTCGTCCCGGGGCCATTCGAGTTGCGTACATGCATCGGCGATCTGACGCACGAGCATCGTGACCTGCTGTTCAAGGCGTGCGATGTCCGCTTCGTGGTCACCGCAGCGATGACGCGCGCTTTCGAGCGCTTCGACTTCGCTCTGGAACGCCAGCGCGACGTGATCCACTTCTGCGATTTCCAGCGCGCCTTGCAGTTCGCCGACACGTCGCAGATGGATTTCCAGCGCACTTTGCGCGGCGGCCAGTTTGCTCAACGCGCCTTGCAGAGTTGCGTTGGCACCGTCCGGCAGGTCAATCACCTCGCCGAGCGCGTCTAGTTCGGCGTTTTTTTCCCGCCACACGGCCAGATGGTGCGCGACGCGGCGAATGCGCTCAAGGCGGCTGCGCGTCAGTTCCAGTTCAGCGTGCCGTCGCTCAGCGGACTCCTTTCCTTCCTGCGCCTCGTCAACGGCCTCCTGCGCCGCCCGCCACGCGGATGTCCGCACCGCTGCGGCTCGCAGTTCGGCGCTCGCTTCATCCAGTTGCTTCTGTCCGACGTAGTAGGTGCGCTCGCCCGATTTGCGTTTGCTCCATAGGCGATCCGCCTCCTCCACGAGCCGCTCTCGCACAGGTCCGAGACTGGAGATGCCCGCCGCCGACTGGAACAACACCTGTCCCACGTCGCTCGACGCGTCCAGAATGCCCTGCCCGCCCTTGACCAGCGCCGTGTGATCAAGACAGAACATCTGCTCGAAGAACGCCTTGTCAGTCGTACCGAGAAATGGCGCGAGCGCATCGCCCGCGAGCGGCTCGCCCGTCGGCGCGACCAAGGACGCTTTCCTCGCCTTCGACCGATGAAACGCAAGCGATTGATCCGAATGCTCGATCATCGCGCCCAGACGCAGTTCGCTCTGCGGATGGATGAAATCGAGCGGCGAGCTGTGCGGCATCCCGAACAGCAATTCGGTGATCGCCGTCTTGATAGTGGACTTGCCGGCTTCGTTGGGTCCGACCAGAAAATGAAAATCGCGCGACGAACGGGGGAATCCCACCGCTTCGTCGGAGAACTTGCCGTAACGGATCAGTTCGAGCTTGCCAATGCGCATGGTTCAGTTCGCCTTTGCCACCTGTTCGAGCAGACCGGAGCGCACTTCACGCACCAGCCCCGCCAGATCGTCGTTGCGCACGTGAGACAGCGCGGGCACCATTTCCTGCAGCTCGTGAGGCGAATGTGTCGCCAGTCCGATCAGCCGCTCTTTCAGCATCATGAGAAAGTCTGGATCGGACTCGGCTTCAACGAGCAGGTTGTGTAGATCAGCAATGGCATCCGCGCGATCCAGCACGGAACCGCTATCAGCGGGCGGACTTGTCTCAATACGCACTTTTTCGAGCCACAGGCGCTCGTGGCTGAGGCCCGCGATCTGCGCCAGCACTTCGGCGCGCAATTGCGGTTCGAGTCCGAACAGATCGCCATGCGCGGCGCTCGGTCCCGTTACCGTCACGCGCACGGCGTGAGGCACGGTCGTCGATGCTGACGCCGCCAGCGTTTCCAGATGAATGCCGACCGCGCGCGCGACATCGTTCAGCGTCGCGCAGGCCGACGCATCGACTTCCACCGCCTCCCAGCGCAACACATCGACGAAAAGCCGCTCGACCACGACAGCGCCCGAGTCGTCGACCGTTACCATCACGGCGCCACGACGCCCCGTCTCGCGGATATTGCGGCCTTGCAGATTGCCCGGAAAAACCACCGTCGATCGATCCTGCCACATCGCAAACTCGTGCACGTGCCCAAGCGCCCAGTACTGATAGCCCTTGCCATGCAGTTCCGCCAGCGAACACGGCGCATAGCTCGCGTGCGCCGCGTTGCCTTCGAGAGCCGTATGCAGCACGCCGATATTGAAGTAGCCGGACACAGGCGCCGGGTAGCCCGTGACGAGATTCGCGGTGGTCTCGCGTTCCTTGAAGCTGTGGCCGTGCAGTGCAACTTTCAGCGCGTCGATCCTGAATGTCTCCGCCTTGCGCGTCGAGAAGGTACGGACGTTGTCGGGCAGTTGCAGTTGCTTCGTCATTTCGCTTTCGGCGTCGTGATTGCCGAACAGGACGAACACGGGAATCTCCGCGCGCCGCAGCCGGCCCATCTCCCTGCAAAAAAAGATACCCGTGTTGTGGTCACGCCAGCTGCCGTCGTACAGATCGCCTGCGATCACCACGAAGTCGACCTTTTCGTCGATGGCGGTCGCCACCAGCGATGAGAACGCCTCGCGCGTCGAATTGCGCAGCATCGCCGCGGGCGCGTCCGCATAGGCGCTCAGGCCGTGAAGCGGGCTGTCGAGATGAATATCCGCCGCATGGATAAACCGCATGTTCACTCCCCGATTGAACGATGGGTCATCGACGCGCGCACCCATTGGCCCGCCGATGCCGGACGTCGATTCTAAGCGAAACGACAGGCAGGCTCATGCTAGCCTGGCATCGGGACGAATCGCGTCCCGATCACGCGCCCATGTTCGTTCCCATGCCGACGGGGGTTAGAGACGCGAAATGTCCCAACGCCGGCCGATCATCTCGTCTCCATGATTGCAGACCGGATTCAGATGCCCGATTTGAGCCAGCAGAAGCAACCACCCGCGCGACAGGCATCGACGGGGAGCGCCAGCCCTTACACGATCAACAATCTCGACGCGGCGATCGCTCATCTGGAACAGGTCATCCGGTTCGATTGCACGATGCCGGTTTTCGGCCAGGGCTACTGGCGCGCGCGCGTGCACCAGGCATGCCTCACGCCCGGCATCACGCCCGCGCAGTTGCGCAGACTGCAGCAGCTTCTCGCCATGTTGACGGCCAGTTGATCGCACGTGCAGTAGTCTCGCTTGACTCGATCCCAATGCCGATGGATCCGTCGCACAGCGTCTTTTTTGGCGCCGACCACTATGTACAAACATAGTTCCGCGCGTGCTGTCGCGGCGACAAGGCCCGGGCATGAGTAAGACCGGCTGACGGCTCAGCGTGGGAGAACGCGGCCTGACATCGCGTTGCACGGGCCGCCACGCGCTACAACGCGAGATCGCGCCGGCCCGCGAAGAATTGCCAGAGCCGCACCATTGCATACGTATCGAGGGCGCAGTAGTCGATCAGTTGCTGCTCGATCTGCACACGGCGTTGCGAAGAAGTCTCGGTAGCGATCGCTTCGCGAAAGGCTTCCATCGCCATCGAGCCGTCCTGCACCCCTTCGAGTGCCCGATAGTTGAGCTCGGGCGCAATGGCTGGCAGCACGCTCTTGATGCTCCAGCTTCCTCGTTGCCCCGGATGATAGTAACGTCGCTCCGTGATGCGCAGCAGGTCCACGATGCGGGCCTCGATCGCGAGAAGCGCCGTCGCGACATGACCAAAGCGTCCGGCGAGTTCGCGGATTCTCGTTGCTTCGAACGACGCGTTGTAGGCGAACACGGGCCCGGTGTCGCCGCATGCGCTCACCAGCGCGTCCGCAAAGGCGAGCGAAGGATCGCCGCCCGACAGATCGACAAAAGATCGATGGTCGAGCCGGCCATCCGAGCAGAGTTGATGGACGCTGAACTGAAACGGGATCTGTTGAAAAGGACGCGTGCCCTTCCAGATGGGAACCGCAAACTGGATAGTCTCGAAGTCGAGAAAGTACGCCGGCAGGCCGTGGCCTGCGAGATCCGCAGCGGCGCCTTGCGCGTCGAAGAAGGTCTCGCCCGACAGCGTATGCGTTTTGACACGGCGCTGCATGTCGGTCAACAGATCGTCTGGCACGTCGTTCAGATCCCCGCCGGGGTGCGCTTCGATCCAGCCTTTAAGCGCCTTGCGCTGTATGCGCGGAAGCCACTGCACGGGATGCTCGGCACGCGGTTCGGCACGCTCGCAATGCGCGAGGAAGCCGCACGCATACGGCGTGACGCATTGTCGGTTGATGCGCACGTCGGGCTCGTCCGGTTGCCGCACGACAGCTTGCGCAGCGTCGATCCAGGTTTGCACTTCGTCTTCGCGTCCGAACGCGTGTCTCGACACATCATGTTCCGCCAGCAGGCCGCGGTAGTCGCCATCGCCGCGATACACCCAGTTGCGGTTGATGTGCGCCAGCGCGATGGTCTCGAGCGCAACGCCCGCGCGTTTCACAATGAAAGCCTGAATCGCCGCGTCGTCGAGGTAGTAGTCCTTGATCTCCGTGGACGATTTGACTTCCACCATGTGCCAGGCCGTCGAGTCTGACGTATCGGTTCGCAGCATGACGTCGGCGAAGGACAGCGCGCCATCGATGGCGAAGCCCGCTTCGAAAATCGGACCTGATGTGCACAGCGCGTCCTGAGTCCGGGCGAGCGCCTCGTTCACGTTCCCAAGGCGCAACTCGATAGTCGTTCCCTCGCCTTTGACGTCATAGAGTCGCTGTGCGAGCGCGCCCACCTGATGGCCGGTGCGAAAACTCGCGCGGGTCGCGGCCGAGTCCTCGCGAAGCCCTGGTCGATGGACCTCAAGCCAGAGCCGTTTCGCGCACTGGCGATACGCCATCAGCTTGGACTTTGACAAAGGTCTCATCGACATAAAAAACGGCTCCTGAAGAAAGATGCACTGGTTCGCACTGAAGGCTCACCCACTTAACGACGCGCGCCCGGGAAAGTTGAGTTCGCGGGACTCGCGGGCCGCGTCAGATGAATCCAATGGGTGCCGAGCCCCGCTGCTTCAACGCACATTCCGCCGCAAGCGCACGCGCGAAATCGGTGGCCGACTGATACGGTTGCAGTCGATGACGTCGAACGACGGCGGCGAAGTCGCCGAGCGAAAGCGTGTCGGCCTTCGCGAGCTGCCGTGCAAAGACGGTGTCAATATGGTCTTCATGCAGGCCGAGCGCCCGGCACCGGTCGGTGAAACAGGCGCGCCGTTGGTCGGCGCTCAGATGCCGGAAGAGAATCTTCGCGTCGAATCGGCGCAATGCGGCTTCATCAAGGGTGTCGACAAGATTGGTCGAGATGATCAGCACGCCGCTGAAGCGCTCCATCTGCGCAAGCATCTCGTTCACGGCCGTCACTTCCCAGCTATGGTGGCTGAGCGACCGGTCGCGCAAGAAGCTGTCGCCTTCGTCGATACACAGCATGGCGCCTTCGCGCAGCGCATCCTCGAAGGCACGCGCGATGTTGTGCTCGGTTTCGCCAACGAACGGCGAAAGGAGATCGGAAGCGCGCCGAGCGATCAGCGGGCGATCGATCTCATGTGCGAGCCACGCCGCATAAGCCGTCTTGCCCGTGCCAGGAGGCCCGTAAAAGCACAGCCGCGCCGACTGTTCGCGCTTCACCCCTTCCGCGAGTGCGAACAGGTCGCAGTCGGCGTTCACGTTGCCGAGCGCGTAGTCGGGCCCGAACGGCGGCAAATCGACGCGAGACAACGGCACGTGGCCCTGCGCTTGGAGGGTGCCGCTCACGAGCCGTTCAAGCGTGGCGTTGTAGCGCTCGGGTGACCATTGATCGCCGACCCCGTCGAGCACGGCGGCGGCGCGCGCGACGACACCCGGCGTCAGGCTGGCGTGCCGGGACATGCGCTGCGCCACGGCGCCCGAGAGGCGGTTGCCGCACGCAGTCTGGAAGATCCGCTCGCGCATGCGGGCGGGCGGCAAGGGCATGTGGAGCACCATGTCGAAGCGCCGCACAAACGCCGGATCGAGCCCGTGCACGGAGTTGGACAGCCACACGGTCGGAACTGGGTTTTCTTCCAGCGCGCGATTGAGCCACGCCTTGCGTCGCTGCGCGACACTTTGCTCCTTCGATCCGTATCCGGACAACACATCCTCGGCCTCGTCGAACGCGATCAGCACCGGCCGCTCCGCGAAAAACGCCTGCGCTGCGCGAAACGCTCGCAAGCGCTGCTCGCCGAGCACCGCGTCGCCGCTCGCATCTTCCCCCGCGATTTCGTAAAGCGAGAGATCGAGCATGCCGCC
Source organism: Paraburkholderia diazotrophica (assembly GCF_900108945.1). Taxonomy (GTDB): domain Bacteria; phylum Pseudomonadota; class Gammaproteobacteria; order Burkholderiales; family Burkholderiaceae; genus Paraburkholderia; species Paraburkholderia diazotrophica. The sequence continues at coordinate 54,440 of NZ_FNYE01000023.1, read as the reverse complement.
GAGCACACGCGTCAGTTCCGTCTTTCCAGTGCCCGGTTCGCCGTGAACGAGAACGTTGACGCCGCGCCGGCGCGCCGCGGCGGCCCGACTCAGGTACGAACGCATCAGGCACACAGATTCACCGACGTGCTCGAAGTCCCCTTCCGCGAGCGTTGCGGATGGCGCGAGTGTGACCATGCCGCGCAACAGATCGACGGGATCGATTTCGTCGGACACGATCCGGTCGGCAAAGCCGTCGCACAACAGATCGAGTTTTGACGCAAGCGTCCACCGTTGATTGCGGTCCACCGTCAGCAGCCCGGATCGCGCGAGCGTGCCGCGCGGCGATAGCGCCGCGCGCACGTCCTTTTCGGGCAGGCGCAATACCGCCGACAGCACGTGGAGTACGCGCGCCGAAGTCAGATCGCCGATCCAGTCGCTCATCAGATCGAGCATCTTGTCGGTATGCACCAGTGTCACGAACGTCAGAAGGGCTGCCTCGACATTGTTCAGGCCGACGAGTGCCTGCAGACGCCGCACGTTCGACGCGAGGATCGCGGGAGGATACGCATGCGCGGCTTCGTTTTCGGCCTCGCGCAAGCGTTTGCGGAGCTCTCGTACGCACAATTCGCGGTTGAATGCGCGGTTGGCCGTCTCGGACGCTTCTTCCCCGACGTCAACATAATCGGCCATCGAGTCAAATTCGTCCTCGGCATCCGCAGCCCGGATGTGCGGCTGCGGCAGCTGCAGTGCCTGCACTACCAGATCGCTCGACCATCCGTTGGGTTTCACGAGCCGCCGATGGAGTTCGAGATCCACCAGGAAACGCAAGGTCCAAAGTTTAACGACGGGTTCGACCAGGAGCGTCCCGGTGCGGGACAACTTGCGTCTGGCAAGAGAATGCTTCATAGGCGCGTACTGGACTCCGCTGTCAATGTGCAAGCAGTTTGCCGCATGCTTGAGACAGATCGTGTCCTGATTCCCGCGTACCGCTCCGTCAATCGCTTAGCCGACGTGCCGCTCAAGAACGCGGACGATATGCCGATAACCGGGCTGCGGAGACTCCAGGCCAGAAAGGCTTTTGCCTTTGCCGGGCGAAACCCGTACTCCCACAGAACAAACAGCAACGGACGGAAGATCGAGATGGCAAAGGTAGCGGGCCGCCATTTCGGTGCCATGGTTGTCGTGGAGAAAGACGCTGCTGGTGACAAAGGAAGTGCATTGCCACGGTGCAGGAACCGCCAAAGATCGGCGACGCGCTCTCCTAACTGCGAAGATTCAGGGGATGGCGGCAGCGGACTCAGCGTCATCAGATGCTGCCGAGTTCACGATGTCAGACTCCTACCCACCGCTTCGTTTGAGCATGTCCCAAATGATGCAGTCGTGCGGATTAAAAAGCCGCATGGAGTCCTGTAACCACTCTCATCTCCAAACGCAATGAGCCGCACACCCGCGCCGATTCGAGTCCGGTTGCGCCGGCACGTGGCTTCCTGACGCTCGTGCGGGCGAGAGCGAACGGGTCACCTCGCCTTCAGGAGGCGCAGTATGCTTGATGGGCCTAAGCTCAAGCATATAGCCCCTTCGAGGCACGGTGCGGATCGCCCGTTGACGGTGGTCGCCCAAAGCGCAGCGTATTTCGCTGATGCACGGTACCAACGAGTCGTCGGTTACCATGCGGTCGCGCCACACCGCTTCGATGAGTTCGTCACAGGACAAGAGGCGACCCAGATGCAGCGCCAAGTATTTCAACAGCGTGAAGGTCCTGGGTCTGAGAGCAACCGCGCGCCCCGCGATGAACTGGCCCCGATCGATGTCGATCTCACATTCGGAGTAGCTCAACATGCCGGGCACGGAGGCCGTCGTTGTTGCCCCTTTCGGAGGAGTTTCTCGATTCATCCGGCTAACGTCGTGTACGCCGACGCCCTTCATGGCTACGCTGGTCCCTACCACATGGAGAATATGTGTCTACGAACCAATCGCTAGCCTTAATGAAGAAACATGTGGAGAAGCTGCTTGACGAGCAATGGAGACTAGTGCTTAAATGCAGCAATACATTCCGAATTGGGTCGACGCCCAAGCCAACCTGCCTCCCCGGGCAAGGTGGAACGCGAAAGCGAATGTGGCTCTTGAGAGAGCAACCAAGCGGGTCAAGCGTCGACCCTCCATTAACGGAGGGTTTTTTGTTTTCAGACTCAAGTATTGCCGGCGGCACGATCCAGGCCTACCTGGAAACGGAATACCTCGTTTTCGACGAGGCATCGACGATGCTGCACATCGGTCAGGCCAATCCGATGCTGGCCGCACTGCACGACGCGTACGACGTCCCGTGCAGCGCCTTCATCACGGCGTGCAATCCTTTCAGCGAGGATTGTGATTGCGAGTCCAACACAGCGCGTATGGTGGCGCTGGCCGTGGACTTGAAGCTGCTTGGGATGACCGCTATCGAAGGGATCGGCAAACACCCGTCGAATAACTGGCCCGGCGAGGCGAGCTTTCTTGTGCCCGGCCTATCGCTCGAAGCAGCGAAGGCGCTTGGCACGAAGTACGGTCAGAACGCGATTGTGTGGTCAGCAGAGAACGCCGTGCCTCGACTGATCCTTTTGCGGTAGTCCGTTTTCATCACACGTCGCGGATTTAAAGCACAACTTGCAGCGCGACTCATAAATGCTGCTAAAGCGTCGCCATGCCTCTCTGCCCTAAGGCCGGTGAACGCCGAATCGACGGGGATGGAGATACACATGACGCAACCATTGTTAGGCACGCTGCCGTCGCTGGACAGCCTCTTCGAGAGCTTCCGGTTTCAGATCGACGTCCCTTGCGACCACGTCCCGTTGAGCGGACTTCCGGGCACGGTGCGTACCGGCTCATTTCTTTTCGCGAAGCCCGTTGCGCACGTGCGTGAAGCGGTTGAAGCACGCTGCTCGAACCGCGTCATTGGCGGATTTCGCGTGATCCGTTCGGCGCAATGGATGAAGCACGGGCTGCTTCCCGTTTATGCCTACGACCTCGTTCACATCGCAAGTTTTTTTGCAGCACTCGTTCCGTATGCCGAACACGAGCGATTCGAAACCGTTCGAGGGGGTGCGCAATGAGAAAACGCGACTCCAACTACCCCGTCGGTAAATTGCTGTTGAATCTGATCGAGCAATCGGGTGTGACACCACAAGCGTTCTTTGCAGAGCTGGGATTCACTAACTTCTCGAAGGCGATAGACCGGCTGGATTGCTGGCTCAAGCATGGAGAAGGCAATCGCCTGCTATGGGAAAGGCTTGAGGGTAGCCGGTTCGCCGTGGACGAACACCAACTCAAAAAGGTCATGGCTGAAAACGACGCGCTGCTTCAGCAAGAACGGGAAGCCGCAGCACGGCGCCGAGAGGAGGAAGCGAGAGGAGACTTCCGGCCTCGACTCGACGTGATAGCGGAGCTGAAGCGCCCGACCCAGATCACACTGTTCGGCTTGACGGACGGCAATCGGCGGTTCGGCGCATGCCTGCCCGAGGACATTGCGTCATGGCAGCGGAATGACCAATTGGCCTACGTCAAAAACGCAGTGGTCGAGAGTTTCGCGAAGCACCAGGGACGAACGTTCTTCACGGGAAAGATCGAAGGCTATCTGTACCGCCCGACGTTCGACGACGAACCGATCCGGCTCAACGTCACCGGGGATATTGACGTACGAGATGAACCATTGGCAAATTCTGTCGTTGGTGTCCGGTTCGGCTGATGTCCATTCATTTTCGACGCAGGCGCGCACCGCATTTTCCGAAGAAGATGCGGAAGAAACCGACGTGAAAGCGTTGGTGCGCCAAATCAAGAAAAGCTTCTGCCTGCCGTTATCCACATGGGGCGTTTGCATTGCGCTCCGTCCCGATCTTTTTTTCGACCATCGGCAGAATCCATGCAAGCGTACTTTTCAACAGCGTTTCCGCAAGACCTCAAGCGCATCCGGCTCGAACGTCCGAATAGAATCGTCAGGCGCGAAATCATGAAGGACGAGGCGGCTGTCTTCTTCGGCGGCCGTGAGTGGGCGAACGTCTCACATGATCTGGCGGCAGTCGCCCCGGATCACCGGCTGGACTTCGTGCTGAGTACGTTCATGATTACACTGACCGATCAATGCCTCTTCACGCATCGGCGCGATCTTTATACAGCGTGGCGCCGACAGACCGCGTTTCCCAAGTTTGGCTGGTGTGGATTCGGCGCGCATCACGAAAATCCATTCCAGCTTCTGTGGGCGCCAGAGCGTGAAGGCCTGGTCGACGCAGACGAAGCAGCCGGGCTCATGCCGGCGTTTGTCGATTTTCTGATCGGCGAGACGAAGCGATACTTCGAAGCATCTGGCTTCGACCTGCACATCCACGACTATGTGGAGCTAATCCGGCGCGATGCGGCTTTTTCATTTGACGCAGGCGCCATCGTGCCATGCTTCAAGCAGATGTTCGAACGAGCTGCCCAGACACTCGACCGCTAAGCAAAGCGCAAGCGTCGCGCTCAGCCATTAAAGGCGACGCCGATGCCAGTCGCCCAGAACGTACGCGCGTCGCCGCCTGAAGGATGATCCCGGCGCAAGCTCCTGCGCCCGGAAGGCACGACGTGCAGCGCTGCTTCGATCGAAGACGCAAGCAACGCTTCCACGCGCTCAAACTCACCGAGGGTGACGGGTGCCATCGTCCAGCTTTGCCCGTCGTCGCCTCGCGACCAGTCGATGGTTTCGGTGAACACCGAAACGAATCTGCGCGTGCAGTGTGGGCATTCCAGGCCGCGGATATTGAAGTGCGCTTCGTCAATCCACATGGCGCGTTCACGAACATCACTCCGCGCGCTCCATGCGGCTTCCGCCGATTCGGGCCAGCATCGATCGCAACCAGCCAGCAACGACGATTCTTGCGCTATTTCTGTGTTCATTCGCTTTCACCAGGTCGCGGTATTCGTATCGCTGCATTCGATGCGCGCTCATCGCTTGGTATCGTCCGGCAGTTTAGTGTCTATCCGGACCCAAGGCCAGCGCTGCCGCGAGGCTGCGGATATCGTCGCGCATCGCGAGATGCTCGAGCCAGTGTTCGGGAATGCCGCCGACACCGTAGAACGCCCCGGCGATCTGGCCACAGATTGCTGCCGTCGTGTCGGCATCTTGTCCGAGGTTGGCCGCGCGAAGAATGGCCTCTTCGAACGACGACGTGTTCGCGAAACACCACAGCGCGGCCTCAAGACTGTCGATCACATAACCCGAGCCGCGAATGTCGTCTTCGTCCTTGCGACGGTACGAGCCGTCGGCGATCGCCTTGACGCTCGCGCACAGGTCGATCGTGAGATGCGGGCAGCTCAGGATCTCTTCCTTCGTTACGCCACCGAGCGCGCTGACCAGCAGGGCGGCGAACAGGCGCGTCGCGTCGATACATTCCTGCGCACCGTGTGTAAGCCGCGAACTAAGGGCTGACTTCTGCATGGCCGCGGCCGCGTCCGCATGAAAGAACATCGGGATCGGCGCGAGGCGCATGAGGCAGCCATTGCCCGCCGAATAGCGGTCTTCCGCGCCCGCGTAGACGTCACCCGTGTCCTTGTAGCGATAGAGCGCGTCGCTGACCGTGCCGCCGATGTCGAAGCACGTGCCGTTGCTGCTCAGATAGCCATCGTCCATCCAGCGGCAAAAGCGCTGCATGATGTCCCGCGCATCAAAGCGGCGATGCTCGACGAGGCTCGTGGCGATGCAAAGCGCCATCGAGGTGTCATCGGTCCATTGACCGCGCTTCAGTCCGAACGGACCACCGCCCGTCATGTCGGTGACGGGCCTGAAACTGCCACGCGGCTTGAACTCGACGGTCGTTCCCACGGCGTCACCGCAGGCGAGTCCCAGAAGACAGCCCTCAAATCGTTCAAGTTGGTTCATTGTCAGCCCCGTATTGTTCCGCAGATGCACTATTCGAATGATGCGCTTTGTTTCGATGCCTTAATTCAGCAAGCGTGCGCTCTCGGTCATGCACACGGGCGTGCCTTCCGGATCGATCTCGTCTTCGTTGCTGGCATGAGCCGCGTTCGGGCCGAGAAGAATCAGACCTTCGTCGTTCTTCTCGCGGATCACGAAGTCGAGCATGGAGGCAAAGCGATGCAGTACCGCCATGAAGTTGCCTGCGACAAGTCCGTGACCATAAGAAAGGGGGTAGTCGACGACGAGATCGTTGTCACTGTCGATCCAGAACGAAGCCATGAAAACCTGCGAATTGAGGCCGTGCTCCAGCTCGCGCTTCTTCTCGCTGCAGGCGTGCAGCGCAACAGGAAAGTAGGTTGTGAAGCGGATGAATTTCTTGTTTTCGTCGAGCGTGAGCTGATAGGCAAGGCCGGATTCAGTGTGCACGATGATTCTGGCCGCATTGGCGTCGTGACCGATTCCGGAATCTTCGATATGTGCGGCCAGCGCTTCCAGCGAAACTTCATCTTCGTTCCAGATTTTCTTCATGAAATCCCCCGATTCATCCCCACTTGATGGACGAAACGCAGACGATCTTCGTATGCGTTTTCGACTTAGTTGCACTATACTACTTAGTATCCTATCACCACATAGTTACGATTTGCAACTAAGACGATGAAAATACTTTTTCCGTTGGTGACTGCCGACATCGCGCTCTTTACGGTCCAGGACCGTAACCTTCGAGTCCTCATGGTCAAGCGCGCCAATGATCCGGAGTTGGGGAAATGGGCTTTGCCAGGCGGCATACTGAATCCCGCAACGGACGCCGATCTCGACGAGACGGCGCAGCGCGTTCTGTCCGGAAAAACTGGAGTCGATGTGCCATTTCTGGAGCAAGTCGCCACTTTCAGCGGCGCGACACGCGATCCACGCGGATGGTCGCTCAGCGTGCTCTATTACGCATTGCTGCCGAGCGACCAGGTTCACGCCGTGGCTGGCCGCGCGACCGATGCCATCGAGTGGCGCGACGCTTTCGCGCCGGGGTCGCGTCTTGCGTTCGATCATGCAGCGCTGATCAGGGCGGCGTTGGCCACGCTGCGCGACAAGGTGGACCGTGCGGCACTGCCGCTGCATCTGCTGCCCGCCCGATTTACTTTGACCGAATTGCAGCAGACTTGCGAATCCATTCTTGGCCGTTCGCTGGACAAGAGCGTGTTTCGTCGCCGGCTGAAGGACGAGCCAGGCATTGAGCAACTGGCAGGCGAGTTCCTGTATGGCGCGCAGCGACCCGCACAGTTGTATCGCGCGGCGGACGGGTTTCGGTTTTGATAGATTGACTCAAGCTTCGCGACGGTGCACGCCGTTTGACTAGGTTCGGTGGTCGGTTTTGGGTCTGGGAGGTGATCTCACTGTCGGCTCATCAATGGACAAGTCTCAGGGCAGTCCTCAGTTGAGCCGTCGTACCTCGGGGAGCCCACTCCTTAAGGAGCCTCTCGTATTCTGCCGTGTACTCGCGACCGCGCGTGACGAGATATTCGCGTTCCACTTGGGCCTCGTCGCCCCTTCCGGAAAAGTGAAGCGTCGCACACAGCACCATCCGCAAACGAATGTAAAGCAGATGCGTTGTATTATGAGGCGCCAGCGCCAGCCGGCAGTCTTCCGGATAGGTCTCGTCTACCGCCTTCAGTGTCGTGCGCGCCTTCCATTCCGCGATGTCATACTCGCCGTCGTGCAGATGCAAGGTCGCGCCGACTGAGCCTGGGCAAAGCAACCCCGGTTGGTCGACCAACTCACTTTGGGCAAGGGGTCCGCCTGGAAGACCTCCTGTCGAATCTGTGTCAGCGCTTTGCATTCTTCGTCTGCTCGCCTCGCTGCTGCACATGGCTCCAGCCTCGCATATTCGCGACCAGCGACGACTTCCCGGCCATAGCGATAAATCGGCTCCGCAATTTGCAAGAAGGGCTTCGGACCGGCAAGTGTCAGCCAGTCCTGCGCTCCGAACAGTTGAGTCTGTAAAGAGGTACGCATGAGGTGCCTCAAGCCGCAATGCCTCTTGCAAACGACTTGCAAAGCTCCGGATGCTTACCCTCGGCAGCGCGGCCAATGGCAAATCAGATGAATCCGGCTCGTAGCACGCTGGGAGTACGTCGATAAGTTCCCATGCCTGCTCTTCGAAATCCAGTTGAGTCTCGATGCTAGCGAAGACCTCGTCCATCCGGCGTCAACTGAACATAACGCTTGCCCGACTGATCGCTTCACGGCTGGTTTCAATGGAAATTCCTGACAACATCGCCTGTAACCGCAGTGCCTTTGACTCCAACCGCCGTTTCAATTCCCGGAGAAACGGGCGCAACGCATCCCCATCCCATGGCGGCAAACGGAGCGCAGTAGCGAGCAGGCAAAAGCGTTCGTACAACGCAGACCTCCCGTTCTATTGGATGACCATTTTGCAAACGCTTCGCATGATCCCGACACGCGCAGATCGAGACGTCTCATTGCGTCCGCAGTCAAGAGCTCCGGCCAGACTGCTTTATCGCGGCAGCTGCACCGCTCCCTCGGAGGAATCCAGCGGTCCAACGTCGATTACATGGGGAGAATGTGACCAGGCAGAATCCAGGTTAGCCTGCGCTCCTTACGCTACGTCCTCTACTTATGCGTTCCGCCGAGTTAGGGCTACCTCAAGTTTTTCACTACGGTGCCGATATCTGCGTTGCTGCCGAAGGACCAAGGCCAACCACGAGTGAGGAAAGGATATGGACTCCGCTGAAATCGAACTTGAAATCGAAGAGCTGCACCGCGAGGTAGGAATTGCGCTCTTCCCGTGGACACGTGAAAGTTTCACGGAAGACAAGATTAAGCGTGGCGAAACAGACATGCAGGAAATCACTAGGGAGTGGCTGAGTTGGCTGCGTTCCGTAAAGTCGGAAAAGGATCGGAATACCGACGTCTGGAGGAAAATGAGGAACTGGGATTGATCCAGCCAGTTTGGTCCGCAGTTCACATACCCGAGACGAAGGAAGGATGCGACGCGGCTTACAAGCTTTACGCTGGTCAATCCGCTGCTGGAGATACAACTCAACCCATGATGCATCGCCGTCCCAATCTTCCGAGTGCGCCAGAACGAGCTGCAAGTTGGAGACCGTCAACGAACTTTGGTCGTTGCGATTTCTCGTCAGGCTCGAGCTTCATCGCTACCTCGTCAAGCCTAGCGGCTGGGCGAGCGACCTGGTTTAGGACGCGCTCGCCCAGCCGGACCTGCGCCGCCCGGCGCCTTTCCGACAGCGCGTGCCCGCGAAGCAGGAGCACATCAGTCTCGATGATCACGATCCGGTCGATGTCTCCGATGGCACCTTCGACATGGAGGCGGCCTTGGCACTCGTGAAGACGCGGCTCGCCCTTGCCGAATCCGATGCGGGCGCGGTGCTGTCTCTGTGCGCGGTGACGCGCATACCGACCGTGTGCTCGACAAGAGTGGGTTGCGGAAGAACTGCAAGAGCATCACCAGAACATTAAAACTTTCAGCATCAAATACGGGGTCCCCATGCTTCAGCTACTTCATGTTCCGAATCTTTTTGATTACGCGACATCCGAACTCTCGCAGGATGCCGCGCTCTGTTATTTTCTTTCGTATGGTGCCCCGCAGTACGAGGGCGGCCCGCACGCATCGGAACACCAATTCGCCCGCGTGCTCCTAAGAAAGATGTTCGAGATTTGCGGAAAGGTATTCCCGACTCAAATCGAGAAAGTAGACGTCAGAAAACAATACCGTATCAGCGGTAAGTACCTGGATATCCTGGTACAGGTCAACGACATCTACGTTGCGATCGAAGACAAGCGCCAGGCGCAAGACCATTCTGATCAGCTATCGATCTATAGCGAAATCCATAAACCTCTCGGAGTCTCCACCGAGGACGTATTGCTGATGTACATGCAGACAGGCAACCAGGCCAATCTCAAGAACATCGAGAGTGCAAATTTCAAGCTCATGAGCAGGAGTATGCTTTTGAGTTTGTTCGAGACAGAAGCCGGTCGACTCGCCTGCAGCAATAGCAAAATTCATAGGGACTTTCATCTCCACTTTCTCAAGCTCGAAGATCAGTACCGGAATTTTGGGGTTATCGATATAACGAAATGGGAAACGCCCTCCCAGATTGGATTCCTTGAGGCACTGATTGCCAGGAATAAGGGCGAGTGGGCACCAGCAGGTGGCGGCGGTGGTGGATTTCGAGCCTATCGTGGACCCGTTGTCCAAGTCGACAACGCCTGCGCATATCTTCAGGTGGAGGCCTCAAACAACGAGGAGCCACAGATCCATCTGCGCTTCAAGGTCGATGTGCCACGTGTATCGAGCAAGGAAGAATACATTGCGGCTTGGGATCAGTGGCACAAGCGCATGATGGACGCCGCAGCGAAAAGCCCGCTTCGCTCGTACATTGCAAAACCGCACCGTGCGACACCGACTAATTTCAACCGGCAGAATCTTAACTCGCACAGTCTGTTGGTGGCAAAAATAGACGATGGTCAGAACTGGAAGACTTCGAGAATTTTTCCCTCAGTTGATAGCAACAGCCTTCTCGCCCTCGATCCTACTTTGGCGACACTGAAAGACTGCCAGACCATTCTTGAATCGCTGCGAGGCTGAACGATAAAGGCCGACGCATTGACGCTCGGGAAGATTCCCCTCCTATTATATTGCGCATTGGCGTCGGCCGAGTGGCTGCACGGTTCGGCATGCAACGAGCCGAGCAACTTAGATTTCACGCTGGCGCAGATAAGCTCCATACCGTACGGGTGAGTTAAGGCGGAAGATTGAAGTCGGTAGAGGCTTCAGCTGAAAATCTGATTGTCGAAGTGTCCCGGTAGGAACGCTGGTCGCCCAGCTCCCCCCGGACAGATCCGTACGTGCGGAATTACCGCATACGGCTCTTGCTGGGCGGCGACAATTAGCTTGGCCGGCGACGACAAGCTTGTCGTTGCGATCTCCAGCCATTCAGCCTGCGCGTCCAGCGCACCACGATATCCGTCGTGCGGCCACCCGGCACGGAAGAAGTCTCCGCGCTTTCCCCACGCCGTTGCCGGCGGTCTTCCGGCTTCGGCGTGTTGTGTCGCTCGGGTGGAGCGCGTCGAGGAACGTCTTGCCCTTCTCGGTCAGTTACGCGAGGCGTGCGCTTGCGGCGCGATGTTCCAGCATTACCAGCTGTCGTTCGAGCAGCGCGTCAAGCTCGGGGCGATTCATGTCGAGCTGGTCTGGCGCCTGGCGAACCAGCATCAAGGTCGCAAATTCGTGTGGACTGAGCATTTCCGTCTCCCGTAAACCATGGTCCCGAATGCAGGGGAACGCTGCAGAAAAACGACACGTAGTGCAGGCCGTATAGGGGACGCGCTGCGATGCAGCGCGACGCCGTCACGCAAAGAAGCGCCCGCGAGCCTGTGTCGTCGAGACAGCCCGCGGTGATGGCGCGTACCGTCTGGTATCCGCCCGCCACGGGATTTTCCGTGCTTGCCCTAGCCGATATCGATCGTGCGACTCACGGTCTGCGCCGGCTCCGATTTCGGCACGGTCAACGTGAGTACACCGTTGTCAAACTTTGCCAAGGTGTGATCGGGATCGGCGTCCTCCGGCATCGGGATCGTGCGCATGAAGCTTCCATGGGCACGCTCCAGCCGGTAGCAGCCGTTTTCCTCGCTGCGCACATCCTGCTTTTTCTCTCCGCGCAGCACGATTGCCCCATCCTCGACGCTCACCTTCAGATCTTCACGCTCCATTCCGGGCAGTTCGGCGGTCACGCGCAGCACCTGCCCTTCATCGACGACGTCGATGCGCGGCTGGAAGCGCGATGAACTGAAGTCGCCAAACCATCGTTCGAGCGCGCCACGGCCTGCAAACGGGTCATGAAAGAACTCCTCCACTGCACGCCACGGTTCGCGTGAGAACAGTCGCGGAATGTCAGGCCACGAGGCCCGCCACTGTTCGCTTGCCGGCGGGCTTTCCGGGCCTTCTGCATCGGACTTGCGGGCAGCTCCGCGAAGGAACTTGAAGGGGTTCCACTTTTTCAGATCGGTGTTCATCGCGTCCTCCGATTCAGCTTCAATCTGTTTTGAGCGTGGCGGCCAGCCCATCAGGTAGCGAGCGCGCCCTGAACGCCGACTGCTCCAAGCACGCCGCGATCGATTAGTTTCACCGCGTACTCGATCGCGTCGCGCTGTGCTTCGGCCGCGCTCGTCCAGCGTTCGCTGAAGCACGGCAGATGCCAGTCGGCCAACACCTCACCGCTCCGTTCGATCCGCACAATAGCGATGTAGCCGTCCGGTGCGGACACTCGTGCCACGATCTGTCGCACGGGGATTGTGCGGATGTGGATCGCGTGCCCTTTCCAAGACTCCAGCGTCATATCAGGCATCGGGCTCCCTGCTCCCGTTTCGCGGCAACGGAGACGCTCGCGCTGCCGACCTGCCGCTGCTGACGCGTCAGTTGGTCTTGATTTCGATGCGCCGTGGGCGGGCCTCGTCGCGCCGTGGGATTGTCAGCTTCAGCACCCCGTCCTGGAGGCTCGCCTCGATCTTGGACGTATCGAAGTCCGGCGACAGCGTGAACGTCCGGGCGAAGTGCGGTTCGCGAACCTCGGCATGCTGCAGCCGCAGATTTGCTGGCGTCGGCACCACCGCCTCGGCCTCGATCGAGAGGCTGCTGTCGTGAACTTTGACGTCCAGCTTGTCCTTCGTCACGCCGGGCAAATCGGCCCACAGCGTGGCGCCCTGGCTGTCCTCATATATGTCGACGGCCGGGGTGAGCGTGATCCGGCGCGTGGCCTGCTCAGTGTCGCGACGCGCTACGGCGGATTGGTCGTGTTCAGCCAGTTGGGTCGTGTCGGTCATGATCGGCTCCTCAGGTTACTGGACAGTGATGGCGCGCGGCTTAGACGACTCGCGCTTGCCGACACTGATCGACAGGCAGCCATTTTCGTAGCGCGCCTGGACCTTGTCGGGATCAGCGGTGTCGGGCAGTTCGATGACGCGCCGGAAGGTGCCGACAAAGCGCTCCTGCACGTAGGTGCGCGTCTCGCTTCCAGTGTCAGGTTGTGTCGCTTTGCGTTCGCCGCTGATGGTCAGCAGGCCCCTGTCGATCGATACGTCGAGTTCGGTGGCGTTGATGCCCGGAGCGAAGGCGACGATCTCGATCGACTCATCAGTCGCGCCGATGTTGATCTGAGGAAACGCACCGAACCGGCCGGCGCGGATGCTGGACGGGAAACCGCCGAAGAGTTGCGCCATCTGCTGCTGCAGGCGGTCGAATTCGCTGAAGAGGTCGGTTCCGAAGTAAAGATCGCTCACGATCGTATCCTCCTTGAGTGCAGCCGGGAGGCGAACGGGCCTACGCGCTCCAGTTCGCCTGCCAGACTGTTGGCAAACAAATCGAAACACGCAGCGCGCGGATGGAAGCGACCCACGCGTCTGCCTGAGCGAAATCTAAAATATGAACTCTGCGGAAAATTTCAAGAGGCGACAGCAGTTTTGCACTTGAAATTTTTGCGCCGGCTCCTATCGTCGCGGCGAATCGGGACTGCATTACGGAGAACCCCATGGAATTCGACACGGACTGGCTCACGCTTGGCAGGCATCTATCCGGCTGCGCTCGGCGAAGGGCTTTCGGACCGAGACGATGCGCACCGTAGCGGAGGTCGTCCGCGCGATCGACAGCAACATGAGCGCGCGGGCGCGACTCGTCGAGGTCGTCTGCCGGCAGGAAAAGACCTACGACGTGCTGGTCGGCACGACGATGGCGGAGGACAAGGTTTGTGCACCGCAACTTGAAGCCGCGGTTGCGGTTGTGCTGGGCCTGTTGCCTGACCAGATCAACATTACGGTCACCCCCGTCACGCAAAAGGAGGTCGATTTGCACTTTGGCGCGTACGAGCGAATGCTGTCGGAGAAGCTGGGTACGACACCGCCGATCCGCTGATCGACCGGTCCGGTGCCGTGCCGTGCGGCCGGCACTGGTTCCCGCGTCCTGCCATGCCGACGCGGGGCGGACATGGCCGTGCCGGTCGCGGAATGGGAGCACCATCATGAAAGTACGTTCACATGGGTTACCCGCCGCGGCTGCCCTGGCCGCCGCGGGCGCCTTGCCTGCGGCCGTGGTTGCCGTGGCGCCGCTGCCACGGGCATTGCCGGTACAACAGGACATCTGGATCACCGGCACGATCCAGCGGGGCAACGGGCAGTTCGCCCCGGGAGACTATACGACGATCCAGCTGGATCGCCCGGCCGCGTCACCGTGCAGCGACAAGGTCGTGACCGACATTCTGCTCGGTCAGACCGGCACCACCGAACACTTGCTGCTGTTGCCCTATCTGAACCAGCGGGTCGCCGTGAGAGGGCGCATCACCTGCCCGGCTTCCGGGATTCAGTTTGCACCGACGCCGGACTTCGTGTTTCCAATCTACTGATCCGACGGGAGAGCTGCGAAGGCGCACGCAGTACCGTACGGGCGTCCATTTTCTGCGCGTCGACATCCCCGCGCTCGGGCGGCTGTCGTCGGGGTCGCCCGCGATGCCCAACAGTGCGCCGAGGCCCTTGATTTTTTCGCACTGCTTTTTATATTTCGTGTTGCCAGCCCGTATTGCGATGAAGGGCAATTGGCGTATGCCCGTGGCGTCGCATGACGAGTGTCCGGAAAACACTGCGAGCGGGCAGAATCAGGGGCGCGAAGCGGAACGTCACCGGATACGGTGAACCTCGCAGCGCAAGCGTCGGGCCGGTGGTCCCGCCGGCGATCCCCGCCCCTGAGGGAGTGACGGCCGCCTCCGATGCGGCGGCCAGCGGAAGACGTGCAGGGCTGTCATGAAAACGGCGATCAGTTACCGGAACATTTCGGAGCTTGCCCGCCCCGACCTGAAAGGCCTGATTGGCAATCTCCTCGACCGACACCTTCAGCCGCACCTGTCGCACTTCCCCGCCGAACTCGTCCGGTTGCGTGCGACCCTCGAACGAAGCGGCCATCGCAGTCTCTACCGGGCAAGGCTTCGGCTCGGATTGCCGAGCGCCACGCTCGCCTGCTCAGATGAGTCGCCCAAGCTCGGCAAAGCCCTCGAACTCTCCTTCGCGGAACTGGAGCGGCAGCTCGAGCACCACATCGCCCATCTGCGTCACGAGGACAATTGGCGGCGCAAGGAGCGCCGCGCCGGGTTGCGGCGACTCAAAGGCGCGGCGACCGGGCCCGCCGGCGCTGGGCTGGCGCTGTTCAGCGAGCTCGTGCGCCCACTGCTTCCGGAACTGAAGCGCTTCACGGAGCGCACGGTTCTTCGGGGGCCGCGTTTCCGAGAGGGAACGTGGCTACCCTATACCTGCCCACACGCTTTGTCTAGATCGCGCTTCCGTGCCGCCATGATTCGAATAGCCATTGCGAACGGGCTTGGAGCAACGGGATTGCGGTCGTCGCCCAGAACTCTCCGCTGACAATTCCGCTACTCATGCCGCCTCGGTCATACCGTGAGACGTTTGCGTCCGACCGCCCCTCGAGAGGTACGCCGGTCAGCATCTTATAGGCCGACATGATGGTCTGCTCGAGCGCTTGCGGTTCCTCGGGCAGCGGCACATGACACAGAACCTGGCGCATCTCCATCCATAAAAACAGATCGCCTCGCATTCCCCATTGATGGGGCGGCGGATCAAAGATGTCCGATACGACAGTACAGTGCTTTTCTAAGGGAATACACGAGGCACGGGAAAATAGGTTCCGTAGCAACGGCACGAAGCGATTCGACCAGAAATCCGGGTTCGCATCCAATTGAAACGTCTTGTCCGGCCCACATACGACCGCCCGGATCGCGTCGCTCTGCTTGCCGGTTATCGCCACAAAAGCCGACGAAATGCGTTTGTCAACGTCGCTAGCCGATTCGCTTTCGCAGGAGTCTGATCCGAAACAGTCGATCAGCCGGTCGAACAGCACCTGATTGCCATCGTACGCATCGAAAGGATCTGACAACTCAGTGGCGACTTTTCGCATGAGCTGCGCCATGTTCCGGGGACGCTCATCTAGCAGAAACTGAAGATCATCGCGTCGGGGATGTTTCTCCCCCGCAATTTGCCGAGGGCTCTGCATCTTGTTACGCGTCCGCTGTGCCGGATTAGCGCCGAGCGAAAGCAATTCGCCGATCACTGTAAGACTTGCTCCATGCCATGCGGCCTGATGGAGCGGTGCATAGCCTTTGGGTTCGCTCGCGGAATTGACCAGATCCGGCTGCCGGCGCAGCAGCGCAAGCAACTCGTTCCATTCACCTTTGTATGCCAGTGCGGCAACTTCTGATTTCATCAGAACCTTGGATTAGCGAATTGTGTTGAAACGAAATTCGAACATTTTTGAGTCCGCATGACGTACCGGTTCGGCGCGACGAAATTGAAGAGTCTCGACGGACCTATCATAGGTCCCAGGAAACACGCATCATGGAACTCCCGGATCGTTTAGGTGGTCATACGGCGCGAGGTCCAAACGGAAATCGCACCCCCTTATTCGGAAACGATGTAAAACAGGGTTTTCCAGACGCCACCATTGACCATGTTCGTGACCCCGTACTGCTCGAACATGCGCGCGGCCTGTGCTTCAACGCGCTCGTTGAAATTGAAGTAGACCTGATCTCGATAAGGCGTCCTCGGCTGCCAGTAGCCCGCGCCCTGATCCAGAATGAGCTTCGTCTTCTTGCCCGATGCCCAGGACACGGACAGCATGCGGCTGTGCTGAATATCCTGCGTCTTCTCGCACATCGTGACTCGCGGCTTGATGGATACGGTCGCCTCAAGCCATCCCTCGATCAATTCCTCCATGTCCTGCGGACGTGGCCAGTCGTGCTTCACGGCGTTGCTGGGCTGGCTGGTGACCTGCGGCTCCAGCGTGGTGATCTGAAGGCTGCGGAGCCGGTCATTACTAAACAACGACAGGAATCCGCTCATCACCAAGACCGACCACGGCGACTTGAGGTAACGGTCGCTGTATTCCACTTCGATGGCGTGATCTTTCTCCAGCAATTCGGCGAGGGCAGGTGCCTTCTCCCTGAAGAGATCACGCAAACGTGCCTTCAGCGACGACACTGGGCCATTGAGTTCCCTCGACACTTCAACAACCGTGGCGCCCGAATCGCGAAGATCCCAGCCGGTGGTATCGAGTGGCTCTGCGTCAAACGCGCTCACTGCCTGTGATGACACCCATATGCTTGTGTCATTCGTGTGCAGCCAGCACCCGCCGGGCACCGCCGATTCTCGTTCGAGCGTAAATAGCGTCTCGTCGGTCTCGCCACGGCGAAGCTGCACGACAGCGGGCACGCCGGACAGCATACCGGACCCTTCATGCTGGCCGATGCGGACTCCGGCCTTCGCGAGGAAGCCCAAGCTCTGCTTGTTTGCCGCCGACAGCAAAGCGGACGATGGAACGAGAACCTGCACGTCGAGTCGATCCTGAATCTTCCAGGTTAGCACGCGATCCCTGAACGCGGGATTGTCGAGATCCCACAATCGCGAGTCGCCGTTCAAGACGATACCGAGCCGGTCTGCGCCCTGGTTGATGCGTTCGCGAATGAATCGTTCCGGTCCGAACGAGCAGTAGGTCGCGCCCGGAATGGCGCTAAATTCGCCAGGCGGTTCGAGATGCGCGAGGAATGCATGTTCCTCCAGCCATCGTTTTGCCTTGCGCCGGTCGAGCTCCTCCTGTTCGACCTGGCTGTCCTTGCTCGCAAGGCACGCCGAGCAGACGTTGTCGCAATCGACCGGACAGTTCAGTCGGTTCGCGGCTTCGGTCAGCATCTTCACCATCTGCGGAAGTGCGCTCAGCACGAATCCAGCGCCGCCGCTGACTTGATCGAACAGCTGGATCACCGTTCGGATTTTGCCGGTTGCGGTATCCCTGTCCTGACGCGTGCCGAAGCCCATTTCGGTGCTCGCCACGCCAATCTCGCTGGAGATCGCGTCGCGCAAGGCGACTGCGAGCGTCGCTGCGATGATCCGCTCATCGTTCGAATTGCCCAGCCATTCGCCCGTTCGTGGGCTGCGGAGGACGAGTTCGAGCACGTCTGTCGAACTGTGATGTCCAAGGTGAACGAACGGCTTCACTGACTCGCCCGAGCAGTTTTTCTCGTTCTTGCTCCCTTTCGGGCCGCCGATCGGGCGATGCATCTTCGACGGCTGAAGCGCCTTGGGGACCTGCCCATCCTGAGTCATAGATTCCGCGCGGCCGCACGTCAGGCAGATGGCATAGCCGTGCTCATGCTCCCCGGACGAATGGTAGAACACGCTGCCGTGGTGTCCAAAGTGGAAGTAACCGCAACGGCTGTCGGGCAGCGCAAGCGTTTCGCCGTCGAGCTGGATGCGCGGCGGCGCGACACGGATAAACTTCTGCGAGCTGATGTCATTTGTCGTCGGCTCATAGAAATCCGTGATGAAACCCGAAGGACGAAGCACAAGCTTGCGTGCGGCCGCCGCGATTGCACTGCCGCAGCGAGTGCAGTGCACGTCGCCGTTTGCATAGGCGTTTTCTGTAACGCCCGTGCTGCCGCATTCGCAGCGCCACGCAATGTCGAACTTCTGCGCCTCGTTGATCGCGCCACCCGAGTGCCAATGCAGCGCGACGCCCGCCGAACGGAAAACGCGGCCGTCGATGACGATCTGCGAACCCGGCGCATATTCCCGGATGGCGATGTTCAGGCCGCGCGTCGGCTGCTCCTTTGATGAGAAAATGTTGTCCTCTCGGCTCTTGTCTTCCCTCTGGCGCGCCCGCTCAACGAAGTCTTCCACGTTATACGTGTTCAGGCTCACCACGTCCGTGGGGAAGCCGTAGCCCGGCAGAAACGCGCGAACGGCGAGATCGCGCAACAGGTACTCGTCTTCATGACGTTTGAGCTCGAAGCCAAGCGCCTTCTTGTACGGTTCGTCCGTGGCGCTTTTGATGAGCTGGGTCAGCTTGTCGTGCTCGCCCCGCCAACGGGCCTGCAAGGGCTGGACCGCGTCGACGGCGCTGTCCGCGATCGATTGCAGCGAGCGCGTGTCGAGACTCGTCCCGCGAGTCAGCTCCGCGACACTGACTTCGAGTCCTTCGGGCCTGCTTTGCAGCCAGTTGATGAAGCGCGTGCAAAACGATTCGTCTTCGCCGGCGAAGAACCATTTTACCGTCAGCTTGGTGCGGTCCGTGCCCGTGTCGCCGAGCGAACGAAGGAATGTGCCGAGCAGCATCGAATTGACATGCCGCTGCACGATGCGCTCGGAGCTGAGCGTGATGCCGGGCGCCGGAATGGCCGTGACGAACGGCCACTTCGGGTTCCTGAAGGCACGCTGGTTATGCGGATCCGCCTTGCACAGCGTGTACGCGATCGAGCGGGCCTCGCTTCGGCGCCCCGCCCGACCTGCACGCTGCAGATAGTTGGCAGGATGCGGCGGCACGTTGTTCATGACGACCGCAGAGATACCGCCGATGTCCACGCCCATTTCCATCGTCGTCGAACAGTTCAGCACATTGATCTTGCCGCGCTTGAACATGTCTTCGTAGTCTTCCAGCTTCTTCGACGACTGCTGTGCCGAGTGCTCCGCCGTGCGGTAGTAGAAGCCGCCTTCGGCGGTCCGGTCGCTGATGTTGTTCCAGAGATTCTCCGAGCGCAGCGCCTGGATGGACGCGTTTTTTGCGATGCGCTTGCGGACCTGCGTCAGCGCCGCTTCAGAGCCGCCGCCCGGTGACAGCTCCGAGAAGACGGGAAGTTGCACCTTGCGGCAGCGGAAGTCGCCCTCGCGATAGCGCTGCGGCAGATACGGCGTCAGGCCGACGAATGTCGTGTCGAACATCCGGTGCGTGAGCGGGCACACCCACGCTTCCACTGCAAGCGAGAAGGTCAGCGTGTTGAGGTTGAGGGCAAACCTGCCCTCGAACGGCTCGAGAATCTTCGCTTCGGTTAGCGCATGCCAGGCCTGCTCCAGCAAATGATTGATGATGTCCCGGTCGTCGGCACGGGCACGGTCCAGATTGCAGCCAAGCTCCAGCAGCTTGACGAGCCGGCCCGACGTGGCGTTGCGGGCCTGCGGCCACTTCTTGATCGTGTTGCTTTCTTCACCCTCCCACCTCGGCCCCATCAGCTGCTTCGCGGTGAATCGTCTGCCCATCCATCGCAACATGGTCGGGTCGAGACGAATGAAGGTGTTGTCGCGGACGTGGAAATCGAGCGCGACCTTGAGAAAGTCTTTCCAGTCCTGAAGCGTCAGATTGACGTCGTGGCTCGCACCAGCCAGCGGTCCCGGCTTGCGCTGAAGCCACATCGCGGGCGCGCTGTTGATCTTCGCCAGGCCTTGGTAGCCGATCCGCACCAGCGCCAGCGTTTCAGTACTGTTCTGGTTCTTGGGCCTGCGCGAATAGTCACGCGCGAGGAGCAGGCGCGCCATCGGCCCTGCCGCCTCACTGCCGCCGAACAATTCCGGATTGGCGTATTTGTTGTAATCGAGAATGGATTGCGCGATGTCCTTGGACGCCGCGAGTTCAGACACCATGTCGGGCCAAGCGGTCTCGCTCACGCGACGCGTGGTGCCGCCTGACCTGGTCTCCTCCAGTTTCAGAAGCAGCGTGGCTGCCATCTCTTTCATGCCCAGCTTTTCGAGCTGCTTTGCCTGGTTCAGGATTTCGTCAGTGTCGCCCGTCAGTTCATCCTTCGGGGCGGCATCGAGTTTCGCTTGCGCGTTGCGCAGGATTTCGAACACGAGCCCCCGTAGCCGCGACCGCTCCGCTTCCTGCTGCATGCGTACCGCCATGCGCGCGGTGCCCTGTCGGCTGTCGGTGAAAGTGATGAGCTTGCGGCCTCGCCCCGGTAGCTCGTCGGGCGACTTGCCTTCGCAATCATCGGGCGACGGGTCCGGACAGAATTCGAGCACCGTCGGAACCGCGTTGGCCACGTAAAACGGTGCACCCAGATAGGCTTGGCGAAGCGTGCTCGGCGAGCCGGTGAAATCCGCCTCGCACCGGCAGCAGCGCGCTTCTGACTCCTGCGCGACGGCGAGATTCCGCATATCCGACGAGGCGGGGCCGCCGATCTCGAATGTCCGCACATTCAGCGCGAGCGGGAGATATGGATCCTCGCTCGTAGCCGATGCCGCGATCAAAAGTTTCGTGGCGGGCTGCCTGCGAGAAGACGGTGCCGCCGCGTCCTGGCCCGGCTCGTCTTCCGCCGTGCCTTCGTAGCTCAGTTCGAATTCGTCGTTCGCATAGGGGCTGCGCTGCAAAAGCTGACCGGCGCTGTCTTCGGCGAGCAGATGCGGCGTCTTGCAGTCGTCGCAGAATGCCAGCTCGTAGACCGGCGCGCCGCAGCCGCATTTCGGGCGTTGAGTGACATACGCATTTCCGAACGGCCAGTCGCCCAGCGTCGCCGGCTTCGCGCTGCATTGCTTGTCGACGCAGGCCCACAGCCCGTGCAGCATGCGTTGGAACAGATGGATTCGCAGTTTGACGAAGGGTGGTTCGTCCTCGGCCTCGCGTGTTCCGCTCATCAGGTCCAGCCATCCCAGCACTTCCCGCTGCTGCTCGCTCAACTGCTTCGCCTGGAGCCTGTCACCGACCGTTCCCACCAGCTCGTCCAGATCGAGCGGACGCCCCTTGCTAACGATCGCATGCCGAAGCGCGGCCGCCGCGGGATGACTGGCGAGCGCGCCAAAGCGCGCGGGCGAGACTTCGCAGCCCGCATCGACCGATGACACGTCTTCGAAACTGCGCCACACCACATCGCCACGTGTCAGATCGGGCACCTTGCGCATACCGCCGATGACCACGACCTGCTCAGCGCTCACGCCCGCGAGACAGGCAAGATACTGCCGCAGGCGCTCCTCCGCATCGCGGTCGGCGATCGTCGCGGACGTCGCGACGAAGCGGATTTCTTCAGGGCGCTTTCCAAATGCCTGCACCACGCGCCGCAATAGCAGCGCAAGCTCGGCCGCCTGCGAACCGACGTACGTGTGGGCTTCGTCGAGCACGATCCAGCGCAAGGAACGCTGCTGGCGCGAGATCTCCAGAATGGGCGCGTCGACCTGGCGGACCAGCATGTATTCGAGCATGGTGGCGTTGGTCATCAGCATCGGCGCGGGATGCTTGCGCAGCTCCTCACGGGACAGGATCTCGTTGGGCCGGTCTTTTTGCTCCTTGCGTACCGCGCCTGCGCTCTCCTCGGTCTTCCCGTTGTAAAGGCAGAAGCGGATATCCGAGCCGAAGTCCATGGTCCAGGCATGCAGACGGTCGCGTTGCGAGTTGATCAGCGCGTTGAGCGGATAGAGAAAGAGCGCGCGCACGCCGACGAGCGCACCACCGCCGGTTTCATACTCGCGGATCAGGTCTTCCAGGATCGGCAGCATGAAGCATTCGGTCTTGCCGGAACCCGTACCGCTCGTGATCACCGCCGATTTGGGCGTGTCGTCGAGCAGCGCGTTCCACGCCTTCAGCTGATGTACATAAGGATGACTGTCTGAAGCAAACCGATAAGGACGCTTTGCGTTCTGCAGCGTATCGAGCAGGCGGCCGGACAGCAGCTTTCCGCGCAAGTCTTGCAGCGTGACGTCCTCGGCTTCCTGCCATCCAAAGGTGTGCTCGAAGACCGGCGGCGCGAGGAAGCAGCCGTCGCTGCCCAGAGTATCGTTCATCTGCTCGCTCAGATGGCGCCGCAGATTGCCGTCGTTGATACCCAGGACACCTAGGGTGGCCTCCCGGGTACGGCTCAGACTCTGATCGATCAGGCTCGTGAAGTAGTGCATCGCTGTGTCAGGTTTTTCCGGTGGCGAGTAAGTATGAGACCATCAGTCCGTGAGCGGGCGCGTACCAGCTGCAGCGGTCGAAGTCCGACACCATCTTGATCGCGAACTTGACGTTGGAACGGTTGCCCTTGAGCTCATCAATCGTCTCAAGCCCGGCGGTCACATACGCCATAAAGATCGGCAGTATCGTAACTGCATCGGTGAATTCCGTTGTGGACAACGTAAGCACGGGGGGCGGAAGCTTCTGCCGAGCCAGCCACTCCCTGAGCAAATGGCCGAGCTCGGTTGGCCAGTGATCGTTGCTCTCGTGCGTACGGCGCAATTGCTGATACCAGCAAGGCAAAATAATCTCGATGGGATACCTGCGTAGCGCCGCGGCATCCGAGGTTTCCAGATAGCGACCCATCTCACCCTCGTCGAAGCTTTCGAGCACGTGCGGAAGCATTAGACGCCGGTTCTGCAGCACGCTCGCGGACAACGCGGGAGGCAGGCCTTGCGAATTCAGCCATGTGCCAAATTGACCGTACGTGACCGCCCATTGTGGCAAGGGGATGCATTCCCAAATCACGGCGAGTTCGTCACGGATTCGCGCGCAGAAGGATTCGTCCATCTCCAGGCGAAACACCGCGATGGCAAGAGCCGCAGGGTTGCGCGACAGCGCGAGCCAGGCCTCGAATACCGACAGCGGCAGATGGTGATAGTGCTGCTTCAGGTCCGCCAGATATTGCCAGCCACTGTGGTCGAGATCGAAAGCCATGTGGGTGATCTGCTGCGCGATGACATGGGGCTGAGTGACAGGATGGTACGCGCGCGCTGCCGCATGCAGCGAGTGGATCTCGCTCGCCGCGTCGATTGACGCGGACCGCTCGCCTAAATGAAGGAAGGGGCGGAACTGCGTCGGAGAGCTGGACGCGGGATAGATAAGCCATGGGCCGTCGGCATGCATTGACAACGGCGTCCTGAAGCGGCCCGTGCCGACGCCTTGCGTGGTCAGCTCGGGAATGTCGACGCTCGCCTGCCTGGGATCGGTCAGCAGCATCGCCTCGACGGCGATTTCGGTCTGCAGTGCCCCTCCCGATGGACTCGTCATCCAGAACGTCGCGGCATCCTCACGCTTCGCCGCTCCGTTGTATCGACGAACTTGGAAACGCAAGAGCGGACGGTCCGTCTCGACACTCACGCGCAGAAACGCGTCCTGATCGTCGACCGCGCCGAACATCTGCATCATGTCTGTCTGGTAGCTGAAGAGGCTCAGCAACACCGCGTTATTGCTCACGCCAAGATAGTAGTGGCGCGTGCATCGTGCTTCCCCGCTGACGAGTTCCAGCCTAAGGCAGAATCTCGTGCCGCCCGGCAGTGACGTCGACAACGCGACCCGCAGACCGAGAAGGTCCGAGAGGGTGAAGTCGCGCGTCGACAAGGTAGCGCCGTCCACGCCGATCAGACGGGCGCCCTCGTACGGATACGCGACTCTAAAACGGATCGGCGCAAGTGCGCAGCCGGATCGGCCGCGCACTTCCAGCGTCAGGAACGAAGGAACCGGGTCGGTCAGCGATTCGAGCCAGATCACCGTGTCCCGACCTCGCGCTTCCAGGCGGCCCCTGATCGTGTGATCCACAGCCTGCAGTTCGAGTTGGCGCGACTGCTTCACGACGAGTCGCGCCGGCTTGCCGCCAGAGCCCGGAAACGCCTGGATGGCAAAGCCCGGGGGCACTACGCCGAAGCGCCGTTGAAGCAGAACGTCGCCGCTGGCCTCGCGCGCCGAGTAGTGGATCGCGCCCAGCTGCTCGTCGCTGTTGGCCCTCGTCACACGTTGGCGATCGGCGAATTCGTTGGGCGCGGGCACGGATGCACGTGCTTCGCTTCCTTCGACCGATACGTCGAGCCTGGGCCAACCTTGATAGACGACTTGCGGCACGGAGTCGTAGTGCATCAACACGCCCTTGAGCGTGAGACGGCAGGGCAATTGCGAGCCACTCTTGAGCGTTACTGCGTAACGGTCGCCTTCCTCCGAGATGAGCTTCAACGAATCGCCCGCTTCGATCCAACGCACGCCATCCGCTTCTTCTTTGAGGCTGACCGGCCCGTCGCAGGTGTAGCTCAATCCTTTCGGAAGGAGGACACGGACCGTACTCGCGTCGCTTGAGCACGACGCGCTCGCGATAAACCACCATTCGTCGCCCTTGTTTTCGAAGACGAGCGGAAGTTCCTGCGCGTCGAGCGAGCCCTGATCGAATGGAACGATGCACGCCACGCTGCCGTTCGAGAGCAGGCGCAGCGTGAGCTCGTCCTTGAGTTGCGCCCTGTCCAGCGAAAACTGCGTCTTCAGAAAACGCACCGATACTTCGGTCGAGTCCTCGCGTTTTTGGCCGTAGGCCGCACCGGCGCGCGCGAGGAGGCGGTCGCCTTCGAAGAACGCGAGTTCGAACCGGCCGTAATTCACGATACTCGCGTCGATCGACAGATCCGCCAAGCGAGGAACCGTGACCTCAGAGCGGATGCGCCAACCATGCGGTCCTTCAATCAAGCGATGCCCGCACGCGAACGTGCCCGCGCTCGCCCGCTGCGATTCCCTCTCCTCGCGGCGACGGCTCGCGTCGCGCAGCCAGTCGTTGATGAGGCCGCGCGCGTTCACCTCGTCGAGGGGTAGCGGAAATTCGTGTCGCCAGTTGGGTTCGACGGTATCCAGATACTGGGCGGGATCGTCCTTGCCCCGGAGTTCGTAACGGGTCGCGAGAGACATGAGCTGCTCGACGATGCCGGCGAGCAATTGTCTCGTCTCCAGCGTCCGGAAAGTCTGCGGCAGTTCGTGTTCGAATTCGGTGAGCAGATCAGCTGCGGTGCGCAATCCGGCTTCTGTTCGGTAAAAGTACTTGAGCCCTTTGCGCACCACGCGTCCGAAGCCATGGGTATCGCTCTGCACAAGCGGCCACGGCAAGCCGCCTTCAGTGAACAGGGAGCCGAGCAGGTTGTCGCGTCCACCCTGATATTGCCGAATCGGGCGCTTCCAGTATTGCGCGAGACCCACGCGCACGAGCTCTCCGTGCTGTTGCGGGGTGAACCTGCAGTCGAGCGCCTTTTCGAAGGGCGCCCAAGACCAACCGCCGTCCCTGGTGTCGTACTGCCTGCGAAAGCTCTCAGCGACAAATAGACAGAATGCCGCAGCCCATGACGCGCCATAAGTCGGGTGAAACGCATGAGCGCGATGTTCGCAAAGAAGCTCGGCCAACTCCCGGAATTCGTTTGGGGTGACCTGATAGCGGTACAGCGCAACGCCCGCCGGCTCCCTGTAAATGCGTCGTATTAAAAGAAATTCCGTCAACCAAACACGAAGGGGCGATACAGTCCGGGGCGATGCGCTCCGGGGCGCTACATACGGCATGTCTCTTCCTCGATGTTCTTCTGTTTGTCGTCGCTGGCCCTGAGTCCAGCCGAACGGTCTTATGATCGGCTACATGGGCGTCGATGCTGATGTCTCCCGCATTATCCGGAAGGTGAGGCCTCGCTTGGTGTTGAATGACACATAGACGATAAATTTGGGACATTTTCTCGGATTATCGGCAAGAGAATAGACTTCTTTAGTGCCCGCCCCCTCCCACAGAAAGTCACCACTGCGGCGCAGTTCGCGCGAAGGCGCGTATGCACCCGGAGCATCTATGTGGCACGCAAGTCAAACGTCGTTCAGTGCGCCGCGATACGCAGCACGGTTGCCATCCAGTCGGTCCGCCGGCAAGAGAGCGCGCCGTGGTCACCCATCGACCAAATTGGCGAAGACCGGTGCCCCACGGCGAGTCGACTACATCATGGCTCTATAGGCCCGGCGGCGCACCTGATAGGTCAGCAAGCACTTCCTGCACCGGCATTAGTTGGAGCGGGGGCCCGGCCTCTCGCAGGCGAGCGCCCTAGTGAGCGGCTGCGATCACGGTTCGAGCGATAACCTCCGGCGCTTGGGCCCAACAATCATGCTCACCGTTTCGCGGCGTAGTGCCCCGTTTTGCCCGGCCACTTCCGATGCAATGCCTCCCCCCACGTGGAATGCGTCACCGCGGCCATGCTGCTGAAGCGCCCGGACACGATCGGCCGCAACTGTAGTTCGGCGCTATCCCGGCAGAATTGAATTTCGTCGAAATCCTAGATTCGACATTCGCTTTGGTTGCGAGATGAACGGAGCAACAAAGATTCTCAGACCCAACTGTGCATCGATCGGTAAAATATACTGTTGCAATGTTGGCGGAAGGACGGAGCCTCATTTTCACGCGCGATCATTTGGCGTATGCTCCTCACACAAAAACGACAGACCACCGATCGTGAGCCATTCCGGGAATTTCAGTTTTCTTGCCGAGCACTCACCACTCCTCGCGCAACTAGGCGCAGCAGCCGAGAACGTTTTCGCCCCCGACCCCAACACGACATTGATCAAGCTCCGCCAGTTCGGAGAGGCGATGGCGCAGGACTTGGCGGCGCGATTGGGCGTCGAGTTCGAGGAAATAGGCCAGGCCGACCTGCTCTATCGGCTGGAGCGAGAGGCTGGGCTTGACCGGACCATCCGGGGCATGTTCCATACCCTGCGCGTGGAAGGAAACAAAGCAACTCACGAGTTCAAGACGCAGCACAAGGAGGCCATGGACGGCCTCAAGGTCGCACGCGCGCTCGCCATCTGGTTCCATGAATCATTCGGCAAACAAGGGACGGCATTCAAGCCCGGCCCATTTGTTCCGCCCGCAGACCCCAGCGCGCATCTGCGCAACCTCCAGAACGAGATCGACCAGCTCAAGGCGCAACTGAAGGCCGCCTCGCAAACCCTCGAAGACAATCAGCAGCTTGCCGACCTCGTCGCGCAGGAAAAGCAGGAATACGAGACGCTCGCGTTGCAGATGGACGCTGAGGCGACGACGTACAAGGAGCTTGCATACGAACAAGAGGCTGCTCTCAAGAAGGCCCAGGAAGAATTCGACGCTAAGGTAAAGCAGTTGCAGGCGCAACTCGACGCCCAGCAAGCCAAGGAGGCGCAGGCGAGCACGAAGAAGGCGACGAAGAATCTCGTGCTGAGCGAAGAGCTAACGCGCATCCTCATCGACCAACAGCTAGTCGATGCGGGCTGGGTCGCGGACACACAACAATTGACATATGCGAAAGGCGCGCGGCCTGAGGCAGGAAGGAACAAGGCAATTGCCGAATGGCCCACGCTAGGCAAGCAGTCTGCCGATTACATACTCTTCGCGGGGATGATGCCGATCGCCGTGGTGGAGGCGAAGAGCATCAACAAAAACGTCGCGGGGAAGATCGGACAGGCTGAGCGATACTCGCGCGGCTTCCAACTTGCACTGGATCACTCTCCAGCATGGAAGGTAGCCGGACTACACGGACCATGGCCGGATGGGCAAGATGAATTTTTCCAGGTCCCATTCGCTTACTCATGCAACGGTCGCCCCTACATTGAGCAACTGCGCGAACAGAGTGGCACATGGTTCCGCGATCTGCGCGTGCCGTCGAATCTGGCCGATGCGCTCATTGGTTTTCACCAGCCCGAAGGTTTGATCGATCGATTGAAGCGGAGCAAGGAAGAGGCCGAAGCAAAACTTGCGCAAGAGGGCTTCGATTACCTGAGGCTGCGCGACTACCAAGTCAGGGCGATTCAGGGAGTCGAAGCAGCCCTGACCGAGGGACAACGCGCCATCCTCGTTGCAATGGCAACCGGCACCGGCAAGACCCGAACCATTATCGGTCTCATGTACCGGCTCCTGAAAACCGAGCGCTTCCGACGAATACTTTTCCTCGTGGACCGTACTGCGCTGGGCCAGCAAGCGACCGACGCATTCGACGAGGCATTGCTTGAACAGAATCAGCCGCTATCGAAGATATACAATGTTGCCGAGTTGGGCGATATGTCCGCCGAGGCTGAGACGCGCGTACAAGTCGCGACGGTGCAGGCAATGGTTCGGCGCATCCTGCAGTCTGACTCCCCTCCGGGGATCGATGAGTTCGACTGCATTATTGTCGATGAAGCACATCGCGGCTATACGCTGGACCAGGAAATGACCGAGGGCGAACTAGTAGTTCGCGAGCAGGCGCAATACTTGTCGAGCTATCGCCGGGTTCTCGACTACTTTGATGCTGTGAAGATCGGGCTCACCGCAACCCCCGCGAAGCACACGACCGAGATATTCGGCAAACCCGTCTACACGTACTCCTACCGCGAGGCAGTTGCCGACGATTGGCTGATCGACCACGAACCGCCGATCCGATACGAGACGCTGCTAACCAAGCACGGTATCAAGTTCGAGAAAGGCGAGAAGGTCACGGCCATCAATATGGCAACCGGCGAATTGGAACTCTCCGAGTTGGACGATGAGCTGAACTTCAATGTCGAATCCTTCAACCGCCGCGTCATTAGTGAGCAGTTCAACAAGGTCATCTGCGCCGAGTTGGCGAAGGAATTGGACCCGTTCGGCGAAGAGAAGGCCCTGATCTTCTGCGCAACCGACCTGCATGCAGACATGGTTACCCGCCTGCTCGGCGAGGCCTTCAAGGAGCAGTATGGCAATGACTATAACGAAGCTGCGGTGAAGAAAATTACCGGCCAATCAGACAAGGTGAGCCAGCTTATCCGTCAGTACAAGAACGAGCGATTCCCCAGCATTGCTGTCACGGTAGACTTGCTCACAACCGGCATCGATGTACCGCCAATTTGCCATCTCGTTTTCCTGCGCCGAGTCCGGTCCCGGATTCTTTACGAGCAGATGATCGGGCGCGCCACGCGCCGATGCGATGAGATCGGCAAGACCGTCTTCAAGATCTACGATCCAGTGGACATCTACGCGGCGCTTGAAGACGTGACGACGATGAAGCCGCTCGTGAAGGACCCGAACGTGAGCATCGAGCAGCTCATCGATGAGCTTACTAACCCGGCGAGCTTCGACGCGCCGGGCAGCACGCCCGAAAGGACGCATGCTCACGAGGTTCTCGACGCACTGAACCAAAGCCTGATGCGCGTGCTCCGGAAGGCGGCGCACCAAGCGGAAAAGAGACCAGCGCTGCAAGAACGGCTCGCCCGACTTGAACAGACGTGGGGCGTGCCTGCGAGCAAGCTACATGAACACCTGCATGAGCTTGGGCCCACGGGCGCGGCCGACTTCGTCCGTCAGCACAAGGAGCTACTCGACCAACTCGCCGAGGTGAAGCAACTTGCAGGGACGGAGCATATGCCGATCATTTCAGAGCATGCGGATGAATTGGTGCTCCGGGAACAAAGCTATGGCGAGTTCGGCAGGCCAGAAGACTATCTCGACAGTTTCACCAGCTTCATTCGCAGGCAGGTGAACGAGACGGCTGCGCTGTCAGTTGTCGTGAATCGACCGAGGGACCTGACGCGCGCAGACCTGCGCGCGGTCCGCCTGCTGCTCGACCAACACGGCTACACCGAAGCGAAGATCAGAACCGCGTGGCGCAACCAGACTAATCAAGAGATAGCCGCCAGCATAGTTGGCTACATTCGGCAGGCCGCGCTCGGCGAGGCCCTCCTCCCCTTCGATCAGCGCGTTTCACATGCGATGGAAGGGATTTACAAGATGACAAACTGGACTCCCGTGCAACGAAAATGGCTCGAACGACTGGCGAAGCAACTCGTGCACGAGGTGGTTATCGATGAGCAGTTCGTTAACACCACGTTTGCCAACGATGGTGGCGCGAAGCTGTTGAACAAGACGCTGGGCGGTAAACTCGATGATGTCCTGCAAGGCCTCGCCGGGGCGCTCTGGCCGCAAGTGGCATAATTCTCACCTTGGGGATCGCTCCGCCCGTGCGTCAGATCCCCGCGAACATCTCAAGAACTAGCCCCCATGACTAACAACGATATTGTCCAGAAGCTGTGGAACCTGTGTGATGTGCTTCGTGACGATGGCATCACGTACACTAACTACGTAACCGAGCTGGTGCTGCTGCTGTTCATCAAGATGGAACATGAGAACACGCAGAACGGCCTGCTCAGCAAGCACAAGCTGCCCGAAGGGGCGCGCTGGCCTGACTTGACCGGCAGGAGCGGGTTGAACCTCCTGAATCACTACCGCGCCATGTTGCTGTCGCTGAGCCAAAGCACCGACAAGCTGATCGCAGCCATCTACGCCGATGCACAGACGAGCCTGAAGGAAGCCCGCCATCTCGAGCAACTTGTCAAGAGCCTCGATGCTATCGACTGGTTCTCGGCGAAACACGACGGGCTCGGTGACCTGTACGAAGGTTTGCTGCAGAAGAACGCAAACGAGACCAAGTCCGGTGCAGGCCAATACTTCACGCCGCGCCCGCTCATCGACAGCATTGTCCACATCATCAAGCCGCAACCGGGCGAGACGATTCAAGACCCGGCAGCAGGCACCGCTGGCTTTCTCATCGCATCGGACGCGTACATCAAGGCGCAGACGGACGACCTCTACGATCTGAACGAGAAGCAGCGCGCATTCCAGCGCAACAAGGCGTTTGTCGGTATGGAACTGGTGTCGAGCACGCGGCGGCTTGCATTAATGAACTGCATGTTGCACGGAATGGAGGGCGATGATGAGGGAGTTGTCCACATCGGGAATACGCTCGGCAACGCGGGGGCCGCCCTTCCCAAGTCCGACATCATCCTGAGCAATCCGCCCTTCGGTACGGCGAAGGGTGGCGGAGGGCCAACCCGCGACGACCTCACCTACGAGACGAGCAACAAGCAGCTCGCTTTCTTGCAGCACATCGTGCGGCATCTAAAGGATGGTGGGCGCGCGGCGGTTGTTGTGCCTGATAACGTATTGTTTGACTCTGGCGTCGGTACCGACATTCGGCGCGACCTAATGAACAAGTGCAACCTGCACACGATTCTGCGTTTGCCGACCGGCATCTTCTACGCACAAGGCGTGAAGACCAACGTCCTCTTCTTCAACAAGGTGAGCCAGTCAGCGACCGATAGCACTAAGCAGGTATGGGTCTATGATCTGCGGGCGAATGCGCCGAAGTTTGGCAAGCGAACGCCTCTTTTGCGTGAACATTTCGCGGAGTTCGAAATAGCCTATGGCAAAGCTGTCGATGGAAAGAGCAAGCGCGTGGATCAGGGCGATAGTGGTCGATTTCGAGGTTTTAGTCGCAAATGGATAGCGGACCGTGGCGACAGCTTAGATATCGCATGGCTTAAGGACGAGAATGCGGATGATGCTTTCGATCTACAAGAACCTGCGGTACTTGCTAGAGAAGCTATGGACGAACTGAATGCTGCGGTTGATGGGCTGAGGGCGATCCTTGCCGAACTTGGTGAGGAGCTCGAATCGTGACCTCGAACCAATGTTTCGAAATACCCGAGTCGTGGTTGCACATCGAACTCGGCGATGTAGTCGACTACGGGAAGACAACGAAGGTCGAACCGGATGCAATCGGTCCCGAGACCTGGGTTCTCGAACTGGAAGACATCGAAAAGGATAGTTCGCGACTCATACAGCGCTGTACTTTTTCCGACAGAAAGTCGAAGAGCACAAAGAACGCGTTTAACGCGGGAGATGTACTGTACGGAAAACTTCGACCGTATTTGAATAAGGTCCTTTTCGCAGATTCAGACGGGGTTTGCACCACTGAAATCGTTCCTTTGCAAGGCAATCCAGCAGTGTATGGACGATACCTTTACTACTGGATGCGAAACCCGATATTCATTACCTACGTAAATCAGGTTAGCCACGGCGTCAATATGCCGAGGCTCGGCACGGATGCGGGTAAGAAGGCGCCCTTCATTCTGGCGCCTATGCCGGAGCAAAAGCGCGTCGCCGACAAGCTCGACACCGTGATCGCGCGCGTCGACGCGTGCCGGGAACGGCTTGATCGAGTTCCAGCGATCCTGAAACGCTTTCGGCAATCTGTGCTCAGCGCAGCAACGTCAGGCTCACTAACGGCACAGTGGCGTGCCGAGAACCATCGCGAGGAGGACTGGCCTCAAGTGCAGTTGTCGTCGGTTGCGGAGGAATTCTCTTATGGTTCATCGGCAAAGTCTTCCAGGACTGGCGCGGTCCCGGTACTTCGAATGGGTAACATCCAGGAGGGACAACTCAAGTGGACCGACCTCGTCTATACGTCCGACCCAATGGAAATAGCGAAATACCGCTTGAAAGCGGGCGATGTCCTGTTTAACAGAACGAACAGTCCGGAACTGGTCGGAAAGACTGCGGTGTTCAATGGGGAACACGACGCGATTTACGCGGGATATCTGATCAAGGTTCGATGCTCGGACCGACTGTTGCCCGATTACCTTAACTACTGCCTCAATAGTCCAGCGGGTCGGGACTACTGTTGGCGAGTGAAATCGGATGGTGTAAGTCAATCGAACATTAACGCGAAGAAGCTTGCCGCGTTCGAGTTCTTGCTCCCTTCAGTCAGGGAACAAAACGAGATTGTCCGCCGAGTCAGGTCGTTGTTTGCCTACGCTGACACCCTTGAAAGCCGTTGCGCAGCCGCGTACGGGTTAGTCGAAAGTCTGACGCCAGCACTGCTCGCAAAAGCCTTCCGTGGCGAACTCGTTCCGCAGGACCCGAACGATGAGCCAGCCGCCGAACTGTTGAAGCGATTGGCGAACCAACGGTCAGGCGAAGGCAAGGCGACGAAGGGCACGCGTGCAAAACGCGCCGCACCCGTTGCACCGCGCGAAGAAGAACCGACCTCCGTCGAGTAGCATTTCGCTCGGCGCGTCACGACATGGCGGGGGCGCCGCGGGGCGCGGCGATAGCCCCCCCGCGCTTCTATGCGCCCATACTCCCGCGCTTCTTTGGTAAAAAATGGCCGCACCACGGGAGTCGGTCATACCCCGCCCGCGCGACGTCGGGTTTTTCCCCTCCCACCCCCAGTTCGCGGGGATTTTTTTAGAGCCAGGACGACGATCGCGCGCGCCGCCCTGTCTACGTCCGCGCAGCGGGGCTTGCCCTCAATTCTGGACCCAGTGGTCAATGCACAGGCTTCGGCAACCAAGGCACGGTGCTCGGATAGCGGTCGCGCTGCATGTGCCACTGCGGCTCTTGCTGTTCGGGGTAATCGTCCGAATCGTGCAAATTCTGGCGGTTTCCACGAAAAACAACCTACAGATCAACGACTTGCGTAACTCATGATTGTGCGACACCCAGGAAACGGCAAACCCGTGTGGGGCAAGCCTCTGCGCACGGCAACCGCCAGAATTTGCACGGTAAGTACGATCACCCCTACTCAACCTGCCGTAGGCGTGTCGCGCGATTTGTGCCTATCTGAATCATTGCATCAGGCGAAAAGTAACCTGTCTACGCAGTGAAGGTCGCCAGGGTCGAAATAGGGTTTTGCCCAGGTGTCATTCGTTGACAAAAACCATTGCGCATCAGCTGCGGCCTGCGACTTCATGGCAGGAGGGTTCTCCGTCGCCTGTTTGGCTGTTGAAGAAAGTCGGTCCAGAAAGTCGAAGTGGTCCACAAGAGCCAACGCTTCGATCGCGAACGCGGTTGCGACATCCGGTCCGTAGATGGCCAGCAGGTTGTCGGCGTTGTGCGTTTCTCCGCCAAGCGCGAGGTTGGACGAGCCACAATAGACAACGGGGTTGTCACCGTTAAATCCGCATACGACAAACTTGTGGTGAACTTGGTGGCCGATGCCTCCGATATTCCGGACCTGGTTAAAGGGCGGCGGGAGTTTTGTTTTTGCGGGTTTGCCTGTTACCAGAACACCAGTTGTCTTTCCCGGCGCATACAGACAGATGCCGTCGGTGCTATCAGAAATTCCGTAGCTGAATATTTTCTGGTTCTTGTGTACCTGCTTCAGCGCATCAAGGACTGGACCGCTACCTTCGTCAAGCGCCATCACCGCGAAGAGGACACTGCCGGTCGTCACTTGCTTACCTTCCTCGTTGATCCGGTCTGCGATCGACTGGAGCACCTGACTTGCAAATGCCTTGGTGTGGGGTGCAAACGTAATCTCGGTCCTCGGTGTCGTGGATTTCGAAGTAGAGAAGGTCCAGTTGGAGATCGGAGATGAAACGAACGCGTTCAGTTTTGCGCTCCCGGACCACGCCGTATTGAACAGATCGGCGTACTTGGCGACTACTTCCTTATCCTCATAACCGATAACATGATTGGAGTTTACGTAGAGACCGGTAATCGAATAGTTCGTCGATCCAGTCAGTACTTTGACGGGGGTGTCACCCTGGTAGACAATGAGAATCTTGTCATGTGCATATCGTTCAAAATGCCCTCGAAGTATCTGGGTGGGTTGCTTTGATCGCTCGGTAGCGTCGGTCTCTGACATGCTTTTCGCAACCGTGACGAACTGCTTTTCGAACACATCCTCGGGTTTTGAGTCTGTCTCGGAATGATGCAGAGCCGCGTCGTCGAGAATGATCCGGATTCGCCCCTGCTTGGCGAGTTCGAGCAACGCCGAAACGATCGTCGGTTCGTTCAGATCGTACGCAAAGACGTCGAGGTACTTTGCCTCATCCTCAACTACATCCTTCAGAAGGCTAAGAATTTTTTGACGGGCGGTGAAACCAAGCCATCCATATTCATCGTCGAAGGTGAAATTCTGACCCTGCGCATTGGTCCCCGCGATCGCCGTCGTATCAAAAACAAGGTTATCCTCTCCTTTCGGTTCTATGGGGGCGTGAAGGCCGAAATGATTGACGAATGCTTGGGACTGTGTAAAGCCCCGTGTGAATCCAAGCTCGATATTCCCCTTCGCAAACGGCACTACCTTTATCGTCAGCGACACACTGAGACTCGGGTCGAGCGGTTGCAGGATCCCTCCATCGTTGAAGTATCGGGGTGTAGCGGTGTATGTGTATTCACCCAGAAAAGGCGAGATTCCCTGGTGCACGGAACCCGGGATGTGGATCCAGCGAAACTTGTGGATCGGAGCATTGATGCTCGCGTTTGGTGGTTGGCTTTGGTCCTGGGCATGATCTCCTGGATTTTCAAATCGCAGCGTATTATGAATAAAGTACGGCGACTGACCGTCAGGTTTGCATTGAATCGTGAAACCAGCGAGATTCTTTGCATCACGCTCGTCCGGAAGATTGAACGCAAGCAGGGTTTTCGCGTCTCCTGCGTAGGCTTTCAATAAGAGCTTCGTTCCCGATTGCTGGACAAAGGATGACATGGACTGTTCCCCTATAGCGGCGGCATGGATGATGATTGACTCTTGTTTCCTTCAGGCAAACCACTGCACAAACATGTCGGCGCAAGTTCACGGAATTGTGCGATCCGATCAGGGTTAAAAAAGTTGGCCGACCGAGCTAGATACTGCTGGTCGGATCGCCTTGGAGCATGACTGGCACCACCTGATTGAAACTCCACGGTTCCCCGTTCCCGGTGCGGCTGAATTCGAAAATAACGTTGAATCGATCGCCTGGCCAATGGGAGGGAATATTCTCGACGGTTGGGGCGAGCGCGGTCGCGATGCTCGCAATGTCCTCGTGCTGCCAGCAGACCAACGTTATGCCGTCAATCTGAGCGATTGCCGCCGCGAGGTCACCTTCCTGACCTTTCCCAAAGTTGAGGTTGACATCGATTCCCAGTTTCGCCGCGAGTGGTGAGACCGTTTCGAGGGGACGTCGGCTCTTGCTACCACTATTGCCCGCCGCGATTTCGGAATGCGTTGCGGGGGCCGAAGCGAAGATTGCAGCCGGTCTGGGATATGTCCCTGCGTGATCAAGCGATGGAGCGAACAGCTCCGTCCATATTCCCGCCCGTTGCCAGCCGCGCGGTGTTAAGGATCTGGAGTCGGGGGCTCCGGACC
Organism: Paraburkholderia diazotrophica; assembly: GCF_900108945.1. GTDB lineage: Bacteria > Pseudomonadota > Gammaproteobacteria > Burkholderiales > Burkholderiaceae > Paraburkholderia > Paraburkholderia diazotrophica. The sequence continues at coordinate 18,049 of NZ_FNYE01000023.1, read as the reverse complement.
CATCGATTCCAGTGTCTCCACCCGCCTCTGGTTTTTCAGCGTGGCGGATAATCAGGACGGTTTGTTCAGACATCGTTGTTCTCCTTAGCGCTAGGCGTCGTGTGGTGTTTCAGTAGCGCCTAAGACCTCCTTCCGGTGCCGGCGTGCGCAGCCAAAGCCGCTTCTGGGTGCTGCAGCCATGCCCCCTCGGAATTGGATGATCCCTGTGCGCAAGCGTGTGAGGTTCTTAGGTCGGGTACCCTCCGGCTCGGGTTTCAGAATCGGCTGGACGTTGCTCACTGATCGGAAACGTCCTTTGGATTTCCATGGTCGTCGGTGTTCGTCTCCTGCGACAAGAACCTGACGAAGAGCGCGATGGTTTCTCCGCCTGAAAAGCGAACAAACAAAGCACCGTCGCCGTTGATGCGATTGTCCTCTGCGAAGTGGCCGCGATTGCCCTGCATCATATGAATGTCGTGGACCCCTCGCCCCAGGGCGAATCCCACTTCTTCCGTTGTTTGTGAGTCGTCGAACATGTCGCCGACTGCGACTATCACTGAGGAGGAATCCTGCTTCGCGCGTTCAATCTGCGCATCAAGTAAGGCGGAGAGTGTGATTCCGCTGCCGTCTGGCGGGATGGGTGCCATTTTGTCGAGGGGAAACAGTTCATCCCGAAGGTAATCAAGTCCATTTCCACCGGGTCCATCTTTGAGCGCGTTAAATCCGTGTGAGCCGACCGTAACGCTGCCCAGATCAAGCTTCGTGTTGTTTGAGTAGTTCTGGTCGAAAAAGGCGAGTACCTCGCTTCCTTCGACCGACTGGATGTTCACAGCGATGCGGTACGGCGTGCCAGCCGCGTCGACCAGGATTTCGTAGTGTGGCGAATTCCCATGAGGGTTTTCTTGACCATCGGTAATGCGTCCCACCAGTACGCCATATACATACTTCGAGGTGGCCTTGCGAAAGCGGTTGGACATTTCGGTTCTCCCAAGTATGGGGCGCGCGCGGATCGTCTCCCTGTGCGAGACGCTTTCATCCAATCCAGATTTCTGGAAAGCAAATAGCGTCCTGCCCTCCGATTACAAAGGAAGGGGAAACTCAGGAAGCAAGGAATGTAAGGCTATGGTCCGCGAAATATACTTGGTCTTGGGCGGATTCACTGTGAATACTCTAGGTCAAAAATGCCGACACCGTGAAGTTTTTCGCACCATGCCGCATTACGCGCACGGAATTTTGATGAGCTTTGCAAAGAACCTACAGCCATAGGATGACGCGCTCATGCCGCGCCCTACCCATATGGCGGCTTTCTATTACCCCGCTGCAACCGATCAACCCAAGATACGTCCACTAAACAAGTGCTCCCGTAGCGCTAAACACTTTCAAGTGTTCGGGCTGACACCTTTCAGTTCAAGCAGCACTTTGATTCTTTTCTTCCGGGAGAATCGCTTATGGCCGTCTCCTTGTCGTTGCTACTTTCCGGCATTGATTCCGAACACAACTTGCGCAGCTGCATTGACTGCATTCATGAGCGAGAGCTGCACTGGACAAGAAAAAGACATTTCGTCATAAGCCAGCGTTTCGATCGGCGAGTTTAGACGCTTGGGTATCGTGCTTTGCAGATGCGGATTTAAGAAGTTCACTTCCCGATCTCCTCCTTGTTCGAAGGAGAAGAAAATAGACGTCCTGCAACATCGTTAGCCGCCGCTCAACAGTCAGCAGGCAGTTCCATGGCGGAGGAGTTTGGGTGCCCGCTGGGGCTTAATTGCAAAATGCTGCTTAATAAAACGTTTTGTTTAACTTTGCAGTGTGGGATAACACACACAATTAAATAGTCAGAACTTTCGTCTCTTAACCCTCTATCTACGATTCTTGTCACATACCAAAGACGTAAGTACATGCGTCGTGCTATAACTGGGGATCGGTTAGCTCGGCAAATCTCTCTGGAGCCTCGTCGATCTGACGGTTCTAACAACGGTTACGCTGGTTTCGTTCCGGCTTGCAACCTCGCGTCGGCTTCATTCGATAGACAGGCGGAATATCATGAAGGGTCCCGACGAGTCGGATGAAAAACTCACGCATGATCTGAATTCCTGTCTGAGTTTGATCTCATATGCCGCAAATCACGGAAAAAAGATTTGCGATGCCGATGTCGCGGTTGTTCTAAGGGCTTCCGAAGCACACCATGGTGGTCACCATTTGAATTCGGAGGACCTCGGCGAATGCTATGCCGCAATGAGTCGGATAGCACAGGCAGTGGCGCCTGTCACAGCGGAGTCGATCAAAGAGGAGAATAAGAGAGCGGCGACGAGGGAGGTCACGTTGTACCAGCAACGTACGATAAGCTTGGCGGTCGTAGTCGTCTTGCTATCAGTTGCACTACTAACGATGAATCGACTTTCCGATGAAATCGCCAATCTCGTCAAGGAAAACGATGCGACGGCGCTCGTGATACACAACGAGTTGCAGGGCTATATACTTACGATTGACGATTCGAAGTTAGCTGCTCCGGGCGGCCACAACCTGTTGGTCAACTCCCCTGCATCGATCGAGCTCAAGGAACATCTTCAGAAATTCGCAAGAAACAACCGGCAACTGTATTCAGACATGATGTACCTGAATAAAATATGGACATATGTAAGTTACTTGCCGAGAATGCTCCTCACGCTTTCATTTAGCCTGGGTCCGGACGTGAAAGAACGGAATCGATACGCGCCCGGTTGCAAGGAATACAATCCGGAGATCTATACGTTCGTAATTGATCCGGTCCCTTTCGAAAAGTACCCTTCGTATATGAGAGGTACGCACAGCGCGACTCAGTACCTCTTTATTGTCAGGCCATTGACCCACACGAGACCGTGGATGTGTGACCCGGATGACGTCCGTAAGGCACTGGAGGTCAAGCTCCCGCTGCTACGTGTAGGGTCTGTAGATCCTGATGACCAACTGGATTCGTGGCCGCCGGAAATGGACGTACAGGAAGGCTTCCGCAAGATTGCGGTGTACCAGGATATCCGCGGTATCTCGCTGCCGTTGAGCAGCGAGGTAGAAACCTATGCAGGCGCCATCTCCGGGTTCCTACTCCCGATCCTCTATGCGCTCCTTGGCGCGTGTGCATGCATTTTCCGGGACCTAAGAGTTAGTGTGGTGGAAGATACCTATCACGCAAAGAGTGCAAAAACTGCTCAAGCCGCTCATTTCATTAGTGCTTCGATCGTTGGAATCACGATTGGACTATTCGAGAAATCTTTGGAAGGCGGAAAGGAATTATCCCCGCTTGCAATAGCATTTATAGGCGGTTATGCATCAGACGAATTTTTCGGGTTCATTGATCGTGTAGTTGGTTCCATGTTCCCGCCCAAGAAACCCTGAATAAATAAATAAACGAAAAGCCTGGGGATGGGGCGCATCCCAGTAGGGGTAATCGTCCTTACGCGTTGTGCAAGCATCTTCTTGTTCGAAATGTCGAATCGGTCTGCATGTATGTATCCGGCTTGCCAGCTGGACAGTTGCCGAAGCACGCCCGCAGCCTCGATGAGATCCGCGCACCCCGTTATGACACCTTTGTCGCCCGCCTGTCGTCAGGCCCATAGAAGGCAACGGTTGCGACCGGGTAGCCACAAAAACCCCTGCGCGCTTTTTTCGCAAGCCTGTCGCGGTACCACTGGGCCTTCAATGTCATTTCGCCTCCGTGCCTGTGCCCGGCTCATCGGTGCGACAACGGCGTCAGCGCTGGTCCCAGGTCCCCGATCGTCGTGCTCACCGGTGCTGCACTTGCCGCGTCGCCATGTACACCTCGAACAGAGGCGCATGCAGCCGGCTGAACTCCTGGCGCAGGCCGATCAGTTCGTGCTGGTCGCCTTGATGCTCCCGGCGCAGGATTTCCCCCAGCAGGGCCATCGCGCGCGAGGCCGCCTGGTCGCGCTGCACGCGCGCCTCGCTGAGGCGCCCTGCGAGCGCCGGCTTGACCACCAGCAGCCACGCGGGGAACCACGCATAATCGTCGACTTCGCCCGCGCCGGAAAACTCGGCATCGAAGCGCCGGCGCAATACATCAAGCAAGGCGTCGCCCAGTCGAGGCAGCAATGCCGCGAAGCGTACCGGCGCCAGCCACGCCAGTTCCGCGAGCAGCGGCCACGCGGCATCCAGCCCGCCCGTCCGGTAGCGCGCCTCGGTCATCCATGCGAGCGGTGCCGGGACGCGCCACCACGATTCGATGCCCTCAACCGCATCGATCGCGGCCGCCCCGTCGCCCGCCAGCAGCCACAGCGGCGCGGCGTGACTATCAGCTTCGGTAGCGCGAAACGCCAGGCTCGCAGCCCGCGCGGCGAGCGCCCGCCAGCATGGCACGAGCCACGGCTGAACAGCCTGCGCGGGCAGCACGCGCCGGGCAGCGGGCGTGACCACGTCCTCGAGGTGCTGGCGGGCGTTGGCCAGTGCCGCGCGATCGGCAAAGGGCGCAGTCGATGTGCTTTCGAGTTCGCGAACCAGCACGGTCATCGCCGGCAGTGCGCCGTCATCCGGATACTCGGCGGCGAGCAGCGCGAGCGCCGTTCTCGCGGCCGTCGCGTCGCGCCGCTGCAGCGGCGCCAGCACGTCATTGCGCAACATCACGTCGTGGCTGTCGGCGAAGATATCGAGCTGCTGCATCGTCGTCTGCTGCATCGTCATCGCGCTCAGAAGAGTTGGTCATGAAGAGCGGTCAGGCTAATCCATTTCACCGCACTGCGGAAGGTGCGGCCCTCCTCATCCACCGACTCGATGATCACGCGCTGGCCGCTTGCCTCGGCGATCACGCGCACGGTCCGCTCGCCATAGCGCATCAGCGCGCCGATCGGCGGACAGGCCGGCGCCTTCTTTCTCTTCCGTGGCCGGGTGCTACTTTCCATCGGTCTTGCCCCGCTTGCGGCGCACCGCGGTCTTGCTGGCGGGCGCGGGCGCGGACGCGGCGCGCGCCGCACCTGCGGGACGTGCGGGGCGTGTCGCCGCCGGACGTGCCGCGGTGGTCCCGGCAGACGCGCCCTTGGTACGGCCCGGCCGGGCCGGCCCGGACTCGCGGGCGTCCGCCTCACGCAGGGCGGCCAGTTGCTGCTGCAGCGTCACGTTCGTCGCCCGCACGGCCTCCAGGCGCCCCTGCAGCACGCCCGCCTGATGGCGCGCGTCACCGAGCTGTGCCTGCAGCGCGTCGACCGTACGATGATGGTCCGCGTCGCGCCGGTCGGCGCGCTTCGTGGTCTCGTCGAGTTCCTTCTGCAGTTTCGCGACCGCGCCGCGCTCGCGGTCGATCTCGAGCAGCGCGCGCTTTTCCGTGGCGCGCAGGCGCTCGTCGGACTGCGCTGCGCTCTCGCGCAGTTTCTCCAGTTCGCGCGAGAAGCCGTCGCGCACCTTCTCCAGTTCACGGTCGCGTGCCGCCGCCTCGTTTTTGAGGCGCACGATGTCGGCTTCCATCGCCTGCCGCGCCGCCTGCCCTTCGGCCTGCGCCTTCTCCAGTTCGCGGACCTCGACCTGCGCGGCGAGCAGCGCCGCGGTGCGCTGCTCGAGCGCTGTTTCGGTGCGTTCCAGTTCGGCGCGTGCCGCGGCGACGCGCTGCGCCGCCGCCGTGCGCTCGCCCTCCACGTCCGCGCGCAGCGCGTCGAGTTCCGCCTGCGCCGAGGCCGTGGCCCGTGTCCACAGCGTCGCGACCAGCTCCCCTGCCGCGTCACGCAGATCGGTGGGCAGGTCCGGGTGCTCGATGCGCACGCGGCTCTTCTCGCGCAGCTCCGTCCAGAATTCGCCGAGCACCGCAGCGGGGGTGCCCATGCTGCCGCGTTTCACCAGCTGGTACAGGCGGTTGGCGGTGGGGGTCTGACCGAAGCGGAAGAACAGCAGCGCGCAGACCTCGCGGTACAGCTCGCGCGTCTTCGGAAAGGCGGCCTTCAGGCGGTCGATCTCGGCCGCAAGGCGGGCCTCATCGGAAAGAACGTCGGTCATCGGACGGGAAACTGAGAATTGGTCGTCAATAATACAACGTAAAATGTCAATTTATTGACGCTATTTTTCGCCTACCCGACATTACGCCCATAATGTCGTGTAGCAGGCTGGAATGGCAAAATCCATCCGTCGCCGTCCTCGATAACCGCCGGCATCGTGAGACGGGAGCGAAGCATCGCATCGACTGGTGACGGGTGCGATGCGCCCGGCGCGCCACGGGTAACCTTCAGATTAGCGCGCCGTGCAGACCGGGGCATACTGGTCACCTCGCACTATGGCGGGTCGCCCTTCCCTGCTGACGGATTGCCGGCGAAGCCGGCAACGATGAAGAACGCCACTGACCGTTAGTTGCAAACACGATGGGCGAAAGAACCGGTTTAATTCGCGCATCGCGCCGCAACATGCTTCACGTGCCTGGATAGCTGTCGCGCGTCGCCGAACAGGTCGCTTGCTGCGAAGGCCTGTATCCTTCGTTGGCGCAGACACGAACGGCTCGATGCCTGTCATGGACGGTGCCGCGCCTTGCCGCCTCGTGCATCAGGACCGTGAGCCTGCCACCATGATGATCATGGTTGTCACCAAAATCGGCGTTCCAGGTCAACAGATGATATGTATTCCTTATCATTATATTGCGACTTTACTGTTAAGGATTCGGCTGTCAGTCGCCCAAACGCTGGCGCGAGCGTGTCTGCCCGGCGCTTTGGCGACGCCCTGCATATTGCCTGCAGACGCTCGCCCAGCAAGCACATTGTGCATCGCAATACGCTGAGCCGCCAGCCCGCCTCGGAGAGTGTCCAGCGATTTCTGCGCGAAGCGCTCCGGGTTATCCGGGCGCGACGGACATCTCGGGTGACGTCAATCAGGCGCTCTTCTGGTACCGGAACGAACCCTTGCCCGTGTTCGACTACAAGACAGCCGAGCAACTGGTATCGGATGGCCGGACTGACGACCTGCTACGCTATGTCTCATCGCTCGAGGCGGGCGCGGCAGGATGATCGTCACAAAGCCCTGTCTAAGCTCACGGCCTACCGGATGCATGTTCCCAAGTGGGCGGCCGCGCTAACCGCGTTGGACTTAACGCCCTTTACCTCGCACTGGACGTCGACACGGCCGCACGGGAATACCAGCAGATTTCTCCATTGATGCCGCCGGGCACGCTTGTCAGTTGCCAGTTGACCGTCGACCCTATCGTCGACCTTACAGCGGGTATCAGAGCGGGAAATGGTCTGCCCTGTGGGAAGATTTCTATTGCGACTGGCGTGGCTGCTGGTTCAACCAGCGCATCGAACCGCCCGGTTGGGTTATCGGTGACGAGATTATTGCGGCTGGGGCGAAAGGGATTCAGTCACGCCCTATCGCAGGATGGAGTAAATCTCGTCCTATACGTGGATGAGCTTGAGCCGAGAGATCGACTTGACGTGTATGACCCACAGCGTTCGCTTCCGCAAAACCAGTCGTCCTGGACGTAAGCGCCTTCGCAGCGGAAGGCATTGAAAATGTGTAGAATGTGGACGGATATGCGCATATTCACCAACATGGAGGCTCACATGGCACATGCGACTGCCGCCGTCCCACGTAAGGCGACCAATGTCACGCTGCCTGTCGACGTTTATGAGCGGGCGAAGGAACTGGGCATCAACTTCTCGCGTGCCTGCGAGCAGGCTTTGCGCGACGCAATCAAGGCCGAGGAAGGCCGGCGCTGGGCGCAGGAGAACGCGGAGTTCATTAAGAACACCAACGACTGGGTCGAACAGAATGGCCTTCCACTCGCTGAATACCGGATGTTTTAATGGCGCGATTTGAAGTTTATGCCAACCCCGGCAAAAGCAAGGCGAATGCGCCATACCTTGTCGACGTGCAGAGCGACTTTCTCGATGGCCTGACAATTCGGGTTGTGGTCCCGCTGATTCGTGCGGACTCTTTCCCTCCCGGCAAACTGCCAGCAGATTTCACGCCGTCCTTCGAGATCGCTGGCGTCACATGCCTGATGCACCCGGCGTTTATTGCATCTGTTCCGTTAAACGAGCTTGGTCCCTCGATCGGCTCATTGCGGGAGCATCGGGACAAGATCACGGCATCGCTTGACCGTCTGCTGGGCGGCTACTGACCGATTAATCACTGCTGTTGGCATGACCAAACGGGACCCAATCGGTTGACGCGACATCCGTCGTCAGCATCAAGCGTTATCCTCTCCCGGCCGCATAATGCAAGAGTTCGCGACCTGCAACTCTCTTGCATGCAGTTGCGGCCTAGCACTATAGTCGAAATTGAAGGTTGTCGGTCGATGCATAAAAGTGCCTAAAAGATAGGATAACTATCGATATTTGCCAGATTGAGTCTATGCGCAGTCGTGATCCGCGCCTTGAGGTAGCGCCTGGCCGTCGCCGGCGCAATCGCGACACCGTGGTCCCACTCAATCAGAGAGTTGGCAGGATTCAAAAATCCGCCACATCTTGATCTCAACACGATGTAAGCGCGAAACAGGTCGCCGGCTCAAGCGGTGAACCTGGGACAAAAGATCACCCGCGGCGTTTCGCGGATTTCGACGTCGTACGCGGACGCGCAACGGGCTTTTGAGACGCGACCGGACGGTTCGTCTTTGACGTGCCGGGATCGGTGGTGCCCTTGGGCTTTTTCATGGCGGCGGGGCTGGACCTCGCGGTCGGCGTCGCGACCTTGCCTTTCGGTGCCGATTTCGCGGTCACGGACGGCTTCGGCGTGGTCAAGGCAGACTTTCTCGCTTGCGAAGTGGATGGTTTGCGCGTGCGGTTGCCTCGGACCGTGTCGGCATCTGCAAAGGGTCCCGTGTCAATGTCGATACCGAACACATCGCCCAGAGCCGTATTATCGAGCAGCTTGCCGGACGCCGGGATGGCTTTTCCCGCACCGGACAAATTCGCACCTGTGTGATTGACGAGATCGGTGGGGTCAACGCCACGTAACGTAAAGAGCAATTCGGGCTGCTGGTCGAGCCGTGCGCCGATGCCGTAGAGTACTGCTGCGACGTGCTTGCACATCACCGCCCAATCCAGGCAGTTGCAACCGAATTTGATATCTTTCGGCGCGGGGAAAAGCCCGGTGCCGGGCTGGCAGATGCGGCCCATCACCGCAGCCGATAGCTTACCCAGCAGCAATTCGACCATCGAGTCAATCGACGACGAACAATCGGCGCTCAACGCGCGCCACTGCCTTTCCGGACAGGCGGCGACATCAATGGTGATCTCGTACAGGCTTGAACCCATCACCTGCGCATGGATCTTGCCCTTTGTGATCCGCAGATCGATCACCGAACCGTTGCGCACGTAGGTGCGCCCCCTTGGCAGGCGGCTATCGTAGTCGCTGTACTGCTCCAGATTATCGCACCACGCTTTGCCCCAGAAAGTCTTCGCAATGGCCCCGCGATACGGTGCAATGGGTGACAGGGTCTTGCCAGCCCTGGTCGCTCTGGCGACCAGCTGCTCCGCTTTTTTTCGCCGCTCGGCCACCGGGACGTAAGGTTTCCATCCACCGTAGCTAGCCATCAGCGTTCCTCTCCATCATCAGTTTTCCTGCGCGGAATGAATATTGAGCCTGACAAGATCAAGCAGCTCCTGGTCACCCATCTCGGTCAGCTGCAGTTCCGCACCGCCTTCAAGCATATCGTTCACCAGCTGCTGCTTCGATTCAATCAACTGGTCAATCCGATCCTCGACCGTACCCTGGCAAACAAACTTGTGCACCAAAACATTCTTGCGCTGGCCAATGCGAAACGCCCGGTCGGTCGCCTGATTCTCTACGGCGGGATTCCACCAGCGGTCGAAGTGAATCACGTGAGACGCCGCCGTGAGATTCAGTCCCGATCCTCCCGCCTTGAGCGACAGCACGAAGAACGGTGTTGATTCGTCTTCCTGGAATTGCCTGACCAGTTCGCGCCGTTTGCCTACGGCCGTACCGCCATGGAGAATCAAGCCCTCCCGGCCGAAAAGGGATCCCAGGAACGCGGCAAGCGGCTCGGTGGTTTCGCGGAACTGGGTGAACACCAGTACCTTTTCCTGCTTCGCCGCGATCACGTCGACCAGCTCCCGCAGGCGGCCAAATTTGCCGCTGGCTTCGGGGCTCCACGCCGCGTCGCCGAGCCACTGGGACGGATGGTTGCATATCTGCTTGAAACGCATCAGGTAGCTTAAAACGATGCCTTTGCGTTCAATACCGTCGGCACCCTCGAGCGCGGCCGCCAGGTCCTTGACCGCGCGTTCGTACAACGCGGCCTGGACGGGGCTCAGGTGGCACCACGCCTTGAGTTCGGTCTTTTCGGGGAGATCGGCGATCACACGCCTGTCGGTTTTCAGACGGCGCAAGATGTAGGGCCGCACAAGCGTGCGAAGCGGACCGAAATGCTCGCTTTTTGCCAAACGCCGGCTGAGCTCGGCAAATTCCTTCGCCGAGCCCAGCAGGCCCGGATGCGTGAAATCAAAAATGGACCACAGATCCGACAGGCGGTTTTCCACCGGGGTGCCCGTCAGGGCGATACGTGACTGGGCCCGAAACTTCTTTACCTGTTTTGTCTGCCTGGCGCCGGGATTCTTGATCGCCTGGGCCTCGTCGACAATCGCGATGCGCCACTGGATCGTTTCCAGACCGGGTTGACGCAGCAGCGAACCGAAACTGGTAATGACGAGGTCTGTCTGCGTGAGTTGCGCGTCGCTCAGTGCGCGTAGTTCTTCTGCAGGCGTCACGGACGGGTGAGCCACCAGTACACGCAGGCCGGGTGCGAAGCGTTCAGCTTCCGCAGCCCAGTTTGCCAGCAAGGACGCGGGTGCGACCAGCAGGCTGGGGCTCGAGTCGGCCTGTTCGCGCTTCAGGATCAATAGCAGCGAGAGTACCTGCATCGTCTTTCCGAGGCCCATGTCGTCGGCCAGACACGCGCCCAGCCCGAGCCGGCAGAGCAGGTATAGCCATCGCACGCCGGCCTGCTGGTATGGCCGAAGCTGGGCTCTCAGGTCGGGGCCCGGATCGACCTGCACCAACCCTTCCGGTTGGCGCAAATGTCCAAGCGTCTCTGCCAGCCAGTCTCCTGCAACGACCTGTGCCCAGTCGCGCTCGTCGGAGCCTACGGCTTCGTCGTCTGATACGCCCGCGAGGAGACGCAAGGCATCGTTCAACGGCAGCCCCGATTGCGCCGCCTTCTCCAGACTCTCAAAGCGTTGGAGTACGTGGCCGAGCTTTTTCGTGTCCACTTCGATCCAGCGTCCACGAATCCACTGGAGACCGTCGGCACCCTTGAGCAGACGCCGGATCTCGGAGGGACTTAACGCGTCGCCATCGAGCGACACCTCCATTCTGAAGTCGAGCAGCGCATCCTTGCCGAGAAGGGACGGAGGCCATGCCCCAACGCTGGCCTTGACCGCAGGTCGAGCGGGGCGGCCCGTAGCCCAGGTAGCTGGTAGCCGGACCATGATTCCGGCAGACTCCAGAGCGGGCAAATCGCAGAGAAGACGGTAAGCGTCAGCCGGCATCCAGCGCAACGGGTGGTATATTTCGCGCGAATCGAGCATCGCACGAAGCCAGTCGCAGCGTTCAGCGGCGCGCTGAACCGGCATCAGGAGAGAGAGCAGCTTCGCCTTGTTCCGCGCACCGGAAAATTCCTCGAGCGCCCGCGAAAGTGGTTGATGTTGTGTCTTGCCATGGGCCGATATGCGCGCTGCGTAGGTTGCCAGGAAGGCGAAAGGGGCTTCAGGATCCTTGCGGTTTTCGGCAAGGTTGAAGTGAACACGGCCCACAAGATTCCAGGCAGGATGACGCGACTTGAGAAATGCCTGAAGCGACTCCCCCGTGCTCGCCAGCTCATCACGTAAAGCGATGTCGATTTCGCCCCACAGTGCCGCCAGGACATCTGACGTGAGATATTCGGCACCCGTCATGGGCGGCGCATCTTCGATCAGTCTTTCGAAGTCCCCTGTGTCCGGTTGAGAAACCGTGACCTCCTCGCCTTCTGACGTGGTGCATAAAGACGTGACATAGCGGGCGCCAAAGTCGCGCCACCATGCCCACGCAGGCGGCAGTGCACGCCCTATGGTTGCGCTCCCCAGATAGAGTAGCCCATGACCCGTGCCGCGCCTGAAGGAAGCGCCTAGCGCAACGTCATCTGGCAAGGGAGGCGCATCGACGTCCGGCGCTGCAAGGAGATGGCCTGCCGGTGTGATTTTGGGCGCGAGACAATCGCTATCGGTCAAAGGCATGGATGGTCGATGGGGAAGTAACAGCTTCGATTGCAGGCGGCAAATAGCCTTGCGTGCAGATCACGTAATATCTTGCGCCTGGGGAAGAACTGCTATTCCTGATCATGGTGCTGGCTTCCGCCGGCATGTTGTACGGCATTGCCGGGTGACGCTTGTGTCCGTGCCGCACAAGGTTTGACCCGCGGGCTGCGGCGACCGGACCTCTACTCAGGGCGCAAGACGGTTCAAGAGCGGTCAGTGCTTCGTCACGTGCTCTGCCGTTACCGATGCAATGCCATGCGAGCTGATCGTGTTCAACGCTTCTGCCAGCGCGGCTCCGTCGGTCGGAAACGGGTCGTCCCAGACTGTTGATGTTCCGTGCGAGTCGATGACTTCCAGAAGCCAGCCATCGCGGCTGTCGTTTCCGGCCCGATAGACGTGCACATCGACAGACGTGCCTTCGCGAGTGACGCGCGTAGACAGCGGGGACAATGCAAGCGGGTGAAACGCGTCTTCCGTCGTCCGGCCGAGCGAATCGACAAGGAACAGGTCTTCGGACTCGGTCCCGTCTTGCGCATCCAGATCGCTGCGTCCGGCATGCTTGCCCGTCCTGTCTTTCCGCTTTGAAACCGCTGGGATCATGTTCGGCCGCTCGCCCTGTTCCATCAGTTTTCTGCGCTCCTCACCCCAGTATCGATGGATATTGAGCGCTGCGGCCGTGAGCAGGTTTGCGAATGACCGACGTTGCTCGACGGTGTAATCCCGCTGCCCCAGTGCCTGGTATCCGGAGGCTGTTCCAAACAGCAGGATGACATTGAACCACTCGGGGTGTCGTTCGATCAGCAGCTCCCAGGCCTCCCGATCGATGTCGATGCCTTTGCAATAGCCCTCGCACCACTCGTCGAGCACGAGAATCTCTTCACCCTGCCACTTGGTCGTGTGCAGCGGAGGTCCGAACAGATCGGGACAGTGATTCAGGGCGTTGTTGATGTCGTTCCAGTATTGAATGATCAGTCCGGTAATCTTGCGTGCCCGACCGGCTGATAAAAATCTGGGCTGACGTGTTGCGTGCCGCGCATCCCAGATCCACGGAAGCACCGCGCCCGGCATGACCATGTTCGGTCCGGAGATGACGGCGGTCAGAAAGCCGTGCAACATGACGGCATCCATCGCATCGTCGCAAACGGCATCGCTCGAAAGAAAGCGTTCCAGCACACCAAACTCTTCATCAGTCAGCGGATCGTCGAATTCGGGATCGAGATTCATGATATTCCCACGGTGGTACACGGTGGACGCGATGCTGATCGCCTGTGTATGTCACTATCGCCGACATGCAACTCGATGCAGCGCTTGCACGCAACCATTTCGGCGGGCGCCGGGTGCGCCAACATTTTACCCGACGGGGCGATGCGCAAATTGGAATACCGGTCGGAAGACGATGAATTTTTTCCCGTGCATATCGCTAACTCTTGCTATCGCTATCGTTTGGGACGCGTTTGCTGGAGAAACTCGAGTTTCGCGAAAGCGCCTCCCCATTGTTCCGGCACCTATATTGATCCGGCAATAAAATGTTGAAATCAAGCCGCATAACGGACAGGATCATGCTGGAAGTATCGCCGGATGCGTTCGGGTTGCTTCTGCACAACCCTGTAATGGTGCGCGGTGGCCTTGACCAGTTGCAGCCTGGTACGCGTTGGCGCCCGCCGTGTGACGCTTTGCTTGAGGTCGGCGTTGGCCATCTCGTTGGGATTGAGCTCAGGGCTGTAGCTGGGCAGATAGAACACCTCGATCCGGTCGCGGTGCCTGCCCAGCCAGGCCTTCACGGCCTTGCCGTGATGGACACGCAGATTGTCCAGGATCAGGAAGATCTTTTTCTTCGCCCCGGTGATCAGCCGTCGCATGAAGTCGATCAGGATGCCGGTGTTCAGCGCACCGTCGAAGATCTTCCAGCGCATCTGTCCTTTATTCGTCACGGTGGAGATGACCGACAGGCCGGCACGCTTCGCGTTGACCTTGAGCACCGGTGTCTTTCCCGTGGGCGCGTAACCGCGGCCCCGAACATCGTCGGAGCGCAGTCCGGTTTCATCGCCCCAGTGGACTTCGGCTCCTTCAGCCTGGGCCCGCTGCGCAATGGCAGGATAGTCTTCATCGAGCCACTTCCTGATCGCCGCCGGCGATTGCTCATAAGCCTTCTTCAATGGCTTTTGCGGGGTGAAGCCCCAGCGCGACAGATACAGCCCCATCGTACGAACCGGCACACGGATGCCGAACCGCTGTTCGATCACTTCGGCCACGCTCTGACGGGTCCACAGGGCATAAGGCATTTTCAACTGGTCAGGTGTGCGGTCTTGGATGATTTTCTGCACCACCCGCTCCTGATCTGCGCTCAGGCTGCGTCCGGTACCCGACGGACGACCGCGAGGCCCGACATCCACGGCACGCCAGCCGCCCGCCTCGTACGCCTTGCAGGCCGCAATCACCGTCGTGGGCGACATCTCGCAACGCAGCGCCACCTCTTTCAACGCTACGCCTTCGATGCGCATCTTCACCGCGCGGCGACGGCGTTCATTCAGTGCCGCCATCGGCAAGGTTCGGGAGTCGATTTTTTGCATACCACTTCCGACCAGGTGTTGCGCTCAAAGTTTCAATATTTTATTGCCGGATCAATAATATGCCGATGCTGGTCACCGGCTTCGATCCTCTTTCCCGGATGCTCCGTCAGTGTCCGCCATGCACGCCGAATACGCAGACCATGGCAAGCCAAAAATATTACACAAGGATCCTTAATACCTATGAGCGTTTGCCAATCCGCGCTCACGGGCATGACTGCCCGCCGTCACAATCCTGAGCGCGCGCAGAGCTGCGTTAACATTCACGTCGCCGATGCGCGCATCAGATTGCGCGGCCTGATGCGGGCGTGCACCGACTGGAAGAAATGAATGAACTGGCGGCTACTCATGACAATATTAATCGCAAATCTACTGTGCGCTCGTGGTAGCGCGCATGGTGCGTCTTCTGTGCCAGATTCCTCAGCAGCGACAGGCTCGCGGGCCAGTCAGGCAGCAATCACCGCGCACCCGCCGACGAACACCGGCGGGTTCGCAACGGCGACTGGGTCAGACGATTCCGCCGTCATGGTTGCCAGCCTCGCTGATCTGCTGGCCGCATTTAATACGCGACAGCACCACATCCTTGTCAAGGGCGAAATTTACGGCGGTCCGCGACTGACGACCGTCACCTTCGCGAGCACGGACTGGAACAACACCACGATCGAAGGCGCCAGTGGAGGCAGTGCCGTGCTGAAAAATATCCAGCTCAAATTTGACGGCGAAATGCTGCCGGCAGGCAAGAACATCCAGAATGTCGTGATCAGGAACATCACTTTTCATGGCGTTATCCGGGATCTTCAGGCCCTGCCCGCCCAAGTCTACGGCACATCCAGCAACGCCGGTATCAATTATGAAGGCGTGTCGCTTCGACGGGTCACCAATGCGTGGGTCGATCATTGTGCCTTCTACGATACGAGCGACGACCTAATGAGCGTGACACTGTCATCAGATAAGGTGACGGTTTCCTATAGCCGGTTCTATTTCACCAGCGAATGGCTGACGATGCACCCCGATCCTATGTGGAACTGGGCGGGCAAGAACCAAGACCTGGCCAATGAACGTCTGGCGATGCTGGTAGGCGCAAACCGGCAGGATTCCTATGCATATGGAGGGAGCAGGCTGCATGTCACGTTGCACCACAACCAGTTCGGCCCGAACCTAAAGGGACGTCCGCTGCTGCGGGGCTGGATTCACGCCTACGACAACTATTTCGATAACGGGGCGACACCCACTGGCCTCACGGCTGCTGGCTCAGACGAGACCCAGTACAACGCCCTGCAGATTGGCAGCGGCGGCGTTGTCTATTCGGAAAACAACTATTTTTTCAGGACAAACCAGAGCATTCAGATTGGCCTGGATTCGCCGGACGACGTCTACGCCTTCCATGAGAACGCAAACCGGTACGACCAGACCACCGGCAGATCGGTAAAGGGCGAGGCTTTTTCGCTCGCGCCAGTCGGTTACGCGTATCGGGCCGGGACAGCCTCATCTATTCTCAAAGCTGTGCAGACTTTCGGTCCTCGCTAGTGGCAGGCATGAACAGGACGACTGCGCGTGGCTGTTGGATTTGTCCCACGGGCATCGACGTCAGTAAAGGCCGATGGTCGCCAGCGACGTATCGCGGGGCGCCGCAATATTCGTTCGCAGATCGGGATTCCCCGTCGTGCAACACGCAACGGTCGATATGTGCTGACGGGAGCGCGTTTCTCCGTATTTAGGCCGGTCGAAGCCCCGCTGGTGGGTCCGTAATTGCTCCGCCGGCCCTCTGACTTTGACCGCAAGGCTTCAATGTCGGGCGCGTCGAACCTCGTCGCGATGACGTAGTAGTTGTCGAGAAGCTTCCAGATGGTCGTATGTCGCCGCAGTCCCCGTTGGAGATCGTCGGCTACCTGATGTCGCTTTCCTGATACAGCACTTCGGGCAGCGGAAAGCCGCCGCCAATGGCCTTCGAGATCAGGGGCGCGTCGGGCACGATGCCCCGCCAGCTCTAACGCGAACATCGTTCAGGTCCGGCCGAATCCCGTCTGAATCGTCGATCAGCTCGCATTCTATCAACATGACAAAGCCGTCGGCCTAGTTGCGGCGCATCTGGTCGAGATCGAACAGATTCAGGGTCGAACCGCCCTGACTCGGGCCGACCGGCTTCGGCGGCACCATCGGATCGTCGTTGTCCTTCATCAGGTTGTTGTCCTGATGGTACGCGCCCTGCACACCTTGGATATAGTCGTAGCGGTTCGACGTGACAGCCTGCGCCGTATCCCAATCGTTGATGATGACGGGACGCAGGAACACCATCAAATTCGTCTTCGTGCGGCTCTTCTCCTCCGAACGGAACAGTTGGCCGATCCACGGGACGTCGCCAAGCAGCGGCACCTTGCTGTTGCCGTTCGAGTACTTGTCCTGCATCAGGCCGCCGAGCACGATGATCTCGCCATCGTCGGACAGCACCGTCGACTGCACCGAGCGCGTGGAGATCGTCACGCCGCCCGGATTGTTTGTCGACGTCGGATCGACGGACGAGTCTTCGGAATAGATTTGCAGCTTGATGATGCCGCCGTCGGTGATCTGCGGCTTCACGTGCAGCACGATACCGACGTCCTGTCGGTCAAACGTGTTGAACGCGGTCACGGAGGTCGCGGCGTTCGCAGTCGGCGTCGCGTACGAACCCGTCACGACGGGTACGTTCGAGCCGACGACGATCTTCGCTTCCTCGTTGTCCAGCGTGATCAGGTTAGGCGTCGACAGGATGTTCGCATCGCTCGACTGCGACAGCGCCTGCAACAGGCCGCCCAGACCGAACACATTGCCGAAGCGGTGCAGCAGGCCGACGTTCAGGCCGTTGTTCAGCAAGTTCGTGCCCGTCGCCGCGAGGGCCGCGGCCGGGTTGTTCGCGATGATCGCGCCCTGCGCGGTCAGGTTCACGATGCCCTGGCTGCCGTTCGAATTGAAGTTCGAACTGCCGTAAAGACCGTTGTTGCCGCCGTTCGACAGCAGCGCGCCCTGCCACTGGATGCCGAGATTCGCGCTCGACGTCGCCGACAGTTCGACGATCAGCGCCTCGATATACACCTGCGCGCGACGCGAGTCGAGCTGGTCGATCACGCTGCGAAGATTGCGGTAGACGGGGTCGGACGCGGTGACGATCAGCGAGTTCGTCGCCGCATCGGCCTGGATCATGCCGCCGGGCTGGTTCTCTTCGTTGCTGCCGCCGCCGAGCGGATTGCTGCCCATCGACGAGGACGACGAACCGCCGAGCGAGCCGCCCGGCAGCGGAGGCTGGCCCGACGTGCCCGTCGA
>NZ_FNYE01000035.1 GCF_900108945.1 Paraburkholderia diazotrophica | reverse complement strand
GGTGCAGGCGCAGGCGGTCACGGCGCGGGCGGTGCGGGCGCAGGCGGTGCAGGCGCAGGCGCAGGCGGTGCGGGCGCAGGCGGTGCAGGCGCAGGCGGTGCGGGCGCAGGCGGTGCAGGCGCAGGCGGTGCGGGCGCAGGCGGTGCAGGCGCAGGCGGTGCGGGCGCAGGCGGTGCGGGCGCAGGCGGTGCGGGCGCAGGCGGTGCAGGCGCAGGCGGTCACGGTGCAGGCGGTCACGGCGGAGGCGGGAACGGCGGAGGCGGGAACGGAGGAGGTGGGAACGGCGGGGGCGGGTCAAGGTAATCGGCCGAGGTGTTTTCAACTGACATCTGGGTGCAGTGCGAACTGGCCGTATTGACCGTCGCAGTTGTTCGGCGGTGAGGCTCAAGTGTGGCTCTCGGCTAGGCTCGGATGAGTCAGACTGCGGTCGTACAATCCGGTTTTCGATAATTGGGGCGTTCCGAGCGTTCCGATCACGAGCCTTACGCAAGATCAGCACCGCCGCTGGGTGTCCAGCTTCTTCACGTTGAAGCTCAAAGAATTTGATTTTTGCTTGCGTTCAGTCGTCGAATGCTGCGATCAATCAATGCACCGATTCCTCAGCGGGCGACAGGGAGTCGGACGAACCGAAAACAGGATCGTCTACGCGTTCTCAGCGTTTAGCAACACCGTCCAACCTCTTAAAGATGCCGGCTCAACGTTTCTGAAGCCGAAGATTACGTGGAGCGACATCGAAGGCCTGCGTCATGGAAGTTCATTTGGCTCAGCAGAAATGCAGCTGCTCATGACGGTAATCCGGTGATAACCGCGTGGACGGACGGGCGCTACTTCGTACCAAATGACATCCACCGGTTTGGTCCTGCCGGCGACCTGATTGAGATTCCCGCGCCGACCGTGGATGCGGCCCAATTTTGTCTTGAGTTTGCGCAAGATTTCAGCGGTCTTCTTGCAACGCGTCTTAGTTCCCTCGGTTCCGTAGAAGGCCCCGAAGCCGAACATTGCCGAGATCCAGCAATGTCTGCGTTCGCCTGTGGTACCGGCTTTCGTTCGCCGGGTTTTCGATGAGCAGAAAGCAGAGATCGAGCACGTGCTTACGTGAAAACTAATCCGGTTGGGGACGCAGTCGCTTCATTGCTTGCTATCGCGACGTTCTGCGAAGCTCGTCTGGGCACCGGATCTCGCATAGCGGAAATGGATGTCAAGAATACTGTAAGAAGGGACATCTGGAAGGGCAAATCTCGACCGGCTGCACCGGGCCCGCTTGCTGTCCTCCCAGATGAAATAGCGAAGATGCCGAAGCTCCATGATCGTTCCTGACAGGTCAGATAGTCGGCAACGATAGAGCAGCGGTCGCTTGAGACCGGTTTTGTACGGGCCTCCTGCCATATGCCGGTTTTTCGGCCGAAAGCCCGCCACTCACACGCATGCGGCGTACTTGGAGTGAACATCCGTTTCGCGCAACCTGGCCGACGGTGAATATGAGTCCGGGTCGACTATGCATGCCTCGCCTTGCCGCGCGAATATCCTAGTTCACCCGGTAACTGGCGATCCAGCTATACAGCTGTTCAACGTCGGTACCGAGTGGACGCTGGTCATTGCGCATCAGAAAGTAGCCGCGACCCGGGCGCACGCTCAACGACGATAGGCGCGCCAGTCGTCCACTGCGAATTTCCGCGTCAAGAAGATAGCGAGTGCCCAACGTCACGCCTCGTCCTCGCGTGGCGGCGTCCACAAGCACGATGTAGTTGTTGCCATACTCGGTCGCCTTCACGCGGCCCGGTTCAATTCCTAGCGACTTAAACCAGATAGACCAGTTGATCCAGTTTGGCTGGACGCGTTCATACTCGAGAAGCACCTGTGACAGCAATGCTTCAGGACCGTCGCCGAGCAGCGGATGGCTTTCGATATAAGCCGGACTCGCGACAGGAAATATCTCTTCCTCGAATAACAACTGCGCCGTCCAGTGGATTCGCTGACCCGGGTCATACACCACGGCCAGGTCGACGCTGTCGTTAAAAAGATCAGAAGGCTGATCGGACGTGATGGTGCGAATGCTCGCCGCGAAGCTCGGATTGCGATCACGGAAGTCCCTCATGACCTCACTCAGCCAGAAATGCGAGATCGCCGTGTTGGCGGCCACCGTCACCATACTCGCGCTCCGCTTGTCGCTGATCTCGTCCACGGCATCAGCGAGGTAATTGAACGCTGCGCTGACTTTGTTATGAAGCTGCGTTCCGCGCGGCGACAGCTGTACCCGTCGACCGACCCGTTCGAAGAGTACAAACCCAAGCCCCTCCTCAAGCTGGCGAATCTGCTTGCTTACCGCTGCCTGTGAAACGTGAAGCTCTTCCGCGGCTCGCGTGAAATTCAACGTCCGGGCCGCTGCCTCGAAAAACATCAGGCTGGTCAGCGGCGGAAGGCGATGGCGCAAGCTCTTCATAACGGGGGGTTATCGATGCACATGAGATTTCATCTGTGTACAGCGAAATTGGTAACTCGTAAAGTCGTTTTCATGGCAGCGAATTTCGTAATTCAGCGCATCGGCCGCAGCGACAAGCTTTATAACTAGAGGTTGGTGTTTTCCCCATCTGGACGTTCTTATGACCACGCTAAACTGGCACCGCGAGCGCCGCGATCTTTCCGATCGTCAGTCGCTCGATCGCTCTTTGCACGGCTCTGAAATCGACCTCGTGTCGGTGCGAGCGTATCGCCTTGGGCGAGTTCGGGCGGAAATGCGAAAGCGCGATATCGCGGCCTTGATCATCAGCGACCCGGTGAACATCCGGTACGCCACGGGCGCGCGCAACATGCAGATTTTTTGCGCGCGTAACACGCCTTCGCGCTACCTCATCGTCACGGAAAGCCGGACGATTCTGTTCGAGTTCACCGGTTGCGAGCACCTCGCCAATGGCCTCGAGACCATCGACGAAGTTCGTTCATCGTCGACTGCCAGCTTCGTCGCGGCAGGTCCGGCCATCGCGGCGCGGGAAAAGGCATGGGCGGCCGACATCGCGGCCACGCTGACTGAACTCGTCGGTCAGAAGCCCACGGTCGGTATCGAGCGCATGAACGCCGGAGTCGCGATTGCGTTGGCCGGGCACGGCGTGCGTCTGGTGGACGCACAGGAGCCGATCGAGATGGCACGCGCCATCAAGTCGGCCGAGGAATTGAAGTGCGTCATCGCTTCGCTGCGGGCAACAGAAGTCGCCGTCGGGAAGCTTCGGGACGCGATCCGGCCCGGCATGTCGGAGAACGAGCTTTGGTCCGTGCTTCATCAATCGGTTATTGCCCAGGATGGGGACTACGTTGAGACGCGCTTGTTGAGCGCCGGGAGACGAACCAATCCCTGGTTTCAGGAAACATCGAGTCATGTGATCGAACCGAACCGGCTGATCGCGCTGGACACTGATGTCGTCGGCTGTCATGGCTACTACTCCGACTTCTCTCGCACTTTCCATGCAGGACCGGATAAGCCGAGCGAGAACCAATGCACGATCTACAAGTTCGCTTACGAGCAGGTGCATCACAACATCGGAATCATTCGTCCGGGCATGACGTTCAGGGAGTACAGCGACAAGGCCTGGAACATCCCGCACAAGTATCACGCGAATCGCTATTACCTGTCGGCACACGGGTGCGGGATGACGGGTGAATATCCGTACCTCTACCATCACGCGGACTTCGCCACCTCTGGCTACGACGGTGAGATCCAGCCGGGAATGACGCTGTGCGTCGAGAGCTACATCGGCGAAGAGGGCGGACAGGAAGGCGTGAAGCTCGAGCAGCAATTGCTCGTGACGGAGACGGGAACGCGCCTGCTTTCACTTTTTCCGTTCGAAGAAACACTGCTGCGATAAGCAAGACGGCGCTGCATGTGCTGGACGGTTTCAACCTTTAAACGGAAGCGTAGAAAATGACCAAGTTGCTGGGATTGTTCAAGTGGCTACTGCCCGTAGTCTTTCTGCTAACCGGCGCCACGGTGCGCGCTGAGGACAAGGCGATCACGATCGGCGTGAACAACTGGGCGGAGAACATCGCCGTCGCAAACATGTGGAAAGTTCTTCTCGACGAGAAGGGCGTCAAGGTCCAGTTACAGAACGCGGACAAGGCGCTTATCTACAACAGCGTCGCACAGGGAAAGATCGATCTGACCTTCGAAGTCTGGCTTCCGTCAGGCGACAAGCCTGCGTTCGACAAGGTCAAGGACAGAGTGGTGCAGATCGGGCCGTGGTTCAAGGAGGCCAATCTGGGCCTCGTCGTTCCTGACTATGTTGCCGTGGACAGCATCGACCAGTTGAATGCGAACAAAAGTCTCTTTGCGTCCAGTGGCCGCCCGAAGATCGTCGGCATCGATTCCGGCAGCAGCCTCATGCAGTTGACGGAGAGGGCAAAGACCACCTATCAGCTCGACTATGACGTTCAGTCATCGTCCGAGTCTGCGATGGTCCTGTCGCTTGAGCGAGCAGTTCAGCGCAAGGAGCCTATTGTGGTGACGCTCTGGAAGCCTCACTGGATCTGGTCCAAGTACAAGCTCAAATATCTAAAGGACCCGAAAGGTGCTTACGGTTCGACCGACTCTATCTATGGCATCGAGACCCAGGCATTCAAGAAGCAGCATCCCGACGTCGAGCGGTGGTTGCAGCAATGGAAGATGGATGACAACTCGCTGGGCGGGCTAATGTCGGAAATCATCAAGCAAGGTGCGTCAAACCCCGAGAAAGGCGCAAAGGCCTGGATCGATGCGAACCGCACGCTGGTTCAGCAGTGGACGAAGTAAGCCTGCGTAACACGCGACGATGAACCCGGACGCCTTGCTCTTCAGTTTGCGTCAACTCCAGCTTTCACTCTTCATATCCGACATGAACGCTTCCACCACGACACCATCCATTTCCAGACAACGAGCGCCCGCCGGTATCGAGCACACGACTGCCGACTGGGAAACGTGGCATTGCGACAGCAACACGTTCCAGCATCGCTATGTACCGGGCGCGACGTTCTACGTCGTTAAAGGCCGGGCACGGCTGACTTTCGCACATGGCGTGCAACTCGACATCGAAGCGGGAGACTTCGTCTCGATCGGCGACGGCGCGCAGGCGACGTGGGAGATCTACGCGCCGATCGAAACGCGTTACACATATCACGACGATGGCAGCGCAGCGACAAGGGCGTGATCATGAGCGAGGCTGTGGAGTTCGACTATGTAATCGGCGGAGCGGGTTCGGCTGGCTGCGTGCTCGCGCGTCGGCTCGCTGATGCTGGCAATCGGGTACTGCTGATCGAAGCGGGCCCACGTGACAATTCGTGGGTGATCCGAATGCCCGCTGGCCTCAGATCGATTTTCAAGCCGAGCTCGCGATATAACTACTGGTTCGAGACCGAGCCGCAGCGGAACCTCGACAACCGCCGCATCCAGCAGCCGCGCGGTCGCGTTCTCGGCGGCTCATCATCCATCAACGGTATGACATGGCTTCGCGGTCATCCGCTCGACTATGAGCGCTGGGAGCAGGAAGGGGCGACCGGTTGGGGCTGGAGGGATTGTCTGCCGTACTTCCGCAAGATCGAGCGGAGTGATGTAGTCAGCGCTTATCGCGGTACCGACGGGTTCATTCATGCGCAGCGTCAGGAGTCTCTCTGTCCGCTTAACCAGGCCTTTCTCGATGCGGGTATCGAAGCGGGCTTTCCACTCACCGACGATGTGAACGGATACCGGCAGGAAGGTGTGTCGCGCTTCGAGATGAGCGTCGATCATGGTATTCGCAACAGCGCTTCATACGGCTACCTTCGCTCGCGCAGGGATGACGGTAATCTTACGATCTGGACGCAGAGCACACTCGAGCAGATCAACCTCATCGGCAACAGTGCGACCGGGTTCAAGGTGCTGCACGGCGACTCTGTCGTAAACGTCACTGCACGTAAGGAGACTTTACTTTGCGCGGGTGTCTTCGGTTCCCCGCAACTGCTGATGTTGTCAGGAATCGGGCCGGGCGATCATCTCAAGGAAAAAGGCATCGTCCCAAGAGTCGAGTTGCCCGGGGTCGGAGAAAATCTGCAGGACCATCTGGAATGTCACATCCAGATCGAAACCAGGGAGCCTGTCTCGCTCAACCGGGAACTGCAGCTTCACCGAATGCTGTGGGCTGGCGTGCAATGGTTCGGTTTCAAATCGGGCGTTGCATCCGTCAACCAGTGCCATGTCGGCGCCTTTCTGAAGAGCGCACCTCACATTACGCATCCGGATATCCAGTTTCACTTCTTCCCGGTGTTCTTCAACAAGGATTGGATACCCACTCGGCAAACAAACGGATATCGCATCGGAGTAGGTCCGATGCGCCCCACCAGTCGTGGGCGTGTCCGACTGAAGTCGATGCACGCCGAAGACCCGCTTTCGATAGATCCGAACTACATGGACACCGAGGAAGACTGGTGCGTGATGCGCGAGTCGGTACGGCTCGGCCTGCTGTTTTCACGACAACCTGCCTTTCGTCGCTTTCATTACCGTGAAGACATGCCGGGCGTCGATGTAACTGCGATGGCGGCCGTGGACGAGTTCATCAGACGGGACGCATCAAGTGCCTATCACCCTTGCGGAACTTGCAAGATGGGAGCGAAGCACGATCCGTCCGCTGTCGTGGGTCCCGATCTAAAGGTGAGGGGCGTAGAACGACTGCGTGTCATCGACGCATCGGTCATGCCGTCTGTACCAAGCGCGAACATCAACGCTGCGACCATCATGCTGGCCGAGCGTGCAAGCGATCTTGTGCTCGGGCGACCAGCAATGCAAGCACAACCTCTACAGTTCGCGGCCTGACTTTGAGCGGCCGTCCGCTGGTGTATTCGGAAAGAGTATGCAAGCGCATCGGCATTTCCGAACTGTGGTTGTTATTCGAGGAACCGTGCTTGAGGTAAGAGGGACGCCCCACCAAGGTGCAGCGGATCACGCAAATGACACATCAGTGCGGAAAGCCGCATGAATGCACGCTATCCGGGCATCGGATGCAGTCAGCATCAAATGATTTTTGTCGATTTTTTTCGGAACCTTCTTGCCGTAAGCTGTTCGTAATCACCATCGCGTTTGTCCGCGACGGACAGCCGACCCTGTTCAATTCAGACCCGGCAGGAGCCCGATTGATGAATCACCCCAAACGTCTGTTGCTGTCCAATCTCGCGTGGTCGCAGGAGGTGTCGATGCGCGAGCCCGAGTTCTTCACGGAAATGGCGCGCGGACAACAGCCGCGTATTCTGTGGATCGGCTGTTCCGATAGCCGCGTGCCCGCCGAGCGCATCACGAATGCGCAGCCTGGCGAACTGTTCGTCCATCGCAACATCGCGAACCTCTATACGTCCGACGACGGCAATGCGTCGAGCGTGATCGAATACGCGGTGCACGCGCTGAATGTCGAACACATCATCATCTGCGGACATCACCATTGCGGCGGCGCGCGCGCGGCTCTGTCGCCTCCGTCCGATGCGCTGCCCGTCGTGAACCGCCGCATCGCCGGATTGCGCGAACTGGCTGAACGGCACCGCGAGGAACTGCACGCAATCGCCGATTTCGACGAACGCGTCGATCGCTTCGCGGAATTGAACGTGATCGAGCAGGTGCGGCTGTTGCGCGAATCGCCGATCGTGCGCCGCGCGTCCCGTCCGCCGCAGGTGCATGGCTGGATCTTCGGGCTGCGCGAAGGGTTGCTCATGCAACTCACCGACATGGAAGAAGCGCAGCAGATGGCCGACATGCGCGACGCAGCGTAACCGGCCTCGAAACAAACTCCTTTTCACGATCTGACTAACGAGCCGCCCGCGCCCATCGCCGGGCGGCGTGGCTCAACTCGACCTCGCGAATACCATGCACACACCTTCTGTCTCCCGTCTATCGACTTTGCGCAGCGACGTTTTTGCCGGCATCGTCGTCTTTCTGGTCGCCTTGCCGTTATGTCTGGGCATCGCCACGGCGTCCGGCGCCGAGCCGTTTTCGGGCGTCGTATCGGGCATCGTCGGCGGACTGGTCGTCGCGCTCCTGAGCGGCTCACACCTGAGCGTGAGCGGCCCGGCCGCGGGCCTCGTCGTGATCGTCGTCTCGGCGATCGCTTCGCTCGGCAGTTTCTCCGCGTTTCTCGCCGCCGTGCTGATTGCGGGCGCGCTGCAGATCGGCTTCGGCCTGCTGCGCGCGGGGCGGCTCGCGAGCTTCGTGCCCGTCGCCGTCATCAAAGGCATGCTTGCGTCGATCGGCATCATGCTGATCGTCAAGCAGATTCCGCTGGGCGCGGGGCTCATCACGGGCGCGGATGCGAACGCCGCACACGCCGCCACGCTCGCGACGCCGTTCGGCCGGGTATCGCCGGTGTCGATTGTGATCTGTGTCGTGTCGGTCGCGATCCTGTTTGCATGGGAGACGGCGCGCGCGAAACGTCTTGCGATCACGCGGATGCTGCCGGGGCCGCTGGCCGTCGTCGCGCTCGGCATCGGCGTGACGCTTGCGCTCAATGTGCTTGCGCCCGCGCTTGCGTTGCCCGCTGAGCATCGCGTGTCGCTAATGTCGCTGGATTCGCTCGACGCATTGGTGGGCGTGATCTCGATGCCCGACCTCACGCAACTCGTCGATGCCGACGTGTGGCGCGTCGCGCTGACGCTCGCCGTCGTCGCGAGTCTGGAAACGCTGCTGAGTCTCGAAGCCGTCGAGCAGATCGACCCGAGGCGCCGCCGCGCGTCGCCGGATCGCGAGCTGAAGGCGCAGGGCGTGGGCAATATGGTCGCGGCCGTGCTAGGCGGTTTGCCGCTCACGGCCGTGATCGTGCGCAGTTCGGCGAACGTGCATGCGGGTGCGCAGACGCGCATGTCGGCCGTGATTCACGGCGTGTTGCTGCTGGCGAGCGTGTTCGCGCTGACAGCCGTGCTGAACCTGATCCCGCTCGCGTGTCTCGCGGCGATCCTGATTCACACCGGTTACAAGCTCGCGAAGCCGGCGCTGTTCGCGGCAATGGCGCGCGAAGGTATCGATCGTTTCGTGCCGTTCGCGGCGACGATCGCAGGCGTACTCGCGACTGACCTGCTGATCGGCATTGGCATCGGTATCGCAACGAGCGCGCTGCTCGCGATGCGCGCGAACCTGTCGCGCACCTTCACGCTGACGCGTCACGACGACCATTTTCTGCTGTGCCTGCGCAAGGACGCGACGTTCCTGTCGAAGCCGATGCTCACGCACTGTCTCGCGCAGATTCCGGACCGCGCGACCGTGCTGATCGACGCCGAGCGCGCGGATTTCATCGACCGCGATATTCGCGAGACGCTCGATGCGTTCGTGAGCGAGGCGCCGCGACGGCAGATTACGGTCGAGCGGCTGCGCTGGCCGGAGACATCGGCGCAGGAAGGGCGGGCGTTGCTGCCGCCGTTGCGCGTGATGGGCTAAGGGCGAACAGCGCGAGGAGTAACGGCGAGGGCGTCAAAATCCTTGCCGGCCCTCGCCGGATCAGGGGATGGAGACTGCACGAGAGCGGGGATCGAAATCGGCCCTGCAGTGTCAACAGTGCTTTGATGGACTCCGACTCTTCCGATGCATCTTCCGTTCGCCAGTTGCGAGTCAGCCCGCCGGTCTGGCGGCGACGATTCATTCAACCGTTACCGATTTGGCGAGATTGCGAGGCTTATCGACATCGGTGCCACGTAAGCACGCGACATGATAAGCGAGCAACTGATACGCAACGACGTGCAGGAGTGGAGAGAGGAAGCCGTAATAGTCCGGTAGCCTGATGATTCGCATCCCTTCAGCAGCTTGCAGCCGGGTATTGGCATCCGCGAGTACATAAAGCTTTCCGCCTCGCGCGCTGATTTCCTGCAGGTTTGCCTTGAGCTTGTCCAGCAAGCAGTCGTTCGGCGCACTGACGATGACAGGCATCGCTTCGGTGACGAGCGCAAGCGGACCATGTTTCAACTCTCCGGCAGGATAACCCTCAGCGTGCAGGTAGGAGATCTCCTTCATCTTCAGTGCCGCTTCGAGCGCGATGGGGTAGTGCAACCCGCGACCGAGGAAGAGCGCATGCTCCTTTCTTCGCAATTCCTGCGCCCACCCGATGATCTGAGGCTCGCGGGCAAGCACGCTGCGTATCGCGTCGGGTAACGCAGCAAGGTCCCGAAGGTGCTTCGCCACTTGCCCCGCACTCAACCGTGCGCGTTGCCGCCCGAGCGTAAGGGCAAGCAGGAAAAGCGCGACGAGCTGCGTCGTGAAAGCCTTGGTCGAGGCGACGCCGATCTCGGGCCCCGCCTGGGTGATGAAAGCCCAGTTGCTTTGACGCACGATCGCACTCGTCGCAACATTGCAGATCGCCAGCGTGAGTGCCTCACCGACCGATTGCGCGTAGCGCAATGCGGCCAGTGTGTCGGCGGTTTCGCCGGACTGCGAGATGGGCACCACGAGCGTGCCTCGCTGGGGCACGTAGTCGCGATAGCGATACTCGCTCGCAATCTCCGCATGAGCGCGAATACCAGCGATCGTTTCGAACCAGCCGCGTGCGGTGAGCGCCGAATAGTGGCTCGTGCCGCAGCCAAGCATGAGAACATTGTCGACCCCGGAGAAAGCATTGGGGTCGACGGTGCCAAACAGTGTGGCATCGAGCGAGCGAACCATGGAGAACGTTCGAGCCACGGCAAGCGGCTGCTCGAAGATTTCTTTTTGCATGTAGTGGCGATAGGCGCCGAGTTCGGAATCCCCTCCCTGCTCCGTGATCTGGTTCACCCCGCGCACCACGGTTTCGCCAGCGCTGTTGAGAATGCGCAGGTTGCCGGAACGCAGATCAGCAACGTCGCCATCTTCGAGATAAATGATCCCGCTCGCGTAGGTGGACAGCGCGAAGGTGTCAGAGGCCAGGAAAGCGCCATCAGGACCCAGACCAACCACCAGCGGCGAGCCCTGCCGCGCGCCGATTACGCGTTGCGGCTCGTCCTTGCAGATCACCGCAATCGCATAGGCGCCTTGCAGCATACGCGCCGCATCGAACACGGCGGCCAGCAGGTCGCCCTCATAATGGCTGTGAACCAGATGGGCGATGACCTCTGTATCGGTCTGGCTGACGAACTCATAACCCTGTTCGACAAGCGATTCGCGCAGCGCCTCGTGATTTTCGATGATGCCGTTATGCACGACCGCAATCTGGTCATGGGAAAAGATGGGATGCGCATTTGCGATCGCCGGCACGCCGTGCGTCGCCCAGCGTGTGTGGGCGATTCCTGTGGAACCGTCGAGGTTGGCTGCTCGCACATCGCTTTCGAGTGCTTCGACCCGCGCAAGGGTGCGAATGCAACGCGGCCCTCCCGCCTGGAGCACGGCGACTCCGCACGAATCATAACCGCGATACTCCAGCCGTTTGAGCCCATCAAGCAAGGCAGGAACGATACTTCTTTGCAGGGCAACACCCGCAACGATTCCACACATGGTCGCCTCCCATGTCGAACTGTCAGTTTTCGTAGATCAGGTATCGAGTCCGCTACTGCACGGCGCTCGCATCGACGAAGGTGTAACCAAGTCCCATGATCCCCGTGATGATCGACTTGAAATCCGTCAGCCCGGGTTGGCCTAAATCAGGTTCGAGCCAGAAGGGATGAAAGAAGAACGACGCGAATCCGTCACGAACGGCGAGCGCATATTGGGCATTCGTCAGAATGTCCTGCGCCGTGTATGTCAGACACGAATACGGGTCGATGGAACAGATGTTGTACTCGACGTTTCCAAGGTTCTCGGGCAATACCAGTTGTCCGTAGTAGTCGTTCCTGATGATGTACGGAAAGAACTGGCCAACCTCGAAGTCCTTGTTTGGCACATTCGAATTGAGCTGGGGCGTATCGGACGTGTAGTACACGACACGCTGGTATGTCTTCTTGAAGAGCGGCGGCACGGCCTTGATCGCAAGTGGCGATGACTGATAATGAGGCGCTTCCCAGGCAAAAGGCGTATAGCCACTCTGAGAAAGTTCGTGCAAACCTGACGTCAGACGGCCGGATGCCCACTGAGTCGAGTCCTCGTCCACCGGACGTTCCTCAGGCTTGTACCAGAACTCGTAATCGTTTGCGCTGACGGCATTTTCGGTGTCGGGAACCGAGTTGTACTGGTGCGTGTACCCGTGCATCACAATCTTGCCGCCGCGTGCAAGTGCGTAGTTCAGCGCCTGTCTTAATCCCGTCGCCTGCGCGAGATGAATGGTCTGCGGGACGCCACCGTTGTACACGCCGAGCGGATCTGTATACAGCGGGATTGTCGCGATCGAGAACGGAATTCTCCTGGAGTACAGGTAGTCCGTCAGCGATTTCATTGAACTGACCGTCGTAACCGCGCTGACATCTTCCAGCCGCACGAGAGCCCGATGGCTGGTAGCCGCACCGCTCTGCAGAATGTCGTGCAGCATGTCGCAGATCACGAGGTAGCGGTCGCGCGGCCCGATGAACGAAAACGGTACATCGGCGAAATACCAGAAGTTGCCGGCCTTGACGACATAGGGCGCGACTTCATTGGTCTGACTGTCCTTGATCGTGACAAGCGTCGATGCCTTCGTCGAATCCGCGATCGCTACGACTCCGATGTCCGGGTCGGCGCTGACAGTGCCCGACGTGGAATTAAAGGAGTAGTACTTGACCATATTGAGATTCTTGTAGCTGACCGTGTCGAAGAAATCGGGCGTCGGATTACTCGATGACGGCGTCGTGCTAAGACCACGCAGACCCGAGAACGTCATGCCCGTTTTCCCCGTGAAGTTATACGTCTGGTCCCATGCGAGGTTCCAGATGTTGTACTTGAACCAGACGACGGTCTTGGTACTCGCCGATACGTCAGAGAGGAAAGCGGTGGGCGTGCTATTGCCGTAGTAGCTGCCGATATAGAAGACAGCGGAGTAGGGCGCAAGCGTGCCCGCCGTGTAGTTGTTGACGGGGGCGAGATCGACCGTTGCATTGAAGTGGCCGATCAGGTTGCGCAGCATGATCGCATACGCAAGACCCAGTTTCGAATAGACGTCG
This sequence comes from Paraburkholderia diazotrophica, assembly GCF_900108945.1. Lineage (GTDB taxonomy): Bacteria > Pseudomonadota > Gammaproteobacteria > Burkholderiales > Burkholderiaceae > Paraburkholderia > Paraburkholderia diazotrophica. The sequence continues at coordinate 71,969 of NZ_FNYE01000035.1, read as the reverse complement.
TTGGCGGGAGCATCGTAAAGCACGAGTACTTTCGCCGTCGTCGATTGTGCGCGTACCGGACCCGGTGCGCCCGCCAGACAGATTGTGCAGACGAGTACAGCCATCGCCAAAACCTTTTTCATGATCAGACTCCCTGTTTGCGCGTCGTTATTGACGAGCGAATGCACCATCCGCGCCGAGGAACTTCCGCATATTTTGACCAGTCCGCTGACCATGTCCCCGTTCGAGATCGTCCTTATCCTGATCTCGCATGCCAGGTGAAACCATGGAAACGACGGGGGGTCTTTCGGGTGGCGTCACCGTATAGCCCGGTTTCGGCATGGGTGGCTTTTTCCCGTAAATGCGCAAATTGGGCGTCACCGAAAGCCCGCCTGGAAGCGCTACCGCAGTGGAATTCATCACGCTGACAATCTCTTCTGCTGTAGCGCTCCACGTTGCGCAGAGGCAGGTGCTACACAAAACGGTGCTAGCGATAAGCTTTAGCGGTGTCATCTGAGTTCTCCATTTACATTGGATGCAAATGCGTGATGCCATGAGCAAGCAAGGAATATGAGCCGGAGCGTGTTTTTTCAGGTTGCGGTTCATCGCAACCGAACGCGGGTCTCTTCTGAGCCTGTAAACAGCCATTTTGTTGTTTCATCGACAGTCGACGAACGTTCGTCTCCTCGCTCTTTTTTGTCGCCTCTGCTTTCCTCGAACAAATCGCGGCATGGGCTACGTTTCGAATCGTCGGCTTGTCCACGTTTTAACGTGATGGAGATCTCGTTCGTCTTGAAGATACTCGCGGTATGTTGCCGGAAATGTTTGGTAAGCCGCATAAGCAAGATACGCAAATATATTTTGGATACCAAAATATAGACGAATTACAAGCCACTCTAATTCGTCTGAAGTCAAGTTGCGTATATCACTATTCTTCAAACAGGAACAAATATTCGAGATCCTATATGTAGACGGAGCATGCGCATTTTGCATCCGGTTTTTAAATGGACTTTGCATAACATCTCCGGCCAACGTTGAACGCGTACAGGGTTAACGCGACATGGTTCGGTGCTGAGGTCGCAGCGTCTCTCGGGTTCGTTGACCCGGCGTTCCGTCAGCCGTTATTTTCGGCAAACGTTTGTATCGGTACGGGGCTCCGTCTTGCTGTTCTTATAGCTTCGATTGCGGAGAGAAAGATGAGTTTGCAGGCGTATCCGGCTTTCGCTTCGGTCGAATTTCTCGGACCACCAGTGCGACATGCACGAAACAACACAATGCAAATGAGACGTGGTCAATTTTGATGAACTCGATACTGCCTATTGACCATTCGACAAGCGTTAACCCGATGCTGGTTTCGAGATGGTTCTGGTTTAGCGTTTTTGTGAAATTCGACTTTAAGTAAAGGCATAACCGTTTCCGCGTTTGCCTTATTCGAATTGGAGTAGGTGTTTAATCAGCCTTCCGAGGGCATGGACTCGTACGTGTGTTCCGATGTGAAAGCGCTTTCACCGTCGAGTCGCAAGCCGCGTGCTGTTTGCTCGCCTATGCATATCAACTCGATTGAGGACTATGCGATGCGGTTGATGCGGCGCTCGTCTTCATCTTCTCAACTAGGCCGCAATCTCTTTTCTCGCCAGACCATCTACGACTGACAGCGATTCAGACCGTCAGTGAGGCGGTGCGTTTGCATCTGCGTTTCGCCCGGAACGGGCCGATGCGTGATGTACCGGATCGCCGCAACTTCACGAGAAAACTCGCGCCGGTTCACAGTTCACATATCGTCAATGTTGAGGAAGACGCAACGAATTACGAAATAATTGTGCGTGACCCAACAGATGGGATTCAACGAGACGTCGAGTATGAAGTCTGTGGTTAGCGACTGTTTGCGTATTGAAGAGGTTTTTCCTCTCACGAGGGATAGCCGACAACTGTCTCGCATTGGATGTTCATCTCCGCAGAGATCGGTAAAGCCATGGAAATCGCAATGAGCAACTGCGTTGCGGTGCGGGGCCTGGCATGAGCAGGTGATTGTGGTATCGAGTCGCGCACGGGAGTGCGATCAGCGTAGTTCGACAGTGCATAGAGGATGACATGAAAAAAGTGCTAACTGTGTTCGGCACACGGCCAGAAGCCATCAAGATGGCGCCCGTAGTGCGTGCGCTCGCGGCCCGAAACGATATCAACGTGCAGGTCTGCGTGACGGCTCAACACCGCGAGATGCTCGATCAGGTACTCGAACTGTTCGACATAGAGCCGGACTTCGATTTGAACGTCATGCGCAAAGGCCAGACGCTAAGCGATCTGACTTCAGGCATCTTGCAGGGAATTGGCGCAGTGTATGAAACCAGCAAGCCCGATGTCGTACTGGTACATGGCGATACCACAACGACGCTCGCAGCGAGCCTTGCCGCATTTTATCGTCACATTCCGATTGGCCATGTCGAAGCAGGACTTCGAACCGGCAATATATGGTCCCCCTGGCCGGAAGAACTCAACCGACGGGTGACCGACGCAGTATCGTCGTGGCTATTCGCACCCACCGAAATGGCGAAGCGCAATCTGCTTGGCGAAGGCGTACCAGACGCGCATGTGGTCTTGACGGGTAATACCGTCATCGATGCCCTGCTGCAGGTCAAAGACCGCCTGGACGACGATCCCGTTCTTGCGGAAAGCATCGCCGCACGTTATCCGTTCCTGGACCCGCGGCGGCGGCTTGTCCTCGTCACAGGGCATCGGCGCGAGAGCTTTGGCGAACCATTCCGGCATTTCTGCCAGGCGTTGCGCGAGCTGGCTCAATGCCACGACGATATCCAGCTGGTGTACCCCGTCCATCTCAACCCGAATGTCCGGGCGCCCGTGCAGGAAATTCTCGCGGGACAATCCAACATTTACCTTATCGAGCCTCAGGACTATTTGCCCTTTGTCTTTCTGATGTCGCGCGCGTATCTCATCGTGACGGATTCGGGCGGCATTCAGGAGGAAGCCCCCGCGCTTGGCAAGCCCGTTCTGGTCACACGCGATACCACGGAACGTCCCGAAGCGGTGTCGGCGGGAACGGCGCGGCTCGTTGGCACGAACACCGAGCGCATCGTTCATGAGGCCCGTGTGCTGCTCGACAGCTCGACTCAGTACGGCGCCATGGCGCATGCGGCCAATCCATATGGAGACGGGCATGCGAGCGAGAAGATCGTCGATGCGCTCTTACGATTGCCGGCGGTGAGTTCGCAGAGCCATTTTCCATTCGCCGCTGCTGTACAGGGTGCAATGGTGTCGGGGATGGTGTCGGGCCTTCAGGCACTGCGCGCCAGTTAGCAAGGCACGCGTTTCATGCTCAGAGAGATCCTGCTACGCCGGGAAATTTAGCCCGGCGAGACGGGACGCGCTTCGCGGAGAAGCTGAAAAAAACGGGGATGAAGGAAAATGCACGCGAATCCGATGTGGATCTGGTACTTCGAGGTACTGAATATAGTGGCTTTGTTGACTGCCGTGGTGATTTTCATCAGCACAGTCGACGATCTCATGCTGGATTCGTATTACTGGCTATTCCAGATAAAAAGATTCCTTAGCGGGAAGAAATCGGTTTCGATCGATGTGGCGCAATTGCGCTCGCTAGAAGAGAAGTACCTCGCGATCATGGTGCCTGCCTGGAAGGAATACGATGTCATCGCCAGGATGATCGAAAACACACTCTCTACCATGGAGTACGAGCGCTATGTGATTTTCGTCGGGACTTATCACAACGATGCCGAGACGACGTCGGAGGTCGAGCGCATGGTGCGTCGTTATCCACATCGTGTCACTCGTGCGACGGACCTGAATGATGGGCCGACATGCAAGGCCGACTGCCTCAACTGGATCATTGCAGCGATTCTTCGCTACGAGCAAACGCATCACATTAGCTTTGCGGGCGTTGTGATGCACGACTGCGAGGATGTCATTCATCCAATCGAGCTCAAGTACTTCAACTATGCGATCGCGGAACACGACCTGGTTCAGTTGCCTGTCCTCTCGCTGCCGCGCAAATGGAGCGAGTTCGTTGCCGGCACCTACATGGACGACTTTAGTGAAACCCATCAGAAGGATATGCCGACGCGACAGAGGCTGACGGGCGTCGTTCCAGGGGCGGGTGTCGCGTCCTGCTACAGTCGGCGCGCGATCGAGGCGGTGATGGCGGAACGCGAAGGTCGCCCCTTCAACACCGACTCGTTGACTGAAGACTACGACTTCAGCTTTCGACTAAGAGCATTGGGAATGAAGGAGATGTTCGCTCATTTCCCGATGACGGAAGCCGCGACCGGCGACACTGCAAGCCGTGCTATCCGGCGCGCTTCAGCGAGCAATCTGCTGGCGACACGCGAGTATTTTCCGAGCACGTTCCGTACGGCGTATCGTCAGCGCGCGCGCTGGATTCTCGGCATCGCGTTTCAGGGTTGGCAGCAGTTGCGGTGGCAAGGGAATTTCTGGACACGCTACATGTTTTTCCGCGATCGCAAAGGCATGGTGACGTCGATCGTATCTGTGATCGCCTACGTGGTGCTGCTCAACTATCTCGTGCTTGCTTCCCTGCATGCGACGTTGTCTGCGGCGCCCGCCGATATGTCAAACAGCGTGCTGGACACATGGCTGTATCCGCTTCTATCGGTCAATGCGGCATTGCTCTTCGTGCGGCTCGCGGAACGCTACTACTTCGTCAGCAAGCTCAATGGGCCGTTACAGGGGCTCCTTTCGGTGCCGCGCATCTTCGTAAACAATTTCATCAACTTCTTTGCTGTCTGCCGCGCGTGGCGAATCTTTCTAAAACATCTCGCGACCGGCAAGCCGATTGCCTGGGACAAGACGAGCCACACCTACCTGTCGAGTGAGGAGCTCGGTAAGGCGCGCCGCAAGCTCGGCGAAATCCTTGTCGGATGGGGCCTGCTCAGTACGGCGCAAGTGGAGGAGTACCTCACGCGCCAGGCTAGCTCCGGCAAGCGTCTGGGTGAACTGCTCGTCGAAAGCGACGCGATTAGCACTGAGACGCTCGCCGATGCTTTAGCAGATCAGGCTGACTTGCCGCGGGTCAGCCTGAACAATGTTGCTGCGGGACACTTTTCTGAAACGTTGGCGTTCGAATTGCAGCACGCGTATCGGGCGGTCCCATTTTCCGTCTCGGACGACGGCACATTGAACGTCGCAGTCGGAAGTCCGCTTTCGGAAGATGAGCGGGAGATCGTGAAGCGTGGCGTGCCCTCCAATGTCGCTTACTTTATTGCAAGCGATTTCGACCTCACTGCTGAACTGGCGCGGCATGCGCGCTTTGACGAATTAGAACGGAGTCGCAGCGCCGGCGATAGTAGTCGGCGCGTAGCGCGCTTTTAGAAGTCAGGGGGAGCTGCGTGAAAACCAAAATGCCGCGAAATTTAAAGCGGCTGCTAGTCCGTACCGGCGGGCTGGCAGTCGCGATGTCGATCGCAATCCATGCACAGGCAAACGGCACGGACACGCTGACAGCGAGAGCCTATCGTCTCGCAGACTCGGCGTATAAGGCGATTGCTGCCGGAGATCTGCCGCGCGCCGAACGGTTTGCGTTAGGGGCTGTCAAGGCGCAGCCGGGGAGTCGTCAGACTGGATTGCTGCTGCTCGACGTGTACGTCCGGGAAGGGAAGATTGCTGAGGCCGATGCACAGGCCGAGGCGCTCTTGCAACGCTTCCCGGGGGATGGCCGGGTTCTCGCACAACACGGTTTTCTCGCACAGAAGCAGGGCCGCAATGACGTCGCTTCGCGCGACTTCGCTGCAGCGTTGCAGAAGGGCGGATGGAACGTCACGGAAGAGCGCAATCTTCGTCTTGCCTGGAGCGACGCCGCGCTCGCCGCGCACGAACCCGATCAGGCCGCCAGGGCGCTTGCTCCTCTTGAAAGCGAACCGGACAGCGCGGTACAGCTTCGAATTGCGCAACTGCGCTTGCGTAACGGTGACCGTGCCGGTGCGATTCAGGCGGCGCAACTGGCCCAAAGCCGCGCGTCGACGGAAGAGGAAAAACAGAGTGCAGCGTCGGTGATTGCGTTTGCGCAGCAGCCAGAGCCGGAAGACGACACGGCCCGGAAAACGCTGCAAAAGGCCTACGATTTGCTGCGGGAAAAAAAGGATAGTGAAGCACTCGAGGCGTTCAGGCAGGGTTTCGCGGGCGGAGCGGGAAATGCCGGAAACTATGCCGATGCTGCGTACGCCGCCAAGCGGCTCGGCGGGAATGATGAGGCAATCGCAGACTTCAAGCACAGCCTGGACGCCGACGACGCCGAGCGCACCTTCGATGACCAGCGCCGCTTCGGATATCGCCGGGAGATCCAGCAACTGGAACGCAGGTGGGGCTTTGTGCTCAGCTTGCCCTATCAGCAATCGGCATTCAGTCAGGCGGGTACGATCGATGTGCTGCAGCCGGGCATCGAGGCATATTGGCAGCCGCCTGGCATTGGCTACGACAACGGGCGAATCCTGCAGTTCTTTACCCGTGCCTACGGCACTGCCTACGATGGCGCAGGCAACGTGACGGGTATGCCGACGGTGCAGGGTTCTGTCGGAGCGCGTTACAAGCCGCTCGCGAGCCAGAATCTCGTCATCTCCGGCGAGCGGCTGGTCCGCATCGGCAGCCTGTCGGTGAACGACTGGTTAGTGCGGCTTGGCTATTCGTCGGAGGCAGGCACTGATCTCATGGTGACCGAACCGAGCTGGCGCAGTTGGCAGGTCTATGCGGAAGCTGACTATTTCTTCAAGCAAGGCCGGTACATACTCTATTCGGAACTCCGCTATGGTCATACGTGGTCGCTGCCATCGATCAGCGATCACCTCACCGTGTACCCGCACGTTGCCCTGGCGGGCGATCACGATAATCGCCAGACGGATCAGACGGCTATCGGTATCGGTCCCGGCGTTCAGTTCCGCTTCTGGTTTCGCGAGAGTCGATATAGCGCGCCTGCAAGCTGGGCCGAGCTAACCGTGCAATATCGGCTGCCGTTGACATCGGCCGCGCGTGCGCGCGGGCTCGTCGTGCGGGCGACGCTGTGGTTCTGATGTTGGTCGATAGTGCGACGCGTCAGGGCCTCAGCTATCGCCCACGAACAGACGACGCATCAGGCGATACGCCGTCGTTCTATTCGTACCCGTGTCTGAGCATGCATGCCGCCAGGACGCCGCTCCCGCAATCGATCTGCCAATGCAGCACCCAACGCGTCAGTCGTGGATCGGCGGCGCGCGTGACGGGCGCGAGACTCGCAGCCGTCACCCAAGGGAGAATGCGTCCGTGTTTCACGACGGCACACAAGTAGAATCCGTTTCTTCGCACGAGGGGTAATAAAACGAAACCCGAGCTCTCAGAAATCGGGCATTTCGCGAACTGTTCGCCGCTCCCAATCCGACTTCAAGATGACGCTGCACAGGTTCACCCGCTCGAAGCTCGGGTCCGTATGGGCGAGGAAATCATCGTTGAAGGTGCCGAAGGTGCTGCCCGGTCGATGCTTCATACCGTGATAGAAGGCATCGATCATCCTGGTGGCGAAATCAGTGCCGCGAGGATATGCATCAACCACTGCGGTACGTTGTTCGTCGGTGAACTGCTCAAAGCCACGTCCCGCCACATCCATTCCGGCTCCGGCCTGTACCAGCGCGATTTCTCCATGCATGTGCTCGGGAATGCCCGGAGTCGTATGGAGTGCAACAGCCATCCAGACCTTATCTATATCGCCCTCGGAGATGTGATGGCTCCGCAGAAAATCGCGCGCGGCGTTCGCGCCATCCACCTCGAAGCGAAGCTGGCTTTCGCAATAGATTGATGTCAGCCCAATATCATGAAACATGGCTGCGACGTATAGCAACTCTGGGTCGAAGGTCAGATTTCTTCTTTTTCCGAGTAGCGCGCCCCAAAGGTACACGCGGGTCGAGTGATTAAATAGCAATTCGCTTTCGGTGTCGCGTATAAGCTGCGTAGCCTCACGCGTCAATAAACTGTCAGGGATCGAAACGTCGACTATTCCGTTAGTCGGAGCAACTTTGCCTTGCTTCATCTCGGTACTCATTGTCTGGATGGCTGCTGCCCGGTTCGGCCGTTTTCGTGCAGTTCCGAACCGCTCCGCCGGGGACCTTTCGGTCAGGACCGACTGGGCTCATTACACTGAGAACACTACGCTTCCCTAAGGCCATAGAACAGCACCAGGAATGAGCATTCTGAATGTACCATTGCAATATGGCCGCTCTCCCCACTGGCCTTGATCGCTCCGGCCGCATAGACGGGCTTCGTCATCGCTTCATGGTGCATCAAGAATGTTCATTCCTGGTCCTTTCCTCCGCTCCCGTCTGCAACCACAATGCGGTGATATCAAGGAGCCTCATCGTTATGAACATTCGATCTGTCGTTGGTGCCGCCTGCACAGGGATTGCCTTCACCATTGCAATGCCTGCCGCTGCACATGGCTCGGGTGAAACCGTCACGCCAAACTTCGAGCACGCTATTCCCAACATCCCGGGCAAGTCGTTGACCGCCGTAGTCGTTGACTACGCCCCCGGCGGAGCATCGCCAGCACACGAGCATGCAAAGTCCGCTTTCATCTATGCATACGTCGTATCGGGCGACATCGAGTCACAAGTGAACGACGGCCCGAAGCGCATCTACCATGCCGGCGAAAGTTTTTTCGAGCAGCCCGGCGCCGTCCACCGTATAAGCCGCAATGCAAGCAGGTCCAGGCCTGCGAAGCTGCTTGCGGTGTTCGTTGCGGATAGCGACGACAAAGTCCTGACCACCCCCGTCAAGTAGATCAAGTGCAAGGAGTAACCCTCATGAGCAAGCGTCTCGACTATAACCAGATTGCGCCTGCAGGCGTCAAAGCCCTAGGCGGCGTCTATGGCTACGTCATGCAGAGCAGTCTGTCGCCTGTTCTAGTCGATCTGGCTTATCTTCGCGTCTCACAGATCAACAACTGCGCCTACTGTCTCGACATGCACACACGTGACCTGCTGAACAAGGGCGTGAAAGTCGAAAAGCTTGCGCTGGTACAGGCATGGGAGGAAGCCGGCCATCTGTTTGACGAACGGGAGCGCGCCGCGCTCGCATGGGCCGAATCGGTCACGCTGGTTGCGCAGACGGGTGTACCCGATGAGGCTTACGAGGCTGCCCGCGCAGTGTTCGATGAGCGGGAACTGGTGGACCTCACGATCGCGATCAGCGTGATGAATACGTATAACCGTATGGCGATCAGCTTCCGGAATACTCCTCAGGCTGTACTGGAGCAATGAAATAGACTGGCTGATTCCTGAAGCGCGTGAAGTTGGAAAGCCACAATCGAGCGTCAGTAGTACGCCTGCGACGTGACACACACAATCGCGACCTGAAAAAAGCCTACACTCATCCATGCCCCGCGCTACATGAATACTGGCCGCCACATCCGTTCGACGGGCGCGCGCAGACATGTTCATGTCCATTCCTCATTGCGCCGCTCATTGGCGACAAAGGAGAAGCCATGGAAAAGATCACAAAAGCCACAGCCTTGTTCATCGCAGGCTTCGGCCCGATTGTGAGTGAAGCCCAGGCAAGCCGCGAGCTCTACAGTCGTGCCTTCGGTATCGCCTTCAAGGAAGAGAAAGGCGGCTACCTTCATACGGAGAGGCTGCAAGGTGCAAACACGTTCGCCTTGTGGCCGCTCTCTCAGGCTGCTCAGTCGTGCTTCGGCACGGATTCGTGGCCTCGTGACGTGCCCATTCCGCAAGCCTGGATTGAATTTGATGTCGACAACGTCGAAGCGGCTACGGCGGAACTCGAATCACGAGGGTATCGGATGCTGGTCAGGAGCCGGAATGAGCCGTGGGGCCAGACTGTCAGCCGCTTCATCGGGCCGGAAGGATTGCTGGTAGGCATCACCTTTACGCCATCGATGCGGCAAGAGAAATGAAACAGACCGCGATAAATCCGTCAACACCCCTGCGACGGCCGGCCGGGAGGCGCGAGCGGGCACAATTGTAGCGAGCGCGCCGGAACGACGATGCGCGTGCTCAAAAATCCAGTACTAACTCTGCGGATTTAGCGCCCGAATCCTTCCCCCTCCGGCAGACAAAGGCACAAGCCTTGCTCTCTGACAAACGTCGGCGTAGACCGATGATGCGCGCGCATGAAAACGAATACCGCGACTATTGCGCCCCGGCGCGGGGAGGACAACTTGAAGGTGCGTTTATCTCCGGCGAGACCGGCGCTGCCCGTTGTGCTCGTCTATCGTGGGCAACGCAAGACCGATCAGACTGGCCACGAGGTCGAGACGCTTTGGGCGCTCGCGAGGCAGATCGCCGAACTCAAAGGCACGACGCTTGCGGGCGAGTTCAATGCAAGCGATGCCTATCCCGCGCATCGTTACCTGGTCCCCGACGATACGCTGACGTTGACGCAAGCGCGCAAGCTCGGCGTTCGATCCGTGCGCGATCTGTTCGGCGGCGTCGTGCCGTTTCCGTTCGTCGCGACGAAGCTGATCGCACACGCACTGCCCGATGACGCGCAGGCTTCGCCACCGGGCTGGTCGCGCGTATTCGGCGAGCACACTGCTTCGCTGGTTCTGCCCGGCCATTCCGCATTTTCGCGGGACGATGCCTGCAACGCGGCACGCATGCTCTGGCCGCAGGGCCATGTGCGGATCAAGCGCCCTTACGGGATCGGCGGAGCGGGACAATCACTGGTCGCCGATATGAATGAACTGGAAGCAGAACTCGACGCGCTTGGCGATGCGACGCTGCGAGCCGAAGGCATCGTCGTCGAACGGCAGCTGGATAGCATCGAAACGCTGAGCGTCGGCCAGGTGACGCTCGACGATCTGGTAGCGAGCTACTACGGCGTGCAGCATCTGACTGTCAATAACCATGGCCACCACGTCTATGGCGGCACGGACCTGGTCGTCGTGCATGGCGGCTTCGACATGCTTGCGCAGCTCGACGTCACGAGCGATATCCATGAGGCAATCAGCAAGGCCCGTGCATTCGATGCCGCCGTTCAAAACGACTACGCCGGCTTCTTCGCATCGAGACGCAACTACGACGTCGCCTGGGGCATCGATGCACAAGGCGTGCGCCATTGCGGCGTGCTCGAGCAGTCGTGGCGGGTCGGCGGCGCGACGGGCGCCGAGCTTGGCGCGTTGCGCATGTTCAGGGCGGACCCTCGGGTCTATGCGGTGCGCGCCTCGACACGTGAGCTTTACGGCGACGACGTGCAGGTGCCCGATGGCGCCTGCATCGTCTATCGAGGCGTCGATGCGCGAGCGGGCGCCATCACGAAGTACTACACGGTGGATCGCCATACCTTGCAAGGGAGCAGCGGCATATGACAGCGGAACGTTATGGCGTGCAGATCAAGGTCGAGAACGGCTACCTCGACGGGACCCTGCTCGCACCGAAGACAACGGTGCCAGGCGTTCTTTTCGTGCACGGCTGGGGCGGCAATCAGGGGCAGTATCTCGAGCGCGCGCGGCAGACGGCGGCATTCGGCTGCGTCTGCCTGACCTTCGATCTGACGGGACATGGGCGCACGCTCGACGAACAGCAAAACGTGACGCGGGAAACCAATCTGCAGGACCTGCTTGCCGCCTACGATGCGCTCGTTGCACATCCGTCGATCGACCGCGATGCGGTTGCCGTCATCGGCAGCAGCTACGGCGGCTATCTCGCGGCGATCCTGACGGAGCTGCGTCCCGTGCGCTGGCTAGGTCTGCGCGTACCGGCGCTCTACCTGGACGAAGGATGGAACACGCCGAAGCGCGCTCTGCATGTCGAACACGATCTCGTCGCTTATCGCAAACGCATCGTGCCATCGTCGGACAATCGCGCGTTGCGCGCGGCGGCCCGTTTTGGCGGCGATGTGCTGCTCGTCGAATCAGAACACGACGAGATCGTGCCGCACACCGTGATCGCCAGCTATCTGCAGGCCTTTTTGCAGGCGCATTCGCTCACGTACCGGATCATCGAAGGCGCGGACCACGGGCTATCGGACGATCCCAGCCAGCGGGCGTATACCGCGCTCGTCGTGAACTGGCTGGTGGAGATGGTCGCGGGCCGGCGAGCAGGTGTCAGGGGAACTGCGCCGGATCAGACAGGGACATAGACGTTCGCCAAGTTCTGGCGAGCCGGACAGTCAAGGCGGTGTCGCGCGATCGCTGACGCACCGGAAATCCTGGCCGCGATGATGGCCGAGATGATGTGCGCGCATGCCGACGATATACCGGGCACGACATATCGGTTACAGATTATTGCAATTTGCCGAGCAAACTTACGGGAGCTTTCCGTATCCTTCCGCTCACAGAACAAATAACTGGGGTTCCCATGAAAACGACTAGAAAGTGGCTTTGTACGCTGGCACTTCCTATGGTGCTGGCAGCATGCGGCGGCGGCGGTGGTGATAACGCTGGCAGCGGAACCGGCACGCTGCATGTGGCAATGACCGATGCGCCGTCGTGCGGTTTTGACCATGTCTATGTGACCGTCGATAAGGTACGCGTCAATGCAAGCTCGACGGCCGGCGATTCGGACGGGGGCTGGACCGACATCGCGCTGCCGGCACCGCAAAAGATCGATCTGCTTTCGCTGACCAATGGCGTTCTGACCGACCTCGGTCGCGCACCGCTGGCTGCGGGTCAGTATCAGCAGATCCGACTCGTACTGGCGCAGAATCAGGGCAACTCGGTTGCGAATTCCGTCGTGGTCACGGGTACGAGTACCGAGCAGCCGTTAGTCACGCCGAGCGCAACGCAGAGCGGATACAAGATCATCCAGCCGTTTACGGTTCAGGCGAACACATTGGTGGATCTCGTGCTGGACTTCAACGCGTGCAAATCGATCGTCCAGCGCGGCAACGGCAGCTATAGTCTGAAGCCCGTGGTAACGGCTACACCGACCGTGGTCAGCGGCAGCATCGCTGGTTATGTCGCGCCAGGCGAGGCGGGAGCCACGGTCTACGCGGAACAGAACGGTCATGTGATTCGCGGCACGGTCGCTGACAGTAATGGCCAGTTTGTCCTCAGCCCATTGATCCAGAGTTCGACGAACGGCAACTACGATGTCGTGATCGTGGACAACCGGCAGCCGACGGGGCACGCGAACGGCGTCATCCACTCGGTACCGGTTACGGCAAGTGCGACTACGACGATCGCCACGACTGCCGCACCGATCACGCTTCCGGCGTCTACGGTGAACACGGTTGCAGGTACCGTGACGGCGTCTGCCCAGGCCCTCGTGCGCGCCTTGCAGAACGACGGTGCTGGCTCATATGAAGTCGCTTCCGTCAACGCGAATCTCGATACGGGTGCTTACACGCTTGCCGTCCCGGCAGCGGCGCCGATGACGGGAACTTACGCAGGCACATTGCCTGTTGCATTGGCTCCGGCAGGCAGTGCTGCTGGCGCTTATACCGTCGAAGCGGACAGCGCGAGCGGCACGACGCAATCGACCAATGTCAACGTGTCGGCTGGCAGCCAGTCGGGCATCAACTTCAACTTCTGATTTTGGGGAAGCGGGAGGGACGCAACGGTCCCTCCCGGCGCACATTCAATGAAAACGATCATGACGCTGTTGGCAGTCGCTGTAACTGTGCTCTCGGGGTGCGCGGTGTATGTACCCGATCAGCCTGGCGTAGTCGTCGCGCCGCAAGGCAAGCCGCAAGGAGGGCCGGGCAATGGATTCTGTCCGCCCGGACAGGCGAAGAAGGGAAACTGTTAATTGCTTCGCAACTCAAGCCCTCTGTCACGCCGCGCAGATAACCGTTCGTGGGCCGTGCCGTGCCGCGTTCGCTAATCGACTGACCGTAACCGTGGGCGTCGTTATCGCGTAACGGGCATGCCCACGTTTCAGACGACATCAGGCCTCGTCCGCCGTCTGGCGGATTTCCCACTCGATGAGCCATGCTTCGAGCCGTGACGGCGGCAACGGACGGCTCAGATGGAAGCCCTGCACAAGATCGCAGCCCAAGTCGCGGAGCCGCCCGAGCACATCTTCGGTTTCGACGCCTTCGGCCACCACTTTGAGGCCCATGTTGTGCGCGAGATCGATGGTCGAGCGCACGATGGTCTCATCGTCCTTGTGATGCGTCATGGCCATCACGAATGACTTGTCGATCTTCAGTTCGTCGACGGGCATCCGTTTCAGATACGAGAGCGACGAATAGCCCGTGCCGAAGTCGTCGACGGCAAGGCGAATGCCGAGTGCGTGCAGGCGGTCGAGCGTCTCGATAGCGTGATTGGGATCGTCCATGATCGCGCTCTCCGTGATCTCGATCCACACGAGCTCGGGCGGCACGCCATGCTTGCTCAGCAGCGCGCTGAACGTCTCAGGCAGCGTCGACTGGATCAGTTCGCGCGCCGACACGTTAACCGACACGGCCAGCTCGATCCCCGCCGCGCGCCACGTCGCGCACTGGCCGATCGCCTTGTCCGCGACCCAATGCGAGATCGCCTTGATATAGCCCGTCTGTTCGGCAAACGGAATGAACTGGTCGGGTGACACGAAGCCGCGCGTCGGATGCTCCCAGCGCACGAGCGCTTCGACATACTTGACGGTGCCCGACGCCAGATCGAGCTTCGGCTGGTAGTACAACATCAGCTGATCCTGCTCGACCGCCTGGCGCAGTTCGCTCATCAGCGACAGACGTTCGGCGCTGTTGTGATCGTGCTTCTCGTCGTAGACCGCGAAGCCGGTATTGGTGCGCTTCGCGACATACATCGCGATATCGGCGCGGCGCATCAGCACGTTCATGTCGGCGCCGTGCTGCGGCCAGGTGACGATGCCGATGCTCGCGCCCACATCGACGAGCTGTCCTTCGATCGTGATCGGCACTTCAAGCGTCTTGATCAGATGCGCGGCCACGCGCTGCGCACCATCATTGTCGTCGGCGGGCAGGAGAACGCCGAACTCGTCGCCGCCTAGACGCGCGACGAGATCCTTGCTGTGCAGCGCATTGCGCAAACGCGTTGCCACTTCGCACAGAAGCTGATCGCCGATGGGATGCCCGAGCGTATCGTTGACATACTTGAAGCGGTCGAGGTCCATCATCATCACGCTGAACGTGAGCGGCGCGTCGCCATCGTCCGCCTGTGCCCGTGCGTGTTCGATCCCGGCTTGCAGACGGTCGTTGAACATCGCGCGATTGGCGAGGCCCGTCAGACGGTCCATATACGCGAGCTCGGTAATGTGCCTCTCGCGTTCCGAAATCGCCTGCTGCATGTGGTTGAACGCCTTGGCGAGCTTGCCGAGCTCGTCCTGATGCGAGACCTCGATCGGCTGATCGTAGTTGCCGCTCTCGACACGCCGCGAAAAATGCATCAGCGCCTGCACGGGCCGCGTCACGCTGCGCGCGGTGAGCATGCTGCCGACAATCGATAGCAGCACACCGACCGCCGTGATGAATGCGAGAACCGACTGCAGCCGATGAAACGGCGCCGTGATCTCGTGCAGTGAGCGCTGCAGCATCACCGCAATGGTTTCGCCGCCCGATTGCAGCAGCACGACGCGCGTTGCGTAGTTCTCGTCGGCGATATCGGCGATGCTCGCGTGCGCGTGGCGCGCATCGGGCATCGAACTCGCGAGCACGCTCCAGCGCCCATCGGAAAGGCGATCGAGGAACGATACATCGAGCGACGTGAGGGTTGCGATGTCGCGCGCCGTCTTGTCGTCGATCACGAAGCCCATGGCGACCCACGCGATCGTTACGGGCGCCTTGACGGGCACGGCGACGACCTGGTACAGCTTGCCGTCTATCGGCACGATCGACGACGCATCGCCGCGCCGCACGGCTGTGCGGATCAGGCTCGCGAGCGGGAACGGCGCAGCGCCTTGCGACGGGCCGCGGCTGTCTGCCGTCACCTTGCCGTCCGGAGTCGCGAGCATCACGATGTCCGCATCGATGCGGCTGCCGTGATTCCTCAACGCCGAGACGACGGTGTTCTCGTCGTGCGTCGCAACGGCTTCGCGAAAGCCGAAGTCCGCTGCGACGACCGTCGCGGCCTGCGTGAGCTTTTCGCCGTTCGCGCGCAGCACCTGGCGAAACACGTTTTCGGCGACGGCCAGTTGTCGCTCGGAGTTGCTGCGCGCGTTCGAGCGGATCACCGTGCTGATGACGGCATAGCCGGCAAGCTGCACGGCGAGCATCAGCAGCACGACGACGATCGCGATACGGGCGCGCAGGCTATGGAATCGCATCGCTTGCTTACTCCGGCGTTTGAGCCGACAGGTTCAGCCTGAACGACGCTTTCGTGTCGGCGCTCACCGCCGTGGTTTGCGCCGGCAGCGCATGCGTATCCACGAGGCGGTAGTGCCACGCGGTGAGCCTGTAGCTGTCGGCGGGTAGGTTATCGATCGTCGCGTGGCCGCTCGCGTCCGTTTTCGCGAACCAGGGCGTGTCGACGACGAGCAGGTACGCGACCATCGAATCGTGAATGTTGCAGCCCATCACGACGACACCAGGCTTGTCGAAGACGACCGGGTTCGCGGGCACGCCGTGGTACAGATGCAACTCGAACTTCTTCGCAGGAGAAAACGAGTACACGTCGTGTTCGAAGTTGTCCTTGTTCGGAAACGTGATCGCGGTTCCCGTCTGCACCACTGACACCATCGGTACGAACTTGCGCTTGATCTGATCGATGATCGCGGCGGCCGGTTTTGCCGCAGGCAGCTTGCCGCTGACGGGTGTCGCGTAGACAACGGCATCGCGCACGGGCGCTCCCGTCTGATCGATCACCGAAATCTGCAGGCTCGCGGCGCTCGCGCTCGCGAAGTGGCAGCCGAGCGCGAGGACGGCCGTCGCGAGCAGCGCGCGTTTGCGGTGTTTGCCGTTGCAGATGAAAGGACGTGCTGTCGTGTTCATTCCCGGTCCTGGATGTCTCGATACATCGGCGCGAGTTTCGCAAGCAATTTGTTTTGCGCGTGAAACGGCACGCCGTTTTTGTCCATGGCCGTTTGCAGATCCTCGACGGCCGCGTTGAACGCGGCGCGGTCGATGTTCTGACCTTCGTGCGTGCGCTTCATCGTGCGGCCCGTGTAGGTGCACGGGCCGCCCAGCAGCACGCACAACTGCTCGCCGAGCTTCTGCTTGATGCGCCTGATAGGCGCGCCGTCGAAATAGGGTGCTGTGCGCGGGTCCTTGAGCACCAGATCGTAGAAGTCGTCGATGATCTTCGCGAGGCCGGCCTGTCCGCCGAAGGTCCGATAGAGCGAATCGTCGTCGGCATGCGCGGGGGCAGCGAAGAGCAGCACGGCAAGCGGCATGGCGGCACATGTAACGCACGCGAGGCGTCGAATGCATGAAAGTGCGCGTTTCATCAGAACCCCACTTGCAGCGACGCGTATGCGCCGCGCTGATTGCGTATCGTCGCGATATCGCCCAGCGACACATACGCGAGCGTCAGGGAAACATGCTTCGTCGGCGCCCACGCGACGAACGCGTCGTACGCGTCCTGCTCGCGCGCGAAGCCGAGGTTATCCGGCTTGCTGCGGTACTCGGCGCCCACGGCAACGTTGCGTGACAGCAGATACGCAACGGATGCCTCGAATTCCGGGTGATACGCGTTCGACTTGTCGCCCCCGAAGCCGAGCAGGCCGAACTGGTTCGCCTTGGTGAATCGCAATGTGCCGTTGAGCAACAGGCTTTGCGCGAGCAGCAGCTTGCTTGCGGACAGGTAGAAGTCGGTGCCCGAAGTGCTCGTCGCGCCGACCGCCTTCACGACGTCGCCCTGTTCGTTGTGCTTGAACTGAATGCCGGCGGCGATTTGCGGCACCCACGTATCCTGATCGAGGACGGCATCGCCGAACAGACGCACCTTCAGCCCGATCGTGTCCATATCGAACCTGAAGCCCGAGCCGAGACCCAGCTGCGCGCCGGCGTCGCGGGTGTCGAACACCTGGCGCGCAATCGAGATCTCGACGCGGTTCGCGACGCCCACGAGCGCGCCGTAGGTCGTCAGCGCAAAGTCCTGGGTGTGCACGTAGGTGGCGTGCGCATTCGCGCCCAGTTGCGATGCGGTGCCGTAGCCACCGATCACGGCCCACGGCGTAAGGCCGCCTCCCGCCGCGCCTTCGATTTCGGATACGCCGCCCGTAAGCAGCAGCTTGCCGCCCGTCAATGGAACGGCGGGCGCGTCGTTGGCGGCCGGCTCGCCTGCACGAACGATGGAAGCGTGGATTGCAAGCGCCGCGAGCAACGCGTTGGCGACAGCGCGTGCGGGAGTTCTGCAACGCATATCGTTTGACAAAAAGAGATTGCGTCGCGCGGCGGGCAACACGTGGCCGGCCGCGCAGCATGATGTTTCGCGATATTGGATACATGTTCTTCTCGTCGCGCGGCGGGTCGTCGGATCTCGTCGATCAACGGAGCGTCGGCTGACCTCTCGCTTATCGGCATCAGGCGTCAGCAACTTTAGCGGTAAAAACGCTCAGTGCCGAATCTGCCGGATCTGCTTAAAGGCGGCAGCGGCCCGGTTTAAAACGTCCTTCTGTTTTCGCTCGTTGATTTAGGCCGTTTTATTCCAATTGACCTCGGACCGCGCACAAATTGCGGCGCGCAAATGTTTGCGGAAGCAAGTGCCATAGTTGCATTCATTGTGTCGATGTTTTCGTACGCGGGCTCGGACAGGTCCTCGCCACCGCTGGCGACTGACGGCCATTCAATGCAAATCATCGGCATAGGGCTTGCTGAGCGCTCGAAAAGCCCCAACGCGTCGTTTGCCGACGCTGATTACCGCGAGCCTTGCGCGGCGAAACAAGGCAACGTCGCTATGGAGGTCTCATGCGTTCCACACATTCAACCGACCGTCGTCCTGTCGACCGTCTTGAGACCGTGCCGGACACGTCAAGTCCGGCCTACGCCACCGGGAACCCTGTTACACGCGCATTCGACAGGTTCGCCGCGGCCGTCACGCGATGGGCGGGCTCGCCCGTAGTGTTCGGCCTTGCCGTGATAACCATCGTGGCATGGCTTGTATCGGGACCGTTTTTTCACTACTCGGATGCCTGGCAACTGGTCATCAACACCGGGACGACCGTCGTCACTTTCCTGATGGTCTTCCTGATCCAGCAGAGCCAGAACAAGGATAGCGTTGCCGTTCATCTGAAGCTCAACGAACTCCTGGCATCGCAGAAAACCGCGAGCGACGCTCTGATCGGCATTGAGGATGCGTCGGAAGACGACTTGAGGCGCGTCGCCGATGCGTATCTGCAGCTCGCCGAACATGCGGGCAGACGTGCACGCGACAAAGGCACCGTCGACAGGTCAGTGGCGCAGGCCAAAGCGAACGCCAACGGCTCCAGCGGTTCAGGCCATTCATGAGGACAACGGGCATCACATGCGCCGGAAAATGATATCGGGCGCCTGGGACACTGCGTTTAACCAGCACCTGTCGCCGGCGGCTCGCCGCTGATCTGTGTACATCGACTGGGCAGCGCCACGGGTCGATGCAGAAGGTTCGTTATAGCCTCAAGCAGGCGCTCGATGGGTATCGGCTTGCGGAGGAACACGTTCCATAGCGGCTCCTCGGGAAGGGGAAGCAACGCAGCCGACCACATCACGACGGGAATGTTATTGGTCGTCGGGTCGGCCTTGATGCGCGTGCATAGTGCGACGCCATCGACGCGGGGCATCATCCAATCCGTTATAACCAGATCCGGAAGGTTTTTCACGGCGATGGCGGTTGCTATCTCCCCGTCGGGCGCAGTGAGAACCCGATAGCCTTCTCCCTCAAGCACCGTCTGGAGCGCGTGGAGGAGTTTGGTATCGTCGTCGACCAACAGGATGGTGAACACGGCACTGTGCCCTGGCTGCCTTCGCCCTCTCATGGAGCATCTGCTATTCCCATTTCCTGAGAGCGGCAGCGCACAACCCAGGGACTGCGGAGCACGAATATTTTCTGCCGACAGCGTAAAACGTACAAAGCCGCGCCACGCCGGCCGTTCAGGGCACCATGCCGAGTTTACGCGAGGGCAACGCGACACGGCCAGGAACAAAACATGCGCGAAACCGTTCACCCGGGTTGAAGCCATCTGCATGACTCGCATCCTACTGGTCGACGACGATGTTAACGTGCGGGACGCTCTCGGCACTGCGCTTGAAGTGGCAGGGCACGATGTAATCGTCGCGCGTGACGGGATGGACGCCTTGCGTCTTTTGCCCGACGTCCGTCCGCATGCCATCGTTTCCGACGTGACGATGCCATCGATGAATGGCGTCGAGATGGTTCGCAGAATCAGGACCATGCCGCGATTTGCGCAGATACCAATCGTTCTGATGTCGGCGCTCGTGAACGTTCCCAGTATCGCTGTGTCGGCTATGCTGCGAAAACCTGTGACGCCGTCGGAACTGCTGCCGTTGCTCGATGAGCTTACCGCCGACGCCTGCGCAAGCGACACGATGGCATGGGAAACAGCTGCTGTGTCGGCGAACGAGGGCGCCCGTCGACAGCCAGTCGATGTGCCGTTGACGATTGCACGAGAAGAAGCAGATACCCGGGCGACGCGGGAACTCCTGCGCCACATCTACCGGGGCATGCAGTTGCTCGAGGCTCAGGAGGAACGGTTGCACAGGCTTCACAGCCTCAGCGTCAATTCGGAAGTCGCGGAGCAGCTATGCGACTGCCTGCGTGTCAGCGTTGCGACGCTCATCCGGTTGGAGCACATGTCATCCGGCAATGCCGCAGCAGTCTTTCGCGGGAAACCGTGAGCGCTGGCCGCGCCGCCGCTGAGCAATGACGTTTGGCATGATGGCTTTCACGAGGCCCGCCGTGCGATGCTCGTCAGACCGTCGGCGCACTGACGTCGTGCGAGGCATCGTGTGCCTCCAGCGGCTCCTCGGTCAGCGGGTCGTTTTCGTATTCTTCGGCGATCCACTGTAAGCGATGCAGAGAGCTCCGCGAACGCAGCAGATATTGAACGATAGCTTTTGTTGGAATGCTCGCGGGCAGTCGGCTCACGTCGCGCAGCTTGACCCATCTGCATCGGGCGATTTCGTTGTCGGGCCTTGCCTCGGCACCGGGCGACAGTTGCGCAGCAAAAACAAAGTGCCGCGTGTGTGCTCCCCAGAACTGAAAAAGATAATCGACGCGATACGCCGTCAGTTGCGTCTCCTCGCAAAGCTCGCGTGCCGCCGCGCGCGACAGCACCTCGTCGCGTTTCCTGCGACCGCCAGGTATGGCCCACCGGCCGCCCCGTTTAGCGACCAGTAATAGACAGTCCTGTCTGATGCACAAAACGGTGGCGCGATGCTTCATGGCAATTTCTCCGGCTTATACGGAATGCAGCAGTCCGCATGCCGCGAGCGAATCGATGGTCCACTCGATTGCCAAGGCCGTTCAGTGCAAGAGTATTCGGCGTGTATCTCTTCGCGTGTGATGGATGCGAGTGCAGACTCGCATTGCGCGACGACAGCCGACGCTTCCGATCAGGCATGCCGGAGCGGCGACGGGCATGTTTCGTCAGGTCATTCGCACTGTCCCGCCCGCGCGGGCGGCGAGATAACCTGAAGCCGTTCGAGAACTGGAAGCATGGCCGTTACCGATGTGCCTGTCCGTCCGTCGCCGCTTGCAATGGTGACCGTCCCGCCGTGGCATTCGACCAGATATCTGACAAGCGCGAGTCCTATTCCGAGCCCCGAATCCACTGACGGAGGCCGCGAGTCGAGCTGGGTGAACATGTCGAACACGTAGGGCAGCTTGTCGGCAGGAATACCGTATCCGTTGTCCGTCACGGTAAAGCGGACTGAACCTGTGGGTGTCATGCCGTCGCTCTCCGATGCGTGTTCGACGACAGCGGCGAGTTCAATATGGCTGCCGTCAGGCGAGTACTTGGCGGAATTGGTGAGCAGGTTCACGAGCACCTGGGTCAGACGGGCCGCGTCTGCGTGCAGGATTACAGGCTCGGACGGAGAATGAACCGTCAGCTGATGCTTGCGCGCCTCGATTGCAGGCTGCACCGCGTGCACGGCATCCCACACGATGTCAGCAAGCTGGCATGTGCCCATTTTTACTTCGACCTTGCCGTGGCGGATGCGAGACGCGTCGAGCAAGTCATCGATCAGCCGTTGCAGTCGTCCCATCTGCCTTTGCGCGATATCGAGAGCGCGCGTCGCCGCCGAGCTGGTGGTCTCGAGGCGTCCAAGAACATCAAGAGAAGAAACGACGGGCGCAATGGGGCTTCTGAGCTCGTGGCTGAGGATTGCGATGAACTTGTAGGTGCGCTCTTCGGCAAGACGTAGTGCTTGCTGGGCCTCTTCTGCTTCCGTTGCCCGTTTTTCTGCCAGCGCCTGCATTCGGGCCACCTGCATTGCGGCACCCGTGAAGTCCGCAAGACTCGTCAGCAAACGCAGGTCTTCGGCATCGAAGCGGGCGTTCTCATCGTGGGACATCACCCAGATCGCGCCCCAGGGGCCTTCACCGACGGGAATGGGAACAAGCAGCGCTTCGACGACGGGCGGCGACACGGCTTCTATCGACGAGAAGTAACGCTGTGGCGTCCTGAACAGCTCGGGCTTGCCCATGGCCAGCGTGACACCGCAGACACTGTCGTCGAAAGGGCGATAGGTGTTGAGAAGCGGCGCGCAATGGCCAGCGAGGGCCGCCCATCGAAAACTCGCCGGCCTGCCGGGCGGCGACTCCAGCACGCTGATGCCGGCGCTGCCGGCCCGGCACAAACGAGCAGCCTCCGATGCCAGCGTGTCGAGCATGGCCGCGTCGGATGTGGCCAGCGCGCGGGCAAGGCGTCTCAGGACTTTGGCCTCAGCCCCATGGTTCGGACGGCGGCTTGCTCGCGATGAGAGCTCGCTGGTAATCAGCGATTCGCGGTGCGCCGCGCGGATGCCTGCATCAGTCAAGGCCATGCCCGCTTCGAAGTTCATATCTGTACGCTCGGCGCAAACGTCTCGAGGTGTTGGCATCGAAATGTATACCGGAGGAGGATGCGAAACCGACAGCAAGGGCTGTTCCCGCTCACGGCATCGCAGTTGTCGCTGTTGTGCGCGCTTCAAGGTCGATCGGTGCGGGTTCGGACGCAGAGATCCGGGCGCTATCTGGGCCGACCGTCAAGTGCAGCGCGGTATGAGTCCGCGTCCTTTCGATCACATCTCGTTTGCGGCAATCCGGCTGGGCAACAGCGCGCCCGTGCGTTCGAGGACCGGGTACGCGGCGGCGGCCACGATGTGCGAATTGATCAGTTTCAGGTCGCGGAGCAGATCGAGGTGCAGTGCGCTGGTCTGCGCGGTGTCGATGCGACGGGAGCGAAGGCGCTCGAAGTGCGAAGCGGTCGCGGTAGATTCCGCTTCCCGGAAGGTCACTTTCTCGTCCGCCAGCATGCGAGCCGCACGTGTGTCCTCCGTCATGAACAGCGAGGCGGCCGTACGCAGATTGGCCATCAGGCGATCCAGCATGGCCAGCAGTTCCGCTTCCCCTTCCTTTGAAAATGCGAGTCCGCGCTTCACGCGCTTGGTTGCGTGCGGGAGCAGGTTCAGATCCACTACGTCGCCAGCCTGCTCGATGTTGATAACGAAGGTGAGAATCTCATGCACCCGCCGAAGATCGTTTTCAGCAAGTTGTTCGTGATCGAGCGATGTCAGGTAAGTCTTGATCGCGGTATTCAGGTGGTCCAGGATGTCATCGCGCTGCCGGGTTTCCACAATCAGTTTGCGATCGCCATCTACCAGCGCCGCGCGAGCGCCCGCCAGCATGTCGCCGAGCACGTCGGCCAGACGCAGCGCCTCACGAGCGGCATTGCCAAGCGCCACCATGGGAATCTGCAGTGCAGCCGGGTCCAGATACAGTGGGCGCGACGGGTCAGTGGGGGCCGCGCGCTGGGGCAGCAGCCGGCCGAGCAGTCGCGCGTACGGGGACAGCACCGGCAGAAACAGGCACGCGAGCACCAGGTTGAAGAGCGTATGGAAATCGGCCACCACCCGGGCGTTGTCCGGTTCGATCGTGACCATGAACCGGCCAAGCGGCCCGATTGCGGCGAGCGCCAACACGACGCCTACGGCCCGGGACAGCAGGTTACCCACCGGTAGCCGCTTCGACGCCGGATCGCTTGCGGTCGCCCCCTCCAGCAACGGGTTGATGGCCGTGCCGAGATTCGCGCCCAGCACCAATGCGAACGCAGCATCGGGCGGCACCACATTCTGCGCAGACAGCGACATGATGAACAGGACGATCGCCACGCTCGAATGCGCAGCCCAGGTGAGACCTGCCGCCAGCAGCACATCGACCAGCGGCACGGTGGATGCGGCGCCCAGCAGCATGCGTAAACTGGGCGCGTCCTCGTAGTCCGTGAACAGGCCTAGCAACTGGTGCAGCGCGAGCAGCATCAGGCCCAGGCCGATCAGGACGCGGCCCAGATCGTGTGCCCGTGTGGTTGACGCCTTCCGGAACATCAATACGCCGGCGAGTATCAGTGCCGGCGAGGCCGTGACAACGTTGAACGACATCAACTGGACGATCAGTGTCGTGCCGACGTTCGCGCCAAGCATGACAGCGAGCGCGGGGACCAGTTCGACGAGGCCGCCTGCAGTGAAGCCGGCCGTCATGAGTCCCGTCGCCGTACTGCTCTGCAAGGCAGCGGTGATACCCATTCCGGCCAGGAATGCGCCCAGTCGCCCGTGCAGGGCCCGACCGAGCAGAGAGCGAAGGCTGGCACCAAAGGCGCGCTGGATGCCCGTCTGCACCATGTGGGTACCCCACAGCAGCAGCGCGACGGACCCGGCCAGATCGATCAGGGTGAACGTCAATGTCATGATTCTGCGCCCTCCGTGCCGAACGACGGGTCATGTGCCTCTTGCTACGCGTGTCGCGTCTGGCCTGCGTTCACATCGGAGTCTGAACCGTTACCGGCTGAACGGGAACCCCGGGGAGCATCGGCGCGACTTCCTCTCGCAAGCCCCGGTGGTTGCCGCTGTATTTGTGCAAGTTTCAGGCCACGCGCGGGTTACTTCGATTTTGACGGTCGGCGAGTTGTGACCGGCTTCGCTGCGGGGACGGCCAAGGAGAAGCCGTTTCCGTTTCGTCGGTTCAGAAGATGTGGACGCGGCATAGCCAATGCTGCGTTCATTCGATGCACGACAGCGTGCGACGCATTGCGATTGGTGCTTCGGCTCCCGAAGCTAAACGAAGTCAAACGAAGCGTATCAACGGATTGCGCGGACAGAACCGAGGAGGAAATCCCGATGAAACGAATCTGCGAAACGTGTGGCACGCAGTACCCCGAGACCGATCGACGGGAGCGGTGTCTGATTTGTGAAGACGTCAGGCAGTTTATTCCGCCATCGGGCCAGGCCTGGACGTCGCTGGATTCGCTCCGTCAAAGTCACGCCAACGCCTGGCGCGCATTGCGGAGCGATCTGTTCGAAATCCGGATGGAACCGACGTTCGGCATCGGACAGCGGGCATTGCTGGCGCGAACCGATGAAGGCAACGTGCTGTGGGACTGCATCGCGCTGCTGGACGGCGCGACCGTCGACCTCATTCATGCGCTTGGCGGCCTGAAGGCGATTGCGATTTCGCATCCGCACTACTACTCGACGATGTCGGAGTGGGCTCGCGCATTCGATTGCACGGTATGGGCCCACGAAGCCGACCGGCAGTGGGTCGTTTGCCATAGCGATGCAGTGCAGTTCTGGCGTGGCGATACGCTGCCCATTACATCGGACATGACCTTGCTGCGACTCGGCGGCCATTTCCCGGGAGGCTCCGTGCTTCACTGGAACTCGGGAGCAGGAACGCTCCTGTCGGGCGATATTCTGCAGGTGACGCCAGACCGCTCGCACGTCTCGTTCATGTATAGCTATCCGAACTATCTGCCGCTGTCCGGCTCGACCGTTCGCTCGATGGCGGCGCTGCTCGACGGTTTCGAGTATGAGAGCGTGTACGGCAGCTTTCGTCATGCCGAAATCGAAGCCGATGGCAAGGCGGCCGTTGCGTCGTCGGTTCAGCGATACATCGACCTCCTCGAAGACCGTTTCGATGCATCGGCGCGTCGCGGCTAGTCGGTGCGTACGATCTGCTGAGTGCTGCAACGGATCGCGACGATAGGCACACCGGCCTTCATTGCTTCTGCAAAGGCGTTCGAGCACGCAGCGCTCCTCGGGCCGCTATTGGCCTGCATTGCAGAAGGAGATGGATTCCCCTTATTCAGCGCTTTGCAACCGCGCATATCGCGTCGGCAAAGTCATCGGGCGCTTCGCGCGGGACGAAGTGACCGACGCCGGGGAGCAGGCGCCGTTCATAGCCGCCCGAAAAGTAGCGTTCCTTGTTTTCGGACGTGACAGGCATATTGTCCCCGTCCTCCGCACCCTGAAGCATGATCGTCCGGATACGGATCGTGGGAGACTCCGCCAGCCGTCGCTCAACCTCTTCGTGCCCGTTTGCGCCGGCGGCGTCGTGCCAGCGCTGCCGATAAGCGTGAAGGCTGATGTCGGCCCAGTCCGGATTGTTGAGGGAGCCCGCCATCGCGTCGAACTCCGTGTCCCTGTCCGGCCACGCAGGCGACCAGCTTTCCCACAGGTATCTGCATAGCCGTTCGCGGTCGTCGCGGTAAGCCCTGTGTCCGTATGTCGTTGCGACGTACCACTCATACCAGTACGCGTGCGCCAACTCATAGGGCATTTCGGCTGGAGGAATCGCGGTCGCGTAGCCCGCCGCGGCGGCGACGATGCCTGTCAGTCTGTCGGGGAACAGCGCAGCGACGCCATAGGCGGCGCGCGCGCCCCAGTCATAGCCGGCCAGTACGACGTTCTTCAGGTCCAGCACATCCAGGAACTCCGTTAGATCGAGCGTCAGTGCAGCGATCGCGCCGCTGCGCATCGTGCTGTCAGCGAGGAAACGTGTCGGGCCTGATCCGCGCAGATATGGCGCGTAAATCCGCAAATCCCTGTCACCGAGCCGCGCGATCGTCTTGTCCCAACACGTGACGTCGTCCGGCCAGCCGTGTACCAGCACGAGCGGCCGTCCGTCAGCCGGGCCCGATACCTCGTAGGCCACTTCGAGTTCTTTCGTGCGGCAAGTGAAAAAATTGCGTTGCGTTGTGCGAGTGCGTCCCTGATCCGCGATCGGCGCGTTGCCGTACAGCGTCGCAATGTTGTCGAGGCCGGCGTTCAGAAAGCCGCTGATCACGTTGGTCGTTCCCTCGTCGTCCGACAGCGGCGCGAATTCCGCGGACCAGACGACCGTGCTCGTGCCGTCCGCATTGGCATCGATCCGGAACTCGGCGACATAGTCGCGAACGGGCATCGGCGTGAATTCCATCCTGTAACGATAGAAGTGCCGCTCCGAGTCTGTCTTGACCAGGCGCTCGATCTGCCGGCTGCCGTCCTTGCCCTCAGCCATGCGCAGACCGCCTTCGTGCTCGCCTTCGCTCTCGACCCTGGACAGCATCGGGTGCCATAGGCCGACGGCGCCAAACCGGCCGATCTCTCTCCAAAGGGCGTCAGGTGCTTGTGCAATCAGCCTCGTTTCGATGACCCTGGCCATGTCGATCTCCCTTCTCGCGACGTATGCAGACTTACCTCGTCGCATGCCGCAAGCGGTGGGCCCGTCGTCACCCATGTCGCGAACAGGCAGGCGGTTTTCAGACGAGAAGCAGCAAGGCCGCGCCGTAGACGAGCACGCCGACGGCGAATGTCATCACCGTGAAGCCGAGCACGCGCTGCACACCGATGCCCGCCATCGCGACGACAGGGGCGGCCCAGAACGGCTGCATCATGTTCGACACCTGCTCGCCCATCGCGACAGCCATCGTCGTTGCCGGAACCGATGCATGCAGCGCGACGGCCGCCGGCACGACGAACGGTCCTTGCACCGCCCAGTGACCGCCGCCGCTCGGAATGAAGAACGTCACGATCAGCGAGCACACGTAGCTCCAGAACGGCAGCGTATGCGCGCTGGAAATGGCGATAAAGAAATGCGAAATGACGTTCGGCAAGCCCGTCGCATCCATCATTCCCATGATCCCGCCGTAGAGCGGGTATTGCAGCATCATCGAACCCGTCTGTTTCGCGGCGTTTTTCACGGCATCGGCGTAGGCCAGCGGATAGCCATGCAGGATCACGCCCGCAATGAACATCACGAAGATCACCGCGTTGACCCCCGAAAACGCGATGTGCTGAGTCCGCGCGATCACGAGTAACGCGATGCCGGTGGCGCCGATGAACGCCGTGCCGAGCCACGAATATTCGATCCAGCGTGCGAAGCTCAGCTTGCCCTCGGGCTTCTCGCGTAGCGGCGCATCGGGATGCTTGCCGGTATCGAGCAGGACGGCGTCTTCGTCGCGCGGCTTGAGCCATGCGAGAACGAGCGGCATCGCGAGCAGCATGACGATCGTCGGCACCAGGTTGAAACGGGTGAAGACGGTCGCGCCGAACGGCAGCACTTCGCCGGTGATTTTCTGCACGACGTTCATCGCGCTGCCCGGTGTCGACTGCGCGAGCGCGATGGAGCTCGAAATGCCGCTCGCCCACACGACCCATCCGGAGAAGCCAGCCGCAACGATCCATGCGAAATCGACGCGCATGCGTTTGGCGACTTCACGTGCAAGCAGCGCGCTGACCACGAGCCCCAAACCCCAGTTGCAGAACGACGCGATGGCGACCAGTACGAAGGTGAGCGTCGCGGCCTGCACGGGCGTGCGCGCAACGGCGACGAGAGACTTGAATACGCGCTGCACGACGGGCGCATGGGCGAACGCATGGCCTGTCACGAGCACCAGCGTGATCTGAAATGCGAACGTGAGAATATCGAAAAAGCCCTTGTACCAGCCGCTTACCAGTTTGTCCAACGATCCATGAGGTGCAAATATCGCGGACAGCACGGCGACGATGAACGTAATCAGGATCGCCAGCACGAACGGATCGGGAATGGTCCGCTCGAAAAGGCTGATCGTCGCTTCCGTGAAGCGCGTCTTGCGCACGGAAGAGGGCGCAACGGTGGATTTCATCACGTGTCTCCGGTTTTTAAATGTGCCCACGCGTTCTGCGTGCGTTCGGGCTTTGTGTACCCGGCGCTGTCGTCCAGACAGCAGCCGTCAATTGTCGAATCCGTACAGCCTTGCAGCGTTGTCGGTAAGAATGCGCTCGCGCGTGGTCTCGTCGTCTGCCCATTCGCCGAGCAGGTCCAGCAGCATCGGGTCGGCGGGCTTGTGCGTTTCCGTCGCGTGCGGCCAGTCGCTGCCCCACACGAGTCTGTCGGGTATGGCCGCTATCCAGGCGCGTGCGGTCGGCGCGACGTCGATATAGCGCGCATCAAGCCCGTCGATCGAGTCGAGATACGGTCCCGACAGCTTGACCCATGCGCGCCCCGCATCGACGAGACGGCGTACCGTCGTGAACGCCGCGTGCGTCGCCCCATCGGGCAGCGGAAGGCGTGCACAGTGATCGAACACGATCGTCAATGGAAGACGGGCCAGCAGCGCCTGATGTTCGACGATCTGCGCAGCCGTCCAATGCAACTGGACATGCCAGCCGAGCTCGGCCACACGCCATGCAAGCGGCTCGACCATGTCGAAACCAACGACCGCGTTCGCCGGCGTATAGAGCGTGAAGCGAATGCCGCGAATCCCGCCTTCGTGCAGCTTCGCAAGTTCGGCATCGGTTACATCGGGACGCACGACGGCCACGCCACGCGCATTCGCGATACCCAGCTGGCGAATCGCATCGAGCGTCACCGCGTTGTCGGTCCCATAGATGCGCGGCGTCACGATCACGACGCGCTGTGTGCCGATGCGCGCCTGCACGTCGCGGTATGCCGGGACATCGGCTTGCTCTACGAATCCGGCTGCATCGGCACGCGTGGCGAAACTGCGGCTATAGATGTGGATGTGCGCATCGCACGCGCGCAAAGGGGTATCGCGCGGAGCGTTTGCGTGGGGGTTTGCATTCATCGCTGTCTCCGGCTACAACACGGCCTGCTTCCCGCGAAGATTTTCGATCTCTGTGTCGGACCATCCGGCATCGCGTAGCACTTCGTTCGAGTGCTCGCCGAACGCGGGCGCGGCGAAAGGCTCGGGCAACGGCGTCGAGCCGAACCGGATCGGATGCTTGAAGCCGCGATATCGGCCGACGCCCGGATACTCGAAGCTCGACACCATGTCCTCGGCTAGCACCTGCGGATCGTCGAACATGTCTTCGACGCTGCGCGCGGCGGCACACGGCACCGAGTCACCGAACAGCGCCTCCCATTCGAGTGCTGTGCGCGCCTGCAACGCGGCGTGCAATTGCGGCACGATCTCGTCGCGATGAATTGCGCGCTTGCGGACGGTGTCGTAGCGTTCGTCGTTCGCGAGCGCATGCAAACCGGTCTTCTCGCACAGCGCCTGCCAGAAATGCGGCGTGTTCGCCGAAATGTACAGATAGCCCTCGCGCGTCGGATGAATGCCCGTGATGCCGCCCGAACGCATGTCGCGGCTGATGTCCTTCGGCTCGCCTTCGGCCCAGATCATGCGGGCCGACTGCATCGTCAGTGCGCTGCGCAGCAACGACACGCCGACGTACTGTCCAAGTCCGCTGCGCTCGCGATCGAAGAGCGCCGACGACACCCCCGCCGCGACGAGTGCGGCCGCATAGTAATCGACCACCGACCCATAAAGGATTTCAGGCGGACCGCCACGCGGACCTTGCATTGTGCACATGCCCGTCATGGTTTGCAGGACCTGGTCATAGCCCGCCTTGTCCTTGTTCGGGCCCGTTTCGCCATAACCCGTCACGGCGCAATAAATGAGCCGCGGATTCACTTCGCGCAGTTGCTCGTACGCGATGCCAAGGCGCGCGGGCACGCTCGGACGGAAGTTGTGCACGAGGACGTCGGCCGTCTTGACGAGACGTATCAATACGTCGAGCGCCTCCCGTTGCTTCAGGTCCAGTGCGAGACCGCGTTTGCCGCGATTCACGCCGAGAAACGCGCGGCTCTCGGCTTCGAGCGTCGAAGGATACTTGCGCAGGTTGTCGCCCGACGGCGGTTCGATCTTGATGACCTCGGCGCCCTGATCGGCCAGCAGCGTGCAGCCATAGGGACCGGCAATATAGGCGCTCAGGTCGAGCACCCGCAAACCTGCCAGCGGACCTCGCCGAGCGGCCTGCGGCGAATGTGGCCGTTGTTCCATCGTTGTCTCCAACTCGATTCTCTTTTCAATGCACATGTAAAGGGTATGGCGGGTGTGTCGGCGATGTGTTCAAGCGTCAGAGGCTCGCGCTGTCGAGCACGGCGCGCTGCTCGCCCGTCAGCAGTTCGAGACG
This sequence comes from Paraburkholderia diazotrophica, assembly GCF_900108945.1. GTDB lineage: Bacteria > Pseudomonadota > Gammaproteobacteria > Burkholderiales > Burkholderiaceae > Paraburkholderia > Paraburkholderia diazotrophica. The sequence continues at coordinate 40,760 of NZ_FNYE01000035.1, read as the reverse complement.
CGCCGCGTTTTGCACCAGCACGCGGGCCCGCTCGACAAAGGGCGGATCGATCATCCGACCGTCGACGACGTACGCGCCGAGCCCTTTGTCTTGCGCATCGCGTGCCGCTTCGACGACGCGCACGGCATGCGCGATTTCTGCATCGGACGGACGGAACACGTCGTTGACGAGCGCGATCTGGCTCGGGTGAATGCAGCTTTTGCCGAGAAAGCCCAACGCGTGCGCGAGTTGCGCTTCCGCCCGGAAACCAGCTTCGTCCTTGATGTTCGCGAACGCGGAGTCGTACGCGAAAACGTTCGCCTCGCCCGCTGCGACGCGCAGCGCAAACATCGCCTGTTGAACGGCCGCCGGTTCGCGGCGTGCGATGCCCAGGGGCTCGAAAAGATCCCCGAGTCCGAGTTGCAGGCCGGCGACACGCGGATGCGCGGCGGCCAATTCCGCCGCGTGCCGTAAGGCCCCCGGCGACTCGATATTGAGCAGCAGCCGCACAGGCACGCTTACACCGTTTGTCCGCTCGGCTTTTTCGAGCGCAGCCGCTGCGGCGCGCACGTGATCCACGTTTTCGGGTTTCGGAAGATTGATGTAGTCGAGTCCCGGCTGTACGACGGCGTCGATGTCGTCGGCGAAAAAAGGGGAATCAATAGCATTGACGCGAACGATCAGCACCTTCCTGCGATCCCGAATGGCGCCGCCGCATAACAGATCGCGCAGTGCAAGCCGCGCCTGGGGCTTGCGATCGGGCGTGACGGCATCTTCGAGGTCGAACGAGAGGGCGTCCGCGGCGCTCGCCAATGCCTTCTCGAACAGTTCTGGCCGTGATGCCGGCACGAACAGCTTGCTTCTCATGAGTGCGTTTCCAGTTTTATTTCCTGGCAACCAGTCTACGGACACCGATGTTTTAGATAAACTATCTGGAGCTATCTTCAAATCGTAGTGTTTCTATCTTTATGGACATCGCGTTTCTCGACAATCTGCTGCTCGTGGTCGATACCGGCTCGATAGCCGAAGCTGCGCGCCGCGTCGGCGTAACGCCTGCGGCAATCGCACAACAGGTGCAGGCGCTGGAGCGGGAACTGGGTGTTCGTCTGCTCGTTCGTGCTGGACGAACCGTGATTCCGACGGAAGCCGGGCATCGCGTGATCGCGCGCGCAAGAAACCTGGTACGCGAATTCGCCGATCTGAAAGCGTTTGCGCTCGAAGACGAAACGGCGGGCGAATTGCGCATCGGTACCATCACGTCGGCGCTGCTCAGCTTGTTGCCGGACGTCCTCGTTGCATTCGCGCGTGCCTTTCCGAAGTGCAAGACGCTGATACGCGCGGGTACATCGAATGAGTTGTATGAGACGCTCCAACGTGGAGAACTGGATGTCGCCGTGTGCCTGCATCCCGCGTTTGCGTTGCCCAAGGCGTATGACTGGCATCTGCTTCGAGAGGAGCCGATCGTTGTGCTCGCGCCTTCGAAGCTGAAAAACGAGGACCCGCACGAACTGCTGCGGCGCGAGCCGTTCATCCGCTATGACCGGTCGCTGGGTGGCGGCAAGCAGGCCGATCGATATCTGCGATCCGCACGCATCGTTCCGCATGAACTGTTCGAACTCAATGCGCTGATGGCGATTGCGATGATGGTGGACCGGGGATTGGGCGTGTCGCTGGTCCCGGATATCGTCTCGCCATTGATAGCATCCTTGAAGGTCGCAAAAATCGCCTTGCCGACGCCGACGGAGCCGCGGCGTTTTGGCGTGCTGTGGCAGAAGACATCACCGCGTGGGCGGTTGATCAGAGGGCTTTTGCAGTGCGCTGACGATGTACTCACAAACACGGGTGCCGGCCGGCGCTCGAAGCAGAAAACCGAAACCACGCGCAGTTCAGCCTGACAAGCGATGCTGCGCATAACCCGTTTTGCGCGCGTGACCTGGTGGCTAGGAGTCGCGTCGGTACTCAATGCTTCTGGTATGTGCCAAGAAGCTCTGCTTCTGCGATCACATGCGTCTTCATTGCTTGTTCCAATGCTGACTTGTTGGGCTTGCCGAGATCTGGCAGCGCGGCATCGAGCGCATACAGCTTGAAGAAGTAACGATGACGGCCGATGGGCGGACAGGGGCCACCATACGCCGCGCGCTTCCAGTCGTTGGCGCCTGCGAGCGTGCCTTGCGGTACCTGGGTTCCCGCAGCACCTTCTGCAAGGCCGCCGGACGTCGGCGGAATATTGTAGAGAACCCAATGAACCCAGACGGTTTTGGGCGCGGCCGGGTCCGGGGCATCGGGATCGTCGACGATCAGGACGAGGCTCTTCGCGTTCGTGGGCACGCCCGTCCATGCCAGTGGGGGCGACAGATCTCCGCCTTGGCAAGTATGACGTGTGGGGATCTCATCGCCGTGTCGAAAGGCTGAAGACGTCAGGTTCATGGTCATAGGGACCTCACGCAGACGGTCACAAAAGACGGTCATAAAAGACGGTCACAAAAGACGGTCACAAGCGCTGGCGCGGCCGGAAGGTCAACGAATCCGCGCGTCTGTGAAGCGTCGCACCTTCGCGGCTGCCAGGAATTTTCATGATATACGATGGATGTATCGCACGTGAAAGCGGCGGCCACAATGATTCGACGTCCCCGAGGTCGTGGCGACAGGCGATCAGCTTCATTGCTCATGCGTTCGCACCCTCATTGAAATATGAAACCCGGCAGCGTCCCGCGCAAACGCAAACGCTTGTATGTCCTCGATGGCAAGAACAGGCCCGTCGAGGTATTCGACTTCAGCGAGTGGTCGCGCTGGATGTCCGAGAACGACCTGACCTTTCGTCGCACGTTGATGGAGGAGTTCGGCGTGACAGTCACGACCCGCTTCCGCGGTGTGTCCGACACAGGGACCAGAGATGCCCTGCTATTTGTGACCCGCATTGCCGGGCTCCATGAGCCGGACAACGAGAGCTACGGCGCACGTACGCTCGATGAGGCGCTGGAGCAGCACGAGCGCATCGTACAGAAGATCCTTCGGATGCTGAGCGGGCGGTGATCGCCGCAACGTGACGAAGTGCTTCGACGGTGGCCACGCGTCGCAGCGGGCACGCGTGGCACAAGGCGGGAACTTACGCGCGCAATCGCGGACGAAACAGGCCCGAAGAGCGGAAGGCCAGGTCGAAGAAGTGCAGCAGATGCGGTTGCTTGCGCGAGCCACTCGCCGGTGGGAGAAGCGCTGACCCGAGAGCATCGGGCAGACAGCATCGTTGGCGTGGTACGGCCGCTCAAGCAATGATTTGTGGATTAAACCAATGAAAGATCACATCGTCGGGCGGTATCGCGGATTCGTCATTGAAGCGCGCATCGAGCCGCGCACGATCCGCTCCTCCGATGGATTCGTGCTGAGCTATTGCGTTACCTGGTGGCTGCGCACAAGGACGTCGGCACAAACGACGACACCAAGGCGCATCGGTCAATTCGCCGATCCCCTCATGTACGAATCCGAGAGCATCGCTCTCACCTGCATCGACCGCAGCGCTCGTGCCCTTATCGACGCCATGCTGGCGGATGGCGGCGAGTGCACGACAAGCAGTCCTCTACTGCAATCGTGGGTGGCTGGCATGAACGACGCTCAAAGCGAATAGGAAGAGACGTGTGCGGCATCGTTTCGCATGTTCGACTGCGAAAGGTACGCGCACCTGCGACGGGGGCCATTTGGCCCTGCCAACGCGCGTAGAATAAGAGAACCCGCCCGGCGTTGGTCCCGCATCGACGGTTGACAGAGAACTTGCTGTTGGCGCCGCACGTCGGCAGTGCCCGTTGAAAACTCTTGCCCGGCCCGATGCGCTAGCGCCGGCTCGCACGCCAGGCACAGCGTGAGCATCGTCGTGCAACAGGACATTCTATGTTGCAACCATTTGCGTCCTCGGACCCGTTCACGATCGGCGTCGAACTCGAAGTTCAGGTCGTCAATACCCACGATTACAATCTGACGAAGGCGGCGACGGAGTTGCTGAATCTCGTGAGAGAGCAGAACTTTGTTGGGGCGATCAGGCCAGAGACGACAGAAGGGATGGTCGAGCTATCGACAGGCGTGTGCCGGAGTTTCGACCAGGTGAGGAGCGAATTGCAGGTTCTTCGCGATACGCTGGTTCGAGCAGCCGACTTTCTGAATGTCGGGGTTTGCGGCGGAGGCACCAATATTTTCCAGAACTGGTACGACCAGCGTTCTGACGGCCGCGAACGTTCTGAATATCTGATGGGGCTGTACGGGGCGCTATATCAGCAATTCACGATCTTCGGCCAACACGTGCATGTAGGCTGCCCAGATGCTGATTCGGCGCTTGTTCTATTGCATTCGCTGTCGCGTTACGTTCCGCATTTCATAGCCTTGGCTGCTTCTTCGCCGTATGTACAGGGAAGCGATACGCAGTTCCAGTGCGCCCGGCTAAATTCGGTCGCCCCATTTCCTTTGTCTGGGCAAGCGCCTTTCGTGACGAGGTGGTCCGAATTCGAACAATATTTCGATCGCATGGCGGTAACGGGCCTCGTCAATAGCCTGAAAGACTTTTACTGGGATATACGTCCGAGCCCGGGGTACGGCACGATTGAAGTACGTGTCATGGACACACCGCTGCGCGTGGAATGGGCCGCCGCAATCGCCGCTTATATTCAAACGGTTGCGTGTTATTTGCTGGATGAAAAGCCCGTGCGCCTCAGTGAGCGGGACTATGAGGTCTACCGGACGAACCGGTTCATGGCCTGCCGCTTCGGGCTCGATGGAGTGTGCCTGAACCCGGAGACGGGCCATCGCGGTCCGATTCGGGGCGACATTCTTGCGACGCTCGAAGCAATCGCTCGCCATGCGCGGAATCTGGGCGCGGAAGAGGGCCTCGATATGATCAGGCGCAGTGTGAGTGACGGTTTCAGCGACGCTATGTGGTTGCGCCGTATTTACAGTGCGAACGACTCGTTGCATGAAGTTGCTCGCCAGCAATGTCAGATCTGGCGTGGTGCACAGATGCCGGAATAGGGGTTGAGTCTGTGCGAACGCGATGTGGCAGCCGCGGCAATTTCGGGTTTCCAGCTTTCTCCTACGCTCCCGCAAATGCATCGCAATCGAACAGTGCAGGCAATACAAGTCTCGCCGGTACTGCTTGTTCATCGCTCGGGTTGATCAGCATCAATCTATTGAGCCTAAGACGTCCGATGATGTCCTGAATGCGCGGCGTCCTGTTCACGACGCTGTCTTGAGTCGCTGCACGGAGGTTTTCTCCGATTATCGTCTGCCGATCGGACGTGCATCTGATCGAGCGATGCGAGTACTCCAGGCCGTAACGGCGCGGCAGCGATGAGTCGATGGAGGAGTGACATGCAAACACCATCTGCCAGAAGCGCTGTTCAGGTCATCATGCGAGAGCATCAGCAGCTTGCCGTCGTCATCGCGGGCATGCAGCATTTCGTCGAATTGCTTGGGGATGGCGTAAAGACGCCCGGGCTGATGGTCTTCCGGGCGATGCTGTACTACATCCGTGAGTATCCTGAACGGATACATCATCCGAAGGAAGATCAATATCTGTTTGCGCGTCTGTGGCATCGCACGCATGAACTCGACAAGGTGATCGCCGAACTGGAAGCGCAGCACGTAGAGGGCGAAAGGCGAATACAAAACATCGAACATGCGCTGACCCGTTACGAACTGGCGGGCGAATCTGCCTTCCCGCAGTTGCGCTCGATGGTGAACGAGTACGCCGCGTTTTACAGAAATCACAGGCGGCTCGAAGAAGAAATAGTCCTTCCCGCCGCACGAAGATTGCTTACGACAGAAGACTGGATTGAACTCGATGATGCATTTGGCGCAAACCGCGACCCGTTTGAAGGCGCAAAGCTTGACGAGGATTTCCAGCGGTTGTTTTCTCTGATCGTTCAGACGATTCCGGATGCGCAGGCCTGAGCGAGTATGGACCATGCCGTGAGACGGACGCTCAACGTCGCCGGCCGGACGCGCGCAGGCCGGACTCGAGCAGACGGGTATTTGCATCAACTCATTGAACGGCGAGTCCCGAAGAAGGAATTCTGTACACTGAACGCATCGTCGCGATCATTTGCGCGAGACATCGATGTCAAATGCGTTTTTCACGGTAGGCCATTCGACTCACCCGCTGGGCGAATTCATCGACCTGTTGACGGGCGCGGAGGTCGAGACAGTCGTGGATGTGCGCAGCATTCCCCGTTCTCGCACTAATCCGCAATTCAATCGTGAGACGTTGCCGGACGCGCTGGGTCGCAAGCACATGGGTTACATCCACCTTGCCGGGCTGGGCGGGCGGCGCAGCCGATCGAAGGGCGACGCTCCGTCACCCAATGGCTACTGGACGCATCCCGCCTTTCGCAACTATGCGGACTACGCGATGAGCGCCGCATTTCGCGACGCCCTCGCGCAGCTACTCGAACTCGGTCATCAGCGAAGGTGCGTGATCATGTGTTCAGAAGCCGTGTGGTGGCGATGCCACCGGCGCATCATCGCGGATTACCTGTTGCAGCGCGGCGAGACGGTGCTGCATATCATGAACGCCGGTCGCGTGGAGCCAGCAACGATGACACCCGGAGCGCAACCGCAGCTTGACGGAACGCTGATCTATCCATCGAAGCCGGAACACTGAACGCGATATCCCGGCGCAATTCGAAGAGAATAGAATGCGCTCGCACAGCGAAGCGGGCCACGGCGGAAAGGGAATCGAAGATAGAGCCAGGTGGCCGCAAGCGTGACGCTGTTCCGAAGGGATGAGCAAGGGAGACGCATGTGTCGGTCGCTAATCCAGTCTTGAGGATGTTCGTCCTCTGCATTGCATGCGCTTGCGCCTGTCTGAGCGCGGTTCGCGCCCAGGACGTCGACACCGTTCCCGGCTACCACCGCACGGACGATCGAAGCGGACAGTACGTCGTGCCCGGCCTGACGTGGCAAAGCGCTTCGCACCTCCATCGCGACTCCCGCTTCGACGGCAAGGTCGATGGCCATATCTACGCCCAGCCTCTGTACTGGCGCCCGCCGGGTTCGGCGGCCGGACTGCTGATCGCGGCAACGCAGGCGAACATCGTCTATGCACTCGATGCGGCAACGGGCCGTGTCGTCTGGCGTACGGTGCTCGGGCCTCCCGTGCCGCGCTCGGCATTGCCGTGCGGCAACGTCGATCCCGTTGGCGTGACGGGCACGCCCGTCATCGATCCCGCTGCGGGCAAGCTCTACGTCGACGCGCTGGTGGGCCGACAGGGTGAGCCGGCACATCTCGTGTATGGCTTGTCCTTGCGCGACGGCTCCGTGCTGCCCGGTTGGCCCGTCGACGTCGCGGCTGGCCTGCGCGCACGAGGCATGTCGTTTGATTCGCGCGTGCAGAGCGAGCGAGGCGCGCTGGTCATTCTGGAAGGCCGGCTTTTCGTACCGTACGGCGGCTATTTTGGCGATTGCGGCAACTATCACGGCGGGGTGGTCGGCTTGCGCCTGGACAGCCCCGGCGTGTTTGGCGGCTGGATGACTCGCGGGCCCAAGGGCGGCATCTGGGCGCCGGGCGGCATCGCCGTGGCCGACAGGGCGCTGTTCGTCGCGACGGGCAATACTAGCGGCATCGAGACGTGGGCCGACGGCGAAGCTATCCTCCGGCTTGCCACCGATCTGAAGACGCCCGCGAGCGGACGCGACACGTTTGCGCCTGCCGACTGGCATCGACTGGATGACAGCGACCTCGATATGGGCGGCACCAATCCGATGCCGGTCGACGTCAATGGGCGGCGGCTGATCGTCGCGCTCGGAAAGGATGGCAAGGCCTATATGCTGGATCGGGACCACCTGGGCGGCATGGGTGGCGCGCTTGACGTTCAGCAGGTATCGAGCGTGCAGACCCGAACGGGACCCGCATCATATCCGGCGCCGAACGGCGTGTACATCGCGCTTCATGGCAACGGCGTCGCTTGCCCTGCCGGGCAGGGCGGAGCGGGCCTGATCGTGTTGCAGATCGTCGCGGCATCGCGCGGCGGCATCCGCACCGCCTGGTGTGCCCGGGTGGATGGCGCGGGGAGTCCCATCACCACGACCAGCGACGGCACGGCAGATCGCATCGTGTGGATCGCGGGCGCGGAGGGCGACAACAAGCTGCACGGCTTCCGCGGAGACAATGGCCAGCCCGTGTTTGCCGGCGGTGGGAACGAAGACCGTATTCCAGGCCTGCGGCACTTTGCGACCATTCTGGCGGCGGGCAGACGGCTCTATATCGCAGGCGACAACAGGATCTACGCGTTCAGCTTCGGGCCGTGAGTCGTACGCCGGATGCCGGGGAAGACTGGCGCGTGCTGGCGCAGAAGCGGGTCCATAAACTCGAAGCCGTCGGCGTGCCCTTCATCGAAGTCGGCATCGGCCTGGAGTGGCCGGCGTAGTCTTCCCCACCGGCAATCGGTTCGGCAACCAGTTCGGCAATCAGTTGGACTTGCCAGGCAATCCAGGTCCACGCAGCGAACATCCCTTTGTCTCGATCACGAAATACAGCGCGATCGCGCCCGCCACGCACGCACCCATCATGTAGTACGCGGGGAACAGCGCGTTGCCCGTCCTGTCCACGAGCCAGTCGCTGATGATCGGTGCCGTTCCGCCAAAGAGCGTCGCCGAAATGTTGTACGCGATCGCCATCCCGGCGTAGCGAACTTGCGTGGGGAACATCGCGGGGAACATCGCGGAGATCGTCGCGAGTTGCGGGACATAGAGCAAGCCCAAAACGGTGAAGCCGATCAGCGCGCCAACAAGGCCGTGCGTCATCAGCGAAAACATCGGCACGGCCGCGACGCACAGCCCGACGAGCGAGAACCACCACATCGTCTTGCGGCCCCAGCGGTCCGACATCCAGCCCGCGAGCGGCAGGAACACCATCATCGATAGCATGCCGATCAGCGGAATCAGCAGCGACATGGTTTCGCTCGCATGCATCTGCCGGTGCATGTAGGTCGGCATGTACGCGAGCAGCACGTAGTTGACGACGTTGAGCGCGGCGGCGAGGCCGCCCAGCAGGATCAACTGCTTGCCGTAGTGCCGAAAGAGTTCTTTCAGCGAGACGGCCGGTTGATGCTTCGCGTCGATCTCTTGCGCGACTTCCTGAAACACGGGCGTTTCTTCGAGACGCGAACGCAGATAACAGCCGACAAGGCCCAGCGGCGCTGCGACGAGAAAGGGCAGGCGCCAGCCCCATGCATGCATCGCGTTGTCGCCGAGCAGCATCGAAAAGCCGAGCATCAGCAGCGCGCCGAGCGAGAAGCCCGACAACGTCGCGAATTCGAGGAAGCTGCCGCAGAAGCCGCGACGGTTGTCGGGCGCATATTCCGCCATAAAGGTCGCCGCGCCGCCGTATTCGCCTCCCGTGGAGAAGCCCTGAATCATCCTGAGTGCGATGAGCGCGGCAGGCGCCAGCCATCCGACGGAAGCGTAAGTTGGCAGCACGCCGACCAGCAGCGTTGCGCCCGACATCAGCAGCACGGTCAGCGCAAGCACGCGCTTGCGTCCGAGCCTGTCGCCGAGCGGGCCCCAGAACAGGCCGCCGAGCGGACGGATCAGAAACGAAACGGCGAAGGTGCCGAGTGCGAACAGCGTCGCGCTTGACGCGTTGCCCGGAAACAAAGCCGCCGAGATATAGACGAGACCATACGCATAGATACCGTAATCGAACCACTCGGTTGCATTGCCGAGCGCGGCGGCCGTGATGGCCCGCGTCAGCTGGCGCGAGGAGATGACGTGGCTTTCGCTTTGAAGAGCCTCGTCGTCGATGGATGGCGTGATGCGGGCGGGGGACCACGATTCTGCGTAACTCATTGGTTTCCTCAATAAAGTTAGATCTGTCGGGTTCCTAAAGTACCGTCGACGGATACATACGCCGATGTCATAGGACGATGTTCGCATCGGGATTTCACCAGGTCGGCAGAAAAAGAAACGCAGGGGACGTCCCCGCCTTTCTGCTTCGGTAGAAGATCCATACGAACGCCGCGGCCCCCGCAGAAATTACTCCTGCTTCGATTCGAGATAGTGACGCAGCCGCGCGAAGCTCATCGAAAGATGAGTCCGATGCAGATATCCAACCGATTCGAGATCGCCGATTTCCATCGCCTTCAGCACATCCTCGATTTCCTGGCGAAATATGTGAGCCTCGTTCTTCAGCCGGTCGGCTTCGAGCGTCTTTATCCAGATGCGTATCGCGAGAAAGAACAGGCGCTGGGCGGTTTCCTTCAAAGGACGGTTTCCGATCATCGACGTCAGTTCGAGCGAGTAATCGAGGTTGAGCCTCGCGAACTCACTCATCGTGGGCGCGGCAGCGAGGCGCTTTCCGCGCGCGGCCAGCGCTCTCATCCGGTCGAGATCTTCGTCACTGCGTGCGATCGGCGCGAGCCGTCCCATCAACGAGGCGAGTTCGAGCCGGAACTGATAGACCTCTTTCAGCGTGTCGTCGTCGAAGTCGGTGACGAACGTGCCGACACCGTGCTGGCTCTCGACGAGTCCTTCGGCTTCGAGGCGGCTCAGCACCCGACGCATCGGCGTGCGGCTGACGCCGAACTGCTGTGCGAGTTCATCCTCGAATAAAAGCGCGCCCGGCTGATATTCGAGCAGACAGATTTTTTCGCGGATCGCGCTGTAGATCCGCTCGAAGCGCTCACGGGAACTGCTTCCTTTGCTATTGCTGTTCTTTGGCAATTAAGTCTCGCAACGATTCATGTGAACAAGATGCAGCCGCACGCGCGCGATCATGAGCCTGAGAGGACCGCGCGCAGGAACTGTTTTGTCCGGTCGTGCCTGGGGTCGCCGAATATCTGTTCGGGCGGTCCCTGTTCGGCAATGCGGCCTCCGTGGAAGAAGCACACGCGATCGGAAAACTCACGGGCAAAGCCCATCTGGTGCGTGACCATCAGCATCGTCAGATCGTGTTCGCTGCCGAGCTGCCTGATCACGCCCAGCACTTCGCCGACCAGTTCAGGGTCGAGCGCGGAAGTGACCTCGTCGAACAACATGACTTTCGGCCGCATCGCGAGCGCACGCGCGATGGCCACGCGCTGTTGCTGACCGCCCGACAGCTGCGCCGGGTAATGGCCGAGCTTGTTGCCGAGGCCGACCAGGTCGAGCAGCGCGGTTGCGCGTTCCTCCGCCTCCTGCGCGCTCAGGCCGAGGACGCTCATCGGCGCCTGCATGCAGTTGCGCAATGCGCTCAGGTGCGGGAACAGGTTGAAGTGCTGGAAAACCATGCCGATCTTACTACGCATGCGCCGCAGGTGACGTCCGTCGGCAGCCACCAGCGAGCCGTTGCGATGCATATGCGTAAGTGGCTCCGAGTCGATCCAGATCGAGCCCGAGTCGACCCGTTCGAGCGTCATCAACGTGCGAAGCACCGTCGTCTTGCCCGATCCCGATGGGCCAATGATGCTGACCTTCTCGTTCGGCCGGATGCTCAGGTCCAGGTTGTCGAGCACGGTATGCGAGCCAAAACGCTTGGACACCCCATCGAAACGCAACATCGAATCCTGCGTGTTTTGCGACATCATTTTTCTCCCCGGCATGAGCGCAGCCATGCCTCGACGTGTCGTACGCCCGATGCAGCGATCAGGCTGAATACCAGAAAGAGCGCGCCCACCAGCGTCACGGGCTCGACGTAACGGAAGTTCGTGGAGCCGATGACTCTCGCCGTCTGCATGAGCTCGATCACGGAGATGGCCGAGAGCAGCGGCGTGTCCTTGAACAGCGCAATCAGATAATTGCCGAGCGCCGGCACGACGGGCGGAATGGCCTGCGGAATGATGATCTTGCGCATCGTGTCGGCGGGACTGAAATTCAACGCGACGCAGGCCTCCCATTGTCCGCGCGGGATCGCCGCAAGACCCGCGCGATACACCTCCGAGCAGTAGGTCGCGTAGTGCAGGCCGAGCGCCATCACGCCGGCGGGAAAGGCGTCGATCACAATGCCGAGCTTCGGCAGGCCGAAGTAGATGAACATGATCTGGATGAGCAGCGGCGTGCTTCGTATGCCTTCGACGAGCATGGAGACGGGCACGGCAACGGCGGGCGCCGGGACCATCCTGAGAATCGCGAACGCAAGGCCGAGCACGGCCGCAACGGCGAAGCTGACGACAGTGGCTTCCACCGTGATGATCGACGCCTGCCCGAGCATCGGCAGGATCTGCAAAGCGTAGTGCCAATCGAATACGGTCACGACTTTCTCCTTATGCCCTGCGACGCGCGGCCCTCGAGCGTACGGAAGCCGAAGGTGATCAACACCGCGATAATCAGATAGATCAGCAGCACCAGCGTGAAGATCGGCACGGTCTTGAAGGTGAACTGATTGAGCTGCTGGGCCCTGAATGTCAGATCCGCGACGGTGATCATCGAGACCAGCGAAGTCGACTTCAGCAGTTCGATGAACAGGTTGCCCCACGGTGGAATCATCGCGACGACCGCCTGAGGGATGATCACGCGGCGCATCGCGGTCGCGAAGCTCATGTTCAGCGCAATGGTCGCCTCCCACTGGCCGCGGGCGACGGCCTGCAGCGCGCCGCGCACGACTTCCGCGCCGTATGCGCCGATGTTCAGGCCGAGCGCGATGATGCTCGCCGGCACCGGCTGCAACTCGACGCCGAAATGCGGCAGCACGAAGAAAAGCCAGAACAGCTGAACGAGTGCGGACGTGCCGCGAAATACCTCGATATAGCCGATGGCCAGCCACCTCAACGGCAGCGGCCCGTACATCTTCATCAATGCCGCGATGAGCGCCATCGGCACGGCGACACTCGCGGCGCCCGCCGTGATCTGCACCGTCATCACGGTCGCCTTGAGCAACGCGGGAACAAATTGCCTGAGTTGAGGCTGCGTGGCGACGCAGCCCAACAGCAGTGCAGTCGCGGCCACGCCACACACTGCCCGGGTCTTGCTGATCCTCATTCCAGTCGTCTCCTGATCCTGTTGCCGCTTCGGCGCACGAGCGATGCGTCGCGGCGAGTATGTCAAACCAAAATTCCCGGCACAACGCTGTTGTGTACATCTTCGTGAGAGTGCGCTCCCCTTCTGTGACAGATGTATACACCCGTCGATATTGGAAGTGTGCATCAGCCAGGTAAATCCCCTATAAAACGGGACGAAATCGTGCGCCAGCGAGGCATGATGTACACATCATCGCTAAATTTTTATTGCCGGTACTTGAAAGCCCGATTTTCTTGATCGATACTTGTGTACAACTAGCGTGATGCAACAACGAAGGGAGACAACTGTGCAGCAAGTCATTTTTGAAGCCGCCGAATACGACGCGCGCCTGCGCAAGGTGCGCGAGGCCATGACGGCACGCGAGATCGATCTGTGTCTCGTGAGCAGCCCGGAGAACATCTTCTATCTGACCGGGCTCGATCACTGGGGCTACTTCGCGCCTCATCTTCTGATCGTGCCGCTCACGGGCGAGCTGACGCTGATTACGCGAGCGATGGAAGGCGTGACGATCCGTAACCAGGTGGGCAATGCGCGCTTCGTCGGGCATAGCGACAGTGAGTCGATCGCGGACAAGGCGCTCGCCTGCATCGCCGGACACGGCGCACGGCGCGTCGGTCTCGAATGCTGGTCGGCGGGTCTGCCGGATGGCATCGGGCAGGCGCTGCGCGGCGGCATGCGTCACGCGACGTGCGTGGATTTCTCGTGGGTCATCGATGACATCCGGCTCGTCAAGAGCGACGCCGAGCTGGTCTATATGCGTTCAGCCGCGCGCGTTTCCGACGCGATGATGAGCGCGTCGATCGACGCGATCCGCGAAGGCGTGCCCGAAAGGCATGTGGCTGCGCGTTGCAGCGCTGCGATGATCGAGGCGGGCGGCACTTATCCCGGCTTCGGCCCGTTCATCCGCCCCGGCAGCCGCCTCGGCGAAGAGCACACGACATGGGGCAGCGGCGGGCTCGTCCACGGCGATACCGTCTTTCTGGAAATGTCCGGCTGTGTGAATCGCTATCACGCTCCGATGGGACGCCTCGTCCATGTCGGCGCCGTGCCGCATTCCGCACGAACGATGGCGGCCGTTTGCCAGGACGCGTTCGCCGCCGTCGTCGAAGCATTGCGCCCCGGCGTACTCGCACGAGACGTGTACGCCGCGTGGCAGCGCGTCGCCGATCGCGCAGGGCTCGAACACTACCGGCGCCATCACTGCGGCTATCTGGTCGGCATCGGATGCGCGCCCAGCTGGACGGGCGGCAACCGTGTCGTCGGCTTGCGGCACGACAGCGAGCGCGTGATCGAGCAGGGGATGACATTCCACATCCTGTCGTGGCTGATGGGAACGGGCAAAGGCGATTACTTCATGTCGAACACGGTGCTGCTGTCCGCTGCGGGTGCAGAGGTGCTGTCCACCGTGCCGTCTGATCCCGTCGCCCGCTAAACAGCAACGCTCCATCGGCCCCAATCGCAAACGCCTTCTAGCGGATCGCTCGAACGCCAACTCACCTGATCGAAATGAAAGAATACTCGGCACTTCAACTCGTACGGCAGGCCCTGCGCGGCAATCAGGGCTGGCGGCGCGCATGGCGGGACCCCAAGCCTCAACGGGAGTACGACGTCATCGTGATCGGCGGGGGCGGGCACGGGCTTGCGACCGCCTACTATCTCGCGCGCGTGCACGGGATCAAGCGTGTCGCGGTGCTCGAAAAGGGCTATCTCGGCAGCGGCAACATCGGCCGGAACACGACGATCGTGCGCTCGAACTACATGATCGACGGCAACACGCAGTTTTATGACTGGTCGATGCGCCTGTGGGAAGGGCTGAGCCAGGAGCTCAACTACAACGTGATGTTCTCGCAGCGCGGGCAGATCACGCTCGCGCATTCGCCCGATCAGCTGGACAGCTTCGCGCGGCGTCTGAACGTCATGCGGCTGAACGGCATCGATGGCGAGCTGTGGTCGCGCGATCAGGTGCGTAAGGTCGTGCCGTATCTCGAGTACGGCGACGCCGCGCGCTTCCCGATTCACGGCGCGATGTACCAGGGCAAGGCGGGCACCGCGCGGCACGACGCCGTCGCCTGGGGCTACGCGCGCGCGGCCGACCGGCTCGGCGTCGACCTGATCCAGAACTGCGAAGTGCTCGGCTTCCTGTTCGAAGCAGGGCGGCTCGCGGGCGTGCAAACGACGCGCGGTGAAATCCGCGCTGCGCGTGTCGGTCTTTCCGTCGCGGGCAGCACGAGTCTCGTCGCGTCGAAAGCGGGCATCACGCTGCCGATCGAAAGCCACGTATTGCAGGCGTTCGTCACCGAGCCGATCAAGCCGCTCGTCGATCAGGTGGTCGCATTCGGCGCCGCGCACTTCTACGTCAGCCAGTCCGACAAGGGCGGCCTCGTATTCGGCGGCGACCTCGACGGCTACAACTCGTACGCGCAGCGCGGCAATTTCCCCGTCGTCGCCGAAGTCGCGTCGATCGCGTGCTCGATGATGCCGTGCATTTCGCGCTTGCGGCTGCTGCGGCATTGGGCGGGCGTGATGGACATGTCGATGGACGGCAGTCCCATCATTTCGAAGACGCCCGTCGACGGGCTGTATCTGAACGGCGGCTGGTGCTACGGCGGCTTCAAGGCGACGCCCGCTGCCGGCTGGACCTTTGCCCACACGATCGCGAACGATCGCACCCACGAGCTCAACCACAAGTTCAGCCTTGACCGCTTCCGTACCGGCGCAACGATCAACGAGTCGGGTGCCGGCCCATACCCTTACGCGCACTGATTTGCATCATGCTGAGAATCCGATGTCCTTATTGCGGTGTGCGCGATCACACCGAGTTTCAGTACGGCGGCGACGCAACGGTTACGCGTCCCGCGCTGGACGACCCGTCGTTCGAGCGCTGGTACGCGTATGTGTTCGACCGCCGAAACCCGCGCGGGCTGCACGACGAGTGCTGGCAACACACGTCCGGTTGCCGCGCGTGGCTCGTCGTCACGCGCGACACGGGCACGCACGAGATTCTGAACGTGATCGCGGCGCGTGAGCACACAACCGCGCGCGATGACGCGAAGGCCGCCGTGCTCGCCGCCGAAGGGGTCCAGCCATGAGCGCACAGGCATTCAGGCAGACAGCGGGCGGGCTGATCGACCGGCAAGCCGAATTGAACTTCACGTTCGACGGCCGCCGTTATCGCGGATATGCAGGCGATACGCTTGCATCGGCATTGCTCGCCAACGGCGTGCAGGTGATCGGCCGCAGCTTCAAGTACCACCGTCCGCGCGGCATCGTCAGCGCCGGCGCCGAAGAGCCGAACGCGCTCGTCGCGCTCGGCAGCGGCGCGCGCACGGAACCCAATACGCGCGCCACGATGGTCGAGCTGTTCGACGGCCTCGTCGCGAACAGCCAGAACGGCTGGCCTTCCGTGCGCTTCGACCTGATGGCCGTCAACAACCTGTTGTCGCCCGTGCTGTCGGCGGGCTTCTACTACAAGACGTTCATGTGGCCGGGCGGCGCGTGGGAATGGTATGAAAAGCACATCCGGCGCGCCGCGGGCATGGGGCGCGCGACGCATCACGCCGACCCCGACCACTACGAAACCGTCAATGCGTTCTGCGATGTGCTGGTCGTCGGCGCCGGTCCCGCTGGTCTTGCTGCGGCCAGCACGGCCGCACGTGCGGGCTTGCGCGTGACCGTGGTCGATGAGCATCCGCAATTCGGCGGCGCGTTGCGTTTCGAGCGCGATCAGCTCGGCAAGGAAAGCACGAGCCGCTGGGTCGAGCGCATGGTCGCGGATCTGTCGAGCCGTCCGAACGTGACGCTGCTTGCGCGCACGACGGCGTTCGGCTACTTCGACGGCAACACGGTCGGCCTGCTCGAAGCCGTCGCGAACCATCGGCCCGCGCCGCTTCCGCATGAGCCACGACAACGCGTCTGGCTGATGCGCGCACAGAAGGTGGTGCTCGCAACGGGAGCGATCGAGCGGCCGCAGGTGTTCGCGAACAACGACCTGCCCGGCATCATGCTCGCGGGCGCGGTGCGCGAGTACTGCAATGCGTACGCGGTGGTGCCCGGCCGGCGCGTGGTCGTCGCGACCAACAACGACAGTGCGTACCGCACGGCACGCGATCTTGCCGATGCGGGCGTTCAGGTCATCGCCGTCGTCGATGGACGTGACCATGCGGCAAGTCCGCTCATCGAAGAAGTCGAGCGGCGTGGCATCGAGATCATCCGCGGACACGTCGTCGCGCAAGCGGAAGGCGGCCGCGCGCTGCGCGCGGTGCGGCTTGCACCCGTCGCGTCGGCGAACGTGCATGCACAGCGGACGCGGCGCATCGCGTGCGATCTGCTCGCCGTATCGGGAGGCTGGACACCCGTCATTCATCTGCAGAGCCAGCGGGGCACGAAGGCCGTCTTCAACGCGGAGCTCGACACATTCGTCGCGGGCCCCGACACGTCCGACTGCGTATGCGCCGGCGCGATTCGCGGCGCGGCGACGACCGTCGATGCGATCGCCGGGGGCCTCAGAGCCGGTCATGAAGTCGCCGGGCAGCTTGGGCAAAAGCCCGCAGATGCGCTCGCGCTGATCGAGCAGTTGCCGCGCGCGGATGCGCACAGTCCGCTGCTGCCGCTGCATTTGATGAAGGGCGCTGGCGCTTTCAAAGGCAAGGCGTTCATCGACCTGCAAACGGACGTGACGGACGCCGACGTGGCGCTCGCGCATCGGGAAGGCTTCGTTTCCGTCGAGCATCTGAAGCGTTATACGACGCTCGGCATGGGCACTGATCAGGGCAAGACGAGCAACCTGAACGGGATGGCGACGATGGCGGGACATCGGCAGGCGTCGCTGCCCGCCGTCGGCACGACGACGTTTCGTCCGCCATACACGCCCGTGGCGCTCGGCGCACTCGGCGGAGCGGCCGTCGGCCAGCATTTCCGTCCCGTCCGCCGCACGCCCATGCACGAGTGGCACGTCGCGCGCGGCGCTCACATGGCGGAGGTCGGGCTGTGGATGCGTCCCTGGTACTACCCGTCGAGCGGCGCGGACGTCGATGCCGCGTACGTGTATGAGATGAAGAGCGTGCGCTCGGGTGTCGGCATCGTCGATGTCTCGACGCTCGGCAAGATCGATGTGCAAGGGCCGGACGCGGCCGAGTTTCTCGATCGCGTCTATGTCAACGGCTGGCAGAAGCTGGCGGTCGGAAAGGCACGCTACGGAGTGATGCTGCGCGACGACGGCTTCGTCTTCGACGACGGCACGACAACGCGGCTCGCCGAGCATCATTTCTTCATGACGACGACGACCGCGAACGCCGCCGCCGTGATGAGCCGCCTCGAATTCCTGCTCGAAACCGCGTGGCCCGAGTTGCGCGTGCACGTCACGTCGGTGACGGACCAGTGGGGCGCGATGGCCGTTGCGGGGCCGCGTAGCCGCGCGCTGCTCGCGCAGGTGCTGGGCGGCGATCTGTCGAACGACGCGCTGCCATACATGGGCTGTGCGCTCGCACAGTTCGAGGACGTGACGGTGCGCGTGCACCGGATCAGCTTCTCGGGCGAGCTGGCCTATGAGGTCTATTGCCCGGCGGGCGATGCGGCGCGCCTGTGGGACCGGCTGTACACGGCGGGCCAGCCGCATGGCGTCATCGCCTATGGCACGGAAGCGATGGGTGCGTTGCGCGTCGAGAAAGGGCACGCCGCAGGCCCCGAGCTCGACGGCCGCACGACGCTCGATGACCTCGGGCTGGGCCGGATGGCGAAAGCAAAGCCCTTCGCCGGCAGCGTGCTGCGTCAGCGAGCGGACCTGATTCGCGCCGACCGTCCCGTGCTGATGGGCTTGCAGCCCGAGAACCCGCAAGAGCGGTTGCGTCCCGGCTGCATCGTGTTTCCCGAGGATGGTCCGCTCAAGGGACACGGCATCGGCCACGTCACATCGACGACGTATAGCCCGACGCTCGGCCGCTATCTCGCGCTCGGACTGGTCGAGCAAGGCAGGCAGCGCGAAGGGCAAAGGCTGCGCGCGGTGTATCCGCTGAAGGGCGAGACGGTCACGGTACGTGTCGTCAATCCGATTTTTATCGATCCGGAAGGAGAGCGTCTCCGTGCGTAACGAACAGTTCAATACGTTGGCGGCGCAAGCCGGTATCGGCATCGGCGGCTTCGGCGGTTCTGCGTCCCTCTATCACTCGTACCCGCGTCATCAGACGAAGCTGCGCGCGGTGTCCGGCCGCGACTGGCTGCAGTTCGGCGGTTGGCAGGACAACTGGGACGCTGCCATCGCGGAAATGGAGAAGGCAATCGGCTGCGCAGTGCCGACGCTCGTCAACGCAGGCGCCGAGTCGGAAGGCTTGCGGGTGATGCGCGTCGGCGCGCGTCGCGTGCGGATCTGCGCGCCGCGCGGCGACCGCCGGCTGGACAGCATGCGCCGTTTGACCGACGCGTCGATTGGCGTCGTCACCGAGCTTGGGCATAGCCGCGAGTTGCTGCGTCTGTCGGGTGCGGGCGTGCGTCATCTGATGTCCGCGCTGATGCCGATCGACTTTTCGGTTCCGGCATTTGCACTGCATGCGATCGCGCAGAGCCACGTGCATCACGTTCCCGTGCTCGCGATGGCGGTGCTCGACGACGACGGCGCCGAAGCCTTCGATCTGTATGTGCCGCGCACATTCGCGAAAAGCATCGAGGAGTGGATCGCGGCGCACGGTGC
Source organism: Paraburkholderia diazotrophica (assembly GCF_900108945.1). Taxonomy (GTDB): domain Bacteria; phylum Pseudomonadota; class Gammaproteobacteria; order Burkholderiales; family Burkholderiaceae; genus Paraburkholderia; species Paraburkholderia diazotrophica. The sequence continues at coordinate 21,130 of NZ_FNYE01000035.1, read as the reverse complement.
ATCGCGAGTACCACACGGATGAGTGGCGTCGTTCGCAGCGAGGTCCACGTCGTCGACCTCGCACAGCACCGGCGGCTGTTTCTTCGCAACCGGCGCGTGAGTCTGACCGATCCGGACCGCGACGATCGGGAAGCCGCGTTTTTCATATCGGTTGATCTTTACGTGCCCTATCGCGCTTGCACACCGGCTTCCGATTCGCTCGACGAAGTCGTGGATTACGAAGTGATGTGGCATGCGATCGAGGATTGCAGACGGGCGCACATCAGAGGCATCGCGGATTTTTGCGGCGCAGTCGCGCAACGGCTGATTTCGAATGCCGCTATTCGCGCAGTGAGAGTACGTGCGTGCAAACGCGGAGAAGACGCGGCCGGCACGCAAAGCAGCTACGAGACCGTTTACGCCACCAGGCATTGACGAAAAGGAAACACACATGTTTACAGCATCACCAGGCATCGAGGAATTCGACCCGGAACTGACCGACGCCATTCGCGGAGAGCAGCGACGGCAGGAAGAACATATCGAACTGATCGCCTCGGAAAACTACGTGAGTCCGCGCGTGCTGCAAGCGCAGGGCAGCGCGCTCACCAACAAGTATGCGGAAGGCTATCCGGGCAAGCGCTATTACGGCGGCTGCGCGCATGTCGATGCCGTCGAGCGTCTCGCCATCGAGCGCGCCAAAAAGCTGTTCGGCGCGGCATGGGCAAACGTGCAGCCTCATTCCGGTTCTCAGGCGAACGCAGCCGTGTATCTCGCTCTGCTGCAACCCGGCGACACCGTGCTTGGGATGAGCCTCGCGCATGGCGGGCATCTGACTCACGGCGCGAAGGTCAATTTCTCGGGCAAGCTCTTTCGCTCCGTGCAATACGGCGTGAACGACGACGGGCTGATCGATTACGACGCGCTCGCGGCGCTCGCGCGGGAACACCGGCCGAAGCTCATCGTCGCGGGCTTTTCCGCCTATTCGCGGCAACTGGACTTTGCGCGTTTCCGGCAGATTGCCGATGAAGTCGGTGCACTGCTCTTCGTCGACATTGCCCACGTCGCAGGACTGGTCGCGGCGGGCCTGTATCCGAACCCGGTGCCGTTCGCGGACGTCGTGACGACGACGGTGCACAAGACGTTGCGCGGCCCCCGCGGCGGACTCATCTTTGGTCGCGAGAATCCCGAGTTGCAGAAGAAGATCGATTCGATGGTCTTTCCCGGCACGCAGGGCGGCCCGTTGATGCACGTGGTGGCGGCGAAAGCCGTTGCGCTGCTCGAAGCGTCGCGGCCCGAATTCGCCGGGTATCAGCGGCAGGTGATCGCGAATGCGAAGGCGATGGCGGCGACGTTCGTCGCGCGCGGATATGGCGTCGTCTCCGGCGGCACCGACAACCATCTGTTCCTCGTGAGCTTTATCGGACGCGGGCTCACTGGCAAGGCCGCCGATGCCGCGCTCGAAGCCGCGCATATCACGGTCAACAAGAACGCCGTGCCCAACGATCCCGAGTCGCCTTTCGTGACGAGCGGCATTCGCGTCGGCACGCCGGCCATCACGACGCGTGGACTGCGCGAAGCCGAATCGGCGCAACTCGCGCATTGGATGTGCGACGTGCTCGATGACGTCTACAACCGCGCAACGATCGACAAGGTTCGCGACAAGGTTCAGGCGCTGTGCCGGAGCTTTCCGGTTTATCAAGGCACGCAGGCGCTGTAATGAAAAGGATGCGGTGATGACGATCAGTGTGCTGGATCTGTTCAAAGTCGGCATCGGGCCTTCCAGCTCGCACACGGTTGGGCCGATGTGCGCGGCGGCCCGCTTTGCCGCGCAGGTACTGCGCCGGGCGCATGGGGCGAGCGCCGTATCGCGGGTGTGTGTCGAGCTGTTCGGCTCGCTGGGTGCAACAGGCAAGGGACATGGCACCGACAAGGCCGTGCTGCTCGGACTCGAAGGCGAATACCCGGATGCCGTCGATATCGACTCGGTCGATGCGCGTATTGCGGGCATTCGCGAGACGCGCAGCTTGCGCATTGGCGGTGTCGTGCCGATCGCGTTCAACGAAAAGACCGATCTGATCTTCAATCGCCGTGCGCTGGCGTTTCACCCGAACGGCATGCGCTTCACCGCGTTCGATGCGCAAGGCGAGCGTTGCGAGTCCGAGACTTACTTTTCGGTTGGCGGCGGTTTCATCGTCAAGCAATCGGCCGGGCTTGCGGACGAGCCGCCGCCCAACGCGGGCTTTCCGTTCGAATCGGGCGCGCAGATGCTTGCGCTGTGCCGCGAACGTAATTGCTCGATCAGCGACCTGATGTTCGAGCACGAGCGCGCATGGCGTGCCGACGAGGAGACGCGTTCGAGCCTGCTGCGCATCTGGCAGGTCATGCAGGCGTGCGTAACGCGCGGCTGTTCGCGCGAGGGCGTCATGCCGGGGCCGCTTCGCGTGATGCGGCGTGCAGCCACGCTGCATCGGAATCTTTCCGCGCGTCCTGAAGAAAATCTGCGCGACATGCTGACCGTGCTCGATTGGGTTTCGCTCTACGCGCTCGCCGTCAACGAAGAGAACGCGACGGGCGGCCGCGTCGTCACCGCGCCGACGAACGGCGCCGCGGGCATCATTCCCGCCGTGCTGCATTACTACACGCGCTTCGTGCCGGGTGCGAGCGACGCGGGCGTCGTACGCTTCCTGCTCACGGCGGGCGCGATCGCGATGCTCTACAAGCAGAACGCGTCGATTTCGGGCGCTGAGGTCGGCTGCCAGGGCGAAGTCGGCGTGGCCTGCTCGATGGCGGCCGCCGCGCTCGCCGAGGTGATGGGCGGAACGCCCGAGCAAGTCGAGAACGCCGCCGAGATCGGCATGGAGCACAACCTGGGTCTCACCTGCGATCCCGTCGGCGGGCAGGTTCAGGTGCCCTGCATCGAGCGCAATGCAATGGGCGCGGTGAAGGCGATCAACGCGGCGCGACTCGCGTTGCGCAACGGCGGCAAGCATTTCGTTTCGCTCGACTCCGTGATCAAGACGATGCGCGACACGGGCGCCGACATGAAGACGAAATACAAGGAAACGGCGCGCGGCGGTCTCGCGCTGAACGTGGTCGCATGTTAGGAACCCACATGAACGAATCGGTAAAACCGATGCTGGCGAGCGATAACGCGTCCGGCGTGCATCCCGCCCTCTTCGAGCGAATGATGGCGGCCAACGCCGGGCATGCGATCGGCTATGGCGCCGATGCGTACACGGCGAGCGCCGAGCGGCTGTTTCGCCTCCACTTCGGCGAGCAGGCCAAGGTGTTTTTCGTGACCACAGGCACAGCGGCCAACGTATTGGCCTTGCAGGCGATCGCGCAATCGGTCGATGCCGTCTTTTGCGCCGACTGTGCGCATCTCTACGTCGATGAATGCGGCGCGCCCGAGCGCATGGCCGGCTGCAAGGTGGTGGGCGTTGCGACGACAGACGGGAAGCTCGAACTGCCGGCGCTCGAAGAAGCGGTCGCGTTTCATGCGGGGCTCGTGCACCGAAGCCGGCCGCGCGTCGTATCGCTTTCGCAGGCGACCGAGCGCGGAACCGTCTATCAGCCCGAGGAGGTTCGCCGCATCGCCGGGTTCGCCCACGCGCAAGGCATGCTCGTTCATATGGACGGTGCGCGTCTTGCCAATGCCGCCGCTTCGCTCGGACAGTCGCTTGGAGCAATCACGCGCGATCTGGGCGTCGACATCGTGTCGTTCGGCGGCACGAAGAACGGATTGATGATGGCGGAAGCCATCGTCGTCATCGATCCCACGCTCGGCGGCGCGTTGCCGTCGATCCGCAAGCAGGGCATGCAGCTCGCGTCGAAGCAGCGGTTCATCGCCGCTCAATACCTCGGCTATTTCGAAGACGACCTGTGGCTGCACAACGCGCGGCACGCGAACCGGATGGCGGCGCGTCTCGCGTCGGCGCTGCGCGCAATCGAAGGCGTTCGCGTCACGGCGCCCGTGGAGGCCAATATGGTGTTCGCGACCTTGCCGCCGTCGTGGATTGCGCCGCTGCAACAGCACACCGCTTTTCACGTGTGGAATCCGCGCGTATCCGAGGTTCGCTTCGTCACGTCCTTCGATACGAGCGAGCGGGACATCGATGCATTCACGGGCGAGATGGCCCGACTGGCAACCAGGGAGACTGTTTGATGAGCATGATCGAATTGCGCAACCCGTTCACTGGGGAACAGGTGTTCTCGGTGCCGTCCGAAACGTATGAGGCGGTGTCGAGCCGCATTGCCCAGGCTCGCGCAGCGGCGCGCGAATGGCGCAAGTTCCCGGCAAAAGACCGTGCTGGCCTGGTCAAGGCTGCGTTGCGGTACTTCAGCGAACATCGCGATGCAATCGCGCGCGAGGTCACGCGTGAAATGGGCAAGCCTGTGTCGGCTGCCGCCGCCGAGGTCGATTACATGATCGAGCGCGCCGAGTTCATGTGCCGTTTCGCCAGTGACGGCGCGCTCGCGCCATATGGCCTCGCGTCGTACAACAGTGAAGATTTCGAAGGGCGCATCGACTTCGTGCCGAAAGGGCTCGTGTACATCATCACGCCCTGGAACTATCCGCTGTTCTGCGCGATAAACGGCACCGTCTGCGCGCTGTTGAGCGGCAGCGCGGTGCTGCTGAAGCATACGACCACGCCATCCGTGGGTCGTCACTTCGAGCGGGCATTCGGCTCGCTGGGCGGCATCGGTTCGTTGCTGGTGAATATCACCGTTGACTACGACGTGTCGGCACGCATCATCGAAACGGCCGACATCGATCATGTCGTCTTTACGGGCTCCGTGCAGGGCGGTCGCTCCATTCAGGCGAGCATCGCGAAGCGCGCGGCGAATACGCTGCGCAATCCGTTTATCGGCGTTTCGCTCGAACTCGGCAGCAACGATGCCGCGTATATCGCCGAGGATGCGGATCTCGCGAGTGCCGTCGAATGGACCGTGCGGGTCGGACGCCTGCACAACTCGGGGCAATCGTGCTGCGCGGTCAAGCGCGTGTTCGTTCACGAGAAGCTTTACGAGCGCTTCGTCGAGGCGGCCGCACAGGTGATGGCCGAGCAGCGATGCGGCGACCCCACGGCGCCGGATACGACATTGGGTCCGCTATTCGGCGGCGATGCGGCCGTGCATCGTTTGCAACAGCTCGTCGACGACGCCGTTGCAAAAGGCGCGACGGCGGTGACGGGAGGGCGAAGCGAGCGGATCGGCAATGCGCTGTTTCTGCTGCCGACCCTGCTGGCCGGCGTCGATCCCCGGATGGCTGTCCTGAGAGAAGAGACATTCGGCCCGGTACTTCCCGTGATGAAAGTGAAGTCCGACGCACAGGCCATCGAACTCGCGAACGATTCCGACTATGGACTCAGCGCGTCGATTTTCACGCGCTCGCGCACACGGGCCGAACGCTTCATCGATGCGTCGGAGACGGGCACGGTGTATGTGAACCGCTGCAATTTCGTCGATGCGCGGCTCGGCTGGATCGGTCACAAGAACTCGGGTAACGGTTCGATCGCGCTCTCCCCGCTTGGCTTGCCCGCGTTCAGCAATGCGCGGTCGGTCAACATCGATCCCACTCTACTCGCCTGAGGCAGGGCCGACCCGATGCACACACTTCCGCTGTATCCGCACGCCGAACGTCTGGCGCCGCTCGTGGCCACGCGCCGTGCCTACCATGCGTACCCTGAACTGTCGTGGACTGAGTTCCATACCACCGCAAAGCTGTGCGAAGAACTTGAACAGCTCGGCTTCACGGTGACGTGGGGCGAGGCGCTGTACGAAGGCGCCCCGCGTTCAGGTCTGCCCCCACCGGCCGCGCTCGATGCGGCGTTTGCGCGCGCGAGCGAGGCACTGGGCGCGGACAACCGGTATTTGCCTGCGATGAAGGGCGGCTTCACGGGACTGGTTGCGACGCTCGATGGAGCATCGATCGGACCGACGCATGGGTTTCGTTTCGACATCGACGCGCTGCCGATTGCCGAAAGCGATGCAGCCGGGCACATGCCGGCCGCTGCGGGATTTCGTTCGTGCAACGACGGCGTGATGCACGCGTGCGGCCACGATGGACATCTCACCATCGGGCTCGGCTTTGCACGGCGGCTCGCGGCTTCGCGTGCGACCCTGCGTGGCCGCGTGCATCTCTTCTTTCAGCCAGCCGAAGAAGTGGCGGGAGGCGGGGCCGTGTTTGCCCGCTTGCCGCAACTGGCGGAAGTGGAGTCGTTCGTCGCGCTGCATCTCGGCATCGTCTCCGAGCGCAAGCTGATCTGTGACGCGACGTGGCTCGCGGCGCGCATCTGCGACGTGCATTTTTCCGGACGCGCGAGCCATGCGGGCAATGCGCCCCAGGACGGACGCAATGCGCTGCTCGCCGCCTGCGGCGCGGTGCAGGCGCTGTACGCGATCCCTCGACACAGCAAGGGCGCGTCGCGCGTCAACGTCGGCAAGTTCAGTTCTAACAACGCGAACAACGTCGTGTCGGACGCCGCGCAATTCCGCTTCGAAGTCCGCGGCGCGAACGACGAAGTGTGTTCGTACATGCATGAGCGTGCGATCGAGATCATCGAAGGCGCTGCGCGGATGAACGGCGTGCAGGCCGAGGTGCGGCCCGTCGCCCAGTTTGTCGGCGCGGACAACAGCGAGGCGCTCGTCAACGCCGTGGCCGAGGCGGCGCGCCACGTGGGCATGCGGGATGACGCCGGCATCTCGGTGTCGAACTACCTCGTTCCGGCGAGCGAAGACGCAACGTACATGGCGCGCGCGGTCCAGCAGCGCGGAGGGCGCTCGACCTATCTGCTGCTGGCGGGGCAGACGCGCGGCGGGCACCACAACGAGCGGTTCGACTTCGATGAGGATCTGCTTGGCTGGGGTGTCGATTTGTGTGCGCAATTGACCGGCATCTACTCGGATGACTGAGCACATCGCATTCGTAGTGACGGGATGTAATCCATTCGACTCGGTAAACAGGAGAACGAAAATGTTTAACAGCAAGACTCTGCGGTACGGCATTTCAATGGTGTTGGCATTCGCAATGACTGCAGTCAGCGTCGCGGCGCAAGCTGAAACTACATTGGAACGGGCAATGCATACGGGCACGATCAGGATCGGATTCGCCAACGAAGCGCCCTATGGCTACGCGGACATGGACGGCAACGTGACGGGCGAAGCTCCGGAGGTTGCGAAAGCCGTGCTGCACAAGATGGGTATCAAGAACGTAGTCGGCGTGCTGACCGACTTCGGGTCGTTGATTCCGGGCTTGCAGGCCGGGCGCTTCGATATCATCGCCGCGGGCATGGCCGTCACGCCTCCGCGTTGCCAGCAGATTCTGTTCTCGGAGCCGAGTTACGGGATGGGCGAGGCATTGCTCGTCAAGAAAGGCAATCCGGACAACATGAAGGATTTCCAGTCGGTTGCCGCAAAGCCGAATACGAAGCTTGCAGTGATGGCGGGCACCGTCGAGGTCGGCTACGCGGAGCAAAGCGGCGTAAAGCCGAATCAGCTCGTGCAACTGTCCGATCAACCGAGCCTCGTCAGCGCCGTGCAGACGGGGCGCGCCGATGCGGCGGCGCTGACGGCGCTTTCGATCAACAACATGGCGCAGAAAGCCGACGGTGTGCAGGCAACGGCGCCTTTTCAGAGCGTCAACAACAACTCTGTGACGTCGCACGGCGCATTCGGGTTCAGGAAGAGCGACAAGGATTTGCGCGACGCCTTTAACAAGGCACTGGTGCCTTTCATTGGATCGAGTGAACACCTGTCGCTCGTGACGCCCTTTGGCTTCGGCAAGGGATTCTTGCCGACCCGGAAGACCGAGCAGATCTGCTCGGGCCAGTAAATCAGTTGCGGTACCCAGCCATGTAATCCAGGCCGTTGATATGCGTCGGTTCACGCCGCTATTTCGATCAACACGGAATACCGCAGACATCTGCCGATCTGGTCGACCACAACTACCTGATCTAGGGTGGTCTGACGCAGTCGGCTGCTGCGTGGCCGTTTGTCGGACCGGAAGGGCCATTTACGGTGACGGTGCGAGGAACCCTGTCGTCCAACAGCGTTGAAACAATCCGGGCCGGCAGTGCTGGCGGGTGTTGGAATCGGCCTGTTCACAAAAGCTTCGCTGGCAGCGGAACTCAGTCATCCGGTCGTCGTGACGGTGCCCGACGAATTCACTCGCCCAGGTGCTTGCCATGAGTGGCGCTGAGCCCGGACCGTTCGCAGTTCAGCGATCGGGAACGACCGGTCTCGCCGGAACGTTCTGGGTGACGGGAACGGTGTCCGAAATCGGCTTCATGGTTGGCGGAATATAGTAGATATAAGCACTCGCAACGCAGGCCGGCGGTCCATCGGTTGTAACGGTGCAGGTATCCAGAATGCTATTGCCGTGTGCATCGATGGCCCTGAGTGCCGGGTCGGGAACCACGTTGTCGTAGGGCAGCACCTTGTAGTTCTGGCGCAGATCCCACACGATGGTGTGCCAGGACTGATAAGTCTGACTCTGGTAGCCGCCGCCGCGCCCCGAACCGCCGCAGCGCGTCCACGCGTAAACCTCGCCGTGGATATACCCGTTCTGATCGAATCCCGTGACATAGCTGGCCACATGTACACCGCCGCACGAGACTCCGAGCAGCGTCGGGTATGCCGCTGGTAACGGCAAGGCGACTTGAGCCTGCACAGCGGCGCTCGCCAGTAGTCCGAGCAAACCAATCATCTTCATGTCGTGCCTCCCGGCTGGTTGATGTGGCGTGGCAGGCGGGATTGAACTGACGGATAGGGTCAACTCAGGACTTGCGCGCGAGAGGCTCGCGGTGCTTTGCGGATAGCGAAGAGGTAAGTCGAGGGTAGGCCGCAGCATCTTTACCACCTGTTCTGTCTTTGTTATAGCCAAATTCAGGCGGGGCAACCAGCTAGATTGAGAAGGAGTGGTGAGCCAGAATGTCTGTCGAAATCAGAGCCCCCGCACACAGCGCTTGAAGATGGAGCTGCCTGGTCCGACGAACCGTTCGCTGCTATTGCTTTTGCCAAATGATGCTCCACAGCTCTTATTGTGCGAATACATCACATTCTCTATCGCGACTATCCTTGAGTCGTTTCATCGAATTAACCGGATAAAGGCGAATTGCGGCTTACGACATTCACCTGTCATATGGAGCGCCTTCACTTCAGTACGCGCAATTCGCGCCATGAATAAAGGAGCTAACGATGGCAAAAGATCGGTGTACGTTGTCTGGCTTGCAGACGGAATCTAAAGGGAGAGGGTGGCGCTGGCTACGGAACGTTGCCTGCGCAATCGCGGCCGTCTCGCTGGCCGCCGGGTCAGCCGCTGATGTGCTTGCAAACGGTCACGATGACGGACATGACGAAGGGCGTGCCTATGCGATCGGGCTGTGGGGTGACTTGCCTTACTCCGACACGCAAGCACTGGTCGGTGTGCCGAACCTGATCGCCGACATGAACTCCCAGAAACTCGCTTTCACTGTCCACGACGGCGACCTCAAGGCCGGCAGTGGCACGCCCGGATCGGTCGTGCCTTCGACTTGCAGCGATGCTCTGTACGTACAGGCGCAGGGCTACTTCAATGCGTTGAAATCGCCGGCGATGTTCACGCCGGGTGACAACGACTGGACCGACTGCGACCGTGCGTCGAATGGCGCGTTTTCGTCGAGGGAGAGGCTCGATCACGAGCGTCAGCTCTTCTTCAGCTCTCCCTGGTCGCTGGGACAACGTCCGATTCTTCAGGAGGTACAGACGGACAAGCTTTGTCTGGACAGCAACAGTCACCTCGTGAGTTGTGTCGAGAATCGACGCTGGATGGTGAACGGCGTGGTTTATGCGACGCTCAACATCCAGGGGTCGTGCAACAACCTTTGCGATACGAGTCCGGACCCGGCGGAGTATGCAGCGCGGAACCATGCCGATATCGTCTGGATGCGGCAGACATTCGATGAAGCGAAAGCACGCGGCGCGTCGGCCATCATGTTCATTTCACAAGCCGATCCGGGTTGGGACAATTCAGACGCTACGCGTGCGCCGACGCGCGATCCAAAGACGCTGGTCGAAAACGACATGTTGCCCAGCTCGGACCCGGCATTTCCCGGCCCGACGCCTGACGGCTTCAAGGACTTTTTGCTTGCACTGCGCGATGAGGTTATCGCGTTCAGAAAGCCAGTTGCCTATGTGCATGGCGATTCACATTACTTCCGCATCGACCGGCCTTTTCTGGATGCTCAAGGCAGGCGGCTCGAGACCTTCCTTCGCGTCGAAACCTTTGGCGACAACCAGGCAAACGGTAATAACGACGTGCACTGGTTAAAGGTGTTCGTCGACGACCGCACTCGCGAAGTCTTTTCCTTCCAGCCACAGATCGTGCCGGCGAATCGAACTGCCGTCCCGCAGCCATAGATCCGATGCGCGAGTGTTTGCTGAAGGCCGCGGAACACGCGTCTATGCGGCCTTCGGACGGAGCGTCCACCAGATCATCTGGCAAACTTCACGGATCACCAGACGGGGGAGGCGTCAGTGTCTATCGACGTAAGCGGCACAGAGGGCTACGCGGAGGCCGCCCAATCACTGATCAGCCAATGGCAGAGCATCTCGTTTGCCGAGCACCACGCGGCTGTTTTGCATTTCATACCGACGCGCCCGTCCAGGGTGCTCGACGTTGGAGCAGGTATAGGAACCGACGCGGCTGCGCTTGCGGCAATGGGGCATAAAGTACTCGCCGTCGAGCCGGTCGACGAGTTCAGAGCCGCTGGCGTCAAGCTGCATCCGGCATCGCGGATCGAATGGCTCGACGATAGCCTTCCGGACATCCGTGTCCTGCGCGCCATGAGAAGACGTTTCGATCTCGCCATGCTGACGGCCGTCTGGATGCATCTCGACGAAGAAGAACGTCGTCGCGCGATGCCCAATGTCGCTCGTCTGCTGTCTGACGGCGCTTTGCTGATCATGTCATTGCGACATGGTCCGATTCCGGACGGTCGGCGGATGTTCGACGTCTCGGCTGAAGAGACGGTCCAGCTCGCGAAGGCTCACGGTCTGCAACCGATACACGTCGTTCGATCGGAATCCGTCCAGCGATCGAACCAACGCATGAACGTGACCTGGACCCGACTCGTATTTGCCAAAGGCCGTGGATCGAACTGACTTTCACCGAATACGCGAGCGAGAACTTTTCAAATCAATCAGGCACCCATCCCGTTACGCCGCTGAAATCGCTTCCACAGGAAAGGGTCCGGGTTTGTCTCGGTTAAACAGCCGCCGGACGGCAGGTACAGTGTCACGCGTGGTACGGTGAACCGGCGCGAACCGGCGTGAACGACGCGGACCGACATGGACCGTCATCACGCGCCGGCTGGTTGACACCTTCAGTTACACGCAAACGTAACCTTGAACAGACAGTCCATGAGAAAGAGGCTGATTGACTCGACGGGGCGTCCCGCTGCCGGCACGGCATGGCGGCTCAGGTGCTTTCGCCTGAGGGGGCATCTATGAAGCGGGACCTTTTGCTGGAATCGCATGGCGCCTCGAGCCTCAGCGACCTCGCTCGCAGGCTGGCACGCACACGTCGTCAGCTGTTGCGTCGCTGGCTAGCCGAGACCTTGAAACGGTGCGCGCGCACCGATGCGGACGCCAAACGGGGACTCATCGGCTATTTCGCTTACGTGCTGTCCGAAGTGTGCGCCGCACTGCTGATCGCCGAGAGCGACGCTTCCGTATCGGTGAATGCGGGCATCGCCCAGCCTGGCAGATTCTGGCCAGCCGAGTGGCGAGTCACGGACCTGTTTCGCAACATTGAACTGCTCCAACACTGTCTGAAGGACGAGATCCGCGCCTATTTCGGTCCCGTGGCCGCTTCCGTCGACGTGCACATGCGGGCGCACGAGATCGTCGAGCGCACGTTTCGCGCGATTATCGAATGCGCGATCGACGGGCAATTGCAGCGTCAGGCCGCCGAGGTGTCGACGGCACAGGACAGCCTGCAAAAAGCGCTGACCACGCTGCAGGCCACGGAGGAACGATTGCGCGTCGCGACGAGCGCGGCCGGCATCGGCATCTTCGAGTGGAGTGGTGCGTCGCGCAAGGGCGTGTGGGAAAACCGGCAGATGTACGAGATCACCGGACAGCCGGAGCACCGTGGCCCGTTGACGGAAACCGAGTTCATGACGTCAGTCGTGCACCCGGCCGACGTCGAACTGCTGCGATCGCATTTCCAGTCCCGGCTGGTGTCGGGGCAGCCTGTGCATGTCGCGTTCCGGCTGTATCGGGTCACTGACCGGGCGCTCAGGACCGTCGAAATGTTCGGGTACCTCCGTCCGCCCGTGCAGCAGGACGATTATGTGTTCGTCGGCAGCCTGTGCGACGTGACAGAGCGGGCGGACGCGGAGGCGAAACTGAAGGATGCAGATCGCCGCAAGGACATCTTTCTGGCAACGCTGGCTCATGAACTGCGCAACCCGTTGGCGCCCGTGCGGAACGCGGCGCATCTGTTGGGCCACAGCGCAGGCGCTGATCCCGTCAAGCGAGAGTGGCTGCGCAATGTGATCGAGCGCCAGACCGGTCATCTGTCGCACCTGATCGACGACCTGCTCGATGTATCGCGGATCACGACGGGCAAGATCGAATTGCGGCGCGAGGTCTTCGATATCCGGCGGGCGCTGGACCATGCGCTCGAAATCACCATGCCGGCCGCGCACCAGCGGCATCACGACATCGTGCGTCTGCCGCTGGATCAGCCCGTTCATGTCGATGGCGATCCCGCGCGGATGACGCAGATGTTTTCCAATCTGCTGGACAACGCCATCAAATACACGGATGACGGCGGGCGGATCGTTGTAAGTGCAAGCGTCGTCGGGCGGGACATATCCGTCACCGTGTCGGACACGGGCACGGGGATTTCCGGCGAAGCGCTTCCTCACGTGTTCGATCTGTTCGTGCAGGGCTCCGGCCACGGCGAGCAATCGAGAGGCGGTCTCGGTATCGGGCTGTCGGTTTGCAAGACGCTGACCGAGATGCACGGAGGGACGATTACTGCGAGAAGCGAGGGCAGGAACCGAGGCAGTGAGTTCGAGATACGCCTGCCCATCTGCGAGGATAGCAACCAGCAGGCGACGGACGTCGGCGAAGCCGGGCAACGGTCACCTGTTCCGCTGCGCATCCTGATCGTGGACGACAACACCGATGCGGCACTATCGCTCGCGATGATCTTCGACACGCACGACGTGCGCACCGCACACAGCGGGGAAGAAGCGCTTCAGATCGCCGTTGCCTTCGAACCGCATGTCGTGTTTCTCGATCTCGGTCTGCCGGGGATCAGCGGCTACGATGTCGCGCGTCGGCTGAGGGAAATGGCAAGGGACCAGCACGCAGCGGGTAAGCGCCTCGAAATCGTGGCCGTGTCGGGTTATGGTCAGCCAGAGGATCAGGCTCGCTCGATAATGGCCGGCTGCGACAGTCACCTGGTCAAGCCCGTCAAGATCGAGGCGCTGCTCGCGATCGTGGCGCGCATCGCCAGCAATAGCGATTGAGCGCACACGTGCCTCAAGTGCCCGCCATCTCGCTCGTCTTGCCCTGCGGCGCCATGCCCGTCTGATGACGCGAGCGGCCCGAACTCAGATAGTCCGCAATCGAATCTTGCGTGACTTCGCCGACATATACGCCGTCTGCGTCGAGTACCGGCATCCACGAGGTTCGAAACTGGTACATCTTCGAAAGCACGATGCGCAGATTGTCGCCGTCGGATACGGTGGCCGGGAATTCGGCCAGCTTGTCCGCGCACACGCCTTCGGCATTGCGTGCGGCGCGGCGCGTGACGAAGCCGCGCGCGTGGAAGGTTTCGTCCACCACGGTCAGATAGCGGAAGTCGTGGTCGTCCATCGTCGTGAATGCCTCTGAGAGCGGTGTGTCGGGACGCGCGGTTTCTGGCGTCGTCGCCGCGTCGCCGGCCTGGACCAGTAACAGGCGCGCTTCAGCGTGCTGTCCGCGCCTACGAACTGACCGACGAAGTCATCGCGCGGATGCGCGAGCAACGTGTCCGGATGGTCGTACTGCACGAGCTTGCCGCGCCGGAACACGGCCACGCGATCGCCGAGCTTGATCGCCTCGTCGATGTCATGGCTCACCATGATCACGGTCTTCTTCAGTTGCCGCTGCATCTGGAAGAACTCGTTCTGGATCGTCTCGCGGTTGATCGGATCGACGGCCCCGAACGGCTCGTCCATCAGAAGCACGGGCGGGTCCGCCGCGAGTGCGCGAATCACGCCGATACGCCGCTGCTGTCCACCCGACAACTCGCGCGGATAGCGCTTCAGATACTTCTTCGGATCGAGCGCGACCATCGACATCAGTTCGGTCGCGCGCTCCGCGCAGCGCTTCTTGTCCCAGCCGAGCAGGCGTGGCACGACCGCGATGTTTTCTTCGATCGCCATGTTCGGGAACAGCCGATCTGCTGGATCACATAACCGATATGACGACGCAGGTCCGTTTGGTTCAGCGTGCCGGTGTCCTCGCCGTTGATCAGTACGCGGCCCGAGGTCGGCTCGATCAGCCTGTTGATCATCTTGAGCGTGGTCGTCTTGCGGCAGCCCGACGGTCCGAGAAACACGCAGATTTCGCCCTCGTCCACCGTGAGGCTGACAGAATCGACAGCGTGCACCTGCTGGCCGTCCTTCTGCGTAAAAGTCTTGGTCAACTGGTCGAGTTCGATCATGTTTGCTGCACTCCCTTCGGTGTCAGTACGCGCTGCAACAGTTGCAGCAGCAAATCGGCGACGCCAATCGGCACGCCGGCGATGATCGCGCACCCCACCGCAAGGCTCACGAGCCACGCATGCTGCAGCGTGAGTTGAAGCAGTTGAGGCCGGTTCGCCGGCAGATAGTCGAACAGGGTCATCGTTCCTCCGTTGTTACGGCAGTCGTTATGGCCGTTGTTATGGCGTTGCTACTGCAGTCGCTACGGCAGTCGCGGCGGTCTCACTCCGCCGGCGGTATTTCCACTCATCATTCCCCAATTAAATGCAATATCGTTCCCGATCGAGCGGCGGTATTAATTGGGGATCAATAAAGAATAAAATTCCGATAGAACGCGAGCGAATTCTTTTGAAGCCATATATAAACGTTTCCTTCGTAACATCCTGTTACATGGCGCGGCAACGTCCCTCCATATAGGTCAATACGCGAAAAAAATCTCTTGACCACGCATTCATCAGAAGAAACGACTTATTTGATTTTTCACCCTAATGTGCGGCCTTTTCGTTGCCGAAAACCAGGTATTAATTACACGCATTCGCGAGCATTAGGGCAGTAATTACCGATTAAGCAACTGATCTCCGCTTTGCATTTCGGCAGAGGTCAATGGCTGGTATTTCGGAATCCGAAGTATATGCATCGGTCGTCACTCGTTCCCATGTGCCGCTTTAACCACCGTTCCCTTTTAGCCATTTTTCGGCAGCGGACCATTCCATGATTAATCGACGTCAATTTCTAGGCCGCGTCGCGGCACTCGGTGGCAGCTACGTGCTCAGCGCATGTGGCGGCGCGTCCGATTTCGGCGCAGGCGACAGCGCTACGGCCAAAGCAGCAGCCAAAGCGGCCGCGGCATCCGCCAACGGGACAACGATTCCGCCCGCCAACTCGATCATCGACAATCAGGGCGCCGTCTGGACGCTGGTTGGCGGTTCCGTCTACAAGGACGGGGTCAAGGCCAATAACAACTACAACGTGTCGATGGTGCTGTGGTATGGCGGCAGCGTTTATCACCAGGGAACGGGCGGGCAGTTCTACGGATGGAACGGCACCACGTGGATCGCATGCAACGACCCGCGTCTCGGCGGCACTTCGGCCGATGGCACGACGATTCCGTCCGCCTCGTACATCATCGACAAGCTCGGCAATGTGTGGACCGTCGTGAACGGCGTCATCTATCGGAATAACAACACCGTCGGCAATACCTACAACGTTTCGCTGCTGCTATGGTATGGCGGCAAGATCTGGCATCGCGGCACGGGCGGGCAGTTCTATGTCTTTACTGACGCGGGCACCTGGTTGCCGTGCAACGATCCTCGCATAGTGTCGGCGGCGACGGCTGGCACGTTCTACGGTATCAACGGACACTACGACTATCGCTACACGCCCGACCAGATCGTGTCGATCATGAAGCGCATGGGATGCTCGACCTACCGGGTCGGTTGCATTGACGATCCGGTGTCGCTAGGCGCAGTCGTCGAACTGGCCAAGACTTTTCAGGCAGCGGGACTGAAGCTGTTCGTGCTCATCAATTTCGGCATCCACGAATCCGCCGGCGTGATGTTTTCGAGCGAATCGGCTGCCTATAACCGCACTCGCGCAGGTGCGGCCACTATCGCCGCCGCGCTCGCACCGTGGGGCGTCACGATGTACGAATGCGGCAACGAGCTGACCCGGGAAAGCGAGATCATCCTCGATCAGACCAATGCAGGATCGAAAGCAGTCGACTTCAACAACGCAAACTGGCCGATCATGCGCGGCGCGATGCGCGGCATGATCGACGGCGTGAAGTCGGTGCAGCCCACGGCCAAATGCGGCGTCAACTTTTGCGTGGCCGACGTCGGCGCATCCGACGCACTGTGGGACGGTATGCAGCCTGACGGCACGGGCGGCTATCCGAAGGTGCGCTGGGATATGACGACGTGGCACAACTACGAAGTCTACGGCGACATCTTCAACGTCGGCACGGATGGAGCGGGTCCTGGCTTCGACCTGCCGGGCTACTGCAAGGCTCGCTACGGCGTACCGTTCCTGATCACGGAATGGAACACCGGACCGGAAAGCACGCAGGCCTATCGCGCGAACTACATCAGCACCCAGTTCGCGAACTACTATCGCGCGCGGAAGACGAAGAACATCCAGTCGGTGATGTATTACGTGCTCGACAGCGGAGACACGACTTACGGCCTGATGATCGACGGAACCCTGGTGACTCAGCCCTATAACGCATTTACCGCTTTCGTCGCCGGCAACCCTGACGTCTGATGGACGAGTCGCTTCAGGCCCACGCGCATCAAGAGATGCGTTTGGGCCGGTTTCGACGGACGTTACGAGCCGGCTCGAATGGTCCATCGTCGTGCGCGAAGCTCTTTCAGCTCATCTGAAAGTATTCTTTCTGCTCAACAGGTCGTCCAGAACCTGATCGGGAAAGTCTTTCGCTGGAGGTGCATCTGATAGTGCAGTCACTCGCGGCGCGGTGCTGGAGAGCGAAGAATAATATTTGTTCACCCAGTCATCCGCTGCTTTCCATCCTTTTTCATAAAGCTCTTGAAGAAACTCCCTCACGATTACGGCCTTCGACGCATAGCCGAGTGTTCTCATGTACGGTTCATCGGTAATCCGATAAAGGTTCACGCGGTTGAACGGGAGCGGGCCGAGCGTCTCCAGTGCCTGCCTGACGGATGCATTGTCCTTTGATTTGTCATCGAGATAATCCAGCACTTTGTTCATGGCCTCTATCGCGTTGATCTCATGTATTAGCGACGAGTTGAACGTCACCTCGTTGACCCGATTGCTGATCGCCATCGCCGTCAAGGGCCTCTCGTTGCGCGCAAACGGGTTGAGCTGAATGATGACCACGTCCGTCGCGTGAGAGATCAACGGGCTCAAGGGCGGGTTACCCATGAATCCGCCATCCCAGTAGTCGTAATCGCCATAGTGTGCCGGCATGAAGATCTGCGGAATGCTGGCTGAAGCCTTGAGGACTTCAAGCGTAACGGCACTCTTCGCGAAGATGTCGCGACGTCCCAGTGTGATATTCGTCGTCGCGATGTAAAGATGAGGAGGCTCGCGTTGAAGTTGCAGTGTCGGAAAGTCGATCCTGTTGCCGAGTACCTGTGCGAGCCAGTCGTATTGCGGAAAGAAGAGGGGGGACCAGAACTGGTTGCCTAGCGCGGCTGTCAACGCGACAAGGGAGGAGTCGATGTTCCATGATCCCGTCGTCTCGTGCCAGGCTCTTGCCGTTACCGTGTACGGGCTGAACGGCGCCTCGGCCGCATCCGAAAGCCAGTATTCCTTTAGCAGCTTCCGTGCGGTTTGCGCACGCAATACCTGTTCATCGTCCGTGCCTAGCGCGTAGGCGCACAGGGTAGCGTTAAAGCCACCGGCGCTGGTGCCGCTCAACGCGACGATCTCGAGCCGGTCGCGTTCCACTTCTTCCAGCAGTCGGTCGAGCGCGCCCCAGCTGAACGCGCCATGTGCACCCCCGCCTTGCACGGCAACTGCGATACGCTTGCGATCATGTGCGTCCATAGGGTTGCCTCGGCTCATAAGATGTTCAACGCGCTCGCGTTGCGCGCTCATAGGACACGTATCGAGTTGGCGAGCGATCAGAAAGAACGGCGTTGAAGTTCGGGTTCTCCGATCACGTGACCAGGAAGACGAACAGAAAGCGTGAAAATGCAACGCGTATTCGACCGACCGGCCAACACGTTCCGTTTCACGCCTCACGCGCGTGGGGTGCGCAATTCGTGGAGGACTTTCATAGGAAAGGCGAAACCGCATTCGACGAGCCGAAGGCGCGCTTCCTTGCTGTCATATAATCCTCGCTCGACCGCCGCCACCTCTTTTATGTCCCTGCTTGAAAGTCACCCCGCCATTCCGGCGCTAGCCCTGCTCGTCGTGTCACTCGCGATGGCGAGCTTGCTCGCATCGAAACTGTCGTTCTTCCGGTCAGCGATCGACCGCGAAATCGCTTCTCGAAGATTTCACGCGATAGACGGCTTGCGAGGCTTTCTCGCCGTTGCAGTGGTGATTCACCACATAGGCATCAACTACCTCTATTACCAGACTGGCGTCTGGCAACTCACACCGTCCCGCGTAAACACTTTCCTCGGACGGGGCGCCGTAGCAATGTTCTTCATGATCACCGCTTTCCTGTTCTGGAGCCGCGTGATCGCTTCGAATGGCAGTCTGGATACTCGCAAGTTTTTCGTTTCGCGAATTGCCCGCATGGTGCCGATGTACCTGCTCGCATCCGGTCTACTGGTTGTCACTTCCCTCTCGTTGACGCACTTCAGGCTGGTTGTCGGCGCGCGCGATCTGCTGCAGCAAGCCTTGTCGTGGGCACTGTTTACCATTCCGGGCACGCCTCCCATCAACGGATTCGAAAAGACGTCACTCGTCAATACAGTTTTCTGGTCGCTTGCCTATGAATGGAAGTTCTACCTGATGCTTCCTTTGCTCGCGATCTTCGCAACGGGAAAACGACAGTGGGCTCTCGCCGCCGTGTCTGCGGTGCTGATCTATGTCTTCTCGCAGGGCAACCTGGAATGGTTCTTTCTGGCCGGCTGTATAACGGCTGTCGTCGTGCGTATTGAGCGAGTGCGTCAAATGGCGCGCGGGTGGCCGGCTACAGTGCTTGCGATTTCATGCATGGTTGCCACGCTGATCTGGCAGCCCTCGGTTTACACGATGTTCGGCGCGGCACTTCTTTTCGTGCCGTTCACGATTTTTGCGAGCGGTAATAACGCTTTCGGGATTCTGACGTGCCGTCCTGCAAGACTGCTCGGGCTGGTCAGCTACAGTATCTATTTGCTGCACAACTGGCTGCTTTACCTCGCGTCAAGAGCCGTCGACCATTTCACGCCCGTTGCGCACCTGACCCCCGCCGAGTATTGGCTCTTGGGCATGCTCGTATTGGTCGTGACAATCATGCTTTCGCTGATAACATTCCAATTCGTCGAGCACCCGTTCATCGATCGCCGACGAGCGCCGGCAAAACAAAACTCGAAGCCGTTAAAGTCGCTGATCCACAATGATGCGTGAGCCGCGCATGCAGTGACGCGTGCCGTGAAGCATGAAGTACCCACCTCGACGGGATCACGAATGCAGACACCAAGTGCAACTGTCCCGATCTCGCTCGTCAAAGGCTTTCTGGAGGCCTCCGGCGCGCAGCCCGACGTCACGCATCGCTATCTCCACGGGGCGGGCATCACGCCTGCACTACTCGGCAAGCGAGGCGCCCGCGTGACGGAGGAGCAGTTCTCCACGCTGTATCGCACGCTCGCGATCGAAATGGATGATGAAATGCCGGGCATCTTCAGTCGTCCGCTGCGCAGCGGCACACTGAAGTTTCTCTGCCTCAGTCTGCTGGATGCGCCGAACCTCGAAACGGCGCTGCGCCGCTTCGGCCAGTTCTTTCATATCGTGCTCGACGACTTTCGTCTGGAATCGCGCCGCAGCGATCTGATGGCTCAGGTCGAACTGCGTCCGAATCCCGCGTTCGGGAACATCGGGCCGTTCGGCCAGGAGTTGATGCTCAAGCTCGTGCACGGCGTTTCGTCGTGGCTCGTCGGACAGAAAATTCCGCTGCTGCGAGTCGATTTCGCGTGTCCGCAACCGCCGCATGCCGTCGATCACCGCTACTTCTTTTCGGGCCCCGTGCGCTTCGGCTGCGATGCCACGCTGATGCGCTTCAGCGCGGCCTTTCTCGACATGCCGATCCGCCAGCGCAAACGCAATCTGCGCAAATTTCTCGCGCGCTCTCCAGGCGAGTGGATCTTCGAGTCGTTCAGCGAGCAACTCGTCAGTCATCGCGTCCGCCAATATCTCGCGGGCGACCTGCCCGACCTGCCGACGATCGAGCAGGCCGCGAAGAATCTCCATTGCTCGGTTCGCACGCTGTGCAGACGGCTTTCCTCCGAAGAGACGACCTTTCAGATGCTCAAGGACGAGCTGCGGCGCGACATCGCGATCCAGCGGCTGACCGAGACACACGATACGATCGCAGTGATTGCCGGCGACATCGGCTTCGACGATCCAAGCGCGTTTCATCGCGCGTTCCGCCATTGGACGGGCAGCACGCCCGGCACCTACCGACGGCCCGTCGAGGCTGGGTGAAAACCCTGGGGCCGGTACGTGCGCGCCCGCTCGTCCTGGCCGGATTTGCCACTACGTGGGCAGGTTTGGACAGCTTGTGCGCGGCATATGCCGGTACGATCGGTTGCATCGTCACGGCCTTGGCCATTTCCTTTTCAGGCGTCGTGGCAGTTATTCATCGACCGCTTGATTGGACGAATCACCATGAGCTACACCGCCCCCGTCAAAGACATGCTTTTCGTGCTCAGCGAGCTGAGCGGCATCGAAGACATTGCAACGTTGCCCGGCTTCGAAGAGGCCGGCCTTGAAACGGC
>NZ_FNYE01000015.1 GCF_900108945.1 Paraburkholderia diazotrophica | reverse complement strand
AGCCCGCGCTGCCGTCCGACTTGCATGTGTAAGGCATGCCGCCAGCGTTCAATCTGAGCCAGGATCAAACTCTTCAGTTCAAACCTGTTACTGTTTTCGGTTCTGTTACGAACCGGTCGCTCACTCAAAATCACTGACAGATGGTCCGACCGGGTTTCTCAACCCCATCGGACCTTCCTCAATTTCTTTCTGTGTGAGACTCGATTACTTTCGCTATCGGTGATTCCGGAGAACCACCGTGCGCTCGCCATCGAGCACCCACATCTGTCGGCTGTTAGTTTTTAAAGAACATCCGCACGAGGCGCCTTGCCTTCGTTGCGTTGCTGCATCAGCAGAGAAACGAGATTATGCAGAACCTTCCGGTGTTCGTCAACAGGTTTTTTGCTACCGCAGCACCCGCCGACGCCGCCGGAAAACCGCCTCATTGCCGGCTCTCCCGCCTTTCCCGCTTCCCTCGCGCCGCGGTGTCCGCCGCGCGAAAGAGCGGAATTCTAGGCGCTTGGCACCGCCGTTGCAAGCGGTTTTTCGACGTACGTAAAGCGCATGACATATGAACGAAGTATCAGCACTTCCATGCAGTCTGTCTTATACACAAAGATCAAACGACAGCATGCCTTTCCATCACACGCGATACGACATTCAGATAGTGATCGAGATCCGGCGTCGCGCGATTCGCTTCCTTCGCCAGATCGTCCCAGCGACGCAAGCGCAACGCGTCTTCTGCATAAGGCTTCTTCAGGAAAGCCTGCGCCTCGTCATCGGTGTAGATGCCGCCCTGCAGTTCGAGACTGCGCACGGAGTCCGCCGACAAGCGCCCAAAGTAAGTCGCATCGATCGCGCACAGACAGCGCTTCGCATCGACATGCAGACGGATCGGCTCGAGCACCGCTTCCGGCAGCACGGGCCGCAGAAACGGCAACGCGAAGTATTGGTGAAGATCGTCGATGCCGCGCGCCGTCGGCGTTTCGCCCTGGCGGTTCAGCAGATGTCCGAGGTCATGAAGGAAAGCCGCAGCGATCAGTTCATCGGCGGCGCCCGCCGCTTCCGCGAGCGCGCCGCTTTGCAATGCGTGTTCGAGCTGCGTCACCGGCTCGCCGCTGTATGCGAGCCGGCCATGCGCTTCGAACAACGCGCGAATGTCGTCCAGA
This sequence comes from Paraburkholderia diazotrophica, assembly GCF_900108945.1. Lineage (GTDB taxonomy): Bacteria > Pseudomonadota > Gammaproteobacteria > Burkholderiales > Burkholderiaceae > Paraburkholderia > Paraburkholderia diazotrophica. The sequence goes on along the minus strand of NZ_FNYE01000015.1, from coordinate 179,826 downwards.
CTCAATGCCACAACATCACTCCCATGGAAGAGAAAAGGTCTTGAGGTTCGTAAAGCTCTTCATCGCCTCCTGCACGCCCTCCTTGTAGCCGAGGCCCGAATCCTTGATGCCGCCGAACGGCGTCAGTTCGACGCGATACCCCGGCACCTCCCACACGTTCACCGTGCCCACGCGCAACTCGTTGATGAAGCGCGGAATCGCGTCCTGCCGGTTCGTGCACAGGCCGCACGACAAACCGAACGGCGTGCCGTTGCTGATACGGATCGCGTCATCGAACGTATCGAACGTGATGATCGGCGAGACGGGGCCGAACGTTTCCTCGCGAATCAGCGTCATCGACGGATCGACCCCATCGACGACCGTCGGCGAATACAGCGCGCCCTTGCGCTCGTTGCCAACGAGCAGACGCGCGCCTTGCGCAACCGCTTCGTTCACGCGCGATTCGAAGAGCCGCGCGGCCGCTTCGTCGATCACCGTGCCCATCTGGTTCGCCCCGTCAAACGGATCGCCGTATGTCCACTCGCGCGTCTTCTCGACGACCAGCTCCGTGAAGCGCGCAGCGATGCTCTTCTGCACGATCATCCGCTTGACAGCCGTGCAACGCTGACCGGAATTCTTATACGAGCCCTGAACGGCCAGCGCAGCGGCACGCTCGAGATCGGCGTCTTCGAGCACGATCAGCGGATCGTTGCCGCCGAGTTCCAGCACGACGCGCCGATACCCCGCGCGCTCCGCGATGTGCTTGCCGATCGCCACGCCGCCCGTGAACGTCACGAGTTCGGCAAGCGGATTCGTGACCAGCTCGTCGGCGATTTCGCGCGGGTCGCCCGTGAGCACCTGCAGCATCGGCGCGGGCAGTCCCGCCTCATACAACACATCCGCGAGATAGAGCGCCGACAGCGGCACCTTTTCCGAAGGCTTCAGGATCACGCGATTATTCGTCGCGATGGCGGGCGCGATCTTGTGCGCGACCTGGTTCATCGGGTGATTGAACGGCGTGATCGCGACGATCACGCCCGCAAGCGGATCGCGCTGCGTGAACACGCGCCGCTTCTTGCCGTGCGGCGTCAGATCGCACGAGAAGCTCTGGCCGTCGTCGCGCAATGCTTCGATCGACGCGAACTTCAGCACATCGGCAACACGTCCGATTTCATACAGCGTGTCCTGCTTCGACAGACCCGATTCGAGCGAAATCAGATCGGACGCTTCTTCCGTCCGCTCACGCAGCAGCATGCCCGCGCGCTCGAGAATCTGCGAGCGCTCATAGCGCGTGAGCTTCGCGGAATAAACAGCCGCGTAGTCGAATGCCGCGCGCACATCGTCGACGCTCGCCATCGGCACCGTACCGACTCGCATGCCCGTATACGGATCGAGCACGTCGAGCGTGCGCGAGCGCGCCGCGCGCTCGCCCTTCAACCGCAGCGCTTCCGCGCGAAACGCGGGATGATCGTTGGACTGGGCGATTGTGTTCATGATGCCGCCAGATGGTTGAGCGCGAGATCGAACACGTCGAAATTGCGCAGACGCTTGCCCGCGACGCGTGCTTCGCTGATGCGCCGATTGAAGAGCAGCGGCACTTCCTGCTCGGACAGTCCGCCGTGCGAGCGCAGCGGCACCGTTAGTCCCGAGAGATCGTGCTCGTCGCGGCGCGTGCCGAGCGCCGTGTTCTTCCTGCTGATCACGACGATGTCGCCGACGCGGTCGTTCGGCAACTCGAAGCGCTCGCACGCCGCCTTGTTGTCGAGCACGACTTCGATGTCCTTCATGCCGCCCAGACGCTCGATCACCTGACGCGCATTCGCGTCCGAAGGCAGATAGATCGTCGCGAACGACCCGAGCGCGCCGTGATGCACGACGTACGGATCGGTGATGGGCAGAATGACGCGCGCCGCCCGCTCGCCAAGCCATTCGTCCATCAGGTCCTGCAAATAGATGACGTTAGGCTCGCCCGTCTGCGGATCGTGCTTCGCGTTCATGCCGTGGTCGGCCGTCAGTCCGATTACCCAGCCGAGTGCATCGAGTTGCGCCAGATAGCCGTCCATCATCGCGTAGAACACGTTCGCGCCCTCCGTGCCGGGCGCCCACTTGTGCTGGATGTAGTCGGTCGTCGACAGATACATCAGGTCGAGCTTGCGCGTCTGTGCAAGCCGCACGCCCGCGGCGAACACGAATTCGGAAAGATCCGCGCTGTACACATCGGGCAACGGCAGGCCGACCAGATCCAGCACTTCGCCGATGCCGTTTTCTTCGAGCGTCACCTTATCGGCCTTTTCCGCCGAAAAGCAGATGCCCTTCATCTCGTTGCCGAGCAGACGGCGCAACTTGTCTTTGGCGGTGACGACGGCGACGGCCGCGCCCGCATCGGCGGCTGCCGCGAGCAACGTCGGCGCGCGCAGATACGCGGGATCGTTCATCATCACTTCCGCGCCCTTGCCGTCGTTGGCCTGCGGGTCCCAGAAGTAGTTGCCGCAGATGCCATGCACGGAAGGCGGCACGCCGCACACGATCGACAGGTTGTTCGGGTTCGTGAACGACGGAATCACGCAGTCGCCCCTGAACGCCGCGCCGTCGCGCAGCATCTTGCCGATATACGGCGCCACGCCCGCGTTCATGGCCGCTTCCAGATAGTCGTACTCGCAGCCATCGACGCACACGACCACCGTCGGGGTCGCCGGCAACCGGTAGCTGCGGCCATTCACTTCAACAGTACGTTCGGATTGGATTGCCATCGTTCTCTTCCCTACGCGTCGCTGACGCGTGTTCTTCATTGGTTCCGCCGACTCAGGCGAGCAGCACGCTCAAGCCGTCATCCCGTTCGTTGCGACCATCGCGATCATCATGTTCGCCGGACCGATGCGCCCCGGCCGCTTCATGCGCGCGCTGCCTGCCGCCGTCGACGTGCGCGAGCATCCGCCGCGCCACTTCGTCCGCATCGCGCGCAGCGAGCGCCGACAGAATCGCGCGATGCTCGGCAAGCGAACGGTCCATCGCGTCGCCGCGCACGCCGAGCGCCGCGCGCCTGAACAGACTCAATTCGCCGATCAGCCTGCGATAGGTCTCATACAGCTTGCCGTTGCCCGCCATCGCGACGATCGCGTCGTGGAACGCGATGTTTTCTCGCGCATAGACATCGTGATCGCCGGCCTCGAGCGCGGCATGCATTGCGTCGACATGCGCCCGCAGTGCCGCCAGTTGCGCGGCGTCGATCCGTTGCGCGAGCATCCTGCACGCCGCCTGTTCGAGCACCGCGCGCACCGCGTAGATCTCGTCGGCCTCCGCCAGCGACACCGTGCGCACGAACACGCCGCGATTCTTCTCGTTGCGCACGAGGCCGGCCTGCTCCAGCGCGCGAAACGCCTCGCGCACGGGCCCCCGCGACACCTGCAGACGCGCGGCCCAGTCGGCTTCGTTGAGCTTGTCGCCGGGCGCGAGTCTGCCATCGACGATGTTGCGCTCGATCTCGTCTCGCACCAGCGCCGTCAGCGAATGCCGCCGGACCACCTCGATCCGATCATTCGACGCAATTTCCATATTTTCCGTCAATTCGACACTTTTTGCCACATAACGATGCGAGGTCCGCCGATGCAGGCACACCTCACGAAAAATCAGGAAACGTTGTTCGTTGTCAGTCCACGCGACGGCGCGGCACGCGCGCGGCGATCAGCAGCAGCGCAGCCAGCGACGCGAGCAGCAGAATCAGCGACAGCGCGGACGCCGGCAGGTAATAGCCGCGTTCGACCTGGCCGACGACGACGATCGGCACCGTCGCGAAACCCGGCGGATAAACAGTCAGCGTCGCGCCCAGCTCGCCGAGCGACAGCGCGAAGCCGAGCGCAAGCGACGCGCGGATCGCGGGCACCAGTTGCGGCAGCACGACACGGCGCAGCACCATCGACGGCGGCGCACCGAGGCTCGCGGCCGCTTCGCGCAGGATCGTCAGCTCCGGCCGCAATGCCGCCGCCGCGCAGCGATAACAGAACGGCAGCACCAGCGCCAGCTGCACGAACACGACGATCGCGGCCGAGCTCGACAGATCGAGCGGTTTCTTGTGATACGCGATCAGCACGGCGAGACCGAGCACGACGCTCGGCACGCCGTTGGGCACCATCGCGATCGTATCGACGAGGGCGCCGAGGCCGCGCCGGTCACGCCCTTCGAGTGCGAGCGCGAGCCACAGTCCGAGTACGGTGCCGAGAATCGCGACGCCGAAGCCGATCTGCAGACTGGTCACGAGCGCATCGAAATCGCTGCCGCCGAGGCGCTCGAACCAGCGCATGCTGAAGCCGTCGGGCAGGATCGTGCCCGACCAGTGCGCGGCGACGCTCGACAGCGCGACGACGATCACGGGCAGCACGAAGAGCCAGAAGCACAGCAATGCGGCGAACGCCATGAAGAAACCGCCGGCGACGCGCGTGACGAGCCTGTGTTGAACGGGCCGCGCGCGATGATGCACGGCGGGCAGCACGGTTTGCTCGACGTCGGACATTACTTCGCTCCTCCCACCTTGCGCCTGTTGACCTGGCGGTACAGCGCATACAGCGACAGCGACATCGCCAGCATCACGACGGCGCCCGCAGCAGCCGCCGGCAGATCGAGATCGACGGTGGCCGAGCTGTAGATCGCCACGGGCAGCGTGATCAGATGCGCGCTACCGAGCACGAGCAGGATGCCGAACTCATTCAACGTCAGCAGGAAGCACAGGATCGTGCCCGCCGCGATGCCCGGCCACGCGAGCGGCACGATCACGCGGAACGCGACCATCCAGCCGTTCGCGCCGAGGCTGCGCGCGGCTTCGATCAGCCGCATGTCGAGCATCGCGAACGACGCGAGCGTCGGACGCACGACGAACGGCGCGTAGAACACCACTTCAGCGAGAATTACGCCGCCGATGCCGAACAGAAAATCGAGCGGCGGCGCTTCGAGATGAAAGAGCCGCTGCAGCCCGATGCTGACGGAGCCCTGCGAGCCGTACAGAAAGATCAGCGTGAACGCGACGAGAAACGAGGGAAACGCCACGAACAGTTCCAGAAACCGCGTGACGAGCCGCGCACCAGGAAACGGCTTGAAGAACAGCAGCGACGCGAGCGCGACACCGAGCACCGACGCGAGGCCCGCGCTCGCGAACAGAATCCACAGCGTGGTGCCGATCACGCCGCTCGTCTCCGGATTCCGGAAGAACGCCGAGTACGCGTGAAAGCTCAGCCCGTGCGCGCCCGTCAGGCTCAGCATCACGAGACGCACGAGCGGATAGATCACGAGCGGGCCGAGCACGAATACGGCGAGAAACAGCAAATGCCATTGCGACATGCGCTCGCGCCGGCGCTTCGCCGCCGCATGCGATGCGGCCGTTGCGGCGCGCAGCGCGTCGCGATTGGCGAGCGCGTCAGGGCTTGATAAGGACGACATCGTCTGCCTCGTAACGCAAGGAAATCCGCGCGCCCTTTTCGGGCGTCACACCGCTGCCGCGCTGCATCGATACGAGCACGGGCTCGCCCGGCATCGCGTCGAGCGCGACCTGCACGGACAGTACCGAGCCATACCATTCGACGGATGCGATCGTGCCGTGCAACTGCCCTTCGCCGAGCGGCACGATACGCATCGCCTCGGGACGCAGGCACGCGACGCGCTCGCGCTCCGCATGGCGCGCGTCGCCGAGCGCAAACGCGACGTTCGGCGGCAGCAGATTGGCCGCGCCCAGATAGCGCGCGACGAACGCATCGCCCGGCTTGTCGTATAGCTCTTGCGGCGTGCCGAGCTGCGCGATCTGGCCTTCGCGCATCAGCAGCGTGCGGTCGGACAGCACGAGCGCGTCGTCCTGATCGTGCGTCACGCAGACGATCGTCAGATTCGGCAGGCGCTCATGCAACGCCTTCAGTTCGGAACGCACCGACGCACGCAGATTGGCGTCGAGCGCGGACAGCGGCTCGTCGAGCAGCAGCACGTCCGGCTCGATCACGAGCGCGCGCGCGAGCGCCACGCGCTGCTGCATGCCGCCCGACAGTTGCGCGGGCATCACGTGACCGGCGTCGCCGAGCTGCACGAGCTTCAGCGCATCGGCGACACGCCGCGCGATTTCCTTCGTCGAAATGCGGCGCGCGCGCAGACCGAACGCGACGTTCTCGAATACGGACAGATGCGGAAACAGCGCGTAGCTCTGGAACAGCAGGCCGAGATTACGCTTGTGCGGCGGCACGTGCGTGAGGTCGCGGCCCGCGACCGTCAGCGTGCCGGCGAGGCCGTCGGCTTCGATGAAACCGGCGATGAAGCGCAGCAACGTCGTCTTGCCGCAGCCGCTTCGGCCGAGCACCGTCAACAGTTCGCCGCGCTCGATCGTCAGCGACAGATCGTCGAGCACCGTGCGCGAACCGAAGCGCACCGTCAGATGCTCGATCTGCACGCCGCCGGGCTCGCCTGTGCGAGCGACGCCTTCCGCTCGCGGAATGGCGCCCAGCGCGCCCGAACCAGCAAGGGTTGTTGCAGTGTTCACCGGGTCCATCCTCCTGCGTTGGTGAGCTTGAATTGCAGCACCGGCTGCGTCACGCGCATCGGGTGCATCAAATGCCTTGTGCGCGGCGCGACGCTCGTCACGCCGCGCGTCCTTCCATCAGACGCCGTGATTATTTCGGCTTGACGACTTCGAGCGGCTTGCCCGAGTTGCCGATCACGTCGTTCTTCCAGCGAGCCGTCCATTCGGCCTTCTTCGACATCACATGATTCCAGTCGACGGGGATCAGCTTCACGCCCGCGATCGCCTGCTTGACGGCCGTGCCGTTCTTGCCGGCGAGCGGCACGTCGGTGCGGCCCGGAATGCCGAAGATGTCGGGCACCTTGGCCTGCACTTCCGTCGACATCAGATAGTCGATCAGCTTCTTGCCTTGCGCCTGGTTCGGACCGTTCTTGATCAGGCCGATCGCGTACGGCAACTGGAATGTGGTCGGCTGCCCGCCCGCCTCGGCTGCGAGAAAGATCGGCTTGAGCGACAGGCCGCCGTTCGCCGCGTCGTCGAGATCCATCTGCAGATCGCCGTTCGCGACGGCGATTTCGTTACGCGAGAGCAGCACGTCGAGATAGCCCGTGCCCTTCGTGTGGAACTTGGCGCTCTGCTCCAGCTTCTTCAGATAGTCGAACGCCTTGTCTTCGCCCATCAGCGACGTCGTCAGGATGATCACGGCCATGCCGTCGCCCGCCGTCGCCGGGTTCGAATAAGCGACCTTGCCGCTGTAGTCGGGGTGCAGCAGATCGGCGAACGTCTTCGGCTGGTTCTTCACCACTTCCGGATTGATCGCGAACGAGAAGTAGTTGTTGACGAAGGTGGCCCACGCGCCGTCGGACGCCTTGGCGATCGCAGGCACGTTCTTGTAGTTCACGCTCTCGTAGTTCTGCAGCAGGCTCGATTGCGCCGCCTGCTGGATGAACGGCGGCAGCGTGACGATCACGTCCGCCTTCGGCGCGTCCTTTTCGACGGTCGCGCGGTTCACCACTTCGCCGCTGCCTGCCGTCACGATGTTGACCTTCACGCCTTCCTGCTTCTCGAACGCAGGCAGCACGTCCTTGTAGAGGTTTTCGAGGCCGTCAGCCGTGTACAGCACGACCGCGCCCGCCGCGTGCGCGGATATCGCGCCGCCGAACGCCGCTGCCGCGACGAGTGCGGGCAGCAGCTTGCGCGCAATGCGGCCCGTCGAGCGAAGGTGATCCGTCTTTTTCATGTCGTTCTCTCCGAAAGGCAAAAAACCTGTGATGACCCGATAGTGGTGGTGCCCGGCGGCGCTCCGAAAGGGGCATCCGCCCGATCTCGCGGCCGAAGCCGTGCAATTGCAGATTGCTGACAACTTTTTTGCGGCGTTTGCGTCAAGCCATTCCTTCGACGATTGCTCGTACCGGACTGCCTTGTCTGAACGGGCACGGCAAGAATCGTCTTTTTTTGTGACACCGACGTGAAGAGTCTGCAGATTTCCACAAAATGACACAATCAGCCAATAATATGCAAAGCACATGCGCCGGACAACACGCGATTCGCCCGCATTTCACTGATTTTGAAGGAGGCTGTGTGATTCCTGGAAACGACCCTATCCTGCTGACGCCAGGACCGCTGACGACCTCGCCTGCAACGCGCGAAGCGATGTTGCGCGACTGGGGTTCGTGGGACGCTGCGTTCAACGGCATCACGCAGAGCGTCTGCAACGATCTTGTCGAGATCGTACACGGAGCAAATGAGTACGTCTGCGTGCCGCTTCAGGGCAGCGGCACGTTTTCCGTCGAAGCCGCGTTGGGCACGCTGGTGCCGCGCGACGGCCGCGTGCTGGTGCCGAACAACGGCGCGTACTGCGCGCGCATCATCAAGGTGCTGCAACGCCTCGGCATCGCGTGGGTGGAACTGCCGCTACGCGAGGACGAGCCGGCCAGCGCCCGCGCTATCGAAGACGCGTTCAACCGCGATCCGCGCATCACGCACGTCGCGCAAGTGCATCTGGAGACGAGCGCGGGCCTGCTCAATCCGCTCGACGAGATTGCGGCCGTGTGCAGGCACCACGGCAAGAGCCTGATCGTCGACGCGATGAGTTCGTTCGGCGCGCTGCCCATCGATCTGCGCAATGGCGGCATCGACGCGCTGGTGTCGGCGAGCGGCAAGTGTCTGGAAGGCGTGCCGGGGATGGGCTTCGTGATCGTGCGACGCAGCGTGCTGGAGGCATGCGAGGGCCGCTCGCCGTCGCTCGCGCTCGATCTGTACGATCAGTACGCGTACATGCAAAAGACCACACAATGGCGCTTTACGCCACCGACGCACGTGGTCGCCGCGCTGCGCAGCGCGCTCGACCAGTTCATCGCGGAAGGCGGCCAGCCGGCGCGCGGCGCTCGCTATGCGCGCAACTGCGCGGCGCTCGTCGACGGCATGAAGGGGCTTGGCTTCGACACGTTCCTCCCGGCCGACGTGCAGGCGCCCGTGATCGTCACGTTCCATGCGCCGCGCGATCCGAAGTGGCGTTTTGCGGAGTTTTATGCAGCCGTGAGGGAAGCGGGCTACATCCTGTATCCGGGCAAGCTCACGGAGGTGGAGACGTTCAGGGTCGGCTGCATCGGCTCGATCGACACGAACGAGATCCACAACGCCGTTGCCGCCATCGGCCGGACGCTGGCGCAGCTCGATCTCAGCGTGAAATGAAGCGACGCGCGGCACTCACGCGATCAGGAGTTCCGGACCGCGTGCGGTGATTGCCTTGGCGAGCGCGCGATCCGGTGCGAGTTCCGTCACGACGTAGCGCGCCTTCTCCAGCCCCTCGATGCGCACGGGCGTCACGCGGCCGAACTTCGAATTGTCGGCGACGACGATCACCGTGTTGCCGGCGTCGATCATCCGGCTGCGCACCTCGGCCGCCATGCGCGAATAGTCGGACAGCTGCGCGTCCGGCGTGATGCCGCCCGCGCCGATCAGCGCAAAGTCCGCGTGATAGTGCGAAAGCTGGTGAATCGTATCGAGGCCGAACGCGGCGTCTTCGTTGTCCGACAGCTCGCCGCCGAGCAGCGTCACGCGATTGTCGTTGCGGCGTCCGAGCAAAAGCGCGATGCGCCAGTCGTTCGTGTAGACGGCCAGCCGGTGGCGGTCCATCAGCGCGCGCGCGACGGCGTGCGTCGTGCTGCCGGAATCGATGATGACCGACGCGCCGTCGGGTACCAGTTGTGCCGCGCGCTCGCCGATTGCGCGCTTCGCGCTCGCGTTAGCGGCCTCGCGCGTGTCGAGATCGGGCTCGCGCCGGTCGCTCGACAGCGCGCCGCCATGCGTCGTCACGATCAGGCCGCGCTCGGCGAGCGCGTTCAGATCGCGGCGGATCGTTTCGCGCGATACGTTCAGCTCGCGAACCAGCTCGGCGACCGACAGTGCGCCCGTCTTGGTGACCTGAGCCAGAATGTATTGGTGACGTTGTTCTGCCAGCATCGGTTGGGGGCCGCCGCGAGGCGGCGAGCAGGGGTTCAGGGATGGGATCGGCCCGCCGGATTGTCGCCGGTATTGTATTACGCATGGGAATCCGACGCGGATGGAATGTAACGAAAGCCTTGCAGGCGGTGCGGCGCCTGTCGGCTGATCGTATGGCGATGTTCGCCGTATGCCGACCATGTGCCAATGCTCGCCGTATGTTGAGGCTGCCCAAATGCCGATGTTCGCCACATGCCGATGTTCGCCGTATGCCGATGTTCGCCATATGCCGACGCTGGCCGTATCCAGCGCCCGGCAATCGCCGTGCGGGTGTTCCCGGCGGCGCATCCCTGCTAATCTGAGCGGTCTTTTCACGCATCGCCGATGCGTCCTGCCGAACGATCCGCCGATGCCTCCCCTGTTTCGCCGACTACGACTGCTGTTCCATACGCTGCGCTACGGCGCGCGTCTCGTCTGGCTCGCCGCGCCCGAACATCACAAACTGCACTGGTTCATCACGCTCGCATCGCGTGTGCACGCGTCGCCGGGCGCGCGCGCCGGCGTGCATCGCGCGCTGCCCAATCTCGGCCCGCTCGCGAGCGCCTTCGCCGAAGCGCTCGCGCGCCGCCCGGAACTTGCGACGGGCACGCTGCACGACGCGATCGACGCCGTCGGCCACCTCGAAACGCCGCTGCCGCCGGACGAAGTCGAACAGGCGATTGCCGCTGCCCTCGGCCGTCCCGTATCGACGCTCTTCGCGTCGATCGACCTGACACCCGCGCGCAACGGCTTTGCCGAGCAGACGCATGTCGGCCGCCTCGCCGAGCCGATCAATGGACATCGCGACATTGCGATCAAGCTCGTGCGCGCCGCGCAGCTCCAGCAAATCGCCGATGAAGCCGCGCTGCTGCGCTGGGTCGCGCGCTGGATGGAGAAGCTGTCGAAGAACGCGCGGCGTCTGCAGCTGCGCGACATGGCGGACGCCTTCACGCAGGACATTCTGCGGCGCTTCGATCTGCGCGCCGAGGCCGCGAACCTGAGCCAGACCGCGCATCACTTCGCCGACGACAGGCGCCTTGCGATTCCCGCTGTGATCTGGGAGCTCTGCACCGACCGCACGCTCGCGATGCAGCACGTCGAGTCGCTGCCCGCGCTGGATCTCGCGGGGCTGTCGGCGCGCGGCGTGAAGCTCATGCCGCTTGCCGAGCACATCATCGAAGTCGTCACCGAACAGGCGTTCGAGCACGGCTTCTTCCACGCGACACTCGACGCGCGCCGCGTGCGCGTGAGCATCGAGCCGGATACGCTCGGCCGTATCGTGCTCGCGGATTTCGCGGTGATGTCGAGCCTGTCGACGCACGAGCGCGAGTTCTTCGTGCAAGGCGCGACGGCTCTCTTCGACCAGGATTACGGACGGCTCGCGCTTCTGCATCACGAAGCCGGGCACGTGTCGAGCGACACGCGCCCCGAGAAGCTCGAAGCCGAACTGCGCACGCGCGCCGAAGCGCACTTCGCGCCGCAATCGCACGAGCGCTCGGCGGGCGCGCTGTTCCATCATCTGCTGTTCGCCGTGCATCCGTTCGGCGGCGACGTGCCGCCACGCCTCGTCGCCGCGCAACGCACATTCGAGCAGGCCGAGATGCTCGCGAACGCGCTGCATCCGGGCGTCGATTCGTGGAAGATCGCGCGCTCGGTGCTGGCGACGCTCGCGCGCCGCGAGTTCGATCATCGCGGCTGGGTCAGGCACATCGCGCAGGAGATGCCGCATCTCGCGCATCTGGTGCCGCGCATTCCGCAGCTCGCCGTGCGTTATTTGCAGCATCAGCACGAGGCGGCGAACGTGAGGCAACAGGCGCAGCTTGTCAGCGACGTGCTGACCGAATATCGCAGGACGCGTGTGCTGCTGTGGGCATGCACGATTTGCGGCGGGGTGCTTGGCGCGGTGGCCGTGCTGCTCACGTATTGAGCGGTGCGTATCGATACACGCTGATCGGCGCATAGGTCGCACGCGGGCTACGGGACGCGCGGTTTGCGCGGGTCGCGCGGGTCGCGTGGGTCGCGTGGTTCGCTCGGTCCGTTCGGTCCGTTCGGTCCGTTCGGTTCGCTCGGTTCGCTCGGTTCGCTCGGTTCGCTCGGTTCGCTCGGTTCGCTCGGTTCGCTCGGTTCGCTCGGTTCGTTCGGTTCGTTCGGTTCGCTCGGTTCGCTCGGTTCGTTCGGTTCGTTCGGTTCGTTCGGTTCGTTCGGTTCGCTCGGTTCGCTCGGTTCGCCCGGTTCGCCCGGTTCGTTCGCACGGCTCGCGTGCCTCGCGCCGGCCGCGGCAATGCAGCCTCGAACAAGACGGCCCGCCCCTCTTGCATCGATACTGCGGGCTTCGTCCGCTTCCGATGCTTTCCGATGCTGGCTTTTCTCAATGCGGTTGTGTTCGTCGTCCTGTGGTCGACGGGTTTCGTGGTCGCACGTGCGATCACCCCTTACGCCGATCCGAATCTCTTCCTGCTCGCGCGCTTCGGCGGCACTGCGCTGCTGTTCATGGCAGCCGCGCTGGTGGCGCGCGTCGAATGGCCGACGGGCCGTGCGCTTGGCAAGCATCTGATCGCGGGCGCGCTGCTGCAAGGCGTCTATCTGGGCGCGGGCTACTGGGCCGTCGCGCAAGGCATGAGCGCGGGCATCATGGCGCTGCTCGGCGCGTTGCAGCCGCTTCTGACAGCCGCCGTCGCCGCGCCGCTGTTCGGCGAGCGTCTGTCCGCGCGCGGCTGGACGGGAATGCTGCTCGGCCTCGCAGGCGTCGCGCTCGTGCTGGAGCCAAAGCTCGCGGCCACGGATCTGAGCGTCGCACAAGGCGATGTGCCTCAGTGGCTGGTCGTCGCCGTGTCGATACTCGCCGTTTGCGCGATCACGGCGGGCACGCTGATCCAGAAGACGTCGCTATCGAAAGCCGATATCCGCAGCGCGAGCGCCGTGCAGAACTTCGGCGCGGCCATCGTCGCGCTCGTGTTCGCGCTGGCGCTCGGCGAGCACAAATGGATTCCGTCGCCGGCGCTGTGGGTGTCGCTGGCGTGGGGCATCGTGATGCTGTCGGGCGTGAGCGTCACGCTGCTCGTCTGGATGGTCCGGCGCGGCGACGCGTCGCGCGCGACGGCGCTGCTCTTTCTCGCGCCGCCGCTTGCGGCCGTCGAAGGTTACGTCGGGTTCGGCGAAACGCTGACAGTCGTGCAAGTGGCGGGCTTTGTCGCCGCGCTGATTGGCGTGTTGCTCGCGCGGTCGTGAATGGGCTGCTGTGATTGCGTGGTCGTGGATGTGTGGTCGTGGATGTGTGGTCGTGGATGTGTGGTCGTGGATGTGTGGTCGTGGATGTGTGGTCGTGGATGTGTGGTCGTGGATGTGTGGTTGTGATTGCGTGGTCGTGATTGTGAGGTCGTGATTGCGTGGTCGTGATTGCGTGGTCGTGATTGCGTCGTCGTGATTGTGAGGTCGTGATTGTGAGGTCGTGATTGTGAGGTCGTGATTGTGAGGTCGTGATTGCGTGATCGTGGATGCGCGGTCGCGACGGCGCGATCGTGAATGCCCAAAGCCGACCGCGATGCGCCGCCAAAGCGTCATCCGGCGTCAATCCGCCGTATCGGCGCCGGGCGGCACCTGCGCGCGGACCTTCCTGCTCGGCGGCGGCGACCAGACGGGCCGCGCCTTGCGCTGCGAATCGACGACGACGATATAGCGTCCCGCCCACGGCGTCGCGATTCGATCAGAATGCAGCACCCACAGCGACCTGCCGTCGTCGATGAGCGCCTCGTATTCTCGATCGAGAATGCCGTAGTGATCGAGAAACACGTTCAGCGAGGCTGGCATCCGCACGCAGCCTTTCGAGTGCCGGATGCCGAGAATCGGCTCGAGCTTGTCAGGATCGGTCGCGTGCATCTGAAAGCGCATCTGCGAGATGCCGCCCTTGCCCCAGCCGCGCTCGGCCTGCGCCCAACCGAGGTCGAAAACGCGCATGTCGTGCGCGCCGTAGCCGCGGATGCCGTTGTCGTTCATCGTGCCTTCCGCGCGGAAATCCATGTTGTCCGGCGTGTGCTCGAACACGCCGAGCGGCGTGATGAAGTGATCGTACTGGCCCGGCCGTCCCGTCGCGACGGGCGATGCGCCGATCATCTGCCATGTGTCGGCGGGTATCGCGCGAAAGTAGATGAAAAGCGCCTGCACGTTTTCATTGCGATCGACGAGCACCACATACTCGCCCGACAGATTCCCAAGCTCGTCGTCCTCGAGCGCCTGTTGCACGCGATTGCCATACGCGCGCTGCTCCGCGACGGGCACCTTCAGACGGCGCGTCACGTCGCGCGCGAACACGTCGCGCATCAGCAGCGCGCGACGCGGGTCCGCGCCACCCGCGGCATCGCGCGCCGCGACGGCCGACGCATCGACGGCGGGATTCGCCGGGTCTTGCGGCGCATCGGCAGCATGAGCGGCATGGAAGCTTGCGACGAACGCCGGCACGGCCAGCGCCGACGCAGAGAAAAAGCTCAACGCGAATCGCGCCGCGACGACGCGCGCACGCCGCCGCGCTCCCGCGATCTTCCCGCTTAGCCTCGCCCCGTCGGCACTGCGCACTTCATCGTCTTGTGATTCCGCCCTCTCTCGTGCAGGCGGACGAACTGCCATGTTCTCTTTTTTGCTGTTCATTGTGGTCGAACATCACTGCCTGTTGCCCAACCCGCACAGCCGCTTGTGGCGTGCCGCCGGGCGTTTCCGGATTCGGCGGCAACGCGCCCCGATCCCGCCTGCTGAAAAATGACAAACGTATAACGCAGGGCCTCGCGATGATTGACGGCCATACGCCATCGATTTAAAGCCTTAATCGTCGACACTTGATTATGGTTATTCGACATTAAACCAGACAACGCATGACGGCGCACCCAATCCGGCGCATTCATGCAATCATCGACGCTCATGTGAACGCGCTTTCCAGGGGGCTTCGATGGACCAGCACGAACGCGCCGCGCGTCAGCGGCGGATCGCAGCGGAACTGCACGTTGCCGGAACGTTCGATGCCGCGCACGAGATCGAGCAGCGCGTCGCGTTTCTCGCCGACTACCTTCGCGCAAGCGGACTGTCGACCTACGTGCTCGGCATCAGCGGCGGCGTCGATTCATTGACGGCGGGTCGCCTTGCGCAACTCGCGGTGGAGCGGCTGCGCAGCACGCAGTACGAAGCGCGCTTCGTCGCGATGCGTTTGCCTCACGGCGTCCAGCACGACGAGACGGACGCGCAGCAGTCGCTGGCGTTCATCCGCGCCGACGAAACGCTGACCGTCGACGTCCGTCCCGCCGCCGACGCGATGCTCGATTCGCTGCTAGCGAGCGGCTTGCGATTTGACGACGATTCGCAACGGGACTTCGTGCACGGCAACATCAAGGCGCGCGAGCGGATGATCGCGCAGTACGCGGCAGCGAGCGCGCGGCACGGCATCGTGATCGGCACGGATCACGCGGCGGAATCGGTGATGGGCTTCTTTACGAAGTTCGGCGACGGCGGCGCCGACGTGCTGCCGCTCGCGGGGCTGAACAAGCGGCGCGTGCGCGCGCTCGCGGCTGCGCTCGGCGCCAGCGACGCGCTCGCGCACAAGGTGCCGACCGCCGACCTCGAGATGTTGCGCCCTCAACGTCCGGACGAGGACGCGTACGGCATCCGTTACGATGACATCGACGATTTCCTCGAAGGCCAGCCCGTCAGCGAAGCGGTATTCGAAACCGTCATGCGCTTCTACGAAAGCACCCGGCACAAGCGCGCGCTGCCTTATACACCGTTCGGCTGAGCGCGCGTTTGACGGAAGCCGCATGCAGGCGCTATTCGCGACGCGGCGGCGTCGGCGGCGTTTCGTTGCTACCGAACGGCACGGCGCTGACCTGCAGCGGAACGCCGCCCAGGAGCTTGCCGTTGAACTGCTGCGCGATGATATCGGCGACATACGGTTCGTCGGCGTCGACGTCCACGTTCGCATAGGCGTTCGGCGTGCCCTGCTCGAACACTTCGATCTCTTTTGCATAGTGGCCGAGTTCGCGGCCGAGAAAATCGCGCACTTCCTGCTCGGAGCAGGACTCGGGAATGTTCCACACGATGATCTTCATACGCGCGACGCCCTCCGTTGATGATGGTCACGCACACCAGCGACGCATGGTTTTGCTGTCGACCAGAGTTAGTGCTTTAGCACTTACTCTGGTCCCACGCAAAGCGGTCGACCAGAGTTGGCACTTTAGCTGTCGGCTGGAGTTAGTGCTTTAGCACTCACTCTGGTCCCACGCAAAGCGGTCGACCAGAGTTGGCGCTCTGGCTGTCGACCGGAGTTAGTGCTTTGGCACTTACCCTGGTCCCATCCAAGGCTGCTGGCCTCGACTCACAGTCTCCCAGCGTAGCCACAATCGCGCCGCGCAGCAAACGACGCTCACAGCACGGCGCCTGCGAAATCAATCCGCGTCCTCGACGTTCGCCGCGCTCACCCACCACGCCATCTTGCCTCGCGGCACATGCACGAGCACGGCCGTCGGATCGGCGATACCGTCGTCGGCGATCTCGCATACGTCGAGCCCGTCAGGCAGACGCTTCACCGTGCCCGCTTCCTGAAAGAGCGCGAGACGCCGCGCCGTGAGAGGCCGCAGCTGGCTGTACACGTCGTAGCTGATCGCACCGGGCGCATCGCCGCGAATCTGCAATGCGTCGTCCTTGCCGCACGGCGGCGGCGACGCGGCGAACGCGGCGTGGCTGGCGGCAAGGCAGCCAAGCGTGGCCACGACGGCCGCGACGGTTGCGCGAAAGAGTTGCTTCATGTGGATTCTCCAGAAAGTGACGGTTCGCCGGCGTTCCGGCCGCCGGAAAGGCGGACTCGCATCCGGCAGCCGACGCAGCGAGCCTCAGGAGCCATCGTTGCCGCCGAGCGCGACGCCTCGATCGTCGCCGCAAGGCGCGCTGCCGAAGCCCGCATAGTGAGCGGACCAGTTGCCCGCGATGGCGGCCTGCGCGTCGCTCAGCGACATGCGCCCTTCGCAGACGCAGCGCTTGAGCTTCGCCGTCAGCAGCGCCTTGCGTCGCTCGCCGCGATGCCCGCCCCACGGCAGAAGATCGAGATTGTCCGGCGCATCCGGCGAGCCGCCGAGCACGACGGGCACGCGACGGTCCAGCGCATAGCGCGTGCCGTGGTCAGGATCGATGCCACGCTCGGAGAGCAGCCGGTCCTTGTGCGCCATCAGGTCGTCGAACGGCGGTGACACGGTGTCGGCGTAACCCGGCTTGCAGATCGTATCGGCGATGGTCTCCTGCGTGACGCGCTCGTCGAGCATCGACGCGTCCTGTGCAAACGCGACGGGCCCATGCAGATGCAAGCCCGCCACCATCGCGGCGAGCATGAGGCAACGCTTGTGCATCGTTTGCGCGACGTCCGCAGCACGCGTAGCGCGACGCGCGGGTGATTTGATTCCACTCGTGTGCGCCTCGTCGAGCGCGTTCTCCTTTGCTGCAGTCATTGATCAGCGCGCGTCGCCACGACGCGGAAGAGTTAATTCAGCAGACAATTAAAACACATCCAGGGTGCATGACGTAAATACACCCGCCTTGAATCACTTCGGCTTTTCAATTCCGCGGGGGTCAAAGACATCGCGGGCATCGCGAATCATTCCGCGATGCCCTTGCCTTTGCGCTCCAAACACGGCGCCGGCGCAGCCGCGCAGACGCCACGAGGCCGCTAGTGCGTGCCTGCTGTTCTCGACGCCGTTCGCGCCTGCAGTGCGCGCACGCGCCCGAGCGCCTCCGTATTGCTCACCGTCGATTCGTACATCGTCGCGAGATCGGCCTTGAGCGCGGTGCGCGAGCCGCCGTCGAGATACACCATATGCCCCGACGGATAGAAGCGCGCCGACAGGTTGTCCCGCACCTGCTGGCTGAGCAGCGGCATCTGCTGCAAGTCGATCACCGTCTGATAGAACGGCGTGACGAAATCGTAGAAGCCGTTCGCCGACAGCACCTTCAGGTCCACGTTGAGCGCCATGACGGCCGCGAGATCGCCCGCCGTATAGAGGATGATGTTGCCCTTGCTGTCGACGCCCTTCTGCTCGCCCGTCGGATCGATATGGCTGAAGTCCCAGTACTTGAACGCCTGGTCGTTCAGATCCGTGAACGCTGAGTTCGACGTGAATTTCAGCTGCTCGTTCAGATAGACGTTCCACATCGTCGTGTAGACGCCCGAGACGGCCGTCATGGTCGGATCGTTGCCGCCCGAGTTCGGGTCGATCTTGCCTGCAATGCCCGTTTCGATCGCGGTCACGCGGCCGTCATACGCGCCGAGCGCAAGCCCTTGCGACTTCAGCAGCGTGGTCAGGAACAGCGAATTGCCGCGGCTGTCGTAGCCGGCGATGTCGAGGCTCCACGCGAGCAGCGTCGCCTTGTCGATGCCCGTGTACTCGCTCAGTTTTTCGACCACTGCATTGTCGGTTGTCGGGAACTTGCGCAGCGCGTTCAGATAGTCGGTGCGCGCGAACTGCGCCACTTCTTCGACGAACTGGCCGAGGTCCGTCGGCCGTGGCGCGATGCCGAGTTTCTTGTGATACCACGCGTCCGCGGCAGCCGTGGGCAGCGCGCCGACAGGGTTGCCCGCCTGCGTGTAGTCGAGAATCGACGATTGCAGCGTGACGCCGTTCAGATCGACGCCGTCTTCATGCAGTTTGTACGCGAGCACGCAACTGCGCGCCGTGCCGTATGACTCGCCGAACAGGAATTTCGGCGAATTCCAGCGGTTGTTTTTCGTCAGAAAGCGTTTGATGAATTGTTTGATCGAGTCCGCGTCCTGGTCGACGCCCCAGAAGTCGCGGTTCTTGCGCGGCGCGACGGCAGCCGAATAGCCGGTGCCGACCGGGTTGATGAACACCAGGTCGCTCTTGTCGAGCAGGCTGTCCGGGTTGTCTTCCATCTGATACGGCGCGGGCGGCGTGAAGCCCGGCATCGACGTCTTGATGCGGCGCGGCGCGAACGAGCCGAGCAGCACGAACACCGACGACGACCCCGGCCCGCCGTTGTAGAAGAACGTGAGGGGTCGCGTCTCTTCCTTCTGGTCGTCCTGCGTGAACGCGACGTAGAACATCTTCGCGCTCGGCTGGGAACTCGACGGATCGACCGTCACCAGATGGCCCGCCGTTGCCGTGTAGCTGATCTTCTTGCCGCCGATCGTAACCGTGTGCTTCGTGATCGCGGCGCCCTCGCTGGTGTCGGTGACCGAGTCGTCGGGCCCGTTGCCGTAGGCGACGGAATCGAAGAACGGCTGGTCGCCGGTGGCGTGCGGCACGCTCGCAGCCGTCGACCCATGCGTGGCCTGAGAGTTGTGAGGCGACTGCAAACTGCCGGAAGCTGATTCGGTATTCGTCATGATCGCTCCATCGAATGCGTACACATGTTGCCTGGTCTTGTCTTGCGATGCGTTCATCGCCGCCCGAAGCATGGCGCCCGACATATGAGCGCCCGCTGATCAGACTATAAAGCCGCCGCCACCTTCACACCATTGGGACTACCCAATCCCGTGCAGGCGTCCCACCCCGTGGTTGCCGCATAACTGCCGTTGTTGCCCTGCGTGATGTCGTTGCAGGCGCCCGCCGCCTTGTACAGCTTCGGATTGACGAAGCCGACGGGCGTACCCTTCGCGCCGTTGATGCGCGCGATCAGCGCCGCCCACAACGGCGCGACGGCGCTCGTGCCGCCGACGACCGTGTTGCTGCCGTCGACGAGCACGTCGTAGCCGGTGAGCGGCGACGCATCGCCCGCGACATCCGGCACGCCGCGCCCGGTCAGCGCCGTCTTTCCGCCTTGGGTGCCCTTCGTGGACAGGCCTTCCTGCCAGGCGGGGACAGGGAATGTGCCGCTCACGCCACCGCCCGTGGAGCCGCCGTCCGCGCCATCGTTCCACACCACTTCATGCGTGACCTTGTGCCCCGAGCCTTGCACGCTCGTGCCGCCGCACGCGAGCACATAGGGGCTCGACGAGGGGAAATCGACGTGATCGCCGCCGTCGCCTACGCCGTCCGTCGAGCCGCTGTCGCCCGACGCCGCGCACACCGTCACGCCGATCGCCGCCGCCGACTGGAGCACGTCGTTGAAGGCCGTCATCGATTGCGCCGTCCACACGTTTTCGGGCGCGCCCCAGCTGATCGAAATCACGGAAGGCTTGTTCTTCGTGTCATGCACTGCGCGGCTGACGGCGTCGATAAAGCCGGCGTCGCTGTTGACCGTGAAGTACACGGCTATCGTAGCGGCGGGCGCGATTGCGCCGGCGATCTCGATGTCGAGCGTGACTTCGCCGTCCGGTCCGTTCGGGTCGCCCGTCGGATGGTTGCCGCCCTGGTCGACGCCGACGGCAACGACCTTCGGCGAGCCCACGCCAAGGCTCGAAAAATAGCTGGTCAGATCGGCCGTGCGATAGCCGCCGCCCAGTTCGATGATGCCGATGCATTGGCCGCTGCCGTCACCCTGCGGGAACTGATACATCGACGCGAGCTGCAGCGGCGTAAACGACGCCTGGCGCGCCTTCGCCGGCGCGAACGGCGGACGGATGCGGAAATGCGGCCTTGCCTGCGGACGGTTGTCGAGACCGAGCACGGCCGTCACGACGCCATGCAGGTCGTCGGGCACGCTGATCGCGCCCGTGCGGCCGCGAAACCGGCCCATCGAATGATGCTCGTAGTGCTGCAGCTTGACGTCGAACGCGGCCTGGAACTGCGCGATCGTGCCGCTCAGCACGACCGTGCGCGCCGAAGCATCCTCGCGCACGACGGTCAGCCCATGCTGCGACGCGAACGTCTTGAGCTTCGCGATGTCTTCAGCGGCCGCGCCAAACCGCTGCTCGAGCTCGTCGCGCGACAACGGCTTGGCATCCGGCGCGCCCGCCTCGATCTTCTTCATCAACTGCGTGAACTGCTGCTCGTCCTTGCGGCGCAGCACGACGACGACCTGAATCGTTTCCGACGGGTCGCACTGTGCGACGACCTTCGAACCGGCTGCGACCTGGCGTTCGCTGCCGGGCAATGGATGCTTCGTCATGGTTTCGATTCTCCCAGTGCATGGCGGGGCCACGGGTTAGACACACGACGGGCGCATGGCGGGCACATGCAGACGGGCACGCCGCAAAACCCGTCGCGCCGTGAACACGCCGTCGTCGTGAGACAGCAAACCAACCGTCCGACCAATCGATTCGAACACAGTTCCTGCACGCTCGACACCTGGCCGAACGGCTAGCTTTTGCCGTGCGTCGGAATCGCGGTACGCTGCTCCAGCAGCAAATGCGCCGTTGCGTTACGCTATGCGACCGCGTGCCGGAGGGCGCGCGAGAACCCCGAATTCGAGGACCACCCATGACCATCTCGATGTATCAGGCATCCATTCCCGTGCTGATTCGCGGCCTCACGAACCTGCAGGCAATTCTCGGCAAGGGCCAGGCGCACGCGGCGGAAAAACAGGTCGATCCGTCCGTGCTCACGGGCGCGCGGCTCTTCCCGGACATGCTCCCGCTGGCCCGTCAGGTGCACATCGCGACGGACACCGCGAAGGGTTGCGCGGCACGTCTTGCGGGCGTCGAAGCGCCGAAGTACGAAGACGTGGAGTTCGCTTTCGACGAACTGCACGCCCGCATTCAGAAAACGATCGATTATCTGAAGGAGTTCAATGCCGCGCAGATCGACGGTTCGGAAACGCGCGAAGTGACGCTGAAAATGCGCAGCGGCCCGGTCGAGTTCACCGGCATGTCTTATCTGCTCGGCTTCGCAATGCCGAATTTCTATTTCCACATCACGACGGCATACGACATCCTGCGTCACAACGGCGTCGAGCTTGGCAAGCTCGATTACCTCGGCAAGCCGAACAGCTAACGCTGATTCTTGCCACGGTTTGAAGCGCGAACCGGCTCGCCGCCCGTTCGCGCTCACATCATGAAGAGGCGGCGAACAGTGGCATTGAATGGGCGGCCGTCGAGGAGACGCGTGACGCGGGCCGTCAAACGAGCCGCAAAACGAGCCGCAAAACGAGCCCTCAGAAGTAACATTAAACCCGCGGCTGGAACGCGATGATCCCCATGCCCGCCAGCGTGAGCGCCGCGCCCGCAAGATCCCACGCGCTCGGGCGCACGTGATCGACGCCCCAGAGCCAGAGGATCGCGACGGCCACATACACGCCGCCATATGCAGCGTAGACGCGGCCGGCCGCCGTGCCATGAAACGTCAGCAGCCACGCGAACAGCGCGAGGCTCAACGCGCCCGGCACCAGCAGCCACGCGGGGCCGCCGTCCTTGAGCCAGCGCCAGGGCAGATAGCAGCCGACGATCTCGGCGATCGCGGTCACGACGTACAGCAACAGGGTCTTCATCGTCAGGTGTGGGAGTGATCGATCGACGCGCACGCGGCGTGCGCAAAAGCGTCGGCGAGGACTTCTGCCCCGCCGTCTATCGCTCTTATTAACACAATCACTTTGCCCGTGCCCGCAGCGCCGTGCGACAGTCGTCGCTCCCCGCCCCTTCAACGATCGCGAGCAAGCCAGCATGAGTATCAAATCGCCCTGTATCGACGTCTGCAAGTTCGACAGCAAGACCGGCTATTGTCTCGGCTGCCTGCGCACCCGCGGAGAGTGCAAAGGGTGGAAGAAGATGAAGGACAAGCATCGCCGCAAAGTCATCGACCAGAAGTCGGAGCGCGCGGCGATGATTCGCAAGTAGGCGGGAGCCGCGCGCGGCGGCGGCCGCCTAGTCGAGCGACAGCCGCACCGCGAAGCCGATCAGCGCCGCAGAAAATGTCCAGCGCTGCAGTGTCTGCGCAAGCGGATGCGAGCGCACCCAGCCGGAGATGCGCGCCGCGCCGACAGCATAGGCGGCATCGAAGCACGCGCCGATCACGACCAGTACGACACCCAGCTCGATCACCTGCCACGCGACGTGGCCCGCCTCCGGACGCACGAATTGCGGCAGCAGCACCGAGCAGAACAGAAGCGCCTTCGGATTCAGCAGGTTCGTCAGCAGCCCCTTGACGAACGCCGATCGCAGCGGACGGCTTCCGCCCAGCTGCGCGCCATCCGTCGGCATCGCAAACACGGGCGAGCGGAAAATCTGCACGGCCACCCACGCCAGATAAATCGCGCCGCCATAGCGCACGACTTCGTACAGCCACGGCGCGTTGCGCAACAGCGCGGCGACGCCGCATGCAGACAGCGTCACGTGCGTCGCGCGCGAAATGCCGAGTCCGGCGGCGGCCGCGAAGCCGGTGCGCGCGCCACGGCCGATGCTCGTCTGAAGCACGAGCGCCATGTCCGGACCGGGCAGCGCAAAGACCACGACGAGCGCGGCCACATACATGATCAGAAGATGAGCGGAAACCATGACGACCTCACATTTAGAGGCGTTCATAATGCCTTCGCCCGGCTAGCGGATACTGGCGATTTTCGGTCCGGCAGGCCCGTCGATTAGTGCAATGCCCTAAAATCCACCCACTCTCAACGGCATTCCACCCACCATGAACGACCTCGACAAAACAGACCTCGCGATCCTCGCGGCCTTGCAATCGGATGGCCGGATGTCGAATGCGAAGCTCGCCGAAACGGTCGGGCTCAGCGAAACGCCGTGCGCGCGGCGGCTCAAGCGGCTCGAAAGCGATGGCACGATCGAGCGCTATCGCGCGGTGCTGTCGCGTGCGGCGCTGGGACTCGGCGTCGTATCGTTCGTGTACGTGCGCTTCGCCGTGCACGATCGCGCGACGGCGACGCGCTTCGAGCGCGAGGTTCTCGCGATCCCGCGCATCCTCTCGTGTCACAACGTGTCGGGCAGCGCGGACTATATCCTGCAGGTGGTCGCTCGCGACCTCGACGATTACGGCACATTCATGCGCGACGAGTTGCGCAGTCTTCCGGGCGTGACGTCGGTGGAATCGTCGCTGTCGTTGCGCGAAGTGAAGGCCAACGGAGGCTTGCCGCTTCTTTGACGACGCATCGCAAGACGCGGTCAAAGCGAAAGGCCCAGCGACCGCGTCGGGAACTCGCGAACTCGTGGCATAGTGGGCGCCTCGCCATTGCGGCACACACCGAATCACGGAGCATGAGCATGGATCACGAAGCGGCGCGAGCCGAAGAAACCCGCGCGATGGAGCGCGTCCTGAACGCGACGAAGCAGGTGCAAACAGCGTTCGCCGCGCTGCAATCGCAGTTCCCTCCGGCCGGCAGCGGCCGGCCGTCACAGATGGCGCTGCAGACGTTCGACGCCGCGCTACAGGAACTCGAAGACGCGCAAGCCGAATTCGATTCGATGCTGAACGATCTGCTTGACGGCAACCGTTGAGCGGTCTATGCGCCGGACGTTGATGACGTTCGGCGTGTCTCGCGGGCGAGGGACGTGGCACTCGTCGAACGCCCGCCGCGGCGAAGGCGGGATTGCAAAGCGACTGACAGTTAGTTGCGCATACTCATCATCATGATGAATAGCTTCAGATTCACCAAATAAACTTCAGGAATGCACGACCCGCCGCTATGCTGGCCTCACCTTCTGCAAGCGAAGCAAGCGATGGCGGAACTCTATCTGGTACGGCATGGCCAGGCGTCGCTGGGCGCGGATGACTACGACCGGCTCTCGGCGATTGGCGAACGGCAAGGCATCTGGCTCGGCGAATACTTCGCGCAGCGCGACATCGCGTTCGACCGCGTGATGGCGGGCACGCTGCGACGCCACGCGCAAACCGTCGACGCGATCTGGCGCGGCCTGGGCGCGCCGCCCGTCGAATGCGAAGTCCACCCGGGTCTCGACGAATACGATTTTCACGCGCTCTTTCGCGCGCTCGGCGATCAGCACGCCGACCTCGCCCAACGCGCGACCGGGAGCTCGCGCGATTTCTTCAAGGCGTTGCGGCAAGTGCTGCATCTGTGGGCGGAAGGCGCGCTCGATGACTGCGCGCCCGAAACGTGGCGCGCCTTCCAGCAGCGCGTCGCCGATGCGCGCGCCGCGATCCAGCACGGCGGCGGACAGCGCGTGCTGGTGGTCAGCTCGGGCGGCGTGATCGCCGCGCTGACGCAGCAGATCCTGCATGCGCCCGCCGAGACGGCGATCGCGCTCAACATGCAGATCCGCAACAGCAGCGTGAGCCACTACTTCTTCAACCGCGACACGCTGCAACTGTCGAGCTTCAACGGCATCGGCCATCTCGATGATCCTCAGCGTCGCGCTTTTCAGACTTACGGTTAGCCCGGCAATACATCGAACGACATGACATCGAACGACATGACTCGTGATCGACACGACACCACGCTCGATATCGAGCGGCTTACGCAATATCTGAAGCAGCACATCGCGGGCTTTCGCGGCCCTGTGAGCGCGACGAAATTTGCAGGCGGCCAGTCCAATCCGACCTGGCTCATCGACGCACAAGGCGAACGCTATGTGCTGCGCCGGCAGCCACCCGGACAACTGCTCAAGTCGGCGCATGCCGTCGACCGCGAATATCGCGTGCTGCGTGCGCTCGCCGACACGCCCGTGCCCGTCGCGCGCGCGTTGCATCTGTGCGAAGACCGCGACGTGATCGGCAGCATGTTCTATCTGATGAGCTACGAGGAAGGCCGCATCTTCTGGAACCCCGCGCTGCCGGAACTTGATCGCGATGTGCGGCGCAGCTATTACGCGGCCATCGTGCAGACGCTCGCGGCGCTGCACGACGTCGATCCGCAAACGGTGGGGCTCGGCGACTACGGGCGCGCCGGCAACTACTTCGAGCGTCAGATCGGCGTATGGACGAAGCAATACCGCGCCGCCGAAACGGAGCGCATCGCGGCGATGGAAGCGCTGATCGACTGGCTGCCCGCGCACTGTCCCGCCGACACACCGGACATGCGCCCTTCCCTCGTCCACGGCGACTTCCGCATGGACAACCTGATCTTCGCGAACGACGCGCCACGCGTGCGCGCGATTCTCGACTGGGAACTGTCGACGCTCGGTCATCCCCTCGCCGATCTCGCGTACTTCTGCATGTGCCTGCGTCTGCCGTCGGACGGCCATATTCCGGGGCTGCGCAGCCAGGACCGCGCGGCGCTCGGCGTGCCCGAAGAGGACGAGATCGTCGCGCAATACTGCGCGCTGCGCGGCCTGCCCTCGATCGTCAACTGGCCTTTCTTTCTCGCGTTCAGCTTCTTCCGGCTCGCTGCGATTGCGCAGGGCGTGAAGGCGCGCGCGCTGCAAGGTAATGCGTCGAGCGCGCAGGCACATGACGTCGGCGCGATGGTCGAGCCGCTCGCGCAACTCGGCGCCGGACTGATCGCCTAGCCGTTCATCGCATTCATCCCGTTCATCGATAAAGACATGGAGGAGACACCTATGAGCACGAACCTTTTCGACCTCACGGGCCGCATCGCGCTCGTCACGGGCGCAAGCCGCGGCATCGGCGAAGCGATTGCGAAGCTGCTCGCCGGACAGGGCGCGCATGTGATCGTATCGAGCCGCAAGATCGACGAGTGCGAGCAGGTGGCGGCGAGCATACGCGATGCAGGCGGCCGCGCCGAAGCGCTCGCGTGTCACGTCGGCCGCATGGAGGACATCGCGGCGACGTTCGCGCATATCCGCGAAAAACATGGGCGGCTCGACATTCTCGTGAACAACGCGGCGGCCAATCCGTACTTCGGGCATATCCTCGACACGGATCTCGCCGCATACAACAAGACCGTCGAAGTGAACGTGCGCGGGTACTTCTTCATGTCAGTGGAAGCGGGCAAGCTGATGAAAGAGCAAGGACGCGGCGCGATCGTCAACACGGCGTCCGTCAACGCGTTGCAGCCCGGCGACATGCAAGGCATCTACTCGATCACGAAGGCAGCCGTCGTCAACATGACGCGAGCGTTCGCGAAGGAATGCGGACCGCTCGGCATCCGCGTGAACGCGCTGCTGCCCGGTCTCACGAAAACGAAGTTCGCGGGCGCGCTGTTCGACAACAAGGACATCTACGACCACTGGATCAGCAACATTCCGTTGCGCCGCCACGGCGAGCCGCGCGAAATGGCGGCCACGGTGCTGTATCTCGTGTCAGACGCGGCGAGCTACACGAACGGCGAATGCATCGTCGTCGACGGCGGCCTGACGATCTAGCCCACACAAAGAAACGCAAAGGACACACATCATGAATTTCGGCTACAGCCCCAAGGTCGAGGACCTGCGCCTGCGCGTGCGCACATTCATGGACGAGCACATCGTGCCGCGCCAGCGGCAATGGCTCGATGAAGTGCATGCGGGCCGCTACCCCGTCTCGTTCATCGAAGAGTTGAAGGCGAGAGCAAAAGCCGAAGGCCTGTGGAATCTGTTCCTGCCGCACCTGAAGGACGACGAGCCCGGCACGCGCCTGACGAACCTCGAATACGCGCCGCTCGCGGAGATCATGGGGCGCATTTCGTGGGCGTCCGAGGTCTTCAACTGCAACGCGCCCGACACCGGCAACATGGAGTTGCTGCACATGTTCGCGACGCCCGCGCAACGCGAGCAGTGGCTCGTGCCGCTGCTCGAAGGCACGATCCGCTCCGCGTTCGCGATGACGGAGCCGGACGTGCCTTCGTCGGACGCGACGAACATCACGACGTCGATCCGCCGCGATGGCGACGATTACGTGATCGATGGACGCAAGTGGTTCATCACGAACGCCGCGCATCCGAACTGCAAGATCTTCATCGTGATGGGCAAGACCGATCCGGATGCGGAAAGCCATCGGCAGCAAAGCATGATTCTCGTACCCGCCGACACACCCGGCCTGAAGATCGTGCGCAACATTCCCGTGCTGAACCACATTTCGCCGGAAGGCCATTGCGAGGTCACGTTCACGAACGTGCGCGTCCCCGCATCGAACCTGCTCGGCGAAGAAGGCGGCGGCTTCGCGCTCGCGCAGGCGCGGCTCGGGCCGGGGCGCATTCATCACTGCATGCGCTCGATCGGCGCGGCCGAACTCGCACTCGAACTGATGATCGAGCGCGCGCAGGAACGCAAGACGTTCGGCAAGTATCTGCATCAGCACGGCGCGGTCGGCGAGTGGATCGCGAAGTCGCGCATCGAAATCGACCAGGCGCGGCTGCTTGTGCTGAAGACCGCGTGGCTGATCGATGAAGTGGGCGCGAAGGCGGCGCGCAAGGAAATCTCGATGATCAAGGCGCTGATTCCACAGCTGCATACGACCGTCTGCGACCGCGCGATGCAGGTGTTCGGCGCGATGGGCGTGAGCCCCGATACGCCGCTCGCCGATCATTGGACCTGGGGCCGCGCGCTGCGTTACGCGGATGGTCCCGACGAAGTCCATCTGCAGGCGATCGCGCGCATGGAGATCAAGGCGAGCAAGGAGACGTTGGGCGCGTGCGCTGCGTATCTGAACGTGCCACCGCGCGATTGACCTTTGCAGCGCCGCAAGAGGACGCATCGCCCGCCACCCGTCGCTTATGATGTCGGGCGAAAGGAGACTGTGCGATGCGTCCACCGAAGCTCGATCTGAACCTGTTCGTCGTATTCGAAGCGATCTACGACAAGCGCAACCTGACGCGCGCAGCGGAGACGCTGTTCATCACGCAGCCCGCCGTCAGCAATGCGCTCGCGCGCATGCGCAAGGCGTTCGACGATCCCCTCTTCGTCAGCACGCCGTCGGGCATGGTGCCTACGCCACTGTCGGAAAACATCATCGGCCGCGTGCGCGAAGCGCTGCAATTGCTGGAGACGAGCGCGACGGAAGGCGACGTGTTCGTGCCCGCCGCGTCGGAGCGCACGTTTCGCCTCAGCATGCCCGACCTGATGGAAGCGATCCTGCTGCCCGCGCTCGGCGAAGTGTTGCAGCAGCAGGCGCCGGGCATGCGCATCGAAAGCTATTTCACGCCGCGCAGCGAAGTGGCCGCCGCGCTCGCAGCAGGCAAGATCGATTTCGCAATCGACGTGCCGCTCATCGACGATCCGCAGCTGCATCAGTCGCCGCTCGGCAGCGACCGTTACGCATGCATGCTGCGCCACGACCATCCATTTGCCGGCGACACGCTGACGATGGACGACTATCTCGCGCTCGGCCACATCCAGGTATCGAGCCGCCGCCAGGGCAGCGGGCTCGTCGACGCCGAGCTTCACAAGCTCGGCAAGCGCCGGCAGTTGCAGATGCGCGTGCAGCACTACATGGTCGCGCCGCTGGTCGCGCTGCGCACCGATCTCGCGCTCACCGCGCCCGTACAACTGCTGCAGCGCTACGACGCGCGCATTCTCGAACTGCCGTTTCCGCTTGCGCAGCTCGAATGGCACATGTACTGGCATCGCAGCGGCGAGCAGGATCAGGCGAACCGCTGGGTGCGCGGCGAGGTGATCCGGCTGATGGACGAAATGCGCGAGCCGCCGCGCGAATCAAACGTCCCCGCGCGTTGAGCTTCGGATCGGGCCACGCTTCCTGTTCCGCAAACCGTTTTATCGTTGCCGCCACATGCAGTGTGCGGGAACGCCTCAGCCACGAGTCGCGGCACGGTTTGTGCGAACCGACATGACGCTGAAGAGCGACGGGTTATTCGAGGCTTACCGGTAGCGTTGTGCAGCGTTGCGCACCGTTTTCATGCGCACCGCATCGCACGCTTTCGCATTGCGCAGCGATCGACGTCGCTGCCGGGAACTGTCTCCCGTTCTTCCGTTACGAAGTGAAGACGCGAGGACATTGCATTGATGCTTTCCTTTGACGACATCGAGCGCATCGTGGATGCGCCGATGCACTCCTGGCCCGGCGGCGCCGTCGTGTCGATCATCGCGATGGCCATCGCGCTCGCCGTTCAACGTATCGGCGCGCGCATCGTCACGCGCATTGCGCGCCCCTATCCGCTCGCGACCATCGTGCTGGCTCATATCGACGTGCCGACGCGCGTGCTGCTGATGATGCTAGGGCTCTTATCCGTGTTCTGGGTAGCGCCCGACACGCTGCGCTACATCGTCCCGTTGCGCGACGTCGCGGCTTTCGTGCTGATCGCAACCGTTACATGGCTGGCCATGCGCCTCGCCGCATCGATCGGCGAGGCGATCATCCAGGCGCATCCCCTCGACACCGCCGACAACCTGCAGGCACGCCGCATCCACACGCAGGCGCGGGTGCTCGCGCGCTCGGTGATGGTGGTGATCGTTATCGTCGGCGTCGGCGGCGCGCTGATGATGTTCCCCGCCGTGCGACAGATCGGCGCGAGTCTGCTTGCGTCAGCGGGAGTCGCGGGACTGGTCGCCGGTATCGCGGCACGGCCCGTGCTCGGCAATCTGATCGCGGGTTTGCAGATCGCGCTGTCGCAGCCGATCCGGCTCGACGACGTCGTCGTGATCGAGAACGAGTGGGGTCGCATCGAGGAAATCACGGGCACCTACGTGTCGGTGCGGCTGTGGGACATGCGGCGGCTGGTCGTGCCGCTTCAGTGGTTCATCGAGCACCCGTTCACCAACTGGACGCGCAGCAGTGCGCAGATCATCGGCACGGTGTTTCTCTATGTCGATTACCACATGCCGCTCGCGCCGCTGCGCGAAGAACTGGGACGGCTGCTGAAGGAGGCACCCGAATGGGATGGCAGCGTCCAGGTGCTGCAGGCGACGGATGCGACCGAGCGCGCGCTGCAGTTGCGCGTGCTGGTCAGCTCGATGGATTCAGGACTCAACTGGGACTTGCGCTGCCGCGTGCGCGAAGGACTGCTCTGTTTCATCCAGAACCGCTATCCGCAGTATCTGCCGCATGCACGCGCCGAAGTGACGGCCGAACTGGAGCGAAGCAGCGAGTTTCCGCCTGCACCGCAACCGCCCGCCCACGATGAGCCGGTCGCATCGAGCACGGCGGCGGACACGCCGGCTGATCCCGTTGCGGCCACCGGCGGTGCGCGAGTCCGGCGCAACAGTCATGGGAACGGTCAGCGCCACGTGGAGCGGCGCGTGCCGCCGAGTACCGACGGCGTGCATCGGGGACGCGCGCGCGCATCGCCCGCGCACTAGGCGCGCGGACAACTGCATTCACGCGCAGCGCGTGTCGCAAGCGTGGCGAATTGCAGAGCTCGCGACGGCGGCGCATGCATCGCTACCGGCCGCCGCGAGCTAACTACGTATCACTTGTAGAGAACAGCCGCGATCTTCGGATCGTCGATGTTGCCCTTGTCGTACCAGTAGAAGCCCGTGTCGATGCGCTTGGGCAGCTTCTTGCCCTGAAGCGCTTCGACGGCCGCCTGGACCGTGTCGTAGCCGATGCCGATCGGATTCTGCGTGACGGCCCCCGCCTCGTCGCCGCTGCGGATCGCGTCGAGTTGCTTCTCACCCGAATCGAAGCCGACCAGCACGATCTTGCCGTTCACCTTCATTTCGCGGGCACCGTTGACGACGCCGATCGCCGATCCTTCGTTCGTGCCGAAGATGCCTTTCAGATGCGGATGCGCGGTGATGATCGACTTCGTGATGTCCGTCGATTTCAACTGGTCTCCGCCGCCGTACTGAACCGTGACGACCTTGATCTTCGGGTACTTCGACTTGATGCGCTCGACGAAGCCGTCGCGACGGTCAATGCCCGTTCGGCTCGTCTGGTCGTGAGCCACGACGGCGACTTCGCCCTCGTTGCCGATCAGCGCGGCCATCTTGTCCGCTGCGACGGCGGCTGCCGCCTTGTTGTCGGTTGCGGCTGTCGAAAGAGGAATGTCGCTGTCGACACCCGAATCGAATCCGATCACAGGAATCTTCGCGGCCTGCGCCTTCTTCAGCAGCGGCGTCGCGGCCTGGCTGTCGAGCGCCGCGAGACCGATCGCGGACGGCTTGCGTGCGAGCGTCGCCGAGAGGATGTCGATCTGCTTGTCGACCATCGCCTCCGTTTCAGGGCCCTCGAACGACACCTTCACATGCAGGTCCTGCCCCGCCTTCTCCGCGCCTTTCTTCACGGCTTGCCAGTACTGGTGCTGAAATCCCTTCGACACCAGCGCGACATACGGAACGTCGGCCCATGCGCCCGTGGAAAATCCCAACGCCAGGCTCAGTCCGAGCGCCGCGCCGATCAGTTTCGGTTTGATCATCTACAAGTCTCCTCTATGGTTGAAAGTACGACACGCGACGATGCGCGCGCCGTCACCCGGTGCGAATGCGACGTAGGCGATACGTCGCGTTCGGCTTGACTCGCGGCTCGCCCGCCAGCGCATCGCGCAGCGGGCCGGCCTCACGTTCTTGCCACTGCTGCTCTTGCCACTTCTCTTACCGCTGCTTCTTCCGGCGCAACATGTCGAGATACACGGCGGAGATGATGATGACGCCCGTCACGACGATCTGCCACTCCTGATCGACCGACATCACGCGCAGGCCGTTGACGAGCACGCTCATGATGAACGCGCCGATCATCGTGCCCGTGATCGTCCCGACGCCGCCCGACAGCGAAGTGCCGCCGATCACGACAGCCGCGATCGCATCCAGTTCGTAGCCCTGGCCGAGGGCGGGCTGAGCCGAATTGAGACGCGACGACATCACGAGCGCGGCAATGCCGCAGATCGCGCCGCCCATCGTATAGACAGCGATCTTCCATCCGTCGACGTTGACGCCCGACAGCCGCACGGCTTCTTCGTTGCTGCCCAGCGCGAACGTGTAGCGTCCGAAGAGCGTCTTGTTGAGCGCGACAGCGGCGAAGATGGCGAGACCGAAAAGGATCAGCACCGAGTTCGGGATCGGCAGCGCAGGAATGAAATTGCCGATCAGCGAATCCTGCGAAATGCTCGTGAATCCCGGCGTGTCGTTGAAGTAAATGGGCCGCGTTCCCGAGATGACGAGCGCGAGGCCTTTCATCAGCATCATCATGCCGAGCGTCGCGATGAACGGCGGGATACGCAGCTTCGCGACCAGCACGCCCGACACGGCGCCGCTCAGCGCGCCGAAGCAGATCGCAGCCAGAATCCCGACATAGAGCGGCATGCCCCAGTTGGTCAGCACGACGCCTGTCATGACCGAACAGAACGCCATCAGCGTGCCGACCGACAGATCGATGCCGCCCGTGATGATGACGAACGTCGACGCAATCGCGAGCACGCCGTTGACGGCCGTGGCCTGCAGGATGCTGACGAGGTTATCGACTTGCAGAAACTGCGGCGACGCGACGCCGAAGAAGATGATGAGCACGACGAGGCTCGCGAACGCGAGGAGCTTCTGGCGCGCACCCGAATGAAACAGCTTCGCGGCGACGTTCGAGGCGTTGCGCTCGCGCGCGAGCGGCATCGCCTGCTCGGCCGACGGAATGGGGTTAGGTGTGTTGGTCATGGTCATCCTCGTGAATTCATTCAGTAACGACAGATTCGCGCTGCGTCGCGAGCTGCATGATTTTTTCCTGCGTGGCCTCGCCGGCCGCGAGTTCGCCCGTGATGCGCCCTTCGCACATGATCAGCACGCGGTGGCTCATGCGGAGAATCTCGGGCAGCTCCGACGAGATCATCACGATCGCCTTGCCGTCCGCCGCGAGCGCATCGATCAGCTTGTAGATCTCCGTCTTCGCGCCGATATCGATGCCGCGCGTCGGTTCGTCGAAAAAGAGAATGTCGCAGTCTCGCAGCAGCCACTTCGCGATCACGATCTTCTGCTGGTTGCCGCCCGACAGCAGGCGTACCTGCTGGTGCACGGACGGCGTCTTGATGCGCAACTGGCTGACGTATTGATCGGCGGTACGCTGAATCGCTGAATCGTCCAGAAACAGACCGAGCGACGAGAATCGGCCCATGCTCGCAAGCGCGACGTTGCTCTTCACGTCCATGCCCGTCGCGAGCCCGAACTGCTTGCGATCCTCGGACAGATAGCCGATGCCGTGACGCACGGCATCCTGTGTGGACCTGATCGATACCTTCTTGCCATGCACGCGGATTTCGCCGCGCTCGACGGGATCGGCGCCGAAGACGGCGCGCGCGACTTCCGTGCGGCCCGCGCCCATCAGGCCCGCGAGGCCGAGTACTTCGCCCTTGCACAGCGTAAAGCTGACGTCGCGGATCACCGAGCCGCGCGTGAGCCCCTTCACTTCCAGCGCGATCTCGCCGTTCGCGCGCTGCACGGGATGGCGCGGCGAAGTGTCGAGCTGGCGGCCGACCATCATGCTGATGATCGTCTCCATCGGCGTCGTTTCCGCCGGCACGGTGCCGACATACTGGCCATCGCGCATGACCGTGATACGGCCGGCAATCTGCTTGAGCTCGTCCATCTTGTGCGAGATGTAGACGATGCCGACACCGTTCGACTGAAGCTGTCGAATGATCCGGAACAGGTCGTCGATCTCGACGTTGTTCAGCGCGGCCGTCGGCTCGTCCATGATCAGCACGCGCGAATCGAAGGACAGCGCCTTGGCGATTTCCACCATCTGCTGCTTCGCGACGGTGAGCTGCGAAACGGGCGTACGCGGATCGAGCTTCAGATGCATGCGCTCGAAAATCTCCGCGGCCTTGCGATTGAGCGCGCGTTCGTCGATGAAGATGCCGCGGCGCGGCTCGCGCCCGATAAAGATGTTCTGCGCGGCGCTCAGGTGGTTCATCAGGTTCAGCTCCTGATGAACGATGCCAATGCCGAGCGCCTGCGCCGTGCGCGGATCGGGAATGTCGACGGGCCGGCCGTCGATCAGGATCTCCCCTTCGTCCTTCTGATAAACGCCCGACAGCACCTTCATCAGCGTCGATTTGCCCGCGCCGTTCTCGCCCATCAACGCGTGCACTTCGCCCGGCAGCAGCTCGAACTGGCAATTGTCGAGCGCCCGCACGCCAGGAAACGACTTGCTCAGATTGCGGATCGACACCAGCGCGCGACCAGGACGGCTGTCCTGTCGTGTTTCTGTCTCACTCATCTCTTCTCGTCCAGTTTTTGCGGCATGCAGGTCTCGACGCCGCGCGTTCCAGCGAAACGTTTAGTGAAACGTTTCGGCGAGAATGTAGATGGCTGAGTTGTCCGTGTCAACACGGTCTTTGGCAATATCGGGTTAACCATGCCGCGTCGCAAACGAAACGTTTCGCTAAACGCTTTACCAAGCGAATCGAAAGCGGATATGATTCGCTGACGCCCCATAAAAAGGGCATGCGGCTCATGTTGAGATTGCGCAAGATCGACGTGGGCATGACGACAGTTGTTGCAACAGCGTGGCGACGTTTCCCCGTTCGACGACGGGCGGCGTCAGGTGCGGCAGCCCGCGATGGCGGGCATTCATTGATATCGGAAAACGACGTGGCATCAACGATGAAGGATGTAGCGCGCCTTGCGCAGGTCAGTCTCGCGACAGTCTCCGCAGTGCTGTCGGGATCGGCCTATGTCAGCCCCGAGCTGACCACTCGCGTCAAGAAGGCTGTCGCCGCGCTCGGCTACGCGCCCAATACCGTGGCGAGCAGCCTCAAGAAAGGCGCGACCCGGATCATCGGGCTCGTCGTGCCCGACGTCACGAACCCGTTTTTCACGGAGCTCGTGCATTCGGTGCAAAAGCGCGCACGCGAGCAGGGCTACGCGGTCCTGCTATGCGACAGCGAACGCGATATCGAGCAGGAGCGCTCGTATCTGAAGATGCTTCGCGCGCATCTCGCGACGGGCACCATCATTTGCGCAGCAGGGCCCGACGCGTCATACAAGGACTTGCACAATGACGTCGGCATCATGCCGATCGTCACCGTCGATCACATCATTCGCGCCGACGACTACGATTCGGTCGTCCTCGACAACGTCGCGGCATCGCGGATGATCATGCAGCACATCATCGGTCTCGGTCATACGCGCGTCGCGATCATCGCGGGGCAGCAGCACCTCGTGCCCGGCCGCGATCGTCTGGCCGGATTCGCCGAAGCGCTGCGCGGCGCAGGTCTCGACGTGGTGCCCGAGTTCGTGCGGCACGGCGCGTTCAATGGAAACGATGCATTCGACTGCGCGCACGCCCTTCTCGCGCTGCCCGAGCGGCCTTCGGCGATCTTCGCGACCAACAACCAGATGCTGATCGGCGTGATGCGCGCGATCTCCGAGTCGGGCCTGTCGTGTCCGCGCGACGTGTCGGTTGCCGCTATCGACGATTTCCCCTGGGCCGCCGCATTCTCTCCCGCGCTGACCACCGTTCGCCAACCCGTCGATGCCATGGCCGAAGCCGCGTTCAACCTGCTGCTGGAGCGCATCAACGGAACGAACACTGCGCCCAAGCATCTCGTGTTCGCACCCGAGCTGGTGATCCGGCAGTCGTGCGTCGCGCCGCCCGCACCGAGCGGGCTTGCGCTTGCCGCACAGAAAGCGGCCGCGAAGCCCACAGCGCGGCGAGCGAAAAGCGCAGGCAAGGCGCAGCTTTCCGACGCGTAATTCGACATGAAGCGGCATGAGTCGGTATGAGTCGGCGCATACGCGCGGCGAGCGGGACCTATAACAACCTTGCGAGGCAATCCGTGAACAACAGGCAAGCCCTGATTCCGCCGGGACCGTTGGGTTTCGGCGCGGCCCCATTGGGCAACCTCTTCGCGCGCGTCAGCGAAGAAGCGGCTGAAGAGACATTGAGCGCGGCATGGGAAGCCGGCATGCGCTATTTCGATACCGCGCCGTTCTACGGCATGGGACTCTCCGAACAGCGTCTCGGCCGGGCGCTCGCGCATCGTGCGCGCGACGAATTCATCGTCTCGACGAAAGTCGGGCGCCTGCTGATTCCCGATGCGTCCGTTCCCGAAGTCCAGCACGGATATGTCGGCGCGCTGCCGTTCCGCGTCGAATTCGATTATTCGGCGCAAGGCGTGCTCCGTTCGATCGAAGCGAGTCTCAAGCGACTTTCACTCGATCGCATCGATATCGTCTATATCCACGACGTCGCCGAAGATGCGCATGGCGAAGACTGGCTGCGACAATACCGTATCGCCGTCGAAGGCGCGATGCGGGCGCTGAGCGATCTGCGCGATCAACGCGTGATCGGCGCGTGGGGGCTCGGCGTCAACCGGGTCGAGCCGTGCCTGATGACGTTGAACGACGTCGACCCGGACGTGTTTCTGATCGCAGGACGATACACGCTGCTCGACACATCGGCGCTCGATGCGCTGATCCCCGCTTGCGATGCGCGCGGCGTGCAACTGGTCGCGGGCGGTCCGTTCAACTCGGGGCTGCTCGTCGGCGGCACGACGTTCGAATATGCGGAGGCGCCGGCGGAGATGCTCGACAAGCGGCGCAGACTTCTCGCGCACTGCGAGCGCTTCGGCGTGGACCTGAAGGCGGCCGCGCTGCAGTTCACGCATGCGCCGCGAGCGGTCGCGTGCGTAATCGCGGGCGCGAGGAACGCGAGCGAGATCAGACAGAACTGCGCGGCAATGACCGAGCCGATTCCGTCGGCATTCTGGGCGGCATTGAAGGCTGATGCGCTGATTCCCGCCGATGCGCCGGAGCCTCTTGCTTCAGGTGGCGCACTCCACGCGACGACACACGAGCCTGTGTAATCGCGAGGGCTGCGGCACGCTCTTCGCGTTCGAGCGCGTGAATAACGTGTGCAGCGCGCCATCGACCAACAAACGCGCCGCCCTCACCGTTAATGCGCCGCTGCGTTGCCATCACGCGTGGGACTTCTCCGCGACCGAGCGCAAGATCGAAATGAACGCCTGCATCGGTTCCGACAGCAGCTCGTTCTTGCGCGTGACGATTCCATAGTGCGGCATCGTCCGGCGGATGGGTACATCCAGTCGCCCGAGCAACCCTTCGTCGACGTACTTTTCGACGGCCGCACGCGGCTGAAGCGACAGCATGTCGGTTGTCTGCAGCAGCGCCAGCGCCGAGAAGATCGACGGCGTCTCGACCATGCCGACCAGCGAACGGATTCCGGCCGCGGCCACGGTCTCCTCGAACAGATGCCGGATAGCCGTCGCTGGCGGATACAGAATCCACGGCCACCCGGCGAGATCGGCCACTTCGGGCCTCGCGAGGCCCAGCAACGGATGGCGTTTGCCGCAGACGACCCACACCGGCTCGAGCGACAGCTTCTCGAAATCGAACAGCGCCTGATGATGCGGTTCGGTCAGGCGCCCAACCATGATGTCGATCTTTCTCTCCTCGAGCCACACGACCAGCTGATCGCTACTCTGCTCGACGAGCCGGATTCGCAACAGCGGGCGCTCGCGCAGGATATCCCGCATCGCCTCGGCCACCACCCCGGCCGCCGACGCCGAGATCGCGCCGACCGTCAGATGACCGTGGCCGCCCATCCGCAACGCATCCAGCTCGTTCACGAACTTGCCGAGATCGGCGACGGCAGCGCCCGCGTAGCGCAACGCAAACGTCCCGAGTTCGGTGGGGCGCATCTCGCGAGGCAGGCGCTCGAACAGCCGTGCGCCCAATATGGCTTCCGTATCGCCGAGTATCTTGGTCGCGGCGGGCTGGGTGATGTGCATCTGCTCGGCGGCGATGCGCAGGTTGCGCGTGCGCCCGAGAATATCCAGCAGTTGCAGGTGCCGGAAGCGCAATCGGGTCAACACGGACACCGACGGAACGGCGGAAGCGGAATGTTTGGCCATACAGGTAAACCACGCCTTACTCATAACGAAACGGAATCGATATTACCGAATAAACGATTGGATGTTTATGGGAGCCGCGCGTACCGTTGCACCTTACCCTTGCACCTACTGGTACGCCGCCACGATGCTGGCGGGTGACCGGGCGACAACAAGAATCCATGGAGATAACGATGACTACCCCGCTAGTGCTGAACATCAAGGACACGCTTCCCGACGACGGCTTCACGGGCACGCTGGTCGGACGCGCATGGCTGCCGCCGACGGATACGACGCCGGGCGGCCCGGCCGTGGTCGTGCTGCGCGCCGATGGCGTTTTCGACATTTCCGACGTCGCGCCGACCATGAGCAGCCTGCTGGAACACGACGACCCGGTGGCGACGGTGCGCAATGCCGCTGGGCGCTGGATCGGCAGTCTCGAGTCGATCCTTGCGGGCGCGCCCGCGAGCGTAGGCGATACAGGCAGCGATACCAAGGCGCATCTGCTCGCGCCCTGCGACCTCCAGGTCATCAAGGCGGCGGGCGTCACGTTCGCGGGCAGCCTGATCGAACGCGTGATCGAAGAACAGACCAAGGGCGATCCCGCTGGCGCCGCGCAGATTCGCGCGAAGATCCAGGCGCTCGTCGGCGACAGCCTCGCGAGCATTCGCCCGGACTCGACCGAGGCGCGCGAACTCAAGGCCCTGCTGATCGCGCAAGGCATGTGGTCGCAATACCTCGAAGTGGGCATCGGTCCCGATGCGGAGGTCTTCACGAAGGCGCCCGTGCTGTCCGCGCTGGGCACGGGCACGGAGATCGGCTTGCATCCGAAATCGGAGTGGAACAATCCCGAGCCCGAAGTGGTGCTCGCGATCAACAGCCGTGGCGAGGTACTGGGCGCGACGCTCGGCAACGACGTCAATCTGCGCGACTTCGAAGGACGCAGCGCGCTGCTGCTCGGCAAGGCGAAGGACAACAACGGGTCCACGGCCATCGGTCCGTTCCTGCGTCTGTTCGACGAGAGCTTTTCGATCGATCACGTGCGGCAAGCGGAAATCGGCTTGCGTGTCGAGGGCGACGACGGCTTCGTGCTGGTCGGCACGAGCTCGATGAACCAGATCACGCGCGATCCGCTCGATCTCGTCGCGCAGACGATCGGCGCGATCCATCAGTACCCCGACGGCGCGATGTTGTTCCTCGGCACACTGTTTGCGCCCGTCGAAGACCGCGATGCACCCGGCGGCGGCTTCACCCACAAGGAAGGCGATATCGTGCGGATTGCCACGCCGTCGCTCGGCACGCTTGTGAACCGCGTCGGCCGCAGCGACCGTATCGCGCCGTGGCAGTTCGGCACGCGCGCGCTGATCAACAACCTCGCGCAACGAGGACTGCTCGGCAAGCCGCTCTGAATTCGACTTCTGGCAGCTCGCGATACGCGTCACTCGCATTTCAAAGTACGTCCACCGACCGCGCGCGTCGGCGGACTATCGATACGCATGACGTGGCCATGCACAGCGACCATCCTGCATGACACAGGAGACAAACAATGCAGACCCAGGCTTCAAATCACGACGCGCTCGCCAGCGCGATCAGGAAAGCGCGCAACCGGCTGGCGCCGTTCCTCGCGCTGATGTTCGCGCTGTCGATGCTCGACCGCTCGAACGTCGGCTTCGTCAAGCAGGCGCTGATGGTCGATGCGAACATCGGCGACGCGGCGTATGCGCTCGGTGCCGGCATCTTCTTCATCGGCTACGCGGTGTTCGAGATTCCCAGCAACCTGATCATGCATCGCGTGGGCGCGAAGGTCTGGATGAGCCGGATCATGGTGACGTGGGGCCTCGCGTCGGCGGCGATGATGTTCGTCCACAACGAAACGTCGTTCTACCTGCTGCGCTTCATTCTCGGCGTGGCCGAGGCGGGCTTTTCTCCCGGCGTGATCCTGTACTCGACCTACTGGTTTCCGGCGAGCCAGCGCGGCAAGGCGCTCGGCGTCTATTACTTCGGCCTGCCGCTCGCGCTCGTGCTGGGCAGCCCGCTCTCCGGTCTGCTGCTGGACGTGATGGGCGGTCAGCTCGGGCTGCACAACTGGCAATGGATGTTCATCATCGAAGGGATCGCGGCGACGGTGGTCGGCGTCATCGCGTTTTTCTATCTCGTCAGCAAGCCGCGTCACGCGAGCTGGCTCAGCGCCGATGAAAAGGCCGCGCTCGAAGCAGCCATCGCCGCCGAAGACCGTCACAAGGTCGCACACGGTCCCGCCAGCGCGCTCGCGGCGCTGCGCAACTGGCAGGTGATGCGCTTCGTCGCGATCTACTTTGCGATACAGGTCAGCGTCTACGGCGTCATCTTCTATCTGCCGACGCGCCTTTCCCAGTTGACGGGCACGGCCGTCGGTCTGAAAGTCGGTCTGCTAACCGCGATTCCCTGGCTGTGTGCGCTGATCGCGCTGCGCGTCGTGACGGGAATCGCCGATGCCAGCGGCAAACATCGGCAATTCGCGATCGCGATGCTGGTGATGGCCGCTACGGGTATCGCACTGTCGACGCTCGGACACGAGCTCGTCCCCGTGCTGCTGGCCTTCTGTGTCGCCGCCATTGGCTTCGTGGTCGTGCAACCGCTGTTCTGGACGCTTCCCACGGCTTATCTGAGCGGAACGGCAGCAGCAAGCGGTATCGCGCTGATCGGCGCGCTCGGCAATCTCGGCGGCTTTCTCGCGCCGACGCTGAAAACGGCAGTCGAATCGGGCTTCCATAGCCAGCAGGCCGGCATGCTGGCGCTCGCGATCGCGGGCGGCTGCGGCGTGCTCCTGCTGTTGACCATCGGCGCAGCGGCGCGACGTTCGTTTGCGATCGAGCAGGGTTCGTCCGGGTCCGAGAGGGCATGACGGCCTCGCTCTACAGATTTCACTTCCACGTTTTAATTCGATGATCCTTGGACACCATTACATCGCCGGAGAGCGCCATGCGGCCGGCACCCCGTTGCACAGCATCGATGCGATCACGGGCGAGCGCTATGCCGTCAGCTTCCACGAGGCAACGCAAGCCGAAGTGACCGCGGCCGCACAGGCGGCGCAGCAGGCGTTCCCCACCTTTCGCACGACGAGCCCGACCGTGCGCGCCGCGCTTCTCGAAGCGATCGCCGATGAAATCGACGCGCTGGACGCGTCGTTCATCGTCGAAGCGAATCGCGAGACGGCGTTGCCCGTCGCGCGTCTCGAAGGCGAGCGCAAGCGCACGAGCAATCAATTGCGGATGTTCGCCGCCACGGTTCGTCGCGGCGATTTTCTCGACGTTCGTATCGATCGTGCCCAGCCGGAGCGCACGCCGCTGCCGCGTCCCGATCTGCGGCAATATCGCGTCGCCGTGGGCCCCGTGGCCGTGTTCGGCGCCAGCAATTTCCCGATCGCCTTTTCCGTCGCGGGCGGTGATACGGCATCGGCGCTCGCGGCCGGTTGTCCCGTCGTCGTCAAGGCGCATCCGGGCCACATGGTGACATCCGAACTCGTGGCGGACGCGATCATGCGCGCCGTCGCGAAGTCGGGCCTTCCCGCCGGCATCTTCAACATGGTCTACGGCACGGCCGCGACGGGCGCGGCGCTCGTGAAGGCGCCGCAGATCAAGGCCGTGGGCTTCACCGGCTCGCTCGCTGCGGGCCGCGCGCTCTTCGATCTCGCGCAGGCGCGGCCCGAGCCGATCCCCGTCTTCGCTGAGATGTCCAGCGTGAATCCCGTCTTTCTGCTGCCTTCGGCGCTCGCCGAGCGTGGCGCGCAGATCGCGCGGGAACTGGCGGCATCCGTCACGTTCGGCTGCGGCCAGCTCTGCACGAATCCCGGCCTGGTGCTGGGCGTGCGCTCGCCTGCGCTCGATACGTTCAAGGCGGCGTTGCGCGACGCGCTCGAACAGACCGCGCCGCAACCGATGCTCGGCGCGGGCAGTCGCGACAACTTCATGCGCGGCGTGGCGGGACTGCGTGCGTTGCCGGGCGTCGAAGCGCTGCTGGCGGCCGGGCAGGATGAACGCGTCGGCGGACATCTGTTCGTTGCCGGGCGCGACGCATTGCTCGGCGGCGACGCGCTCGAAGAAGAAGTATTCGGTCCTTCGACGATCCTCGTCGAACTCGACGACGAGCGCGATTTCGTCGCCTTCGCCGACAAGATGCAAGGCCAGCTAACCGCGACAGTGCTCGCGAACGGGACCGATCTCGCGCAGCAAGCCGCGTTGCTCGCGGCGCTGGAGACCAAGGTCGGACGACTGCTCTTCAACGGCTATCCGACGGGCGTGGAAGTGAGCGATGCAATCGTCCACGGCGGACCTTATCCTGCTACGACGGATGCGCGCGGCACGTCGGTGGGCAGCGCCGCCATCGAGCGCTTCCTGCGCCCCGTGTGCTACCAGAACTATCCCGACGCCAGCCTTCCCCCCGCTTTGCGCGATGCGAATCCGTGGAACCTGCCACGCCTCGTCGACGGCGTAGCGACAAGCGGCACGATGTCCGTCGACACCTGCACGGAGGCCATCTGATGCCTACGACCACGGAATTTGCAGCGGGCGCACCGCTTGCCACGCTTGCCGCATCGACGGAGCCCATCATCCGGCTGCATCCCGCTGACGATGTCGTGATCGCGCGGCATCAGCTGGTTGCGGGCATGCGTCTGGGCGATGGCGTCACGGTGCGCGGCCTGATTCCCGCTGGACACAAGGTCGCGGTTCGCGCTGTCGAAACGGGCGCGCCCTTGCGACGCTACGGGCAGATCATCGGATTCGCGACGCGCGCCATTGCGTCGGGCGAGCACGTGCACACGCATAACCTCGCAATCGGTTCATTCGAACGCGACTATGCGTTCGGCGCCGACATCCGGCCGACCGCGCACATAAGGCCGCCCGCGCAATTTCAGGGCATCGTCCGCAGCGATGGCCGCGTGGCGACGCGCAACTACATCGGCATTCTCACGTCGGTGAACTGCTCGGCCACGGCCGCGCGTGCGATCGCCGATCACTTTCGGCGCGACATCAACCCGCAGGCGCTCGCCGACTATCCGAACGTCGATGGCGTCGTGGCCCTCACGCATGGCCAGGGCTGTGCGATCGATGCGAACGGCGAAGCACTCGACGTGCTTCGGCGCACGATCGGCGGCTACGCGCGCCATCCGAACTTTGCGGCTGTGCTGATCGTGGGGCTCGGCTGCGAGACCAACCAGATCGACGGGCTGATGCAGGGGCAAGGACTGGAAGGAGGCGCATCGCTGAAGACGC
Source organism: Paraburkholderia diazotrophica (assembly GCF_900108945.1). Lineage (GTDB taxonomy): Bacteria > Pseudomonadota > Gammaproteobacteria > Burkholderiales > Burkholderiaceae > Paraburkholderia > Paraburkholderia diazotrophica. The sequence goes on along the minus strand of NZ_FNYE01000015.1, from coordinate 136,197 downwards.
TGACGATCCAGAGCAGCGGCGGCACCGCGCGCACGGTCGCCGCGGGCATCGAGCAGATCAAGGCCATGCTCGCCGACGCGAATCAGGTACAGCGTCAAGCCGTCGACGCAAGTCACCTGGTGATCGGCCTGCAATGCGGCGGCTCCGATGGCTACTCGGGCATCAGCGCGAATCCCGCTTTGGGCGCAGCCGTGGACCGGCTCGTCGCGCACGGCGGCACGGGCATTCTTTCCGAAACGCCGGAGATCTATGGCGCCGAGCATCTGCTCACGCGCCGTGCCGTCTCGCAGGCAGTCGGCGAAAAACTGATCGCCCGCATACGATGGTGGGAAGCGTACTGCGCGCGGATGGACGCGAGTCTCGACAACAACCCGTCGGCGGGCAACAAGGCGGGCGGGCTGACGACGATCCTCGAAAAGTCGCTTGGCGCGGTGGCCAAGGGCGGCACGACAAATCTGGTTGACGTGTACCGCTATGCCGAGCACGTCGATGCACGAGGTCTCGTGTTCATGGACACGCCCGGCTACGATCCCGTCTCCGCCACAGGTCAGGTTGCGGGCGGCGCGAACCTGATCTGCTTTACGACAGGACGCGGATCGGCTTATGGATGCGCGCCGTCGCCATCGTTGAAGCTCGGGACCAACACGGCGCTCTGGCAGCGGCAGCAGGAAGATATCGATCTGAACTGCGGCGCGGTCGTCGACGGTACACGCAGCGTCGATGAGTTGGGCGAGGAGATTTTCCGGCTGATGCTCGCGACCGCTTCCGGCGAGAAGTCGAAGAGCGAGTTGCATGGCTATGGACAGAATGAGTTCGTGCCCTGGCAACTCGGGGCTATCACCTGAGTTTGGCTTTCGTCGGCGTTCGGGCGCTGTCCGAATGCCGATTGAAACCCGGTTTATCAAATAGCACGAGGTGAATCGAAAATGCTAAAGGGAATCTCTCCGCTATTGTCGCCGGATCTGCTCTTTACGCTAGCCTCGATGGGTCACGGCGACGAGATCGCGCTGGTCGATGCCAACTTCCCCGCAGCCTCTCACGCGCGTCAGTTGATCCGGTTGCCGTCTTGCACATCGGCGGAACTCGCGAACGAGGTGCTGCGTCTTTTCCCGCTAGACGAGGCAGTGCCCTGCGCCGCATGGATCATGACGCCGATCGATCCGTTGTCCGCGCCTCCGCCCGCAACGCTCGACCTTCAGCGCGTGTTGAAGCTCCACGGCGCCCCCGAAGCCGAGGGGCTAGCGCGCAATGAGTTCTACGCGCGAGCGAAAGCCGGCTTTGCGATTGTGCAGACGGGCGAGACGCGGCCCTACGGCAATCTGCTGCTCAAGAAAGGGGTCGTGCCGCCAGTGGCCGGTTGAACCTGTTGAGTCTCTTGCAAGCACACGACAAAGCCTGCACTCGAATTTGCAGCGTGCTGCAGCGCTTCAAGCGTGCCGGATATCACACGGAGGCCGCGGCATCGGCTCTTCGTCGACGAATGCGGTACCGCACTTCACGGCAAACGCGAATGCCGATTGCCGGTTCGCAAAATGCCCCAGATCGCCAAGCGAGGTGAGTTCGCCATCTTCCTCGAGAATGGATACGCGCGCGACAAAAGTATTGCCGCTTCTTGCAACCGCCGGTTGAATCGCTACACCGTGGTGATAGAAGTGCATAACGTCTCCTGGTAGGGGACAGCCTGGTAGAACCCGTTCAAACATCTCCATCGGGATTGCGGCCACCTGTTCCCAGGCGAGCATCACTAAGCTCCTGGGATATAGCGATCCGCATGCGGACGCTGCACGTCTGAGGCAAGCATCTCACTGCGGACGGTGTACGCAAAACCCATGATGCGCGCCGGAAGTGGCACGCACATGACGGGTGATTTTCAGGTGCTCAAGCGAGATTGGTTCGCTCGTCGCTCATCTTCGGAACACATCGCGCGTACAACGAACGGCGATACGCCCGCCGAAAACGCCTTGCGAGATGACTCCGCGGATAAGGGTCCGCGCGAGCTTAGTGTTTTCGGGCAATGGCCTGAAGGACCGATACCCCATGGACTGTGAGACGGGGACGCCGCACTTCGGACGCCAATTTTTCCAGCACTACCGGTTGACGCTCCAGAAGCGTATCCAGTTCTTCGCGACCAAGGTCGATCTGTTCGGGCGCAGCCTTGACCAGCATGAGAGTAGCGAATTCGTGAGGGCTCAGCATGTTTGTCTCGCTCCGTATTATCTGGACTAAACGTTACCTGCAAGCATTAATTACCCATCGATGCAAAAGGCCGTTTGATATTTCGGTAGTTTGTTCCAGTCTTTTATTGTCCGGCCTGCGACTTCGGTAGCTCGGGCCGGGCCCCAAATGTTAAATCGGAATTCCGGACGGCACCGCATGAAAATAATGCATTAGAACCACATCGTTGATAGAGCGTTTTTCGTCATACAAAGATCTGCTGCAACCGCTGCCCGACGCGCTTTTTGGGCTGCGCGACCAAGAAAGGCAAAGAGATCCCCGAGAACCTGAATACCCCTTCCCCACAATTCACTGAATTCCAGATTCAAAAGAAGCTCATTGATTTCGCGCGCTTTTTGCACTGAATTAATTCTTTCTTTTTCGAATTTTCGCGCAAGGCTCTGCCACCTTTAGTTATCCAGATTTTCTTGCGCACTCTGGCCTGGGTATATGGGTTTTCTCCAAATCGGTTCTCTCGCATCACGTCCCCACGAATCGCTCACCGAGTCGAGTCCGTCACGCGTGGGGCGCAGACCAGCTCTGTTGGATCGGACCAGACAGCGGGACCGGGAAGTGTTAGCCGGCAGCCGGATATCGGCACTCCTCGGGTTCGCCGGAAGAGGTTGCCATCGAGCCCGAATCTTCTTTATTTTTCAGGGCTTACGTTGCCCCCGAGCCCGATAGATCCCGCTTGGCACAACCCGTGCGTTTGCAGCGATGGGCGCGACAACGACCGGTTCCTTGCTTTCGCTGCGGCGTCAGCAATATTGCCTGGGATTCCAGCGATTGTTCGTTCAAGCCTCTCTGTCTGCGCGCGGCGGGCATTTGCATCATTCCATCAACGTTGAATCGCGCGCCCCAATGATCCTGATCCGGTTGCATTCGGGCATTCAATTATTCATATAGGACTACCTATGAACACGAAACTTATCGCCACTCTGCTGATTGCAAGCTCCGCCTCGTTGACCGCACCCGCTTTCGCAAGCGGCTACGGCCCCGCGCCGTACTATCGCCCCGATGACGGCGGACCTGCATCGCAACGCGGTCAAAGCGCTCAAACGTTGTCCGTGGAAGAAGCCCAGGCACGCATGATGGACGAACGCCATGGGGGTGTCGGCGGGAACGAGCCCGCTCAATACGAGTCGGGTGGCCCGTCGATGGCCGATAACGCCAACCCGATGTATCGCGGCAATTGATCAGCCGGTCGCGGGGCGCAGGTCCGCCAGCGCCCCGCACCGCACTGAACCGCACTGCTCAACACCCGTCACTTCGCGTCCGGGTACCGACTGTCGACGCCTGCGCGAAACCTGACTGCTTTCCCTGCAATTCCCGCTCGATCGAAACACCCGCCCGCCGTTCATTCGGCACAATGGGCCGCCCTCCCGCGCCTCGCTCTGACTGCACGTGATTTGCAGTTCAACCGGGGTTTGCCGCAAACGGACCAGGAGCATAATCTTCAAATAATGGCGCTCGGCATGGGACGGGAGTATGCGCTGCGCAAACTGCGGATTCGAAAATCTCACCGGGGCGCAATTCTGCGAAGCGTGCGGGGCCGTGCTGTCGCGCACATGTCCGCGCTGCGGCCATGAGGCGAGTCCCTCGGCCAGATTCTGCAATGCATGCGGCGCCCCGCTGACGGATGCATCCGCGGCGCCTGTCCCGCGTCCGCAGTCTGTCTCGTCGCCGTCTCCGGCGCCTATCCATTACACGCCGCACCACCTCGCCGAACGCATCCTGGCCGAACAGGCCGCGATGGATGCGCGGGGCGAAACGGCCGGCGAGCGCAAGACCATCACCGCGCTGTTCGCGGACATGGCCGGCTCCACCGCCTTGATCCACGACCTGGACCCGGAGGAGGCCCATCGCCTCATCGACCCCGTCGTCGCGCTGATGATGGAAGCCGTTCACTACTATGAAGGCTATGTGGCGAAGTCACTCGGCGACGGCATCCTTGCGCTGTTCGGCGCGCCCATCGCCCATGAGGACCATCCGCAGCGCGCGCTCTTCGCGGCGCTGCGCATGCAGGCAGCGATGCGCCGCCACGCCGACCGCATCCGTCTGGAGAAAGGGATTCCGCTGCAGATCCGCGTCGGCGTCCATACGGGCGAAGTCGTCGTGCGTTCGATCCGCACAGATGACCTGCACACCGATTACGATCCCGTCGGTCATACGATCCACATTGCGTCGCGGATGGAGGGCATTGCCGCCCCCACGTCCATTCTGGTCAGCGAGTCCACCCATAAGCTGGCCGAAGGCTATTTCGAGTTCAAGTCATTGGGAGCGATCCAACTGAAGGGCATCCCCGCGCCGCTGTCGGTGTATGAAGTTGTCGGCCCCGGCGCGCTGCGCACACGCCTGCAATTGGCAGCGCATCGCGGACTGGCCCGGTTCGTCGGCCGCGACGTCGAAATGGAGCACTTGAACAGGGCGCTTGAGATGACCCGTGACGGGCGTGGACAGGTCGTCGGCGTGGTCGGTGAAGCAGGTGTCGGGAAGTCGCGGCTGTTCCATGAATTCAAGGAGCGTTCGCGACACGGCTGTCTGGTGCTCGAAACGTTCTCGGTATCGCACGGCAAGGCTTTTGCCAATTTGCCGCTGATCGAGCTGCTGAAGAACTATTTCCAGATCACCGCGCGGGACGACGAGCGTCGATGTCGCGAGAAGATGATGGGCAAGGCGCTCATACTCCAACGCAGCTTCGAAGGTCTCGTGCCTTACCTGCTCTTTCTGCTGGGCATCGGCGAGCCCGGTTCGGCACTGGAGGAGATGGACCCCAGGATCCGGCGGGACCGGACCTTCGACGCGATCACGCAACTCCTCGCGCGCGAGAGCCAGGACCAGCCGATCGAGTTGCTGTTCGAGGACCTGCAATGGCTGGACAGCGAAACGGAAGCCTTCCTCGCCTACCTGATCGAACGCGTGCCGAAAACGCGCATTCTGCTTCTCGTCAACTATCGGCCCGAGTACCGGCCCGGTTGGCAACACGAGAATCAATACACGCGGCTACGGCTCGAACCGCTGGGTCCCGCCGAAGCACAGGGACTGCTTGCAGCGCTGCTCGGCGATGACCCGGGCCTCGCGCCGCTCAAGCAGCTGATCCTGGAGAAGACGGAAGGCAATCCGTTCTTCATGGAGGAAGTGGTCCAGACGCTCGCGGAGGAAAAATCGCTGCTCGGCGAGCCGGGCCACTACCGGATCGAGCGCCCCCCTGCCGCGTTGCATATTCCGACGACCGTCGAGGGCGTCCTCGCGGGCCGTATCGATCGGCTCCCCGTCGCCGAGAAGGAACTGCTGCAGACGCTCGCTGTGATCGGCAAGGAATTTTCGTTCAGCCTGGTGCGGCTCATCTGCGGCGATCAGATCGCGCGTGCGGACAACGATCTGCGCCAGCTTCTCTCCCATCTGGAGGCCGCCGAGTTCATTTACGAGCGGCCCGCGTTTCCGGAGGTGGATTATTCGTTCAAGCATGCGCTGACTCAGGAAGTCGCCGGGCACTCGCTGCTCACCGAGCGGCGCAGCGCGCTGCACGAGCGAACGGCGCAGGCAATCGAGGCGCTGTTTCCCGCCAGCATCGCCGATTACAGCAGCGAACTGGCGCACCACTACAGCTTGAGCGGAAACCTTCCGAAGGCCGTCGAGTATCTGCATCGCGCCGCGCAACTGGCGCTGCGCCATGCATCGCATCTCGACGCGATGCATCACCTGGAAGCGGCGCTGACGTTGCTCGAGCGTCTGCCCGACTCACCGGAGCGCAGGCAAAGGGAACTGGCGTTGCGGCTCTCATTGGGGCCGGCGTTGATGTCCGTGCGGGGCTACGGCACGCCGGAGGTTGCTGCGGCCTATACCCGCGCGCTGGCGTTATGCGAGCAGACGGGCGACGCGACGCAGCGCTTCGCAGCGCAACTGGGCCTGAGAATCCATTTCATGACGCACGGAGAGTACGCGAAGGCGCGCGAACTGGGTAAGGAGATGCTCGACGTGGCGCGGCATGCAAAGGACCCGGCCCTGCTCGTCGAGGCCCATGGCGCGCTTGGCGCATGCCTGTTCCTGCAAGGGGGCCTCGCCGATGCACGCAACCATGCCGAACAGGCGCTCGCGATCTACGATCCGGAGCAGCATCAGGCCCATGTGTTCTCGCACGGCGTGGACCCCGGCATCCGGGCGCTGAACTTCCTCGCGCTGACCTTGTGGCTTCAGGGATACCCCGATCAGGCGCGCAAGCGCTGCCAGGAGGCGCTTGCCCTCGCGCATAAGCTCGCCCACGGGCCGAATGTGGCATTCGCCCTCGCCTACGCGGCCGAGTTGCATCAGCTTCGGCGCGAATCGTCGCTGGCCCGCGAGCATGCCGAAGCCATCATCACGCTGTCGACCGAACAGGGATTGCCCTACTGGCTCGCGTGGGGAACCATTTTCTGCGGCTGGGTGATGAGCGAGCGGGGAAATATCCACGAGGGCATCGCCCAGATGCGGCGAGGCCTCGACGCCGACCGCGCGGCCGGTGGCGAAGACCATCGCTCGTATTTTCTGGCGCTCCTCGCCGACAGCTACGGGCGCGCGGGTGACACGGCGAGCGGCCTCGGCGCACTCGAAGAGGCAATGGCGATCGTCGAAAAGTCGAACGAGCATTGGTACGAGGCGGAACTGTATCGGCTCAAGGGCGACCTGTTGCTTCGCAAAAATGGCGACGATCGCACATCGGCTCGCCGTGACGAAGCCGAACACTGTTTTCGCAAAGCGCTCGACGTGTCTCGCCGTCTGGGCGCGAGATCGCTCGAGTTGCGCGCTGCGTCGAGCCTCGCCCGTCTGTGGCAAGACGAGGGCAAGGCGGACGACGCACGGCAGGTGTTGTCCCAGGTGTACGACGGCCTGTCGGAGGGCTTCGATACCGCCGATATGCGAGAGGCCAAAGCATTGCTCGATGCACTGGCGCCGGGCACAGGATGACGGACCCTGATCGAGCCTTGATCGGGCCTTGATCAGCCGATACCGCCGGCAAGTCGAGCGGCGCATCGGCGCGAGACTGGCTGGCGCACCGTGCCGGATGCGCAACACGATTCGCAGCGACCGACGAGACAGAAAATGACGACGAAGAACACAAGACCTCAAGGCGACGACACGGTCAAGCCGGTCGCGCTGGCGTTGCAGGGCGGCGGGATGCACGGCGCGTATACGTGGGGCGTGCTCGACCGGCTGCTCGAAGACGACCGACTGACGATCGAGGGCGTGAGCGCGACCAGCGCCGGCGCGATGAATGCCACGGTGCTCGCGTACGGCCTGTCGAAAGGCGGCGCGGACGGTGCGCGCAAGGCGCTGCACGACTTCTGGCGCGCTGTCTCGCATTCCGCCGACCGCTACAACCCGCTGCGCTGGGCGCCCTGGCTGAAAGGGACGCACAGCTTCGGGCTCGATCACTCGCCGCTCTACGCGTTTGCCGACATGATGCTGCGCGTCTTCTCGCCGTACCAGTTCAATCCAAACAATCTGAATCCGCTGCGCGAGGTGCTCGAAAACCAGGTCGACTTCGCCGCATTGCGCAAGCACTGCCCCATCCGTCTCTTCCTGTGCGCGACCAACGTGGAGACGGGGAAGATCCGCCTCTTCACGGGCGACGATGTCTGTGTGGACGCCGTGCTCGCGTCCGCGTGCGTGCCGACGCTGTTCCAGGCGATCTCCATCGACGGCGAGCACTACTGGGACGGCGGCTACATGGGCAACCCTGCCATCTACCCGCTGATCTACAACTGCAACACGCGCGACATCGTGATCGTCCACATCAATCCGCTCATTCGCCGGGGTGTGCCGACGTCGGCCGCCGAGATTCTCAATCGCATCAACGAAATCAGCTTCAACTCGTCGCTGATGCGTGAAATGCGAGCGGTCGCATTCGTGACCGAGCTGATCCAGCAAGGCAAGATCGAGCGCGGCGAGATGAAGGAAATGCTGATCCATTCCATTCGATCCGACGACGCGATGTGCACGCTGAGCGTGTCCAGCAAGTACAACGCCGATTGGGATTTCCTGTGCGGGCTGCACGACAAGGGAAGGCACGAGGCGGACATGTGGCTCATGCATCACTACCGCAACATCGGGCAACGATCGAGCATCGACATTCGCAGGGAGTTTCTTTGACCATCGCGACGCGTTCGCCGCAGGACAGCGACGCCGCGTTGCGTGCCGCACCGAACGAGTGCGCGTCGGTACATGACGGGAATCGAACGGAATGACGCAAACCCAGTCGCGCTTCATCGCATTGTGGTCACGCAGCGGCGGCGTGCGTGCCGAGGCCGCATGCGCGGACCTCGCGCAGCGCTATGCGGAACCGGCGCGTCGATATCACACGCTGCTGCACGTGCGCCGCTGCTTGCGCGATTTCGACCAGGCGCGCGACGCGATTCCGCATCCCGATTCCGTCGAGCTAGCACTGTGGTGCCACGACGTGATCTACGCGCCCGGCGCGCGCGACAACGAGCAGCGCAGCGCGAACTGGTTACGGCAATGGGCGGACGGCCGTATCGCGGCAAGTGAGCACATCTGCGACATGATTCTCGCGACGCGGCATACGAACATGCCGGCCGGCCTGGACGAACGTTTCGCATGCGATATCGACCTTGCCGTGCTCGGCGCTTCGCGCAGCCACTTTCGTCGGGACGGGGAACGCCTGCGCGCCGAGCGGCCGGACCTCGACGATCGCGCGTACGACCTGCACGAACGGGCGATCCTGGGCGACCTGCTGGCGCGTCCGCGCATCTATCTCACCGACTTTTTTCACGCTCGCTGCGAAACGCGCGCGCGCAGCAATCTGACATGGCGACTGGGCCTGCCGATGCCGCGATGAACCGGCAAGCCGCATTGCGGCACTTACGTCGTCACGCATTGGATAAGCAATCAGGTCAGCGGCGTGTCATGGCGAACTTACGTCAGGCTCACGCATGAGGCCGATGTCAGCGGGGAACGTGATTCGCCAGGTACCGTGCAGATGCGGGCAGGCGTCGCCGAAAGCCGGTACGGCATCCTCAAGACCGGCCAGAAGGTGCCATTGGCGTCGCGCGCGACGCTCAGCACGTCCGCGAGAAAATCGCCGTCTGTAATGACTTCGTGCACGCGTGCGACGGGCACCGCGCGTACGCCGGCATCAGCCAGCGCGGCAATGGCGGACGCTCGTGTCAGCGAAGCGCATCGCATCCGCTTTGCGCACTCGACGAGCGCATCCGCCGAAAGACGCTCGTCGCTCTCGATCCACACATGGCCGTCGATGCACATGACGACGATTCCCTCGCGCGCGGGATTGCCCGACGCAAACAGCGCGCACCACGCGGCAACGTCCTGCATCGAAATTTCAACGAACGTCCCCGGCTGTCGCGAAGGCCCGGCGAGATTCGCGACAATGGCGAAGAGCGCCGCCTGCCCGCCGAGAATATCGGCGCCCGATGCGCCGAGCTTGACGGGCTCGCCGTTGCTGCGCGTCAGATCCATCAGACCGCTCATCGCCTGAATGACGGTGTCGAAGGCAGGTCTTGCGCTGTGGCACTCGTCACCATTCTGTCGACCTGAACGGAAAGGTACGGGTGCACAGGGCTTACGCTCGCCGCCTGATGCAACGCAAGCGGCGCAGCGATCGATCAGGTTCACGCCGACGGTTGCGGGACTCGACGCGCACATGAGTCCCGCCCGTATCGCCGGGATACGGACGCCGTCTATGCGCGCATGCGCGATCATCCCGTCAGCGTCGCGGCGGGATTGCATACGCCTTCGCTTCACGACGGCCGTGATAGAGTCGAGTAACCTTCTCTATCGCGTAGCCTTATGTCGCCACGCATCATCGAACAACAGGACATGGAAAGCGCCGCCGAGGCGCACGGTATGGAGATGCCAATTCCGTCGATCGTTCCAGCACAAACCGCTCTGGTGGTCATGCACTATCAGACCGACATCCTTGCGCTATTTCCATCAGTCGCGCCCACTTTGCTCGCCAATACGCGCAAGCTGTGCGACGCCGCGCGGGCCAAAAGCGTCAGTGTCTATTTCGCCAAGATCCACTTTAGTCCGGGCTATCCGGAAGTCAGTCCGTTGAACAGGAACGGCCAGGGAATCAAGCAACTCGGTCTTTTCATCGACGACCAGATCGCGCCGGAACTCGGCCAGCAGGCTACCGAACCGCTCATCATCGCGCATCGCGCCAGCGTGTTCTTTGGTACCGATCTGCAGGCGCGGCTTTGCGCCCAAGGTATCGATACACTGATCATGGTGGGCATTGCGTCGACGGGTGTCGTGCTGTCGTCGGTTGCGTACGCGAGCGATGCGGACTTCCGCCTGTTCACGGTCAAGGATTGCTGCTACGACCCGGATCAGGTCGTGCACGATCATCTTTTTTCAACGGCGTTCGATTCGCGCACAACGGTGCTCTCGCTCGCCGATGCGTTGTCGTTGCTTGCCTAGCGTTTGCTGGCATTTTGATCGTCCTGCAAGCAAAGCAGCCGATGCACTTCGCGCTGTGCGGCTTCGTCAATGGCGGCCTCACGGTAGATCTCTGCCTCACGCCGCGCCGTGAAATCCACACTGCACCTGCCCGGCTACCCATTTGGGTGGTGTGCGCCCTCTCTTCTTCTGTCATTGTGAATCCGTCGTCACCACACTGTCCGCGCGGATAGCCGCGCGATCGATGACGCGACGCGCAAGCAGGTCGCATTGCAACTGGCAGGAGACTTGAAATGGAAACCACATCTTCGAGCGGAAATCCTTTGATGGATTTCTCGGACAATCTGGCAGACATTGCCGGGCGAATCGGAAGAAGTGTCGTGGCAGTACACGGCCGGCATCGCATGCCGTCAAGTGGGGTAATCTGGCGACATGGCGTGGTCGTGACAGCTGCACACACGATCAGGCGTGAGGACGGGATCAAAGTCACGTTGCCCGATGGACGTACAGTCTCCGCACTCCTCGCGGGCCTGGACCCGGGCACCGATATCGGCGTGCTGAAACTGGACGGCGTGGACCTGGACCCAATCGACTCCGGCGATGCACGCTCACTGAAGCCCGGTCATCTTGCGCTCGCCGTCGCGCGCGCGGACGAACTCGGCGTCAGCGCTGATTTCGGCGTGATCGGCAGCACAGGAGGTTCCTGGCGCACATGGAGAGGCGGACAGCTCGATGCGTTCGTGCGACTGGACGGCGGCCTGCGCCCGGGTTTCTCAGGCGCAGCGCTCGCGGATATGCGCGGGCAAGTCATGGGCATCTGCACATCGGCACTGATGCGCGGCGCCGGCATGGTGATTCCCGGCATGACCGTGGAGCGCGTCACCGATGAGCTGTTGGCCAAGGGGCGCGTCGCACGGGGCTATCTTGGCGTCGGCACGCAGCAGGTCAGCCTGCTCGACGCATGGGTCGACAAAATGAGCCTGCCGTTCAGCAGCGGATTGCTGATCAATTCGCTGGCGCCGGGCGGTCCTGCGGAACAGGCGGGCGTGCTGATCGGCGATGTGCTGATCGAACTGGACGGCAAGCCTTGCCGCGACATGAACGACGTGCACGCCGCGCTGGGCTCCGCAAGCATTGGACAGCAGTTGCAAATCGCGTTGATCCGAGGTGGCGAACGCCATGCGTGTTCTATAACGGTGGGCGAACGCCCTCAACGGAATGCGTGCAGATGAGGTCCGGGAAGCGGCGAAATGTCGAATGGACAGAGGGTACACATGGCGCCCGTGAGGGTCGCGGTGATTGCGGCATCGTCGCAGGTGCGCACGAGCCTGCAAACGCTTGTCAAAGCGCTTGTCGAGGCGAACCCGGCACTTGAGTTCCTCGGTAGTGCAGCCGATGCTGAAACACTCGTCGATTGCCTCGCCGGTTCGGTGCCGGATGTGGTCGTGATCGACATCGAGCCGGACGTGAGCGACGCGCTCAAGACGTTATTCGAACTCGCGCACGCGCCACCGGCGCTCGTCCTGTTGAGCGCCGAGACGGACAGTGACTGGATTCTCGATGCACCGCCCGCCGATGCGTTGGCGATCCTGCCGCGCAGTGCGATGCCGGCCGAAATCGTCGCGTCGATCGAAGCCGTCGCCGCGGGCCTTTGCGTGCTGTCGCCCGACATCCTCGCAAAGCTGCTGGCCGAACGAAAACCAGCGCGCGAGACGGCCTCCGGCGAACCGTTCGAAGCGTTGACGTTGCGCGAGATCGAAGTGCTGGCGATGCTCGCCGACGGACTCGGCAACAAGGAGATCGCGCGGCAACTCGACATCTCGGACAACACCGTGAAATTTCACCTCTCCTCCATCTTCGGCAAACTCGGCGCGACCAACCGCACGGAAGCGGTGATGCTCGGAATGCGGCGCGGATTCATCATGGTGTAGACAGACACGACAAGCCTGCCAGGCACATCGAGTCGATTGTTGCTGGCCGGAAACGTTGAACATTTGCACGTACCGTTATCGCGCGAACCGGTATTTGGCGTCTACTATTTCAACGGCGAAAAGCTGGTGCCGCGGCTTCAGTGAGAGGCGGTCGCGTTGTCCGAAGAGACAGGCAGATGGAAAGAAAACGGCGAAACATGGCGACGGCTGAAAGTCACGTTTCCGGACTCTTGTCACTTTTCACGGTGCGGCGGGAACCAGCCCGGCGCGCTATCTTGCCTGCTCCTGAGTCTCGCCTTGTCTCTTCTTCTGCCCACGGATCGTCGCCGCCGCGCACGCTGCGCCGAGCAACGCGCATGCTGCGGACGTCAACGCAACCGCTCGCAAGCCCGCATCGATCGCTTCCGCCTGCGCCTCGAGCATGCGCGCGGGCACGGCGTGTGCGCCCGCCAGCGTCGACGTGTCGGGTTCGAGCAGTTGCCCCGTGCGATGCAGGTCGGGCGGAATGTTCAGCCGTTCGAGGCGCATCGCGAGCGCCGCGCCATGCGACCACATGAACACGATGCCGAGCACGGCGATTGCCAGCAGGCTCGCGATGCGCGCAACGGCATTGTTGATGCCCGACGCGACGCCCGCGCGCGTGGCGGGAACGACCGTCATCACGGTCGTTGTCAGCGGAGCCACGGTGATCGTCATGCCGAGGCCGAGCACGACGAGCCCAGGGAAAAAGCTGGTCCAGTAGGTTTCGCGATCCGTCTCGAAGAGCGCAGGCAGCGCGAGCAGTGTGAAGCCGACAGCCGCGATCAATGGGCCGACGGTCAATAACGCGCGCGGCCCGAGGCGCGTCGCGAGCCCGCCTGTGAAGCGCGACAGAGTGCCCATCACGACGGGCAAGGGCAACAGCGCCGCGCCAGCTTCCGTCGCCGAGTACCCGTGCGCGCGAATCAGCGTGAACGGAAGAAAGAACAGCGCGCCACTGAGCCCGAAGTACAGCAGCAACGTGACGAGGTTCGCGCCGCTGAAGTCTCGCGAACGAAACACGTCGAGCGGCATCATCGGGTCTTCGCTGCGCGCTTCGATCGCGATGAAAACCGCGCAGACCAGGATTCCGGCGACGATCGAACCGATCACTGTTTCATCGTTGAAGCCATGCGAGGAGGCGCGCGTGAGGCCGTACGTGAGCGCGCCGAACCCGGCAGCCGCCGTGAGCGCGCCTGCCCAGTCAAGACGACGCGTGGCACCTTCGTTGCGGCTGTCCGGTACCGACCACAGCGCGAGCGCGATCGTCGCGGCCGCGAGCGGCACGTTCAGATAGAAGATCGCGCGCCACGAGAATGCATCGACCAGCCAGCCGCCCGCGACGGGACCTACGGCCGACATGACCGCGCCAACGCCGGCCCATGTGCCGATCGCACGGCCGCGCTCGCGCTCGTCGAAAACCGCGCCGATGATCGCGAGGCTGCCCGGCACAAGCAGCGCCGCGCCGACGCCTTGCACTGCGCGCGCGCCGATCAGCGCGCCGGAGCTGGGTGCCAAGCCGCACGCCACCGACGCTGCGGTGAACAACCCGATGCCCGCAATAAATATCGTGCGCCGCCCAAGCTTGTCGCCCATCGCTCCCCCCACCAGCACCAATGAGCCGAGCAGCAACAGGTACGCATTGACGATCCATTGCATCGCCGCGACGTCCCCGCCGAGTTCCCTCTGGATCGACGACAGCGCGACGTTGACGACCGAGCCGTCGATGAAGGCCATGCTGGAGCCGAGAATCGTCGCTGCGAGGGCGAGCCGCTTGCGGTGACACGGGCGATCGCCGGCGGGTTGCGCGAGAATCGCCAGACCGTCGCAGGGGGCGGCCTGAGCGGCGAACGCATGCCGCTCGTTGCGAGTTTTTTGGAGAGGCGGGGCGGCGTGATCGGCCATCAGACGTGTCCACTCGTTGCGGGCTGTCAACTATGTGATGGACAAGCAAAGCCGTCGGCCGTTCAGTGCGGGCTGAACGCGTTTGGGAAGTTGCGGCTTGGCCGTTGCAGAAAGCTGCCGGTCAGTGCGTTGGCACACTATACGCAGACTCGCGTAAGAACCATCGAACGTATTGAGTCTGACACTAAGCGGCAATCGATCTGTCACCCTCGCGTAGGCCTCGCTAATCGCTGTCGCACAATATTCAGAACGGCAGCAACGCGACGAAGATTTCGCGGATGGGTCGGCCCCAATCCGCGAAACCACAGCATCGACCTGCGCGTTAGTGACCGCTATCAGCGTTGCATTGAGGCAGGTGGCCACACGTGCCTTGTCCCCACCGGGTCAAATTGCCACTCGCACCGTTGCTCCCGGATACACCACCATACCCGGACGAGTCGCGAGACGCACTGGAAGATGCGCTGGCGCTGGTAGTGGTCGATGACGATTGAGCATCTTGCTGCGGGGACGTGTCCTGCGCTTGAGCGACGCCCGCCAACGAGAAAGCGCCCACGACCACCGCGGGCACGAGAAACGTTGTCTTCATGGCTTACTCCTTCAATTCGAAATCAGGTTTCAGGTTTTGCGCCCGCTTTCACATACGCAATGGGCGAAGCGTCCGGCACGCGCGCCAGGATGGCCGCTGCCAGCAACTCCGACTGCTGCGGGGGGAACCGGTTGCGGGAACGTTCTTTCTGGCTTTACCGGATGTATGGAAGAAGCTAACGCGGCAAATCCGCGAGTGGCGTTCGAGACGACAGGAGCATCCGAAGAACCGCCAAAGGGCCGGTAGGCCCGGTACGCAAAGAGAAAGCGCACGTCTTTACCCTATATCATCGCCCGGCAAAGGCTACTAAGTCTTTTGTAATATACGGGTTCACGATTCGCATTCGATACGGGGGTCACGCACTTTCTTTCGATTCGGCGAGCAATTACTCACGATTGAGTTTTATTGTTCTCCGACTTCGAACCGCTCTGCGCATAGAACGATGAGTAGATACATAAATCTCGAAGCGCGATTCCGTTGTTCATCCACGGTAATGAATCGGATAGTCGACGTTTCTTCATTGCGTATGTCCCTCTGCCATAGCGGCAGGCAAGTCGCAGACCACCGACATTGGCCATGTCCTTCACTCCCATGCGGCATCCCGCGACCGTTTTGCACAATGCGTGATGCAAAGAAGCATCGGCGCGATTTTCGATGAGGCGCAAAGCCTGGTAGCCGCTACAACCCCCACCTTAGCGACGGCGTATGCACGGGGCTATCCCAATGCCGCGTCATTTCATCGTCCAACACGCACAAGCTGATCGACGCACCCGCCATTTCCAGCGAGGTCGTTAGCGAACCGACCTGCACGCGCGAGATTTTCAGATCGCGCTGCTGCAACCATAAACGCGCGGAATTGAACAGCAGGTACAGTTCGCCGAGCGGCGTACCGCCCAACCCATTGATCAAGACCAGCAACTCCGAGTTGCTCCCTGGTTTCAGATCAGCGACGATCGCCGTCAGCAGTTCTTCCGCAATAGCATCGGCCGCGGCAAAACGCGCACGTCGCCGCCCAGGTTCGCCATGAATTCCGACGCCCACCTCGATTTCATCGTCGCCGATCTTGAACGTCAGCGTGCCCGCCGCGGGCACCGTGCAACTGGAAAACGCAACACCCATTGACGCCGTATGCTTGTTGATCCGGTCGCCGAACGCCTTGCATTGCTCGAGATCAGCGCCACTTTCTGCAAGGCTGCCCACCATCTTCTCGACGATCACGGCACCCGCCACGCCGCGCCGCCCCGTCGTGTAGCTGGAATTTTCGACTGCGACATCGTCGTTGATCAGCACCATCGCATTCGGCAACTCCGACATCTCAGATGCCATTTCGAAGTTCATGAGATCGCCGGAATAGTTCTTCACGATGAAGAGCGTCCCCGCGCCCGTGTCGACGGCCTGGGCGGCCGCCATCATCTGATCGGGCGTCGGCGACGTGAAAACCTGGCCAGGGCACGCAGCATCCAGCATCCCGTAACCGACAAAGCCGCTATGCAAAGGCTCGTGTCCCGAGCCTCCGCCCGAAATCAATGCAACCTTGCCGGTCTTCAGCGTCTTGCGCCGAACGAATACGGGCTCCTGGTTGAGTGTGACAAGATCGCTATGCGCGGCGGCGAACCCAGCGAGGCTCTCGGTCAGGAAGTCGTCGACGTGATTGATAAATTTCTTCATGGCTACGCTCCTTTCATTCTCTGTCCTGCGCGAGCCGCGCGCACACCGCCTCGATCATCAACTGGCTTGACCGCGCGCCCGGATCAATGTGGCCACGCGAGCGCTCGCCGAGAAACGACGCGCGTCCTTTTGTGGCCAGCATGTCGCGTGTGGCGAGCATGCCCGTTTCGGCGACCTGCGGCAACGCATCGAGCACGGTTTCCGGAGCCGCGTCGTCGTCAGCCAGTTCCGCAAAGCGCGACGCTACAGGGATCAGCACGTCCATCATCGTCTTGCTGCCGATGCCGGCCTTGCCGCGCTGAGTAACGGCATCGACACCTGCCGCGAAGATACGTGCCGCATCCTCGACGCTCATCGGGCCCGCGTTTTCCGATGCCTTCGCCATGCCGTGCAGCAACGAAAAGAACAACGGCCCCGACGAACCGCCAACCGTCGACAGCAGTTTGGACGCGGCGAGCTCCAGCGCGGGCGCAAATGCCTCGGCCTCGATGTCGGCGCGCATGGCGAACAGCGCATCGGCGCCCCGCAACAGGTTGAAGATATGATCGCCGTCGCCGATCTGCTGATCGAGCACTGCGATCTCGTCGGTGTGTTCTTTCAGCGCGGCATGCGCTGCCTCGATGCACACCATGACCGTTTTCCCGTTCATGCCGGAATCCTCCTGCCGTCGGAGCGGAAATAGAGAAGGCTGCGCGGCGGCAGCGATACGCCGACCGTTTGCCCTGGCGCGAAGTTGCGCTCGGTCATCGTTGTCGCGACGATTGCGGTGCCGTCGCGGTCCAGAATCAACAAATGCCGAAGCGGCGAATACTCGAGCACGCGAAGGTTGAGCACGTCACGCGTATCAGGCGCGTGCAGCACAATATCTTCTGGACGGATCGCGACCGTCGACGTACCCGCGGGCATCGCGGAAGGATCGAACAATCCGGCCGGCAGCAAGTTGATCGGCGGCGAGCCGAGACGTTGCGCCGCGCCTAGCGAAGCCGGATTGCCATACACCTCGCGCGGCGCGCCCATCTGCACGATGCGGCCGTGTTCGAGTATGCCGATGCGATCCGCAAGCGTCGTGGCTTCGACCTGATCGTGCGTCACGTAGATGATCGTCGCACCAATCGTGCGATGCAGCCGCTTCAGTTCGATCCGCAGCTCCTCGCGCAACTTTGCGTCGAGCGACGACAGCGGCTCGTCCATCAGAAATACTTTAGGCTGCCGCACGAGTGCGCGTCCGATGGCCACGCGCTGCATCTCGCCGCCCGATAGGCGTGTCGCGAGGTTGCCCAGCTTCGACTCGATATGCAGCATCTGCGCGACCGCCTGCACACGCGCGGCAACTTCCGCTTCGCTGACGCGCCGGCGTGGGGAACGCAACGGAAACGCCAGGTTGCCGAATACGGTCAGATGCGGATACAGCGAATACTGCTGAAAAATGAAGGCGACGTCGCGGTCCGCGGGATGCATATCCGTCGCAGCTTCACCGCCGATGAAGATCTGGCCATCGTCGGGCCGTTCGAGACCGGCGATGAGCCGCAACGTGGTGGTCTTGCCCGCGCCGCTCGGGCCGAGCAACACGACGAACTCCCCCTCCTTCACGTCGATCGATACATCATCTACTGCAACGATTTCGCCGAATCGCTTCGTCACTCCATTCAAGCGGATATCAGACATGAGCGCCTCCGTTGCCGTTTCCATTGACGGCCATCTGACGCGCAGCGCCGGGCAGCAGCTTGCCGCTCGCTGCGTCGTACAGAAGCGTGCGCTCCCTGCGAAACGACAGCCCGACCTGCGATCCCGCCGCCCGCCCATCGTCCTTCCCGACTCTCACACGCACAACGCCGAGCGCTGTTTCGACGACCAGGATCTGATGTGAGCCGAGATACTCGTCGGCGATCACACGTCCGCGCACCGCACCGCGCTCGTCGATCACGACATGCTCGGGCCGCACGCCCAGCAGCGCTTTCGCAGCAGACGCATCGGTGCGCGGCACGGACACGGCCATCCCGCCCAGCGATACCGATTCCGCGCCCGCGTCGACGCCGCCGTCCACGGCCAGAAAATTCATCGGCGGGCTGCCGATGAAACTGCCGACGAACACGGTCGCGGGAAAGTGATAGATCTCATGCGGCGACGCCGATTGCAGTACTTCGCCACCATTCATCACGACGATGTCGTCGGCCATCGCCATCGCTTCTCTTTGATCATGTGTGACATAGACAGTCGTTGCATTGAGCGCGTTGTGCAGCTTGCGCAATTCCAGGCACATCAGCTCGCGAAAGTCCGCGTCGAGCGTGCCGAGCGGCTCGTCCATCAGAAACGCCTTCGGATGCCGCACGATCGCGCGCCCCAACGCGACGCGTTGCCGGTCGCCGCCTGACAACCCGCCCGTCTTTCGTCCAAGCAGACTTTCGATCCGCAACATGCGCGCAGCCGCATCGACGCGGGACGCTATTTCAAGGCGCGTAATGCCCTCGTTCTTCAGCGGAAACGCGATGTTGTTACGCACTGTCATATGCGGATAGAGCGCGAACATCTGGAACACAAACGCAATGTCGCGTTGCCGGGCCCGCAATCCCGTCACATCCTCTCCGTCGATCAGGATACGGCCCGAAGTCGGCAGTTCGAGCCCCGCGATCATGCGCAATGTCGTCGTCTTGCCGCAGCCGGAAGGTCCGAGCAACACGACGAAACGACCGTTGCTGACAGTGAGATTCGTATCACGCACGGCCGTGAAGTCGCCGAAGCGTTTATGAAGATTCGACAAAGCGATCGTCGACATGGCTCACTCCGGAAAGTGACTGGTCACGACGAAAGCCAGCGCGCCCACCAGAATCACGGGAAACGACCATGTGTAGAGATCGACGGCGAATGGCTGGACGAGCATCGCGATGCCGATGCCGATGAGCACGGTCGATGCGCCCTCACAATAGCGCCTGCGGAAAAGGCGACGGCGCGGTATGGTCGGTTGGAGTTTCATTTGCGCACCGCTCCAAAGGTGATGCCGCGCAACAGGTGCCTGCGCAACACGACTGTAAAGATCAGGATGGGCAGCACGAACAGCGTCGTGGCGGCCGCGACAGCCGGCCAGTCCTGGCCGCCCTCGCCAATGATGAACGGAATGAACGGCGGCATCGTTTGCGCGTCGCCGCTTGTCAGCAGCAACGCAAATGCGTACTCGTTCCAGGCGAAGATCAGGCAAAAGATGGCCGTCGCTGCGATGCCCGTAATCGCTTGCGGCAGCACGACCTTGACGAAAGCCTGCAGGCGCGTGTATCCGTCGACGAGTGCAGCTTCCTCGTACTCACGCGGAATTTCATCGATGAACCCCTTGAGCAGCCACACCGCCAGCGAAACGTTCACTGCCGTATACAGCACGATCATGCCCAGATAGCTATCGGCCAGGCCGAGCGCGCGGTACATCAGGTAGATGGGAATCGCGACGGCGATGGGCGGCATCATCCGCGTAGACAGGATGAAGAAAAGCAGATCGTCGGCGAGCGGGACCTTGAAGCGCGAGAAGGCATACGCTGCAAGCGTGCCGAGAAACACGGCAAGAAACGTCGAGCCGAAGCCGATCACGAGAGAATTGACGAAGCGCGGCAAGACTTTCGACGGCCCCGCAATCACCATATTGCGCTTGCGCACATCGCGGTCATACCAGGTCTGTGCGGGCGGCAAGCTCGCGATGAACTCCGGCGTCTGCCGCGAGCGGATCGTGAAGAGGTTCACGTAGCCCTCCATCGACGGCTGAAACAGGACGACGGGCGGATACGCAATCGCGTCTTCCTGCGTCTTGAAGCTGGTCAGGATGATCCAGACGATCGGCAGCGTCGCAATCAGTGCATAGGCGATTACGACGGCTGCGGCAAACGTCTTGCTTCGCGGAGATGCAGCCACCACCGACTGTTGAAGTGCAAGATCTGTCATCGCTGTTTCACCCGGTTGAGGGCTTTCACGTAGATGTTCGCGGCGCCGAACACGACGACGAACAGAATGATCGCGAGTGCGGACGAATAACCCGTCTGCCACTTCTCGAATGCAGCGCGCTTAAGCGTGATCGACACGGTTTCCGTCACCGAGCCCGGACCACCCGATGTCAGCAGGTTCACCATGTCGAACATCTTGAAGTTCTCGATACCGCGAAACAGGATCGCGAGCATCAGGAACGGCAGCGTCATCGGCAGCGTGATCGACCAGAACTGCCGCCACGGCGAAGCACGGTCTACTTCGGCTGCTTCATAGATGTAGTCCGGGATCGAACGCAGCCCCGCAAGACAGATCAGCATCACGTATGGCGTCCACATCCATGTATCGACCATCACGATGGTCCACGGCGCGAGGGGAACGTCGCCGATCATCTGGAATGAATTCGGCGCAATGCCCGTAAAGAAACCGACGATGTCGTTGAACAGGCCCGTTTGCGGTTGCAACAGAAAAGTCCAGAAGTTGCCGACGACGGCGGGCGAAAGCATCATCGGCAGCAGAATCAGCGTCGTCCAGAAACTATGGCCGCGAAACTGCCGGTTGATCAGCAGCGCGAGTCCGAAGCCGAGCAGAACTTCGAGCCCGACTGACCAGAACACGAAGCGCGCCGTCACCTGCATCGCGTACCAGATGTCTTCGTCGGTGAGGATGTCCGTGTAGTTGCCAATGCCGACAAACCGCGCGGGCACGCTCGGCATGTTCGACTTGAAGTTCGTGAACGACAGCCGCAATGCCCAGATCAACGGAAAGATGTTGATTGCGAGCAGCAGCACGATAGTCGGAAGAATGAACAGCCACGCGATAGTCCGGTCAGACAATCCGTGCAGGCGCGCGGCCGCGCGCGTCTGGGGTTTCGCCTGCAACCCTTCCGGAGGAAAAGGCTTGTTTGCCAACATGCCCGACTCCTTTTCTGCGCGGATCGGCAAGATCGGTCGGCCCGCCGGTCCGCGCGTTCATGTCTCTTTACTTTAGTTCTTCCCTTCCGCCTTGAAGACCTTGTTCCAGTCCTTGACCAGCAGATCGAGTGCTTCTTTCGCGTTGCCTTTGTCGGCAACCACATAGTCGTGCACGCGCTTTTGCATGTCGAGCAGCAACTCGGCATAGGCAGGCTCGGCCCAGAAGTCCTTCACGATCGACATCGATTTCAGGAACGCGGGCGCAAATGGCGCGCTTTTCGGAAAGTCCGGCGCATCCACGACTGACTTCGCCGCGGAATAGCCACCGAGCTGCCACCATTTCTTCTGTACGTCGGGCTGCGCAAACCACTTGATGTATTCGAGCGCATCTGCCTTGTGATCCGAATACGACACCACTGAAATGCCTTGCCCGCCAAGCTGCGTGAACTGCTGCACTTCCTTTGGATTGACGAAAAAGCCGATCTTGTCGCCGCCGACATTCGGGTCTTTGTACAGTCCAGGGAAGAACGCGAACCAGTTCATCTGCATCGCGACCTGCCCCGACTTGAAGGCATCGAGTCCTTCCTGCATGTAGGCGTTCGTCATGCCGGGCGCCGTGCAGCACTTGTAAAGCGCCTTATAGAATTCGAGCCCCTTGACGGCACCCGGTGAGTTCACGAAGCCGTCGAGGTGATACGGCTTCTTTGGATCCTGGTATTCGAAGCCAAAGTTGTAGAGCGTGTTGGTCACGCCCATTGTGATCCCTTCCGAGCCGCGTTCCGTAAAGATATACACGCCATACACAGTCTTTCCGTCGATCTTGCGTCCCTGAAAGAACTCGGCTGTCTGCCTGAGCTCGTCCATCGTGGTCGGCGGTTCGAGTTCACGCTTGTACTTCTGCTTGAACTCGGCGCGCAGCTCAGGTCGTGCAAACCAGTCTTTGCGGTACGTCCACCCCACGGCATCCGCCATCGCAGGCAGCGCCCAATAATTCGGCGAGTTCTTCGGCCATTCCGCATAGCCTACGACGGTCGCCGGCACGAAGTCCTTCATCGATATCCTGTTCTTGTCGAAGAAGTCGTTCAGCTTCACGTAGTGTCCATTGACAGCAGCACCACCGATCCACTGACTATCGCCGATGATGAGATCGCATAGCTTTCCATGGGAATTCAGTTCGTTGAGAAAGCGGTCTGCGTAGCTCGTCCACGGCACGAATTCGAACTTCATTGCAATACCGGTTTTTGCCGTAAAGTCTTTCGACAATTCGACGAGCGCATTGGCCGGGTCCCATGCTGCCCAACATAGCGTCAACTGCTTGCCTTGCGCGTGCGCTGCCGATCCGAAGCTTAGTCCCACCGACGCCAGGACCGCCGCGATTACCCTTGCTGACGTAAGACGTAACATGTGTCTTCTCCTTGTCTCTGTCGGGTCTCCAACCTGATGACAGTCAGCGCCCATGCGCCGGACGCTGTATTCGGCTCTGGCGGACTCAGCGAACCGTCCGCGTGTCGCGAGCTTCAGGCATGCGCATTCTCACGAAGATAAATACGGGTTTCGGGCGTCGGGATGGCGAGCACACCGCGCACGTCGTTCAGAAAGTTGATGGCGGCGAGCCCCGCCCAATGGACGATGCCGCGCACGTCCTGATCGAGGATGACGTCGATTGCCCGCTCTGATAGTTGGACCCGCGTGTCGGCCGTGCACTCGTGGCCGATCAGTACGACGCGCGCCTTGTCGCCCGATTCCTGCAACGTCGCCGCGATGCCGGAAATGCCGCCGCCCGTCACGTACACGCCGACGAGATCCGGGTGTCCGGCGATCAGTCCTTGCACGGCAAGACCGGCGCTGTCGTCGTCTTCGGCGAAATCGGGCTCGGTCAGCCAGCGCAGGTTGCGAAAGTCCTCTTCGAGAACCTGGGAGAAGCCAGTGCGCCGCTCAAGCTGATCGTGCAGACGCGACGATGCCGACAGCACGGCAACCGTGCCAATGCGAGAGCCGACAAAGCGCCCCATCAGCAGCCCCGCTGTTCGTCCAGCGATGCGGTTATCCACGCCAACGTACGCAGCGCGCGCACTCGACGGCAAATCCGAAAAAACCGTCACGACGGGCACATTTGCATCGGTCATGTCCTGAATCATCCGCTCGATCCACGGGTAATCGAGCGGCACGAGCACAAGCGCGTCGTAGTCGATCAGTTGCTGGGCGAGCGCCGTCGCGTCTCGCTGGGTGGACAGGTCGCAACGATAAAACGACGGGACGAGACGATGCTCGCGAAAAAAACTAGCCGAGAGCGCGATATCGCGCTCGACCTGATCGAGAAAGCGGGAGTTGATTTGCGGTAAGACGAACGCGACCCGGAACGAAGTGGTTTTCGCGGGCCGGCCGCGGCTCGCGCGCTCATCTCGCAGCGTCGCAAGCGCGAGATGAACGCGTTCGGCTGTTTCGGGGCGTACTCCGTGGTCGTCGCGAAGCACACGGTCCACCGTAGCGACGCTGACGCCGGCACGACGCGCAATCATCATACGTGTGGCCGGCATGGGTCTCCTCCAGCGCTGGCAAAGAGTCGTTTTGTTAACTCAAGATAGTTTTCCGCGTCTGAAATGCAAGCTTTTTTATGGCTTTAAATGCGTCATTTTTTTCTGGCGGGCGCCGGACAGATTCTCTGTATGCGCTTACTGTCGCTGCTCTTTCGGCATAACCGATCGCGTTGAGAGCATCGATTCAGATGACGTTCTCGATGGAGGAACGGGATTGAAATGGCAAGACGGCTAATCACATATCGTCATCCAATCAATTCGTCATCCTTATCGTATGGCGCTCCGATACGGCATGAGTCAGATACGTTTTCTAAAACGAGCGCGTGCGAAACAGTGCGGGCGTTGTTGAATGTCGAGAGCTATCCTGTGCATACAAAAAACTACGCACTTCACCTTCCAGTGGCGACGCCGGTGAGCGCAAATGCGTTCCCCCTTGCCAAACCAGCAAAACTGCACACTTAGTCCGCCAATCTTATTCGGCTGATGTCGTTTTCGGAACACAACTTCGCACCTACCGCGCCTAGCCATGTCTGGAGCGGCGGAATTATATAGGGTCATATCATTGGGCAGTCTGTGCCAGTATGATGGCCGCCATGGAAGTGCGCGGTTAGAAACGAATGAGCCGTAATGCGGGAAGGCGAACTTCCAAACTTCCGAACTTCCGCTCGGCGACAATTGCTCAGCCGACCCCGAGATCGGCAAGCTCCCTGATCGTCCGAACGCGAGCGAAATCAGGCAGTGCCTCGCAAATTCAACCAATCACTCCCGGGAAATTGGAAGGCGATCGGTAGAGACGATGCCTCGAACCCTCAAGGTCATGATTGTCTCAGCGGCACTCTTGCAGAATGCCTTGATCCACTCTTCATGGAGCACCTAGCCACCCACCGCGAGATCAGAGGCTGAGGCTACTAGACGCATGCGATTAGGTGAAGCGCCTTCGGGACCGGAAGCGTGAAATTAGCCCCACGCGACTGATAATAGGCACTCGAGCGGCTTATGCCTAACAGCCGGGCCTGCTGCGTCACCGGCAGGGCGTGATCACGATCGATCATCGCTTTACGCCCAGCAGTCCCGCCTTGCTGAGCGAGCTTTCTAAGAAATCGTTCTCCAACGTCAACTGTCCGATCTTCGCGTGCAACACCTTCACGTCGATTGGCGGTGCAGTTGGGGTCGCGTTGCCCGCGTCGAACACATCCGCAACCCGCTCCTGCAACTGCTTTTTCCAGTCCGTGATCTGGTTCGGATAGGCATCAAATTGCTGGGCCAACTCTGCCAGCGTCTTGTCGCCCTTGAGCGCCGCTAGTGCCACCTTTGCTTTGAATGCCGGTGAGTGTGTCCGTCGGTTTCGTTTCGTCATCTTCTGGTCCCTTGTCGCCGGCCATTATGACCGACTCACGCCCCGCCTTTTCCACTCAATGAACTGTCCGAATCTCCGGAGCCACCTCTCTAATCAGCGGCACCTTCGGCAACGAGGTCATAGACCTGTCTAGGGGAACGCTTCGCGCCGGAGATTCAGAAAGAAGGAAAGAGCTACCTGTTGAGTAGTCGCCATCGCGGCAACCGTGCCCTTGCCGACCGAGGATGGTGAAGCCGTGATTATCGATCTCCACGTGGCCGACGGCCAGCCGCCTGATGACATGAAAAAGTTGGAGGACATCGCTCGAACATCACGCGAGGCGCGTAGCCGGATGCACCCGGCTTCTTCGCCTCGCGTCACTCACCTTCAGCTGCACGAAAAGCTCGCCGCCGAGTTAACGCCGCCGCCCTTGTAACGCGCAACCTTCGGATACGGGCAAAGCGGCCGCGTACGCCCCGCACCCCAGTCGGCAGGCACTTCGCTGTTCGGTATCGCGTTGCTGGCGTCGCGCGCCGTCGCGATCACGCTGTCAGGTGCCTTGCCCTGCTCGACCCATGCAATCATCGGCGTCAACATATCGAACTGGTCTGCCGTAGGGCCGCCCGAGCAATGGTTCATACCCGCTACCGTATACAGCCGCGCGAAGTTGCTCGCATCGCCGCCGTTCGCGGCCATCAGCCGCTGATACCAGTTGGCCGTATCGTTCGATGAAAACACCGGGTCGCTCGTGCCGTGATAGACGATCAGCTTTGCGCCACGCTGCTTCAATGCGCTGAGATTGGTCTCGTCGGGCGGGGCCATGAACGACCATGACGATTCCGCGTACACGCCGCTCGTCGCGAAGATCTTCGGCGCGTCGTTGTCCATGCTGAAGTTCAGCGCATACGAAGACAACCCGCTCAGCAGTGATGCACTTTGCGGCGGGGTCGTGAACGTGAATGCGGCGGCGGCAGGATCGAGCGTGATCGAGTTGCTCTGCTTCCACTGCGCCCAGTTCGCGCCGTTTACGCCGACGTCATACGGGAAGCTCGCATAAAGCGCCGTGCCCGCGCTGTTGCGCGCCCCCGAGAACACATTGCCGATCGCATCCTTCTGTGCAGCCGTCAGACAGGTGCCGTCGCGCACGTTGCTGGAACACGTCGGCACGTCATTGGCGAGACTGAAGTTCGCCTGACATGCCTTGATGTCCTGCACCATGCCATCTGTCACGCCGTCGAGTGCATCGCACTTCGCAATGATCCGCGACGCCACCAGATGCCGCTCCGCTGCCGTAAAGCCGGTCGTGATGTCGGGCAAGCCGGTCGATGTGGTCGCGGTAGCAACCTTGGCGAACTGCTGCGCGCCCCACATTTCGCCAATCGCTGCCTTCGGCAGATGAAAGCCGGGATCGCCTGCAATGATGCCGTCGTACTGCGCCGATGATCTCGCGGCAGCGACCATCGCGTGCCGGCCGCCGTTCGAGCAACCGTCGAAGTAACTGCGATCGGGCGCCTTGCCATAGGCCGTCCTGATCGTCTGCTTCGCCATCGGCGTGAGCGTCGCGACGGCGTTGTAGCCGTAATCGATGCGTGCCTGCGGATCGAGACCGAATAGCGGATTCTGTGCCGACGCATGTCCCGCGTCCGAGCTGATGACAGCAAAGCCCATATTGAGCGCATCGTTGAGCGGACCGCCACCGCCGATTTCGCCCGTCGCCGTCACGACGTTGCCATCGAGCCCGCCATTGGCCTGATAGAAGAAGCGGCCATTCCACGCGATGGGCAGACGCATCTCGAAGCCGATCGCATACGTCTTTCCGTCGACGGGGCTCACGCGCTGGTTCATCTGCCCCTCGATCACGCAATGCCCGGCAATCGGCTTGCCCGCCACCTTCAGCGTGCCTGCGGGCACATCTGTCACGGACGTGAACGACGTGTTCGCGAACGACAGCTTCGCGGCGAGCGCCGCGCAACTCCCGATGAGCGTCGCAGGTGTCGCGGCGCTCAACTGCGGCAGCGCCGACGAAGTGGTGTTCGACGAGCCTCCGCAGGCGGCGAGCGTGGCCGACACGCATACAGCAATCGCAGACTTCTTCATCCCCGATATCTCCTAAAACGTGTGTTTGATGCCGACCATCACGCCCGTCTGTCCCATGCCCGCGCCGGGCGTCGTGCCGCCACCGCCGCCGCTCACCGAATAGCGTGCCTTTGCGCTGTTGGCGAGATACGCGGCCTGTGCGTACACGGAAGAGCGCTTGCTCAGCAGGTAAGTGGTACGCAGCGTACCCATCGTCGCGCGCGTATCGTGGTCGCTGTTGACGATGCGAAAGACTTCGCCGTCGATGAGAAACGCGGGCGTCACGAGATACGACGCGCCGATGAAGAAGAGGTCCGAACGCACATTCGGCACAGCGGGTGAATCGGTCACCACGCGACGCCCAAGCCAGCCCGCGCCCAGCTTCATGCCGGCGTATTGCGCATACGCGCTGACGTGCGTGCGCGCATCCTTGTCGGCGGCGTTGGTGAGTGGCGTGGGTGCCACGCCATCGAAGAAGTTGGCGGCTGCATTGGTGCCGCCGCGCTGCTCTTCGTACGACGCAGCAATGCCGAAGTACTGCGCGTCGTACTTGAGCATCACCGACCAGTCGCGGCACTCGGTTGCGTGACCGGGTACCGAGCCCGTGCACGTGCCCTGCCCCGGCGAGTTGCCCGTACCGGCCGAATCGCGTCCGAATGAATAGCCCGCGCCCAGCGTGAAGCCCTTGTAGCTGCCCATGTAGGTCACGGCATTGTCGGCGCGCGCGTTGGGCACGTATGCATCGAGCGACCCCATGCCGTAGATGTCCGGCCCGATGATGTCGGCGCCCTGCAACGCGAGGTAGGTCATCGTGTATTGCCGGCCGAACGCGACCGTGCCGTACGTCGCGCTCTTGAGGCCCACAAACGCCTGGCGCCCGAACAACCGGCCGCCCTGTCCCGAACTGCCGTCGCGGACGTTGAAACCGCTTTCGAGCGTGAATACCGCGCTATAGCCGCCACCCAGATCTTCAACGCCGCGCAATCCCCAGCGCGACGGCAATTCGCCTGTCACAGCAGGCATACGGAACACGTGGTCGCCGGCGGCATTCGCATGCGACACGTATTCGATGCCCGTATCGATGATGCCGTACAGCGTGACGCTCGATTGCGCAAAGGCGCTCGTCGCGAACGCGCAGAGCGCGCCGCACAGGGAAAGCCGGATCGTTGATGCGTGCATCTCGTTGTCTCCAAACGTCGTGTGTTGTTATCGAAAAGGGGATTCAGTCCGCCGCACGCGGACGGCGGATCAGCAGCAGCGCGGCGACGGCGGCGATCAGCGTGACGGGGATGCTCGCGCCGATCACCGTCGACGAACTGCGGCCCATCGCCAGCAACTGCCCTGCCGCGAGCGGCCCGACCACGGAGCCGATGCGGCCCACCGCCACCGCGGCGCCGACGCCCGTGCCGCGCATCGTCGTGGGGTAGAACACGGCGGCGAGCGCATAGAGCACCGATTGGCCGCCGATCACGAACATCCCGGCGAAGAAAGCCGAAACGGCAAGCTCCGCGAAACCCGGCGCAACCGACAAGGCCGCGAGCGACGCGATGATGCCGAGGTACATGCCCGACACGACCACGCCGCCGCGCAGCCGGTCCATCAACATGCCGATGAAGAGCGCGCCCAGGCCGCCGCCGATGTTGAAGAAGATCTGCACATAGCCGACTTCCGCACGCGCGAGACCGCGCGCCGCCATCAGCGACGGCAGCCAGTTGAGCAGGAAGTAGAGGACGATCAGCGTGCAGAAGTAGCTGATCCAGATTTGCAGAGTGGACAGACCGCGATTCGCGCCGAACAGCACTTCGCCGACGGGCGACGGTTGCGCGTTCGCTCCACGCGATGCTTTTCGGAACGCACTGGATTCAGGGAGGAAAGCGATCAGCAACGGCACGAGCACCAGTGGCCCCGCGCCGCCGACATAGAAGATATGCCGCCAGTCCGTGTCGCCGATGCTGATGATTCCAATGATCGATGCGATCACGCCGCCAAACGGAATGCCGCAATACATCACGCTCACGGCCGTATTGCGCGCTTTCGGCGACACCGCCTCCGACGACAGCGCAATCAGGTTCGGCAACGCGCCGCCAAGTCCCATGCCCGTCAGCACGCGTACGATCACCAGCATGCTGAAGCTCGACACCATCGCCGTCGCGATCGACAGCAGGCCGAAGACGCATGCCGACAGGATCAGCACACGCTTGCGTCCGATGCGGTCGGCGAGGCGCCCTCCGAACATCGCACCCGGCAGAAGTCCGAAGGTGCCGGCGCTGAACGCGATCCCCATCTGCGCAACGGTCAGTCCGAATTCACGCGCCATGCGCGGCGCCGCGACGCCGACGGATTGCAGGTCCAACCCTTCGAGCAGAGCGATCGCGAAACAGAGGCTCAATGTCATGAATACGCCTGTGCTCGCGGCGGGCTGCGTCGTGATGCTGTCTCCTGGCAGTGCAGTTCTCGTGGATTTCATCTCTGTCACCTGTTGTTGTGTCGGTTCTCGAACGATTTCAGCAGCTTTATATCAGGCAACCTGACATAAAGGCCGAAGAAAAGCGCGTTCGTGAGAACACGCTGGCCATCGTCGCGATGGAGCGCATTTAATATCAGGGCACCTGACAACGCAAGGTTAATGTCTTTGGTGAATACCCCAGGACGTGCAGGCATTCGGTGCGCATGTTGCCCTGTGAGCGCCGCACGAACGCGCTCCGTGCGTAAATTGCCGCTCGAAGCTTTGCCGCCCAGTTCCGCAACCAGGGGTTTTCACCGACGAACAGAAGATTGTTTATCAGGCAGCTTGATAATAGACTTCGTATCAGGCTACCTGATACAAGATGAAGCGTATCGGGTGACTTCAGAAACATCGCAACCATTGATGCGCGCAAGGCGCGCTGGAGCTACGAACATGGCAAGTTATGAGGATCGCTGGAAGACGGTCGACGTTAAAGTGCAAGAGGGCATCGCGTGGGTGACGTTCAATCGCCCGGAGAAGCGCAACGCGATGAGCCCGACGCTCAACAGCGAGATGGTGCAGGTGCTCGAAACGCTGGAACTCGACGCCGACGCACAGGTACTCGTCCTCACGGGCGCGGGCGACGCATGGACGGCGGGCATGGACCTGAAGGAGTATTTCCGCGAAGTCGACGCTGGGCCGGAAATCCTGCAGGAAAAAATCCGGCGCGATGCGTGCCAGTGGCAATGGAAGCTGCTGCGCATGTATTCGAAGCCGACCATCGCCATGGTCAACGGCTGGTGCTTCGGCGGCGGTTTCTCGCCGCTGGTCGCATGCGATCTCGCGATTGCCGCCGACGAAGCCGTGTTCGGCCTCTCCGAAATCAACTGGGGCATTCCGCCGGGCAATCTCGTCAGCAAGGCAATGGCCGATACCGTCGGGCATCGTCAGGCGCTCTACTACATCATGACGGGTGAAACGTTCACCGGGACGGAAGCCGCCGCGATGGGCCTCGTCAACAGGAGCGTGCCGCGCGAGCAGCTGCGCGCGGAGACGATGGCTCTCGCCGCGAAGCTGCTCGAAAAGAATCCCGTCGTGCTGCGCGTCGCGAAGCATGGTTTCAAACGCTGCCGTGAACTGACGTGGGAACAGAACGAGGACTATCTGTACGCCAAGCTCGATCAGGCGCAACTGCGCGATCCCGAGAACGGGCGTGAAGAAGGACTGCGGCAGTTCCTCGACCAGAAGTCGATCAAGCCCGGACTGCAGACGTACAAACGCGCCGACTGACACCCGGGACGCCCGGCCTTTCATCGCCCCGGGCGTGCGATAGAACAAAGGAGACAGTCATCGTGACGGAAGTGAGTATGCTGATTGGCGGCAAGGACCGCCTCGCCCCGAACGGCGCGACGTTCGAACGCCTGAATCCCGCGACGGGCAAACTGGCCTCGCGCGCACCCGCGGCCACGCTCGCCGACGCGGATGCGGCAGTCG
Organism: Paraburkholderia diazotrophica; assembly: GCF_900108945.1. Classification (GTDB taxonomy): domain Bacteria; phylum Pseudomonadota; class Gammaproteobacteria; order Burkholderiales; family Burkholderiaceae; genus Paraburkholderia; species Paraburkholderia diazotrophica. The sequence goes on along the minus strand of NZ_FNYE01000015.1, from coordinate 104,697 downwards.
AAGCCGCCGCAGCGGCTTTCCCCGCATGGTCGGCTCTGTCGCCCACGGAGCGTCGTATGCGCCTGCTGAAGGCAGCTGACATCATGGATGCGCGAACGAGCGCGTTCATCGAAACAGGTGTGGCGGAAACGGGTGCAATGGCGAACTGGTACAGCTTCAACGTGCATCTGGCGGCGAACATGCTGCGCGAAGCCGCCGCGATGACGACGCAGATCGACGGAAGCGTCGTGCCCACCGATATGCCCGGCAACCTTGCCCTTGCCGTGCGTCAGCCGTGCGGCGTGGTGCTCGGCATTGCGCCGTGGAATGCGCCCGTGATCCTCGGCACACGTGCAGTCGCGATGCCGCTCGCGTGCGGCAACACGGTCGTCCTCAAGGCGTCGGAAGCGTGTCCGGCGGTTCATCGGATGATCGGCAGCGTGTTGCAGGAAGCCGGTCTCGGCGACGGCGTGATCAACGTCGTGACGAATGCGCCCGACGATGCACCCGCTATCGTCGAGCGGCTGATCGCGCATCCCGCCGTCCGGCGCGTGAACTTCACGGGCTCGACGCACGTCGGCCGCATCATCGCGATGCATGCGGCGAAGCACCTGAAGCCCGCGTTGCTCGAACTCGGCGGCAAGGCGCCCGTACTCGTGCTCGATGACGCGGATCTCGACGCGGCCATCGAAGCCATCGCGTTCGGCACGTTCTTCAACCAGGGGCAGATCTGCATGTCGACGGAACGGGTGATCGCGCATCGCGCCATTGCGAATGCGCTCGTAGACAAGCTCGCCGACAAAGCGCGCAAGCTGGTCGCGGCAGAACCGACTGCGCCCGGCGCCGTACTCGGCGCGATGGTGAGCGTGCAGGCCGCACAGCGCGCAACGGCGCTCGTGCAGGACGCCCGCGATCACGGCGCGACAATCCACACGGCCGGCCCGACAGATGGTGCGATCATGCAACCGACGATCGTCGATGACGTGCGCCCCGAGATGCGGCTGTATGCGGAGGAATCTTTCGCGCCCGTGGTGACCGTGCTGCGCGTCGATAGCGACGACGAAGCGATACGGGTCGCGAACGACAGCGAGTTCGGCTTGTCGGCGGCCGTGTTCAGCCGCGACATTGCGCGCGCAATGCAGGTGGCGAAGCGTGTCGAATCTGGCATCTGCCATATCAACGGCCCGACTGTGCACGACGAAGCGCAGATGCCGTTCGGCGGCGTGAAGAGCAGCGGATACGGCCGCTTCGGCAGCAAGGCGTCGATTGCGGAATTCACCGATCTGCGCTGGATCACGATACAGACGGGCCCGCGTCACTACCCGATCTGACTTCGCCGGCGCAAGAAGGCCATTCACGCATACGAATCGAATTCGGGCATGCTTCGCATCAGGCGAAGACCTCGCGCCGGGCTCTGGCCTGCCGCGCGAGCGAGCCCACACAGGAGACAACAAGGTGAATTCCCAGCCGACGCAACCCGGTGCCGACAGAGAAACATCCACGCCGTATCGCGCGGTGCTGATCGGTTCGGCGCCCGTTCGCGTGCGCCGCGAGCACGACGTCTGGTACATGGAGTCGGGCGCCGCGCCCGGCGCCTATCCGAAGCGCTTGACGGACCGGCTCGCGAGCGGTGCGCAGGCGCATCCTGACCGATGGCTGGTCGCTCGCCGCAGCGCCCACGGCGAATGGCAAGGCATCAGCTATGCGCAGATGCTCACGCACGCACGCGCGATCGGACAGGCGCTGCTCGATCGCAACCTGTCGGCCGGGCGACCCGTCGTGATTCTTTCGGGCAACGATCTCGAACACATGATGGTCGCGCTCGGCGCGATGTGGGCGGGCGTGCCCTACGCGCCCATTTCGGCTGCATATTCGCTCGTATCCAGCGACTACGGCAAGCTGCGTCATACGCTCGATCTGCTCACACCGGGCCTCGTGTTCGCGACCGAAGGCGAGAAGTTCGCCAAAGCAATCGACGCAACCGTTGCCGACGGCATCGAACTGGTCACAGCTTCCGGTCCGAGCGGAGGACGCAACGCTACGCCGCTAGCGGAACTGCTCGCCACGGTACCCACGACGGTCGATGCCGCGCACGAGGCGATCGATCCCGATGCAATAGCGAAGTTCCTCTTCACGTCCGGCTCGACGATGCTACCGAAAGCCGTGCCGACGACCCATCGTATGTTGTGCAGCAATCAGCAGATGCTGCTCGACACGTTTCCCGAGTTCGCCGTCGAACCGCCTGTGCTGGTCGACTGGCTGCCGTGGAATCATACGTTCGGCGGCAGCCACAACGTCGGCATTGCACTCTACAACGGCGGCACGCTGTATATCGACGACGGCAAGCCCGTCGGGAAGAAGTTCGACGAAACACTGCGCAATCTGCGGGACATCGCTCCGACCATCTACTTCAACGTGCCAAAGGGTTGGGAAGAACTGACGAGCGCTCTAGAAACTGACGCGCAGTTGCGCGAGACGTTCTTCTCGCGCGTGAAGGTGTATTTCTTCGCGGGCGCGGGACTTTCGCAAGCGGCGTGGGATCGTCTGCAACGCGTCACCGAGCGCTTTTGCGGCGAGCGTATCCGCATCATGGCGGGCCTCGGCATGACGGAGACGTCGCCGTCGTGTCTGTTCACGACTGGCCCCGTACTCGGTGCGGGCTACGTCGGCGTGCCGGCGCCCGGCTGCGAAGTGAAGCTGGCGCCTGTGTCGGGCAAACTCGAAGCGCGCTTTCGCGGCCCGCATGTGATGCCCGGTTACTGGAGAGCGGACGATTCGAAGGCGGCCGCTCCGTTCGATGACGAGGGCTATTACTGCAGCGGCGACGCCTTGAAGTTCGTCGATCCGCAACGGCCGGAACTCGGCCTGATGTTCGACGGGCGCATCGCCGAAGATTTCAAACTCAGTTCCGGCACCTTCGTGAGCGTCGGACCGATGCGTGCAAGGGTCATTTCAGCGGGTGCGCCTTATGTGCAGGATGTGGTCGTGACCGGCCTGAATCGCGACGACGTCGGGCTGCTCGTTTTTCCGCGACTCGATGATTGCCGACGGCTCGCACAATTGACTACGTCCGCGAGCGCATTGGAGATCATCGGCGCACCCGCCGTGCGCGCATTCTTCGCTGACCTGCTTGACCGGCTGAACCGCGATTCGACGGGCAGCGCGACGGCGATTGCACGCCTTCGAGTGCTCGATGTCGCGCCGTCGCTCGACCTCGGCGAGATCACCGACAAAGGATCGATCAACCAGCAGGCCGTGTTGACGCATCGCGCAAAGCTGGTTGAGGCAATGCACGATGCGCAGCGCCACGATGCTGCCGTGATCTACGCGTCGCATTGCAGGTTATGAAAGCGCCGGGCACGGTGGATCGGCCGAACGACGCGGTAACATGGCGTCTTCCACGACAGCAGCAGACCAATCTGATGACGGGCAAATCTCCCACGAAAGCATTGAGCGTCCCAAAAGCAACACCCGCGACGGCGGCTCGTCAGCGCGCACCCTCGGCAAGACGCAAGGCGGCGGCACGTCCCCGGCTGACCTATCTGATCGGCAGCCTCGACAGAATCCTGCGCCGCAAGATGACGGATGCGCTCGCACCGCTCGGCCTGACGCTCGCGCAGTTCACCGCGCTATCCGTGCTGGAAGCGCGGGGCGAGGCGTCAAACGCGCAATTGGCCGAGCGGTCTTTCATCACGCCGCAATCGGCTAACGAAGTCATGAGCGTCATGGCGTCGCGCAACTGGATCACGCGCGAGCCCGACCCGAATCATGGACGCATCGTCGTGCTGCGTCTAACGGACGAAGGACGGGAGGTGCTCCATCGCTGCATGGCGACGGTCCATGTTCTCGAGGCCCAGATGCTCTCAGGTATAGAGCCACGTGACGCGTTGGCTGCCCAAGGAATGCTGGAACTGTTCGTCCGCAATCTGCGCGGATAACGAATGATCCCGAGTCAACCACATGTCCACAAGCAAACGATTGGGTAGTCACACCTACCTTGTTCACAAAAATGGATCGGTCGAGAGCTTAAAGGTCTCCTGCCGATGCGGCCGCAATCCGAAGGCACGCCAGATCCGCGACACGGCTGTCTGCGACATTCCCATTTCGCGGGCCATTGTGCACGTGCTCCAGTGAGTCGCGCCCGTGGGTACAAATTCGAGCGTGCGTGCGACGACCGCCTCCACCCGCGTGTCCACGATCGTCCTCGGTGCTACGGGTGCGGTGCATCGAGCAAGCCGTCCACCCGGTGATTGATGAATTGCGAACGCCACTCGAATCCCTCGGCCACGCCTGGTTCCTTTGGCGCTGCACCGACGTTGGCGCCCGCACCGTCGTTGCAGTGCGTCCCGATCGCGGCGATCCGAACTGGTATCGGGGCCCGCCGTATGTCGCAACGGAAGAGGTGTTCGACGAACGCCAGATCGAGAGTTGCCGCCTGACTGAGGGTAACGCGCTGCGTGCGGCTGTCGAAGAAGCCGATACGCCAGGCCACCCCGGTTACTCCCCCCATGACATCGTCAATCGCATGATGCGCGCCCTTATGTGAAGGCGGCCTCCCGTCTTCACATAAGGGCGTGCTGCGCTTCGATCGACGCGCACCCGACGGCGAAATCCTCATCCGTACGCCGCTCCTCGAGCGGGTGATCAATGGTTCGTACTGCTATATCTGCCGTTCCCACAGACGTTCGACAAATTGCCGGAGTGGGATTTCATCACCTTGCCGATCGCGACGGTCGTGGACGTGCGCACACGCGCAAAGTGCCAAACTTGAGGCAACCGATCCGGACATAGGCTGGGCGATCGTCTGGCCTGGCAGCATATCTCTCGAGTTCATCTCGGCGTTAGTCTCGCACGGCCGCCGGCGGGGGGCGCGCGGGCACCGGTTCATATCATGCCGGTTGCCAACGCGATCGAGTCGACGTTCGCGCCTGTACCAACCTTCCTCGGATCGAATCGTGGGCGATATCCCTGCGACATCGAGAACAATCATCGAGCGCAGATACACAGCAGTTGCGTAGCGATCGAACGGCACCGCCCGACGCTGCCTGCCATCAGATGACCGGCGTCGCCGGTAGCAATGTCAAGCGGCTGCAGAAGTGGCGGGAAGCTCAAGCCGAGCTTTACTCAGATGCGCCGAAGAACATTCTCATAAAGACATTGCTTAAAACCGCTTCGGCCGAAGCACCCGGCAGGTCATTGGGCATCGTCATGGCGAAGTAGAGGACGCCATCCAGCAACGCGATGGTGGCAAGCGCGTGGTGGGCCGGAGAGCCTGGCAGCTGCACGTTAACGCGCTTGCTGAACTGCTCGATCAAGGACGCGATCAGGTCGCGCTTTTCCAGGCACAGGGCGTTTATGCGTTCCCGGAATTTCGCGTCACGCATGGCGTGCAGACGTGCCTCGGCCCAGATGACGTAGTGGTTGTCGTCCCGATAGCATCGGGCGTACAACGAGGTGAGCTGCTTGTGCATGTCTTCGGTGGACGCGGCGTCTAGCAGCTTCTGTAACTGTTCCCGGATGTACTGGTGATCCAGGCGGAGCAGTTCGATGAACAGGTCGCTCTTGCTGTCGAAGTTCGAGTAGAACGCGCCGCGAGAATAGCCGGCCTGAGCCGCGATGTCCTCCACGCTGGTCGCGGCCAGCCCTTTCCTGGCAATGCTCAAGGCCGCTGCGTCGAGCAAACGGCAGCGAGTCTGTTCGCGATGTTCTTCGCGCGTCAATCGTTTGCGTGGCATGTGAGAAGGTGTTCGGCCATCTGGGACATGGGTTTCGTTGCGCTATTGGATCTGGACGTCCGGTCCTGCAATGCAAGCCGTTCTCCGATTTCACGGGTCGATATGCCGGGTGTCGACCGGGTACTTGCCTCAGCGCATCCCACACATGAATTACTCCCGTGGCGAGAGGAATCTCAGCAACGGCCATGGAGCAACGATATCCGCGTTCCTCCTTCGGCACTATGGGTGCGTTCGGTCGCTACCTGATGGCTACGGCAGCCCCGGATTCGCGGTATTGCCAACCACCGCCGAGCGCCTTGAAGGCCGCGACCGCTGCGCGTGCTGATTCCGTTTTCGCCTGCACCCGCTCGTCCGACGCGCGTAGCAGGTTTTCGTCGGCCTGCAGTACTTCGATGAGACTGACCACGCCTTTTTGATAGGCTGCAAACGACGCCGCTCGCGCGCGACCCAGCGAGTCCACGCCCTGGTTGAGCACAGCAGCCTGTTCCTCGCGCTTGACCAGTGCAGAAAAGGCGTTCTCTACGTCTTCGGTTGCATGGAGCGAGGCAAGCCGATACGCCGCCAACATCTCGGCCTCCTGGCCCTTGGCCTGGTTGATCTGCGCATTGATGCGACCGAAGTCGAACAGACGCCAGCGCAGCCCCAGCACGCCTGCAGCCTGATTGGCGCCGCTCGTGAAAAGATTGCCACTGGCCACGGATGTCGCGCTGCCGATCAGTCCACTCAGGGAGAGCTTGGGGTAATACTCAGCGATGGCGACACCAATACGCGCATTCGATGCGGCCAGGCGCCGCTCGGCCACGATCAGGTCAGGCCGACGCCTGAGCAACTCACCCGGCGATCCGGTGGCCGCGATCTGCGGGGCGACCGGAATGTCGCCCGCTTCGACCAGCTCTGCCCGATGCGTGCCGGGCTGCACGCCGAGCATCACATCCAGTGCGTTCATCGCCGCATCCAGCCCCGTCTCGAGGACCGGGACGGAGGCTCGAACCTGGGCAAGCGCTCCCTCGGCCTGGCTGACCTGAAGTTCGGCAGCCAACCCTTTGCCATACAGAAGGTTGATGGTTGAAAGCAGTTGCTGCTGCGTCTGCACCTGATGCCGGGCAACGTTCAGACGGGCTTGCAGTCCACGGATGGTGATGTAGATGTCGGCGGTCTGCGCCGCTACCGCCAGGCGCGTGGCCGCTGCGCCCGCTTCCGAAGCCCGGTACTCGGCTAGCGCCGCTTCCCGCCCTCGACGCAGGCCTCCGAACACGTCCAGTTCCCAGCTCGCGCTGAGATTGGCTTCGTAGTCGTTGCCGTAGCGGTCGAAACCGGGCGTCGAGTTCAAGACTCGTCCAAGGGGCGTTTCTACGGACTGGTAGACCCTGGCCGCCTGGCCGCTGACATCACCGGAAGGCAGCAACGCAGCATTCGCTGCCCCAAGTCCTGCACGCGCTTGTGCAATGCGAGCGGATGCCTGCGCGAGGTCGAGGTTTTGCTCCAGCGCAAGCGCGACGAACCGTGTCAGTTGCGGATCGCCGAAACCCGTCCACCAGGTGGCGAGATCGGCACTGGCCGTTGCGGGCCGCTGATCGACCGCGACCTGGCCCTGGAACCGTTCCGGCATGGGTACGTCGGGCCGGACGTAATCGGGGCCGACGGCGCAGCCTGCCGAGAGACTGGCGACAATGAGTACGGCAAGGAGTTGTTTGGGCAGCATGAGCTTCTTCCGGCGAAGGAGAACAGAGCGAGTGACTGTGACTATAATACATTTTAGTCACTTGTTGTTGATTCTTGAGAGCGGCGGTAAGCTGCGAACCATGAAAAATGCAATCACCTATCCCGTTTCGGCCCGTGGCCCGGCCGACCATGAGGTGCGCGATCAGATCGTCGCTGCCGCCACCGAGCACTTCAGCCGGTATGGCTACGAGAAAACGACCGTCTCCGATCTCGCCAAGGCCATCGGCTTTTCCAAGGCCTACATCTACAAGTTCTTCGAGTCCAAGCAGGCCATTGGCGAGATGATCTGCGCGAACTGTCTGCGCGAGATCGAAAGCGAGGTCAAAGCGGCCGTCGAGGAGGCCGACCGGCCGCCGGAGAAGCTGCGGCGGATGTTCAAGGCGATCGTCGAGGCCAGCCTTCGCCTGTTCTCCCAGGACCGCAAGCTTTACGAGATTGCCGCGTCGGCCGCCACCGAGCACTGGCAGGCGACACTCGCCTATGAGGAGCGCATCCAGAAGCTGCTTCAGGACATCCTGCAGGCGGGCCGGCAGAGCGGAGACTTCGAGCGCAAGACGCCGCTGGACGAGACCGCGATGGCGATCTACCTGGTCCTGCGCCCCTACCTCAACCCGCTCATCCTGCAGCACAGCTTCGATTACACCGAGGAAGCGCCGGCGAAACTGTCAAGCCTGGTGCTCCGTAGCCTCTCACCCTGAAGCGAAGCGTATGTGACTGTTGACTATATTGGTCACTAGAACCATAATGAAAGCCATCATCACTTCGTCGATGGGACTTTCATGCGCTCGCGCCGCCTCGCCACCTCTACCGTCGTCTGTGCCTTGCCGTTTGCGCTGCTCGCCTGCGGCGGCAAAGCCCCCTCCGATCCGCGCACCGAGGCACCACTGGTGCGCGTCGCAGTCGTTCAGGGCGCCATCCCCGCGTCACGTTCGTTTACCGGAACCGTAGCCGCCCGCGTGCAGAGCGACCTGGGGTTTCGCGTATCCGGCAAGGTGCTGGAGCGGCTGGTGGATGCGGGTCAGATCGTCAAACGCGGCCAGCCGCTGATGCGCATCGACCCGGTCGATCTGAAGCTTGCGGCACAGTCGCAGGAAGAGGCAGTTGCGGCCGCACGCGCGCGGGCGCATCAGACGGCGGAGGATGAAGCCCGCTACCGCGACCTGCGCGGCACCGGTGCGATATCGGCTTCGGCCTACGATCAGATCAAGGCGGCGGCGGATGCGGCCAAGGCCCAGCTCAGTGCGGCCGAAGCACAAGCCGACGTGGCCCGCAATGCGACCCGTTATGCGGAGCTCGTCGCGGACGGCGATGGTGTCGTCATGGAAACGCTGGCCGAACCGGGCCAGGTTGTCAGCGCGGGACAGACCGTGGTGCGCCTGGCCCACGCCGGGCGTCGCGAGGCCGTGATCCAGTTGCCGGAAACGCTGCGCCCCGCGATCGGTTCCGTTGCACAAGCCACGCTCTTCGGCAAAGACGGCGTTGGCGTTCCGGCCACACTCCGCCAGCTTTCGGATACGGCGGATCGCCTTACCCGCACCTTTGAGGCGCGGTACGTGCTGGAAGAAGCACTGGCGAACGCCCCGTTGGGCGCCACGGTGACGATCCAGATTCCGGATGCACGTGCGTCCGTGCAAGGCGGCTTGCAGGTGCCGATTGGCGCGCTGCTGGACGCGGGCAAGGGACCCGGGGTGTGGGTCATCGACGGCAAGCCTGCAAAGGTGTCCTGGCGGCCGGTTGCGATTCAGCATCTGGACGACGATGGCGCACGCATCGCCGGTCAACTCCGGCAAGGTGACCGGGTCGTCGCGCTCGGCGCGCATCTGCTGCGCGAAGGCGAACAGGTCCGTGTGGCGGGCCAGACGACCGCCACTTCGACCGAGGGAGTCCGTCCGTGAGCGAAGGTCGTTTCAACCTGTCGGCGCTCGCCGTGCGCGAGCGCTCCATCACCCTGTTCCTGATCTGCCTGATCTCGCTGGCCGGGCTCCTTTCGTTCTTCAAGCTGGGCCGGGCGGAAGACCCGGCCTTCACGGTCAAGGTGATGACCATCGTCACCGCGTGGCCTGGGGCCACCGCGCAGGAAATGCAGGACCAGGTCGCCGAGAAGATTGAAAAGCGCATGCAGGAACTGCGCTGGTACGACCGGACCGAGACCTACACAAGACCTGGCCTGGCGTTCACGACCTTGACGTTGCTCGACAGCACGCCGCCTTCGCAAGTGCAGGAGGAGTTCTACCAGGCCCGCAAGAAAGTCGGCGACGAAGCAGCCAACCTTCCGTCTGGCGTGATTGGGCCGATCGTCAATGACGAATACGCAGACGTCACCTTTGCGCTGTTCGCGCTCAAGGCCAAAGGCGAACCGCAGCGCCTGCTGGTGCGCGATGCGGAGACACTGCGTCAGCGGCTGCTGCACGTACCGGGCGTGAAGAAGGTCAACATCATTGGCGAGCAGGCCGAGCGGATCTATGTCGAGTTTTCGCATGACCGTCTGGCCACACTGGGTGTGAATCCGCAGGACGTGTTCGCCGCGCTCAACAGCCAGAATGTCCTGACGCCGGCAGGCTCCGTGGAGACCAGGGGCCCTCAGGTTCTCATTCGCGTGGACGGCGCCTTCGACGCATTGCAGAAGGTCCGCGACACGCCGGTTGTGGCGCAGGGTCGCACACTGAAGCTGTCGGACATTGCCACCGTCAGTCGTGGCTATGAAGATCCGGCGACATTCACGATCCGCAACAACGGCGAACCGGCCTTGCTGCTCGGCATCGTCATGCGCGACGGCTGGAACGGGCTCGACCTGGGCAAGGCGCTGGACAGGGAGGTGGGCGCGATCAACGCTGAACTGCCACTGGGCATGAGCCTGAGCAAGGTCACGGACCAGGCCGTCAACATCAGCTCGGCGGTCGATGAGTTCATGATCAAGTTCTTCGCTGCTTTGCTGGTGGTCATGCTGGTGTGCTTCGTGAGCATGGGCTGGCGCGTGGGGGTTGTGGTGGCTGCGGCCGTGCCGCTGACGCTCGCAGCTGTCTTCATGGTGATGGCCGCGACCGGCAAGAACTTCGACCGCATCACCCTGGGCTCCCTGATCCTGGCGCTGGGTCTGCTGGTGGACGATGCCATCATCGCCATCGAAATGATGGTGGTGAAGATGGAAGAAGGTTACAGCCGCGTGGCCGCCTCCGCCTATGCCTGGAGTCATACGGCTGCGCCTATGCTATCGGGCACGCTGGTGACGGCCGTCGGCTTCATGCCCAATGGCTTCGCCCGCTCCACCGCAGGCGAATACACCAGCAACATGTTCTGGATCGTTGGCATTGCACTGCTCGCGTCCTGGGTGGTCGCCGTGGTGTTCACGCCTTACCTCGGCGTCAAGCTGCTGCCCGATTTCAAGACGGTCGAAGGTGGCCACGACGCGCTCTACGACACGCCGCGCTACAACCGCTTCCGCCAGTTGCTTACGCGTGTCATCGGGCGCAAATGGCTGGTCGCCGGTTCGGTCGTGGCGCTCTTTGTCGTGGCCATCCTCGGTATGTCGGTGGTCAAGAAACAGTTCTTCCCCATCTCCGATCGTCCAGAAGTGCTGGTTGAGGTGCAAATGCCCTATGGCACGTCGATCGCCCAGACCAGCGCCGCCACGGCGAAGGTTGAAGCCTGGCTGGCCAGACAGAAGGAAGCCAGGATCGTCACAGCCTACATCGGTCAGGGCGCCCCACGGTTCTATCTGGCAATGGGCCCCGAACTGCCTGATCCGTCGTTTGCCAAGGTCGTGGTCCGTACGGATAGTCAGGATGAGCGCGACGCGTTGAAGCAGCGACTGCGACAAGCCATCGCCGACGGTCTCGCGTCGGAGGCGCGCGTACGCGTCACACAACTCGTATTCGGCCCGTATTCGCCGTTCCCGGTCGCCTACCGGGTCACGGGTCCGGACCCGGACAAGCTACGCGGTATCGCGGCTGAAGTCCAGCACGTGATGGACGCGAGCCCGATGATGCGCACGGTCAACACCGACTGGGGTACGCGCACGCCTACACTGCACTTCACCTTGCAGCAGGACCGATTGCAGGCGGTGGGGCTGAGTTCCAGCGCCGTGGCGCAGCAGTTGCAATTCCTGCTCACCGGTATTCCTGTCACCGCAGTACGTGAGGACATTCGCACCGTGCAGGTCATGGCGCGTTCGGCCGGCGACGTCCGTCTCGATCCGTCCAGGATCAGCGACTTTACGCTGGCGGGCGCCAACGGGCAGCGCATCCCACTGTCACAGGTGGGCAAAGTCGACGTGCGCATGGAGGAGCCGATCATGCGCCGGCGCGACCGCATGCCGACGATCACCGTGCGGGGCGACATCGCCGATGACCTGCAGCCGCCGGATGTGTCAACGGCGATTACCAGGCAGCTTCAACCCATCATGGCCAGGCTGCCGGGCGGCTACCGCATCGAGCAGGCCGGCTCCATCGAAGAGTCAGACAAGGCGACGGTAGCCATGTTGCCGCTCTTCCCGATCATGCTGGCGATTACCCTGCTGATCATCATCTTCCAGGTGCGCTCGATCTCCGCGATGGTCATGGTGTTCCTGACCAGTCCATTGGGGCTGATCGGCGTCGTGCCAACCCTGATTCTGTTCCGACAGCCATTCGGCATCAATGCGCTGGTCGGCCTGATTGCGCTGTCGGGCATCCTGATGCGCAACACGCTGATTCTGATCGGGCAGATCCGCCAGAACGAACAGGCGGGGCTGGATCCCTTCAAGGCAGTCGTCGAGGCAACCGTGCAGCGGGCCCGACCGGTGATCCTGACCGCGCTGGCGGCGATCCTGGCCTTCATCCCGCTGACCCATTCGGTGTTCTGGGGAACCCTTGCTTACACGCTGATTGGCGGTACGTTTGCCGGGACGATTCTGACCCTGGTGTTCCTGCCTGCCATGTATTCCATTTGGTTCAGGATCAGGCCGGGCAGTACAGCTGAACCGCAAGGAGGCAAGCATGAACGGGCACAACCTGCGGAACAGATGTTTGAGGACTCGTCGGCCAACCAGCGATAAACAACGCCACCCTCCAAAGGAACTCCTATGTCGAATTCGATTGTTGTCGTTGTTACCGGCGTGTCATCGGGGATCGGACGTGCTACCGCAGAGAAATTTGCCAAACGGGGCTGCAAGGTATTCGGCACCGTACGCAACCCTGCCAATGCACACCCCATACCCGGTGTTCAGTTGATCCCGATGGATGTCCGTGACGATGTTTCCGTTCAACGTGGATTCCAGACCATCATCACTCAGGCCAGGCGCATCGATGTGCTAGTCAATAGTGCGGGGGTGACCCTGCTCGGTGCGACGGAAGAAACGTCGCTTGCCGAAGCGCAGTCGCTGTTCGATACCAACGTTTTTGGAATCTTGCGCACGACACAAGCGGTGCTGCCGAAGATGCGCGCGCAGGGTTCGGGAAGAATCGTCAACGTCAGCTCCGTGCTGGGCTTTCTTCCGGCTCCGTACATGGGGCTCTATTCGGCTTCCAAGCATGCTGTTGAGGGAATGTCCGAAACCCTGGATCACGAGGTGCGCAAGTTCGGAATCCGCGTGGTGCTGGTCGAGCCGTCCTATACCCGGACCCATCTGGATCTCAATGCGCCCCATGCGGCTTCAAAAATTGCGGCCTATAACGAGGACCGCGCGGTCGTGTCCCGTGCAATTCAGAAAAGTGTCAATGAGGCCCCGGCACCGGATGGTGTCGCCACTACGATCGTCGATGCTGCTCTGGGTGAATGGAAAATGCGCCGCACGCCCAAAGGCGAAGCCTCCCTTCTGAGAAAATTGCGCCGCTTCATGCCAGCTGGCCCAGTCGATGCAAGCCTGCGGAAGACATTTGCGCTGGCTTGAAATCATGCTCCTTACCAGTCACGGACGATGCGAGACATCATGTCGTTACGCGCATGGCGGAGCCAAAGCTGGTGCAAACCGGCAGCCCTTGAAGTCGTCGGCAGTTGAGGACGCGAGGTCGTAACATGCTCAAGGCCGGGGCGGACAGCGACTGGCCCCCGCGCCCATCAACTGATCACCGCAAGACGATGGACTGTCTGGGCTGGGTCAGCATCGCTGGCTGAAGAATTTCATCCAGTTGTACCCGCGTGAGAAGGCCACGCTCAATGACGATCTCCGCGACGCTCTGGCCGGAAACGAGCGCCTGCTGCGCGACCTGGGTTGCATTCACATATCCGATGTAGGGGTTCAGCGCAGTCACAATTCCGATTGAGTTCTCGACAAGTAGCTGCAGTCGCTCACGGTTCGCGGTAATGCCGTCCACGCATTTTGATGCCAATGTCAGACATCCCGCCCGAAGATGCGCGACGCTCTTGAAAAGACTGTGCGCAATAACCGGTTCGAACGCGTTCAACTGCAACTGACCCGCTTCTGCCGCGAAACTGACCGTGACATCGTTACCGATCACTTCGAAAGCAATCTGGTTCATCACTTCCGGGATAACCGGGTTCACCTTGCCCGGCATGATGCTGGACCCCGCCTGAACGGGAGGGAGGTTGATTTCCCCAAAGCCAGCCCGCGGACCACTGGAGAGCAACCGGAGGTCATTGCAGACCTTCGAGAGCTTGACGGCTACGCGTTTCAGCACACCCGACAGTTGCACGAACGAGCCGACGTCCTGTGTGGCCTCAACGAGATTCGGCGAAGTGGTGACGGGAATTCCTGTGACCGAAGCAAGGTGACGGCATACAAGAGGCGCATACTCAGGCGACGTGTTGATACCGGTGCCGATCGCGGTCGCCCCCAGGTTGATTTCGCAGATCAGCTTTGATGCCTCCATCAGGCGGTCTTCGTCTTCGCCCAGCATCACGGCAAAGGTACTGAACTCCTGGCCCAGCGTCATCGGCACCGCATCCTGCAACTGCGTCCGCCCCATCTTGAGGTCGAGTTTGAACTCCTCGGCCTTTCGTTCGAACGAGGCACGCAGCACACCCATTGCATGGACGAGTTGAACAATACCCATATAAGCAGCGATTTTTAGCGCAGTCGGATAAACGTCGTTGGTACTTTGCCCCAGATTGACGTCCTCGTTGGGGTGCAAAGCTGCATAGTCGCCGCGTTGACAACCGAGGTACTCCAGCGCGAGATTGGCCACTACTTCGTTTGCATTCGTGTTCGTGGATGTGCCAGCGCCGCCCTGAATGACGTCGACCACGAACTGGTCATGCGCCACGCCCTGACGAATCGCCTGGCAGGCCCGCACGATGGCCGTCAGTTTGTGCTCCGGCAGCAGGCCCAGCTCGTGATTGGCGAGTGCTGCTGCCTCCTTGACGCTGGCGAGCGCGTTGACCAGATTCGGGTATGTCGAAATAGGAATGCCCGTGATCGGGAAATTCTGGAGCGCGCGCAGCGTATGGACGCCGTAATACGCCTCTTGCGGAACCGGCAGATCGCCAAGAAGATCGTGCTCGATACGATGAGTCGAAACTGACATTTGATGCTCCAAAGGAAAAGGCCAAACCGATGACGCGCCCGGTCCGTTTTCGAACCGGGCGACGAAAGCTTTGGGGGCGAGCCGGTGTCAGCTCAGTTGGTGGCACCGCCCTTCGCGTAAGCAATGCATTGCCTCGCGAGGACTTCAGTCGGGTCAACCAGTTGCACGCGCCCGCCGTTACTGTCGACGAATTCGCCAGCGGGAAGGAGGATTGGGAGCTCTGTGCATCCAAGGATGATCACTTCAACGCCCTCTGCAATCAGTCCTTCGACTGCCGCGATGATGTCTTCCTGACATTGACCGGTCGTGAAACCTGCCTTGACGCCGTTCTTTCCGTAGATGGCGTCCATCACACGCGCCTGCAATGCGGCGCCAGGGGCAATCTGGTGCAGGCCCTGCGATTCGAGAGCCTTCTGGTAGACACCGCTACCGATCGTGCCTAAGTCACCATGCCATGTCGTAGTTCCAACGGTGGCAGTCGCCGTAACGCCTGGTTATCGCCCGTCTTCACGCGCTCGCGGGAGTCTTACCCGGCGAGCAAACACCAGGAGCAGTCAAGTCTGCTTCACGACCTGCCAATGTTTTCTCGCTCGCTGAGCGGGCAATGTCGCCGTGCAGCCATCCGGCAAACGCATGAATCGCGGTTTCGTTTCGCGAAAAAATAATCCACTGCCCCACGCGTTTCGCGTTGACGAGGCGCGCTCGTTCCAGCTGCGACAGATGCACCGATACCGTGGACTGTGACAGTCCGCTTTTCGAGCGAATCATTCCTGCCGACACGCCTCGCAATGGCGCGTCCTCCGCGTCCAGAAAGTGGCTGGCAGGATCGGCCAGCCATTGCAGCACCTTTCGCCGGAACGGATGAGCCAGCGCGCGGACCATCGCATCGAAATCGTTCATCGCGTGAATCATCCTCTAGAACATATTCGCAGCTTCCTGAGTCCGCTTCGTGCTCCCGCCTGGACGGGAAGGAATAAACGGTCCCGTGATCATGTCCGCGTAGGTCTGCCCCGGGCCCACCATCGGAAACACGTCGGCGTTCTCGTCGATCATCACTTCGAGAAACGCTGGTCCGTCGAATTCCAGAAACGCCTCCAATTGCCCTGCGAGTTCGTCTTTCGCATCGACGCGACATGCAAATTCGAATCCGTCCGCCTTTGCCGCCATGACAAAGTTCTTCCGATGCAGCGCCTTGTCGCTGACGACCAGCCGCCCTTCGTAGAAGAGGCGCTGCCATTGGCGGATCATCCCGTCGCCGAGATTGTTGAGCAACAACACCTTGACGGCGACGCGATATGTCGTTGCTGTCTCCAGTTCGCCGACGTTCATGCGGATGCTGCCATCGCCGTCGATATCGATCACAAGCGCGTCCGGTCGTGCCAGTTGCGCGCCGATTGCTGCTGGCAACCCAAAACCCATTGTCCCCATGCTGCCTGACGTGAGAAGGCTCCGAGGCTCGATGAAGTCAAAAAACTGCGCAGCCCACATCTGATGCTGACCGACGCCTGTGCAAACGATCGCGCGTCCACCCGTCAGTTCGCTGAGCTTTTCGATCACGAATTGCGGCTGGATCTTCGGGCTTGCCCTGTCGTAGTTCATCCCACGGGTCTGTTTCAGCTCCATAACATGAGCCTTCCAGGCGGAAGGAGGCAGATCACAGGGTCCGTATTCCAAGAGCGACCGCAGCGCATTTTTCGCGTCGCCCACATGCGACCAATGCGCCCGTTTAACTTTGCTGATCTCGGCTTCGTCAATATCGATGTGCGCGACGTAACGCGCGCCCGGCGCAAACTGCTCGGGACGGCCGCCGGCGACACGATCATCGAAACGCGCACCAACGGCGATCAGGAAGTCGCAATCCTGTACGGCATAGTTTGCACACGCGGTGCCGTGCATGCCAAGCATGCCGAGGTGCAGCTCGTGAGTCGCGGGTATCGCGCCGAGGCCCATCAGTGTCGTGACGATGGGTATTCCGTAGCGCTCGGAAAACTGCCTCAGTTCAGCTGCTGCACCTGACGCAATCACACCGCCGCCCACATACAGGAGCGGACGCCGGCTCTGTTCAAGAAGCGCGAAGAATGCGCTGCGCTTCTCCGCATCGAGTCTTGCGCCCTTCGCGACCATTCTAAGCCGGTCGGAATAGCCGCGGAACTTCAGCGTGCCTTGTCCTTTGTAAGTGCCTTTCCAGTTCTGGATATCTTTTGGCACATCGACCACCACAGGACCTGGACGACCCGTGCGGGCGATCTCGAACGCGCTGCGTAAGGTCTGTTCGAGCTTATCCGGATCGGTGACCAAAAACACCTGCTTGGCACACGCCGACATGATGTTGAAGACGGGCGCTTCCTGAAACGCGTCGCTGCCAATCGCCGCGCGCGGCACCTGACCGCATATCAGCACGACTGGAATCGAATCGCCATTGCAATCGGCAATTGGCGTGAGTGCATTGGTCGCGCCCGGTCCCGACGTCACCGTAAACACGCCAACCTTTCCGCTGGCACGCGCATAGCCTGCGGCCATGAATCCTGCCGCCTGCTCGTTGGCTGGCACGACCAGCCTGATCTGGCGTTCCGGGTTTCCCTCGTGCATTTCGTTGAAACGAAACACGGCATCGTAGGTCGGCAGGTTTGCACCGCCGCTATATCCGAAGATGGTGTCGACGCCCTGCTCGCTTAGTACGCGAAGGATGATGTCAGCGCCGGATATCGTTTCGTCGCTGTTCTCAGGTTCAAGCTGCGGTGTCGATGCAGCAGGTGCGTTTTGTGCCATAGCCGGCCTTCGTCAAGATGATTCCGTTTTCGGTCGGAGGCGCATGGTTCATCCCAGGCGCGTCCATACGACAAAAGTCTACTGAGCGGACCAGAAAGCCGGAACAACGACGTAGCACGTTCATAGGCCAAACGATGCGCGATTCGGGCCATCGCAGTGGCATATCGGAGGCTCGCGATACCGGCACAAATGCGCCCAATATTTGCACGTCATGCCACAGTTGCAGTACTGTACTTGCGCTATGCTGATCGGCTGCACGCGCTCGGGATTGACGAGGGCTGTTGCTTACAATCGATCAAGGTCATGAGATGAAAGTCGCCATTGTTCTCTTTGATGGTGTGCAAGCCCTGGATGTCGCGGGTCCGCTGGATGTGTTTGCCGAGGCCAATGCGTCGCTCGCCGCGCACCAGTGCTACGAGGTATCCCTCGTCGGATTTCAGCGGGGTACGGTGACCTGCTCGAACGGAATGCAACTCGCCGTGCCTTTCGCCTATGACGACGTCGACACCCAGTACGATCTGTTGCTGATCGCGGGTGGTCCGCGCTTGCCCGACTTTCAGCCGCCAGCCGAATTTCTCGCCTGGCTAAAACGTCAGGCAAACGGGGCATCCCGCTTCGGCTCCGTGTGCAACGGTGCATTTTTGCTCGCGCATGCCGGGCTGCTCGATAACAGAGAAGTCACCACGCACTGGGAAGACGCCCCTCGCCTGGCCGACGCCTTTCCGCAAGTCTGCGTGCAATCCGACCGCATTTTCATTCGCGATGGCCGATTGTTCACGTCGGCGGGCGTGACGGCAGGTATTGACCTGTGCCTGTCGCTCGTTACGGAAGACTGGGGACACGAACTCGCCGTACGCGTAGCAAAGCGGTTAGTTGTTTATATCCAGCGCGAAGGCGGCCAATCGCAGTACAGCCCCTATATCGGCGTGCGCAAGGATGATGATCCGATCATCGGCAAGGTACATCGCTACGTGGTCGACCACATCACCGACGTTCTTTCGATCGAACAACTTGCCAGCGCAGTGTCGGTCAGCCGGCGTACCTTCTCGCGGCTGTTCGCGAAGTATGCGAAGGTAACGCCGTCGGCATTCGTCGAACAGGTGCGAGTGGATACTGCACGAAAACTGCTCGAAGAATCGGATGCACCGCTCAAGACCGTCGCATTCAACTGCGGATTTCATAGCGCGACGCACATGCGGACCACATTCGCACGACGCCTTAACGTCACACCGAAACAGTATCGTCTGCGGTTTCGCGGCAATGCGGGCGAAACCCAGCTGGCGCTCGACGCGTTGGCAGAATGAAGCCGATCAGTTCCTCTGAATCGCATCGAGGTCTTCCTGACATTCTGGAAGCCGGTTTATCGGTGGTCTTTTGCGGGATCAATCCAGGTCTTCGTGCGGCGGCGACGGGCCATCACTTCGCAGGCCGAGGCAACCGGTTCTGGCGCGTGCTTTATCTGGCAGGCTTTACACCTGAAGTCCTATCTCCCGACAATGACCGCATGCTGCTGCGATACGGCTGCGGTCTGACGGCGGCGGTCGCGCGTCCAACAGCGCGAGCCGATGAGTTGTCGCGATCGGAGATCAGAGAAGCGGCAGCAGGATTCGAGACAAAGATCGAACGCCATGTGCCGCGCTACGTCGCGTTCCTCGGCAAATTGGCAATAGCGCAAATGAGCAGATCGCGTGATATTCAATGGGGACTTCAAACGGCAGCATTCGGTGGTGCGCTAGTCTGGGTGTTACCGAATCCCAGCGGATTGAATCGCACCTTCAGCCTTGATGCACTGGTTGACGCTTATCGGGAGCTTTATGTTGCCGCGTTTCGGGAAACTGAAGCTGCGCGTTCCTGCGCAACGTCTCCGTGACGAACTCGACGAACGAACGCACCTTAATACTCTTGCCGCGCCGCTCGACGTGCAGCAGATTGACAGGAATCGATTGCGGCTCGAAGGGCGTCAATACAGGCTGAAGTTTTCCGCTTAACACTTCAGGCGCCGTCTGATACGAAAGCAATTGCGTGATGCCCACGCGATCAACAGCAGCCATCACGGCAGCAGGCGCCAGATCGACAATCATCCGTGGGCGCAGCCGCACAGCCAGTCTCGAACCGTTTTCGCAATACATCCACTCCAGCGGATGAGTCACGCCCGTGTAGGACACGCAGTGATGCCCGGCGAGATCTTTCGGATGCAGAGGCTCACCCCACGCGTCGAGATAACCCGGCGCCGCATAGGTTCGACGACGCACGAAGCCGAGCGGAACAGCGAAGATCGAAGAATCGCCAAGCAGGCCAATACGTATCGCTATATCGACACCTTCGTCGATTAGCCGCGTCGGCCTGTCGACATACACGACATTCACGCTGACGTCCGGGTATAAGTTCGCATAGGCGTTGACCAGCGGCGCGACAAAGCGCTGACCAAAAAGAACCGGTGCAGAAACCGTCAACGTGCCGACAGGCTTGCTTTGATCGGCAAAGATATTCGCCTCTGCGTTGGCGATTGTACCCAGCGCGTTGCGGCAGGCATCAATGTAAATCATACCCGCATCGGTCGGACGGATGGAGCGTGTCGTGCGCGATATCAGTTGCACACCGACACGCGCTTCCAGGGAGTTCAGCGCACGCGAAACGGCAGGCGCCGACATGCCGAGCCTCTCCGACGCGGCCGTTAAGCTGCCACGATCAACGATGGCGACGAACACCTCCATCTCACGATATTTGTCCATCTCGATTCCTGACTTGCGACTTCTGCTGAGGTCTGATTCTACGAGTCCTTCTCGCGCTGCGTTCCGGCTTCTTTGGATTGACCGATGAAACATGTCATCTGGCCTGAAACTGACTCAATCGATACGACCCGCTCGCGGTGTGGCTCAAATCGAATACTGAATGGCCCAAGACGTTATTCCCACATGCTTCAGTAAATCGGCCGCATCTTCGACAATAAAATTCCCACCGGGTGGCAGTGCCCACTCTAACTGTCGAAAGGATTTGCCATGTTCTCCGCAATGCTTGAAGTTAATCCGATTCCCGAACAGTTCGATGCTTATCTCGGTATGGCGAAAATGCTGCGTCCAGAACTGGAGAAAATCGATGGCTTCATCGATAACAGTCGCTACGCAAGTCTCACGCGCGACGGCTGGCTCCTGTCACTTTCCAGTTGGCGCGATGAAAAGTCGCTGATTCGCTGGCGCATCGAATCGAAACACTTCAAGGTTCAACAGGCCGCCCGCGATCGCGTGTTTGCAGACTACCGGCTGCGTATCGGCCAGACGGTTGCGGATACCCACGTTCCCGCAGGCTACACGCTGACTGAACAACGCCTCGACGAAACGGAAACGGGCGCCGGCAAGGCGGTCATGTTGATCGACGCTCAACGCCCGGCGGACTGGATGAAGCAATCGGGCGCGGAGGCCGTCGCGAAGTCGCTCAGTCTTGACCTGACGGCTTCCGGTCTGATCGCGTGGGATGTATTCGATGCGCTGTTGGCGCCGGGCGATGTGATCGCCGCAGTTACGTGGCGCGACCTCGCTGCCGCTCAGGCGTTCGCGCAGAACATGACGGTACCCGAGGGTGCACGTCTGCGGCATATTCGTGTGATCCGCGAGTACGGCATGTACGATCGCCGGGAAGCGCCGCAACACTTTGCCGCGGCACGGCGTAATGCGTAAAGCTGCGGCCGGTTTCAACTGCTATGGCAAGAAACCGGTCGCATTCATCGACCTATCCCTCGATAATCCTGACGCTATAGTCTTCGTCCTGAAACGCGACGAAGAACTCCTCCGGCATCAGCCACGAATCGACACTAACACTATTCGCGTCGATATCGATATCGACCTTCGCATCGACATCGACACTCTTCATCGCACGTTCGATTCTGGATATGTCGTCGGAACCGATCGCTTCACTCACTGAGAATTTCATCGCCATCTCCATCCAATAACAGTTCAATTCACTCGACTGGCAGGCGCTCCAAAAGCGCCGTCGCTGGGAGTGATTCTATCTACGAGCTTGTCGAATGACGACGCGTACCGAGCAACAATCTTTTTCAAATCTGGACGATTTACCCCGTGTAATAAGACCTTTTCCATGCGCTCAATCAAAACCATGAAAGTTCCGGCAATGGCCAGATTCCTGAATGAATTGGCCTGAAACGATTCGTCCATCGACTTCAAGAAATGCGACGTCGCTCCTAGAATCCATCACATCATCACGCTGTAAAGAAACCGCGAAAGTCCAGGTGAAGCAGATACGTCATTGCCCGGATTTAATGCATTGTTGAGGACTATTAGCCGGGTGCGATTTTATGAAGACGACTGTCGATTCCCTGACGATTGAAGCGGTCGCGACGGTTGAGCCGGCCGCGCCGTTAGCGCCCGCGCCTGCTGCACAAACGCCAGCGCCACAGGCGCAAGCGCAGCCAGCGTTTTCGCTGCGCCTGGCCATCGGTCTGATCGGGATGCTGCTCGCGTCGCTACTCGCGATACTGAATGAGCAGGTCACTGCACAAGCAATGAACGACATTCGTGGCGCGCTATCGATCGCGCATGACGACGGCAGCTGGCTGACCGCGCTTTTCGAAGCGACCAACGTGGCAACGATGGTTTTCGCGCCGTGGTTCGGCATCACATTCACGTTGAAGCGCTTCACGCTCGGCGCGCTCATCGCCTCCATGCTGTTCGGCTTTCTGTGTCCGCTGTCGCCTGATCTGCCTGCGTTCTATCTGCTGCGCGTATTGCAGGGCATCGCCGGAGGATGTATTCCTCCGATGCTGATCATCGTGGCGCTGCGTTATCTGCCACCGAAGATCAAGCTCTATGGGCTCGCAGGCTATGCGCTCACCGCGACCTTCGGCCCTTCGGTGGGAACCCCGCTCGCCGCGCTGTGGACCGAGTACGTGAGTTGGAAAATGGCCTTCTGGCAGATTGTGCCGCTTGGCGTGATCAGCGGCATCGCAATCCAGTTCGGCCTTCCACAAGACCCGCTCAAGCTCGAACGATTCGGATCGTTAGACTGGTTCGGTCTGTTGACCGGTTTCCCCGCCGTCGCGATGCTGGTAACCGGTCTGCTGCAAGGTGATCGCCTCGACTGGCTGAATTCCTCGTTCATCTGCGTGATGCTCGGTGGCGGCGCCATGTTGTTCGCGTTGTTTCTGATCAACGAGTGGTATCACCCGGTACCGTTTTTCAAGCTGCAGATGCTGTCGCGCAGGAATTTTTCGCACGGTCTTTCGACACTTGTCGGCGCCGTTGTGCTGCTCGTTGGTGTGGCCGCGATTCCAGGTCAATTTCTCGCGCGAGTGCACGATTACCGGCCGCTTCAAACGACACCTCTGTCTCTGCTGGTCGCCCTTCCGCTGCTCGTCACGCTGCCGCTGACGGCTGCGTTGCTGAATCTTCGCCGTGTGGATTCGCGCTGGGTGATGGGGCTCGGACTACTGATGATCGGAATCACCTGCTTCCTTGGCAGCTTCATGACGTCGGAGTGGATCCGCGACAACTTCTACTGGTTGCAATCATTGCAGATCGTCGCGCAACCGATGGTGATACTCGCGATCCTGATGGGTGTGACCACCGGCTTGCCGCCCACCGATGGCGCCTTCGCTTCCGCGATGTTCAACTCGCTCAGAGGCTTCGCGGGCGTCATGGCAACCGCGCTGATCGAGGGTCTCGGCACCGCGCGCGAACATTTTCATTCGAGCATGCTGGTCGATCATCTCGGCAACAACGCGTTGATCACCACTCAGAGCTTCGACGCGGCGCGCGGATATGGCGGGCTTGCGCAACGTATCCACGAACAGGCCGTGGTGCTCACCTCTGCGGACCTTTATCGCGTGATGGCCTGCATCGCCATCGCCGTGCTTCTTCTCATTCCTGTGCTACCGGTACGCATCTATCCGCCGTGGAGCACAACGCCGCCCACCCCTCGCTAATGGTTGATCGCCATGTTATCCGTCACCCGTCCCTCGCCCAGAATGGTTCGCATTGCCGCAGCTGTCGTCGTGCTCGGCGTCGCCGCATGGGGCAGCACGAAGCTCTTCGTCAGCCCCGGCACCGAATCCACGAACGACGCCTACGTCACCGCCGATTTCACGCTGGTTGCGCCGCGCATTGCTGGGCAGGTCACGGAGGTCTTCGTCGACGACAACCAGCAGGTGAAAACCGGACAGCTGGTGATGCGGATCGACGATCGCGACTATCAGGCCGCATTGCTCAGCGCGCAGGCCGACGTAACGGCAGCGAAAGCCGCCGTTGCGAACTACGATGCCGAGATCGCGCGACAGCCGTCGCTCGTCGACCAGGCACGTGCCACGCTGCGTTCCGATGAAGCGTCGATCGCCTTTGCGCGCGAAAACGCAGCGCGTTATCAGAATCTCTCGGAGTCGGGTGCCGGCACGACGCAGGAACAGCAGCACGCTGCCAGCGCGCTCGCCGAGCAGCTTGCGCAGCGGGCGCACGATCAGGCGGCCTTGTCCGCAACCGCACAGAACCACGATGTGTTGCGCACGCAGCGCGACAAGGCGGCGGGCGCGCTGGCGCATGCCGAAGCCGTGCTCGAACAGGCAAAGCTCAATCTCTCATACACCGAGATTCACGCGCCCGTCGACGGAAAGATCGGCCGGCGGTCCGTGCGTGTCGGCGCATTCGTGACACCCGGCGCACCACTCCTCGCAATTGTGCCGCTCGCGGATGCTTATGTCGTCGCGAACTTCCAGGAGAACCAGATCACGCACTTGCGGCCCGGCGAGAGCGTGAGCATCAAAGTCGACAGTTTTCCCGGCGTCGTCATCAAAGGCCATATCGACAGTCTGGCCCCCGCCACCGGCGTGAGCTTCGCGCCGATCGCGCCGGACAACGCAACGGGCAACTTCACGAAGATCGTCCAGCGGGTGCCCGTCAAGATCAGGATCGATCCGAACCAGCGAGCCGCGTCCGAGCTCAGCGTGGGGTTGTCGGTAGAAGCAGAGGTGGCAATCGGCAAGCGCGCCGATATGGCGATAGCAGGAGTGGACGCAAAATGAACACGCGTGAATTTTTTATCCGTGCGCCGGCGTTGGCGCTGACGTTATTGCTCTCGCTCGCGCTGAACGGCTGTCTGGTCGGGCCGAATTTCGAACCGTCGACCTCTGCAACGCCGGATGTATTCGACCGCACTCAGACTGCGCTGTCGCCGAGCAAACCCGTCGAATCCGGTTTCAATCCGGACTGGTGGACGCTTTTCAACGACCCGATGTTGAACGCGCTCGAAAAGCAGTTGACCGATGCCAACCTCGATGTCGCTGCGGCTTCTGCGCGCCTGCTGCAAAGCCGCGCCGGGCTGCGCGTTGCCGGTGCAGCGCGATATCCGACGCTGGATGGCGCGGCCTCGTATAACCGCGAACGCGGCAGCGAGAATGGCATTCTTTCGTTGCTCGGCGTGACACCGACAAGTTCGAATCCGCAATCTGCATCGGGCAGCGCGCCGCTGGGCGTATCGGCGATGCCTGGCTCGAAAGGCTCGCCCGCCTACAACCTCTATCAGTTCGGTTTCGACGCCTCATGGGAAATCGACATCTGGGGCCGTGTGCGGCGCGGTGTCGAAGCGGCTTCGGCATTGACCGATGCCTCTTATGAGGATCGCAATGCGGTATTGCTCTCGGCGCGCGCCGAGCTTGCGCGCGACTATATCCAGCTACGCGATACACAAGCCTTGTTGCAGATCGCGCGACAGAATCTCGAACTGGCAAACAATACGACGAAACTCACACAAACGCGCAAGCGCGAAGGCGTCACAACCGATCTCGACGTGGCGAATGCATCCGCACAGGCCGCGTCCATTGAAAGCCTCATTCCGACGCTCGAATCGCGCAAGGAAACGACTATCAACGCCATCGGGGTGTTGCTTGCCGAAGAACCGGGTGCCTTGAGCAAGACGCTCGACGTGCCGCAGGATGTCCCCGCTCTGCCTGCGCAGGTGCCAATCGGGTTCCCGTCCGAGCTGGCACAGCGCCGGCCCGATATCCGCCGGGCCGAGGCGCAGCTCCATGCGGCCACGGCGGCCATCGGCATGGCCAAGGCCGACTTTTATCCGCGCATCACGTTGAATGGCAGTGCCGGATTCCAGAGCCTTCAGCTTTCGAGTCTCGCCAATTGGGCATCCGGCCAGTTCGTCGTGGGACCATCGATCACGCTGCCGATCTTCGAAGGCGGACGCCTGAAAGGCACGCTTCAATTGCGCGAGGCACAACAGCAGGAGGCCGCCATCGTCTACAAGAAGACGGTTCTCGATGCATGGCGCGAAGTGGACGATGCCCTCATTACCTACGACGCGGAACAGCAGCGGCACAACAAGCTTCAGGAGGTCGTGAACCTGAATCTGCGTGCGCTTTCGGTTGCACAGCAGCGGTATAAAGCTGGTGCGCTCGATTATCTGGACGTGTTGAATGTCCAGAAGCAGCTGCTCGATGCACAGAGCAACCTCGAACAGAGCGGCGCCGATGCTGATGCGAACCTCGTCACACTGTGCAAGGTGCTCGGGGGCGGCTGGGAATCGACGTATGGTAAGCCAGCAACGCCTCAAGACAACGAAAGTACACAGTCGACGGCGCAACGCTGATCCGCACCCGCGTTCCCGGACAGAGTCTAATCGCGTCGCCCAGGCAGCCTCGCTTGGCTCCTGGTCGACATTTATTTGGGGGCAGCTCGCAAGCCCCCGTGTAGCTGGACATGTGACAGTTTTATCGTTTTGCTGCGTTTTCAATTTGACGAACACTGCAAGGGCGGGCACTTGCCATGACGCCGCGAGCAAACCGTCCTAGCATGTGAGGGCGCAGTGCGCGTGGAGGGTTCGCGATGATCGGGTCGAATGATTTCCGCAGCGGGACGGTGGCGCTGCGTGACGGCGGACACATGCCCGTCATCGGTTTTGGTACGCTGATCGCCGATCCGGCGACGACGGTCAGTGCCACGCGCGACGCGATCGAAGCGGGCTACCGGCACTTCGATTGCGCCGAGCGCTATCGCAACGAGCGAGAGGTAGGCGCTGCGCTGGAGTCGGGACTATCGGCGCGTGGGATCGCGCGGGATGCGATCTTCGCGACGACTAAACTGTGGAATTCAAACCACCGGCCCGAGCGCGTCGGCCGCGCTCTCGACGGGAGTCTTGAAAGGCTGGGACTCGACTATCTGGACCTTTATCTGGTCCACACGCCCTTCGCGTTTCAGGCGGGCGACGAACAGGACCCGCGTGACGCAAACGGAAATGTGCTTTACGACGTAAGCGTGACATTGCTCGACACGTGGCACGCGATGGAAGAACTCGTCGACCGAGGACGATGCCGCGCGATCGGATTCTCCGACATCACGCTGAGCGAGCTTCAGCCGCTGTATGACTCCGCGAAAAACAAGCCTGCGGCGATTCAGGTCGAATCGCATCCGTATCTGCCTGAAACGGAGTTGCTGGCATACTGCAACCAGCGGGGCATCGTCTTCACTGCGTTCGCGCCGCTCGGGCATGGAATCAGACCGGGGCCGCTCGAAGATCCCGTCATTGCGCGTATTGCCGCCCGTCTGGAAAGAACGCCGGCGCAAGTGCTGCTCGCGTGGGCCGTGCAGCGCGGCACGGCGGTTCTCACGACGCCAAAAACGGCGGCGCGAGCACGGGAGAATTTCGACATTTCCGCGCTTCCTTCCGATGCCTTCGATGAGATCAACGCAATAGAGACGCGACAGCGGTTCAACGAAGTCGTGAAGACGGGCAGTCCGGGTTTCATTCCACCGTCAACCGCGTGAGGCGATTCGTGTACGACAGACAAATGCGTCAAGTGCTCGATGCGCACTGGCGTGCTTCGTCGGCAGGTAATCTGGGTATCGGAGTGGAACGGTCATTCCCTTGTCCACCAGGCGACGGCAAGTCATCGGCCTCTGCGGACGCTCAGACCCGTGAGTTGGTGAGGCGGCTTACGCCGTGCAAGGATGACGTCTTGCTCCACCCACGAATTGCTCCCGAGCGTAAGTTTGATTTCTCTGTATCCAGTCAGCTTGTCGTTCACGAGATCGAAAGAAAGCACCCGCAAGGTTAGGGATGGTGTTCAGAACTCGTTTTGCCGCACTGAGCCATCAACATAGGGCCGATGCGGTGCAAGCGGTGCGGCACCTGGCTCGAATGCAGCGCGACGTTCGGCATAAAGAAGGCGCCGATTGCCTGCCCGCACGGGCGGCTTTTGTGCTCATGCAATGGCCTCGCCCATCAGTCGTCCACGCATCATCCATAGGTTGCTCAGGGCGAACAGCGTATGCAATTGCTGCGTGTTCTTCATCGGCCACGATAGCGCACCTTTAGATGCCACCGTGCGCGGCGATGAACATGGCGACGGCCGACCGGCAATAGGATTCGATTTCGTTGTCGTCCGCCGCTCTCGCCTGATCGAAGCGTGCGATCATCAGGAGATCGGATCCTTTGAAAAGCGCGGCAAACAAGCGGGCGGACCATAGAGGATCGGGCACGTTCAGAAGCGCCTTCGCGTGCAACTGACGCAACAGGGCCTCGATTTGATCGATGACATGGGCGGGGCCAGCTTCGTAATGGAGCTTGCTTAACGACTTCTGATTCGTCTTCTCGGCCATGACCATGGCTTCGACACTGCGGACGTCTGATCTCAACAGCGTGCGAAGCAGTGATGATCCCACCGCCATGAGCTGATCGTCGACCGAACCGTCGACGCCTTCAAGAAGGGCCTGTGGTGCAAACAACTGATGGCAGCCGGCCGCGATGGCCGCGCTGAATAGCGCCTCCTTGTTCTCGAAGTGCCGATAGATGCTGAGCTTGGATATCTTCGCCCGCTGGGCGACCTTGTCCAACGTCGTCGCTTGAAAACCCAATTCCACAAAGAGCTCGCCCGCGGCGTCGACGATCGTTTGGGCAAGCGCCTCGTTGGCGGGCCGGCCGCGCCGGCCCTGGCTGTTTTCGGTCACGACAATTCCAGTACTTGACAGTATTCAAATTCTCGAATTACGATACCACGAAGTATCTGAAATCTGCAAGCCAATGGCCAGGTTTCAACCTGTTGTCCAGATTCAAATTTCCCTGGGCCGCCCGGCGATATCGAATGCGGCATTGTCGGCCGGTCAACACAGTGACGGGCGACTTTCTCGCCGATGCCGAAACCCTGCCCGCTGGCCGTCTTGAGCGCGTTTCGCTGGACGATATTGCGCGCCAGGCCCAGCCCACCCCCTCCATCCACAACACGGAGCCCATCGCCATGAATGACGTCATCATCATCGGCGGCAGCTTTGCCGGCCTCGCCGCCGCCCTGCAGCTCGGCCGTGCCCGCCGCAAGGTCACCGTTCTCGATACCGGCCTGCCGCGCAATCGCTTCGCCGGCCACTCGCATGGCCTGCTCGGCCACGATCACAAGCCGCCGGTGGACATCCTGGTCGAGGCGCGGCAGCAGCTGGCGCGCTATCCAACGATCAGGCTGGTCAATGCGCGGGCGGAGAGCGTGTCTGGCGCCATCGACAATTTCTGCGTCGTCACTGACGATAACGAAAGCCTAAGGGCGCGCCGCCTGATCCTGAGCTATGGCGTCGCCGACCAGATGCCTGATGTTCCGGGCTTTGCCGAAAGCTGGGGCACGTCCATCGTGCCCTGCCCCTATTGCGACGGCTTTGAAGTCGCCGGCCAGCATTGGGGCCTCGTCTGGTCCGGCCCGCAGTCCTACCAGTCTGTCAGGCTGTTCCGCGATTGGACTGACAAGTTGACTGTTTTTGCCGATGGTCATGACATTGCGCCCGATATCCAGGCCGATCTGGCGCGCCGCAACATACCTGTGGTCGATGGCCGGATCGTCGAGATCGCCCATCACAAAGGCCATATCACTACCGTCAATCTCGATACCCGCCGCAATGTCGCGGTTGACGTTCTGTTCGCCCATCCGCGCAACAAGCCGTCCGCGAGCCTGCATGAATCGCTGGGCCTTGCCACGGTCGATACGCCTGTCGGCATCGCCCTCAAGGTCGACGAGCGCCGCCAAACCAGCATGCCTGGCATTTACGCCGCCGGCGACCTCGCCACGGCCTTCTTGCCCTCGGTCACCCAGGCATCATCGCAGGGCGCGATGGCGGGTATCTTCGCCCAGCAGTCGATGCTGGTTTGAGAGCACAGACTCCCCAAAGGATAGGCGGGTGTTCCGATTGAGAATGTGGCTGAGCCCCATTCGCTGATCAAAGAGTTGAGGAAGAGAACGATGTCGAAACAACCAATGAACAGCTTCGCCGGAAAATGGGCTCTGATCACCGGGGCATCGAGTGGCCTCGGCCTTGAATTCGCAGATCTACTGGCTGCGCACAAAGTCAATCTCGTATTGGCGGCCCGACGGCAGGAGTCGATGGAAAAGCTTGCCTCCGATCTACGCCGCAAATACGGGGTGGATGTACTGGTCGAGCCGATCGATCTTGCCTCGCCGGGCGCGGCCAGCCGCTTGAAATGCAGTCTCGACGCGAGGTCGGTGACCGTCGACATCTTGTTGAACAACGCCGGATACGGCCTGCACGGCGACTTATTCGAAACGCCGATCGAGCGCACCGCGAACATGATCCAGCTCAACATCACGACGCTCACAGAGCTGACCTATCTCTTCGGCCGCGATATGGCCAAGCGGCGATCTGGACATATGCTTCTCGTCGCTAGCCTCGTGGCCTTCCAGGCCATTCCCAGCTACGCTGCCTATGCGGCGACCAAGTCATATGTACTCGCCCTTGGCGAGGCCCTGCACGACGAACTCCGCCCGCATGGTGTGGTTGTTACCAGTCTCTGCCCGGGGCACACCGCGACGGGCTTCGATGAGGCAGCCGGCGCAACCACCTCGGCCATGCTGCGCCTCCTCACGATGAAGCCTCGTCCAGTCGCCGCGAGCGGTATTCGGGCGTTGTTGCAAGGAAAGGCTATGGTGGTCGCGGGGCTGTCGAACAAGATTGCAGCCTTTTCAAATCGTCTGACGCCGCGATCAATGCAAAGGGCCACGTTGAAAAGAATAGTGGACGCTTAACTCCTGGAGCGCTGGCGTGAGGCGTTCCTCGAACAAGCGGGGGCTCTGACTGCGATGCGCGCTTTGGCATCGGACAGCTTAGTTAAGAGCGAATCGGAACAAGGAGATGACATGGCAGAGCAAAATGCCTATCAGGTTGCCGACTGGAATGGTCAAAGCGGGGAGCGCTGGGTCGCCAACCAGGCCCGGCTCGACGCCATGGTGGCGGTCTTCGGTGAGGCCGCGATCGAAGCCGTTGCGCCCGCGGCGGGCGAGCGCGTGCTGGACGTCGGCTGCGGCGCGGGCGCGTCGAGTCTGGCTCTGGCCGCCCGCGTCGGCGCGCGAGGGCAAGTGCTGGGCGTGGACATATCCGCACCGCTGATCGGCCGAGCGCGCGCGCTTGCGCCACAGGATACGCAGGTCCTTTACCAGGTGGCCGACGCCAGCAGCGCCGAGCTGCCCGAGGGCGCGTTCGACATCCTGTTCTCGCGTTTCGGCGTGATGTTCTTCGACGATCCGACAGCGGCGTTCGCCCATATGCGACGCGCGCTGCGGCCAGGCGGGCGGGTCGCTTTCGTCTGCTGGCGCGGCGCGGCCGAGAACGATTGGGTGCGCCTGCCGATGGGCGCGATCAAGGGCATCCTCCCGCCGAGCGCGCCGCCCGATCCCGAAGCGCCCGGCCCATTTTCGTTCGGCGACCGGGGGCGGGTGTCGCGCATCCTGACCGCAGCCGGCTTCGCCGATATCGCTATCGCGCCCTTCGATGCTTCCGTACCGTTCGGCGAGGGCGGGACGCGGGACGCTGCGATCGACGACGCGGTGAAAATGACGCTCGAGGTCGGCCCACTGTCGCGCGCGCTCGCTGATCAGCCCGACGACATCCGCGCCCGCGCGTCGGCCGCGGTTCGCGCCGCCTTCGCGGGCCTCCCCGGCGAGCGGTCGGTGATGATCGACGGCGCGGCGTGGATCGTCATGGCACGCAATCCGGCAAGCTGACAGGGATTAACAGAGGAGTCGCTCCCGCTCGGTGGAGCTGGGCGTCGTTGGGCGCTCAGATTGATGTCCTTTCTGGCCGATGACCGAGCGCTCGCCTTGTGACAATCAGATGGCCGGTTGCGAAGCAGAGCCGACGCCTGAGCGGCCTGCCGGCGGCGCATGTGACCGGCAGTTTGTGGCCGAAAGCACCAGTTCCGTGAACCTTCCACAGAGCTGACGTTCGAGTCTCAACGACAAATTTCCGGCGACGTAGATGGACGCGTAACCCCGGCCAGGAGCGACCTTTGGTCGCAAGCGATTGACGTCCGCTTCGACTCATTACCGGCAGTTCATGATGTCGGCAAAGTGTGCATCCAGCTTGCTCCGGTGCCGTGGTTCCGGTGGGATATCCGACGCGCTATCCCGCGTACGAACGTGATGCTGATCTATCTATCCGCTGGATACGCGACGAGATGTCTGCCGCGCAGGGTCAAGTCGATGGGCGTCGTCGCGACCTGCCGACGCTGTTTCCGCGTTCCGGCTCGCTTCGGGCAGCGCCCACGGTGCCGGGCGATTGGGCCGCTCACCACGCTCACGAAACAGGCAGTCGAATTCGTGCGTCCCTTCCTCCACCGGTGGCCGGCCGTGCGCCGATGCGCGTGAACACCAGCCAGGCGAACAGCACCACGCTGATGCCGACGACAACGGACGCGAGGCCGATCACCGGCTCGGCCGCCGTGTAGCCCTTGAGCCGCAGCGCCAGCGCGCCCAGCATCACGGGCACGCCGATGTTGTGCAGCCAGAACTGTGCGGTCGCCACCCGGCCCTCAGCGATGGCCGGATGGACCATGCCGATCAGCGCGAACAGCACCATCGAGACCCAGCCGAGGAGGTTGAGGTGCGCATGCACAGCGGTGAGCGTGTGGTCGCCAGACGCGCCCATCACGATGCCCAGCGCCACCGCGGCGGCAAAATAAACGACGGCCACGCGGAGCCAGGCGCGGCTGCGAGCATTGTCGGTCATGGCATTGCTCCCCGATGATCAGCGGCCGTCACGAAGCGGCCGGGACGGCGCCCAATTGCTGCATGATCGAAGCGAGATCGATCCACACGTTCTCGCGCCGGATCAGGCCGTCGGGCGCCATGTCGAACACGTGCAGCAGGCGAAAGCTCAGGCGCCGCCCACCGCCCGAAATTCCGAAGGGCGTGCCCGGCGCGGTGCCCTCCCACAGGCTCTCGTCGACGACGAAGTCCGGCCCGTAATAGCGGCGCAGCGAGGTCACCTTCTCGCCGGAAAGATCCGCGAACAGCGCGTCGTAAAAGGCGCGCGCTTGCTGCCTGCCGTGCAGCGGGCCGGTGGGCGAGCCCACCACGTCATGCTCGACATCCGGGACCATCGTGCTCAGCACGCCCTCGACGTCGTCTTCCGCCTCGAAGCGGAAATGACGATCGATCATGCGATCGAACTGCTCCTTCTGGATCGGCTCCATGATGCTCCTCTATCGTGCGACAATGACGTATACTGAGACGGTATCTTTTGTTGAGACAGCAGTCTCATTAATAGACGATGAAAACCAATACGTCAAGCCGGAACGCGTGCCCCGCGTCGGCCGGCGAAGGCCGCACCAATCAACGCCGCCGCACGCGGCGCGCGCTCATCGATGCGGCGCTCGCGCTCTGCGAAGGTGGCCGCAGGCCCAGCTTCCCCGAGGTGGCGGAGCGCGCGATGGTGTCCCGCGCCACGGCTTATCGCTATTACTCCTCGGTCGAGGACCTGATCAGCGACGCGATGTTCGAGCGCGCGGTGCCGCCGCTTGAAAGCTTCTGCCGTCCCGGACACGACGATCCGGCAGAGGTGGCTACCCGCGCGGCGCGCACCATGAACAAGCTGTTGCTCGACGATGAGGTGGGCCTGCACGCGGTGGAGCGTTCGTTCATGTCGGCGTGGCTGGACAACCCGCCGGAATCGCGACCGCCGCGGCCTGCGCGGCGCATGCAGTATGTCGATCCGATCGTGGAGGCATTGAAGAACGAGTTGACACCGGCTGCGCGTCGACGGCTCGCCCATGCGTTGGCCATGCTGATGGGAACGGAGGCCATGCTGTCGCTGCGCGATGTCGTCGGTGCAAGCATCGACGAGGCGCTGGCCGCCAGTGGCTGGGCCGCGCAGGCCGTGGTCCGCCAGGCGCTTGCGGAGGCCAGCGAGCGCCCCCGCAAGCGCAAGGCAAGGTCTGCGAAGAGCGACGGCTCTCGCTTGGGAAGTGGACAGTAGCGTCCATGAGCGGACGTGGCAACGGCTCGAGAGTGTGGGTTCGCTCGCAGCGACAGCTGACGTTCGCCGCCACCGCAGGTGCGAATGTCGGCACAGCTCCTGATATCAGCCGGACTGACGCGACACCCGAATGTCGGCAAAGGCCGAAAAGCCGGCAGCTATGACCTGCCCTCCCGCGCTCGCGGTGCCCCTCCGGCGCTTGCCGCGATAAGCGCGCGTTATCATGGCGATCACGCTCACGTCGATGCGTCATCGGGCTGTGTGTCGGGGCGTGCAACGGCCGTTCAACTGGGTGTCCGGTACGGCAAGTCATCGGCGTTATGCGAACCTTTCCATAAGGCCGACGCGATCTGTCGGCTGCGCTGAACGAATTGACAACTTGCATCCGACGATGCGAATCACTTTAGACCGGCCTTAGCTTCGATTCCATCTAGCGTATATACGCTTCCACCGCAGTCGTGCGACACCCGTCATGCACAGGCTCTACGTCGACCTTTCACACTAGATACTATGGAAGGGCCGCTCAGTAAGCCCGGATTGCATAATCGAAATCGCGCTCTGTGGACAGATGCCTGTGATCTACGGACACGAGCCAGACATTGTTAGCGTTTCGCCACCGAATCGGTGAATCTTCCCTGCTGCGCCTCACTTTTCAGGCGCACTCGCTTGCGTTTTTCATCTGCCCTTTGGCGGTCGTATGCATGAGTTCAACGCCGCTCAACAAGATGCGGGCACAACGAAAAACCTTGACTCCCAACATGGATCAGGTACGTCGCTTGATCACCCGGTGGTCTTGTTCCACGATATTGTCGAAAAACAAAGGCGTCAGAACGCGGACGCTATTTTGAATACACTCACCAGATTTTCGAGTTCCTGTGACTGATGCCGCAGGCTTTCCGCTGCGGCGGCCGCCTCTTCGACAAGCGAAGCATTCTGCTGTGTGACCTGATCCATTTGTCCCACTGCCTGGTTCACCTGTTCGATCCCCGTTCCCTGTTCCAGACCAGCCGCGGCGATCTCGGCAATCATCCCTGCCACCTGCCGGACATTCGTAACAACTTCGCCGATCGTGGTGCCAGCGATCTCGACTTGCTGACTGCCCGACTCCACACGTGCGACCGAGTTCATTATCAGCACCTTGATGTCTTTCGCGGCTGAAGCGCTGCGCTGTGCAAGACTGCGAACCTCGGATGCGACCACGGCAAATCCACGCCCCTGATCTCCTGCTCTCGCCGCTTCGACCGCTGCATTCAGCGCGAGAATGTTGGTTTGAAACGCAATCCCCTCAATAACCCCGATAATCTCGACAACCTTGCTCGACGATGCGCTGATCTCATGCATCGTGCCGATCACCTGCGACATGACATCACCACCCTTCGCTGCGACGTCGGAAGCGGATGAGGCCAGGCGATTGGCGTGCGTCGCGTTGTCCGAGTTGTTCCGCACAGTCGTGGTCAACTCCTCCATTGATGCGGCAGTCTGCTGAAGCGAAGCCGCCTGTTCCTCGGTGCGAGCGGAGAGGTCGAGATTGCCCGCTGCTATCTCGCGCGACGCGCTGGCGATTGCCTGAGTGCCGTTGCGCACGCGCCCGACGATCTGGGCGAGGTTATCGCGCATCGCGCTGATGGCGGCAAGCAGGCTCGATTCGTCGCCAGCCCGGATCCGCACGGCGGTGGCAAGATCACCTGCAGCGATCCGCTTCGCAACTGCGACCGCGTACGCTGGCTCTCCACCCAGTTCACGCAGCAGATGGCGCACAATCAGTGTGCCGAGAGCAGCCACGATCGCTAGCGTCAAACCGGCTGCAACCAGAATCGTCAGGAGGACGTGGTTGACGATTTGTGCCGCGATATCGCTGCCCTGCTGCCCGAGCTGAACGTTATAGGCGCGGTGCGCGACGATCGCGGCATTGAGCTTTTCCGCAGTCGGGAACAGCTGTGTCTGTGCCTGGCTGAATGCAGCCGACGTATTCGTTCGTGACAGGGCAAGCACGCTGTCACGCAGCGATTCAAAACTCGTTAGCAGTTCCCGATCTGCCGACAGCATTGACCGGTCCTTTTCGTCCGACGTCAGGGGTTCGTAGCGTTTCAACGCATCGATGATCCGCTCATGCTGTGCGCCAATCTTTTGCTCGATCTGCTTTTTCTCAGTATCGCCTGCGGTCAACAACTGCTGATAAACCAGTACGCGCATGGTATCAAAGCTCGTCTGCGCTTCGTCGAGCACCACCAGGCTGGGAACGGTATTCACGCTTGCATAGGTCGCAGAGTCGTAGACCTGCCTTATTTCGTAAAACGCCACCGCCGTGATAAACGCAAGACCAACCGCCGCGCTCACAATGAGAATGGTGAGGCGCTTCGCCACAGTAAGTCCGTAAAACCAGCTCATGTCATACCTCATTCACGCATCGTTGGTTTGTGATGTGTCATGCCGCCGCCCGTGCAACCAGGCGTATTGCATATGGCTGCATCCGGCTATGTCGGCAAATACGGTTGACACTGAAGGCTGGGGTTAACGCAGAGGGGCCCAATGCCCTCTCGTGCCGCCCTGGGATATGAATGACAGTGGAGAGTTCGCAACGGATACTAAAAGGAAGCTCAAACGTTTTGAATGCAGCCGACGTCATGTCCTGATGCGAACAACCTCCGATGAGTCCGCTTCGGACATCACGTTGCGGCTGTGGCAAAGATTTTCACGCCGCGCGGGTTCCCTTGCAAGTCTATAAGCCTGGCGGCGTGATGGGACACGACAATTGCCGACGATCCTGTACGTGCCTTCGCCGAGCCGCCGCTTATCGATGATGCGGCTGAGCTGCTCGCCTCAGCGCCTCTCGATGCGATCGTCTACGCGTTCACTAGTAGTAGCTACGTTCGCGGCCGCGCCGATGACGCGATGCTGAAAAAGCGTCTCGAGACCCGCACACGGGCATTCCAATCGTTATTTCCAGTGCGGCCGCGGTCGCCGCCCTGGAAGTCCTCAATGCAACAAAGCTCGCATTGGTCAGCCCGCCCTGGTTTTCGGCAGAAATGGACCGGCACGGCGCCCGATACTTTCAGGCTTGCGGATTCGATGTGATTCACAGTGGGCCCGCAGGCCTGCCATCTGATCAGCAAGCCATTCGACCCGGCGATCTTGATGATGTTGGCTGACCGCCGGTTTGGACCATGCGCCGGTGACGATGGTCGCTCAGGTGCGAACGTATGGAGCGATGGCCCGCCGGCGGGAGCGATGTCCGATCACCTGCAGACCCACTTCAAAACTTCGTTGACTGGTCCCGCCTCCCGCGCCGTAACTAACGACGACCCATGCCACGCCCTCATCGAACGGCCTGATGTCCCAGCCATAGCCAACAGAACAGCTGCACCATGCGGTGCTATCGAACCGCGCCTGGTGCCGTCATCTCCACAAAGACCTCGAAGTTTCCTGGAAATTGTGTTTGCAAAGCAAGCCATTAAGATAACCTTTCGTTTTTCAACAGCAGGGTCTTGCTGCATAACTTGACTATGCAATCTAAAGCTCAACATCCATTGTCATCAATCCGTGAGTAGGTAACACGCGTGCATTTCTTGACTAAGTAATAAGGACTTCAAAATTATTGTTTAATAATTCTTGCGACGAGCGGCGGGCGTACTCCTTTACCTTTGGAGTCCATACTATCTACCCCGTGGAAGTCAATCTTTTCGGGGCCCGATCCGAGCCCGCGGCACAGCAATCGAGTCGCAAAAATGTCCACATTGAAACAATGATTTATGGCTATTTTCATGATTCGAAATGAAAAATGCGGACCTTTTTGTGTGTTTTTGCGCCGCACTGAAAAGTGCGGACCTTTTTGTACGTCGAGACCTATCACCCCCATTGAGCCTAGGGCCTTGCCCGCATATCGCAAAAACACGATATAAGATTCGGTCCATAGCGATGCAGATGCCGACTTCCCGGCTAAAGAGTCTGCTCGCCGTTTGTCGTCTTGTTTGTCATCTGTTTCATGAGCACGAAGCCTAACCCGAAGACTATCGACATCGACGCGATCCACAAGGCGCTGGCGAACCCGGCGCGCCGCGCGATTCTTGCGAAGCTGCGCGAACCGGAGAAGTACTTTCCG
Source organism: Paraburkholderia diazotrophica (assembly GCF_900108945.1). Taxonomy (GTDB): domain Bacteria; phylum Pseudomonadota; class Gammaproteobacteria; order Burkholderiales; family Burkholderiaceae; genus Paraburkholderia; species Paraburkholderia diazotrophica. The sequence goes on along the minus strand of NZ_FNYE01000015.1, from coordinate 66,680 downwards.
GATCAGGAGCTCTCGTATGAACACGGCGTTTGCGCAGGCCAGTTCGACGCGTGCTGCGCCTTGTCGCAGTCGACCACATCGGCGCATCTCGCCGCGTTGCAGCGCGCCGGGCTCATAACGTCGAAACGCGTGGGCCAATGGGTTTTCTTCAAGCGCAACGAAGCCGTCATCGCGGCATTTCTCGCGCACATGAACACAGATCTCTGACGGGCGCAGATGCGTCTTCGCACGCATCCGCGCTTTTTCCCCGAATGCAGTTTCGATACATACACACGGGCTCTATGCCCGCAAGGATTGGACGTTATGCCGACTCTTTTCGACCCGCTCCAGATTGGCGACCTGACACTGAAAAACCGCATCGTGATGGCGCCGCTCACGCGCCAGCGCGCCGGCAAGGTACGCGTGCCGAATGCGCTGATGGCAAGGTACTATGCCGAGCGCGCGAGCGCCGGGCTGATCCTCTCCGAGGCAACGTCCGTGACGCCGCAAGGTCTCGGTTACGCGGACACGCCCGGCATCTGGTCGGACGAACAGGTGGAAGGCTGGAAGCTCGTGACGGACGCCGTCCACCAGGCGGGAGGCAAGATCTTCCTGCAACTGTGGCACGTGGGCCGCGTGTCGGACCCGATCTTCCTCGACGGTGAACTCCCCGTCGCGCCGAGCGCGATTGCACCGCAAGGACACGTGAGCCTCGTGCGTCCGCAGCGTCCTTTCGTGACGCCGCGTGCGCTCGACATCTCGGAGATTCCGGGCATCGTCGCCGCCTATCGCAAGGGCGCGGAGAACGCGAAGAAAGCGGGCTTCGACGGCGTCGAAGTACACGGCGCGAACGGCTATCTGCTCGACCAGTTCCTGCAGGACAGCACCAACAAGCGCACCGACGCCTACGGCGGCCCGGTCGAAAACCGCGCGCGCCTGCTGCTCGAAGTGACGGACGCGTGTATCGACGTATGGGGCGCGGGTCGCGTCGGCGTGCACCTCGCGCCGCGCGGCGACGCGCACACGATGGGCGACTCCGACCCGGCCGCGACGTTCGGCTATGTCGCGCGCGAACTCGGCAAGCGCAAGATCGCGTTCATCGCCGCGCGTGAAGCGGTCGGCGACGATCGACTCGGCCCGCAACTGAAGAAGGCATTCGGCGGCGTCTATATCGCGAACGAAAGCTTCACGAAGGACAGCGCGCAAAAGCTGCTGGACGCAGGAGACGCAGATGCCGTCGCGTGGGGCAAGCTGTACATCGCGAATCCCGATCTCGTGCGCCGCTTCGAACTGGATGCGCCGCTCAACGAGCCGGTCCCCGCGACCTTCTATGCGGAAGGCGAAACGGGCTACACCGACTATCCGGCGCTGGAAGCGGTGAACTGATGCTTCAGTTGCACGCGCAAGCGCAATAGCGGGTAGCACGACGACGCGGCCGGAACTGTTCCGGCCGCGTTTGTTTTTTTATATCGTGCATCAGTCGACAGCCTTCACAGCGCGACGCATGAACACGCGCTTCGTTTCATCGACGCCGCGCGCAATCCGCAGCGCGCGGATACGCTTCAACGCCACATCGAGTTCGTGGTCCTCGAGTACGCTGAAACCGAGCCGCCCATAGTACGGCGCATTCCAGGGCACATCGCGAAACGTCGACAGTACAACTTGCGTCGCGCCCCGCTCGCGTGCGCGCGCATCGACGTGATCGAGCAGGGCCGCGCCGATGCGCCGCCCCGCATGCTCGGGCAGCACGTCGAGCGCTTCGACGTAAATGCGCGTGCGCAGCATCGCGAACATCACGAAGCCGACACACGCGCCGCCGCATTCCGCGACGATCACCTCGGCGGCACGCACCTTTTTCAGCACGAACGGCGCATCCATCGGCCGCGCAGCCGCGATGCCCGTCAGGCCGACGTTCACGAAACGCTGCGCGGCCTCGGATTCGACGAAGAGAATCGACGCGACGTCGTCGGGCACGGCGGGCCTGTAATGGACAGCGGGCGCTTGCATCGGGCTATGGGGTTGCATACGGCGGTTGCAGTGAACGGTTGCGTACGAGCGGACATATTGACATCACCGACCCTCGCGAAACAACCCACCCGTCACGCCGATATAATGCCCAGCACGACAGCACGCATGTCAGGAGTCGCTCAATGGCACTTTCAGGTCTTCTCGTCTTTGCGCTCGCGCTGATCGTCGCGGCGGGCTCTCCCGGTCCGAGTATCGCGGCGCTCGTCGCGCGCGTGCTCACCAACGGCTTGCGCGACGTGCTGCCTTTTCTCGCCGCGATGTGGCTCGGCGAAGCGCTATGGCTCAGCTGCGCTGTGGCCGGGCTCGCCGTCGTCGCGCGCACGTTCGCGCTCGTGTTCATCGTGCTGAAGTTCGCCGGCGTCGCCTATCTGCTGTTTCTCGCGTGGAAGATGTGGCTCGCGCCCACGGACGTGCACGAAAGCACGCTGCCGAGCGGCCAGTCGCCGTGGCGCATGTTCGTCGCGGGCATGATGGTCACGCTCGGCAACCCGAAAATCATGGTGTTCTACCTCGCGCTCCTGCCGACCATCATCGACCTGTCGCGCGTCGGCACGCTCGCGTGGCTCGAACTGACGCTGACGATGCTCGCCGTGCTGATGACGGTCGACTTCGTCTGGGCGCTGCTCGCCGTCAAGGCACGCACGCTGCTGACGAGCCGCCGCGCCGTGAAGATCGCGAACCGCGCCAGCGCGACGATGATGGCGGGCGCGGCGGCCGCAATCGCGACCCGCTGATTTTCTTTCTTCTCGACCGAGCCCGCGCATGCGCGCCCATATGTTCAAGCAAACGGGCCGCGACGCGCTGCTCGCGCTCGGCCGCGAACTGAAGGCCTGGAAGCCCTCGCCCGAACGCGCGCTGTTCGGCATCGAGGCGATGATCTCGGTCGTGCTGTCGGTGGCGCTCGCGCATTTGCTGGATCTGCCGAACACGTGGTGGGCCGCGATCAGCGGATTCGCCGTCATGCAGACGCGCTTCTCTGCGTCGGCCGAACGCGCGCTGCATCGCGTGCTCGGCACGATAGTCGGCGCCGTGTTCGCCGTGCTCGCGGGGTCCATCATCGGCGATCGTCCGTGGCTCTTCGTTCCCGTGCTGGGCGTGATCGGCGGCGTGTGCGTGTATCGCGCGAACGGCTCGTCGGCGTCATATGCGTGGGTGCTCGGCGGCGTCACGTCCGTGATGGTCCTGTATCAGGCGCATGAACTGCTCAGGTTCGGCCCGACCGCGTCGTTCGCGATGCTGCGCGTCGCCGAAGTATGCGTCGGCACTTTCGCGTGCCTCGTCGTGTCGGGCGTGTTCCATCTCGGCATCCGCTGGTATGAGCGACGCCGTCCCGCATCGAAAGCAGCGGCGGCCGCCGCGGCATCCGCCGACGCGGAACGTCCGACGTTCGAAACGCTGCGCCACGCGCGCATCGTGCTCGCCGTGCAGGCCGGCATCACCGTGTCGATCCTCGCCGCGCTCACCTATGCGCTCGCGCTGCCGGGCTTCGCGCAGGCGCTCGTGACGGCCATCGCAGTGCTGATCCTGCCGCCATCGTCGCTCGTCGTGCGCTCGCAAAAGCCCGTCGCCGACAAGATGGTGCAACGCGTGGCCGGCTGCCTGATCGCGGGCGCGGTCGGCATCGCGTTGCTTCCGCTGATGCACGGCCAGATCGTGCCGTGCCTGCTCGCGCTGGCGGCGGGCGTGTGGGCTGGCTGTCACGTGCAGACGGGCAAACAGGGCGCAAGCTACATCGGCCGGCAGTTCACGATCGCGTTCATCATGGTCTTCGTGCAGGATCGCGCGTGGTCCGCCGATCCGCATCCCGCGCTGCTGCGGCTCTCGGGCATCCTGATCGGCATCGCGATTCTCACGTGCGTGATGCTCGCCGCCAGCCGCTTCTCTTTTCTGCCGCAATCCGAAGAAGCCACGCCCTGAGCGCGACGCTTTCGTTGTTCACGGCCCGCATCTGCGGTTCGCTTTCATGGCTCACATTCGCGGCTCGCCGAACAGCGCCTCGCAGAGTTCGAGCCCCTCGGCCGTCAGCGCCGCCGAGCCGTACCCTTCCTCGTCCATCTGCACGCGCACGACGCCCGCCGACTGCAATTGCGTCAGATAGCGCCGCAGCGTGCTCATCGGCAGATCGGCGCGCTTGCTGAGCTTCGCGAGCGACCACGATTTGGCCGACGATTCGCGCGCCGCTTCCCACAGCAGCATCAGCAACTGCTCGACGACGGGATCGAGTTCGCCGTCCCCGTCGGTGTCGTCGCAGTGCTTGTCGTGTGCCGGGTCATTCGGGTTCAAGTCGAATCTCCTCTGGTCTGTCTGCGGCCCATCCGTGGTCCATGACTCATTGCCGCAAGCTCGCCGCCGCCAGCTTGCCGATCGTCGCCAGCGCGCGTTCGATTTCCGGCGACCATGCGTAACTGTAATTCAAACGGATGCAATGACTGTACCCGTTCGTCGTCGAGAACATATAGCCCGGACCGACCGTGATGCCGTGCTCCAGCGCGAGCTTGTACAGCTGCATCGAATCGACGCCGCGCGGCAGTTCGACCCACAGCACGTAGCCGCCCATCGGATGCGACACGCGCGTGCCTTCGGGAAAGAAACGCGTGACCATCGCCGTCATCAGCCGCGCGCGCTGCGCAAAGCCCTTGCGCAGCCTGCGCAGATGATGCTCGTAGCCATCCTGCTTCAGATATTCGGCGATCGCGAGCTGCGGAATCGACGGCGTGGTCAGCGTGTTGAGGAACTTGAGTTTCTCGACCTGCTCGCGATAGCGCCCCGGCATTGCCCAGCCGATCCGGTACGCGGACGTGAGCGTCTTCGAAAACGACGCGCAATGCAGCACGAGTCCCTTGCGGTCGTAGTTCTTCAGCGCGCCGGGATGCACGTCGCCGAAATACAGTTCGTGATAGACGTCGTTCTCGATTACGGGCACGTCGTGCCGCACGAGCAGCTTGACGAGCTCGCGCTTCTTCTCGTCGGGCATCTGGAAGCCGAGCGGATTCTGGAAGTTCGGCATCACCATGCACGCGGCGATGCGGCGCTTGTCGAGTATCTGCGCGAGCGCGCCGAGATCGATGCCCTCGCGCGGATGCGTCGCCACTTCGATTGCGCGCATGCCCATGCGCTCGATTGCGTGCAGCATCGCGTAGAACGTCGGCGACTCGACGGCCACCGTGTCGCCCGGCTTCGCGACCGCCTGCAGACACAGATTGATCGCCTCGGTTGCGCCGACCGTGACGACGATCTCGTTCGGATCGACGGCGACGCCGTTCTCCAGATACCGCCGCGCAATCTGGCGGATCAGATCGGGATTGCCGGGCGGCAACTCGTCGGTGACGCCCCATTGCGTCTTGCGCCGGCCGACGGCATGCGCGTAGCGGTTGATCTTCTGGAACGGAAACAGCGCAGGATCGGGATACGGCGAGCCGAGCGGCACCGCCTCGTCGCTGCCGATAGAGCGCAGCGTCGACAGCACGAGCCGGCTCACGTCCACCTGCGCGGACACGGCAATCGGCTTCGACACATCCAGTTCCTGCACAGGCGCGGCGTCGTTCGCGCCGAGCCGCACGAAATAGCCGGACTGCGGGCGGCTCTGGATGATGCCCTTGCTCTCCAGCAGCAAGTAGGCGCGCAGCACAGTCGTGATCGAAATCTGCCGGTGCTGGCTGGTCTGCCGCACGGAGGGCACGCGCTCGCCCGGACGGAACACGCCTCGCCTTACCTGCCCTTCGATTTCCTTCGCCAGTTCTTCGTAGAGCTTCAACGGATGCCTTTGACGTGAGCGCGGCCGCCGTGCGTCGAACGCATGACAAACGCGCGCGATGAACGAGCCGCACCAAACGAACTGCACAAAACACGCGAACCGCATGAACTGCGTGAACTGCGATTGTGCGCGCCGCCCGCTTTTTAAACACAGTTCATCGCGATTGATCATTTCCTTCGATAACAGTCGAAACTGTACTCTTTTTCTTTCGCGCATTGTGTACACGCCGGCTACGTGTGATCCCCACTACGCTTTCGTCAACATCAAGCACCACCGGACGCATCATGGACAAGACCACCAAGCCAGGCCGCATCGAACCGTACACAGGCCCCGCCGCCGGATGGGGCGCTCTGAAGTACGTGGCGATCAATCTGATCAAGGAAAAGGTCGCGGGCGGCAACTACAGGACGCTCTTCAGGCAGAACCAGCCGGACGGCTTCGACTGTCCGGGCTGCGCGTGGCCGGACCGGCAGCACGCGTCGACGTTCGAGTTCTGCGAGAACGGCGTGAAGGCTGTCGCAGCGGAAGCGACGACCAAGCGCGTGACGCCCGAATTCTTTGCACGGCACACGGTCGACGAGTTGATGAAGCAGGACGATTACACGCTCGAACAACATGGCCGGCTCACCGATCCGATGGTGTTCGACCCGCTGACGGACAAGTACACGCCGATTTCGTGGGACGACGCGTTTCAACGGATCGCGAAGCATCTGAAGGGGCTCGACAGTCCACATCAGGCCGCGTTCTATACATCGGGGCGCGCAAGCAACGAGGCCGCGTTCCTGTACCAACTGTTCGTGCGCATGTACGGCACGAACAATTTCCCCGACTGCTCGAACATGTGCCATGAGGCGACGAGCCGCGGCCTGCCCACGACCGTCGGCATCGGCAAGGGCACGGTGACGCTCGATGATTTCGAGCACGCCGATACGATCCTGATCTTCGGCCAGAACCCCGCGACGAACCACCCGCGCATGCTCGGCGAACTGCGCGAATGCGCGAAGCGCGGCGCGACCATCGTGTCGGTCAATCCGTTGCGCGAACGCGGGCTCGAACGTTTCGCGAGCCCGCAGCACGTCGCGGACATGCTGTCGCCATCGGGCGTGAAGATCGCGTCGACGTTCGTCCAGCCGAAGATCGGCGGCGATTTCGCGCTGCTCAAGGGCGTCGCGAAGCGCGTGCTCGAACTGGACGATGCCGCCATCGAGCAGAACGCCGAGCGCGTGCTCGACGTCGCGTTCATCGAAGAACACACGGCCAACTTCGAAGCGTTCGCCGCCGATCTGCGCGAAGAAAGCTGGGACGCGCTCGTCGAAGAATCGGGCGTCGCGCGCGAAGACATCGAAGACCTCGCGCGCATCTACGCAAGCGGCAAGCGTGTGATCTCGACGTGGGGCATGGGCCTCACGCAGCACAAGAACTCGGTGGCGACGGTGCACATGCTGTCGAACCTGATGATGATGCGCGGCAATATCGGCCGCCTGGGCGCGGGCCTGTGCCCCGTGCGCGGCCACTCGAATGTGCAGGGCAATCGCACGGTCGGCATCGAGGACAAGCCGACGCAGGAATTTCTCGACCGTCTCGGCACGGTGTTCAATTTCGAGCCGCCGCGCATGCACGGCTACGACGTCGTCGAGACGATCGAAGCGATGCTCGAAGGCCACGTGAAGGTGTTCATCGGACTGGGCGGCAACTTCTCGATTGCAACGCCCGACACGCCGCGCACATGGGACGCGTTGCGCGCGTGCGATCTGACCGTGCACATCACGACGAAGCTCAATCGCAGCCATCTCGTGCACGGCAAGGACGCGCTGATCCTGCCGACGCTCGGCCGCACCGAAATCGATCTGCAAAACGGCGTGCCGCAAGGCGTGACCGTCGAGGACTCGATGAGCATGGTGCATGTCTCGTACGGCATGAACAGGCCCGCTTCGGAGAACCTGATGTCGGAGACGCGCATCGTCGCGCAGATCGCGCACGCGACGCTCGGCAGCAAGAAAGTCGACTGGCTCGCCTATGCGAACGACTACGCAAAGATTCGCGACGCGATCGAATGGTCGATCGACGGCTTCTACGACTACAACAAGCGCATCGCGCACCCGGGCGGCTTCCATCTGCGCGTCGCTTCGCGCGAGCGCGACTGGAAGACGGATACGGGCAAGGCGAACTTCGTCGTGCATCAGATTCAACGCGACACGCCTATCACGCGCGCGCGCAAGCTGCACGGCGAACGCGCGATGACGCTGATGACGACGCGCTCGCACGACCAGTACAACACGACGATCTACGCGCTCGACGATCGCTATCGCGGCGTCTACAACCAGCGCCGCGTCGTGTTCGCAAACGCCGCCGATATCGCGATGCTCGGCTTCAGGCCCGGCAACTGGGTCGACATGGAAACGGTCTGGGATGACGGCATCGAGCGTCGCGCGGAGCGCTTCCTGCTCGTCGAATATGACATTCCGCGCGGCTGCCTCGGCGCTTATTACCCGGAGACGAATCCGCTCGTGCCGCTGTCGAGCGTCGGCGATGTGTGCAATACGCCGACGTCGAAGTCGATTCCCGTCCTGCTGCATCCGTCCGCTGCGCCTGCCGCTGCCGCGTGACGAAACGGCGCAGCAGCATAGGCCGGCTGCTTTACACCGAGCGCTCGACCAATTGGCGAATCACGGCTTCTACCGTCACGCTGCCCTTCAGCGACGACGCGGGCGCCTCGAACTCGATCCACCCTTCGTTGAAGCCATCGAGCATCTGCATGCGCGGCAACGGGTTCTTCATTCCTTGCGCGCGAAAGAGCGCTTCCCATTGGGCGCGCGGCACGATCTGCATGCGCACCGGCCGGTCGAGCGCACTCGCGAAGGCGGCCGCGATTTCATCCGGCGTCACGCGACGCGGGCCTTCGAGTTCGACGACGCGCGCGCCTGTCCACGTGTCCTGAAACAGATGCGCGGCGACGCGGCCGATATCGTCGGTGGCGACCATCGGCACGGGCTTGTCGAGCGGTTGCAGAAACGCGGGGATCACGCCCGACGTGCGCGCCGGCTCGACATCCCACGCGCAGTTCTCGAAGAACCACGCGGCGCGCAGAAACACGACAGGCATGGGCAACATGCGAAGCTCCTGCTCCATGATGCCGAGCTGATTCAGCAGATTCGGCTGCGCGGCTTGCGCGCCGATCGTCGACAGCACGACGACGCGCGATGGCTTCGCCGCGTTCAGCGCCGCGCGCAACGCCGCGATATTGCGGCGCGACTCCGCGAAATCCGGCGACGGATCGAACACGGGCGGCAGCAGCACGAACACGCCCTCGGCGCCTTCGAATGCGCGGCGCAGCGCCGCTGCATCATGCATCCCGGCAAGCGCGACTTCGCAGCCGCGCGCCGCCCACGGCGCGCCCTTCTCCGCGCTGCGCACCACCGCGCGCACAGGCTTGCCCTGCGCGAGCAGCGTGTGCGCGACCACGCCGCCGACTTGACCCGTAATACCCGTAATAGCGAACATGTGCAGACTCCCGTTCAATTGAAAATGCTTGCGACGGGATGCATTGTGGTCGCGGGAAGCGCTTTACACCATGACATGAATATCATTTGACTCATGACACAATGGCATCACGAGCAACGTCATGCATGACGCGGAAGAAAGGAGCGCGCGATGTCCTTCGACGAACGTATTCTCAATGGCATGGGCGTGCTGACGGCGATCGTCGACAGCGGGTCTTTCGCGGGCGCAGGCGAACGGCTCGACATGTCGCAGTCGGGCGTGAGCCGCTCGGTTGCGCGGCTCGAGGCGCGGCTCGGCATACGCCTGTTCGACCGCACGACGCGCACCATCACGCTGACCGACGAAGGCCGGCGTTTCTACGAGCACATCGTGCCGCTGCTGGGCGGGCTCGAAGAAGCGGCGGCCTCGGCGGCGGGCGGCGCGACGGCCGTGCGCGGGCGGCTGCGCGTGAACGTCGATCCGTTCTTCTCGAAGATCGTGCTCAGCCCGCAAGTGGGCCGGTTCGTCGAGCGCTATCCGGAACTCGATCTCGATCTGATCACGCGCGACCAGTTGGGCGACATGATCGCCGACGGCTTCGATCTCGCCCTGCGTTTCGGCGAGCCGCGTCCGTCGACGCTCGTCGCGCGCAAGCTGCTGGAAACGCGCATCGTGACGGCTGCGTCGCCGGGCTATCTGACGAAGTACGGGCGTCCCCTCAAGCCAGCCGATCTGGAGCGCGAGCCGCACAACTGCATCCACTATCGCGACCCGGAAACGGGACGTCCGTTCGTATGGGAATTTCACCGGCCGCGCAAGAAAATCGTCATCGCGGCGCGCGGCCGGCTGGTGGTCAACGACGTATCGACGATGCACGGCGCGTGCCTCGCGGGACACGGCATCGCGCAGATTATGGCGCTCGGCACGCAGCCGCTGTTCGACAGCGGCCGTCTCGTCGATCTCTTTCCCGACTGGCCCGACGAGCGTTTTGCGCTTTACGCGCTTTATCCGTCGCGGCGTCATCCGTCGGCGAAAGTGCGCGCGTTCCTCGACTTCATCGTGAAGATCACGGGCTCTGCGCTCGCCGATACGCCGTGGTACTGACGCGTCGGCGAGCGCGGGCTCATTTGCCGTTCTTCGCCCGCGCCTGCTCGGCGATCGCCTTGTAGTCGTAAGTCGGGTAGAACTCGGTGTGATAGCCGCCCCACGCGGTTTCCTCGATCGCGCGGTTGACCTCGCGCAACCGGTTGGCGGGCACGCGCAGCGTGACGACCTGGCCGACGCCCATCATCACGTACCACGACACGACCTCGATGCCCGGCGGCGGAAACGCCTTGTAGAAGCCTTGATCGGCAAGCTCCTGGTTGATCTTCGGCAGCGGCTTCGACTGGTCGTGCTTGAGGAAGATCGTCAGCAGGAACGTGCCGTCGGCGGCGGGTGCCGGCGGCGGCGGTGCGCCGGCGTACGCCTGCGCGGCGGCAGGCAACGGAGTCATCGCGGCAAGCATTGTCATCAAAGCGGCTCGTGCAATCCATGTGCGAACAACGTGCATCGGTTCCCTCCCTGGTTTCGATGGAAAACGGAACGACAGATGAAAGGGTTCGTTGCATTCATCATGCCATCGCCATCCGGCGTGCACATGACGGCGCGCTGCCGCGAGCGGGCCCGACATCTGCGGCATTAAGGGTTAAACATATGTTGCAATTAATATTGTTGTGGCAACATCTGTGCACACACGCTTCGGACGGCGCCGGACCGTGCGGTTCGCCCGTCCAAAACTGACCGATCCAGATTCAACAGGGGACTTGCAATGAAACGACTGAACTCGCTCGCGCTAGCCTTGTGCATCGCAGCGACGTGCCTCACTTCCGCAGCGAATGCCACCGCGCAGGAATCGCAGCCGACGCTCACCAAGATCGAGTCCGCCAATCTGATCGCCATCGGCCATCGCGAGACGTCGGTGCCATTCTCGTATGTCGATTCGAACAATCAGGTGATCGGCTTTTCGCAAGACCTGTGCAACAAGATCATCGACGCGGTGAAAGCGAAGACGCACAAGCCCAACCTTCAGGTGCGCTTCATTCCCGTGACCTCGCAGAACCGCATTTCGCTGGTGCAGAACGGCACCGTCGATCTCGAATGCGGCGTGACGACGAACCTGACGTCGCGGCAGAATCAGGTCGCATTCGGCGATACGTTCTTCGTCGCGACCACGCGCCTGCTCACGCGCAAAGACTCCGGCATCAAGGACTTCCCCGATCTCGCCGGCAAGACGGTCGTGACGAACCAGGGCACGACGTCCGAGCGCATTCTGCGCAAGATGAACGAAGACAAGAAGATGAACATGCAGATCATCAGCGCGAAGGACTACGGCGAAGGCCGCATGACGCTCGAAACGGGCCGCGCCGTCGCATACATGATGGACGACGTGCTGCTGGCTGGTACGCGCACGCTGACGGCGAAGCCCGCTGACTGGGTGATCGTCGGCACGCCGCAATCGTCCGAGGCGTACGGCTTCATGCTGCGCAAGGGCGACCCCGAGTTCCTCAAGGTGGTCGACGAGACGCTCGCGCACGTGATGAAGAGCGGCGAGATCAACGCGATGTACGACAAGTGGTTTATGAAGCCCGTGCCGCCGAAGAACATGAACTTCGACTTCCCGATGAGCGACAACCTGCGCACGCTCTACAAGAATCCGAACGACAAGGCTTTCGAATAACGCCTGTATCCGAGGGCTCGCCAAAAGCGCGCCGGAGGCCTCGCCAGCCGCCCTTGCGGCCGGCTTTCAGACCGGTCCGGCGCGCCGCTTGCATAGCGCCGAACGCAAGCTGCCGGAGTAGAATTGTACGAATCGAAACTCGTGACGATCTGCTCCGGAGCTGCAATGACATCGCCCCCGCCCAACGAGGAACACAAGCGCTGGAAACCGTCGCCCACGCTGCTGAACGTCCTCACCGCGCTGATCGGCATCGCAACGCTGTGCGCCGGAATCGGCTGGCTCGTGTATAGCTGGTTCGTCGATCTCGAAGTGCCTTACTTCGCTATTCCGCTCGTGTTGTGCGTGCCCGTCATCGTGGCCGTCACGTTCAGGAATATGTTCGACTGACGGGGTCCGGTTCGCGCGAACCCCACGCTGATTACGCCGCCTTCGCGGACGCCATCCCCTCGTCGAGTTCGCCGCCGAGCGCATCGACAATCCCTTCCAGCAACTTCGCGAGCTCCCCTGTCATCAACATGACATCGGAATCGAACTGCTCGTCGTCGTTGAGCGCCGTCGGATCGGCGGCTTCCTTGATCACGTCGAGCGGCGTCACGCGCTTGATCGTCAGCGACGGCGTCAACACGAACGATACGCGGTCGTTCCATGTCATCGCAAGGCGCATGCACTGCTTGCCCGCTTCGATATGGCGGCGCATGTCGTCCGCTTCGAGCGCGTGGCCGACGTAGCGCACCGTCGCGTTGCCTTCGGCGGGCGAGCGCAGTTCCGTATCCTGATCCAGCGTGAAATTGACGGGGCCCTCGCCTGCCAGCAGCCAGTTCGTCATCGCGGAAACGGGCGCCTGCGCGACGCGCACGCTGCCGATCGGCAAGCGGTCGACCGACTTCACCAGCAGCCCGAGCACATCGTCGCCGAGCGCCTGCGACGCGGCATCGATCACGAGCCAGCCGTTGACGGTGTCGATCCACACGCGCGTGTCTCGCTGGATGCTGAACGCGCGCGGCAGCAGCTCGTCGGTGACTTGCTCCTTCAGATCGCGCATCTGCTTGCGGCCAGGCTTGAAGCCCTGCTGCTCTTCGAGTTCCAGCGCGCGCGCCTTCGTCACCTGCGTCACCACCGATGCCGGCAGCAGTTTCTTTTCGGCGCGGAACGTGAGCAGCATCTGCTTGTTGATCGAGTAGACGAGCGAGCCGTCATTGCGCGGCGACGCCCAGCCCTGGCGCTGCACCTCGACGCTATTGGCAGGCTGGAACGCATGCGGCGCGAGCCATTTTTCCATTTGCTCGACGCTCACATTCCACGGAGCGGGAAGACGGTGAAGCTGCAGATTCTTGAACCACATGGCGAGAACGGGCAAAAGCGCGTCATTCTATATGACGGTGCGTTTCCATGTGGGGATTGCCGGATCATCCGCGATCAACGGGCCGGATAGCAGAAACCGTAGTCCTCGCAACCGGGACAGCCGAGCCCACGCGCAGGCGCGCGGCCGTCTGCGAGCGCCAGCTCGCGCGCGAGGAATTTTTTCAGCACAGGCCGTCGACGTCGCGCGCGACGAGCTGCGGATAGCGTTTTCGAATAAGCCTTTGGATTTTTACTCAATTAATCAGAGATTTTGCCGTTAGCCCGTTGTGGGAACATTCCTTTAGCAACGGATCGACATGCAGAGCACTTACAACCTGGGTCTGGTCGCCGTGTCGCTCGCTGTCGCAACGCTCGCGTCGTACACGGCGCTCGACCTCGCCGGACGCATTTCGACGATGCCCCGCGCACGCGTGCGCCACCTGTGGCTCGCAGGCGGCGCGGCCGCGATGGGCACGGGCATCTGGTCGATGCACTTCATCGCGATGCTCGCGTTTTCGCTGCCGATACCGCTCGGCTACGACTTCGCGATCACCGGCTATTCGCTCGGTATCGCAATCGTGGTGTCGTACTTCGCGCTTTATCAGGTGGCGCGCCCCGCCCTCTCCGTCAAACGGCTCGTGATGGGCGGCGTGCTGATGGGCATCGGCATCGCGGGCATGCACTACACCGGCATGGCCGCGATGCAAATGCAGCCGGGCATCCACTATCGCCCGCCCCTGTTCGCCGCATCCATCGCGGTCGCGATCGTGGTTTCCATCGCGGCGCTGTGGATCGCACATGCATTGCGCGACGCGAACGTGCAGCGCGTGCTGACCAAGCGCATCGGCGCAGCGGGCGTCATGGGCCTTGCGATCACGGGCATGCACTACACGGGCATGGCCGCCGCCGACTTTCTGCCCGGCTCGATCTGCGGCGCGGCGCACGGCGTCGACGCGCAGTGGCTCGCGACCACGATCATGCTGTTCACGTTCGCCATTCTGATCGTCACGCTGATCCTGTCGCGCTTCGATGCGCGCACCACGTTCCTCGCCGGTTCCGTCTCTTCGCTGAACAGCCAGATCGTGCGCCTCGCCACGTATGACACGCTCACCGATCTGCCGAACCGCCGCACGCTGACCGAGCGCATCGAGCGCGCGATGGTCCTGTCGAAGTTCACGGGGCGCAGTTTCGCGATTCTGTTCATGGATATCGACGGCTTCAAGACAATCAACGATTCGCTCGGCCACGCGTATGGCGACGAAGTGTTGAAGGCGTTCGCGCACAACCTGCTGCAATGCGTGCGCGGCGTCGATACCGTGTCTCGGCTCGGCGGCGACGAGTTCGTCGTGCTCGCCGAAAACCTCGGCGCGCCGCAGGACGCGGCGAAGATGGCCGATGCCGTGCTCGAACGGATGCGCAAGGGCATCGACACGGCAAACCAGACGCTGCAGATCATGCCGAGCATCGGCATTGCGCTCTATCCGCAGGATGGCGATTCCGTCGACGAGCTGTTGAAGCACGCCGACGCCGCGATGTACGAAGCGAAGCGCGGCGGGCGCAGCGCGTATCGCTTCTTCGAAGCGCACATGAACGAAGCGGCGATGCGCACGCTCAAGATTCAGAGCGCGCTGCACGAAGCGCTCGACAGAGGCTATTTCTCGCTGCATTTCCAGCCGAAGTTTCGCGGCGACAGCGGCGACGTGGCAGGCGCGGAAGCGCTGATCCGCCTGAACCATCCGGAGCTCGGCGCGCTCGTGCCGATGGACTTCATTCCGATCGCCGAGCGCTCGGGGCAGATCGTGCAGATCGGCTATTGGGTGCTGCGCGAGACGTGTCGCCAGATACGCAGCTGGGAAGCGTGCGGCCTGCCGCCGACGAAGGTCGCGATCAATCTGTCGCCGCGCCAGATGGCGCAGCCGGACCTGATCGGGAAGATGCTGGACATCGTGCACAGCGAAAACGTCGATTGCAGCCAGATCATGTTCGAGATCACCGAATCGGTCGCGATGCAGGACGCAGCCAGAACGACCGATATGATCCGCGAATTCCAGAACAGCGGCTTCGAAATTTCAATCGACGATTTCGGCACCGGCTATTCGAGCCTTGCCTATTTGCAGCGCTTCCGCGTGAAGCAGCTGAAGATCGACCGCTTCTTCACGAATGGGCTCGACGCACACGGTCATGAAGGCAGCGCGATCGTGCAGGCGATCATCGCGCTCGCGCATTCGCTGGAAATGGACGTGGTGGCGGAAGGCGTCGAAACGGCCTCGCAACTCGACAAGCTCAAGGACTTGCAATGCGACGAGATGCAGGGCTTTCTGCTCGGCAAGCCGCTCACGGCCGACGCGTTCAGCGAACTGCTTCAGAACCGCATGACGGCTGCCTGATTCGCGCCTGAACGTGGCTTGCCGCCTTGCGCCGCGAATGAAAAGCGGCAAGCCTTCGCAGAAACGTTATTGATCGGCGGCTTGCGCTTCGTGGCCCGCATGCGGCAGATGCCCTGTCGCGTGCTCGATGTACGGGCTCGTGACGGCGGGCGTCATTTCGCGGCGAGTCAGTTTGCCGTCGACTGATGCGCCGACATCCATCCGCAACTGCTGGTAGGAGATGTTGCCCGTGATGTGGGCGTTCTCCTGCAACTCGACGAAGTGATCGGCGATCACGTCGCCCGTAATGGTGCCGTTGATGATCACGTCGTAGCCGTACACGTTCCCCGTGATCGAGCCGCGATTGCTCAGCACGAGCAGCGTCTCGCATCCCGCCTTGCCCGTGACGTTGCCTTTCACATGGCCGTCCATGCGCAGGCCTTCGCTGAACTCGAGGTCGCCCGTCACATACACGTCGTGCGCGATCAAGGTGGCCAGTTTGCTCTGGGTGATGCCAGGTGACTTCTTCTTGCTGAACATGTTCGATATCGGGTTGAGGTTGAGCACGCGCCGGCCACGGCGCACAGGGCGCCGCACTAACGGCGCGAATGACTCTGGCCTTGCAGGAACAGCACCTGAGCCTTGAGCCGGCCGACTTCGACAGCGAGTGCGTCGGCCGACTTCTGCACCGCCGCGCGCGATGCCACTTCCTGTTTCAACGCAAGTTGCGCGCGCATCAGTGCGTCCTGCACTTCGTCGCGCGAAGTCGGCGTCGTCGGTGTCGTGGGCGTCATGGGTGTCACGCATGACGCGTGCGTTGCCGCGATGTGCACGTCGTACCCGCGCACCGCCGCTCCGCCCGCCGCGAGACACGCGACACATGCGATGCAGGCGAGCGCCCGCGTCGCGATGCGCGCGGCCCGCGAGCGCACGGGCTGCAGCATGTACGCGCGCTGCGTGATGCCGCGCCCGCGCAACCGGCGCAATGAGCCGATGCGATCAGCCATGAGACGGCTCCATGAAAAGTGCGAGATAGTCGGCGGGATCGACGGGCGCGCCGTTGACCAGCACCTCGAAGTGCAGATGCGGTCCCGTCGAACGGCCCGTCGAGCCGATGTCGGCGATATGCTGGCGCGGCAGCACGAGCTCGCCTTCCTGCACGACGAGGCGCGACGCGTGCCCGTAGCGCGTGATCAGGCCGTTGCCATGATCGATTTCGACTGCGTTGCCATAGCCGTTCTCCGGACCCGCATGGATCACGCGGCCGCCCGCTGCGGCGAGAATCGGCGTGCCCGCCATCGCGACGAGATCGACGCCCGGATGAAAACTGAGGTGATGCGTGAACGGATCGACACGATTGCCGAACGGCGATCCGAAGTGCGCGCCGTCGACGGGCATACGGCCCGGAAACGACTCCCAGTTCGCGACGTGCATCGTCGTTTCCTGCTCCAGCGCAGCGAGCGTCGCGACGAGACAGCCGATCTGCTGATGAATCGCGACGGCGTCGCGCACCCGTTCGGATATCAGTTCGTCGCAGCGGCGCGGCGGCAGCGACGGACCGCCTTGGCCCGTGATCTCGCCTATTATCCCGCCCGTTATCACGGCCGCATCGCTGGCCTTGTCGTTCGTGCTTTCGCCGGGTTTGCCGGGTGTGCCGACGGATGCGGGATTGTCGTCGTTGCCCTCGTTCGCTTTTGCCCGGACTTCGCTGGCAGCGTCCTGGCTCTTGCCGCTGCCCGCCTTCCCGGCGCCCTTCGCCGCCTGCGCGCGGTCTGCCTTCTTGTCCGGGCCGCCGAGGATCACATCGTCGCCTGCATCGTCGCCGAGCAAATCGCTCGCGGAAAGCGCCGGCGATGCGAACACGGGACGCGGCAAGCTCTTGATCGTCTTCAGCCGCGTTTCGAAATCGTGCAGCGTCGCGACCTGCGATGCGAGACGCGTCAGACGCGGCTGCATCTGTTCGATTACCGCATTCAGCTTGCCGAGCTCCGCGATCGTGTAGTCGCGCCGGACGCGGCTGTCGCCCGACTGCGCGGCCGCGTCGCTCTTCGGCCACGCGCGGCCGATCATCACGCCCGCCGTCAACGCCAGCGCAAAACTGCCGCACGCGACCAGCACCGCGATCACGAACGCGCTGCGCCGCGTGACGAAACGCACCGCACCGTTCGTCAGATTCCGGCCCGTGCCCCAGATCAACGACATCAGGACGCGCCCCTCGTCGGGCTCGCATTGTGACGCGGCATGCACACGCGACGCGATGCATGAGACGTCAGCGGACGCACGATGAGTTGAACGACGTGTGGCACAGCGGGTTGCACGGTGAAGCGATGAATCAGCATACGCAGGATGACGAATCGATCTGAGTGTGATGAAAAACGGGTGGCGCGAATTATCACGCCGCCCGTCAAACGCACATCTCAAATTGGACGGCATCGGATTCGTCGCAATCCGATGCCGGTCCGCGACTCGCACGGCTCGCGCCATTCGTGCGAAACGCAGCGCCAGAACAGCCGGATCGCAATCCGGCGAGCATCACATGCCCGTCATCAGCCGATCATCTGCGCCAATCGCTCGCGCAAGGTTTCGCTCGCACGCGTCATCGGCGCGCGCAGCTCGTTTTCGATCAGACCCAGCGCGGCGAGCGCCGCCTTCACGGGCGCGGGATTCGGCTCGGACGTCAGCAGGCGGATCAGCGGCACGAGCGTTTGAAAGAGCGCGCGGCCTTCGTCGAGGCGCCCCGCCTTCAGCGCGCGGTCCAGCGCGACGAAGCGCTCCGGCCACACATGCGCGGACGCCGCGATCGCGCCGCTGCCGCCCATGCAAAGCGTATCGAAGATGCGGATGTCGTCGCCGGCGAGCACCTGCAGGCGGCCGTCGAGTATCAGCGTGTGCGTCGTGTCGAGTGAGCCCGCGCAATCCTTGACGGCCCGAATGCGCGGATGTGCGGCGAGCGAGAGCAGCGTGTCGGGCTCGATGCGCACGCCGGTTCGCGCGGGAATGTCGTAGAGCACGACGGGATGCTCGCTGGCGTCGGCGAGCATCTCGAAGTGCGCGGCGATGCCCGCTTGCGATGGCCGCACATAGTACGGCGCCGAGATCAGCAGCCCCGCGAGCGGCAGTGCGTTCAGGCGCAACACGCGCTCGCGCATGCTGCGCGCGTTGTTGCCCGATATGCCGACGATCACGCGCAACGTGCCGCGCGCGGCATCGAGCGTGGCTGCGAGCACAGCTTCCTGCTCGTGCGCGTCGAGCGACGACGGCTCGCCTGTCGTGCCGAGCGCGACGATGCCGGCGACGCCCGCTTGCGCGTAAAGCTTCACGAGCCGGCGCAGTGCGCTTTCATCGACGGAGCCGTCAGCGGCAAACGGCGTGACAAGGGGAATCCAGATACCCGAAAAATTGGACATGACTGTTCTCGAACGCGACCGTATAGGAACCGTTCAGCGGCGAGGAAGCAGTATCGGAGCGGGAGTTTGAGAACCGGGCTGGATAAGGCTGTTCCGTCGCACATCTGACGGAACAGCAGCTCCGGTCAGATGAGCGGCTGTTTTTTGGCTTTGGAAGCGGCGCATGCCTGCGCAGTGGCGACGCGCGCGAACGCAGCGAGCAAAAGCGCGCTGGTTTCGACACGTTCGCGAAGCATCGAGGCCGTTTCCATGGACGGCAGTGTAACCGCAAAGCGGTGCGGCTTGCCGCCGGCGTTGCATCCGGCGTGCGGGAGCGTCGCACGCCCGGCGAGTCGATGCACGAATTCGCTTGACTTCCTCGCGCAGCGAATTAATATACGCACCGCGTATATCGATCAATCTCCCGACGAAAAAAGAGGCAGCCCATGAGCGTCCCGCAACAAGCCTTTCTCCGTGACGCGATGCGGCGTCTGAACCTCACCCGCGACGGCTTCGCGACGCGCATCGGCGTGTCCAAGCGCGCGCTCGACACGTGGCTCCTGCCTGACGACTCGCAGGAATCGCGGGCGATGCCGGAAATCGTCGAGCGTTTCGTATCGGAGATCGTCGTCAATGGAGCGCCGGCAGAAAAATATACGCAAAGCGTAGATTCGCAATCGCTCAGCAGCCAGATTCTGTTCGAAGGCAAGCCGCAGCTGCTGTCCGTCGATCAGTTCTCGCGCGACTCCGTCGAGGCGCTGTTTCGCGTCGCGGACATCATGCAGCCGATCGCGCGCCGCCGCAAAATCTCGCGCGTGCTCGAAGGCGCGGTGCTCGGCAATCTGTTCTTCGAGGCCAGCACGCGCACCCGCGTGAGCTTCGGCGCGGCGTTCTGCCGGCTCGGCGGCTCGGTGTGCGATACGACGGGCTTCACGTTTTCGTCGATGGCCAAGGGCGAATCGATCTACGACACGAGCCGCGTGATGGCCGGCTACGTCGATGCCCTCGTGATCCGCCATCCGGAACAGGGCTCCGTGGCCGAATTCGCGCGCGCGACCAACATTCCCGTGATCAACGGCGGCGACGGCCCTGGCGAGCACCCCAGCCAGGCGCTGCTCGACCTGTACACGATCCAGCGCGAGTTCTCGCGTCTCGGCAAGATCGTCGACGGCGCGCATATCGCGCTGGTCGGCGACCTGAAGTACGGGCGCACCGTGCATTCGCTCGTCAAGCTGCTCGCGCTGTATCGCGGCATCAAGTTCACGCTGATCTCGCCGCCGACGCTCGAAATGCCCGCGTACATCGTCGAGCAGATTTCGCGCAACGGCCATGTGGTCGAGCAGACGCACGATCTCGCGAACGGTCTGCGCGGCGCGGACGTCGTCTACGCGACGCGCATCCAGAAGGAGCGCTTCGCGGACGAATCGTTCGAAGGCTACACGCCCGATTTCCAGATCAATCAGGCGCTCGTCGATACCGTGTGCGGTCCCGACACGCTGATCATGCATCCGCTGCCGCGCGACAGCCGCCCCGGCGCGAACGATCTGAGCACGGACCTGAATCACGATTCGCGCCTTGCGATCTTCCGCCAGACGGACAACGGCATTCCCGTGCGGATGGCGATTTTCGCGGTGCTGCTCGGCGTCGAAAAGCTGGTCCAGCATTCGATGCGCGATGCGGCCTGGCGTCCGCCCGCCTATCTCGGCCCGGACGATGCCGTGTTTCATGGCATCGACTGAGCGAAAGCCGGATTCGAAGAAGAACGCGCCTCGATGTTGGAGGCGCGTTTTGTTTTGCTCGCCATGCTCGCCGGGGATCGAGCCCTGACGCGATTCCGCGTTCATCGAAATGTTGGGCCTCGTCACCGAAACGGCCGGCGCTTGCAGCGCGGTTTTGGTTTTTCGAAAAACGTTCTATGGTTAAACGTGCGTCGGCTTTTGCACGCACGGGGCTCAACGGCCCATGACGATTCTTCGGGTGCTTCTGTCGCAACGCCCCGCACGTCTCACAGCTTCGCCTGTTGCCAAGGCCTGGCCAAAGCCCGAGCAGGTTCTCAAACGCGATTCGGCAGTCAAGGAGAGTGAGTGATGAAGATCGTTGTCATCGGCGGAACCGGCCTGATCGGCTCGAAGACCGTCCCCATTCTGCGCGAGGCGGGCCACGAGGTCATCGCGGCGTCGCCTAGGAGCGGCATCAACGCGATCACCGGCGAAGGGCTCAGCGAGGCCTTGACGGGCGCACAAGTGGTGATCGACCTCGCCAATTCGCCGTCGTTCGAAGACAAGGCGGTGCTCGAATTCTTCGAGACCTCCAGCCGCAATCTTCTCGCCGCCGAAGCGGCAGCGGGCGTCCGGCACCACGTCGCGCTCTCGATCGTCGGAATCGAACGCTCGCCCGACAACGGCTATTTCCGCGCAAAGGTCGCGCAGGAAAAACTGATCGTGACCTCCGGCGTCCCGTACACCATCATCCGTTCGACGCAGTTCTTCGAATTTCTCGGCGGCATCGCCGATTCGAGCACGGACGGAAACGTCGTCAAGCTTTCGCCTGGCTTCTTCCAGCCGATCGCGTCGGATGACGTGGCCGCCGCCGTCGCCGATGTCGGGATCGCGCCGCCGCGCAACGGCATCGTCGAGATCGCGGGCCCCGAGCGCGCGCCGTTCGACGAATTCATCGCCCGCTATCTGAAGGCCGTCGGCGATTCGCGTGAAGTCGTGAGGGATTCCAACGCGCGATACTTCGGCGGCCTCGTCGAAGAGCAATCGCTCGTACCGCTGGGCGAAGCGCGCCTGGGCCGCGTCGGTTTCGACGAATGGCTGCGCCGCTCTAAGGCAGCGAGTTGATCGCGCAGCCGCCCGCGACGGCGAGATGATACGCAATGTGACATCCCGCCAGGCGACTTCGAACGATCAACGTCGAACGGTCAACTTCGAACGTTCAATTCGAGTCCCGGTGATAGGTCGCGACGTACCGCTCTTGCGCGATCACTTTTCCATGCATCTGATAAGCGACGAGCGCGGGACTCGACGCCGTCTTCACGTCGATCTGCGCAACGCTGAGCGCCGATGCCGTGACGACATATCGATGCGTCTCTCCTTGAGGCGGGCAAGGTCCGCCGTATTTCGACTCGCCGAAATCCGTCAGCGTTTCGAGGGC
Source organism: Paraburkholderia diazotrophica (assembly GCF_900108945.1). Taxonomy (GTDB): domain Bacteria; phylum Pseudomonadota; class Gammaproteobacteria; order Burkholderiales; family Burkholderiaceae; genus Paraburkholderia; species Paraburkholderia diazotrophica. The sequence continues at coordinate 44,471 of NZ_FNYE01000015.1, read as the reverse complement.
GCCCGTCGGCAATGCGTTGGGATTGCCGGAAGCGCCCTTCCCGATCGACGATTCCGACGCCGGTATGTTGACGACCTCCCAATGCGTCCAGCCGAGTCCACCCGTCGGCGCATCGGGATCGTGGATCGTCACGGCGATGCTCTTCGTGCCCGGCGGAACGTTCGACCACGAGATGCGCGGCGAAACATTGTCGCCATGACAGCCGAATCCGCCATACACCTGTTCGTTCGCGAAGCGCCCGTGGTTCAGGTCATCGACCTTGACCGTGAACGGTCCGGCAACGGCCATCGCCGGCATGATCGCCAGAAGCACTGAAGAGCAAAGAGTCGTTCGCAAAAGGACGTTCAATCGCATGATGCGCTCCGTTGAGGGACAAGGGTGAACTTGCGATCGAACGATAGCGATCAACGGAACATCGCGGAAGCGAGCCTCGCGAATCACCGCGTTGTCTTGCGCGCAACGTCCCGATACGATGCGTGCCTTATTCAAACTCGCCTTCGAACTCCTATCAGGCTTCGACAATGAATAACGCTGCGCAGCCCCAGGTTGGCGTCGGGGTCATCATCGTTCGTGATGGATCAGTGCTTCTCGGGAAGCGGGCCGGCTCGCACGGCGCGGGCACATGGGCACCTCCGGGCGGACACCTGGAGTTCGGCGAAAGCATCGAGTCGTGCGCACGGCGTGAGGTGCTGGAGGAAACCGGCCTCACATTGAATGCGATCAATCCCGCGCCCTACACCAATAACGTGATGCCCGATGTTCACAAGCACTATGTCACCTGCTTTGTCGAAGCCACGGTCTCGATAGACGCGCAGCCAAAGCTCATGGAGCCGGACAAGTGTTCGGTATGGACGTGGTTTCGCTGGACGGACCTTCCGGAACCGCTCTTCGAACCGATGAAGAGCCTCGTGCGGACGGGATTCGTACCCACTGTCGCGCGAACGACCGAAAACCGTACGGTTCGGTCGGGCCATCGCGGCACGCAATGACCGTCTTTACCTCTTCTGATCGCGCCGTGCCGATGATGCCGTGTCGATGACGCGCGCGCATCGCTTCGGCATGGCCGTTGCTTTATCAAGAACAGGCGCGCCTGATTTCGATTGCGTGCCGATGGATCAGAGACAAAGCGGCAAGGAGACGGCCATGAAAGGCGATACGCATTCGCTGCGCGCACAGATCGAGAAATGGTTCGGCTACGCGCAGCCGATCTCGGTTCGCATCTCGCGCGCACAGGGCCAACCGCACGCGATGTCGGGCTGCAAATGCGTCAGCGTATCGCAGACGTCCGGACCGTATGCAATCGTCTTCTTTCGGCACGGCGACAAATCGTGGCGCGTCTACCCACCCACGGCAACGCGCCCGACATTGAATGCCGTTTCGCGCGTCGCGTGAGAGGCCACCAGGTTGTCAGAAACCGGATGAGCGCTATGCCCCGCGCCGGCGCACATCGCTCACCGCGGCAAGCAGATCGTATCGGCGCAACTTCTCGTACAGCGTGCTTTTAGCAATGCCCAGTTGCGCGGCCGCTTGCGTGAGATTGCCGCGATGCCGCGCCAACGCCTGGCGGATGTATTCGGCCTCGGCCATTTTCAGCGAATCACCCGTTGCCGCAACCGCTTCATGCAACTCCTGTTGCGCGGTCTGCGCCGCAGACGGACGCGCTGCGCCCACTTCAGCGGGCAGCTTGTCCGCTGTGATCGCGGGGCCGTCGGCAAGCAGCAGCGCGCCCTCGATCGCGTTGCGCAGCTCGCGCACGTTGCCGGGCCACGCGTAGTTCAGCAGGCACGCGTACGCCTCGTCGTCGAACGACCTGGGCTGCAGGCCGTAACACTCGCATAAGTGCCGGAGCCAGTACGCGATCAGCGCGGGCAGATCTTCTCTGCGCTCGCGCAGACTCGGTATCGACACAGTCGTCACCGCGATCCGGTAGAACAGGTCCATGCGGAACGCGCCCTTCGCGATCGCCTCCTTGAGATCGCGATGCGTCGCGGCGACGAGCCGGAAGTTCACCTTGCGCGGCGTGTTCTCGCCGAGCCGGTAAATCTCGTTCTCTTCGAGCACGCGCAGCAGATGCGGTTGAATGTCGAGCGGCATCTCGCCGATCTCGTCGAGAAACAGCGTGCCGCCATCGGCCGCCTCGATCTTGCCCGCCGCGCCCGACTTGCGCGCGCCCGTGAACGCGCCCTCCGCGTAGCCGAACAGCTCGCTTGCCAGCAGGTCTCTCGACAGCCCGCCGCAGTTGAGCGCGACGAACGGCCCGTCGGCGCGTTCGCTCGCCTGATGGATGCCCTGCGCGAACAGTTCCTTGCCGACACCCGTATCGCCGAGCAGCAGAACGGGCACCTTCGACGGCGCAAGCTGGCGCGCCTTGTCGACGGCCGCGCGCAACGTACTGCTGTCGCCGACGATGCGCCCGAACGCACTCGACGCATCACGCGGCCTATCCCGCCCGCGCACGGACGTCGCGGACGTGATTGCGCCGCGCACGTGCGCCGTCCCCGGTATCACGACCATGAACCCCAGCACGACGGCCCCTTCGCGCAGCATCTCGACGTGCGCGTAGCGCAACCACGCGGGCGCATTTGCCGTCACGGGATGATGGGCCTTCGGATCGATTCCGGGCAGCACGAAGCCCGCATCGAATTGCACGTCGAAGCCGAGACGGCGCAGCGCCGGCACGACTTGCGCATTCGCCTTGACGAGCCGCCCTTCGTCGTCGACGACAAGAATCGCATCCGACGCATGCGAAGCGAAACCGGACGTGCAGCGATCCAGTAGACGCAGACGCCGCTCCATCGCGTCCTTCGCGAGACGGCTTTCGATGCGCCCCGCGAGCGACACGGCGAGCGCAAGACTGTAGCGGCTATACGTATCGGCGAGACCCGACACGTCGATCACGCCGAGCACGTGACCGTCGATGGGATCGCGTATCACTGTCGCAGAACAGGTCCAGCGTTTGATCCCCGCGCAAAAGTGTTCGGCGCCGTGAATCTGCACCGCCTGCTTCAGCGCGAGGGCCGTGCCGATCGCGTTCGTGCCGCAATTGAGTTCGGTCCAGTTGCAGCCGGGTATCAGCCCGACTTCGCGCGCGGGCTCGACGATGCGCAGCTCGCCTTCCTGCTGAAGAATCGCGCCATCGGGGTTGGCGAGCAGCATCACGGTGCCCGTCTGCGACAGCAGTTCCCGCGTTTGCTGCATCAGCGGCACGCTCGCGTTGAGAAGGCGCACGTTCGTCTCGCGCCACTGCATCAACTGGTCGTCGCCGACGGGCGGCGGTGCGTGATTCGCGGCGGGATCGACGCGGCTCACAAGGCAGCGCTGCCACGAATGATCGACGACGCTGCGCACGTCGGTGGAATGCCACTCGTCTCCACCGACCAGATGCTCCCACGCGGCCATGATGCTGGCATCGTGCTGCGGACTGGAAAACCAGTCCATCGGCGTTCCTGTCTGTTGCATGCGTGTCTCCTGACGGCCCGTGAGGATGCCGAGCCGCGAGGCCGTGTGATCGGCCTTTTCATCGAATTGTGAGGTTGCCCGGCTATCGTCGAGCGGAGTCGAGCGGACGTTCGCTCTGCACATCCTACTCCGATAGTGGCCGCCTCCGGGCACGGCGGCGACGTCTGAAAAGCAATGGCCGCGCCAGCCGGTCCACGCATGCAAGCGACCGGCATGCCATTGCGCCACGCGTCGGCAGTGCGCATGTGCAGCGCCCGAAAACAAACCGGCCGTCCGAAAATCGAACGGCCGGAAATCGAACACGCTTCACACCCTGTGTCAAAAGCGGACACAGCCGCTACGACGCGTCAAACAGCAGACTAATCGACGCGCTCGGGCACGGGCAGGTTGACCCATTCCGAGTAGAACGCGTCGATGTCGGGCTCGAAGTCGTGGATCACGGGATACCACGGCGTCGGGGCTTCGACATCGTGCATCGCGCCGCACGTGGGGCAGTAGTACTCGCGATACACCTGCCATTGCGTGTCGGGCGACATCAGGCGCGGATAAACCTCGTCCATCGCCTCTTCCGACTCGCGCACGAAGATGTTCGCGTGCAGCTTCCAGTTCTCGCGGTAGTCGCAGAACACGTGGCCGCAGTCGCACTGCGTGACCCACTTCTTTGTCGCCGACTGCTGCACGATGTACAGATGCGGTCCGAGCGGCAGCACGATGCGGTCTTTCCAGCCGAGCTTCTGCTGCAACGAATCGACGTACATCTGGAAGCGCTCGCTGTCCTTGGGCATCGACAGCATGCGCAGCGTCGTGTCCCAGTCGAGCTTGCCGTCGACCATGTTCCTGATCTGTTCCTTGGTGTAAGTAGACATCTCCAGCCTCTCTGATGGTTACGGTTGGATCACGTGACTCATTCGTCGACGAGCACGACGGTGCTGACATCCGGCATTTTCGACAAGTCCATGCGAAACTTCGAGCCATAGGTCGGCACATCCAGTTCGTCTTCGGTCAGCGTCCATGAATCGGGCAGTTCCCAGAACGCGCGGAAGTGCTGCTCGAACTTCTTCGACAGACCGAAGCTCGTCGCGAACATGTGCCGAACCTGCGTCGATGCGTGCTTGAGCAGAATCCGCTCGCGTTCTCCCTTCATCCATTCCTGCGTGGGCTGCGAACGCGCGAGGCGCTGGTTTCGGATCTCGATACGCAGCAGCGCCGTCTGCTTCGCATCGACCTTCCATACGCCGTGCGCGTCCTTCGTCGCGACCGCGCTGTACACCTTCTGCGCGTATTCCGGCAGCAGCAGCACGTTGTTCAGGTCGCGCTCGATCGCTTCGATCTCGCGGTCGAGCGGATCGCCGAAGCCGGGGCCGCCGCGCAGATAGTTCAGGTACAGGTCGTAGTTGCTGTAGCAGTCCTCCGTGGTCATGCACTGCTGGTCGCGCTTGATGACGGCGCCCGCGTTCAGGTGATTCTCGTAGTCGGGGAACTCGGGATTCTTGTCGCCGCCGAGCGGCAGGCTCTCGTTCAATGCGATGCGTTCCTTGAGTCCCGTGCGATGCGCCTCGAAGCGGTAGCCGGTCGCGGGCGGATAGCCGCCCATCAGCCCCCAGTCGCTGTTCATGTAGCCGTTGCCCATGAAGAACATGGTCCAGTCCTGCGCCTTCCAGACCATCCGCAGCGTTTCGAAGCCGCAGCCGCCGCGATACTTGCCGTAGCCGCCCGAGTTCGCCTTCACGTTGCGTCCGAGGTACAGCAACGGCTCGGCCATTTCCCAGATCTCGATGTCGCCCATGTCGCCTTCTGGATTCCAGATCGCGGCGGCATGATTGAGGCCATCCTTGATCGCGCACGCGCCCGTGCCGCACGACGACGCCTCGAAGCTGTTGACGGCATGGATGTCGCCATCCTGATTGATGCCGCCGCCCTGCAGCCAGTTCGACGTATTCGCGTTGCCCGCATTCACTTCCTCGAGATAGCCGCGGCTGAAGTACGCCTGCGACAGGCCGCGCCACATCGCGCTCCAGCCCGACACCAGGAAGTGCCATGCGTATGCGTGTCCCGTGCGGCGATCGTCGGGGTTCATCCATGCGCCCTTGGGCAGATGGAATTCCGTGCCGTAATACGCGCCGTCGTTGATGCGCTGCGTGGGCACGAGCGTCTGCGTCATCATCACCCAGATGCCGCTCGTGAATGCAACCTGATGTGCGTTATACGAGTGCCAGCCCCAACGGCTCGCGCCGTCGAAGTCGAGCCGCCACGAGCCGTCCTTGCGGATTTCCATTTCGACGGGCGAATGCATGATCGAGTCGAGCTTCGCGAACGCCGACGACGTCTGCACATCGGGATGGTTGTACGGCACGTCGACGAACGCGACCTTGCGATACTTGCCGGGCAGCGTCATCGCCTTGATGCGGGTCTGCAGGCCACGGCGCCCTTCCTCGATCACCTCGTAGGCGAACTTCTCGTACGCGTCGAGCCCTTCGTCTTCGATCACTTCTTCGATCAGGCCGCGAATCATATGGCACCCGGCGATGCGCGTGCGCTCGTCGAGAATCCAGTACTTCGGCGTGCGCACCGAGCGCTGGCTTTCGTGCAGCCAGTCGCGCAGCGGCGTGTCGTTCACGCCCGTCTTGCGGCAGGTGATCATGTAGCCATCGCCGAAACGCTGCACCTGTCCCGTCGACATCGAGCCCGGCGTCACGGCGCCCGTATCGATTACGTGCGTCACGCCGCCGACCCAGCCGACCAGCTTGCCGTGCGCAAAGATGGGGACGATCGTCGCGATGTCGCACGGGTGCACGTTGCCGATCGAGCAGTCGTTGTTCGTGAACATGTCACCGGGATTGATGCCGGGATTGGCTTCCCAGTTGTTCTCGATCATGTACTTGATCGCCGCGCCCATCGTGCCGACGTGAATGATGATCCCCGTCGACGTCAGCACGCAGTCGCCCGCTGCGTTGTAGAGCGTGAAGCACAGTTCGCCTTCCTGTTCGACGATCGGGCTCGCGGCAATTTTCTTCGCGGTTTCGCGCGCGTGTACGAGGCCGCCGCGCAGCTTCGAGAACATCTTCTCGTAGCGGATGGGGTCGCTCTCGCGCAATTCGAGCCGTTCAAGACCGTTATAGTGGCCCGTCTGTTCGGTGCGCGAGAGGATCGCGTCGCGGAACTGCTTGAGCGTCTGGCCGTTCTTCAGCAGATCGGCAAAGCCGACTTCCTTGCTGGACATCATGTTCATCGCATGTCTCCTTGTGTCGTCCTTACTTGACTTCCCTGAGATGGAAGAGGCGGTGCTTGTCGAGCGTGGTCGCGAATCCCTTCGGCACCACGAACGTCGTCGCATCGGACTCGATGATCGCGGGCCCCGCGATCTCGTTGCCTGGCTTGAGCGACTCCATCTTCCACAGCGCGGCGTCGTGCCATTGCTTGTGCCGGTAAAGCCGCCGCGTGCCGATGCGCGCTTCCTTCGGCGGCGTGCGGCCGCCTTCGGGGTCTTCGGGCAGCACGGGCTTTTGCGTGACCACCATGCCGCGCATGATCGCGCCCGTGACCGAGAAGCCCAGCTCCGGAGAACGCGCCGCGCTCGCATACACACGCCCGTATGTGTCTTCGAACGCTTCGACGATGCGGTCCCAGTCCTGCGCCGTCGATGCGCCCGCAATCGGCGATTCGATTTCGAGGTCGTTGAGCTGGCCCATGTACTGCATGCGAAAACCCGGGCGCAAGATCACGTCCTTCTCGTCGAACCCGTTGATGCGGAATTCCTCGATCACCTTCGCGGCCAGTTCGCCCCACGCCTTCTGGATCGTCTGCGCGGCTTGCGTCTTGTCGTCGTCGGATGCGAGCTGGGGCAGCGCGAGATCGACGCTCTTGTCGTAGCGGTACTCGAAGTCCGCGCACGCGCAGCCGAACGCCGAAAAGCCGGCGGCCCACGCGGGCACCACGACGTCCTTGAAGCCGAGACCTTCCGTGTAGCCATACGTATGAACAGGCCCCGCACCGCCGTACGAGAAGCACACGAACTCCGTCGGGTTGTAGCCCTTCGCGCTCACATTCGAGCGCAGGTACTCGCGCAACTGAAGGTCGAGCAATTCGATGACGCCGGCCGCCGCGTCTTCGACGGAGAGCCCGAGCGGGTCGGCGATCTGCGCCTTGATGTGTTCGCGCGCGCGGTTCACGTCGAGCTTGATCTGCCCGCCGAGGAAGTTGTCCGGATTCAGATAGCCGAGCACCACGTGACAGTCGGACACCGATACCGTCGTGAGTCCGCTGTCGGGCCAGCAGGTGCCGACGCGATAGCCGGCGCTGTCCGGCCCGAGCTTGATCGCGCCACTATACGGATCGAGCCGCACGAAACTGCCAGCGCCTGCACCGACTGAATCCATCGTGACGAGCGGCAGCGACAGGACGAGCCGCGCCATGTCCGGGTCGGAGGCGATCGCGAAGTTGCCTTTCGTGATGAGCGCCATGTCGAACGACGTGCCGCCGATATCCGAGCACGCGATGTTGTCGTAGCCGAGCGCTTCGCCGAGCAGCTTCGAGCCGATCACGCCGCCGATGGGTCCCGACACGATGGTCCGCGCAAGCTCTTTCGCTTTCCAGCTGATCGTGCCGCCGTGCGTCGCCATCACGCGCAGATCGAACTTCGCGCCGTGCTTGCGGAAGCGGTCGCTGACCTTCTTCAGCGTCTGCCGCGATGGCTCGGCCGCGTACGCTTCGAGCACCGTCGTGTTCATCCGGTGGCTTTCCTTGCGCTGCGGATAGTAGTCGACGGATGCGAACACGGGGATGTCCGCACGCAACGCCTTCAGTTCGTCGCGCACGATGTCGCGTGCCTGCTGCTCGCTCGTGCCGTTCTTGTGCGATTGCAACAGGCAGATCACGATGGCCTTCGCGCCGGATTCGACGAGCTCGCGCGTTGCCTGCCGCACTTCGCCTTCGCGCAGCGGAATGACGATTTCGCCCTGCACGTCGGTGCGCTCGGTGATGCCGCGCGTGCGCGACAGCGGCACGAGCGGTTCGTCGTAGCGGTGCGTGTTCAGGTGAATTCGCTCTTCGAGCGCGTAGCCGAGGTAGCTCTGGATCGCGCGGCCCATCGAGTGAACATGCTCGAAGCCCTTGTTCACCAGCAACCCGACCTCGAGGCCCTTGCGCTGCACGACGCGATTGAGCATCGCCGTGCCCGAGTACACGCACGTGACGAGCTCGGGGTAGACCTGATCGACGTCGCGCTTCCAGTGAGCGAGTGCATCCTGCGACGAATTGAAGATCGCGAGCGACTCGTCCTCGGGATTGCTCTGTGCCTTGCCGACCACGAACCGTCCGTCGTCGCGCACGAAGAAGGTATCGGTCATCGTGCCGCCCGCATCGATGCCCAACACCTGGACTTGCGAATGCCCTTCCATGTCTTTGTCTCCTGTAGTCGAAGTAGTGCGGACCGAGATACGGCCGGATAGGGCCGCGAGGCCGGGTGCGCCGCATCGTCGTGGACGACGGTCCGCGCCCAACATCGCAATGGCTATGCCATTCATGCAGGAGACGCGCGCGCAAGACCGTGCAGCAAGGCTGCGGGCGAAACAGGAAGAGCGTTGAAATGCATCGGATGCGGGCTCGCGAAGCGGCGAACGACCGGCTTTCGATCAGCGTCGGCGTTCGGATGCCGGACGGTGGAATTTGCTTTTCAGATTCGAAGCCGCTTCGATTGCTTCGAACAGGCCGGTTGACGCAATGCGAAAAGATGGGCGCGCAAGCAATTCAACCAGTGAGCAATGAAGTCCGAGCGGATCGAGGCGCAATCGCCATGACCGTGCCATGTTCGCGCCATCTCCGAGCCATGTCGGCGACACGCATGACATGCATCGATGAAGATTCGCTTTCAACGCTGCAAGAAAGACACCCTACCCATTTACTTTGTTTTCCGTTAAGTGCAACGTGAAGCCGTGACGCGCGGTGCATGCCGCTTTTGCAGCACTTCTCCTTCGTCGCGGAATAGCGCGTCTCAGGTCATCGTTTGTGAGAGGAACGGGCCGCCGTCGCGCGTCGTTTCGTGTTCCGCGTGCTCGCGGCATCGAAATTGCTCATTGAAAAGGCTTTGCCTGCATCGAATGCCGTAACGGCTTCGCTGCGGCGCAAGCCTGCATCGACCTCTGCGTCGGCCCTTGCGCCGACATTATTTGGAGCAAGCAGAACATCATGTCCAGATACACTGACTGTCCGGGTTCGTGCTCGCATCACGATGCGCACGCGCCCCATCGTGACGAGCACGACGCTGCGCCTTCCAGCTCGTCACGCCGCCGCTTCCTGCAATCGGCCGCGGCCGCGGCCGCAGTCGGCAGCGCACCCTATGCTCAAGCGCAGACGCAGACACCACCCGCAGCCGAGCCCATTGCGCGCGCAACGGTGCCGCCGCGCGCCGTGACGCTCAACATCAACGGACGCGATTACGCGATGCAGCTCGAACCGCGCGTGACGCTGCTCGACGCGCTGCGCGAATACGCGGGGCTCACAGGCACGAAGAAAGGCTGCGACCGCGGACAATGCGGCGCATGCACGGTCCTCGCGAACGGACGCCGCATCAATTCCTGTCTCACGCTGGCCGTGATGCACGAAGGCGAAACGATCACGACGGTCGAAGGGCTCGCGAGCAGCGGCAAGCTGAGCCCCGTGCAACGCGCGTTCATCGAACAGGACGCGTTTCAGTGCGGCTACTGCACGCCGGGACAGATCTGCTCGGCGACGGCATTGCTGTCGGAGTTCGACGCCGGCGCCGCGAGCACGGTCACGGCCGACGTGCGCCGTCGCCCGTCCCAACTGACGGACCAAGAAATCCGCGAGCGCATGAGCGGCAACATCTGCCGCTGCGGCGCTTACGTGAACATCGTCGCGGCCGTGCAGTCCGCGCATCGCGGCACGGTCGGCAGCGGCACGGGCGATACGTACACCACGTTCGTCATCAAGACGAGCGAAGTCGCGTAAAGGAGACCACGATGGATGCAATCTCCTACGAACGCGCCGCCGACGTCGCGGGCGCCGTGCGCGCCGCGCAGCAGCCGGGCACGATGTTCATCGGCGGCGGCACCAATCTGCTCGACCTGATGAAGGGCGGCGTGACGCGCCCCGTGAAGCTCGTCGACATCACGCGCATACAAGGGCTCGATACGATCTCGACGCTGCCCGACGGCGGCCTGCGCATCGGCGGGCTCGTGCGCAATAGCGACGCCGCGAATCATGCGCTGGTGCGCGAGCGTTATCCGTTGCTGTCGCAAGCGTTGCTCGCGGGCGCATCGGCGCAGTTGCGCAATATGGCAACCGTCGGCGGCAACCTGATGCAGCGCACGCGCTGCCCGTACTTCTACGACACCGCGTTCACCGCCTGCAACAAGCGCGAGCCGGGCAGCGGCTGCGCGGCGATCGGCGGCCACAACCGCATGCATGCGATTCTCGGCGCAAGCGCGCAATGCATCGCCGTGAATCCGTCGGACATGAGCGTCGCGCTCGCGGCGCTCGATGCGAACGTGCGCGTGAGCGGCCCGCAAGGCGAGCGCGTGATTCCGTTCAGCGAGTTCCACCGGCTGCCGGGCGAGCGCGCCGATCTCGACACGACGCTGCGCCCCGGCGAGCTGATCACGGCCGTCGATCTGCCGCCGCCCATTTATAGCGAGCATGCGCACTATCTGAAGGTGCGCGACCGCGCGAGCTACGCGTTCGCGCTCGTGTCCGTCGCCGCTGCGTTGCAGATGGACGGCCACACGGTGCGCAGCGCGCGCATCGCATTGGGCGGCGTCGCGCACAAGCCGTGGCGCGCGAGTGCTGCCGAGCAGATGATCACAGGCCACCCGCTCTCCGATGCGACACTCAGGCACGCGGCAGCCGCCGCGCTGAGCGAAGCGAGGCCGCAGCGCGACAACGCGTTCAAGGTGCGGCTCGCGCAAAACGCGATCGTGCGCGCGGTCAATCAGGCAGCGGGACGCGCGGGAGGTTTCGCATGAGTACGATGGTTGGTCATCCACTGGACCGCACCGACGGTCTGCTGAAAGTCACGGGCGAAGCGCGCTACGCAGCCGAGTTTCCCGAAGCGCGGCTTGCGCATGGCGTGCTCGTCACGAGCACGATCCCGCGCGGCACGATTCAGGCGATCGACACGGGCCGCGCCGCATCGCTGCCGGGCGTGCTGCTCGTGATGACGTATCAGAACGCGCCGCGTCTGCCGAACGGCGGGCGCCCCGCGCTCGCGCCGCCTGCGGGGCGCCGTCTGTCGCTGCTGCAGGACAACCAGGTCCACTACAGCAACGAGCCGATCGCGGTCGTCGTCGCGGATACGCTCGAACATGCAACGGATGCCGCGCGCCAGTTGCAGGTCACGTATGCCGCGCAGCCGGCGACGCTCGATTTCGCACAGGCGAAGCCGAACGGGCACGCGCCGGACAAGCCGCAGGGCCGGCAGACGGACACCTCGCGCGGCGACTACGACGCGGGGCTCGCGGCGGGCGTGGTGCGCGTCGATGCCGTCTATACGACGCCGATGGAGCATCACAATCCGATGGAGCCGCACGCGACGATGGCCGTCTGGGACGGCCCGCAGCTGACGCTCTACGATTCGACGCAAGGCGTCACGGGCACGAAGACGGCCGTCGCGAAGACGCTCGGCATGTCGCCCGACGACGTGCGCGTGATCTCGCCGTTCGTCGGCGGCGGCTTCGGCTGCAAGGGCTCCACGTGGTCGCACGTGGTGCTGTGCGCGATGGCCGCAAAGCAGACGGGGCGTCCCGTGCGGCTCGCGCTCGAGCGGCCGCAGATGTTCGGCCCCGTCGGCGGCCGGCCGTACACCGAGCAGCGCATGGTGATCGCCGCGAAGCACGACGGCACGCTGACCGCGATGCGGCACGACAGCTTTTCGAACACGTCGATGATCGAAGACTGGACGGAGACCTGCTGCATGGTCTCGCGGATGATGTACGCGGTGCCGAACCAGGCGACGACACATCGCCTCGTGCCGCTGAACGTCGGCACGCCGACCTTCATGCGCGCGCCGGGCGAGACGACGGGTTCGTGGGCGCTCGAAACGGCGATGGACGAGCTGTCGTATCAGTTGAAGATGGACCCCATCGCGCTGCGTCTGAAGAACTATGCGGAGGTCGATCCGCAGGAAAACAAGCCGTGGTCGAGCAAGGTCTTGCGCGAGTGCTACAGCATCGGCGCGCAGCGTTTCGGCTGGTCGCGGCGCAAGCCGCAGCCGCGCTCGATGCGCGATGGCAACACGCTGATCGGCCTTGGCATGGGGACGGCGACTTATCCCGCGAACCGCAGCGAAGCATCGGCGCTCGCGCGCATCATGCCCGACGGCACGGCGACGGTCGTCTCCGGCACGCAGGACATCGGCACGGGCACATACACCGTGATGACCCAGGTGGCTTCCGACGCGCTCGGCATCGCGCCGGAGAACGTCCGCTTCGGCTTGGGCGATTCGTCGCTGCCGAAGGCGCCTGTATCGGGTGGCTCGCAGTCGGTCGCGAGCGTGTCGCCCGCCGTGCGCGACGCGTGCGAGCAGGCGCGCGCGAAGCTCGTTTCGATGGCGCTCGCGGATCGCGGCTCGCCGCTGTATGGCCTGTCCGCAAGCGACGTGACGGTGCAAGGCGGCTGGGCGATGAGCAAGTCGGACCAGACGAAGCGTGATCCCATCGCGGCCATACTTGCGCGCGCGGGCGGCCAGCCGATCGAAGCGAGCTCCGACACGAAGCCCGGCGACGAGAAGCAGCGCTACTCGTTTCATTCGTGGGGTGCGATCTTCGCGGAAGTGCACGTCGACGCGGACCTCGGCACGATTCGCGTGGCGAAGATCACGGCCGTCTACAACGTCGGGCGGATGCTGAACGTGAAGACGGCGCGCAGCCAGCTGATGGGCGGGCTCGTGTGGGGCATCGGCGCGGCGCTCGAAGAGCAGACGACGCTCGATACGCAGTACGGCCGCTTCATCAACGCGAATCTCGCCGAATACCATGTGCCCGTGAACGCGGATGTCGGCGCGCTCGATGTGGTCGTGCTCGACGAGCCCGATCCGCATATCAACTCGCTTGGCTCGCGTGGGATCGGCGAGATTGGGATTACGGGTGTGGTGGCTGCTATTGGCAATGCCGTGTATCACGCGACGGGGGTGCGGGTGCGGGATTTGCCGATTACATTGGATAAGGTGATGCGGGTGTAGCGGCGGCTTGTTTTTGGTTTTTGCTTGGCTTGCTGCCGGCATCCGCAGATGCGTGGCTGTTTCAGCGTGCCGCTCCCATCCGCGAGGCGGTCGTTTGCTTTGCCCTTCGCTGGCATCCGCGTATGCGCCTCGCGGCGCAGGCGTTGCCCCTGTGCGGGGCGGCACTCACTTTCTTTGCCGCCGCAAAGAAAGTAAGCAAAGAAAGCGGGCTCACACCGCCAGTGCTTGACGTTTACCCACGGGCTCTCAACGTTCCCGAGTTTCATGCGGCAGTGTGCTGGCTTATGTTCGTTGCCAATGCTCTTGCTAAACGCCTCACCCGCCTCATGCACATGTGGCACCGCGAAGGGTATCGAAAGTTTTAGCGCCGCATGTCGGTAGTGAACGAGATTTCAGTGTCGCACAGGGCAACGCTCGCACCTGTCGCCGCATCGCGTAGCGACGGTATCCTGTGCGGTGCGAATGCCTACACACAGTTTGCCGCAAAGGGGCGCAGGAACGTTCGATGTCGCGGGCTGCAACGCGGGTACGTGAAGCAGGTGAGGCGTTCAGGTAGGGCGCTGGCAACGAAGGTGGGCCATGTGTGTTGCCGGTTGAAGGATGGGGACGTTGAGAGCCCGTGGGTGAAGGTCAAGCACTGGCGGTGTGAGCGGCTTTCTTCTGCCTACTCTTCTTTGCCGCGGCAAAGAAGAGTAGGTGCCGCCCCGCACAGGGGCAACGCCTGCGCCGCGAGGCGCTAACGCGGATGCCAGCGCAAAGGCGAAAACACCACAACAAAAGCCGTTGCAAATGAAAGCAAGTGCCGCCCCGCACAGGGGCAACGCCCGCGCCGCGAGGCGCATACGCGGATGCCAGCGAAGGGCAAAGCAAACGACCGCATCGCGAATGCCCACGGCACGCTAACAAAAACAACCAGCGTCGCAGACAGTAAAACAATAAGCCCCTTGCCTGCCATCCCGTTGCGCCGCACAATCTCCGTTCACTCCCCTTTCTGGTGCCGCCCATGGCTTATGCTTCGCTCGCCACCGGCGTGCTGCTCGCCGCCGGATATGGATCGCGTTTCGATCCGGAAGGCGTTCACAACAAACTGCTCGCCCGCTTGCCCGACGGCACGCCCATCGCCTATGAATCCGCGCACCGGTTCCTGCTCGTCGTCCCGCATGTGATCGCGGTCGTGCGTCCCGGCTCCGAAATGCTCGCCCGCGTCCTCAACGACGCCGGCTGTCACGTGATCTTTTCTGCCGACGCCGAGCGCGGCATGGGCGCGACCCTCGCGGCGGGCGTCGAAGCAAGCGAAGACTCGGACGGCTGGATCGTCGCGCTCGCCGATATGCCGCGCATCGCCGCGTCGACGATCGAAGCCGTCGCGCGTACGGTCGACACAGGCGCGTCGATCGTCGCGCCGTACTATCGCGGACAGCGCGGGCATCCCGTCGGCTTCGGCGTCGAACATCGCGACGCGCTGCTCGCGCTCGATGGCGACACCGGCGCGCGCACGCTCTTCGCCACGCACGCAGTGACCCGCATCGACGTCGACGATCCGGGCGTGCTGAGCGATATCGATACCCCTGAAGACTTGCGCAACCTGTAGCGCGCTCGACCTGTCCGCCCGCGTCTATCGAAGACGCGCCGCCCGCGTTCAGGCGAGAAGGTCCTTCGACAGGGGGAAGTCCCTTTCGGCTCCGGCTACGGCGACACCATCCGGCTTCCTCGACGCGGCCGTACCCGAGCCGCGCGCATCGCGATGCGCTTCAACAAAGCGAATACGGGAAGACTGCCTCGCCGGCTTTGGACACCGGCATGCGAGCAGAAGCGCACACAAGCAGGCACAAGCAAGCCATAAGGCATGCACCGCCCAGGCACGCCGCTTGCAATTCGCTGCTGCGGCGCGAAACGGGCGAGCAGGCTTTGCATCGTTGGTCTAAGCTGTCCACGATGACGTCAGCTCTCGCCACGCCGCGCAGCGAACGCGGCACGCCGCCGACCGACCGCGCCAGCCGCATCCGCTACGAACCCGCCGCACTCTTCTGCCAGGACCTCATGAGCGAAACCAGCCCGCGTCTGTTCATCGTGTCGCCGCATTTCGACGACGCCGTCTTCGGATGCGGCGCGCTGCTCGCGTCGCATCCCGACGCCGCCGTCTGCACCGTGTTCGCCGCGCCGCCCGAACAGGACATGCAGACCGAGTGGGACGGCAAAGCCGGCTTCGCGAGCGCGTACGAGTCGATGCGCGCGCGCACGATCGAGGACAACCACGCGCTCGCCGTGCTCGAAACGATTCCCGTGCGGCTGCCGTTTCGCGACGCGCAGTATCACGACTCGCCGTCGGTTTCCAAGCTCGCGGCGACACTGGAAGAAACGATCTACGGCTCGACGGCGAACACGCTGCTGATGCCGCTCGGCCTCTTCCACGACGATCATTGCCTCGTGTTCGAAGCGTGCTGCGAAATCCTGCCGCGCATGTCGCATCTCGAGTGGTTCGCTTACGAAGAGGCCATCTATCGGCAGATTCCGGGGCTCGTGCAGCAAAGGCTCGTCGATCTCGCCGAACGCGGAATCGTCGCGACGCCTGCGAGCCCGTCGACCGATCACGCGCCCGACCACGAGCGTCAAACGCTGCTCAAGCGCGAAGCCGTCTGCGCGTACGAGAGCCAGTTGCGCGCCTTCGGGCCGCACGGCTACGACGACGTGTTCGCCTCCGAGCGCTACTGGCGTCTGACCGTCGACCGGCAGCACAGGCACAGGCACTGATCCAGCGGGCGACGCGCGGACATGCGCCGCGCCCATCGAGCCAGCACGCTCGCCCGTCATCGCCTACGCTAATGTAAGCAGGACGCTTCGCACCGTGCCGCCGGGCCGGCGAAAGAGTCCGACATCGAAAGATCCGACATCGAAAGATCCGACATTGAAAGATCCGACATCGAAAGATCCGACATCGAAAGATCCGACATCGAAAGATCCGACATCGAAAGATCCGACATCGAAAGATCCGACATTGAAAGATCCGCCACCGAAAGGGTCCGCCACCCTCTGCCACGAGGTCATGCCATGCACACGAGTCCGATTCCCGACCCGCACGCCGATCCCACGCGCGACCCCGAGGGCGATCCCCTCACGCCGCCGTCGCCGGGCCATCACAACGACGAGCCGCAGCGTCCCGAAGGTCCGCCCGACAAGGACCCCGTCACGACGTAACAGTGCAGTGACCGCGTGCGCTCGCCGGAGCGCGCGCGTCGTCGGCCATGCGCGGCTCGCGCGTGTTCAGTCCAGCCCGATCGGCTGGCCGTGTGGGGTGCGGCGCGCTGCTGCATCCCATGCGTTCTTCCGGTCGATCAGCCCGTCGCGCGTCACGCAGCCCTTCGCCGTCGCGATGCGTTCGAGCGCCGTCAGCCAGTGCGCGTAGTAGGTGTCGCCCTGATCGGGGTCGCCTAGCGCCTGGGCGTCGCGGATCGCATCCGCCAGCTGCGCAGCCCATTCGGACCAGGTGAATACGCCGCGCTCATGCAGCGCGAGCGTCATCGCGAACGCCGCCGCCTGCCACGGCGCGGCGAAGACGGGGCCGGCGTCGTCGCGCGGCAAGCCGGGCAGCGCGTCGAGCAACGCGCGAGGCGCAGTCGTGAAAACCCGCGCGCTCATGCCGGGCTCTCCGCTTCGAGATACGGCTCCCAGCAATCGACGCACACGGAAGCCGCCGTCGTATCGCGGCCCCACAGTTCGGCGGCGTCGAACCGTACCGTGTACAGCCACTGCGGATCTTCACCGCGTCCGAGCGCATTCGAATCGGGAAACACATGCGCGCCGTGCACGGCGGCGATCTGGCCGCGCTTGCCGCGGCAGTAGCGCGGCAGGCGCGTATGCGTCGTCGGATTGACGAGCCGCGTGCGCACCGTATCGCCGACGGCAAAGCGCGCCGCCCGGGGCGCGGGCCGCGACGCGGGGCTGCCGCGAAACAGCATCGGCTCGACCTGATCGGCGGCGAGCACGCGCGGCAATGGCGCGGCGGGATGCCGGGACTGGCCGCTGTCGATCTCGTCTGGCGTCGCAAGGCTCGTGTTGATCAGCAGCTTGCGCAAGCCGGCGAACCAGATCTGGTAGTAGCTGCTCGACAGATACTGCGCGGGCGGCAGGCTCTCGCGCGCGGCACGCGACATGTCGATGTTCCATTTGCCCGTTGCGCCCATTGCGATCGTCAACGCGAGGACGTGCCGTTCCCAGTCCGCATGGAAATATGGCTCGTCGGCTTCGTGCACAACGGGGCCGAACGACTGCATCCCGCCCAGGTCCTGTGCGCCGTTCACGATCGGCCTCCGTTGCGCGCTGCGGCTTCGTGCGGCGAGCGCGGCAAGCCCGTGCCGATCATCGAGTCGCGCGTGACGAGATCCGCGAGTTCATCGTCGCTCAGCGCTTGCGTGCCGGGCGGACACATCGGCAGCACGAGATAGCGCACTTCGGCCGTCGAGTCCCACACGCGAATTTCCGTCTCGTCCGGCAGCGCGACGCCGAATTCCTCCAGCACCCCGCGCGGATCGATCACCGCGCGCGAGCGGTAAGGCGCCGATTTGTACCAGACCGGCGGCAAGCCGAGCACAGGCCACGGATAGCACGAGCACAGCGTGCAGACGACCATGTTGTGCACGCGCGGCGTATTCTCGAGCGCGACCATGTGCTCGCCTTGCCGCCCCGTATAGCCAAGCGACGCGATGGCCGCCGTCGCGTCGTCGAGCAGCCAGCGGCGGAAGTCCGCATCGCGCCATGCCTTCGCGACCACGCGCGCGCCGTTGCGCGGACCGACCTTCGTTTCATACGTTTCGATCAGCACGTCGAGCGCTTTCGGATCGACGTAGCCCTTCTCGACCAGCAGCGATTCAAGCGCGCGCACGCGCAGATCCATCTCGGGCAGCGCGCTGCCTTCGTGCGCGTGACGGTGATCGTCGTGGTCATGCGTGGCGTCGTGGCTCATCTGCTCTGCCTGAAGAATGCGACACCGAACCAGTATGGTCGGGCAAAGCGGCGAATGCAAACGGGCGCCAAATGGGCGCGAAATGGGCGCCAAACGAGCGCGGCCGACATGCCGCAAGGCCCGCCGGGAATGCGCGCTGCCCCACATATTTCTGTTCTGCTTAAGGAAGCAGATTGACTTGACTTCCGAAGCGGGCATAAAATTCTCTTATCTCAATTTGAGGGGCGTTGCCTTGGACAGTTGCAGTAGTACGTTTTCGAACAGATTCGCCGCCTGACCGGCAAGACGTCCGCGCTTCCCTCATCTAGCCGCCGTCTTGCCAGCAGGCAGACGGTGCGCGTCGCAGTTTCATTCCTCGTGCATCCTGTTTAGCGCCATTGGCGCGTAGCGCATTCGCGCACGATCGCGGTCGCCCGTTGCGGCCTCGCGTTCGCGTCGCGGCGCTTGCGCTTACATGTGCGTACGCCGGCGATTTGCGGCGCATCGAGGCCATTCGCATCCCGTTTGGCCGTGCATGCCTGCTACGCCGTAGGCGTCGCGTGCCAATGCGCGGGGGACAGGCATGCATGCACGTGTCCCGACGCAACGGACGCAATTCGCCGTGAGCCGTTCGAAATCGTGTGTCCTGTATGTCCGCTGT
This sequence comes from Paraburkholderia diazotrophica, assembly GCF_900108945.1. GTDB lineage: Bacteria > Pseudomonadota > Gammaproteobacteria > Burkholderiales > Burkholderiaceae > Paraburkholderia > Paraburkholderia diazotrophica. The sequence goes on along the minus strand of NZ_FNYE01000015.1, from coordinate 25,220 downwards.
GCCACGCGCATGACACGGCGTCCCGCGACGCCGTCAACGGAAACATCAACGATAGTGGAGCCGCCATGCCCGACAGTGACAGTCAGCCGATGAACCCAGATACGCCTTTACCGACCTGAGGCAGGCACGCCGAGCGCATTCGATTTCCCTCGATTCTCCGGCCCTTGCCGCCTCGCATGCACGAGCCTTCGTGCTGGAGAACCGACATGCACTTCCTGCTTCTTTCGACATTGCCGCAAACCCGCGAAGCACGCGCGCACTACGACGCGTTCCTTTCGCTGAAGGATGGACGGCGCCGCGTGTTCGCGACGGCCGTTCGCGCGTTTGACAGGATCGTTGCCCGCTTGAGCAGGCGGTCCGCGGTTTAAACGGAAATCATTCGACCAATATCCGTTCAAGGGAGAATAAAAATGGCTACTCCACCACAAGCCCTGCCGACGCGCACCGCAGTTCTCGACGACGCGCACATCGGCGACATCCGCGGCGCGTTCGGCACGATTGCGCACCACGACACGGCGCCACGCAACAGCTGGGGTGCGCGTCTGCGCACGCTGCTCGCGATCGTCGGACCCGGCCTCATCGTGATGGTCGGCGATAACGACGCGGGCGCCTTCGGCACCTACACGCAAGCGGGACAAAACTACGGCACCACGCTGCTGTGGACGCTGCTGCTGCTCGTGCCCGTGCTGTACGTCAATCAGGAGATGGTGCTGCGTCTGGGCGCCGTCACGGGCGTCGGTCACGCGCGCCTGATCTTCGAGCGCTTCGGCAAGTTCTGGGGTGCATTCAGCGTGATCGACCTGTTCATTCTCAACGCGCTGACGATCGTCACCGAGTTCATCGGCATTACGTTCGTGCTCGACTTCTTCGGCGTATCGAAGATCGCGGGCGTGTGCATCGCGGCCGCATTGACGATGGCAGCCGTCAGCACGGGCGACTTCAAGCGCTTCGAACGCTTCGCGATCGTGCTGTGCGTGATGAGCCTGCTGCTCGTGCCCGTGCTCGTGACGATCCATCCGCCCGTGTCGCAGATGGCGCATCACCTCTTCGTGCCCGCATGGCCCGCGCACGCGAAGCTCTCCGATGTGATGCTGCTCGTGATCGGCATCGTCGGCACCACGATTGCGCCGTGGCAACTGTTCTTCCAGCAGAGCTATGTGATCGACAAGCGCATCACGCCGCGCTTTATGAAGTACGAGAAGGCCGACCTGTGGATCGGCATCGTGTTCGTGCTGATCGGCGCAATCGCGATGATCTCGTTCAGCGCGGCGCTGTTCGGCGGCAAGCCCGAGCTGGGCCAGTTCACCGATGCGGGCGGCATCATCGCGGGCCTCGAAAAGTACGCGGGCCGCACGCCCGCCGTGCTGTTCGCGGTTGCGCTGCTCGACGCGTGCATCATCGGTGCGGCGGCCGTGTCGCTGTCGACGGCCTATGCGATCGGCGACGTGTTCAAGATCCGTCACTCGCTGCATCGCGGTGTCGGCGACGCGAAGGGCTTCTATCTCGTGTACTTCGGCATCGTGGCCGCGGCCGCGGGACTCGTGCTGATTCCCGGCAGCCCGCTCGGCCTGCTGACGGAAGCCGTACAGACGCTCGCGGGCGTGCTGCTGCCGAGCGCAACCGTGTTCCTGCTCCTGCTGTGCAACGATCGCGACGTGCTCGGGCCGTGGGTCAACTCGCAGCGGCTGAACCTCTTCACGGGTTCCGTGGTGTGGGCGCTGGTGCTGCTGTCGATCGTGCTGACCGCGTCAGTCGTGTATCCGGACATCAGCGGACACGCGATCATCGACATTCTCGTCGGCGGCACGCTGCTCGCCGTGATCGTGCTCGCGGCAACGACGGCGCTGCGCCGTGTACGCGGCGTGCTGCCGGCCGCTGCGACCGCCAGCGTCGTCAGCAAGGCCGAGCGCGACGCGTGGCGCACGCCGCCGCTCGCCGATCTGCCGAAGCCCGTGCTGACGCTGTCGCGACGCATCTGGATGGGCGCGTTGCGCGGCTATCTGGTGGTGGCTGTCGCGCTCGTCATCGTGAAGGTCGTGCAGCTCGCGATCGCTTGAGCCGGAAACTTCGCGCGTTATTTTCGAAGAATCCTGATACTCGCTGACAGGCGGCTGTGACACAGTATCGACCGCCGGTCCATGATGCAGGTCACTGCCGGCGCGATGCGGAGCGACTGCGCAAGGCATGAGCGTCGCATCGCGGTTGATGGGACGTGGACCGGCCCCGATCGCTTGAACGAATACGACGACGCATACGGCAACGAGGCGAGCCGCGCTGCGGTCTCGCCTCGTTGCATTTTGGGGATCAGTTCTTTCGACAACCCAGGCGTCATTGCAGACGCGGGTCCTGCGGCGGCATCGGCCCGTCGTACGGCATGACCACGGGATGCAGCGGCAGCGTCACCTGGGCGGGCATCGTCACAGGGGGAAGCTTGAGCCATGCCGGCGGTTCCGCCGCCTTTATCGTGAGCATGCCGCCACGCACCCTCCTGGCGGTTTCGCGATCGAGTTCATCGACCCTCGGCAGGTCTTTCACAAGCAAAGTGTTCATGATGTGTCTCCGGCAACGGTATGTGGAATGGTGAGCGCGAGCGGCGCCGTGCTCGGTCCACTTGCTGCACGCACCATGCCATAACGCCACGAAGCCTTATGCGACGGGACTTGTGCCGACTTCATCATGCCGGGGTGATTGCTGCGGACCAACTGTCGGTTGTCGATGTGTTGTCTCGCGGATGGATGCGGGCGTGCTGCCCGCATGGGTCCATTCATCCGATCTGATGCCGATAAAACCGCGCCCGTTGAACGGACCCGAACGGGCGCGGCGCGGATTTTTATGGATTGATTCGCGTGCTTATCGCGTGCTTATCGCCTGTTTATCGCGGCAGCCACCCAAGCGGATCGACGGGCTTGCCGTCCTTGCGCACTTCGAACTGGATCGACGGCACGCCGTTGTTGTCCGCGCCCACCTCGCCGATTGGCTGGCCTTGCGCGACGGCATCGCCTTCCTGCACGAGCAGCCGGCTGTTCTGTCCATAGGCGGTGATCAGCGTGTCGTCGTGCTTGATGATGACGAGCGGCCCATACGCCTCGATGCCCGTCCCCGCGTAGACGACGCGCCCCGCGGCGGCCGCTCTCACCTGATCGCCCGGGCGTCCGCCGATCACGATGCCCTTGGTTCTGCCGGGCACGAACGGCTTGAGAATCGGCCCGCGCAACGGCCACGCGAGCACGCCTTGCACGGGCGCGGCGGGCGCAGCGGGTGCGGCAGCAGGCGGCGGAACGGGTATCGTCGAAGGCGTGGGCGTCGGCACAGGCGTGGTCTGCGCGAAGGACGGCGGCCCGACACGCAGCACCTGGCCGGGCGCGACGGGAGATGACAGCGTCAGCCCGTTCCACGTCGCCACGTCCTGCGCATGCTGGCCGAACGCGCCCGCGACGCTTTGCAGCGTATCGCCGGGATTCACGCGATAGAAACCGGCGGGCACGCCATTGGCCGCGGCGCCGCCTTGCGTCCGGTACGTGGGCGCCTGCGTCGTTTCCCACGGATACGTCGTGCACGCGCCGAGCATGCTCGCGGCGGCAAGCGAAACCAGAAGCTGCGTGACGACGTGTTGCCGTTTTACTGTCATTTTTGTGGCCCTCGACGCGATGTGAGACAGCGGCCCTCGAAAGCCTGCCGTCGTTTGAACGTGTAGCGGGATCGAAAATGCAATCTGCGGTGCAAGTATTATGCCTCGCTCATCGGTCTGCAAAATGACGATCGCCCGACGTCAACGTGTCGGGATTGCCTGACCCGACGCATCTGCTGCCGCGTCCACTCCGTTGGCAATCCGTTGTCAACCCGTTGTCAATCCGTTTGCAATCCGAATCAATTGACGCCGTGCGACGAGCGGCCGGTCATACGCTGCCTTCCGACTCGATCACCAGAATGCGCGCCTCGCCGATGGGATGCGCAACGTGCTCGGTGCCGATCGACGCATGGAACACGTCGCCCGTCTCCAGCACTGTCGAATGCTCGACGCCCGCTTCGCGATAGCGCATCTCCACGCGGCCATCGAGCACGGCGAACACTTCTTCGCCATCGTTCACGTGCCACTTGTACGGCTGATCGGTCCAGTGCAGACGCGTCGTGATGCCGTTCATGTTCGCGATGTCGAGCGCGCCCCACGCACGCTCGGCTGTAAAGGTTCTGCTGCGGACGATTTTCATGGCCTGCTCGCTCGTTCTCAGTGTCGGGAGGGGTCATTATAGTGGCCGTCCCGACCGTGCACGCTGCTTGCTCGCACCCCGCAGACGACCGTTTCATGCGGTTCGCAAGCCATTGCATAGCTGAAGTGCTCGTCTATACTGAACCTGGTGTCCTGTCAGACGAATAGGTGCGCGCATGGCGATGCGCGGCGAGACGGTCGGTCCACCATCAGTGGTTCGATGCCAGCGAGGAGGTCCGATGAACAAAGCCCTGTTTCTTGCCGTGCAATTGAACGTCGATGAGATGACGGCATCGCCCGCGCTGGTCGAATTGCTCAATGCGCATCTCGTGTTCGCCGTCGATGTTGCCGAAGCCGCCGATGCCCTCGTGCAACTGGCGAGCGTGCGCAAGCTGTCGAGCGGCGTCGAAGCGAGCGTCGAAATTCCCGCCGTCGCGGTCGAGCAGTTACGGCAAGCGCTCGAAACGCTCAGCGAATACGACCAGTCGTGGCTCTTCGCGCTTGAACCCGACCATGCGCTATTCGACGATCTCGCGCGTCCGCAACGCACGCTGCATTGATGCGCCCGCAACCCTGAAGAGGTCGGGCATTTCGCCCGCCTATCGAGGATTCATCGTGAAAAGTCTTCTGCACATGCGTCGCGCGCCGGCCAGCAATGGCGCCGCGCATCAGTTTCACTTCGAGGCGCCCGACGTGCCGCACAGCCAATCCGCCCAGATCGACGAGGAACCGACGAGCGACAGCACGCCGTCCGAGACTCCCGGCCCATCGCCCGTCAATCCGCCGCTGCGCCCCGTGACGCCGCTGCATGCGGTGCAGCTCACGCCCGCGCAGGCGAACGGACGCGCCGTGCAACTGGCGGACGCAGCCGAAGTCGAGCGCATGCTCGACAACGAAGAGCTCACCGTGTTTCATATATTTCGCACTTTTGACTATTCGGTGAACCTGCTGTTCTATCCAAGGGAATTGAAATATTTCGTCGCGCTGTTGCAGGACGATCAGTTGTGGCGCGTGCTGACCACGAGCGATCTCAACATGGCGAAGCAGCTCTTTCACCACATGCAGGAACAGGCGACGCGTCTCGCCGACGATCAGACCCGACGCTTGCAACTCGAAGCACACAACGAACAGTTGAAGCGCCTGATCGCCGAATCCGAGACGCAGGCCGAGCGTCTGCGCCAGAGCCTGCAACGCACGTCCGCGCAGGATCAGACCGTCACGAGCCGTCAGCATCAGTTGCGCAAGGAAGTGGCGCAGCTCGAAGCGCAGCGTACGGCCGCGCAGGCCCAGCTGAACAAGATGCATCGACAGGTGCATCAGCTGAACGTCGCGAGCAACGAGGCGATACCGCATATGCCGCGTTGAGCGTCGGCTCTTGTTGCTTTCTTCGTGTTTTCTTCGTGCTCTTATCTTTGGGCATCAGACGCGACAACGCCGGCCAGGACAATCCTGGCCGGCGTTTCATTTACCGCGCTTGCGACGGTTGTAGTGCCCGGTCCGGCTTAGTTGCCGAAGAACACCGAGCGCGGGCCTTTTTCATCGGCCAGCGAACGGGTCGACGCTTGCGACGTGCCGTTCGTCTGCACGCCGTAGCCGGTCGTGTCGGCTTGCGCGACGGCGTCTTGTGCGTGGACGCGTGCTTCGGCGGCCTGGATGTTCTTCGGGTATTCCGTGCGATCGGACAGCGGATCGTAGCCGGCCTTTTCTAGACGGACCAGATCGGCGCGAACTTCAGCGCGCGTCAGCGGCTGCTGGTTCGATTGCGCAAACGATGCGACGGGAGCAGCAACTGCGGCAGCGAGAACGACTGCGGAAATCAGGGCTTTCATGGACAACCTCCGAAAACTTGTTTTTTGATTCGCTTCGAACACCGTGTTCGTTCAGCGTTGAGGTAAGTTTAAGGAGGCAAGCGACCTAGGGAAATCCCTTATTCAACGAAACTCTATTGTTGAAATTGCAACAACCAGGTGAAATTCAGGCCAAGCGGGTTTTTGAGATCGTCGAATCGCAACACTGTGTTTCAAAATTCGTGCAATAGCGCCAGCAAGCCCAATGCGCGGCGCGATAAAGAAAGAGAAACGCCCCAGCGCCGCGCGGGCGCCGGGGCGTTGCAAGAACAGCCGCTCTGCGAAGCGGAAACGAGCCGCAAAGCGGCTGGCCGTTCCGTCAGGACCAGTTCGCGTGGAAGCTGCCCGGCTTGTCGACGCGCTCGAACGTATGCGCGCCGAAGAAATCGCGCTGCGCCTGAACCAGGTTCGCGGGCAGACGCGCCGAGCGGTAGCCGTCGAAGTACGCGATCGCCGACGAGAACGCCGGCACGGGCACGCCCGCCGTCGTCGCGGCGATCACGACGTCGCGCAGCGCGCCCTGGTAATTCGCGGCGATGTCGCGGAAATACGGATCGAGCAGCAGGTTCGCGAGCGCCTTGTCCTTCCCGTAGGCATCCGTGATCTTCTGCAGGAAGCGCGCGCGGATGATGCACCCGGCGCGGAAGATCTTCGCGATCGTGCCGTAGTCCAGATCCCACTTGTACTCTTCCGATGCCGCGCGCAGCTGCGCGAAGCCCTGTGCATACGAGATCACCTTGCTGAAATACAGCGCGCGGCGCACGGACTCGATGAACGCAGCGCGGTCGCCGGAGAACGGCTTCGTCGCGGGCCCTTCGAGCACCTTGCTCGCCGCGACGCGCTGATCCTTCAGCGACGACAGCACGCGCGCGAACACGGCTTCCGTGATCAGCGGCAGCGGCGCGCCGAGGTCGAGCGCATTCTGGCTCGTCCACTTGCCCGTGCCCTTCTGCGCGGCGCGGTCGAGGATCACATCGACGAGGTCCTTGCCCGTCTCGTCGTCCTTCTTGCTGAAGATCTTCGACGTGATTTCGATCAGGTAGCTGTCCAGTTCGCCGCTGTTCCACTCGGTGTAGACGGCGCCCAATTCTTCATTCGACAGACCGGCCACCTGCTTGAGCACCGAGTAGCTTTCGGCGATCAGCTGCATGTCGCCGTATTCGATGCCGTTGTGCACCATCTTCACGAAGTGGCCTGCGCCGTCCGGGCCCATGTACGCGACACACGGCTCGCCGTCGGGCGCCTTGGCCGCGATTTCGGTGAGGATCGGCGCGACGAGGTCATAGGCGTCGCGCTGGCCGCCCGGCATGATCGACGGGCCTTTGAGCGCGCCTTCCTCGCCGCCCGATACGCCCGTGCCGATGAAATGCAGGCCCGACTTCGCGAGGTCCTGGTTACGGCGGATCGTGTCGGTGAAATGCGTGTTGCCGCCGTCGATCAGGATGTCGCCTTTCTCCAGCAGCGGGCGCAGCGCGGCAATCGTCGCATCGGTGCCTTCGCCCGCCTTCACCATCATCAGGATGCGGCGCGGCTTTTCCAGTGAATCGACGAATTCTTCCAGCGTATAGGTCGGAACCAGCTTACGGTCGGGAAACTCCGCGATCAGTTCGTCGGTTTTCTCGCGGGTGCGGTTGAACACCGACACCGCGTGACCGCGGCTTTCGATGTTCAGAGCCAGATTGCGGCCCATCACCGCCAGCCCCACTACGCCGATTGCCTGTTTGCCCATGTGAATTCTCCAGATTCCAGTAAGTCGTGAAGCCGCGCCAGCCATCGAGGCGCGGCGTCGAGGATGAAAGGATAAAAGAAATGCCCGGATGACGCTCGCTTGCTACCGGTTCGCCACCGTCCGTCCATGTCCGGCATCGACGATGCGAGCGCCTTTCGACGCGCTTGCGCGTCGACAGCGCCCGATGCCGCGCGCCCGATGCCGTCTGCCCCTTGCCGTTCGTTCGAATGTTTCGGTTTCCGTGCGCTCGCTGTCGCGGCGCTGTGGTTGCATGGCGTCATCACGATGCGCGCTGGTGTGCGCGCGGCACGCCTCTCAAGCTTAGTCCGCGAAACACATCGCGGCAGAGCGCGTCAGATGCAGGGTCAGAGTTTCGCCGACGGCTGGCGTTTCCGGAACACGAGGCTAAAGTTGTTCGCGGGCATCGCGATCGGTTCGTCGCATGCGAAGCCTGCTGCGTCTGCGAGCGCGACGATGTCCTCCATGTTGCGCACGCCCCATGCCGGATTGCGGCTCCTCAACTGCGCGTCGAATGCCGCGTTGCTCGGCGCCGTATGCGCGCCGCCGCGCCGGTAGGGCCCGTACAGATAGAGCACGCCGCCCGGACCCATGAGCCGCCCCGCGCCGTCGATCAACGCCTGCGCCGATGCCCACGGCGAAATATGGATCATGTTGATGCAGACGATCGCGTCGGCGGCATCGATGCCCCATTGGGCTTCGCGCACGTCGAGCGCGAGCGGCGTGCGCACGTTCGATAGACCGCTCGCCGCCGTCCACGCAGCAATCGACGCGCGCGCGCCTTCGTCGGGATCGCTCGGCTGCCAGACGAGTTGCGGCAGCGCCGCGGCGAAGTGAACGGCATGCTGGCCCGTGCCGCTCGCGATTTCGAGCACGGTGCCCGTGGCGGGCAGCACGCGTTCGAGCACGGCGAGAATCGGCTCGCGGTTGCGCTCGGCGGCGGGCGCGTGTTGACGCGCGTTGAGATCAGGCGTGGTCATCGTGGTTCAGTACATCGTGATCCCGTACGGAGGACGGGTATGCATTCGTTAAGCGAGGCCGCGATCATACGCGAGCGTATCGAAAGTCTCATCGGAAATCGTCCACGCCGATTCATCCGCGCGCTGCAAGACTGGCCGCCAGCGCCGCGAGCGCATCGCCGCACGGCGCCTGCACTTTCAACGATAGCAACGGATCGGCGCGCGTGCGCCCGAGATTGATCGCGGCCATCGGCTTGCCCATCTTCTGCGCCAACACGCAGAAGCGATAGCCCGAATACACCATCAGCGACGAGCCAACGACGAGCACGGCATCGGCGGCCTCGAGCGCATGCGTCGCGGCTTCGACGCGCGGCTTCGGCACGCTCTCGCCGAAGAACACGACGGCCGGCTTCAACAGGCCGCCGCAATCGGGGCACGCAGGCACGCGAAACGCGCCGAGGTCATGCCATTCGAGATGCGCGTCGCCATCGGCGGCGGGTTCGGCGATCACATCGAGCAACGCGGGATTCTCGTCGATCAGCCTCTGCTGGATCGACGCGCGCGTATGCTGCGCGCCGCAATCGAGACACGCCACGGCGCCGATGCTGCCGTGCAGCTCGTTCACCTCGCTGCTGCCCGCGCGCTGATGCAGGCCGTCGACGTTCTGCGTGACGAGCGAGCGCACGTGCCTCGCGGATTCGAGCCGCGCGAGCGCGCGGTGCGCGGCGTTCGGCTGGGCCTGCGCGACGACGGGCCAGCCGACCGTGCTGCGCGCCCAGTACCGCTGGCGCGACGCAACGGAGCCGAGAAATTCCTGCAGCGTGATGGGGGGCGAGCGCTTCCATTCGCCGTTTTCGTCGCGATAGCCGGGAATGCCGGAATCGGTGCTGATACCCGCGCCCGTCAGCACGAAGAGCCGCGGATGGCGCTCGACGAAATCTTGCAGCGCGGCAAGCGCCTGGGGTTCGATCAGCGGGGGCGGGAGGTCTTTCATGAGTCGGTCATGAAGTTGCGCAGGACGGTGTTCGGATTGTGGACGTGCGGCAGGCTCAGCGCCTTGCACGCGACTTTTGCGGCTTGCGCGGCTTGTTTGCGGGCGTGGACTCGGGCGCGGACGGCTGCGCATGCCGCGCTTCCCATGCAGCCAGTGCCGCGCGATACCGCGTGAGCTCGTCTTCGTACAGATCGAAAATGCACGTATCGCAGCCGCTATGACAGCACTCGTCGGGGTCGGGCCGCGTCGGCGGCGTGGGGCGCGGATCGTCGTCGGCCGGCTGACGCGCGGCCTCGTCTGCAGTCACATCCACTTCCAGCGTTTGGGAGAGCGTCCAGTATAAGTCGGGCAACACGACGGCGCTGTGTCACCTCCATATCGTTACGCGATCTCGTCCCGCAATGTCGTCACGCGATACCGTCCCGCGCCGTGCTGCTCGCCACATCGCTTGCCGCAATAACGCGCGCGTCATCCGCGCCCGACGAACGGCATCTTGCTCGCCATGATCGTCATGAACTGTACGTTCGCCGACAGCGGCAGATTCGCCATATGCAGCACGGCATCGGCGACGTATTCGACGTCCATCAGCGGCTCGACGGCGATCGTGCCGTTCGCCTGCGGCACGCCGCGCGCCATCCGCTCGGCCATCTCCGTCGCGGCATTGCCAATGTCAATCTGGCCGCAGACGATGTCGTAAGGACGGCCATCGAGCGACACCGATTTGGTGAGGCCCGTGATCGCGTGCTTGGTCGCCGTATAGGCGATGCTCAACGGCCGCGGCGCATGCGCGGAGATCGAGCCGTTGTTGATGATGCGGCCGCCCTGCGGCGTCTGCGCCTTCATCATCGCGAACGCCGCGCGCGTGCAGAGAAACACGCCCGTCAGATTCGTATCGACGACGGAGCGCCAGTCGTCGAGTTCGATCTGGTCGATCTCGACGGGCGGCGCATTGCGGCCCGCATTGTTGAACAGCAAATCGAGCCGCCCATAGCGCAGACGGATCGCGTCGAAGAGCGACGCGACGCTCGCCGCGTCCGTCACGTCGCACGCAACGGCGAACGCGTCCTCGCCGCGCTCGCGGGCTTCGTCGGCGAGCGCATCGAGCGGGGCCTGCCTGCGTCCCGTCAGCACGACGCTGTAGCCGTTCGCAAGCAGCTTGCGCGCCGTCGCCCTGCCGATGCCGCTGCCCGCGCCCGTCACGAGCGCGACTTTGTTCTGTGCTTCTCCTTGTGCTTGTTCCTGTACCTGCGATTGCGTCACGACATGTCTCCAGGTTGATCTGCCCGCGACACGCCGCGACGCATGCGCATCAATCAAGCGCGCGGTCGTTCGGCTTCGCGAACAGCTGTTTCATCTCCGCCGACAACGGGTATTTCAGGTTGATGCCCTTCGGCGGAATCGGTTGCGTGAACCACTTCTGATAGAGATTCGCCGCTTCGCCAGAAGTTTGCAAGCGCGCGATCACGCCATCGGCGAGTTTCTTGAAGCCCGGGTCGTCCTTGCGGAACATGCAGCCATACACTTCCGACATCGGCGACGTGCCCGTGATCAGATACTCGTCCGCGTTCGCCTCTTTCGCCTTTGCACCGTACAGCAGCGGATCGTCCATCACGAACGCGACGGCACGCCCCGTCTTTACGTTGAGGAACGACTCGGCGTGATCCTTCGCGCTGATGAGGCGCATGTTCATCGACTTCTCCGCGTTCATCTGGCGCAGCAGACGCTCTTCGGACGTGCCCGCCGTCGTCACGACCGTCTTGTTAGCGAGATCGCCGAAGTCCTTCACGCCCGAGTCCTTCTTCACGATCATGCGCACGCCGTACTGGAAGAAGCTGTTCGAAAACGCGACCTGGTTGTCGCGTTCCTTCGTGTGCGTCGTCGAGCCGCATTCGATGTCGATCGTGCCGTTCTGCACGAGCGGGATGCGGTTCTGCGACGTGATGGGAATCTCGCGAACCTTCAGATCGGGCAGGTTGAGTTCTTTCTTCACCTCGTCGACGACCTTCAGCGCGATCGCCTGCGAATAGCCGATCACGTGCTGCTGCTCGTCGTAGTACGAGAACGGCACCGACGACTCGCGCACGCCCAGCGAAATCGCCCCCGTTTCGCGGATCTTCTTCAGCGTCGCGCTCTCGTCTTGCGCCTGCGCGTGGCTGCATGCGAAGGCCGTCGTCATCAGCGCGGCAAGTGCGGCTTTCGTCATCGTCGTCGTTTTCATGTCATCTCCATGTCTTGTGGTGTAGCGGTTGTTGTTTATGTGGCTGTTGTTTGATGCAGGCTTTACGGGTGCAACGGGTTCAGCGGTCGTATGCATAGGCTGCGATGTCGATGGATGGCTCGCGCCCCGCGATCGCATCGGCGATCACGCGCGCACTGCCGCATGCGAGCGTGAAGCCCAGCGCGCCGTGGCCCGTATTGAGCCACAAGTTGCGGTACGGCGTCCTGCCGATCAACGGTTTCGAATCGGGCGTCGCGGGACGGTGACCGCACCACGTCTGCGCGTTCGCGTAATCGCCGGCAGCGGGAAAGATCTCCTGCGCGTGGCGTTTTAGCAGCGCGATGCGCCCCGCGCGCCGCGCGTCCTTCAGGCCCGCTATCTCGACCATGCCCGCGATCCGCAGACGCCCGCCCAGCGGTGCATACACGACCTTGCGATGCAGGTCCGTCACGCTGACGCCCGGCGTGTGACGCGCATCGGCATCATGAATCGTGAGGCTGTAGCCCGTCAGCGGATAAACAGGCAGACGCACGCCGAGCGCGCCGAGCAGCGGCACGCTGCCGAGCCCAAGCGCGACGACGAACGCATCGGCTTCGATATCGCCGTCGTCCGTCCGCGCCGCGACGATGCGCGAGCCGTCGCTCACGAGTTCTCGCACGCGCGTCTCGTAGCGGATTGTCACGGCGTCGCGCTGTTGCAGCGCATCCGCGAGCGCCGAGGTGAAGCGCTGACAGTCGCCCGCCTCTTCCGACGGCGTATGGATGCCGCCCGCGAGCAGCGGCTGCGCGTGCGCGAGCGCCGGTTCGAGCGCCGCGCATTCGCTCGCGTCGAGCGCGCGCTGGTCGGAGCCCGCCTCGACGAGCAGTTCCATCTTGCGCCGTGCGCGTTCGAACTCGTGCGCATCGCGATAGACGACGAGCTTGCCGTTGCGCACATAGTCGAACGAGCCGGACACGAGCGGCTCACTCTCGACGATCTCATGCAGCGCCGCCTTGCTGAGCGCGCCCAGGCTCAGCAGTTCGAGCGCCGTCTGCCGCGCGCGATGGCTGCGGCACGCGAGCAGGAACGCAACGCACCAGCGCCATTGGCCAATGTCGAAACGCGGAATGAAGCGCAGCGCCGAGTCGCGCTTCAGGAGCCACGCAGGGAGCTTCGGCAGCACGGCGGGATCGGCGAGCGGCGCGACATAGCTGTAGCTCAGTTGCCCGCCGTTGGCGAAGCTCGCTTCGAGCGCCGCGCCATCGCGCCCTTCGACGATCGTCACGTCGTGGCCGTCGCGGGCCAGTCTCCAGGCCGTCGTCAAACCGACGACGCCCGCTCCGAGGACACACACATGCATGAATGCTCACTACCCTTGCGTTTTCATTGCAGGCAAGTGTCGCGCGCCGAAATTGCCGCATCAAATGAAGGAAAGCGCGGCTGCATAACCTTGGGTTAAGTCGTTGCACGAGCGCTTCATGTCGCGTAACAGCGCCGCGCGCGCCCCGTGGGCGCTTACACGAAGCGCGCGCGCAGCACGTCGACGAATGCGTTGCCCGCCCGCGAGGCCATGCCGCCGTCGCGCGTCAACGCATACACGCCGACCGACAGCGGCGGCGCGATCGGCCGCATGGTCACGGCTTCTGCGCCGCTCTTCGCGGTCAGCTCGTCGAGCAGCGCATAGCCGATGCCGCGCGCGGCCAGCGCGCGGGCGACATGCCACGTCTGCGCCTCGACGGTCGGCACATGCCCGTCGAGACCGAGCGCGTGCAGCGCATTGCCGATCAGCTCGCCAAGCGGATCGACGTTGCCGATGCTGATCCAGTCGCCTTCGACGAGCGTTTGGAGCGCCAGCGGCCCGGCTGCCGGGTTGTCGTCGCGCGGGCCGACGCACACGACGGGCGTGCGCCCCAGTTCGACGGACGCGATGCCCGGCCGCGCCGGCGGATTCAGCGCGACGGCAAGATCCAGATCGCGCGTGAGCAGCGCGTTCAGCAGTTCTTCCGTGTGCCGCGTCTGGATCTTCAGCGACACGCGCGGGTACGCGGCCCGGAAGGCTTCGACGGTCGATGGAATCAGACTCAAGCCGAGGCTCGGCAGACAGCCGATGCGCAAATGCCCTTCGGGTTGCAGCGCCAGATTGCGCGCGAGATCGCGGATGCTGTCGAGACTCGTCTGCAGCTTCTGCGTTTCGGAGAACAGCAGTTCGGCTTCGCGCGTCGGCTGCAGGCGGCCGTGCACGCGGTTGAAGAGCGTCAGGCCGACGCTGCGCTCCGCGTGCGCGAGCACTTTGCTTACAGCGGGCTGCGAAACGCACAGCAATTCGGCCGCCTTCGATAGCGAGCCGGTGCGCATGATGGCGTGGAAAACTTCGATGTGGCGCAGGCGCATGGCGCGGGATGGAGGTCAGCGGGTGAGTGGAAAGGGGTCAAGCATACTGTCTTTCGATGGCCCGTTCGACGATCCGCACGGCCGATGATGCCCCGGCGCTCCCCGCCCTGCCGTGGACCCATGTCGCTCGCACGAAAGGCCGCCGAATTCCGGACGCGACACGCGCGAATGGTATCGTTCGCGTTTGACGTGCATCACGAAATGCCTGCCCGCCTCGCGAAACGAAAGACCGGCAGGCACAACGCCTCATGAATCAACCGAATCCGCCACTGCCGCGCGCCGCCGGGTCGGCAGAGCCCATCCGCCGCCGCTGGCCTCGCACCGGCAATCCGCCGATGTTCAACGCCACGCTCGCGTGGCATGTGCTGATGTTCGCCGGCTGGATATTCGCGCCGTCCGCGTGGCCCTGGTGGGTCGCGGGCATCGTCGCGAGCCATCTGGTCGTCGTGGCGATCGGGCTATGGCCGCGCTCATCGCTGCTCGGCCCCAACTGGACGCGCCTGCCCGACACGCCGCGCAACGCGGACGCCGTCGCGCTCACGATCGACGACGGCCCCGATCCCGTCGTCACACCCAAGGTGCTCGATCTGCTGGATGCGCACGGCGTGCGTGCGACGTTCTTCTGCATCGGCGCGCGTGCGCAACGTCATCCGGCGTTGATGCGCGAAATCGTCGCGCGCGGGCATGCCGTCGAAAACCACTCGCAGGTTCACGTGCATACGTTCTCGGTCACGCTGCCACGCGGGTTGACGCGAGAGATCGACGCCGCGCAGCGCACGCTCGAATCGCTGACGGGCGAGCGCCCGATGTTCTTCCGCGCGCCGGCCGGCCTGCGCAACGTGTTTCTCGAACCGGTGCTGCAAAAGCTCGATCTGCGGCTCGCCGCGTGGACGCGCCGCGGCTTCGACACCCGCGAGCGCCATCCGCAGCGCGTGCTGGAGCGGCTCGTCGACGGGCTCGCGGCACGCGACATCCTGCTCGTGCACGATGCGACGGCGGCACTCGGCGCGTCGGGCAACCCTGTCGTCCTGGACGTGCTGCCGCGTCTGATCGAAACGGTCCGCGCGCGCGGCTTGCGTTTCGTGACGCTGCGCGAGGCGCGCGGCGAGTGACCGCCCGACGCGCGCACGTGAAGCGTGGCGTCGCGTGACTGCGCGACGAGCGCGCGTGAAGCGTGCCGTCACGCAGCGTGTCCTCGCGTGGGCTTGCGTGTGTTTGCGAATGTTTGCGTGTCAGACCCGGCGCGGCGCGCGCCGCATCGCGCCGGGCTGCGCGCCCATGCGGCGGCGCCTGTGCAGCAGCCCCTACGCGGTGCGGCGCCGGACGAGATGGTAGATCACCAGCAGCACGATCGCGCCGATGATCGACGCGATCCAGCCCGCTGCCTGCCCCGGCTGATACCAACCGAGCGCGCGCCCGACATAGCCCGCCAGCAGCGAGCCGGCAATGCCGATGATGATCGTCAAGATGAGACCCATGCTGTCGTCGCCCGGCTTGAGCGCGCGCGCGATCAAACCGACGATCAAGCCGACGACTATCGTACCGATGAGGGAAAGCATGCGAACCTCCGATGAAAGTGGGCACCACGGTGCACTGCTACTGCTCGATACTGCCAGACTGCGCTGCATTTCTGTATGACGGCGTCGCGCGCGTTGCGCGGATTGCGCGGATTGGGCCGCGATGCCGCGATGCCGCGATGCCGCGAAGCGCGCGCCGCCGTCACGGCGCGACCGCGAGGTGACGCCTCATAGCGCCGGACGCGGCGATCAGATGCGGAAATCGGCGGACATGTCGTCGTCGGTGCGCGCCTCGATTTCTCCGCTTCGGCACGCCTTCATGAACGTGTCATAGTCGCGCTCGACCTGGTCCGCGTACGCCGACGCGTACTCGGCGAGCGCTTCAGCAAACTGGTCGCTGCGGCCGATATACGCGCCGATCTCGATCGCCTTGCCGCTCGCCTTCGCGTGCGCGCGCGCCAGCGCCCAGCCGCACAGACGCGCATAGCCGTTCATCTGGTCGACATCGAGCAAATCGACGTTCGGCGTCAGTTTCATGTCGCGCAGTTGACGCATATAGAAGTGCCCGCCCGACGGCCCCGTCGATCAGCCCAAAAAAATATCGCTTGCCGCCTGCAACATGCGCTGCCCCTGCACGATGCGCTCGCCTTCGTGCCTGGGCTCGGACTTGTGCGAGCCCGCCTTGTAATGTTGCGCGATCACCGAGCGCCGCGCTTCCTTGACTTGCAGGAACAACGGCTTGCCGTGCGGATCGGCCGTTAGCAGCACGAGGCAGCGCGTGCCCACGCTGCCGACGCCCACTACCTTGAACACGAGATCGTGCAGCGCAAAGTTGCCGAGCAGTTCGCGCCGATCGTCGGAGAGCGTCTTCAGATAGCCTTCGTACATGCCGTGAATCAGCTTGCGCCAGTCGCCGAGCGTGAACCAGTCGTCCGTGGAATCGAACAGCGTGCTCGAACCGTGCACGTGAAAGAGACTGGGCGGCGCGTCGCGGATTACATAGCGGTCGCCGTCGCGCTCCGCCATCTTCTCCAGCATGCTTTCGTGCGTGCGGCCGCTCGCCCTTTCCATCGCGCGCCGGATGAGCCGACGATTCTCGGCATTCACGGCCATGTCGACCATCCGGTCGAACGTGATGCGCTCGTACCACAGTTCCAGCGCGCCGCTTTGCGCGTACTGCGCGATGCGGTCGCGGTACTGGTTGACGGCCGTCATCACGAGGTCATAGGCCGCGCCACGGCTGAAGCGCATGTGCCGCGCCGCGACGACGAAGCTCGCCGCCAGGCGCTTCAGGTCCCATTCGAAAGGTGCGGCGGAAACCTCGTCGAAATCGTTCAGATCGAAGATCAGCTGGCGCTCGGGCGTCGCGAAGCCGCCGAAGTTCAGCAGATGCGCATCGCCGCAGATGGGCAGAGTGAGCGTCGTATGCGGCGTCATGCTGAGATCGTGCGCCTGCACGATCGCACTGCCACGAAAGAACGCGAACGGCGACACCGTCATGCGGCCATAGCGCAGCGGCACGAGCCGCTCGACGCGGCCTTCGCTGCTTTGACGCAGCAGATCGATCGGATTGCGGTGCATATGGCCGATCGCGCGGTGACTGGAGCGCTTTGCGTGCTCGCGGGCCGCGCGCCCACTGGCTTCCCGTTCCGCGATGGTGCTCGCCTTCATGCTTTTCTCCGTTCTTGTGAATCAGCTTTGCATCGCGCCGCACGGCGACGGCTTGCGACGACGACGCATCGTGACTTTTGATCGCTTCGGGCTGGCGTAAATGGTTCGCTCCGTGGGTTCGTTTGCTCCGTGTTGCGCCGCACAGCGGCGGCAGGTCGCGCTGTGCGCTGTTCAGTTGCGTTCACTGATGTTCGGTTATATCCGGTTTTTTAGACACGCCGGCGCGTGGTTGGCGCGCGCCGCAGGTTGCCGCCGACTGCCGCTTCCCGTCGATGCTGGCTGCCCCGCTAGATCGTAAACGTCCATCGCTGGAGCGTATTAAATCTCGCTGCGCACGGGCGCGCAAGTCTACGCGCCGCCGACAGCCGTATGCGGACTGGCCGCGAGCGACGCGCCGAAGTCGCCGTGATACGTGTAGATGCCCTGATGCGACAGCTTCGATTGCGTATCGACAAATACGCGCCCGCCGATGTCGCGCCAGCGACGGCAGAACGCATAGTCCTCCGACAGGTAGCGTCGCGTCGACGGCTCGACCATCACGTCGAAGAACCGGTAACAGAGATTGCGAAACGGCGAATCCGGCGGGCCGTCCGGCACATAGCTGAGTTCGGGCAGGCGCGCGATCATCGTCTCGATGACCTTGCGCCGGATGCACATGAAACCCGTCGGCGCTTCGCTGACTTCGAGAAAACCATCATCGTCGACTTCGGATGAAACGCCATCGTGCGCATTCACGGGGTAGCGCAGATACCGCGCGGCAAAGCCATGCTGCGTGAGACCCGCGGGCAGCTCGGCCGGCCAGTCGAAGCGCTTGAGCGGATAGACGCCCGCCACGACGTCGCGATCGGCAAGCAACAGGCGAAACACCAGATCGACGGAAAAACCGATGTCCGCGTCGATCCAGAACAGGTGTGTGAAACCCGGATCGAGCAGGAACTCGGCGACGGCCTCGTTGCGTGCACGGGTGATCAGGCTTTCGCCCGACCGGATTCGCACCGCGCCTTGCATGCCCGTTTGCCATAAGCCGTTGTTGAGCGCGAGCAGACTGTTCGCGAAGTTTGCCGCGACTTCGCCGCCATAGCATGGCGTCATGAAAAGAGGCTTCATCGATTTGAGCGCGGATGTGTCGAGCATCGGATGTTCCATTTAGAAGTGTGTGTGCGGGATCGGCGGCCTGCCGGGTTTTGTCTACGGCCGAGCGCTGAAAGCAGCACACGGCATGGCGAAAGAAAAATCGATGAGTATCGCTGAATATCTGAAACAGGATTGTGAGAACAGTCCTAATGCGATAACCCGCGTCCAAATTTAGGACGGGTCTCATTTCCTTCGATACACCCCGCCGACAAACTCTTCGCCTTTCGACTTCTTCCCGCAGCGACCCGCCTGCTGCGCCATCGACGTGAACCCGCTACTGCTCAAACGATCCGGCATCGCCTGCTTCGCGCTTCTCGCGGCCGCCTGCTCGTTCTTCGTCCCTCGTGCCCCTTCGTCGCAAGTCACGCCCGCCGACAACGCGCTCGTCATCGCCGCCGCGCGCGAGTTCCCGTATATGCCCGCGCGCGAAGGCCACATCACGCCCGACCGCATCGTCAACACGGCGACGACAGCCGTGCTGCTGAAGAAAGGCGTCGAAACGGCCGTGCGCGAGGCCGTCGCCGCCGCGTGGCGCAAATCGGGCATCGCCGTGACCACGCACGACAGGCTGGTGCTGAGCGGCGGGATCGAAGCACTGTCCGTCGACGATGTGCGCTCGCCCGCCGTCTGGACGATGACCGTGCGCTACTTCGTCACCAACGCATCGACGAGAGAGACCGTCTATGCGAAGACGACGACGGTCCATTGTATCGGCAGAAGTTCACCAATCCCGCCTTCGCACTCGACGACATCGTGAAGCTCAGCGTCGATGCGCTCGTCAGAGACCCGTTGTTTCGCGACGCGCTGCAGCCGGTCCAGTAAGCGCCCTCCCCTCTACGTCGGCGTTGCGTAACGGCGGCGCCGCGCCGGCATTTCGCTACAATCGAACATTCCTTTCCTGATTACGCTGCCGCGCCGCACCATGCCGATGGGCGCAGCGCGGCGGCCCGTCGCGAGCGTGCCGTCATGTCTCTTACCGCCTGGCTGTTTTTTCTCCCCGCGTGCTTCGCGATCAACCTGGCGCCGGGTCCCAACAATCTGCTGTCGATCAACGTCGCGGCGCGGCACGGTTTCATGACCGCGTTCGTCGCCGGCTGCGGGCGCCTCGTCGCGTTCGCGGGCATGATCGTGCTGGCCGCGACGGGCCTCGCCGTCGTGCTGCACGCATCCGAGCTGTTCTTCCTCGCGATCAAGCTGACGGGCGCCGCCTACCTGATCTGGCTCGCGATCCAGCTGTGGCGCAGCGACGCCGGCCCGATGGACGCGCTCAAGCAAGACGACGCGTCGCTGTGGCGCATCGCGCGCCAGGAATGCTTCGTGGCCGCAGGCAATCCAAAGGCGATCCTCGTGTTCACCGCGTTTCTGCCGCAATTCGTCGACATCGCAAAGCCGATGCTGCCGCAGTTCGCGGTGCTCGGCGGGAGCTTCCTCGTGCTCGAATGGTTTGCGATCGCGCTTTACTCGTGGGCGGGCATGCATCTCGGCAAGTGGCTGACGCGCGCCAAAGTGCGCCGCTGGTTCAATCGCTGCTGCGGGATGTTTCTCGGCGCGATCGGCGTGAGCTTTTTGCTGGTGCGGCGCTCGGCGTGATGAATGGCCCGGACGAATGGCCTGGCTTAGGACCCGCTCTTGTGGCTCGTTTTTTGCATCGTGCAAAAAGCAGCCGAAGCACGGCCATAAGCGATCGCGAATGCAGCTGGCGAAACTTTAGCCGTCGCTGATCGTTGTGCACCCGTATGCTGAGGCCATCACCGCGCAGCCACGGACGCTCGCCGTGCACTTCCGGCAGGAAACAGCGCCCGCTTGCACACGCGCGCACAACGATTCCAATATCAGGAGGCGATAACCATGAAGATCTGTGTCTTCGGCGCGGGTGCGATCGGCGGTCTGATGGGCGTGCAGCTGGCGCGCGCGGGCGCGGACGTCAGCTTTATCGCGCGCGGCCCGCATCTGGCGGCGATGCGCGAACACGGCGCGCGCCTCATCGTCGATGGCGAAGAGGTGTCGGCGCGCGTGCGCTGCACGTCCGACCCTGGCGAACTCGGCGTGCAGGACATCGTCATCGTCACGCTGAAAGCGCATTCGCTGCCGGGCGTCGTCGATTCGATGCAGCCGCTGCTCGGCAAGCACACGGCCATCGTCACGGGCACCAACGGCATCCCCTATTGGTATTTCTACAAGCACGGCGGCACGTTCGAGGGCACGCGCCTCGCGAGCATCGACCCCGACGGCTCGCAATGGGGGAAGCTCGGCCCCGAGCGCGCGATCGGCTGCGTGCTGTATCCCGCCGCCGAGCTCGTCGAGCCGGGCGTCATCAAGCACGTGTACGGCAAGAAATTCCCGATCGGCGAGCCGGACGGCGAACGCACGCCGCGCATCCAGCAGTTTCACGAGGCGATGCAGGCGGCCGGTTTCGAAGCGCCGATCCGCGACAATATCCGCGACGAAATCTGGCTGAAGCTGTGGGGCAATCTGTGCTTCAACCCGATCAGCGCGCTCACGCACGCGACGCTCGACGTGCTGACGAGCGACCCCGGCACGCGCGCTGTCTCGCGCACGATGATGCTCGAAGCGAAGCGGATCGCCGATCACTTCGGCGTGCATTTTCGCGTCGACGTGAAGAAGCGCATCGACGGCGCGGGCGCCGTCGGCGCGCACAAGACCTCGACGCTCGTCGATCTCGAACATCGCCGGCCGATGGAAATCGATCCGCTCCTGACCGTCGTGCAGGAGATGGGCCGGCTCGTCGGCGAAGAGACGCCCGCGATCGATATCGTGCTCGCGCTCGTCAAGCTGCGCGAAAAGATGGCGCTACAGGGAGACTGAATCGGACTCGCGTGACGCGATGCACGCGGAAGACCGGGCGTAGAGCCCGGTCTTTTTTTATGTGCAGCGTCGTCCCAGTCGACACGTCAACACGTCAGTGGTCGATCGCGAGCCAGATCGCCTTCGGTTCCGTGAAGTTCTCGATCGCGACGTCGCCGTGCTCGCGGCCAAAGCCCGAATCGCCGGAGCCGCCCCACGGCAGGCGCACGTCCGTGTAGCCGTAGGTGTTGATCCACACGGTGCCCGCCTTCAGCGCGTGCGCGACCCGATGCACGCGGCCGATATCGGCACTCCACACGCCCGCCGCCAGGCTGTACGCGGTGCCGTTCGCGATGCGCACGGCGTCCTCTTCGTTGTCGAAGGGAACGACGCTCGCGACAGGCCCGAAGATTTCCTCCTGCGAAATGCGCATTTCGTGCTCGACATTCGCGAACACCGTCGGCTCGACGAAGAAGCCCTTTTGCCCGATCCGCGCGCCGCCTGTCACGATCGACGCACCTTCGTTCCGGCCGATGTCGACGTAATCGAGCACCGTCTTCATCTGCGCGGCGGAGACGAGCGGCCCCATCGTCGTCTCGCGCTCCGCGGGATCGCCGACCTTGATCGCCTTCGCGCGCGTCGCGAGCCGCTCGACCACGTCGTCGTAGATGTCGCGATGCGCGAGAATGCGCGAGCCCGCCGAACACACCTGCCCCGTGTTGAAGAAGATGCCGGATGCGGCCGCGCGCACGGCGTTGTCGATGTTCGCGTCGGCGAAGATCACGTTCGCCGACTTGCCGCCCAGCTCCAGCGTCACGCGCTTGAAGTTGCCCGCCGCGCCTTGCAGGATGCCGCGTCCGACAGAAGGGGACCCAGTGAACGTCACCTTGTCGATGCCGGGATGCGCGACGATCGCATCGCCGACCACGCGCCCTTTGCCCGTCACGATGTTCAGCACGCCGGGCGGCACGCCCGCCTCCAGCGCGAGCTCGCCGACGCGCAGCGCGGACAGCGGCGTGATCTCCGCGGGCTTCACGATCATCGTGCAGCCGCACGCGAGCGCGGGCGCGATCTTCCACATGCCGATCATCAGCGGGAAATTCCACGGCACGATCGCGCCGACCACGCCGACAGGCTCGCGCACCGTGTACGTCAGCGCGTCGGGACGCACGGGCACGACCTGTCCGTTGATCTTGTCGCACCAGCCCGCGTAGTACGCGAGCGTGTCGATTGCGGCGGGCACGTCCTGGCGTTTGACGGCTGCAAGCGGCTTGCCCGCATCGAGGCTTTCGAGCGCGACGAGTTCGTCCTCGTGCTCGCGCAGCAGTTCGGAGAAGCGCATCAGGATGCGGCCGCGCTCCGCTGCGCGCATGCCGTTCCATACCTTGAGCGCGGCGCGCGCGGCCTTTACGGCCGTGTCGACGTCCTGCGCGCTGCCTTGCGCGACGAGCGCTATCGGCTCTTCCGTCGCGGGGTTGATATTGGTCGAATATTCTCCGGTGCCTGGCGGCAGCCGTTTTCCATCGATGAGAAGTTCATGGCGTCTGAGGTCGGTTTCAGTGTCCATCTCGTGCTCCTTGCGATAAGCGATATGGCATATTCGCGAACCGTCGGCTGAACCGCCCCTCCCTTCGACTACGACGCTCTCATCAGCGCCTCGCCTTCAGGGACGAGCGGCATCGGTTCGTCCGTTGCTCCTTGTATTGTTGTTTGCGTTGCAGATACTGCGCCTGAATTCACTTGCTGGCTGGCAAGCGGGTTTACGACCGGGCTCACGACCGGGCTTACAACCGTGCTCACACGCGGACTCGCGCGCGCCGCGGCGCCCGTCGGGTAATCGGTGCCGGCAAAGAGCGACCACACCGCGTCGGCATTCGGACGCAGCGAGCGATTGCGGCGGCGCACGAGCATCGTCGTCACCGATACTTCCGGCACGAGCGGACGCGCGACAAGCGAGACGGGCAGCGTCGATGTGTGCGCGTCGATAGGCAGCACGCCGACGCCGAGGCCCAGCTCGATCATGCGCAGCGCAGCCGCCACATGCCCGCACTGGTTCGCGCGCTGCGTGTCGATGCGATGCGTGTTGAGCGCGCGCTCCGTCGCGTTGCGCGTGCCCGCCTCGGCGTTGAGCGTGACGAGTTGCATGACATGCTCTGTATTGCGCAACGCTTCCCAACGCAGCGCGGCCCCGCATGCGAGGGGATGCACGCGCGGCAGCACGGCGCAAAGCGGCGTCGAGACGAGCGGTTGTGCGTGAAAGACGTCGGCGCCCGCGATGTTCGCATCGCACAGCACACCGAAATCGACTTCGCCCTGCTCGATGGCGGAGAGCACCGCGTGTTGAGGCTGTTCCTTCGCAGTGACGATCAGATCGGGAAAGGCCGAAGCGCAACGCGCGAGCCGCTCGGGCAACCAGCCCGACGACAGCACGGGATCGCACGCGACGACCACGAGCCCTGTGTGCTCCTCATGCGCAGCGCGCTCTTCGCGCAGCGTCAGCTCGATCTCTTCGATCAGGCGGGCGATGCGCCGTTCGAGGCGGGAGCCCGCTGTCGTCAGTTCGACCTGACGCGTCGTGCGATCGAACAGACGCAAAGCGATCGCCTCTTCGAGTTCGCGCACGCACCGGCTCACGGCCGATTGCGTCAGGTCGAACTCGCGCGCCGCGCGGGTGAAGCTCCGCTGACGCGCGACGGCGACGAACACCTTCAATTGCTGCAGCGATACGTTCATGTGTTCAGGTCGCCAGCGAAAGAGTGATCCGGACGTTATTTGCCCGTCTGTTCCGGCCAGTGACGCAGGCCGGGGCCGTTTGCCGCGAGTTCAGGCTCGAGCTCGTGCGACGTTTCGTTCGATGAAGCGATCCAGCGCGCGCGCATCGGCGCAAGTATGAATTTCGCCGACACGCCCGCCGCAATCGTGACCACCGCCGACACGATGAACACCAGATTCCAGCCGCCCGTCGCCGCGAGCACCGACGCGATCGGCACGATCAGCGATGCCGTGCCCTTTGCCGTATAGAGCGTACCGGCATTGGCTGCAGCGTACTTGCTGCCGAACGTATCCGCGCAGATGGCCGGGAAGATCGAGAAGATCTCGCCCCAGAACAGGAAGATCAGCGCCGCGAACGTCATGAACGCATACGGGTTCTGGCCATACTCCATGAGGCCGAGCAGCGCGAGCCCCTCGCCGATGAAGATCGCAAACATCGTGTTCTCGCGGCCGATCTTGTCGGAGATGAAACCGCACAGCGGACGCGTGAAGCCGTTGCAGATGTTGTCGACCGACAGCGTCATCGTGAGCAGCGGCAGCGTGGCGCCGAAGAGCGTCATCGGCAGGTTCGCGAGGCCCCAGTCTTTCGCGATCGGCCCGATTTGCGCGGTCGCCATCAGGCCGCCCGCTGCAACCGCGACGAAACACAGATAGATCACCCAGAACACGGGCGCCTTGATCATCTGACCCGGCGTGTAATCGGCCTTGGTCACCGCGAACTTGCGTTTCGCAGGTGGCGCTTTTGCGGTGTCGGGCTTGCGCAGCAGCATCGCGAGCACGAAGATCGCCACGCCTTGCAGGATGCCGAAGAACAGGAACGTGTGCTCGTAGCCCTTGGCCGTGATCATGTTCGCGATGGGGATCACCGTGATGGCCGCGCCCGCGCCGAAGCCCGCCGCCGTCAGGCCCGCGGCGAGGCCGCGCTTGTCCGGGAACCACTTGAGCGCATTGCCGACGCACGTGCCGTACACGCCGCCCG
>NZ_FNYE01000091.1 GCF_900108945.1 Paraburkholderia diazotrophica | reverse complement strand
GCGAAGGACGCCATGCAGCCTGTTTCGACAGTCGATCGTCTCGTGCTCCGGAGGGCACCCATCATGAATCGTGAACCCAATGCTCCATTCGAGCTGTGCCGCGCAGAACTCACTGCGCCGGTGCGGCTCTGCCGCCTTGCCGAGGATTGGCGGCGCGATCTGAACACGCTTGAGGCCCATCGCATCAGGCGCGACCGCGACGCGATGCTGCGCATCGAGGCAGCGGTCAGCGCCTCGGGCGACTGGTTCGGGTTTGCGTCGGCGGTTCGGGCGGCGACTCACGAATACGCCAATGAGAATCTCGCGATCTGGGGCGAGGCGATCTCGCTGACGGCGCAGCATAAGGGCGAATGGCTCGCCGAACTCGACGGCGTGTTCGGCGCATGGCGGAGCTTGTGGCATGCGCCGTTGCAGAAGCTGCCCGGCATGGAGCCGGCTGTCGGCAGCTTCAGCGGCTGGATGAGAACATGGCAGGACGCGATGCCGCACATGGGCGTCTGGCCGAAGCACCAGCCCGCATCGACGGCCGACGCGCAAGCGGTTCCGGACACTGCGAAAGGAGGCTGAGATGCAAATGGGCCAAACAAGCCGTATCGCATTTGTCACGGGCGGTATGGGCGGACTCGGCGCGGCAATCAGCCGGGCGCTTCTCGATGCGGGCATGACGGTCGCGATGTCGTATTCGACGCGCAACGATCACGTCGCGACCTGGCTCACGCGCGAGCGCGAGTCGGGGCGTAATTTCCATGGATACGAAGCCGACGTAACCGACTTCGATTCGTGCGAGCGTTGCGCGCAACGCGTGCTCGCCGAACTGGGCAAGGTCGACGTGCTCGTCAACAACGCGGGCATCACGCGCGACAAGTCTTTGGCGCGCATGAGCAAGGCGGATTGGGACGCCGTCATCCGCACCGATCTCGACGGTCTCTTCAACATGACGAAACCGCTCCTTTCCGGCATGGTCGAGCGGGGCTTCGGACGGATTGTCAACATCGGCTCCGTCAACGGTTCGCGCGGCGCGTATGGGCAGGCCAACTATTCGGCGGCCAAGTCCGGCGTGCACGGCTTCACGAAAGCGCTCGCGCTCGAAACGGCGAAGCACGGTGTGACGGTGAACACGGTGTCGCCGGGGTATCTGGCGACGGCGATGGTCGAAGCCATGCCGCGCGACATCCTGGAGACGAAGATTCTTCCGCAGATTCCTGTCGCGCGGCTCGGGCATCCCGAAGAAGTGGCCGCGCTGATTGCATTTCTCTGTTCGGATGCCGCCGCGTTCATCACTGGCGCCGATATCGCGATCAACGGCGGCATGCACATGCGATGAGCTCGCCTCAGTTGCTTCGAAAAAGGGCATCAGCGCCGACTTCTGCGGGCACCTTGCCCGCCAATACGACTGATACGGCCGATACAATCGATGCTGTCGTGCCCGCGCCGACGCGCGGCGCTGCGGACTCCGCCTGCGCTCCGGCGCGCGGGACGGCCAGCGACGATCTCGACCGTGCAGCGCATGCGGCTGTCGCGGCGTGGACGGGAGGGCTGTCGCCGGCATCGATGGTGCTCGCGTGGCTCGACTGGGCAATGCACCTGACGGTCGCGCCCGGCAAGCAATTCGATCTCGCGACCGAGGCGCTGGTTGCGCCCGCGATGCAGGCAGACGGCATGCCACCGGCGGCGCGTCATACGCCGCCGGACCCGCGCTTCGCAGCCGCCGAGTGGGAAGCGTGGCCGTTTCGCTTGTACCGTGATGCGTTCCTGCAGGCGCAGCAGTGGTGGGCGCACGCGTCGACGGGCATTCCCGGCGTCGAAGCGCATCACGAGGAACTCGTTCGGTTCTGGGCGCGGCAGTGGCTCGACGCATGCACGCCTGGCAATTTCTTCGCGACGAATCCGTTGGCGCAGAAAGCGCTGATCGATTCGGGCGGCGGGATCGCGATCAAGGGCGCGCAGCACTGGCTCGAAGATTTCGCCGACATGACGAGCCGGCTGCGAGGCGGCCGACCCGTTCATCCGCCCGCATGGCGTCCGGGCCACGAGGTTGCGTGCACGCGAGGCCGCGTGATCTGGCGCAACGAGCTTTGCGAACTGCTCCAGTACGAGCCGGCGACATCGCAGGTGACGCGCGAGCCCGTGCTGATTGTGCCGTCGTGGATCATGAAGTACTACATCCTTGATCTTCAGCCGAACGATTCGCTCGTCAAATATCTGGTCGACGAGGGCCATACCGTCTTCATGGTCTCGTGGCGCAATCCCGGCGCGGCCGATCGCGATCTCGCGCTCGACGACTATCTGAAGCGGGGCCTGCTTGCCGCGCTCTTCGAAGTGCATGCACGTTGCGGCGAAGCGGTTCATGCAACGGGCTATTGTCTCGGCGGCACGCTGCTCGCGATCGCGGCGGCCGCGCTGGCGCGCGACGGGAAAGCCGATCTGCTGCGCACGGTCACGCTGCTCGCCGCGCAGACGGATTTCAGCGAACCGGGCGAGCTCGGGCTCTTCATCGACGCGAGCGAACTTGCCGCGCTCGATGCGCTGATGTGGCAGCAAGGCTATCTGGACGGCTCGCAGATGGCGGCGACGTTTCAGCTGCTCAACGCACGCGACCTGATCTGGTCGCGCATGATGAGCGAACACATGCTGGGCCGCCGCTCGAAGGCGAACGATCTGATGGCGTGGAATGCCGACACGACGCGCATGCCGTATCGAATGCACTCGGAGTACCTGACGAAGCTCTTTCTCAATAACGATCTCGCGGAGGGCCGCTATTGCGTGGAAGGCCAGCCCGTTGCGCTACCCGACATCGATACGCCCGCTTTCGTCGTGGGGACGGAGCGTGACCATGTGTCGCCCTGGCCGTCCGTCTACAGGCTGCATCTGTTCACGCACAACGCACTAACTTTCGTATTGACGTCGGGCGGGCACAACGCGGGCATCGTTTCCGAGCCGGGGCATCCGGGGCGCCATTACCGCTGCGCGACGCGCGAGCCCGACGCACCCTATCGCAGCCGCCATGAATTCTTCGAGCAGACGCCGACCGTCGACGGCTCGTGGTGGCCTTGCTGGTCCGCCTGGCTGCGCGCTCATTCGACTGGCCAGGTGAGCGCGCGGCGACCGGACCCCGCGCTCGAACGGGCGCCCGGCCGCTATGTTCTGGAATCTTGACGAAAGCATTGCGTGAGGGCATCGGGTGAGCGGCGCGACGCTCTTCCAATTCAAAGCCAGGCGCGAAATCAGAGCGTGCGCGCTGCACTGGCGCGTGCAATCGACGATCGTCGCAAGCGCCGCAAACGCCGGGCATCGGGCGCCACTGGCCTCGTGGCCATGCGCGACGCCTCGATGCCCGGCGTTTTTTCGGTTTCAGCGCTCAATCCAACCCTGTTCAATCCATCGACACCACGATACGCCCGTCGACCGTCCCCTCGCGCAGCGCGCCAAACACCGCATTGATGTTCTCGATACGGTCGCGATGGATATGCGCGCGTACGCTGCCTTGCGCGGCGAAGTCCAGCGATTCCTGCAAGTCGCGCCGCGTGCCGACGATCGATCCCCGCACGGTAATGCCGTTGAGCACGGTCGAGAAAATGGGCAACGGGAAATCGCCCGGCGGCAGGCCGTTCAATGCGACCGTTCCGCCGCGCCGAACCATGCCGAGCGCCTGCGCGAACGCGCTGCGCGATACGGCCGTGACGAGCACGCCGTGTACGCCGCCAATTTCCTTCTGGATCTCCGCTGCCGGGTCCACATTTCTTGCGTTGATCGCGAGCTTCGCACCGAGCTTGCGCGCGAGTTCGAGCTTGTCGTCGGCGATGTCGACGGCGACGACGTGCAGCCCCATCGCGATCGCATATTGCAC
>NZ_FNYE01000014.1 GCF_900108945.1 Paraburkholderia diazotrophica | reverse complement strand
GACGTTCAGCGGCGCCAGTACTTCGCCGCACAGCTTCGCGGATTCCTCGATCACGGCCTGGGCCGTTTCAAGGCCGGCCTCTTCGAAGCCGGGCAGTTCAGCGACGTCGTCAAGGCCCGCCAGTTCCCGAATCACGAACATCATGTCCTTGGTGGGTGCCGTGTAGCTCATTTGTGTCTCCTCCACGACTTCGATAAAAAAGGGGCGCCGGATTCAACATCCTCGCGCCCCTTTGTCTGGTGCCTGACTATCGTGCGCCGTCATGCGACGCGGTGTTCTATCAGCCGAGTGCGTTCACCAGTTCCGGCACGAGCGTGAACAGATCGCCGACGAGACCGTAGTCCGCGACGCTGAAGATGGGCGCCTCTTCGTCCTTGTTGATTGCGACGATCACCTTCGAGTCCTTCATGCCCGCAAGGTGCTGGATCGCGCCCGAGATGCCGACCGCGATGTACAGTTGCGGCGCGACGATCTTGCCCGTCTGGCCGACCTGATAGTCGTTCGGCACGTAGCCTGCATCGACGGCGGCGCGCGAGGCACCCATTGCCGCGCCGAGTTTGTCGGCCAAAGGCTCGAGAATCTTCGTGTAGTTCTCGCCGCTGCCGAGACCCCGGCCGCCCGACACGATGATGTTCGCCGACGTCAGTTCCGGACGGTCCAGCTTCGTCACTTCGCGGCTCACGAACTGCGAGATGCCTGCGTCGGCCGCCGCTTCGATCTTCTCGACCGACGCGCTGCCGCCTTCCGCTGCGACCGGGTCGAAGCCCGTCGCACGCACCGTGATGACCTTGACGGGATCAGCCGACTGCACGATCGCAATCGCATTGCCCGCGTAGATCGGACGTTCGAACGTGTCCGCGCTATCGACAGCCGTGATGTCGCTGATCTGCGCGACGTCGAGTTTTGCCGCGATGCGCGGCGCGATGTTCTTGCCGTAGGCCGTCGCGGGCGCGAAGATGTGCGAGTAGTCCTTCGCGATCTTCAGCACCGTCGCCTCGACGTTTTCTGCGAGACCCGCTTCGAGTTGCGGCGCATCGGCGAGCAGCACCTTTGCGACGCCCGCAATCTTCGCAGCCGCGTCCGCAGCAGCTTGTGCGTTGTGGCCAGCGACCAGCACGTGAATGTCGCCGCCAATCTTCTGTGCGGCCGCGACCGTGTTCAGCGTCGCGGCCTTGATCGACGCGTTGTCGTGTTCAGCAATTACCAGAATCGTCATTTCATTCGTCTCCGCTTTCCGTAAATTCGCGTCGATCAAAGCACTTTGGCTTCCGTCTTGAGCTTCTCGACCAGCGTCTTCACGTCCGGCACCTTGACGCCGGCGGAACGCTTCGGCGGCTCGCTCACTTTCAGCGTCTTCAGACGCGGCGTCACATCGACGCCCAGTTCTTCGGGCTTCACGGTTTCCAGCGGCTTCTTCTTCGCCTTCATGATGTTGGGCAGCGTCACATAGCGCGGCTCGTTCAGGCGCAGATCAGTCGTCACCACGGCGGGCAATTGCAGCGAAAGCGTTTCCGCGCCGCCATCGACTTCACGCGACACCGTCGCCTTGCCGTCAGCCACGACGACCTTCGATGCAAACGTCGCCTGCGGCAGATTCGCCAGCGCGGCCAGCATCTGGCCCGTCTGGTTGGAATCGTCGTCGATGGCCTGCTTGCCGAGAATGACCAGCGACGGCTGTTCCTTGTCGACCAGCGCCTTCAGCAGCTTGGCCACAGCCAGCGGCTGCAGGTCTTCATTCGATTCGATGAGGATCGCGCGATCCGCGCCGATCGCCAGCGCCGTGCGCAGCGTTTCCTGGCACTGCGCGACGCCTGCCGACACCGCGATCACTTCCGTCGCGACGCCCGCTTCCTTCAGGCGCACGGCCTCTTCGACGGCGATTTCGTCGAACGGATTCATCGACATCTTTACATTGGCAATGTCGACGCCCGTGTTGTCCGACTTCACGCGGACCTTCACGTTGTAGTCAACCACTCTCTTGACTGGCACCAGGATTTTCATGCACACGCTCCAAAGTTACGAATACGTCAACCCGACGGACATTATAGCGATAGCCTCCGCGGGAGCCGCCCGGGATTGCTGGATATCGAGGATATCGCTCCCCGATGGCGATGACTGCAATATCGAACGGTCGTGCTATTCTAGATCGGAAAGAGCCCAAAAGCCAAGTCGGGGTTCCTACCGATACGACCGCATAGCGGGGCCAGATGCGCCGCACGATGCGGCGCCATTCACCCTATGGTCTTGCACGCAGCGGCGCGGCCGGCTCCCACGGCACTGCGCAGCACCGCTCACCGAGACGCGCTCATCGAGACACAATCACCAGGAGGCGATCACCGCGCCGCCAAACTTGCTGTCGATGAACTGCTTCACTTCTGGCGAGTGATACGCCGCGATCAGCTTCGCCACCCACGGCTTGTTGCGGTCCGACTCGCGGATTGCAATGACGTTCACGTACGGCCCTTTCGGGTCCTCGATCGCAATTGCGTCCTGCTTCGGCTTCAGACCCGCTTCCATCGCGAAGTTCGTGTTGATCGCGGCTGCGTCGACATCGCCGAGCGAGCGCGGAATCTGCGCCGCGTCGAGTTCGACGATCTTCAGCTTCTTCGGGTTCTCGGCGATGTCGAGCGGCGTCGCCTTCAGGCCCGCATCCGCGCGCAGCTTGATCAAGCCCTGCTTTTCCAGCAGAAGCAGCGCGCGTCCGCCGTTGGTCGGATCGTTCGGCACCGCGATCTTCGCGCCCGTCGGCAGTTCGGCAAGCGACTTCAGCTTCTTCGAATAGATGCCCATCGGGAAGGTCACGGTATCGGCGACCTTGATCAGCTTGTAGCCGCGGTCCTTCACCTGCGCCTGCAGATACGGCTCGTGCTGGTAGCTGTTCGCGTCGAGGTCGCCGCCGGCGAGCGCCGCGTTCGGCTGCACGTAGTCCGAGAATTCGATCACCTTGATGTTCAGGCCGTTCTTCGCGGCGACTGTCTTCACGACGTCCATCAGCTGCGCGTGCGGACCGCCCGTCACGCCGACCTTGATCGATTCGTCGGCGAACGCGAGCGACGATGCGCCGAACAGCGACACGGCGCCCACTGCGGCCGCGAGCTTGAGAATGAAACGACGTTGCATGACCAAACCTTTATTTTCCAAGAGTGTTATTTGTGGCTCAAACGACGCACGAGCCAATCCCCGAACGACTGCACCAGCTGCACGAAGACGATTAGGATCACGACGACCGTCACCATCACTTCCGGCAAAAAACGCTGATACCCATAGCGGATGCCGAGATCGCCCAGACCGCCGCCGCCGATCGCGCCCGCCATCGCCGAATAGCCGACCAGCGACACGAACGTGATCGTCAGACCCGCGACGATGCCCGGCAGCGATTCCGGCAGCAGCACCTTGAAAACGATCTGCGACGTCGTCGCGCCCATCGCCTGCGCCGCTTCGATCAGGCCGCGATCGACTTCGCGCAGCGCCGTCTCGACAAGGCGCGCGATGAACGGCGCGGCGGCGATCGTCAGCGGCACGACGGCCGCGGCCGTGCCGATCGACGAGCCGACGACGAGGCGCGTAAAAGGAATCACAGCGACGAGAAGAATGATGAACGGCGTCGAGCGCACGGCATTGACGACCACGCCCATCGCGCGATTGACGCCGAGGTTCTGCAGCACACCCTGGCGGTCGGTCAGATAGAGCAGCACGCCGAGCGGCAGGCCGACGGCCGCGCCGATCAGCCCCGAGATGCCGACCATGATCAGCGTTTCCCAGAACGACTGCACGAACATATCGAACATTTCACTCAACATGTGACAACTCCTCGACCACCACGCCCTGTTCGCGCAGAAACGCCTGCGCCTGCGCCACCTTCGACGGCTCGCCGCCCGCGAGCACGGCGAGCGAGCCGAACGCCTGCCCCTGAATCTCGTCGATCTGGCCATGCAGGATGTTGAAGTCCAGTTCGTAGCGGCGAATCGTCTCCGAGAGAATCGGCTGATCGACGCCCGAACCCGTGAACGCGAGCCGCAGCAGATGGCCGCTGCCCGTCTTCAGACGCTCCGCGACGCGCGCCTTCAGCGCCGGCGGCAATTCTTGCGCGATCACATCGCCGATCAGCGCGCGCGTGACTTCGTGATGCGGTTGCAGGAACACGTCGATGACCTTGCCCTCTTCGACCACACGTCCGTTATCCAGCACGGCGACGCGGTCGCACACCTGCTTGATCACTTCCATCTGGTGCGTGATCAGCACGACGGTCAGCTTCAGCTCGCGGTTGATGCGCTTGAGCAGATCGAGAATCGCGCGCGTCGTTTCGGGGTCGAGCGCGGACGTCGCTTCGTCGGAGAGCAGCACTTTCGGCTTGCTTGCGAGCGCGCGCGCAATGCCGACGCGCTGCTTCTGCCCGCCGCTGATCTGCGACGGATAGCGGTCCTTCTGCGCCGTCAGCCCGACGAGTTCGAGCAGCGGCAGCACGTGCGCCTCGATCTCCGCGCGCTTCATGCCGGCCAGTTCGAGCGGCAGCGCAACGTTGTCGAACACCGTGCGCGACGACAGCAGGTTGAAGTGCTGGAAGATCATGCCGATCTCGCGGCGCGCCTCGCGCAACTGCGCGGCCGGCATCGTCGTGAGGTCGCGGCCATCGACGACGACATTGCCTTCCGTCGGGCGCGTCAGCAAATTGATTGTGCGGACCAGCGTGCTCTTGCCCGCTCCACTGCGTCCAATGATGCCGAACACCTCGCCTTGGGGAATCGACAGATTGACGTTGTGCAGCGCTTCGACCCAGCCCCGTGGCCCCGGAAAACGCTGCGAAAGATTGCGTAGTTCGATCATGAAAAACGAAACGGCGGACTTTGCCAGCAAGCGTCGCACGCTCCAGGCACCGGCCGCCGTGACTTTTATTGGGATTTGAGCCGCCGATTTTACCGCAGACGTGTTCATATCCTTTAATAATCAATTCAGAGACTTTCATAACCGACCGGAATTAGAGGACTGCCCGCTTCGATTGGCCGCAACGGGAGCGAGGCGCGCCGCTATGATCGGGCGCACAACGACAACAATCGGACGATGCCCATGGAGACGACCCAGGCCGCTGCCATTCCCGCGATGTCCCAACCCGAACGGTCCCACGCCGTCACGACCGACGGCGTCGAGTTGCCCGTCTACCGATGGCGCGCGTCGGGGATAAGGCGCGCGACGGTCGCTCTTCTGCACGGACTCGCAGAGCATGCCGGACGCTACGCGGCGCTTGCGCAGGCGCTTAACGCGAACGGCATCGAACTGATCGCGGTCGATCTGCGCGGTCACGGCCGTGCGCCCGGACCGCGCGCATGGATTGAGCGCTTCGACGAATATCTGCTCGATGCCGACGCGCTCGTCACGGTGGCCGCACACAACGACGGGCCGCTGTTCCTGATGGGCCACAGCATGGGCGGCGCGATTGCCGCGTTGCACGCGATCGAAAAGCACGCCCCTTACGGACGGCCGTTGAACGGCCTGATCCTGTCGAGCCCCGCGATGGCTCCCGGCCATAACGTGCCGCGCTGGATGCTGGCGTTGAGCCAGAAGATCAGCCGCGTATGGCCACGCTTCCCGGCGATGAAAATCGAAGCCGCGCTGTTATCGCGCGATCGCGCTGTGGTCGAGGCGAACCGGAACGATCCGCTCGTGCATCATGGCCCGATCCCCGCGCGCACGGGCGCCGAACTGCTGCTCGCGATGCAGCGCATCGAGCAAGGCCGCGCGGGCCTGCGCGTGCCGCTGCTGATCTGGCACGGCACGGCGGACAAGCTCACCGAGCCCGACGGCAGCCGCGACTTCGGCGCGCACGCCGGCTCGCCGGACAAAACGCTGACGCTTTACGACGGCAGCTATCACGAGACGATGAACGACCTCGATCGCGAGCGCGTGATGGGCGCGCTCGTCGACTGGATATTGAAGCGTTCGGAATGAAGCCGACTATCGCGCGGCCTGGCGACCGGACGTGTGCTTCCAGTCGGGCGGCCGCTTGTCGATGAACGCCTGCACGCCTTCGAGCGCGGAGTCGTCCATCATGTTGCAGGCCATCGCCTGCCCAGCCAGCTGATACGCCGCCTCGATGCCCATTTCGAGCTGCCGGTAGAACAGGCTCTTGCCCGCTTCGACGGCCTCGCGCGGTTTCGCGCAGATGCTCTTCGCGAGCGCCGCCACCTCGATATCGAGGATGTCGAGCGGCACCACGCGATTCACGAGGCCTTGCTGCTTCGCCGCCATTGCGTCGATGAAATCGCCCGTCAGCAGCATTTCGAGCGCGGCCTTGCGCGACACGTTGCGCGCCAGCGGCACCGATGGCGTCGCGCAGAACAGTCCGAGATTGACGCCTGACACGGCGAAGCGCGCGATGTCGGCGGCTACGGCGAGATCGCACATCGCCACCAGCTGACAGCCCGCCGCCGTCGCGATGCCGTGCACGCGCGCGATCACCGGTTGCGGCATGCGCTGGATCGCGAGCATCACTTTCGAGCAGCGCGCGAAAAGCGCCTGGTAATAGTCGAGCGACGGCGCGGCGCGCATTTCCTTCAGATCGTGCCCGGCGCAGAACGCGCGGCCCGCGCCCGCGATCACCACCACGCGCGCGTCGCTCTTCGCGATGTCGGCGAGTTGCGTGTGCAGTTCTTCGAGCAGCGCCTCCGACAGCGCATTGAACGCGTCCGGCCGGTTCAGCGTGAGACGGACGACGCCGCGCACATCGTAGGCATCGCGTGTAACGTCGATTAGCGGGCCCGTTGCATCGCTATTCATGATGAGCTTTCCTCCCGTGCGCGGCGCCCGTGTTCAGATGCCCGCGAGCGTGCGCACATGCGCGACGACGCTGCGTCCGAGCGCCGACAGGTTGTAGCCGCCTTCCAGACAGCTGACGATGCGCCCTTGCGCGTACTTGTCCGCAACATGGCGAATCTGCTCGGTGATCCACACATAGTCGTCCTCGACGAGACCCATGTTGCCGAGATCGTCCTCGCGATGCGCGTCGAAGCCCGCCGACACGAACAGCATCTGCGGCTTGAACGCGTCGAGGCGCGGCAGCCAGATCATGTCGATCGCCTCGCGCACGACCATGCCCTTCGAGCGTGCTGCGATAGGCACGTTGCACATGTTCGGCGCCTGGTTGTCGGCGCCCGTGAACGGATAGAACGGATGCTGGAAGATGCTGCACATCAGCACGCGCGTATCGTTGGAGAACGCGGCCTCCGTGCCGTTGCCGTGGTGCACATCGAAATCGACGATCGCGACGCGCTCGAGTCCGTGCACTTCGAGCGCGTGCCGCGCGGCAATCGCGACGTTGTTGAAGAAGCAGAAGCCCATTGCCCGCGCCGGCTCCGCGTGATGGCCCGGCGGACGCACGCTGCAAAACGCGTTGTCGTAACGGCCTTCGATGACGGCGTCGGTGGCCGCAATGGCCGCGCCCGCCGCACGCAACGCGGCCGTCCACGTATGCGGATTCATCGACGTGTCAGGATCGATCTCCGCATAGCCGGTGCCCGGCGAGCGCTCGCGGATGTAGTCGACATGCGCTTTCGTATGCACGCGCAGCAGCGCGGACTCGTCGGCAAGCGGTGCGGACTCGCGTTCGATCAGTTCGCCGATGCGGCTTGCGATCAGTTGGTCTTCGATTGCCTGCAGACGCGCGGGGCATTCGGGATGCCATTGCCCCATCTCATGCTGCAGACAGTCTGCGTGTGTATAGAAGCCGGTTGCCATGAGTCGATTTCGAGCGGCGCGCCGCGCGAGGGGTGCGAGGGGCGCTGCGTGTCTCCGTTCATGAGCGCAATGGGTTGCGCGAATACTACGAAGTTACCACACGAAGCGCCAGGACCGCGCTGGCGCAACGCTTCTACACAGATTGGCGAACCTCGTCGGGTATACTCCCCGTAACTTTTTTTTGCCCGCACACACCTTCAGTTCACTATGACCGTCAAGCTTGCTCTGTCCGCTCAACATCGGCTACGCGCAACGACTGTAGCCGCCGCACTGACCGTCGCGTGGTGCGTGTTCGCGGGAGCCGGCCCGGCCTCGGCGCAGACCGTCAAGACCAAACCACGCGCGCTGCTCGCGCAAAGCCAGCCTGAGCAGCCGACGCAAGGACAGACGTTCGAAGAGGAGATCGTTCCGCAGCGCTATGCGAACAACGGCAATGTCGATGCATTCATCAACGACATGGTCGCGCGCTACGACTTCGATCCCACGGCATTGCATGCGCTCTTCGCGCGCGTGAACTATTCGGCGACGGCCGTAAAACTCGTGACGCCATCGCCGACGCCGTCGATCAAGAACTGGCGTGTCTATCAGGCGCGCTTTCTCGACCCGGTGCGCATCAACGCGGGCGTGAAATTCTGGCGCGCGAACCAGGCGACGCTGCAGCGCGCCTACGAGCAGTACGGCGTGCCGCCGGAAGTGATCGTCGGCATCATCGGCGTCGAGACGATCTATGGGCGCTACATGGGCAACTTCCGTGTGCTCGACGCGCTCACCACGCTCTCGTTCGACTACCCGGGCACGCCCAATCGCGACGAACGCCAGGTGACGTTCCGCAAGAATCTCGAAGACTATCTGGTGTGGACGCGCGACGCGCAGATCGATCCGACGACAGTGCTCGGCTCGTACACGGGCGCGATCGGCATTCCGCAATTCCTGCCGAGCAGCATCGTCCAGTACGCGGTCGACTACGAAGGCAACAAGAAGATCGATCTGCGCACGAGCCAAGCCGATGCAATCGGCAGCGTCGCGAACTATCTCAGACAGAACGGCTGGGAAACGGGCCGGCCCGTCGTGTGGAACATCGGGACGGATACAGGCAGCCTCGGCATCGCGCAGGCGGCCGCGACGGGCGCGCCGGAACCGCGCTGGTCGCTGCAGCAACTGCTGAAGGCGGGCATGCTGATGAACCAGCCGGGCCTCGACATGCACACGGAAGCAGGCACGCCCGTCACCGTGGTCGATCTGCCGTCGCCGGGCCGGCCGACGGAATACGTGCTGGGTCTGAAGAACTTCTATGTGCTCACGCGCTACAACCGCAGCTTCTTCTATGCGCTCGCCGTCTATGAGCTCGGCGAACGCGTGAAGGCGCAACTGGATGCGACGTCGGCGGGCAACGCATCGGTGCCTTCCGCTTCGCAGTAACCGGCTGTCGATACGATTCATGAAAAACGCCGGCGCTTGCCGGCGTTTTCGTTTTCCGCTCTGGCTTGCCGCAGCCGGCAAGCCAGGTTCAGGCGGGGAACACGCCCGTCGACAGATAGCGGTCGCCACGATCGCACACGATGAACACGATCGTTGCGTTCTCGACCTGGCGCGCGATACGCAGCGCCACTTCGCACGCGCCCGCCGACGAGATGCCGCAGAACACGCCTTCGACGGCCGCCATCCGGCGCGCCATCGCTTCCGATGCCGACTGGCTCACGTTCTCGACGCGATCGACGCGGCTGCGGTCGAAAATCTTCGGCAGATAGGCCTCGGGCCATTTGCGGATGCCCGGAATACGTGAGCCCTCTTCCGGCTGCGCGCCGATGATCTCGATCGACGGATTCTGTTCCTTCAGATACTGCGACACACCCATGATCGTGCCCGTCGTGCCCATCGCCGACACGAAATGCGTGATGCGTCCTTCCGTGTCGCGCCAGATTTCGGGGCCCGTCGCTTCGTAGTGCGCAAGCGGATTGTCGGGGTTGCCGAACTGGTCGAGGATGATGCCCTTGCCCTCGCGCTGCATCTGCTCGGCGAGATCGCGCGCGTATTCCATGCCGCCCTTCACGGGCGTCAGCAGGATTTCGGCGCCGTATGCCGCCATGCTCTGGCGCCGCTCCAGCGACAGGTCTTCGGGCATGATCAGGATCATCTTGTAGCCGCGGATCGCCGCCGCCATTGCGAGCGCGATGCCCGTGTTGCCGCTCGTCGCTTCGATCAGCGTGTCGCCCGGCTTGATGCGCCCGCGCAGTTCCGCTTTCTTGATCATCGAAAGCGCGGGGCGGTCTTTCACCGATCCCGCCGGATTGTTGCCTTCGAGCTTGCCCAGCACAACGTTGTTGCGGCTGCGGATGTCGTCGTCCACGAGACGGACGAGCTGGATGAGAGGCGTGTTGCCGATCGTGTCTTCAATCGTTTTGTAAGCCATGTCGTTGTGTGCTGTGACGATGCGCGGAGTCTGGAATCCGTCGATTCTAAACCAGCATCCGCATGCCCGCCCGCAGCCCATAACGGCTGCATGGATGCCGCCGGGGTTCCTGTCGCGCCGTATGTGGTTGCGATGTAGCTGCGATTTCGCCGCGATGTGGCTGCATACGGGCAGGCACTGGCCGAGGCATTTGCCGCTCTTTCGACGGCAAACGAACCGCGCCAGTCCTTGCGACGACCAGTCGCGCAAACGCAAAAAGCCGCGGCAGGCTGGATCTGCCGCGGAAGCCAGTCACTTGCGTGACGGCTGAAGGGAGCGGTTGCCACAACTCCGGCCAGAAGGAAGATGGCACGGGGCGAGCGCCCGCCGCGCGCGAGCGTTGCCGCGCATGTCAGGCGCTCAGTTCAGGCGGCTATTTCTTGACCGCCACGGCGGCATCGTTCTTCGCAGCGGGCGCGGCCTTCGCATGAGGCGCCGCAGCCTGTGCGCCAGCAGCAGCGACAGTCGCCGCACCAGCGCCCGATGTGCCGACAGCGAGGCCCTCGGTCTGCAGACGCTCGACGGTATGACCGCCGAGCCCCTTGACGCGCTTGCTGAGATCCGCCGCATCCTTGAACGGGCCGTGGGCCGCGCGTTCGTCGAGGATGGCTTTCGCCTTCGCGGGACCGATGCCCTTGATGCCGCGCAGCGCTGCTTCGTTAGCGGAGTTGACGTCGACGGTGGCGAACGCCTGGCCGAAAGCGGCAAGCATGGCCGCCGTGACGATGACTTTTTTGAACATATGGAATCTCCCTGAAACACCGGCCGGTGACGATCACCGACCGGGAGACTCCAGTGTAGAGAGGCGTACGAACGATTTACACCTGGCCGAATAGCCAACGCACGTAGCGATCGACGCCTTCCTGCACCGTCAGGAACGGCGCATCGTAGCCCGCGGCGCGCAGCTTCGTCTGATCGGCCTGCGTGAAGCACTGGTACTTGCCGCGCAGCGCATCGGGGAACGGGATGTACTCGATCAGCCCGCGCTGCACCAGTTCGGCGAGCGACAGCGCCGGCTCGCCGTCGAGCACGCGCAGCGTGTTGACGACCGTCGATGCGATATCGTTGAACGGCTGCGCGCGGCCGCTGCCGAGATTGAAGATGCCCGACTTCTCCGGGTGATCGAAGAAATGCAGATTGACCTTCGCGACGTCTTCGACGGAAACGAAATCGCGCGTCTGCTCGCCTGCTGCGTAACCGTTGTACTCGCCGAACAGCTTCACCTTGCCTTCGGCGCGGAACTGGTTGAAGTTGTGGAACGCGACGGACGCCATGCGCCCCTTGTGCGCCTCGCGCGGCCCGTACACGTTGAAGTAGCGAAAGCCGACGATCTGGCTCTTCGCGGCAGGCAGCACGCGGCGGATCACCTGATCGAAAAGGAATTTCGAATAGCCGTACACGTTGAGGGGCGCTTCGAACTCGCGCTCCTCGACGAAGCGTGACGAGCCGCCATACGTCGCCGCCGACGACGCATACAGAAACTGCGCTCCCTGTGCGAGGCAGGCGTCGAGCACCGCGCGGCTATAGCGGAAGTTGTTGTCCATCATGTAGCGGCCGTCGGTTTCCATCGTGTCCGAGCAGGCGCCTTCATGGAAAATCGCGCGCACCTTGCCGAAGTCGCCGCGCGCAAAACGCTCGACGAATTCGGTCTTGTCGATGTAATCGATGATTTCGCAGTCGACGAGATTCTTGAACTTGTCGGCGCGCGTCAGGTTGTCGACGGCGATGATGCGGTCTTCGCCGCGCTCGTTGAGCGCCTTGACGATATTGCTGCCGACAAATCCAGCCGCGCCGGTGACGATGAGGGTCATGGTCGTCCTGATGTGATGAGTATCAACGGATGCGGGAGATGAACCGCGCGCCCCGCTGCACGAGCCGGCGCGCGGCGACATCAATGAAAGAGTTCGTCGTAGTCGACGGTGGCCGTACCGAGCTTGGCGACCACGATGCCCGCCGCGCGATTCGCGAGCGTGACGGCTTCGTCGAGCGGCAGGCCCGCGCCGATCATCACGGCGAGTGTCGCGATCACGGTATCGCCCGCGCCCGACACATCATACACTTCGCGAGCTACAGCCGATGCGTGCAGAATGCCCTCATCGGAGAAGAGCGTCATGCCCTCTTCCGAGCGCGTAAGCAGCAGCGCGTTCAGGTCGAGTTCGGCGCGCAGCTTCGTCACGCGCGCGAGCAGATCGGCTTCCGACTTCCACTGCCCGACCACCTCGCGCAGCTCTGCGCGGTTCGGCGTGATCAGCGTCGCGCCGCGATAGCGCTCCCAATCGTCGCCCTTCGGATCGACCAGCACCGGCTTGCCGGCCGCGCGCGCCTTTTCGATCATCTTCGTGACGTGCGTGAGACCGCCCTTCGCGTAGTCCGACATCAGGATCACGTCGTGCGTCGGCAGCAGCGCGTCGTAGCGCGCGAGGCCCGCGAGCAGCGCTTCGTGCGCCGGCGCCCTTTCGAAGTCGACGCGCAGAAGCTGTTGCTGACGCGACAGCACGCGCAGCTTGATCGTCGTCGGTAGCTCGGGGTCGCGCTCCAGATGCGGCGCGACGCCGCTATCGCCCAGCAGTTGCACGACGCGCTCGCCCGGCTCGTCGTGGCCGACGACGCACAGCAAGCCCGCCTGCGCGCCAAGCGCCGCGGCGTTGCGCGCGACGTTCGCGGCGCCGCCCAGCCGGTCTTCCTGCTTCTGCACGAGCACCACGGGAACGGGCGCTTCCGGCGAAATGCGAT
The DNA here is from genome assembly GCF_900108945.1 of Paraburkholderia diazotrophica. GTDB lineage: Bacteria > Pseudomonadota > Gammaproteobacteria > Burkholderiales > Burkholderiaceae > Paraburkholderia > Paraburkholderia diazotrophica. The sequence continues at coordinate 188,968 of NZ_FNYE01000014.1, read as the reverse complement.
TGACGTCACCGAACCAGTAACGGTCGAGCATCACGTCGCCGACCACCAGCACGCGCGCCGCCGCGAGGCGCTCGCGTGCGACGATGCCGACCTCGGGTGCGAGCGCCGCGCCTTCAGGTACGGTCGGAGTCGGATGTAGATTCAGCGGGTCGTGCATAGGGACGTCCAATCGAGTGATAGTCGATGCCGAGTTCGGCCATCGCGTCGGGTTCATACAGATTGCGGCCATCGAAGATCAGCGGCGTCTTCAGTTCGGCCTTCATATGCACGAAGTCCGGGCTCTTGAATTCCTTCCATTCCGTGACGATGACGAGGGCATCGGCGCCCGCCAGCGTCTCGTCCTGCGTGCTCGTGAAATGCAGGCGCGCCTGCTGGTCGGGCACGCCTGCGAGATCGAGCGCGAAGACGCGCCTCGCTTCCGCCGTCGCGACCGGGTCGTACGCGCGCACCGTCGCGCCCCGCGCGAGCAGCTGAGAGATGACGCGGCGGCTCGGCGCCTCGCGCATGTCGTCGGTGTTCGGCTTGAACGACAGGCCCCATACCGCGAACGTACGGCCACTCAGATCGTCGCCGAGCGCATCCGTGATCTTGCGCACGAGCACTTCCTTCTGCTCGTGGTTCACCTCTTCGACGGCTTCCAGAATGCGCAGATTGTGCCCCATCTCGTTCCCCGTCCGGATCAGCGCCTGCACGTCCTTCGGGAAGCACGAGCCGCCGTAGCCGACGCCCGCATACAGGAAGTGATAGCCGATGCGCGGGTCCGAGCCGATGCCGCGGCGCACGGCCTCGATGTCCGCGCCGACGGTATCGGCCAGATTCGCCATCTCGTTCATGAACGAGATGCGCGTGGCGAGCATCGCGTTGGCCGCGTATTTCGTGAATTCGGCCGAGCGCACGTCCATGTACAGCGTGCGGTCGTGATTGCGGTTGAACGGCGCGTAGAGGCGGCGCATCTTCTCGCGCGCCTTGTTGCCGTCTGCGTCGTTGTCGATGCCGACCACGATGCGATCAGGCCGCATGAAGTCATCGACGGCCGCGCCCTCTTTCAGGAATTCCGGGTTCGACACGATCGAGAAGCGGTGCTGCGGGCTGCCCGCGAGACCGCGCTTGTGCAGCTCTTCGTCGATCACGGCGCGCACGCGTTGCGCGGTGCCGACGGGCACCGTCGACTTGTCGACAATCGCCTTGAAGCTGTTCATCGTGCGGCCGATATTGCGTGCCGCTTCGAGCACGTATTGCAGGTCGGCGGAACCGTCCTCGTCGGGCGGCGTGCCCACCGCGATGAACTGGACCTCGCCGTGCGCGACGCTCGCCTCGACATCCGTCGAAAAAGTGATGCGTCCCGCCGCGCGTGAACGCGCGATGATCTCTTGCAGACCCGGCTCGTGAATCGGCATGCCGCCGTTATTCAGGATTTCGATCTTGCGTGGGTCCACGTCCAGACAGAAAACGTCGTTGCCGACCTCGGCAAGACATGCGCCCGTGACGAGACCTACGTAACCCGTGCCGATAATGGTGATTTTCATACGCTTTCCGGTAGGTGATGCCGGTTCAAAGTTCGAAACTTGAATGCTGCGCAACGGCCGCTCTCCGCGCTGATGCGCTCGCGGCGCGCGTCAGCTCGATGCCGTGATCGGCTCGACGCGGCGCGGCGCATAGGTTTCCCAACCACTGCAGCCCGGACACTGCCAATAGAACAGCCGCGCCCGGAAGCCGCAATTCTGGCACGTGTACCGTGGCAGATTTTTGGTCCGCTGACGGATCAGCGTGCGCATCAGTTCCAGTTCGCTGCGGCGAGGCTCTTCGGCCACCGCCTGTTGCGCTTCGAGCAAGCGCGTCATGCCCGCCAGATTCGGCGACTTCTGCATCTGCGTGCGCGCGAGCGCATGCGCGGCCTCGGGGCCCCGCAACGCCGACACGTACTGGTACGCGACGTCGAGCAGATCGTTCGACGGATAGCCGTCGACCCAGGTGGTCAGAAGATCGGCGCCCTCATTCTGCCGTCCGAGCGCTTCGTAGGCTTTCATGACCTTCTCGGCGACGAGCGGCAGATACGCGGGATTCTGCTCCTCGACGTGCCGCCATTGGGCGATCGCCTTGTCGTGATCACCGGCCGCCGCGTCGACGTCGCCGAACAGGATCGTCGCGCGCACGTTCTGCGGATGCGCCTTCAACGCGAGATCCAGCTGACGCCGCGCTTCATCGGGCTTCTTCTGCTGCAGCGCTTCCTGCGCGAGCTCGCAGTGGAAATGGCCGATTTCCTTGTCGAGCGACTCGACGCCCATCGATTCGAGCCGGCGCGCCGTATCGATCGACTTGTTCCAGTCCCTCTCGATCTGATAGATGGTCAACAGAGCACGTTGCGCACCCAGCGCATAGTCGCCCGATTGCAGCGCCTTGAACGTCTCTTCCGCGCGATCCAGCAGGCCGGCCTTCAGGAAGTCCTGGCCCAGTTCGTACAACGCATGATCGCGCTCGGTGACGGGCAGATCGGCGCGGTTCAACAGGTTCTGATGCACGCGGATCGCGCGGTCGGTTTCGCCGCGGCGGCGGAACAGATTGCCCAGCGCGAAGTGCAATTCGATCGTTTCCGGGTCGAGCTTGACGACTTCGATGAACGCGTCGATCGCCTGGTCCGGCTGTTCGTTCAACAGAAAATTGAGTCCGCGAAAATAGGAACGCGGCAGATTGGCGCTTTCGGAAAGCAGCGTCTTGAGGTCATAACGCGCGGCCACCCAACCGAACGCGAACGCGACGGGTATGACGAGCAGCCACCAGAGGTCTAGATCCATGCGAATGTGCGGGAATGCGAAAGAGGCCGCGCGCAGCGCACGCGGCGTGTAAGGGCTAGATGAGCGGCGGCATCGGCGGTTCTTCGACGGCAACGGGCGTTTCGCGCGCCACGCGCAGTTCGCGCTTGAGCCGGCCGTTTTCCATCCTCAAGCGGAACATCGCCGGCAATGACGACACCAGCCCGGCCAGCAGGCCCACCACGAAGAACGCCAGTCCGATCAGGATCAAGGGCGCCTGCCACGAATATCCGGCGAGGAAATTCAGCGTAGCGCTCTGCGTATTGGACAGTGCAAGCACCAGCAGCAGCACGAACACCAGCACGCGAATCAGCCAGACGATAAATTTCATGTAGTGATCTCTTGACGGCAGTTGCGGGAGGACGCCGGCCAGATGACGCGTCGCGCCACGGTGTATGCCCGCGCCGAAGTGACCCGTATTGTAAATGAACGCCATGACGACTGGCACAGGCGTGCCGATCGTGATGCCTAGCTGTCGTTTAGGGAATGAATATGGCGCACGTTCCGGACCCGGTGGCCGTCAGAATCGACGGGCGAAAAAAAAGCGCCCAAAGGCGCTTTTTCTGGTCAATGCCGACTGGTGTGGCCACCGGTGAACTTCAACGCGAACTGCATACTTGCATACAGCAGGCTCAAAGATCGTCGTCCGGCGCTTCGTCTTTCAGCGGCTCACCCGCGCGACGATCGACGCGTTCACGCAACTCTTTGCCAGGCTTGAAGTGCGGCACGTGCTTCTCGGGCACCAACACCTTTTCGCCCGACTTCGGGTTGCGCCCGACGCGGGATGGACGACGGTTGAGGCCGAAGCTGCCGAAGCCACGAATTTCGATGCGATGGCCGTTGGCCAGAGCGTCCGACATCGCATCGAGCATCGTCTTCACCGCGAAATCCGCATCCTTGAGGACAAGTTGCGGAAATCGCATAGCCAGCTGGGCGACCAATTCCGATTTGGTCATACTGCAGCAGACCCCTTAAGGCTTACTGGTTCTGGCCGTCGAGCTTGGCCTTCAGCAGCGCGCCGAGGTTCGTCGTGCCGCTTGCCGCCGAGCTGCTGTCAGCTTGCAGGCCGCGCATCGCTTCCTGCTGCTCAGCCGAGTCCTTCGCCTTGATCGACAGGTTGATGCCGCGCGACTTGCGGTCGATGTTGATGATCATCGCATTGACCTTGTCGCCTTCCTTCAGCACGTTGCGAGCGTCTTCCACGCGATCCTGCGCGATTTCGGAAGCGCGCAGGTAGCCTTCGACGTCAGCCGTCAGCTGAACCACAGCGCCCTTCGCGTCAATCGATTTGACCGTGCCGTCGACGATCGAACCCTTGTCGTTCATTGCAACGAAGTTGCTGAACGGGTCGCCTTCGAGCTGCTTGATGCCCAGCGAAATGCGTTCCTTCTCGACGTCGATGCCGAGAACGATCGCTTCCACTTCGTCGCCCTTCTTGTACTTGCGAACAGCTTCTTCGCCCGTTTCGCTCCACGACAGGTCCGACAGATGAACCAGACCGTCGATGCCGCCAGGCAGACCGATGAACACGCCGAAGTCGGTGATCGACTTGATGGCGCCCTGGATCTTGTCGCCCTTCTTGAAGTTGCGGCTGAAGTCGTCCCACGGATTCGGCTTGCACTGCTTCATGCCGAGGCTGATACGGCGGCGGTCTTCGTCGATTTCGAGAACCATGACTTCGACTTCGTCGCCCAGCTGGACAACCTTCGACGGCGCAACGTTCTTGTTGGTCCAGTCCATTTCCGACACGTGGACGAGGCCTTCGATGCCCGATTCGACTTCGACGAACGCACCGTAGTCGGTGATGTTCGTGACCTTGCCGAACAGACGCGTGCCCGACGGGTAGCGGCGCGAGATGCCTTCCCACGGATCGTCGCCCAGTTGCTTGATACCGAGCGAAACGCGGTTCTTTTCCTGGTCGAACTTGAGGATCTTTGCGGTGACTTCCTGGCCAACCGACAGCACTTCGCTCGGGTGACGCACGCGACGCCATGCGATGTCGGTGATGTGCAGCAGGCCGTCGATGCCGCCGAGGTCCACGAACGCGCCGTAGTCGGTGATGTTCTTGACCACGCCTTCGACAATCGCGCCTTCCTTCAGCGTCTCGAGCAGCTTTGCGCGCTCTTCGCCTTGCGTCGCCTCGATGACGGCGCGGCGCGACAGCACGACGTTGTTGCGCTTGCGATCCAGCTTGATGACGCGGAATTCCAGCGTCTTGCCTTCGTACGGCGTCGTGTCCTTGACGGGGCGCGTGTCGACCAGCGAGCCCGGCAGGAACGCGCGGATGCCGTTGACCATGACGGTCATGCCGCCCTTGACCTTGCCCGTGATCGTGCCCGTCACGAGTTCGTTGTTGTCGAGGGCCTTTTCCAGCGACAGCCACGAAGCCAGACGCTTCGCCTTGTCGCGCGACAGGATCGTGTCGCCATAGCCGTTTTCCAGCGCGTCGATCGCGACGGAAACGAAGTCGCCCGCCTGCACTTCTACCTCGCCCGCGTCATTCAGGAACTCTTCGAGCGGGATGTAGGCTTCGGACTTGAGACCAGCGTTCACAACGACGAAGTTGTGGTCGACGCGCACGACTTCGGCGGAGATGACTTCGCCAGCGCGCATGTCCTGCTTGGTCAGCGACTCTTCGAACAGAGCCGCAAAAGATTCGGTATTCGGGGTAGAGGTTTGCAGGTCGGACATAAAAATCTGAATTTGCATGGTTTTCGCAGCGTCAGGTGAACCACCATGGTTCAGCACTACGGCAAAGGAGCGAAAGCCATACGGGGTTAAGGGTTAAACAATTGCTTCGCGCTTCGTTCACACTCGGCGGCAAAGCACCTACACGACAACAAAAACACCTTTGATGCGAGTTTCCGCGTTCAGTTCTGCGGAACCAGCGCCCGGTACCATTGCACCACCTGTTCGACCGCCTGGTCGATCGACAGTGCCGAGGTATCGAGCAGCTGCGCATCGGCTGCGGGCTTGAGCGGCGCGGCTTCACGCTTGCTATCGCGCTGGTCGCGTTCACGCAAATCCCGAAGCAAGTCATCCATATTAGCAGAAAAACCTTTTTGGATCAATTGCTTATGCCGGCGGGCCGCGCGCGCCTCGACGCTCGCCGTCAAAAACACCTTCAGCAAGGCATCAGGAAAGATCACAGTGCCCATGTCGCGGCCGTCCGCGACCAGGCCGGGCTGCTTGCGAAAAGCCCGCTGACGGGCCATCAGCGCAGTCCTGACGGGTGCATGAACGGCAATAGCCGACGCCCGGTTGCCGATTTCCTCCGCGCGGATTTCCGTCGACACGTCGACGCCGTCCAGTTGCGCGATGCCCTCGCGAAAGGTGATATGAAGATCGCCGACCAGTTTTGCGAGCGCCTCGGCGTCGGCGGCGGAGATGTTGTAGCGCACGCTGGCGAGCGCGGCGAGCCGGTACAGCGCGCCGCTGTCCAGCAGGTGGAAGCCCAGTTCGGCGGCTACCAGCGCGGCTACCGTGCCTTTGCCGGATGCGGTCGGGCCGTCGATCGTGATGACGGGCGTCTGGTGAAAGGGACGAGTCGATTTCATCTAGAAAGTCGCCCGTCGAAACGGGCGGCGGATGTTGTCAATGCGAGGGTCAGGGTTGAGCGAGCGCAAGGAAGCGCTCGAAATAATCGGGGAACGTCTTGCCGACGCACTTCGGGTCGTTGATTCGCACGGGCACGCCACCCAGGCTCACCAGCGAGAAGCACATCGCCATCCGGTGATCGTCGTAGGTGTCGATTGCGGCGTTCGCCGTCAGTTTTTCGGGCGGCGTGACGACGAGGAAATCCTCGCCTTCCTGCACCTTCGCGCCGACCTTGCGCAATTCTGTCGCCATCGCGGCAATCCGGTCGGTTTCCTTGACGCGCCAACTCGCGATATTGCGCAGCGTCGACGTGCCGTCGGCAAACAGCGCCGCCACGGCGATCGTCATCGCCGCGTCGGGGATCAGGTTGAAGTCCATGTCGATCGGGTCGAGCTTGCCGTGGTCGTTGCCGACACCGCGCACCTCAATCCAGTCGTCGCCCATCGTGACGTTCGCGCCCATTTTCGTGAGCGCCGTCGCGAAACCGACGTCGCCCTGGATGCTCGCGCGGCCCACGCCCTCGACGCGCAGCGGCCCGCCGCCCAGCGCGCCCGCCGCGAGGAAGTACGACGCCGACGACGCATCGCCCTCCACCATGATCTTGCCCGGCGACTGATAGCGCACGCCGTTCGGAATCGTGAAGCGCTCCCAGCCGAGCCGCTCGACCTTGATGCCGAAGCGCGCCATCAGCGCAATCGTGATCTCGATATAGGGCTTCGAAATCAGTTCGCCCGCCACTTCGACGACCGTCTCGCCGCTTGCCGTCCTGACGAGCGGCAGCGCCATCAGCAGCGCCGTCAGGAACTGGCTCGACACGTCGCCGCGCACGCGGATCGGCGCGTCGACGGCAATTTGCGCCGGACGGATGCGCAGCGGCGGAAAGCCTTCGTTCTCTTCGTAATCGATCTTCGCGCCGATCTGACGCAGCCCGTCGACCAGATCGCGGATCGGCCGCTCGTGCATGCGCGGCACGCCGTGAATGCGGTAATCGCCACCGTTCACCGCGAGCGCCGCCGTCAGCGGCCGCACGGCCGTGCCCGCGTTGCCGAGGAACAGATCGGCGCGCGCCGCCGGCAGCGCGCCGCGCGTGCCCGTGACGACGCACGTGTCGCCGTCGCGTTTGAGCTTTACGCCGAGCTTTTCGAGCGCGTCGAGCATCACGCGCGTGTCGTCCGAATCGAGCAGATTCGTGATCGTCGTCTCGCCCTCGGCCAACGCCGCGAGCAGCAGCACGCGGTTCGAGATGCTCTTCGAGCCGGGCAGACGGACCGTGCCGGACGCACGGGAAAATGGTCCGAGATCGAGATGTTCCATGTGGATTCCAGTGTCCAGTTATTTCGACGCGTCGTCGGTTGCGGAGCGTGCGGGCGACGGCTGCTGGGACGCCTGTTGCGACGCTCGTTGCGACGATGCGGCGCGTTCCTGCCACTCGCTGCGCGCCGAGCGCGAGCGCGCGAACACGGCTTCGAGCGTGGCGCCGTCGCCGGCTTCAATCGCCGTGCGCAGGCGCGCCAGCACGGCCGTATAGGCATCGAGCTCGTCGAGCAGCGCCGCGCGGTTCGCCACGCACACGTCGCGCCACATTTCCGGGCTCGACGCGGCAATCCGCGTGAAGTCGCGGAATCCGCCCGCCGCGAACGAGAACTTGAGCGCGGCGTCGGGTGAATTGAGAATCTGCTCGACGAGCGCGAACGACAACACATGTGGCAAATGGCTGACCGACGCGAACACGCGATCGTGCTGCGCAGCCGACATCGCGTGCACGCTCGCTCCCGTCGCGCGCCACATGGCGGCAACGCGTTCGACGGGCGCCGGTGCATTCTCCGGCAACGCGCACAGCACGACGTTGCGGTTCACGTAAAGGTCCGGCAGCGCCGCATCGACGCCGCTCGATTCGCGGCCCGCGATCGGATGCCCCGGCACGAACTGGCCGATGCGCTCGCCCAATGCCGCGCGCGCCGCAGCGACGACGTCGGACTTCGTGCTGCCGGCATCGGTGACGATCGTCGACGGATCGAGAAACGGCGCGATGCGTTCGAGCAACGGCTGCGTCTGCGCAACGGGCGCCGCGAGCAGAACCAGATCGGCGCCCTTGAGCGCGTCGCGCAGCGCGGCGTCGTCGGCGAGCGCTGCGCTCGCGTCGATTACGCCCAGCTCCAGCGCGCGTTGCATCGACGCCGCCGAGCGCCCCACGCCGATCACGCAGCGCTCGCCGCCTACGTCCGCGCGTTCGCGCAGCGCGCGAGCGAGCGATCCGCCGATCAGCCCGACGCCGAAAATCACCAGTTTGTCGAAAGAGAACGCTGCCACGTCAGTCACAGAAAAAACGCGCCTCGCACTCGATGAGGCGCGTGGATTGCATTGAACGCTCAGGCCGTCGCCAGCGTCTTTTCGAGCGCGGCGATAAACGCCTCGTTTTCCTCGGGCAGGCCGATCGTCACGCGCAGCCACTGCGGCAAGCCGTAGCTCCCCACGGGCCGCACGATCACGCCCTGCTTCAGCAGCTCGAGGTTCACGCGATTGCCCGCGCTGTCGTCGTCGCCGACGCGCACCAGCACGAAATTGCCGTCCGACGGCACGTATTCGAGACCCAGCTTGTCGAACGCTTCCGTCAGCCGGCGATAGCCCTGCACGTTCAGTTCCGCGCTCTTCTGCAGGAAAGGCTTGTCGTTCAGCGCGGCGATCGCGGCCGCCTGCGCCAGCGTGTTCACGTTGAACGGCTGACGCAGACGGTTCATCAGATCGGTCAGCTCCGGCTGCGCGATCGCGAAGCCGACGCGCAAGCCGGCAAGACCGAACGCCTTCGAGAACGTGCGCGACACCAGCAGGTTCGGATAGCGGCGCACCCACGCGATCGAGTCGTAGCGCTTGTCCGCGCTCAGGTATTCCGTGTACGCCTCGTCGAGCACCACGGCGACGTGGCGCGGCACCTTCGACAGGAACGCTTCGATCGTCGGACCGTCGATGAACGTGCCTGTCGGATTGTTCGGGTTCGCAACGAAAACGAGCCGCGTGTCGTCGGCGATTGCGGCGAGCATCGCGTCGAGGTCGTGGCCGTACTTCACGGCGGGAACGACGATCGCGCGTGCGCCCAGGCCTTGCGTCGCGAGCGCGTAGACGGCGAACGAATACTGCGAGTAGACGACCGACTGATCCTTCTCGACGAACGCGTGCGCGGCCAGTTCGAGAATGTCATTGCTGCCGTTGCCGAGCGTGATCCAGTCGGCGGGCACGTCGTAGTGCGCGGAGAGCGCCGCCTTCAGTTCGAACGCATTCGCATCCGGATAGCGGCCGAGTTCGCTCGCGGCCTGCGCCATCGCCGTCTTCGCGGAATCCGGCATGCCGAGCGGATTCTCGTTCGACGCCAGCTTCACGATGCGCGTTTCGTCCAGCCCGAATTCACGCGCGACTTCCGAGATCGGCTTGCCAGCCACATAAGGCGCGATCGCGCGCACATAGGAAGGACCGAAAGACGTTGTCATAGGGCTCTCCGGGTAGCTCTGTCCAGGTGTGTTGGTTTGGATCGGAATCGAACGCGGCGCATCAGCGGGCGCGCGGATACGAGCCGAGAATCTTCAGAAAGGCCGCTTTCTGGCCCAGTTCGGCAAGCGCGGCCGCAACGGGCGCATCGTCGCGATGGCCTTCGACGTCGATGTAGAAGTAGTACTCCCACGTGCCGACGCGCGCCGGACGCGACTCGAAGCGCGTCATCGACACGCCGTGCCGCGCGAGCGGCTCCAGCAGCTTGAACACCGCGCCGGGTTCGTTCGCAACCGACACGATCAGCGACGTCTTGTCGTAGCCGCTTGCGCCCGTCGGCTCCTTGCCGATCATCACGAAGCGGGTGCGGTTGTGCGGGTCGTCCTGGATCAGCGCATATGTGACTTGCAGACCGTACTGGGTCGCCGCGCGGTCGCCGGCGATGGCCGCGATAGTTGGGTCTTCCGCCGCCATGCGCGCGGCTTCGGCATTGCTCGACACCGCCTGGCGCTCGACATGCGGCGCGTGCGTGGACAGCCAGCGCTGACACTGCGCCAACGCCTGCGCGTGCGCGCATACGCGGGTCACGCCCGTCAGCGCGCCGTCGAGCGTCAGCAGATTGTGGTGGATCGGCAACGCGAGTTCGCCGCCGATCAGCAACTGCGTTTGCAGCAGCAGATCAAGCGTGCGCGACACTGCGCCTTCCGTCGAATTCTCGATGGGCACGACGCCGAATTCCGCGCCGCCCGCTTCGACCGAGCGGAACACTTCGTCGATCGACGAACACGGCAGCCCTTCGATCGACTGGCCGAAATATTCGTGCATCGCCTGTTCGCTGTAGGTACCCGCCGGCCCGAGGTATGCGGCCGTGAGGTTCCTTTCCAGCGCGCGGCTTGCGGCCATGATTTCGCGCCAGATCGCATCGATGTGCTCGCCGGCAAGCGGGCCCTGACTCATGTCCTGCAGACGCGCGATCACCTGCTGCTCGCGCTCCGGACGAAACACGGGCGCGTTGAAATGCTTCTTCACCTCGCCGACTTCGAGCGCGACGGCGGCGCGTTGATTCAGCAACGCGATGAGCTGCGCGTCGATCGCGTCGATCCGGTCGCGCAGCGGTTTGAGTTGGGAATTGAGTTCGTCGTCCATGCTTCTAAAGGGCCGCTTCGGGTCCTGTATGGGCCAGTTCGGAAAGGATGCGCGCGCGGTGTCCCGAAGGATCACGCGCTGCGCTGTTCGAATTCCCTCATGTACTCGACAAGCGCTTTGACGCCTTCGAGCGGCACCGCGTTGTAAATCGACGCCCGCATGCCGCCGACGGACTTGTGGCCCTTCAGCTGCACCAGCCCGCGCGCTTTCGCGCCGGCCAGGAAATCTTCGTTGCGCGACTCGTCGGCGAGGAAGAACGGTACGTTCATCCGCGACCGCGCGTTGCGCTCGACCTTGTTCAGATAGAAGCGGCTCGAATCGATGGTGTCGTACAGCAGCTTCGCCTTCTCGACGTTGCGTGCCTCGATCGCCTTCAGACCACCCTGCTTCTTCAACCACTTGAACACGAGCCCCGCGACGTAGATCGCGTATGTGGGCGGCGTGTTGTACATCGAATTGTTCAGCGCGACCGTCTTCCATTCGAACGCCGACGGACAGATAGTCATCGAACGGTCCAGCAGGTCCTCGCGCACGATCACGACGGTCACGCCCGCCATGCCGATGTTCTTCTGCGCCCCGCCGAACAGCACACCGTATTTGGCGATGTCCATCGGGCGCGACAGGATGTGCGACGACGCGTCCGCGACGAGCGGGATGTCGCCGAGATCGGGAATCTCGAAAGTCTCGACGCCGTGAATCGTCTCGTTCGTACAGAGGTGCACGTACGCGGGATCGTCGGACAGCTTCCACTCGGCGCGCGGCGGCACGCGCGTAAAGCCTTCGGGCGTTTCGCCACTGGCGGCCAGATTCGCCGTGCCGTATTTCTGCGCTTCCTTGAACGACTTCTGCGACCACGAGCCCGTCACGATGAAGTCGGCGCGTGCCTTGCGGCCCATCAGGTTCATCGGCACGATTGCGTTTTCGCCGAGCCCGCCACCTTGCAGGAAGAGGATCTGATGGCTGGACGGCACCTGCAGCAGATCGCGCAGATCGGTCAACGCCTCTTCGTGGATCGTCATGAACTCTTTGCCGCGATGGCTCATTTCCATCACACTCATGCCGCTGCCGCGCCAATCGAGCATTTCGTCGGCTGCCTGGCGCAGCACTTCTTCGGGCATGGCCGCCGGACCGGCGGAGAAATTGAACACGCGCATCGTGAGAATCCCGGAAGGCAGGCGCGCGGCGTAGAAAAGAACCGGAAACCGCGCCTGAAAGAAAATGGCCGTCTGCGCGCAAGCGCAAACAGCCATTATCGCATTGACGCTCAAAACCCGCCAAACCGCGGCGATTCAAAGGGATTCAACCAATTCCTTCGACCGTCGCCTGTGTTACGCGCTTCGAACGCCGTTCAGCCTTGTCGACCTGCTTACTTCGCCGGCTTGACGGAAGCGACTTCCTTGTCGGCCTGGTCGCGCGTCGCCTTGATCGATTGCGGCATGTACTTCTGCATCAGACCATTTACCACGTCGCGGCCAACCTGGTCCTGAACCTGGATGAACTTGCGGCCCGTCGGGCTCTTGTAGAACGTCGTCAGGTCCTTGATTTCCTGCACGCTGTAGTACTTCGCGTAGGCGTCATACTGAGCCTGCATCGCGTCCTGCTTGAACGCGTCCGTTGCGAAGACCTGGCCAGCCGAGTCAACCAGCTTCGGCACGGCATTCTTCTGCAGCGCCGGGACGGAAGCCTGCTTTTGCTTGTCCGTCATCGTCTTGTTTTCCGACAGCGCGTCCGACAGGATCGCCGGCACCAGTTGCTTGGCCTGCATCTGCGCGCTGTTGCCGATCGCGCCGACCAGCTTCTGCGCGTCGATCGCATCCAGCAGATCCTTGATGGCGGCTTGTTTCGCGGGGTCGACCGGGGCAGCGGCAGCCGGGGCAGCCGGAGCCGGCTGCTGGTTTTGCAGCGCTTGCGCCATCGCCAGGGTCGGCACGAAAGCGGCCACAACCATCAACTGCTTGAATCGTTTTTGCATCACTACTCCCTAAGAGAAATTAACCTAACTGGTTTGCCGCGCAGGCGGCGCATCGACCCGATACGCCCATGAGGCCCGCGCGATCATACGCATGACTTGAGAAGCTTCGTGCGGATCAGGACGCTTCGCCGTTGGTGTCGCCCGCTTCGTCGGCGGAAATGTCGGCGTCGCCGTCCACGTCGGCTTCCGCTTCGGCAATCTGTTGCAGACCGGAAAGCTTGGTGCCTTCATCAAGGCTGATGAGTGTAACACCTTGCGTTGCCCGGCCCATTTCTCGAATTTCCGACACACGCGTACGGATCAGCACGCCCGTGTTGGTGATCAGCATGATCTGCGATTCCGGATCGGCCAGCGTCGCGGCGACCACCTTGCCGTTGCGCTCGGACGTCTGGATCGCGATCATGCCCTTTGTGCCGCGGCCGTGGCGCGTGTACTCCGTGATCGGCGTGCGCTTGCCGTAGCCGTTTTCCGTTGCCGTCAGCACCGATTGCTGCTCGTCGCCGGCGACGAGCAGTGCGATCACCTGCTGGCCGTCTTCGAGCTGCATGCCGCGCACGCCGCGCGCTTCGCGGCCCATCGGACGAACGTCGTTTTCGTCGAACCGGACTGCCTTGCCCGAATCCGAGAACAGCATCACGTCGTGTTCGCCGTCGGTGATCGCAGCGCCGATCAGGTAATCGCCGTCATCCAGACCGACCGCGATGATGCCCTTCTTCAGCGGACGGCTAAACTGTTCGAGCGGCGTCTTCTTGACGGTGCCGAGCGCCGTCGCCATGAAAACGAACTTGTCCGCCGAAAATTCCTTGACGGGCAAAACCACCGTGATCTTCTCGCCTTCCTGCAGCGGGAACATGTTGACGATCGGACGGCCGCGCGAGTTGCGCGAGCCCTGCGGCACTTCATAGACCTTCAACCAGTAGACGCGGCCGCGGTTCGAGAAGCACAGGATGTGATCGTGCGTGTTCGCGATGAAGAGCGTGTCGATCCAGTCGTCGTCCTTCATCTGCGTCGCCTGTTTGCCGCGACCTCCGCGCTTCTGGGCGCGATATTCGGACAACGGCTGCGATTTCACATAACCGGCGTGCGACATCGTCACGACCATGTCCTGCGGCGTGATCAGGTCTTCGGTGTTCAGCTCCGTCGCGTTCATTTCGATCTTCGAGCGGCGCTCATCGCCGAATTCGCTCTTGATCGACGTGAGTTCGTCGAAGATGATGGCAGTTATGCGCTCCGGGCGCGCCAGAATATCCAGCAGGTCGGCGATCTGCGCCATCACGTCACGGTACTCGCCGATGATCTTGTCCTGCTCGAGACCCGTCAGGCGTTGCAGGCGCATCTGAAGGATTTCCTGAGCCTGCGTGTCCGACAGTCGGTAGAGACCGTCGGCCTGCATGCCGTACGCAGGGTTCAGCCCCTCCGGACGATACGCCGCGCGGCCGCCGGATGACGCCGCGTCGGATTCCGCGCGCTGCAGCATGTCCCGCACGATCGTCGAATCCCACGTGCGGTCCATCAGTTCCTGCTTCGCGATCGGCGGTGTGGGCGCGGCCTTGATGATCGCAATGAACTCGTCGATGTTGGCAAGCGCGACGGCGAGACCTTCGAGCACGTGACCGCGCTCGCGCGCCTTGCGCAACTCGTACACGGTGCGCCGCGTCAGCACTTCGCGACGATGCGACAGGAAATGCGTGAGCATTTCCTTCAGGTTCAGCAGCTTCGGCTGGCCGTCGACCAGCGCGACCATGTTCATGCCGAACGTGTCCTGGAGCTGCGTTGCCTTATAAAGATTGTTGAGAATGACCTCAGGCACTTCGCCGCGCTTCAGCTCGATCACGACGCGCATACCGCTCTTGTCAGATTCGTCGCGAATGTCCGAAATGCCTTCGAGCTTTTTCTCGTTCACCAGCTCGGCGATCCGCTCGAGCAGCGAGCGCTTGTTCACCTGATACGGCAGCTCGTCGACGATGATCGCCATGCGCTGACCGCGGTCGATCTCTTCGAAGTGCGTCGCGGCGCGCATCACCACTCGGCCACGGCCTGTGCGATAGCCGTCGCGCACGCCGGCGACGCCGTAGATGATGCCCGCCGTCGGGAAGTCCGGGGCCGGCACGATCTCGATCAGTTCGTCGATCGTCGATTCCGGATTCTTCAGAAGGTGATGGCAGGCGTCGACGATTTCGCTCAGATTGTGCGGCGGAATGTTCGTCGCCATGCCCACTGCAATGCCCGACGAGCCGTTGATCAGCAGATTGGGAATGCGCGAGGGCAGAATGGACGGCTCGTTCTCGCTGCCGTCGTAGTTTGGCTGGAAGTCGACCGTTTCCTTGTCGATGTCGGCGAGCAGCTCGTGGCCGATCTTCGCCATGCGGATTTCGGTGTAACGCATCGCCGCGGCGTTGTCGCCGTCGACTGACCCGAAATTGCCTTGTCCATCGACGAGCATATAGCGCAGCGAAAAATCCTGCGCCATGCGCACGATCGTGTCGTATACAGCCGAGTCGCCGTGCGGATGGTATTTACCGATCACGTCGCCGACGATACGCGCCGATTTCTTGTACGCCCGGTTCCAGTCGTTGTTCAACTCGTGCATCGCGTAGAGCACGCGCCGGTGAACCGGCTTCAGACCATCGCGGACATCGGGAAGCGCGCGCCCTACGATCACGCTCATCGCGTACTCGATATACGAGCGGCGCATTTCCTCCTCTAGGGAGATTGGTAGAGTCTCTTTGGCGAATTGATCCATTGTCCGTATCGTTTACGCGCGAAGACGATGAGGGACACGCGTTTTTCGCCTCACCGCTTGGGCCTACCCCTATGCGTCTGCGAGCGCAGCGCATCACGCGATTCTAACATGCGGCGCAACCGCTCCCGGCGACGTGCGTATACCTATTAGTGGGACACACGAAAACGGCACCTGGAAGCGCCTCGCCAGTGTCACAGCCGGGCCCGGAAAATGCTGTCCGGCAACCCGCGCGGAACCGCCTCCGGCGGGCTCCTGGCGAACATGGCACCTTTTGTTGCGCATGCACCACATTCGACCGGGCGTATCTGTAGGGGGAGGATTTTTTTATCGTCGGAAGGGAACGATATGGCAAAATGCGAACGCACAAAGTTAGACACTGCTCGAAGTCTACACACAGCGTCTTTTGTTCCGCACCGATGTTATACTTCGAGCAATGTATGACTGGTCTTCGTCAACAGGCTCGCAGTAAACCTGCGGTAATCTCAATTTCGAGAGGAGAAATATGAATAAACTTTCAAAGCTCGCGTTCATTGCAGCTACCGCAGTTATGGCTGCATCCGCTTCGGCACAGTCGGTGCCGGCGTCGCGACAAGCCACGAATGACAACTGGGTGAACGGCACCGGCGAATACGTGTGGATGAACGGCACGAACGAGCTTTGCTGGCGCGATGCGTTCTGGACGCCGGCAACGGCTAACGCAAAGTGCGATGGCGCACTGGTCGCACAAGCACCGACCCCGCCGGCTCCGCCGCCGGCAGCTCCCGCTATCACCAGCCAGAAGATCACGTATCAGGCTGACGCCCTGTTCGACTTCGATAAGGCAATCCTGAAGCCGGCCGGCAAGGAAAAGCTGGACGACCTGGCATCGAAGATCGGCTCCCTGAACCTGGAAGTCGTCGTGGCCACGGGCTACACCGACCGCATCGGTTCGGACAAGTACAACGACCGTCTGTCGCTGCGTCGTGCACAAGCTGTCAAGGCATACCTGGTCAGCAAGGGCATCGAAGCCAACCGCATCTACACGGAAGGCAAGGGCAAGCGCAACCCGGTCACGACGGGCTGCAACCAGAAGAACCGCAAGCAACTCATCACCTGCCTCGCGCCGGATCGTCGCGTGGAAGTCGAAGTTGTCGGCACTTCGAAGCAGTAAGCTACAAATTACCGCAGTGTCAAAGCCCCGCTCCAGCGGGGCTTTTTTTATGCCCTGCTTACGACGTCTGGCGCGAGCGCCAACGAGCACCTGGCCAGGCATCTACATGGACAGAGGTGCAACGGCAACGCGAAGCCGTGCCCATGCCAGCCGCTTTTGCCGCCCTGTTCGCGGCCCTATATACTCGGGGTTTCTCCGATCCACCCTGCTTTTCAGCCTTCGAGGCCGCATCCGTCATGACCAACGCCGATCCCCACGAACTGCAGAAATTCAGCGATCTAGCGCATCGCTGGTGGGACCCGAACGCCGAATTCAAACCTCTGCACGAACTGAATCCGGTACGGCTCAACTGGATCGACTCGCATGCGCATCTGGCAGGCAAGCGTGTGCTCGATATTGGCTGCGGCGGCGGCATTCTGTCCGAATCGATGGCCACTTTGGGCGCTGACGTGAAGGGAATCGACCTTTCTAACGAAGCGCTGGGCGTCGCGGATCTTCACAGCCTTGAAAGCGGCGTAACGGTAAATTACGAGGAAATCGCCGCCGAGGCGCTTGCGGCCCGCGAACCGGCCTCGTTCGACGTCGTGACGTGCATGGAAATGCTCGAGCACGTGCCCGATCCGTCGAAGGTCGTCGAGGCGTGCAAGACGCTGGTCAAACCGGGCGGCTGGGTATTCTTTTCGACGCTCAACCGTAACGTCAAGTCGTATCTTCTGGCAGTGATCGGTGCGGAGTACGTCGCGCGCATGCTGCCGAAGGGCACGCATGACTACGCCCGCTTCATCCGTCCGTCGGAGCTCGCGGGCTTCGCGCGCGTCGCGGGGCTGCGAACGGCGGACATCAAGGGCATCACGTACAACCCGCTCACCCGCCACTTCGGGCTATCGAGCGATACCGACGTCAACTACATGCTCGCGTGCCGTCGCGACGCCTGAGCCACCCGCCTTTTCACGCCTCGCGCCTATATCAATGAGCGATCCCACGCCCCTGCCACAACGAGAAGACGAAGACGCGTCGATCAGCCTCTGCCAAGGCATCCTGTTCGATCTCGACGGCACGCTCGCGGACACCGCGCCCGACCTCGCTGCCGCCGTCAACAAGATGCGTCACGAGCGCGGCCTCGAGATGGTGCCGCTCGAGCAGCTGAGGCCGCTCGCGTCTGCCGGCGCACGCGGGCTCCTCGGCGGCGCGTTTGGCATCGGGCCCGAGCATCACGACTACTCGTCGATGCGCGAAGAGTTCCTCGCGAACTACGAAGCCGACCTGTGCATCGAGACCACGCTCTTTCCCGGCATCGGCGACATACTCGACGAACTCGATGCGCGTGGCGTGCGCTGGGGCATCGTGACAAACAAGGTCGCGCGGCTGACGGAACCGCTCGTCGCCCAGCTGGGGCTCGATACGCGCGCGGGATGCGTCGTCAGCGGCGACACCACGCCGCACTCGAAGCCGCACCCCGCGCCGCTGCTGCACGCCGCGAAGGAACTGGACTTGCCGGCCGAGCGGGTCGTGTATGTCGGTGACGACCTGCGCGACGTGCAGGCGGGCTTTGCCGCCGGCATGGTGACGGTGGCCGCCGCATACGGCTATTGCGGCAACGACATTCCGCCGACTCAGTGGCACGCAAGGCACGTGGTGAATTCGCCTGCCGAATTGCTGGAACTGCTGCGCTACATCAGCTGAGCCGCTGGCGGATGTCGACGCCGGATCGGCAACACGCGAACGTTCGCCGTGACTCGCGGGAGCCGGTGTTGTAAAATGACATTTGAGCCACATATGTGGCTCATTCCTTCTGTGGGGGCGACCTGGTTTCGACAGGGGTTGCGAAGCGGCTAGGGCATGTCGAGGACCCGTCACCTCGTTAATCAATGGGAAAAACGTAACTGCAAACGACGATACGTTCGCACTGGCAGCCTAAGGCCGCCGTCCTCTGCCTGGCTCACTGACGGGTCAGAGTCGCAAGACCGGTAGCAATACCGCCAGAGGTCATATACGTCAGTTAAGCCTTGGTGGCGTCACGACGCCAAGGTCGAAAATCTAGTGAATCGCCGTAGCGCAGCGTGTTCGTCCGCGTCGCTGCGGTTAAATCAAAAGACAGAACTAAACATGTAGAACTGGTCGTGGAGGACTTCTGGACGCGGGTTCGATTCCCGCCGCCTCCACCACATATTTTTCCCGGCAGCGTCTGCGCTGCCCCGAGACCCGCGATAGCCTTGGCTACGCGGGTTTTTTGTTGCGGGTCGCCTGTGCGCGGCAGGCGTCTCGATGCAAGCCAAACGCCGCGCCCCTTTTTCAACCTTTTCTGATAGCCAGCTTCACGCGCCATGGCGTGAAATCCCGAATCACCGATCGGTTCCGACGGTCCGCAATATTCGCACAGTAGAACTAACCACCTCAACTGACAGAAACAGACATGAGAGACATAGACGAGCGCTCAATGGCACGCCTCGGCGACACCACCAGTCACGGCGGAAAGATCGTCGAGGCAGCGTTGGATTTGACGGACGAAGGCGTCCGCGTGGCACTTGATGGCCATCTGGTCGCGTGCCCTCGCTGCGGCGGCAAATATCCGATCATCGCCAGCGGCAGACGTCGGCACGACGGTCTGCGTGTGGCCTACCTCGGCGACATCACCACTTGCGGCGCGACGCTGATTCGAACCTGATCGGCTGCCGATCTGACGCGCGGGGCTATGCTTCATCTGCTCAGATGACAACGGCGAGACAAACAAACAATAATCGTTGCCGTCCCACAACGCATGGAATATTGCGGCTCGCAAACCGTTTAATCCATGCGCACGCAATTACAGCGTACGCATGCCGATCGATTGCATAAACTCCATATACAACGTCAGAACAGGAGCCGCATCATGCGCAAGACTCTCCTTCTCATCGCCGCTCTCGCTGTTCAGCAGACTGCCTTCGCGGCGCCGCCGAAAACCATGGACGGACGTCTCGTCGATGAACAAGGCAGAACGCTCTATACCTTCGACAAGGACACGACACCCGGAAAAAGCGCCTGCACGGGCGGCTGCACGACGTATTGGCCTGCCGCCGCCGCCGACTCGGCCGACAAGCCCTCGGGCGACTGGACCGTGATCGACGGGGGGGATGGCAAGAAGCAATGGGCGTACAAAGGAAAACCGCTCTACCGCTTCGCCAAGGACGAAAAGCCCGGCGACATGAACGGCGAGGGCTTCAAGGACATGTGGCACACAGCGAAGCCGTAATCGCACAACCTTTCCATCAGCACGCAAGCGCGACAAAACGGCCGCAGCCGAAACCCCGAATAGTTATTGATCCTCGGGGCACTTGAGGTTGCAGCCGTTCGGATCGCCGTTGTCGCCGCGCTTGCGCATTTTCGAAGGCTTGTCGCTCTGGAACTTCTTCGATGGAGCCGAAGCGCCGAACGGCATCTGCGGATGCTCGTTCAGACGGAACTCGTCGTTAAGGATGCCGCCCGGCACGCCGGGCGAATTCTGCGCGAACGCAACAGACATCGTGGCAAACAACGTGCCGGCAGTGAGCGCGGCTGCACAAGCGGAAACTAGAAATTTCATGTCGATTGGGCGCGGCACAAGCGCCACGTAAATGAGGCGGAGTAACGAAAGCGTAGAGATTAGCGCAAAGCGCGCGGCGACGCAGCCTCTATGGCTTTGCGCGCTATTACCGTCGCTTACCCGCGCGCCGAAAGCGGTGTGCCACACGCCACCCTATCCCGCGAGACCTTCGTCCAGTTCGAGCAGCCTGCCGCAATCGATGGGATCGTAGCCTTCCAGATGCGCGACGCTCTGCCGGAACGTGTCGCCGCCCAGCACCGTCATGACGGTTGCCAGCGGCTCGCGTTCGAGGCGCGCGCGATCGCACGCAAAGTAATAGTCCTCGTCGACGATCGGAATGAAGTCGAGCCCAAAGTGATGCGCGGCCGGCTCGACGCCGAACCCGACATCCGCCATTCCGCTCGCGACGAACGCCGCGATCGCCGAATGCGTCAGCTCCGTCGATGCATAGCCGTTGATCCGGTCCGGATCGACGCCCACGCGACGCAGCGCCAGGTCGATCAGCATGCGCGTGCCCGAACCGTGCTGCCGGTTGACAAAGCGAATGTCGTCGCGCGCAAGGTCCGTCAATCCTTCGATGCGTTTCGGATTGCCCTTCGCGAGAAAGAGCCCCTGCTTGCGCCGCGTCAGATGCACGAGCACGTGACGTTGCGGATCGAGCCACTGGCGATACTTGTCCGCGCACACAGCACGAAACTCGCCGCGCGGCAGGTGAAAGCCCGCCAGGTCGCACTCGCCGCGCGCGAGCGCGGTGATTGCTTCGGCGCTGTCGCGATACTTGATGTCGAGCGGCACGTCGTCGGCGACGAGCGCCGTCACGAGCGCGGCCACCGCGTAACCATGCGATGCATGGATGCGCACATCGTCAGCAGGCGGCGCGAGCCAACGGTTCAGATCGCTTGCGACTTCGCTCGCCAGCGCCTGCATGTTGCCGTCCAGCCGCTCGCCGCAAAGTCGTTGCGCGCGCAACACGGCCTGCCCCAATTCCGACAGCGCAGAGCCGCGCCCGCGTTCCTTTTCGATCAGCGCGCCGCCCAGCTGCGTCTCGATCGCGCGCAGCAAACCCCACGCATGACGGTAGGACAAACCCTTAAGCGCAGCGGCCTGCGCAATGCTCCCTGTCTGGTCGACGAGCGCGAGCAACGGTACAGCGTCAGTCAGGCTGGACGTTCCGCCGTTGCTGTCCCGCACAATCAGCTGCGCCTGGCATTCGATTCGAATCATATATGCAGTCGTAGTTCCTATTGCGAAAGCCGGTACACCCGCCTATCGTTCGCATTGATATATCAAACAAGCAAAGCATAGATGCACGACTTATGAATAACAAGTGCATATATAGCCTTTGGAGGAGCCCCACTGTGGATCGTTCGACCGCCATAGCACCAGATGACCTCGTGCGACGTCATGCACAACCCGGCATGTCGCTGGTTGCTGTACTACATGCCATTCAGGATGACGTCGGCTTCGTGCCGCCCGCGACCGTCGCGCCGCTCGCGCGGACGATGAACCTCTCGCGTGCGGAAGTCCACGGCGTGATTACCTACTACCACCACTTCCGCCAGTCGCCTGCGGCGCCCGTCACGGTGCAGCTGTGCCGCGCGGAAGCGTGCCGCAGCATGGGCACGGAAGCGCTCGCACAGCATATCGAAGCGCGCACGGGCTGCCGCTTCGATGCGCACAAGCACGACGCACACGATCACGCGTGCGATGGCGCCGTCGGCCTCGAATCGGTCTACTGCCTCGGTCAATGCGCGCTGTCTCCGGCGATGATGATCAACGGCGAGCTGCACGCGAAAGTGACGCCGCAGAAGTTCGACGCGCTGCTCGCAGCCGCAATGAAACGCGTGGAGGAAACGGTATGACGCGCATCTACGTTCCCCGCGACTCGTCGGCACTCGCGCTCGGCGCGGACGCCGTCGCCCAGGCCATCGCCGATGAAGCGCAAGCACGCGGCATCGAAATCGAACTCGTGCGCAACGGCACGCGCGGCTTGCTGTATCTCGAGCCGCTCATCGAAGTGGCGACGCCGGAAGGCCGCGTCGGTTACGCCAATGTCGAAGCCGACGATGTGAAGTCGCTGTTCGACGCCGGCTTTGTCAACGGCAAGGCGCACGCGAAGCATGTCGGCCTCGTCGAAGAGATTCCTTATCTGAAGAAGCAGCAGCGCCTGACGTTCGCGCGCATCGGCATCACCGATCCGCTTTCGACTGACGACTACATCGCGAACGGCGGCATCGTCGGCCTGTACAACGCGCTCGCGATGAACGGCGACGCAGCCGTCGAAGCGCTCGTCGAATCGGGCCTGCGCGGCCGCGGCGGCGCGGCGTTCCCGGCGGGCATCAAGTGGCGCACGGTGCGCGCCGCGAAAGCGGACCAGAAGTACATCGTCTGCAACGCGGACGAAGGCGACTCAGGGACCTTCTCCGATCGTCTCGTGATGGAAAGCGATCCGTTCGTGCTGATCGAAGGGATGATCATCGCGGGCATCGTGACGGGCGCGACGGTGGGCCATATCTATGTGCGCAGCGAGTATCCGCATTCGATCGCGGCGCTCGAAGAAGCCATCGTCAAGGCGCGCGCGGCCGGCTGGCTCGGCGACAGCGTGCTCGGCTCGGCGCATCGCTTCGAGCTGTTCGTCGCGAAGGGCGCGGGCGCCTATGTGTGCGGCGAGGAAACGGCGCTGCTCGAATCGCTCGAAGGCAAGCGCGGCATCGTGCGCGCGAAGCCGCCGCTGCCCGCCATCGAAGGCCTGTTCGGCAAACCGACCGTCATCAACAACGTGATCACGCTCGCGACCGTGCCCATCATCTTCGCGAAGGGCGCCGCGTACTACAAGGACTTCGGCATGGGCCGCTCGCGCGGCACGCTGCCGTTCCAGATCGCGGGCAACGTGAAGCGCGGCGGTCTCGTCGAGCTCGCGTTCGGCTGCACGCTGCGCGAGCTGATGTTCGACTACGGCGGCGGCACGGCGAGCGGCCGTCCGGCGCGCGCGGTGCAGGTCGGCGGCCCGCTCGGCACGTATCTGCCCGAAAGCCAGTGGGACATCCCGCTCGACTACGAGGAATACGCGAAGGTCGGCGCCGTCGTCGGTCACGGCGGTCTCGTGATTCACGACGACACGTCGAATCTCGCCGAGCTCGCGCAATACGCGATGCACTTCTGCGCGCTCGAATCGTGCGGCAAGTGCACGCCGTGCCGGATCGGCTCGACTCGCGGCGTCGAAGTGATCCAGCGCATCCGCAACGGCGACACGTCGACGAAGCAGGTGCAACTGCTGCGCGATCTGTGCGACACGATGGTGTCCGGTTCGCTGTGCGCGATGGGCGGCATGACGCCGTTCCCGGTTGTCTCCGCCCTCGACCATTTCCCCGAAGACTTCGGTCTCGGAACCGCGACGCCGAAACAGGCGGCGTAACAGGGAGCCCAACATGTCTGATCCGATCACTTTCAAGTCCGGCGGCTGCGGCTCCGGCAACTGTGCCTGCAAGGCAGGCGCGCTGCGCAACGAGCGCGGCCCGTTCGACGATACCGACTACGGCACGCCGCTGCGCCACTCCGACGTCGACGTGACGCTCGAAATCGACGGCGAATCGATCACGGTGCCCGCTGGCACGTCGGTGATGCGCGCCGCTGCCGAAGCGGGCGTCAACATCCCGAAGCTGTGCGCGACCGATTCGCTCGAACCGTTCGGCTCATGCCGTCTGTGCCTCGTCGAAATCGAAGGACGGCGCGGCTATCCCGCATCGTGCACGACGCCCGTCGAAGCGGGCATGAGGGTGCGCACGCAGACCGACCGTCTGCAAGACCTGCGCCGCAACGTGATGGAGCTGTACATCTCCGATCACCCGCTCGACTGCCTCACCTGCCCCGCCAACGGCAATTGCGAGCTGCAGGACATGGCAGGCGTGACGGGACTGCGCGAAGTGCGCTACGGCTTCGACGGCGCGAATCACCTGAAGGACGAGAAGGACGAGTCGAATCCGTACTTCACCTACGATCCGTCGAAGTGCATCGTCTGCAACCGCTGCGTGCGCGCATGTGAAGAGACGCAAGGCACGTTCGCGCTGACCATCAGCGGACGCGGCTTCGAATCGCGCGTCGCCGCGAGCGAGAGCCAGCCGTTCATGGAATCCGAGTGCGTGTCGTGCGGCGCGTGCGTCGCGGCATGCCCGACGGCGACGCTCTCCGAAAAGAGCATCGTGATGATGGGCCAGGCCGAGCACTCCGTCGTGACGACGTGCGCGTACTGCGGCGTCGGCTGCTCGTTCAAGGCCGAGATGAAGGGCAACCAGGTCGTGCGGATGGTGCCGCACAAGAACGGCCAGGCGAACGAAGGCCACGCGTGCGTGAAGGGACGCTTCGCATGGGGCTACGCGACGCACAAGGACCGCATCAAGAAGCCGATGATCCGCGCGAAGATCACCGATCCGTGGCGCGAAGTCAGCTGGGAAGAAGCGCTGAGCTACGCAGCGTCGGAGTTCCGCCGCATCCAGCAGAAGTATGGCCGCGATTCGATTGGCGGCATCACGTCGTCGCGCTGCACGAACGAAGAAACGTATCTGGTGCAGAAGCTCGTGCGCGCCGCATTCGGCAACAACAACGTCGACACCTGCGCGCGTGTGTGCCACTCGCCGACGGGCTACGGCCTGAAGACAACGCTCGGTGAATCGGCGGGCACGCAGACCTTCGCGTCCGTCGACAAGTCCGACGTCATCATCGTGATCGGCGCGAATCCGACCGACGGCCATCCGGTGTTCGGCTCGCGTCTGAAGCGCCGCGTGCGTCAGGGCGCGAAGCTGATCGTCATCGACCCGCGCCGCATCGATATCGTCGATACCGCGCACGTGAAGGCCTCGCATCATCTGCAATTGCGTCCGGGCACGAACGTCGCGATCGTCACGGCGCTTGCTCACGTGATCGTCACGGAAGGGCTGCTGAACGAGAAGTTCATCGCCGAGCGCTGTGAGACGCGCGCATTCCAGCAATGGCGCGATTTCGTCGCGCTGCCGGAAAACTCGCCGGAGATGATGGAAAGCGTGACGGGCGTGCCGGCACAGGACGTGCGCGAAGCCGCGCGCCTCTATGCGACGGGCGGCAACGCGGCGATCTACTACGGCCTGGGCGTGACGGAGCACGCGCAAGGCTCGACGACGGTGATGGGCATCGCGAACCTCGCGATGGCGACGGGCAACATCGGCCGCGAAGGCGTCGGCGTGAATCCGCTGCGCGGCCAGAACAACGTGCAGGGCTCGTGCGACATGGGCTCGTTCCCGCACGAGCTGCCGGGCTATCGCCATATCAGCGATACGATCACCCGCTCGCTGTTCGAAGGCGAATGGGGCGTGACGCTGCAGCCGGAACCGGGCCTGCGCATTCCGAACATGTTCGACGCCGCGATTCACGGCACGTTCAAGGGCCTGTATTGCCAGGGCGAAGACATCGTCCAGTCCGATCCGAACACGCAGCATGTGGGCGCGGCGCTGGAGTCGATGGAGTGCATCGTCGTGCAGGACATCTTCCTGAACGAGACCGCGAAGTATGCACACGTGCTGCTGCCGGGCTCGACGTTCCTCGAAAAGGACGGCACATTCACGAACGCCGAGCGCCGCATCTCTCGCGTGCGCAAGGTGATGCCGCCGCTCGCCGGCTACTCGGACTGGGAAGTGACGATCCTGCTCTCGCGCGCACTTGGCTACGAGATGGAGTACACGCATCCTTCGCAGATCATGGATGAGATCGCGCGTCTCACGCCGACTTTCCACGGCGTGTCGTTCGAGAAGATCGACAAGCTCGGCAGCATCCAGTGGCCGTGCAACGAACAGGCGCCGGAAGGCACGCCGACGATGCACATCGAAGAGTTCGTGCGCGGCAAGGGCAAGTTCGTGATCACGCGGTACGTCGCGTCGCCGGAAAAGGTCACGCAGAAGTTCCCGCTGATTCTGACGACGGGCCGCATCCTGTCGCAGTACAACGTCGGTGCGCAGACGCGCCGCACGGAGAACTCGCGCTGGCACGAGGAGGACCGCCTGGAGATCCATCCGCAAGACGCCGAAGACCGCGGCATCAGGGACGGCGACTGGGTCGGCATCGAATCGCGCGCGGGCTACACCGTGCTGCGCGCGAAAGTGGCCGACCGGATGCAGCCGGGCGTCGTCTATACGACGTTCCACTTCCCTGAATCGGGCGCGAACGTGATCACGACGGAAAGCTCCGACTGGGCGACCAACTGCCCCGAGTACAAGGTGACGGCCGTGCAGGTTCTGCCCGTCGAGCAGCCGTCGCAATGGCAGAAGGACTACTCGCGCTTCAACAACGAACAGCTCGAGCATCTGCGCAACCGCGAGCTGGCGGCTATCACGTCAGGCAAGTGAGGCAACACAATGGACGTACACAACCTGGTCGACATGGCAAACCGGATCGGCGATTTCTTCGAGTCGATGCCGGATCGCGAAGAAGCGATCGACAACATCGCGGATCATATCCGCCGCTTCTGGGAACCGCGGATGCGTCGCGCGCTGCTGGCCACGCTTCATTCGAAGCCCGAAGGCCTGGAGCTGGAGTTGCATGAGATGGTCCGCGAGGCGCTCGTCCGCCATCGCGAGGAGCTGACGCCGAAGGAGGCAGCGGCGGCGTAGCACGCTTTCATTCACGCAGAAGCAACAGCACCTGGCGTTCGCATCGTGTCCGATGCGAACGCTTTTTTTATTGGCGCGTCACGGCGCCGGCGACGGCGGCTCAGGCAGCGCGCTCTTCGTGAACCACGCTTCGCAATGGCGCAGCAGTCCGTTCAGATCGGAGCCGGGGCGGCCGCGCGCGCAAACGTAGCCATCGGGCCGCACCAGATAGAACGAAGGCCGCGTGCGCCCGAACGATTCGCTGAGCGACGGGCCGCCGCCCTCGCCGTTCGCATCCGACACGCGCCAGATACGCACCGCGCCCGGCAGCAGGTCTTCGACGGCCGCGACGAAACGGTCGAGATCAGCGGGACGCACGGGCTTGCGAGACAGCGGGAGCAGCTTGCCGTTGTTCGATGAGGCATCTTCCGGTGGCTCGACGAGCAGAAAAAGCGAAAAGAACGCGGGGTCGTGCAGATCGAAAATGCAGCCGACGCCTGGCGCGCGTCCCAGCGGTCCATCGACGACATGCACGAGCGCATCGGGCG
The DNA here is from genome assembly GCF_900108945.1 of Paraburkholderia diazotrophica. GTDB lineage: Bacteria > Pseudomonadota > Gammaproteobacteria > Burkholderiales > Burkholderiaceae > Paraburkholderia > Paraburkholderia diazotrophica. The sequence goes on along the minus strand of NZ_FNYE01000014.1, from coordinate 161,349 downwards.
CGCGCTCGCCTGCGCGCGGGCCGCCGTCGAGCACGCGTTCGAGCGTCAGCGGACTGCGCCGGTATTGAATCGAAAGCTCGCTGACAGTGAGCCGCGCGGCATCGCGCAATGGTCCGAGCGCGGCCAGCACGGGCATCACGCGATCGCGCAGCAACTTCATCGGACCATGATCCGCTTCCGCCATATGCGTGACGAAGGTCGTCTGACGCAGCACGTCGCGCTCGATGGGATGACGTTCGAGATGGTACGTATCGAGCAGGCGATCGGGCGCGTCGCCCTTCAGCACGCGCGCAAGTTTCCAGCCCAGGTTGAACGCTTCCTGGATGCCCGTGTTCATCCCTTGCGCGCCCGCCGGGCTGTGCACGTGCGCTGAATCGCCGGCGAGAAACACGCGCTGCGAGCGCAACTGCTCGACCATCCGGCTATTCAGGTGAAAGTAGCTCGACCACGACAGCGCGGTCAGCGCGAGGGGATGATGAATGCGGCTCTTCGCGATCTGCCGGCACTCGTCGAGCGTCGGCGCGGGGATCGACGAGAGCGGCGCCGGGTTGCCGCTCGCCGATGCATTCGATGGCATCGCGGGATGATCGGCGATCAACCGGTGCCGGCCCTTGCCCATCGGAAACAGTCCCGCAAGCCCCGCGCCCGACGCGAAGATGTGGAACTCGTCGTCGGACCAGCCGGTGTCGACCTCCGCGTCGGCGAGCAGAAAGGTCTGTTCGAACGTCTTGCCCGCGAAGCTCATGCCGAGCCGATGACGGATCGCACTGTGCGCGCCGTCGGCGGCGATCATGTACGACGGATGAAGCGTCTCGATGTGGCCGTCCGCGCGCCGCAACGTCGCGTTGATGCCCGCCGAGCCCTGCGCGAACATCGTCAGTTCAACGCCGCGTTCGACGCGCACGCCAAACGTCGCGAGGTGTTCCGTCAACAGGCGCTCCGTGATCGACTGATCGAGGAACAGCAGATACGGATAGCGCGTTTGCAACGGATCGAAATCGAGCCGCGCAAGACGCTGCCCATTCGAATAGAGATTCGCGGCACGCGCGCGATGGCCGAGATCGAGAAACGGTTCAACGAGGCGATGCTGTTCCAGCAGTTCGAGTGTGCGTGCCTGAATGCCGATCGCGCGCGAATGGGGATCGGGTTGCAGCGCCTTGTCGATGAGCCGCACGGGCACGCGCGCGCGTGCAAGGCTCATGGCCGCCGCGAGTCCCGTCGGCCCCGCGCCGACGATCAGCACGGGCGGCACGTCGAAGGAAGCACCCGTCATGCAGACCTCCGCTGTCGGACATGCCTGCTAGTGTACGCCGCGCATTCCGATCGCTGAGCCATCGCCGACGACGCGCCGCATCAAACAGACACGCGGTGCGACGGCTCAATGCGTGCCGCGCGTGTGATCCAGCGAACAGCGGTGATGCGTCGTGCCGATGTCGACCTGCAACGTCGCATGATGCATGTCGAACTCGTCGCGCAGCGTGCAGACGATGCCGTCGATGACGTTGTCCCCCGGATGCCCGTCCGGTATCACGAGATGCGCGGAGAGTGCGTTGCCCGTCGTCGAGATCGCCCACACGTGCAGGTCGTGCACGTCGATCACGCCCGGCTGCGCGGCGAGATAGTCGCGGATCTTCTGCACGTCGACGCCGGGTGGCACGGCGTCGAGCGCGAGGCTCACGGAATCGCGCAGCAGGCCCCACGTGCCGTAGACGATCACCGCAACTACGACGATGCTCATCACCGGGTCGAGCCAGCTCCAGCCGGTGAAGAGAATCGCGAGACCGCTGATCGCGACGGCGGCGGACACCGCGGCGTCGGCTGCCATGTGCAGAAACGCGCCGCGGATGTTCAGGTCGTCTTCCTGGCCGCGCATGAAGAGCCACGCCGAGAAGCCGTTCACGACCATGCCGACGGCGGCGACGATGAACACGTCGAGACCCGCGACGGGCGCGGGATGAATCAGACGCTCGACCGCTTCCGCGACGATCACGCCGCACGCAAAGAGCAGCAAGCCTGCGTTGAGCAGGCTTGCGAGAATCGACGAGCCGCCGAGGCCGAACGTGAAGCGCGCCGACGGTCGCCGCGTCGCGAGCCACGTCGCGCCCCACGCGAGCAAAAGGCCCAGCACGTCCGAGAGATTATGGCCGGCGTCGGCGAGCAGCGCCGTCGAGTTGGCAAGCACGCCATAGACCGCTTGCACGACCACGATGAACACATTCAGCGCGACGGCGAGCGCAAACGCGCGGCCATGTCCCGCGACAGGCGCGTGGTGATGGTGATGATGGCCGTGGCCGTGATGATGCGCGTGCGATGCGTTGCCGCCATCCGCGTGCGCGTGCGCGTGCGCGTGCGCGTGGTCGTGGTCGTGGTCGTGGTCGTGATCGTGATCGTGCGACGTGAGGTCATCGCCCGCGTGACCGCATGCGTCGGTGTGCACATGCGCGCCGGACTCCGGCTGATGCTTCGCCGCCGAGATGTCGGTGTTTGTGTTGGTGTTGTATTTCATGTGTGGTCCTGCGCGAGATCGACGGCCGGTTCGCCGACGGAATCGTTGAGAGGTTCGGCGACGTGTTCGAGCATGTCCGCCAGCATGCCGCTGATGTGGCGGTCGGCTGCCACGTAGAACACCTGCTTGCCCTGCCGCTCCGCGCGCACGATGCGCGCCGCGCGCAACAGCCGCAGATGATGGCTCACCAGCGAAGGCGACAGCTTCAACGACTCGGCGATCGCACCGACCGCACGCCGCTCGTCGACGCACGCAAGCACGATGCGCAGGCGCGTCGGGTCGCCCAGCAGGCGGAACAGATCAGCGATCTGGACGACGCGGTCGTCGGCATTGAAAGAGACAACGGCTGACATGATTCGGACATACATATGAACACGTGTTCATATGTTATTGAGCAACACTCGCCGCGTCAAGTCGGAGGTGTGCAAGCCGAGTGTGGGAAAATGCGCGTTTTCCCGCATAACCCTACCGCCTCCGTCATGCAACCCCTTTTCGATCGCGCGTATAGCGCGCATCGCGACGGCCGGCTCGACGACGCAGAGCGCGGCTATCGCGCGACGCTCGAACTCGATCCTGCTCACGTCGACGCGCTGCATCTGCTCGGCGTGCTGCGCCATCAGCAAGGCCAGCACGAAGAAGCGGCCGACCTCGTGCGCCGTGCCGCCGATCTGCGCCCGCAGGACGCTGCGCTGCAGTTGAACCTCGGCAATGCGCTGAAGGCGCTCGGCCAGCTCGACAAGGCAATCGAACGCTTTCGCAACGCGCTGACCCTCGCGCCCGCATTCGCGATCGCGCACTACAACCTCGGCAATGCGTATGCGCTCGCCGGCCGCCACGAAGATGCCGTCGACGCCTTCCAGAAGTCCTTGCGGCTGCAGCCGGCGGACGCGTCGTCGCACGTCAATCTCGGCAACGCGCTGCATGCGCTCGGACGCCATCGTGAAGCCGTCGACTCGTTACGGCGCGCGCTCGAACTGCGGCCGGGCCACGCGGGCGCGCACAACAATCTCGGCATGGCGCTCAATGCGCTCGGCTCGGCTGACGAGGCGATCGTGCATTTCCGCGCGGCGCTCAGCGCAGAGCCACGCTTCGTCGCTGCGCAGTTCAATCTCGGCAACACGCTCGACGCAACAGGCCGGCATCAGGAAGCCGTCGCCGCGCTCGAAGCCGCGCTCGCGCTCCAGCCGAACCTGCCGCCCGCACTGTTCGGGCTCGGCAACGCGCTGGCCGCGCTCGGCCGTCACGCAGAAGCGCTGCCGCGTTTCGAGCGCGCGGTCGGCCTCGACCCCACATTCGCGCTCGCGTGGCTGAGCCTGGGCGCCGCGCATCATGCGCTCGGCGCGCACGAAGCCGCGATTCGCGCGTTCGATCAGGCGTTGCGTCTGCGGCCCGATCTCGCCGTCGCGCATATGAACCGCGGCGTGACGCTGCTCACGCTCGGCGACTTCAAGCGCGGCCTGCCCGAATACGAATGGCGTCTCGAGAACGCGGCGCAGTCGCCGAACGCGGCCGCACTGCCGCGCTGGAACGGCGAGCCGATCGCCGGGCGCACGCTCTTCGTGCATGCGGAACAGGGCTTCGGCGATACGCTGCAATTCGTGCGCTTCGTCGAAATTGCCGCGCAGCGTGCCGCGCATGTCGTGCTCGAAGTGCAGCCGCAGCTCGTCTCGCTGCTCGCGCCCACCGCGCAGCAATGGCGCGTCACGTTGATCGCGCAAGACGCGAAACGTCCTCATGCCGACTTGGAGTGCCCGTTGCTGAGCCTGCCGCTCGCGCTCGGCACCGATTTCGACGCGATTCCCGCACGCGCGCCTTATCTGAATGCACCCGCCGCGTCGCGCCGCGCGTGGCGCGGTTCGCTCGGCGGACACGCGAAGCGCAAGATCGGGCTCGCGTGGTCGGGACGCGCGCAGCGCCAGGAAAACCGCTCACTGCCGCTCGAAGCGCTCGAACCGCTGTTCACGCTCGACGGCATCGACTGGATCGTGCTGCAGCCCGCGCTCAGCGACAACGAGCGCGCCGCGCTCGACGTGCATCCGCGCGCGAAGAACATCCATCGCTTCGATGCGCGCATTCACGACTTCGCGGACACTGCGGCGATCATCGAGCGGCTCGACGGCGTGGTGTCGGTCGATACGTCGATCGCGCATCTGGCGGGCGCGCTGAACCGGCCGCTGTGGCTGATGCTGCCTTTCGCCGCCGACTGGCGCTGGTTTGCCGGCGACGCGCGCAGCCCGTGGTACCCGTCGGCGCGTCTCGTGCGGCAACCACGGCCGGGCGCGTGGGCGGAAGTCGTCGAAGAGGTGGCGTCCGCGTTGCGCAGCTGATCGCGCGGCGTAACGCCCCTGGCGATCCAACAAAAAACCCCCGCTAGCTAGCGGGGGTTTTGTTTTTCCGGCGACGCAGCCGGATGCGCGAAAGGCGCTTACGCCGCCCGGTACTGGTTGCGCGCTTGCGGCGTGCGGTACAGCACGAGCGTCGCGATCAGGCCGCAGACGGCCGCCACGCTCATCCACAGGCCGGGCGCGGCCTTGTTGCCCGTCGCATGAATCAGATATGTCGCGATCGCGGGCGTGAAGCCGCCGATCGTCGTCGCGAGACTGTACGCCAGCGAGAAGCCGGCCGTGCGCACATCCGACGGCATCACTTCCGTCAGCGCGACGACCATGCCGCCGTTGTAGCAGCCATACAGGAACGACAGCCACAGTTCGACCATCAGCAGGCGCACGAACGACGGATCGGCGACGAGCCACTGTACGGCCGGATACGACGTGAGAATCGTCAGAATCGTGAACGTCAGCAGCACGGGACGACGGCCGACGCGGTCCGAGATCGCCCCCGAGACGGGCAGCCAGATCAGGTTCGATACGCCGATGCAGACGGTCACGATCAGCGTATCGATCGCGGAGAGCTTCAGCACTTCCTTGCCGAAGGTCGGCGTGTACGCGGTGATCATGTAGAACGACACCGTCGTCATGATGACCATGCCCATGCCGCCGAGCACGATGCCCCAGTTCTGAGCCATCGAACGGAAGATTTCGCCGGCCGTCGGGCGATGCTTCTTCGCGAGGAACTCTTCCGTTTCCTTCAGCGAGCGGCGGATCAGGAACAGGAACGGCACGATCAGACAGCCGATCAGGAACGGCACGCGCCAGCCCCATGCGGTCATCTGGTCGGCGTGCAGGAGGCGGTTCAGGAACACGCCGATCAGCGCGGCGAATACGACAGCCACCTGCTGGCTGCCCGATTGCCACGAACAGTAAAAGCCCTTGTTGCCCTTCGTCGCGATCTCCGACAGATAGACGGAGACGCCGCCCAGCTCGACGCCCGCCGAGAATCCCTGCAACAGGCGCCCGAGCAGCACGAGCGCGGGCGCTAGCACGCCGATCGTCGCGTAGCCCGGAATCGCGGCCACCGTCAGCGTGCCGAGCGCCATCAGCGACAGCGTGAGGATCAGACCCTTGCGCCGGCCGTGATGGTCGATGTAAGCGCCGAGCACGATCGCGCCCAGCGGACGCATCAGGAAGCCCGCGCCGAACACCGACAGCGACAGCATCAGCGAGGCGAATTCGTTGCCGCTCGGAAAATACGTCTTCGCAATCGCGCCGGCGTAATAGCCGTAGACCATGAAGTCGTACATTTCCAGGAAGTTGCCGCTGACGACGCGGAATACAGTCCGGGCCTTGGATTCGCCCGTCGATGCGTGGGCATGGGATGCTGTTGCCATGTCAATCCCGGTATTGGCCCGCAACCTGCGCGAGGCAGGTGACGCGGGGCAGTGGAAACGATCCGCACGGAAACGGATGCCCGCGGATGCCCGGATCGGGCGGCGGCCAAAGCAAATGCAATTGGCTCGGGCACGGCGTTCACGTGGGCGCGGTAGTCTGATCCTGCGAACCCCACCGATATATCAGGGTAAACCTGTAGTCTCGCTTACGACGCGTGGTTGCCTCGATAATAACGTTTCTGAGAATGGCACGCATTTAATACAATCTGCTTACATTAATGCCGTTTCAGGAAAATTCTTCCGATGCGGTTGCCACCGCTTCCGCGCCGCCAGATGACGCGGAAGCCCATGCGCCGTATCGTGAGTCCTTGGCGATTTCGTTCTGCTGGTTTCGCTGCTTTCGATCCGCCCAACCTGTCTGCTTCCGTCTGTCCGGTACCGCCGCAATGCCCGATCCTGTTTCGCCACCTGCTCTTTCCACTCTCGCGCTGCGCCCGGCCACCGACGCAGACGCCGATCTCATCGCCGCCATCCACAGTGCAAGCTGGCAGGCGACGTACCGCGGGCTGTTGCCCGATGCGTTTCTCGATGGCGAAGTCGTGCAAGAGCGCGCGTCCTATTGGCGCGCGCGGCTCTCGGCGCCAGGTGCCGACCGGCGCATCGTGCTGATCGCCGAACGCGCCGGAGAGCCGATCGGCTTCGTGTGCGTCGAGCGTCAACCGGATTCGCCGTGGGGCGTGCTGCTCGACAACCTGCATGCGCTGCCCGCGCACCAGGGCATCGGCGCGGGCAAGCTGCTGATGCGCGCCGCTCAGGACTGGGCGCGCGAACAAGGGGAAGCGCAGCTCTATCTCTACGTGCTCGAAGGGAATGCGCCCGCGATCGCGTTCTACGAGCGGCAGGGCTGGCGGCTTTCGGGCGCGGAGCCCGATCATATGGGCGGCATCGATATCACCGCATTGCGATACGTGTATCGCCTGGATCGCACTTCTGACTATCACTGATACCTGACCCGATCAGGTTTCGGAGTTATCTGATCGATTGCTATGCATCCGCCTGCCACCATGCCGCGTCGAAGGCCCCGACGGCCAGCGTAGGCAGGATGCCGGTTCACGCTGATGTTGTCTGCCGCTTCGAGGCTCCTGAAATGCCAACAAAAACGAGGGAACGAGGCGAAGACCGTGTCGACACCACAATTCACTCTCATTGCCGGCGCCATGGCGATGCCGCGCCTCCGCCCTCTCGAGCTGGTCTCGCGCTCCATTGGCTGTGAATGGTCGCTGTTGCCGCCGAACATCAGCCTCCGAAAGGAACTGAAAGTTCTCTATGCGGCGATGATGCGCACGTTCTGCCTGAACGCCGCAGCTATCCGCGCAATGTGCCGATGGGACCCGCAGACGCTACGCCGCCAACCGGCCATCCCGAACGCGCCGACTCCCGCACCCAGCAGCAGCGCCATTCCGCTCGACTTGCGTGATCCGGCGCGCTCGTTCAAGCGCAAGGACCGTCAATGGAACACGATTGCGAGCGGCGCATGCGCGATCAGCGGCGCGGCCCTGATTGCGTGGCTCGTCGCGAGCCAGCAGCGGCAACCGCCGGCGCCGACGCTGGCAGCCGCACCGGACGTGACGCTCAATGCCCGCGCGACGCATATCGGCGATGAACCCGCGACCTCGGAACATCTACGCTCCGGAAACGTCGCGCGATCGACTGAAGCGCCCGGCGCCTGGAATCGCGCTCGCGGCGATCTGAATGCACGCGCGTCTGCGGAAACGGCGCCGCAAGCCGCGGAGAAGCCGGGCGCATCCACCGCCGCGAACGCCCGGCGCTTCGACGCCGGCAATCGTGACGTATCTGAACGCGCATTGCCCGTTGCCAGACGTACTGTCGATACGAACGCAAGCGCGTCGCCCAAGCCCGCCGTCGATCGACTCGCACCAGCCGCGATCCGAACGCATTCGACGAAGCGGGAGCAAGACGCCATCGTCAGTGCAGCCACGCACCGCGCTCAGCATTCGACGATCCGCTCGCTCGATGCCGAGCCGCGCTACGGCTGGCGATCGCAGCTGGACGCACGCCATCACGCGACACACGGCTCGCTGCATCGCACGCGTCCTCAACCGTCGATGGCGGGCGCCTACTCGCCGTTCGCGCCGTCGCCGCGAGCCGACAGCGACTACGCTTCCGTCACGATGTCGGCGGGCATACACGGCATGGCGCCCGCTGCCATCGCGCGTCGACACGTCGATACGGACAGCACCGAGTGGATGAACCATATGTCGCAACGACGCGTCACCGAGATACCCGACCACTTCTCGAAGTAGGACCAGTCAGCAAGCATGCCGGTCAGACAAGACGCAGCACCCGCGCACAAAAAAACACCCGAAAAGCTGAACTCCAGCTTTTCGGGTGTTTTTTCTGGCAAAGCGCGACGCGCAGCGCGGCTTCACGTTGAAGCCCGCTAGCGCAATCCCTCAGCGCCCGCCAGGCAATCCGGCCTCCGCTTGACGCTGCAATTGCAGAACCTGCTGCTGCAACTGGCGTAACTGCGACTGCGCCTTTTCCTTCTCTTCGCGCAACGCGAGCATTTCATCCTGCGTTTGCCGCTGGTAATCCGCGACCTTCGCTTCCTGGGCGCGCGCCACCTGGATGTCCGCCTGCAAACGCTGCGCGCGTGCCTGCGACTCGCTGATCACGCGCTCTATCGACGCGTTCTGCGCCTGCAATTGCGTCGTGCGGATTTCGACTTCGGCAAGCTGCGCCGTCTGCCGCGCAAAGCCCGCATAGATGGCTTCGGCGCGTGCCTGATCGGAGGTCCGGATGACTCGCCAGAAGCGCTTGTTCTGGAACAGCGCGACGTAGTACGTCATGTCCTGCGCGTAGAAGAACATCGATGCGCCGTAGCCGCCGTTGTACGTCGTGCGCATTTCCGTGAGCGCGCCGTCGTGGAGCAGCTGCATCAGATCGGCGACATCGCCCTGCACGCCGCCCGCCCCAATGTCCGCGTCGGAATTCGCTTCGTTGGCCGGCTCGGCGGCGGAGTCCGCATCGCTTTGCGCATTAGACGACGCGCCGGCCTGCGCGATTGTGGCACCGCTCGCGCGAGCGACGTCCGGGTTCGACGCCGCCTTGCCCGCCGCCCACGCGACGCCGCCATGCATGAGCGCGCAAGTAATCGCAAGCAATCCTATACGGCGCAGATCCAACGGGTACTTCATACGTCGATACTCCATGCGTATCCAGAAACAGCCTCGGATTATCGCGCGGATTTTGCCCTTTCTGACGCGCTGCTACAGGACTTTAAATCGAGATAAATGGACAACTAATCAATCTGATGCCCAAACGCAAAACATCGTAAAACACGCGCCCTATTCCTGAATCGCCCCCCCCCGGAATCGAGACGATCGCCGCCACCAGCCGCCGACGCAAAAAAGAAACGCGGGCGCCACATCACGTGTGCGCCCGCGTATCGACGGAAAGACGCGAAATCAGAAGCGCGTTTCGCGTGCGACCCGCAAGAACGTGTCGAGCAACGGCGTGCAATCGAGCAGTTCCGGGCCGCCCGCGCGGTGGAATTCCGGATGCCACTGCACGCCCATCACGAACGGCGCACGCCGGTAGCGCACGGCTTCGATGATGCCGTCCGATGCCGACACCGCTTCGATATTCAGATCGCGTCCCAACTGATTGACCGCCTGATGGTGGATCGAGTTGACGATCGCCTCGCGCCGTCCGGGAAACATATTGACGAGCGTCGAGCCCTCGGGGAAGTGAACCGAGTGACGGTGCTGGTCGTAATGTTCGTTGACGTGGATGCCCGCCGTCGGCACGTCGCTGGCGATGTCCTGATACAGCGTGCCGCCGAACGCGACGTTGATCAGCTGGCAGCCGCGGCACACGCCCAGCACCGGCTTGCCCGACTCGATGAATTCGTGCAGCAGTTCCAGCTCGTACATGTCGCGCACGCGGTCGCCGGGCCACTCGGGCCGCGTGGCGACTTCGGCATAGGTTTGCGGCGACACATCGGCGCCGCCTTGCAGCAGCAGCCCGTCCAGATGCTTCGCGTAGTCGCGCAGACGGATGTTGCTCGGGTGCAGCATGCCTTGATGGCCGACCGTCGGAATCATGAACACGAGCACGTCGCGCGACATCACCCAGTGCGCAATCGATTCTTCCAGGTACTGCAGCGTCTTGCCGCGCAGCCCCTTCGCGCCCGGCTCCGGATGGAAGATTCGCGCCGACACGCCGATACGCAGCGTGCGCTGCGTGATCCTCCGCCCCGCGCGGTCAAACAGCTGACGCGCGCGCGCGGCCATGATCCGTCCGAAGACGGACCACGCCGAATCGCTGCGCTTCAGATACGCCGGCGGTCCCGGCGGAATGGCGGTGGCAGGCGGCGGATTGGCTGCGCTGAAATCCGGTGCCGAGCCGAAACCGGGCGGCGGCGAACCGCTGGGTTTCGCCGACGAGCCGAGCGTGCCGTCCGGCTCGCCGCCGACGGGCGCAGCCGCAGCCGTGCCCGATGCGTCCGCCGTTTCCGCGGAGCTTCCCACCTGCGCCGCTGCCCGCTCCGCGCTCGACACGACCGACTGCACGCGCGCCGCCGCTTCCTGCTGCGCGGTGGCCTCTGCGGCGCTCGCCCTCGCGCGCTCGGCCTCGCTGCGCTGCGGCGCGGGGACGTCCTTGGGCGTCACGTTGGAGGCGCTTTCGGGGGAATCGGTGGAGGCCGCTTCTTTGGCGGGTGTGGGAGTCGGAGCCGGTGCGGATTTCGGCGCGCCGGGCTGGCTCGTCGAAGGCGTGGGGGTGCCGGGTGCGCCGGCGTTATCGGAATTGTTTTCGCTCATGACTGTGGTCCAAACGCGTCCTGGCGCGCGAACGAATAAACATAATTGATTATCCGCCTCGCGCAGTGGGTGGGCAAACCAGCACACATTTCGTCACATCGCGTCACAACATGCAATGTTGTGCGAACGGATACCGCGTCCCCGATGCATCCGCGCAACGCCATCATGCGCCACTTCGACGACGCTCTGCCATCAAGGGTCCGGCTGTTCGTCGAAGGTTTCGCGCAGCGCGATCTGCATCGTCGCGTGAATCCGCACGCACCAACGCCAGAGCACCGCCAGCAGCAGCGCGGCGACCAGCAGCACGGCGACGAGCAGCCCCGTCGGCGGCAGGATCGCGCTCGACAGCGCCGAGACCAGCAGGAACACGCCGAGCATCGAGACGACGGGCACGAGATCCGAAATGGCGTTACGGATCGCGCTCGTAAACCGCCCTGCCTTCGCCGGCTGCACGCTGATTTCGGCGAGCAGCAGCGCGAGCGACTTGGTCTTCCGGTAAACGGCGACGAGAAACGGCATCGACACGACGAGCGCCGCGCTCCACAGCACCACGCGCTGTATTGGCTCCGACGGCAACCATTCTGTGATGAAGCGGCTTCCGTAAGGCGCGCCATACGATGCGCCCAGAAAAATCGCCGCGACGATCGCCAGATTGACCGCGATCTGCAGAATGATCCGCCGCGTGAGGCCGAACACCGTCGGCCCGCCCGAGGCCGGCCGCAGGCTGCCGAGCCACTGTCCGTACATGCCGAACACGTTGGCGATGGTGGGCGGCATCGCGTGGCCCAGGCGCCGCGTGAGGGGATCGGCGGCGCGGATCAGATACGGCGTGAAAAGCGTCGTCAGCGCGGACACGGCGACGGCGATCGGATAGAGAAACGCGCTCGTCACCTTCAGCGTGAGCCCGAGCGACGCGATGATGAACGAGAACTCGCCGATCTGCGACACCGTCATGCCGACGCGCATCGCCGTGCGCCCGTCCTTGCCGGCCAGGAAAGTGCCGAGGCCGCACGACACGATCTTGCCGACGATCACCGCGATCGTGATCACCGCGATCGGCCATGCGTAGTCGACCAGCACGGCGGGGTTCAGCATCAGCCCGATCGTCACGAAGAAGATTGCGGAAAACGTGTCGCGCAGCGGCGCGATCAGATGCTCGATGCGGTGCAGGTGGCGCGACTCGGCCATGATCGCGCCGATCAGGAACGCGCCGAGCGCGATGCTGTAGTCCAGCTTGACGACCAGCAGGCAGAACGCGAAGCAGAAGCCCAGCACGGAGACGAGCAGCATCTCGTCGCTCTGGGATTTCGCGACGTAGTTGAGCGCGCGCGGCACGACGAGAATCCCGACCACCAGCGACACCGTCATGAACAGCAGCAGCTTGCCGAGCGTGACGAGCGCGATGCCCGCGGAAAGTTCGCCCGTCTGCGCGATGCCCGACAGCAGCACGAGCATCGCGATGCCGAGAATGTCCTCGACGATCAGAATGCCGAACACCAGCTGCGCGAAATTCTCGCGCTTCAGGCCGAGGTCGGCGAGCGCCTTGACGATAATCGTCGTCGACGAAATCGCGAGAATCGCGCCGAGAAACAGCGAATCCATCGGGCTCCAGCCGAACGCGCTGCCGATCTCGTAGCCGATCCACAGCATCAGCACGATCTCCGACAGCGCCGCCACGATGGCTGTCGCGCCGACCTTGAGCAGCTTGCGCAGGCTGAATTCGAGCCCCAGCGAGAACATCAGGAACACGACGCCGAGCTCGCCGAGCGTCTTGATCGTCTGTTCGTCGTGGATTAGCTGAAACGGCGGTGTGTACGGCCCGATGATCACACCCGCCGCGATATAGCCGAGCACCACCGGCTGCTTCAGGCGATGGAACAGCACGGTGACGACGCCCGCGAGCGCCATCACGACTGCCAGATCCTGAATGAAGCCGATTCCGTGGTGCATGGCGCCCTTCCTTACAAAAAGTAATACAGAGCGCGATGGTACCGCACGAACGGTGAAAACCCATTGTGGCGAAGCGCGAAGGAGTGCAATCGCGCGCGATTGGCGCGTGTCCCGCATGAGGCGTCACAATACGATTCCCAGCCATCGTCGACCGTATCGGCCGCGCTCACGCCATGACCACTGCCATGCCTACCGCCATGCCTACCGATCTCACGCCCTTCCCGCCGCTCGCCCAGCTTGGCGCCGAGCTCGCCGCCGGCCGCACGACGAGCCGCGCGCTCGTCGAAGCCGCGCTCGAGCGGATCGCCGATCCCGCCGGCCAGGGCTCGACTGTCTTCATGCACGTCGACGCCGACAACGCCCGCGCGACAGCCGATGCACACGACCGCCTGCGCGCCGCCGGCACTGTGCTGTCGCCGCTGGCGGGCATTCCCGTGTCGGTGAAGGACCTGTTCGACATCGAAGGCCAGGTGACGCGCGCCGGCTCGACGGCATTGGCGGGCGCTGCGCCCGCCGCGTCGGATGCGCCCGCTGTCGCGCGGCTCAAACGCGCGGGCGCCGTGATCGTCGGCCGCACGAACATGAGCGAGTTCGCGTTTTCCGGCCTCGGGCTGAATCCGCACTACGGCAATCCGCTGTCGCCGTACCGGCGCGGCGTGAAAGGCGACGAGCGGGTGTCGGGCGGATCGTCGTCGGGCGCGGCCGCGTCGGTGGCGGACGGCATGGCGGCCGTCGCGCTCGGCAGCGACACGGGCGGCTCACTGCGCATCCCCGCCGCGCTGTGCGGCCTGACGGGCTTCAAGCCGACCGCCGACCGCGTGCCGAAGCAAGGCGGCGTGCCGCTCTCGCCGACGCTCGATGCGTTTGGTCCGATCGGCACGACGGTCGCGTGCTGCGCGCTCGTCGACCGGATTCTCGCGGGACTGGAGCCCGTCGTCCCGGCCGCGCGGCCGATCGAAGGCATGCGGCTCGGCGTGCTGAATCACTACGTGACGGACGACATCGAGCCGGAAGTCGCGCAGGCCTACGACGCCGCGCTGAAGCACCTGGAAGCGGCGGGCGCCATCGTCAGCGACGTGCGCTTTGCGCCGCTCGACCGTCTCGCGGAAATCAACCGCTTCGGCTTTTCGCCGATCGAGGCGTATGCGTGGCACAGGCCGTTGCTCGAGGCGCATCGCGGCGACTACGATCCGCGCGTGCTCGTGCGCATCCTGAAGGGCGAGCCGGCGACGGCCGCCGACTATCTCGACCTGCTCGCGGAACGCGCCGCCGTGCTCGCCGAGGCGCGCACGATGTGGCAGCGCTTCGATGCCATCGTCGCGCCGACGACGCCCATCATGCCGCCGCGCGTCGCCGGACTCGTCGATGATGACGACGCGTTTTTCCGCGCCAACGGTCTGGTGCTGCGCAATCCGAGCGCGTTCAATTTCCTTGATGCGTGCGCGTTGTCGCTGCCCTGCCATCCGCGCGGCGATGCGCCCGTCGGGCTGATGCTGGCCGCCGCGCCGCACGCGGACGATGCGCTGCTGGGAATAGGACGGGCCGTCGAAGCGGTATTGAACACGATCCGCTGACGGCTGCTCGCGACGGCTCATCGCAAAGTTTTTGCCCACCGGCAAGCGCCACGGCCTTCGGCTAGAATCGCGCGACGCCTGTTCGGAATCTCAACCGCTATAAGGATTATGGTCAACGATAACGTCACGCTGCGCCGCGAGCGCAATCTCCTCGTTCTGCTCGGGCTCGTCTGCGTCGCGCTCGTCGGCGGGGCGCTTTACCTCCAGTTCGTCGAGCATCAAGACCCTTGTCCGCTGTGCATCATCCAGCGGTATTTCTATCTGCTGATCGCCGTGTTCGCTTTTATCGGCGCAACGATGCGCGGATGGCGCGGCGTGCGTGCGCTCGAAGTGCTGGCGCTGCTCTCCGCGCTCGGGGGCTTGTCGACGGCCGTGCGGCATGTGTATGTGCAGTCGCACCCGAACTTCAGCTGCGGGTTCGATGCGCTGCAGCCGATCGTCGACGGACTGCCTCCCGCGCATTGGCTGCCGAGTCTGTTCAAGGTCGCCGGGCTGTGCGAGACGCTCTATCCGCCGATTCTTGGTCTCTCGCTGCCGCAATGGTCGCTGGTTGGGTTTGTCGTCGCGTTTCTGGCGCTCGCCATAAGCCTGTGGCGGAACCGGCGGGCACGCTGATTCCGCTGGACTGCGCCGGGAAAGCCTTTCCGGCGCAACGCGCTCCCTTGCTGATCCGCCGCGCGGGGCCGTCCGCGTTGCCGTTGCTCCCAGCGGCGCGACGGCCCGGCTCCGGCTTCAGCTTCGGCGTAAACACCTGGCCAGCCGCGAGCGCATCGCCTGATCCCCTGTCCGCCGCTCGCGAAACGCGCAAAGCCGCACGCCATAAGGCTTCGCGCCCTTTTTCAGTGCGCCCGAGCTCCGCTCGCGGCCACCAACCTGCGCCCCTCATGACCGCTCCCGAATAACCCCCATTCGCGCCGGGAAATATTTTTGGGACAAAGTGGTGTTATGTTCGGTCATGGATGGCGATCTACGTGCGCGAGGCCCGCTGCGGCGCGACCCCATGCGTAACGCGCGCCTGGTCCGCAATGTCTTCAGGATTCGCCGTGACAACGCAAACCATCCGTTTCTATCACCAGGGGACCGTCCACGAAGTTGCCGACGTCCCCGCCTCGCGCACCGTGCTCCAGCATCTGCGCGACGACCTGCATTGCACGGGAACCAAGGAAGGCTGCGCGGAAGGCGATTGCGGCGCTTGCACCGTCGTCGTCGGTGAAGCCGATGCGCACGGCGAGCTTTCGCTCAAGGCCGTCAACGCGTGCATCCAGTTTCTTCCCACGCTCGACGGCCGTGCACTCTTCACCGTCGAAGACCTGCGCTCCGCGAACGGCGCGCTGCACCCTGTCCAGCAGGCGATGGTCGATTGCCACGGCTCGCAGTGCGGGTTCTGCACGCCCGGCTTCGTGATGTCGATGTGGGCGCTGTATGAAAACCAGCCCGTGGGCGCGGGCCTGCCCACCCGCGACGAGATCAACACTGCGCTTTCCGGCAATCTATGCCGCTGCACCGGCTACCGGCCGATCGTCGAAGCGGCGCAGAAGATGTTCGACGAGCAGCAGTACCCGCGCGTCGCGCTTGACCGCGCCGCTGTCGTCAACGCGCTTCGTTCGATCCAGCGCGAAGCGACGTTCGAATACACCGCGCCCGACACGCGCGGCGCTTCGTTCGGCTCGCCGACCTTCTACGCCCCCGTCACGCTCGACGGCTTCGCCACGCTGCGCGCGCGGCATCCGCACGCACGGCTGCTCGCAGGCAGCACCGACGTCGGCCTGTGGGTCACGAAGCAGTTCCGCGACCTGGGCGACATCCTCTACATCGGCAACGTCGCCGAACTGAAGACGATCGAGCGCGATGCGCAGACGCTGACGATCGGCGCAGCCGCATCCCTCGAAGACGCCTATGCCGCGTTGACGGCCGACTACCCCGAGCTCGCCGAACTGTGGACACGCTTCGCGTCGCTGCCGATCCGCAATGCGGGCACGCTCGGCGGCAATGTCGCGAACGGTTCGCCCATCGGCGACTCGATGCCGGCGCTGATCGCGCTCAACGCGCTCGTCGTGCTGCAGCGCGAGCAAAAGACGCGCACGCTGCCGCTCGATGCGTTCTACGTCGGCTATCAGAAGACGGCACTGGAGCCGGGCGAATTCGTCGCCGCGATCCGCGTGCCGCGTCCCGCACCGGATCTGCGCTTTCGGACCTACAAGGTCTCGAAGCGCTACGATCAGGACATCTCGGCCGTGTGCGCCGCGTTCGCCCTGCGCATCGTCGAGGACGGCACGATCGCCGATGCGCGCGTCGCATTCGGCGGAATGGCTGCCACGCCGAAGCGTGCGCCGCATGCCGAAGCCGCGCTCAACGGCGCGCCGTGGGACGAAGCGACGGCACAACGCGCGATGGACGCGCTCGCCGCCGACTATCAGCCGCTCACCGACATGCGTGCGTCGGCCGCGTACCGGCTGAAGATCGCGTGCAATCTGCTATGGCGCTTCCATCTGGAAACGCGCGACGCCGCCCCGCTCGCGCTCCGCGACGTCAACGCATTCGCATTCGATGCAGGCGCGAGTCAGGCCGCGCCCGCGCAGGAGCCGACGTCATGAACAAGCAGACGGATGCCTTCATCCATCAGGCCGCGTCATCCGAAGATCAGACGACGCAAGCGGCGATCGGCGTGCCGTTGCCGCATGAATCGGCGGCGCTGCACGTGAGCGGCGAAGCGACCTACACCGATGACATCCCCGAGCTTCAACAGACGCTGCACGCGGCGCTCGGCCTGTCGCGGCACGCGCATGCGCGCATCGTGTCGCTCGATCTCGATGCGGTGCGCGCGGCGCCAGGCGTCGTCGCCGTGCTGACGGCCGACGACATCCCCGGCGAGAACAACTGCGGCCCCGTGCTGCACGACGATCCGATTCTCGCGGACGGCGAAGTGCTGTATCTCGGGCAGCCCGTCTTTATCGTCGTCGCGCAGAGCCATGAACTCGCGCGGCGCGCGGCGGCGCTTGCGAAGAGCGACGACGTCGTGCGCTACGAGCCGCTCGAAGCCGTGCTCACCGCCACCGAAGCGAAAGCGAAGAAGCAGTACGTGCTGCCGCCGTTGCATCTGAAGCGCGGCGCGCCCGCCGAAAAAATCGCCGGCGCGCCGCACCGGATCGCGGGCACGTATGAAGTCGGCGGGCAGGAGCAGTTCTATCTGGAAGGCCAGGTCGCGTATGCCGTGCCGAAGGAAATGGACGGCATGCTCGTCTATAGCTCGACGCAGCATCCGAGCGAGATGCAGCACGTCGTCGCGCATATGCTCGGCTGGCCGACGCATAACGTCGTGTGCGAATGCCGTCGGATGGGCGGCGGCTTCGGCGGCAAGGAATCGCAATCGGCGCTGTTTGCGTGCGCGGCGTCGCTCGCCGCGCATCGGTTGCGCCGCCCGATCAAGCTGCGCGCCGATCGCGACGACGACTTCATGATCACCGGCAAGCGTCACGATGCCGTCTACGAGTACGAAGCCGGCTTCGACGACGACGGCCGCATTCTCGGCGCGCGCGTCGAGATCGCGCTGCGCGCGGGCTTTTCGGCGGACCTCTCCGGCGCTGTCGCGACACGCGCCGTCTGCCACTTCGACAACGCGTATTACCTGTCGGACGTCGAGATCGTCGCGCTGCCGTGCAAGACGAACACGCAGTCGAACACCGCGTTTCGCGGCTTCGGCGGGCCACAGGGCGCGCTCGTGATGGAAGTGATGATGGACGGCATCGCGCGCGAACTGAAGCGCGATCCGCTGGACGTGCGCCGCGCGAATTTCTACGGCATCGGCGAGCGCAACGTCACGCCGTATGGACAGACCGTCGAAGACAACATCATCGCGCCGCTGACGGATGACCTCATCGAATCGAGCGACTATCACGCGAGGCGCGACGCGATCGCCGCATTCAACGCGACGAGTCCTGTTCTCAAGCGCGGCATCGCCTATACGCCCGTGAAGTTCGGCATCTCGTTCAACGTGCCGTTTCTGAATCAGGCGGGCGCGCTCGTGCACGTCTACAAGGACGGCTCGGTGCTCGTGAATCACGGCGGCACCGAAATGGGCCAGGGCCTCAACACGAAGGTTGCGCAAGTCGTCGCGAACGAATTCGGCCTGCCGCTTACGCGCGTGCGCGTGACGGCCGCCGATACATCGAAAGTGGCGAACACGTCGGCGACGGCTGCATCGACGGGCAGCGACCTGAACGGCAAGGCCGCCGAAGCCGCCGCGCGCACGATCCGCGAAAGGCTTGCCGCGCTGGCCGCGAAAGAACTCGGCGGCGGCGCGGAAGACGTGACGTTCGCGAACGGCGCAGTGCACGCGAATGGCGCATCGATGCCGTTCGCGCAACTGGTCGGCGCGGCGTATCTCGCGCGCGTGCAGTTGTGGTCCGATGGCTTCTATGCGACGCCCAAAGTTCACTGGGACGCGAAGACGCTGACGGGCCATCCGTTCTACTACTTCGCGTATGGCGCGGCCGTCTCCGAAGTCGTGATCGACACGCTGACGGGCGAGTGGAAGCTCGTGCGCGTCGACGCGTTGCACGACGCCGGCCAGTCGATCAACCCGGGCATCGATCTCGGCCAGGTCGAAGGCGCATTCATTCAGGGCATGGGCTGGCTCACGACGGAAGAGCTCTGGTGGAATCGCGATGGCCGCCTGATGACACATGCGCCTTCGACGTACAAGATTCCCGCCGTCAGCGATACGCCTGCCGCGTTCAACGTGAAGCTGTATCGCAACGTGAACGCCGAGCCGACCGTGTTCCGCTCGAAGGCCGTCGGCGAGCCGCCGCTGCTGCTGCCGTTCTCGGTGTTTCTCGCGATCCGCGATGCCGTCGCCGCGACGGCGCCCGATGCCGCGCATGCGCCCGCGTTGCGCGCGCCCGCGACGCCCGAAGCGATTCTCGATGCAATCGACGCGCTGAAGCCCGCCGCAACGATTGCCACGACGGCCAGTCCAAAATCACCAGAGACTGCGCCCGCCGGCGCGGGCACGACGGCCTAGCGAATGCGCCGAAATAAAGTGCCGCGCGACACGACCGCGAGGCGCACGAGATCAACCGGCTGCGCGGCCATCCCGCGCGGCCTCGCATGGAGAACTGCCGGATGCACGCCTGGCTCACCGATCTGCAACAACTGCTCGCGCACGGCGACGCCGTCGTGCTCGTGACGGTCGCCCGCGCCGAAGGCTCGGCGCCGCGCGACGCCGGCACGAAGATGATCGTCACGCGTGACTCGGCGCGTCACACGATCGGCGGCGGACACCTCGAATGGAAAGCGATCGAAGGCGCGCGCCAGGTGCTGCGCGACGGCATGCGCACGCCGAACATGCGGCGGCTCGAGCGTTTCGCGCTCGGCCCGAGCCTCGGCCAGTGCTGCGGCGGTGCCGTCGTGCTCGCATTCGAGCGGCTCGATATCGGTGACCTGGGCTGGGTCACGTCGCTGGCGAAGCGCGTCGCGGCGGGCCAATCGGTGGTGCGTAGCGTATCATTCGGGCCCGCGCCCGATGCCGTGATGCTGTCCGATCCGGAGCCGGGCGTCGAAAGCGCCGATTGCCTGCTGTGGGACGGCGCGGGTTTCGACGACAGCAGCGCGCTGCTCACCGAAACCATCGCGCCGCGCGATTTCCCCGTCGTGCTGTTCGGCGCAGGGCACGTGGGCGCGGCGCTCGTGCGCGTGCTCGCGACGCTGCCCTGCCATGTGCGCTGGGTCGACGAACGCGACGCGCAGTTCCCGCCGCCCGACACGCTAGGTGCGCCGAACGTGACCATCGACGCGAACGACGCGCCCGACGAAGCCGTCGACAAGGCCGCGCCCAACACGTACTTCATCGTGATGACGCACAACCATGCACGCGACCTCGATCTCGCCGAGCGCATCCTGCGGCGCGGCGACTTCGCGTTCTTCGGCATGATCGGCTCGCACACGAAGCGCAAGCAGTTCGAGCACCGGCTCGCCGCGCGCGGCTTCGACCCTGCGCTCGTCGCGCGAATGAAGTGCCCGCTCGGCGTGGACGGCATCATCGACAAGTCGCCGGAAATCATCGCAATTTCAGCGGCGGCGCAACTGCTGCAAGCCGTCGAGGCCAACGCGACGCGCGCGGCGCAGACGGCCTGAACACGACGAGCGCGGCAATCACCGGACACATCCTGGGGGACGCCTGACCAGCCATCGGGCGCTGCAGCTTTTCATCGATAACTCGAATCATTGACCGACCATGACGACAACCACACTTTCTCCGCTGGCGCAAAAGACGAAGGACGCGCCGAAGGCCGAGCTGCACATTCATATCGAAGGCTCGCTCGAACCGGAGCTGATCTTCAGGCTCGCCGAACGCAACGGCGTGAAGCTCGCGTACGACTCGATCGAAGCGCTGCGCGCCGCGTATGCGTTCACCGATCTGCAATCGTTTCTCGACATCTACTATGCGGGCGCAAGCGTGCTGCTGAAGGAAGAGGACTTCTACGACATGACGATGGCCTACGTCGAGCGCGCGCTCGCGGACAACGTCGTGCACACGGAAATCTTCTTCGATCCGCAGACGCACACCGAGCGCGGCGTGCCGATTGCGACCGTCGTCGCGGGCATCGAGCGCGCGCTCGCCGAAGCCGAACAGCGCGGCCTCACGAGCAAGCTGATCCTGTGCTTCCTGCGCCATCTGTCCGAAGACGATGCGCTCGCGACGTTCGATGCCGCGCTGCCCCTGTTCGATCAGTACGCGCACAGGCTGATCGGCGTCGGTCTCGATTCGTCGGAGCGCGGCCATCCGCCGTCGAAGTTCGAGCGCGTGTTCGCGAAGGCCCGCGCCAAAGGGCTGAAGCTCGTCGCGCATGCGGGCGAAGAAGGCCCGCCGTCGTACATCTACGAAGCACTCGATCTGCTCAAGGTAGACCGCGTCGATCACGGCGTGCGCAGCATCGAAGACCCGGCGCTCGTCACGCGCCTGGCCGACACGCGCGTCGCATTGACGGTATGCCCGCTATCGAACCTGAAGCTGTGCGTATTCGACGACCTGACCAAACACACGCTGAAGGCGCTGCTCGATGAGGGCGTCGCCGTCACCGTGAATTCCGACGATCCCGCCTACTTCGGCGGCTACGTCAACGAGAACTACCTCGCGACGATCGAAGCCCTCAGGCTCGGCGACGATGAGGTGTACACGATCATCCGCAACGGCTTCGAGGCGTCGTTCGTGACGCCCGCGGAGCGCGACGCGATGATCGACAGACTCGATGCGCACTGGCGCGCATCAGCATGATTCATACAGTTCGGAGACGGTTTCACTCATGACTCAAACGGCTTATCGCGCGCAACTGCTGACGTTCAACGGCGATCCTGCGCAATCGTCCAACGCGGCCATCTTCGACGAAGACGGGCTTCTGATCGTCGAAGACGGACATGTCGTCGCGGCGGGTGCGCATGCGTCCGTTGCGTCGCAACTCGCGCCCGGAACGCAAGTGGTCGAGATGCGCGACAAGCTGATCGTCCCCGGTTTCATCGATACGCACATCCACTTCCCGCAGACGGACATGATCGCGTCGCCGGCGCCGGGGCTGTTGCCGTGGCTCGACACGTACACGTTTCCGACCGAGCGCGGCTTCAGCGATCCCGCCGTTGCGCAGGACACGGCGCGCTTTTTCATCGACGAACTGCTCGCGTGCGGCACGACGACGGCGCTCGTCTACTGCACCGTGCACAAGCAGTCGGCCGACGCGCTCTTTACGGAAGCGCAAGCACGCAATGTGCGGATGATAGGCGGCAAGGTGCTGATGGACCGCAACTGTCCGGAGTTCCTGCGCGACACCGCGCAATCGGGCTACGACGACAGCGCCGAATTGATCGCGCGCTGGCACAACCACGGGCGTCAGATGTACGCGCTGACGCCGCGCTTCGCGCCGACGTCGACGCAAGCGCAACTCGAAGCGACAGGCGCGCTCGCGAAGCTGCATCCCGATGTGTTCATCCAGAGCCACGTCGCGGAGAATCACGACGAAGTGAAGTGGGTCGCGAGCCTCTTCCCCGGTCATCGCAGCTACCTCGATGTGTACGATCACTACGGCCTGCTGCGCCCGCGTGCCGTCTATGGACACTGCATTCATCTCGATGCCGAAGACCGCCGCCGGATGGCCGAGACGCGCACGGTCGCATCGCACTGCCCGACGTCGAATCTGTTCCTCGGCAGCGGCCTGTTCGATTTCGACAAAGCAGCCGAATCGCGGATGCCCATTGCGCTTGCAACGGACGTCGGCGGCGGCACGTCGTTCTCGATGCTGCAGACAATGAACGAAGCGCACAAGGTCGCGCGCCTGGGCGGCCATCATCTGACGGCGACGCGCATGTTCTGGCTCGCGACGGCGGGCGCGGCGGAAGCGCTCCACCTCGGCGACACTATTGGCACGCTCAAGCCGAAGTCGGAAGCGGACTTCATCGTGCTCGACCCGAAGGCGACGCCGCTGCTCGCGCGACGCACGGCGCGCACGGAAACGCTCGAAGAACTGCTGTTCGCGTTCGCGCTGCTGGGCGACGATCGCGCGGTGTACGAGACCTATGCGGCGGGCCAGCGCGTGCATCGGCGCGACGACGCACGCCAGCACGCGGCGGGGAAGGCGCGCATCGCGGCATGACGGTTTTCAGCGAGCCATATCGCTGAAGTGCGCTGAAGTGAAAACGGCGCTTCGTGGGTTCACGAAGCGCCGCTCGTCCGCCGTTCTTCATCTACGCCTACTGCCTGCACAACTCATGCAGCGCATTCAATCTGCGAGCCGGGTCCGCGACATAAGGATTCGTCTCGTCCCACGCATAGCCTGCGAGGACCGCGCTGATCATGCGCCTGATCGAAGGCGTCTGGTCCGGATAGAAGATGATGTCCTGCAACTCGCCGGTGTACCAGCGCTCGACGAATGCACGGAATGCGTCGATGCCCTTTCTCAGCGGGACGTCATAAGCCTGCTGCCAGTCGACCGTCTCGCCGTTCAATTGACGCTCCAGCGTCTTCACGGCCAGATGCGCGGAACGCAGCGCGATCGTCACGCCCGATGAAAAAACCGGGTCCAGGAACTCGCCGGCATTGCCGAGCAGCGCAAAGCCCGGTCCATGCAGCCGCTCGACATTCGCCGAATAGCCGCCGATATGTCGAACAGGCATCAGGAACGGCGCGTGGCCGATCAAGCGGTTCAACGTCGGCTCGCTTTGAATCAGCGTGCGCAGCTTCGCCTCGCGCTCCGCTTCCGGCACATCGAGGAATGCGGCCTCTGCAACACAGCCCACCGACGACCGGCCGTTCGCCAAGGGAATCATCCAGTACCACACGTCGCGATGCCCGGGATGCACGGCGACCGTGATCTTGTTGCGATCGTGCGTGTCGACGGGTATGCCGTCGCGAACATGCGTGAAGATCGCGGCACGCGTCGGCATGCGCGTGGGCGCTTCGAGATTCAACAGACGCGGCAGCACGCGGCCGAATCCGCTCGCATCGAGCACGAACCGCGCATGCACTTCGTAGCGATTGCCCGCTTCGTCGGTCACATCGAGCACGGGCGCGTCGCCCGTCTTCATCGCGAGTACCGTGTGGCCGAAGCGCACGTCGGCGCCCTGCTGCGCCGCGCAGCGGATCAGCAGATCGTCGAATGCGGCACGCTCGACCTGATACGTCGTGCCCCAGCCGGCCGAATGCTTGTCGCGGAAGTCATACGCCGACGTCTGTTCGCGATGCACGAACTGCGCACCGTTCTTGTACTGGAAGCCCGCTTCGACGACCGCCTGCAGCATGCCCGCTTCTTCGAGGTACGCCATGCTCTGCGGCAACAGGCTCTCGCCAATCGAGAAGCGCGGAAAGTGCTGGCGTTCGAGCACGAGCACCGAGCGCCCCGCCTTGCGCAGCAGCGCCGCGGCGACCGCGCCCGACGGCCCGGCTCCGATGATGGCCACATCCACGGCGGCGTTCAGTGACAATTCCGTATTCATCAATCTTCCTTCAGATAACCCGTTATTACGTATTGCACACGCGACATCCGCCAGACCCGCCAGCGATTACAATGTCGCGCAATCATCAAGAAATCAAACCACGACCAACGATTCACGGGGAACAACGTGCAGTCCACCGAAACATCCAGCGTGCCCTTCGTACCGGAGACGGCCTTCGGCGTCTGGTTCCTCCGCACCCATACCTGGGAACATCACGTGCTGCGCGTCGCGATCAACGATCTGAAGCGCCTGATCGATACGCCGCTGCCCGCTTCGCCCGTGATCGTCGATGCCGGTTGCGGCCAGGGCATTTCATTCCGGCTGCTCGCGCAAACGTTCAAGCCGGCGCGTATCGTCGGCGTGGACTTTCATCGCGCGTCGCTCGCGCTTGCCGCGCAATCGGCGCGCAACTGCGCCAATCACGCCGATACCCGTTCGACGCAGATCGACCTGCTGCACGGCGACTGCGCGAACCTGCCGATGCCCGACGCGAGCGCCGATATCGTCTTCTGCCATCAGACGTTCCACCACCTCGTCGAACAGGAGCGCGCGCTCGCCGAATTCCGCCGCGTGCTGAAGCCTGGCGGCGTGCTGCTGTTCGCCGAATCCACCGACGCATACATCAAGTCGTGGGTGATCCGTCTGCTGTTCCGCCACCCGATGCACGTGCAAAAGAGCGCGGACGGCTATCTCGACATGATCCGTCGAGGCGGCTTCACGTTCGGCGCGCGCAACGTGTCGCTGCCGTATCTGTGGTGGAGCCGCGCGAAAGATTTCGGGCTGCTCGAACGTCTGCGCATCTATACGCCGAAGCCCGGCAAGCGGCGCGAAACACTCGTCAACGTCGCGGCCGTCAAGACCGCGTGACCGTACTGAGCGGCGGCGTGGCCGCATCGACGATGCCCGGCCACGCCGTTCCATCACCTTTTCAGCATCACTTCTTCAGCGTCACCACTTCGCCCTTCAGCGCGACGCCAGCAATCACCGCACCTGCTCCGCATGTGAACTCCGTTGGGCTTTCGCGCAGCTCGTTCCTGTAGTTGCTCTTGATGTTGATGACGGCATTGCCGCCTTCCTTGCGTGCGCGATCCTGCAGTTCGATCACGGCCGACAGGAACACGTGCTGGCACGCGGTCTCGTCACTCTTGCCGAACGCGTTGGTCTTCTTGTTCGTCGCGAATTCGCCGAACGACTTCACGACGCCCGGATGATTCTGCCCCGCGAAATACAGCGGAATATCGTCGCCGACCTTGTCGGGCTCGCTCGCAAGCGCGGCGGCGACAGGATAGTTCGCGATCGTGTCGCGCGCAAACGCGTGCGAGGACAGACATGCGACAAGTGCTGCACTGATGAGACGACCTTTCATGGCTTAACCCCGTATTGGATTCGCTTAGTTCGTTTCAAGCATCACGACGTCACCGCGCACGGCGAGGGTCGAACCGTTCAGGCTCGCACCGCAGGTGAACTCCGCCGGCGACGTCGATTCGTTGTGCTGGAAGCGCGTCTTCACGTTGATAACGGCATTCGCGTGCTGCGTGCGCGCATAGTCGCGCAGTTCCTGGATCGCCTTCGTCAGCGCGATGTTGCAGGTGGCCTCCGGGCTCTTTTCCGGCTGGCGGTTCACACGCACTGCAAACTCCTTGTTGCCGAACGTCTGCTTGACGGGCGCATGCGCGTCGTCGCCGAAGTAGAGCGCGACGTCTTGCGCGTTCTGCGTCTGCAACGCGGACGGCAGCGGCAGCGACCTGATTTTGGTTGTGCATCCCGCTTGCGTCAGCAAAACGGCAGCGATCAGCCCCAGCGTGATTTTCGTTTTCATTTTTCGACTTCCCTTTTTCGTCGTTTGTTTTGCGTCATTCACGTGCCTGTGATTCGTCCCGACAGGCGGCGGTCAAATCCTTGCGAACATCAAACTCGCGCAACTGCCGCCGAAGCCGAACGACACCGACATCGCCGTGTCGATGCGCGCGTCGCGCGTCGTCTGCACGAGCGGCAGCGCCTGCGCCAACGGCTCGATGTGCTCGATGCCCGGCGTGCCCGCAATGAAGCCGTCGCGCATCATCAGCAGCGTGTAGATCGCTTCGTGCGCGCCGCATGCGCCGAGCGGGTGCCCCGTCAGTCCTTTCGTCGATGAAAACGGCGGCACGTCCGAGCCGAATACCGTTTGCAACGCGCGCAGTTCTTCGATATCGCCGAGCGGCGTCGACGGCGCGTGCGTGTTCACGTAGCCGGGGCGCGTGCCCGCTTCGTCGAGCGCGGCCCTGATCGCGCGCGCGATGCCCGGCGCGTGCGGCGTCACCATGCCCGCGCCATCCGTGCTGTGGCCGAAGCCTGCGAGCTCCGCGTAGATGCGCGCGCCGCGCGCGAGCGCGTGATCGAGCGCTTCAAGCACCAGCACGCCGCCGCCCGAGGCGATCACGAAGCCGTCCCGTGCCGTATCGTATGGCCGCGATGCGCGCGCGGGCGTGTCGTTGAAGCGGCGCGACAACGCGTGCATCGCGTCGAACATCAGCGTCATGTTGTCGTGCAGGCATTCGCTGCCGCCTGCGAGCACGATCTGTTGACGGCCTGTCTGGATCAGCTGCATCGCCTGGCCGATGGCGAGCGTCGATGTCGTGCAGGCCGACGACGGCGAATACGTGACACCTTCGATGCCGAACACCTGCGCGATATTCGCGGACGCCGTGCTGCTCATCGCCTGCGGCACCGTGTACGGCGGCGTCCTGTCGATACCGCGCGCATGCGCCACGGCCACTGCTTCGTCATACGCGGACATCGTGCCGACGCCCGAGCCGATCACCGCTCCGACATCGGACGAGCGCAGCGCAACGGGATCGAGACGGGCGTCGTCGATCGCCTTGCGCGCCGCGTGACACGCAAAGCGCGCGGTGTCGCCCATGAAGCGTTCGAGCTTGCGGTCGAACGGCGGCTCGCCCGCCACCGATGCCGCGCCCGCGACCTGCGAGCCGAAGCCGCGCGCGCGCCATGCGTCGATATGCGTGACGCCGCTGCGCCCTTCGCGCAACGCGGCGCTCACTTCATCGAGCGTATTGCCGAGACAGGACACGATGCCCATGCCCGTCACGACGACACGCTGCAAGCGTCGCTGACCGCTCATCGAACGCGCCTGAAAATCAGCGACGTATTGATGCCGCCAAACGCGAAGTTGTTGCTCATCACATACCCGGCGTCGATGCTGCGACCTTCGCCCCGGATGTAGTCGAGCGGCGCGCAGGCGGGATCGACGTCGGTGAGATTCAACGTCGGCGCATACCAGTTGCGCTTCATCATCTCGATCGTCCACCACGCTTCGAGCGCGCCGCACGCGCCGAGCGTATGGCCGACGTAGCTCTTCAGCGATGAAATCGGCATGCGTTCGCCGAAGGTCTGCGCGGTGGCCTCGCTCTCCGCGATGTCGCCGCGATCCGTCGACGTGCCGTGCGCGTTCACATACGCGATGGCCTGCGCGTCGAGCTTCGCGTCTTCGAGCGCGAGCTGCATCGCGCGCGCCATCGTGTTCGCCGTCGGCTGCGTCATGTGCGCACCGTCCGAATTGCAGCCGAAGCCGACGATCTCCGCGTGTATCATCGCGCCGCGCGCTTTCGCGTGCTCGTACTCTTCGAGCACGAGCGTCGCCGCGCCCTCGCCGACCACGAGGCCGTCGCGCTTCGCATCGAACGGGCGCGGCGTCAGATGCGGCTCGTCGTTGCGCGTGCTGGTCGCATAGAGCGTGTCGAACACGGCCACCGCCGGTCCCGACAGCTCTTCCGCGCCGCCCGCGAGCATCAGCGCCTGCTTGCCCGTCGCGATCGTTTCATACGCGTAGCCGATTGCCTGGCTGCCCGATGCACACGCCGACGACGTCGGCACGATGCGCCCTTTCAGGTCCCAGAAGAGGCTCACGTTGACGGCCGTCGTGTGCGGCATCATCTGCACGTAGCTGTTCGACGTGACGTTGGTCATCGCGCCCGATTCGAGCATCGCGCCGAACGCGCGTATCGGCTCGACGGAGCCCGACGACGAGCCATAGGCGACGCCCATGCGGCCGTCCTTGATCGACGCATCGTCAGCGAGGCCCGCGTCGGCGAGCGCCAGTTCGCTCGCGCGTACCGCGTACATCGACACCGTGCCCATCGAGCGCGTCTTCTTGCGCGGCCATTGCGCGGGCTGCTCGAAAGCGGGCAGCGGACACGCGAGGCGCGTATGCAGCGACTCGAAGTAGTCCCACTCCGGCATGCGCCGCACCGCATTGCGACCGGCCTTCAACGCCGCTTCGATCTCGTCCCAGCGGCTGCCGAGCGCCGTGACGCCGCCCATGCCCGTAACGACGACTCGCTTCATCAGATCATCCCGCCATTGACGCCGATCACCTGGCGCGTCACATACGAGGCCGCGTCCGACATCAGGAAGCTGACCACCGACGCCACTTCAGCCGGTTGACCGACACGGTTCATCGGCACGGTCTTCAACGCGTGTTCGAGCGGCACGTCGTCGAGCATGCCCGTTTCAATCAGACCGGGCGCCACGCAGTTGACCGTAATGCTGCGCGACGCGAGTTCGACGGCGAGCGCCTTCGTCGCGCCGATCAGCCCCGCTTTCGCCGCGCTGTAGTTCACCTGTCCGCGATTGCCGATCACGCCCGACACCGACGCGATCGTCACGATGCGGCCGCCTTTCTTTGCGCGGACCATCGGCATCGTCAGCGGATGGATCACGTTGTAGAACGCGTCGAGTCCCGTTTCGATTACGACGTCCCAGTCTTCGTCGGTGAGCGCGGGAAAGGCGGCGTCGCGCGTCACGCCCGCGCTGCACACGATGCCGTAATACGGACCGTGCGCGGCCACATCCGCTTCGAGCACTTCACGGCACGCGGCACGCTCGCGCACGTCGAACTGCAGCACGCGCGCCGAGCCGCCTTGCGCCGCGATGCCCGCCGTGACGGCTTCCGCTTCCGTGCGGCCCGTGCGGCAATGCACGGAGACGGCGAAACCGTCGGCGGCCAGTTGATACGCAATCGCGCGGCCGATGCCGCGGCTCGCGCCCGTTACGAGAACTCGCCGGCTCATGTACTGAGACTCCCTTCGATGAACGTCTGAAAATCGCCCGGTTGAAACACCTTGATGACGGCCTCCGCACAGCGCGCGCCGTCATGGTCGATCGTGCATTCGTACGCGCTGTGCCCCTCTTCGCTGCGCAGCACTTCATGCGCGCCGATCGTCAGTTGCGCGTCGCGTGCGAACGCGCTCGCGTGTGCCTTATAGCTGCGTGTGCCGAGCAGCACGCCCGGACGCGCATGGCCGCCCGCGCGCATCGCGAGCAGCGCGATGTGCGCGGCCACCGCTTGCGCCATCAGTTCGATGCCGATCCATGCGGGCATCGCGCCGCTCTGGTCCGCGTACCATGCGTCGCCGCGCACGGCTGCATGGGCCATCAGCGCAACGTCGCTGCATGCGCTCACGTCGTCGATCAGCAGCATCGTGCCGCGATGCGGCAGGATCGTGTCGATCGGCGGAAAAATTTCGTTGGTCTCGGGTGTGGCCGTCATGTCGTTATGTTTTTGCTGCGTGGCATTCGATGCGGGTCAACGCGCCAGTATCAGGCTCACGTTGCTGCCGCCGAACGCGAACGAATTGCTCATCACGTACCGCGCGCCGCCCGTGCGCGGTACATGCCGCTCGTCCTGCACGAGATCGAGCGCGGGCAACGCGGGGTCGGCTTCGCCATCCCACTGATGAAGCGGCATCGCGGCATCGCGCGCGAGCGTGAGCCACGCGAAGCCCAGTTCCGTCGCGCCCGCCGCGCCGAGCTGGTGCCCCGTGAACGGCTTCGTGCCGCTCGCGGGCACGCCGTTCGCGAACACGCGCGCCATCAGATGCGCTTCCATGTCGTCGTTCTTGCGCGTGGCCGTCGCGTGCAGATTCACATACGCAATCGCCGATGCTTCGATGCCCGCGTTCTTCAGCGCATCGCGCAACGCGAGCTCGCCGCCGACGCCACGCGGGTCCGGCGCGGACACATGATGCGCGTCGCTCGATTCGCCCGCGCCCGCGAGGCGCACTTCGCCTTCGTCGCGCGTCATCAGAAACACGGCTGCGCCTTCGCCGACGTTGATGCCGTTGCGATTGCGGCTCATCGGATTGGTGCGCGTGATGCTCGTCGATTCGAGCGACGCGAAGCCCTGCACCGTCAGCTCGCACAGCGTATCGACGCCGCCGACGATCATCGCGTCGCACAGACCCAGTTGCAACAAACGGCGCGCCGACACGAACGCCTTGGCGCTCGATGTGCACGCCGTCGAAATCGTGAACGCGGGACCCTGCACGTCGAGCGCGGCGGCCGCGAACGGCGCGGCCGTGCCGATCTCCATCTGCCGGTAGTTGAAGTTGTCGGGGAGTTGCCCCGCTTGCGCCTGGTGAACGAACGCGACTTCCGCTGCGTCGATGCCCGATGTGCTCGTGCCGAGCACGACGCCGATGCGATGCGCGCCGTAGCGCTCGCGCGCCGCTTCGATCGCGGGGCGAATCTGCGCGAGCGCCGCGAGCAGCATGCGGTTGTTGCGGCAGTCGAAGCGCGTCAACCGTTCGGGCGGCGCGATGTCGAGCGGCGTCGACACGCGGCCGACGAACGCATCGCCGATGCCTGTGTGCATCAGCCCCATGCCCGGCGATTGCGCCGCCGCGAGCGCGGGCACAATCGAATCGACATCGCCACCGAGCGCATTGACCATGCCGAGCGCGTGCAGATAAACAGATTGCAGCGTCATGCGGCTCTCCTCGTTGCGGATCTTTCCTGATGCGGCATCCCGATTGGCGCAAGCAGCACCGACACGAGGATGCCGAGCGCCAGCGTGGCGCCGAAACTCTTCAATGCGGGCATCTCGCTCATGCCGAGCATGCCGAACGACAGCAGCGTCGTCGCCGCCGACAGCAGCACGCCCGTCCACACGGCGCCGAGATCGGCGTCGTCACGCAGGCAGCCTTCGCGCAGAAACACCGCATAGTTTGCGCCGACGCCGAGTACCAGCATCAGCGCGAGACAGTTGAACAGATTGAGCGGCACGCGCGCGTAGCCGAACGCGGCCAGCGTCACGCCAATCGCGAGCAACACGGGCAACGTGGTCGCGATGCCGCCGCGCGGCTTGTAGCGCACCATCAGCAGCACCAGCACGAACAGCAGCGCGAGCGCGAGCCAGATGCCGCTATCGACGCGATACGCGCCGAAGAGCTTCGACACGCTCGCGGCCTTGTCGACGAATACGACGCCTTCGACAGAACGCGCGGTGTTCGTCAACGTTCGAACGTTGTCGGGCGTCACGCGCTGCGGAATCACGATGGCCGCATAGCCGCGTTGACCGCGAGCGTCCACGGCACCCAGCCACAGATGACGATACGGCTGCGACCATTGCGCCGAGAGCCACTGTTCGACCGTCAGCGGCGCGGCATTCGACTTCGCGTAAGAGGCAAGCCACGCATCGGCGACTTCATCGCGAAAGCCCGCTTGCAGCAGCATCGAACGCAATGCAGCGGGATCGGTGAACACATGCTGCGTGAGCACGGCATGCGCATCGGCCTGGCGTTGCGCCGACGGCACGAACTGCGTAACCGACTGCCAGCCGTCCACCGATTGCGCGCCGCTCAGTGCATCGAGCTTCGCGCCGAGCGCTTCCGCGCGCTGCAAAACCACTTCCTGCGACGGACCGCGCACGACGAAGAACTGCGCTGTGTTGTCGACGCCGATCGCATTGCGCACCTGATCTTCCTGCGCAACCAGCGACGCATCGCGCTGGATCAGCAGATGAATGTCGTCGTCGCTCGTCAGGCGCAGCCAGCCAGGAATCGCGGCGAGCACGAGCACGCCCGCGACGATCCACGCGCGCCGTCCGCCGATCGCCGCATGCCAGCGCGCGAGCAGCGCCGCTGCACGCACGAAGAGACGCCGTTGCGCGCGCTTCGGCCCTTTGACGAGCAGCACGGGCAGCAGCCACAGCACGGACGCGAATGCCGTGCAGATGCCGGCGATCGCGAAGCACGCAATCTGCTTGAGCGCCGGGAAAGGCACCCACGCGAGAATCGCGTAGCCGAGCAGGCTCGTCGCGAGCGCGACGCTCAACGCGGGCCGCACCCAGCGCGCGCCTTGCCGCGCATTCCAGCCTTGCCTCGCGCCGAGGTAAACGACGAAGTATTGAATCGAATAATCGACGGCCTCGCCGATCAGGCTCGCGCCGAACACGAGCGTCAGCAGATGCAGCTTGCCGAACACGAGCATCGTCGCGGCGAGCGCGCACACGATGCCGAGCGCCGTCGACACGAAGCCGAGCAGAAGCAGACGCGGCGAGCGGAACACCCACAGCATCAGCAACGCGATGCCGCACGCGGATGCGACGCCGATCAGATGCACTTCGCGCTCCGACGCGCTGCGCGCCGCTTCCGCGTAGAACACGGCGCCCGTGCGCGCGACGCTTGCATCGGGATGGCTCGCCTTCAACGACGCTTCGGCTTGCCCGACGGCCGACAGCACCGCTCTTTGAGTCTGCGTTTCGTATGCAGAGCCCGGCAGCGTCGTGACGACGAGCACGCTCGTCCTGTCGCCGCGATGCGCGACGAGCATGTTGTCTTCGAGATCGAGATTCGATGTCGCGAGCGGCAAGTTCGCGAGCCAGTGTTCGAGCCAGCCGAACGGATCGTCGGCGAGCTGTGTTGCGAGCGGGCCGCGCACCGGGTTGTAGATGCGCTGCATCAGCGTGTCGCGCAGCGGCATCGTGTTGCTCGCGAGCGCATCGCGGTCGTCGCGCGTCAGCAGGCCGAAGCGATAAGGCATGTACAGCGCGCCGATCTGCGACATGTCGAACGGCGGCAGCTCCGCCGTCACCGAGCCGAACGCGCCGCTCTTTTGCAGCGCCGCGCCGAACTGCTTTGCAGCCGCTTTCGCGTGATCGGGGTCCTGGCTCGTGACGAGAAACACCGTGCGGTCGCCCAGCGCGTTGGCGAGCGTATCGACGGCCTTTTCGGCCACAGGGTCGGCTTCCGTCGCGGGCAGCAGCGCGAGCAGGTTCGTCTCCAGCGGCGACGGCCCCATGAAGCGATGGACGCAGTAAAGCGAAGCGGCGAGCGCGAGGACGAGCCACGCGGCCCGGATGCCCCACAACTGCGTCTTCGTCCACTGTCGCGCCAGCAGCATCATTGCGCTCCGAGCAGCGTCCGTTCGCCGGGCGCCAGTTCGCTGACGGCTTCGCTCTTCGCGAATTCGATCTGCGTGACGTCGCCGTTCGCGAGCGCGATGCGCAGCGTCCGCAGGAATTCACCGCCCGTCATCTGCAAGCCCTTGATCGATTGCGCGAGCTGCGGCTGGTTCGGCTTCAGTTCGAGCTTCCATTGCGACGGCGTGCCTTGCGCATCGACGTCGAACTGCGAGTACAGCGCGGACAGATCGCCGCCGAGCATCGCGCGCATCATCTTCGATACCTGCGCGACGCCACGCACGCCTTGCGCGCTTTTTGTATTGATGCGCTTGCCGTTCGCATCGACTTCGCTCACACCCGCGTCGCCAATCACGTAGGTCGCCTTGTACGGCGTGTCGATGCGCCAGATCACGCCGCGCTCTCGAAAGAACACGAGCGAGCCCGTGCTGACGAGCGGCTGCTTCATCGCGGAGAGCGTCTGTGTCTGCGTGAACTGCGCGCGCGCACCCTTCGTTTGCGCGAGTCGTGCGGCGATCTGCGAGACGAGCGCTGCGTTGGCGTTCTGCGCTTGGGTTTGCGTCTGGGGCTGCGTCTGAGCTGCAGCATGCGCGGTCGTCAGCGTGCTCAAGCTGACGGCAAGCAATGCAGCCGTCAGCGCGGCGCGAAGTGTCAGCGTGCCCATGCGCGCTCCAGCTTCTCGAACACGACAGACGGCGACACGAACTGCAACTCCTGCGTGGCTGCATCGACGGCCACCTGAATCGTGTAGCCCTTCGTCAGCCGTGCACCCGTCGCGCAATCGACGATTTGATAGCCTATTTTCAGGCGGTTTTCGAATTCGAGCAGTTCCGTGCGCACGTCGAGCCGCTGGCCGTAGGTCGCGGGCCGCACGTATTTCAGATGCGCCTCGACGATCGGCCACAGATAGCCCGACGCCTGCATCTCGCGATAGTCGTAGTCGAACGCGCGCAACAACGCGGCGCGGCCGATCTCGAAGTACTTCAGATAATGGCCATGCCAGCAGACGTTCATTGCATCGACATCATGAAACGGCACTTCGACGACCGCGCTTGCCGTCAATGACTTGCCCTGAAGACGCTCGTTCATCATGCGCCTCCGCTTTCGATGAGCGCGCAATCGGCGATGCGAGCCGTCAGCGCGCGCAGATCGCTTTCGAGCGCACGGTCTTCGTCGACGAACGGCGACAGCGCCGCGACCTGTGCAGCGAACGCGTGCAGCGGCGCGGGCACGGGCGTCGCGCCGTCGATGCGCATGCGCAGTTCGAGCGCCTGCACCGTCGCGAGCGTGTGCGCGGCGGCGACCTGCTCGGTCAGTTCGAGCACGCGCAGGCAGTCGCGCGCGGCGATCGTGCCCATGCTGACCTTGTCCTGATTGTGCGCTTCCGTCGAACGCGAGAACACGCTCGCGGGCATCGTGTGCTTGAGCGCTTCCGCCGTCCACGCCGACGACGAAATCTGCACCGCCTTGAAGCCGTGATTGATCGGCGCGCGTGCCGACGTTGCACCCGACAGATTGCGCGGCAAGCCGTTGTTGAACTTGTCGTCGACGAGCAGCGCCAGTTGCCGGTCCATCAGATCGGCGAGATTCGCGACGGCTGTTTTCAACGCGTCCATTGCGAACGCGATATGTCCGCCGTAGAAGTTGCCGCCATGCAGCACACGCTCGCCATCGGGATCGATCAGCGGATTGTCGTTGGCACTATTGAGTTCGTTCTCGACGTCGCGCCGCACCCACGACAGCGCATCGACGGCGACGCCTATCACATG
Source organism: Paraburkholderia diazotrophica (assembly GCF_900108945.1). Taxonomy (GTDB): domain Bacteria; phylum Pseudomonadota; class Gammaproteobacteria; order Burkholderiales; family Burkholderiaceae; genus Paraburkholderia; species Paraburkholderia diazotrophica. Next base: position 125,805 of record NZ_FNYE01000014.1, on the reverse strand, counting down.
CGGCGCACAGCGGATCGAATAGCGGTCCTGCAAACGATGGCCCGGCGTATCGTCGCGGCCCGCGAGATCCGCGCGTATCCATGCGGCCGCATCGGCCTGGCCCGCATGCGGCTTCGCTTCGAAGATCAGTGCGTCGAAGTGCGCGGCGCGTCCGTCGAGCGCAACTGTCGCGAGAGCCGTCAGGCGCGCGGCAAGACGCGCGAGATGCCCGGCGCGCGCGAATGCGAGGCACGCGAGCCCCGTCATCACAGCCGTGCCGTTCATCAGCGCGAGACCTTCTTTCGGCGCGAGCGTCAGCGGCGCGTGGCCGAGTTGCGCCCATACGCCTGCGGCATCACGCAGCGTGCCGTCGAACACCACGTCGCGTTCGCCGACGAGCGCCGCGGCCACATATGAAAGCGGCGTGAGATCGCCGCTCGCGCCGACCGACCCTTCGGCAGGAATGCGCGGCAGCACGCGATGATTGATCAGATCGGCGAGCCGTTCGAGCAGCACGGGACGCACGCCGGAAAAGCCATACGCCAGCGAGTTCAGACGCGCGGCGATCACGGCGAGCGTCTGCGCGTCGTCGAGATACGCGCCCATGCCGCAGCCGTGATAGCGCGTCAGTTGCAGCGGCAGCGCTTCGACGAGTTCCATCGGCACATCGACGATGCACGCATCGCCGTAGCCCGTGTTCACGCCATACACCGTTTCGCCCGCCGCGAGATGCCGGCGCAGAAAATCCGCGCCGCGCTGGATGCGCGAACGCCACGCGGGATCGCCGCTCAGCGCGACACTCGCGCGCCCCTTCGCAATCGCGACGACCTCTTCGATCGACAGCCTGCGTCCGCCGATCACCACCGCGCGCGGCGCTGCTGCATGCGTGGCGTGAGTGTGTGCATCGTCGATCAGATCATGTTCTGACATTCGCGTCTCCGTGCGGGATGCCACCCGTTATCGCTTTTCGGGGACGCGCCCAGAAATCGAAGAAGTTGAACCATTGATAAGGCGCCTTGCGGCAATAATGTTCGAGGCGCGACGCGTAGCGCTGCGCCCATGCCGCGATGTGCTGCGCGCGTTCGCGGCGCGGCAGGTCGATGCGCTCGGCGAACGGCTCGAAATACAGCCGATAGCGCTCGCGGTTTCCTTCATCGCGCTCTTTCAGGCAGAAGAACAGATACACCGGGCAGCCTAGCGCATGCGCGAGCACATACGGCCCTTGCGCGAACGGCGCCGTCGCGCCGAGAAACTGCGCGTCGGTCGTGCGGCCCGATTCGCGCGCGGGCACGCGGTCGCCGACGATCACGAGCAGCTCGCCCGCATCGATGCGCTCCTGCATCATCATCGACGTCTCGGGTCCGAAGTCGCTCACCTGCACGAGGCGCTTCGCAAACTCGCTGCTCGCCATCGACAGCACGCTGTTGAAGCGCTTCGCGTGCTCGGTGTAGACGATGGCCGTGACCTTCGCATGGCCGCCGCTCCACGCGAGCGCGCGCGTCATTTCGAGGTTGCCCAGATGCGCGCCGATCACGAGCGCGCCGCGTCCGCTCGCGACGAGCGCTTCGAATGCGGATGCATCGTCGAAGATGACATCGTTCGAGCCGATGCGCCCCGACCACGCCGCGAGCTTGTCGAGCCCCGATTGCGCGAACGCGAGCATGTGCCGGTAGGCGGAACCCCAGCCGGGCCGCGGCGTGCGACCGCCTTGCGTCGAATGCGCGAGATGCGCGAAGTAGCTTCGCGAAGCATCGCGCGCGGCGCGGCCCGTCAGCAGAAAATACGCGACGATGGGATGCAGCCACAACGCGGTAAAGCGCATGCCGAACAGCTTGCAACTGAGCGCGAGCAACGTCATGCCAAGGCGGCTGCCGCGTTCGGCGATGCGCCACCACTTCGCATCGTCGCCGCTCGCGACAGCGGCGGATTTGCGCGGCATGCACTTGTGTGCGAGCAACAGCGGCAAACGCAGCAGCATCCCGCACACGAGCCGCGTATGGCTCGCGCTGATGCGCAGGTTGTCCCACAGCACGTCGAAGTGCGAGACGCCATCCGTCGCATAGGTAACGCGGGTCGGAATCGCGCGGAACGCGAGACGCCGCCAGTACAAACGCACGAGAATCTCGATGTCGAAGTCCATGCGCGTCGGCAGATCGACGCTGTCGATCAACGCGCACGCGGCATCGAGCGGATAGAGGCGAAAGCCGCACATCGAATCGCGGATCGTGAACGACAGCGTTTCGATCCACACCCATACATGCGTCAGATAGCGGCCATAGAGACGCGCCTTCGGCACGCTCTCGTCATAGACAGGTCGGCCGAGAATCACGGCACCCGGCTCGGCGCGCGCGGCGGCGATGAAAAGCGGCACGTCGTTCGCGTCGTGCTGACCGTCGGCGTCGATCTGCAATGCGTGCGTGTAGCCGGCGCGCTTCGCGGCACGCAGTCCCGCCATCACAGCCGCGCCTTTGCCGCCGTTGACGGGCAGGCGCAGCAGCGTCATATGGTGGCGATACTGGCACGCGAGCTTCGCGAGCACGGCTTGCGTCGCCTGGTCGCTGCCATCGTCGACGACGAAAATGGGCAGGCCATGCACGATCAGACGCTCGACCGTGCCGCCGATCGCATCCTTATGGTTGTAGATCGGAATGACGATGCACGCGGCGAAGGCGGTCTCGCTCATGCGCGCTCCCGATACACGATGACGCCCGACGAGCAGTCGCGTCCGTCGAGCCGAAACGCGAACTGCACGCGCCGCCGCGCCGCGTCGTGCGACAACTTCAGATCGAGCATCGCGCCGGGCATCACGGGCGCGGTGAACTTCAGGCGATCGACGGATTCGATGTCGCGCACGCCCGTCACGTGCTCGGCGGCGAGGCGGATCGCCCAGTCGAGCTGCACGACGCCGGGCAGAATCGGCAGGCCGGGAAAGTGGCCTTCGAAATGCACGAGCGTCGGCGGCACACGCAGCGCGTAGTGCAAGTCGTCGCCACTGCGTGCTTCCGACAGCAGTTCGAATCCTTCGGCGCGCGCGTCGAATGCGGCGGCAACGGCCGCGACGGGCAGCTTGCCACGCGCATCGAACGGCAACGCGATGCGAAAGCGCCAGTGACGCGGCAGCACGACCACGTCGAAATACGCGGCGAGATGGCGGCGCAACGTCTTCGCGAGCGCGACGCGCCCTTCGCTGCGCAGCGCGTCGCCGCCCGCATCGTTGAGCGCGACGACGGCACCGACCCGCTCGCGCGACGCGCCCGCGAGCGGCACGACGCAAGCCTGCGCGACATACGGATGCAGCGCGAGACGCGCCTCGACTTCGGGCAGCGACACGCGCTTGCCGTCGAGCTTGATCACGCGATCGAGCCGCCCTTGCAGACGAAAGCGGCCGTCGTCGTCGAACGCGATGGCGTCGTCGGTGCGATGCCAGTCGGCGTGGCCGAGATGCGGCGAGCGCACGTCGAGCGCGCCGTCTTCGCCGCGCCGCACTTCGACGCCGTTGACGGGCTGCCACGCCGCCGTCTCGTTCTGCCGGCGCCACGCGATGCCGCCCGTTTCCGTGCTGCCGTAGATCTCGATCGGCGCGCTGCCGAAGGCCGCCGTGTATTCGGCGGCGGCTTCGGCCGACAGCGGCCCGCCCGACGAAAAGAACGCGCGCGGCGCAGGCGTCAACGCAGCGAAGCCCGGCAACGCGGGCCAGCGCGACAGTTGCGCCGGCGACGATACGACGACAGCCGCGCCGCATCGCTCGATGCGCGACTGCACATGCTGCGGCTCGTTACAGATCGCACGATCGAACGCGCGTCCCGCCGCGAGCGGCCACATCACGCGAAACAGCAAACCGTAGATGTGATGATGCGGCACGCTCGCGAGCATCGTCGCATCGCCGACAAGAGCACCCCACTCGCGTTCGAGCGTGTGCACTTCTGCGTTGAACTGCGCGAGCGTCTTGTGGATCGGCTTCGGCGTACCGCTGCTGCCCGACGTGTAAAGCGTGAGCGGCGCGTCCGGATCGATTGCCAACGATGCAACGGGCGCGGCTGCTTGCGCGTCGGCATGCGCGCGGACGTCGGCGTCCGTCAGCACGGCATCGTAGGCGCCCGCCAGATCGGCGAGATAGCCGGGCGTTGCGTTCGCCGGAATCACGGGCTCTTTGCCGCATGCAAAAAGCGCGAACAATGCGCACGCAAAGTCGAACGGATCGTCGATGCACAGCGCGTAGTGGCGCGCATGCGCGCCACTCAGTTGCGCGGCGATCGCGGCAACGCGCGCGCGGAACGACGCGAAGTCGATCGTGGCGTTGGCTTCGCCGTCGCGAGGTGTGTTGCGGCAGACGGGCACCCGATCGTCATGGCCGCACGACAGCAGTTCGTGCAGCGCGATCATGCTGCCTCCGAACGCCGTGCGTGCGGCTGAATCACCAGATAGCGCCATGCGATTTCGCCGATCAGCAGCACGCCGATCAGTCCATACGCAATCGCGCCGTTATACAGCGACCACGCTTCGCGCGACCAGTACAGCGCCGTGTACAGCGAGAACGCGCCATTGAGCACGAAGAACGCACACCAGATCTGCGTCACACGGCGCGTGTAGCGGATCGCGGGCTCGCCGAGATCCGGCGTGCCGATGCGCGCGAATTTTTCGATCATCGTCGGGCCGCGCACGAGCGTCGCACCGAACGCGATCAGCAGACCGAGATTCACCAGCGACGGATAGATGCGCAACAACAGCTCGCTGTTGGTCCACACGATGGCAGCCGATGCGATGCTCAGCATGAACGCGACGCTCCAGTCGACACGCGTGAGCCTGCGCAACGACGCGCCGAACGCGCCCGTGCCCGCGCAGCGCTGCAGCCACAACAGCACGAACAGCAGACAGCCGACATAACGCGGCGTGTCCCAGAACCACGCGCACAAAATCACGGCGGGATACGCGAGTTTCGCGACGATCGAGAGCACGAGCCCTGCCCAGCCACGCGCGTTGACTGCGGACGCGTGAGCGTCGTCGTGCGGACGTCGCGTGGAGGCCTGCATGTGCGCGTCGTCCGAAGCGTCGCGCGCGTGCGAACGTTGCGCGTGCATCAGCCCTGCGCCGCGAGCAGCGACTCGATGGCGACGATCACGTCGCCGACCGTGCGCACCGACTTGAACTCCTCGGGCTTGATCCGGCGGCCTGTCATTTCCTGCAGCTTGATCGCGAGATCGACGGCATCGATGCTGTCCAGATCGAGTTCTTCGAACAGATGCGCGTCGGGCGTCACGCGTTCGGGCTCGATCGCAAAGTTCTCTTTGAAGATCGCGCGGATGCGCTCAAGAATCTCGGTGTCGGTCACGGTCATTCCCCTTTCTTTGTGGTTTCGCCCGACTCATGCGCCAGTTCGCGCTGGCTCGCCACCAGCGCTGCAAGCGTATTGATCGAGCGGAAGTGCTCTCGCGTGCGTTCGTCATTCGCCGCGATCGTCAGTTGATAGTGTTTGCGCAGCACGATGCCGATCTCGAGCGCGTCGATCGAATCGAGACCGACGCCGTCGGTATCGAAGAGCGGCGCATCGTCGTCGATGTCGGCGGGCGTCAGGTCTTCCAGATCGAGCGCTTCGATCAGAAGCTGTTTGATTTCAAGCTTTAAAGAATCCATAGTCGAACAGGTGCCGGGTAATGTGTGCTTCGATTGCGCTCGTCACCGCGCGAGCGGCGAGCGCGGGCGGTTCGTCGTGCGCTGCCAGCCCGTCCGCGCCGACGGGTTCGAGCACGTTGACGCGCATGCGGAACGCGCGCTCGGGCACGTTGTACCAGCGCATGCCCTTCGTGAATGCCGGCGGATCGCAGTCCATCAGGACGGGCAGGATCGGCGCGCCGGATTTGAGCGCCATGTGCGCGAAACCGCGCGAAAAGGCATGCATCCGGTTGCGCGCCGGGCTGCGCGTGCCTTCCGGAAAGATGATCATCGTGTAGCCGCGCGCCAGTTGCCGCGAGCCTGCGTCGACGAGCTCGACGGGGTCGGCGTTGCTCACGTACTCCGCCGCGCGCACGACGCCCCAGAAAAACGGATTGCCCCAGTGCGCGCTCTTCACGACACAGCACGCATGCGGCGTCAGCGACAGCAGCACCATCACGTCGAGCCACGTCGGATGATTCGCGACGACGATCGCGGGGCCTTGGCCCTTGCGGCGCAGCGCTTTTACGCCGTGCGCGTCGAGCTCCATCACGCCCGCCCATTGCAGCACGGCGACGAGCGCGCGGAAGAACGCATGGATGATCGCGGTAACAGCACGTTGCTTCGACGCGCGATGCGGCCACATCCACGCGATCGGGAACAGGATCAGCGAAAAGCCGAGCCCGCAGACGCCGAACGCCGTGAACGCGAGCGCCGTCGCCACGAGGCGCCAGTGATAGTCAAGCCACGCCTTCATGCCAGCTCCATGCCCAGGCGGCGTGCTCGCCGCGCCACTGCGCGGCCGTGCGCGTGTCGAGACAGTGATGCACGGCCTGGCTCTGCGTCGCAAAGACGGTGTCCGTGGCGCCCTTGTCGCCGGGCGCCTCCGTTGCGATCGCAACCGTGCGTGCGCAGGTCAGCCGCCCTGTTGCCGCGGAATCTTCGAGCAGGATCGCGAGCGCGCCGCCGTGCACTTCCTCTTCGATCGTGCCGTAGGCGGGATCGGCCGGCTCGTCGGCGTAGACGAGCAGCACGGGCGTCGACGGGTCGGTCGCGTATTGGGCGTGCGCTTCGAGCAGCGCGTAGCCGAGCGTTTCCGCGCCCGCGGACAGCGCGCTTGCCGCCGTGCGGTCGCCGCGCGAGATGCCGAACACGCCCGTCATCGCGTTGAGCACGGAAAGACTGAACGAAGTCGGCGAGACGGGCTCGCCCGCACTGATGTTGCGCAGAATATCGGTCGTGCGGCGCAGCTCGCCGTGGCGCGACGCGAAAACGATCCGCACATTGGGGTGGTCGGCGGCGCAATCGTGCGCGACCTTCAGCGCAACCCGCGACAGCGTACTCAGACGACGCCGCGCCATCGGCTCGATGAAGCCAATGTCGGGGGCGACGGCTGCGACGGCAGGCCACGAAGACCAGCGAGCAACCGGAATTGTCCAGTGCAGATCGGGCATATCGGTGTTCGCGCGTGAAGGCTGCTGGCGCCGTGGGCGCGCCTGCCGTCGACAGCACGTGAGGCGCGCTACTCCGGGGCGGGGCGCGACGCCTGGGTGACTCCAGAATCGTTTTAAGGAATCACGGAAATAACGGCACGCAGCGACGATTATTTAGGGTGGAATGCCAAAACCGGGCTTTCGTCTGGTCATTACCTCGGCCGCCCGAAATGATACAGAGCATTCTGGCCGAAATCAGCCAGAAAAGACGTATCCATCTGTATCCGTCTCTTGCACGCGACGAAAGCGTTTCGCTGGGCTACCCGTGATCGGGCAGCAGGCTGTTGCAAGGGTTTTCGCCGCGCCCGGTCGAACGCAGGGACGGAACAGTACCACGCGTTTGGTTAGGTCCCCGTTCCAGTGGGGCGCATACGACGATTCCGTCAAAAATCGACATTCCTGCTCCGCACCGCAACGGCTTGCTGTAAACGGGCGAGGAGGCGCCACAGGCCGCAAGGCGCGGGTCGGCCGCACAAGGCGCCGTGCTATACTCCGTCGCTCATTGGGGAGTAGCCGCCCTGCTTCATGCCCGCGCAACGTTCGGTCAGACCGGACAGCGAGCGCAGCGCGCATGAATCGCGGGGGCGCCTGTCAACAGACTTGGCCATATCGGCCATGGCAGACGCAGCCTCTGGCCTGGCGAGACCGATGATCCACCACCGCCGCTCTAGGGCCCGGCGCGTCGTGGGTCGTCGCTCGCACACATCTCGGCCCGGGGAATCTATCAAAACGTGGAACAAGCTTTTCTGATCTCGACCGGCGCCGTTGCGCTCGCTGAAATCGGCGACAAGACGCAACTGCTCTCGCTGGTCCTCGCCGCGCGCTACCGCAAGCCGCTCCCCATCATTCTCGGCGTGCTTGCCGCGACGCTCATCAATCATGCGGGCGCCGGCGCGCTCGGCGCGTGGCTCGGCTCGCTCGTCACGCCGACCGTGATGCGCTGGGCGCTGGCCGCCTCGTTCATCGGCATGGGCCTGTGGATTCTCGTGCCCGACAAGCTGGAGGACGAGGAAGCGAACACCAGCCGCACGCACTTCGGCGTGTTCGGCGCGACCGTGGTCACATTCTTTCTCGCCGAAATGGGCGACAAGACGCAGATCGCGACCGTCGCGCTCGCGGCGCGCTTCCACGAATTCTTCGGCGTCGTCGCGGGCACGACCCTCGGCATGATGATCGCGAACGTGCCGGCAATCCTGCTCGGCGACCGCTTCGCCCACAAGCTGCCGACGAAGCTCGTACATGGCATCGCGGCGATCATGTTCGTCGTGCTGGGTGCAATGGCGCTGATGGGCATCGGCGTTTGACGATGCGGGCCGCACTTTGTGCGCGGCGTCGCTGAACGAAAAAGCCGCATCGCTCACACGCGATGCGGCTTTTTTCTTCGCGCGAAAACGCGCTTATCCGAAGGTCTTCGGCGCTTACTCGACGGTCTTCGCGCCCGACGCCGGAGCCGGCGGCGCGGCGCCGCCCGCCGCGACCTCGTTCGGCGCGCCTTCTTTCCCATTCAGTGGGATCTTCACCGTGCGCACCGCGCCGTTGCTCAACGGGAAATCGGACATCGCGCTGCGCGCGAGAAAAGGCATCGCGGCGAACAATGACGACTGCTCGTCCGTGTTGCGCGCCGTCACGTTATAGACTTCCTTGCCCGACGCGTGCTCCGTGATGCGAATGCCGAGCAGGTGCGTGTACACGGGATAGCTCTGGTTCACGTACGTCGGCGGGAACGGACCCCACGGGCCCCACGGATCGAATGGCCTTCCCCAGTAGTACGGGCCCGGCCACGGGTTGTAGTAGTAGACGGGCTGCGCGACCGTCACGGTATCGGAGCGCATGCCCCATGCGAGCGCCACCAGATAGCGCGCATCGCGCGCATCGGCTTGCCGGAACGCATGCAACGCGAGTTCGTTCGCGACGATCTGTTCGTATGTGGCCTGTTCGAGATTGTTCTTCTGCTCCGGCGCGCGCGTGAATGCGTAGGTGCGCGTCGCGTCGCTGCCGTTCCAGTCGGAAAAGGCCGTCACCTGCGTCGTGACATAGGTCGTGCAGCCCGCCAGCAGCGTAGCGAGCGCCGCCAGCACCCGTACCGCGTGGCGGGTCAATCGGTCGAGCTTCATGGTCTACCTCGTTGATATCGTCCGCCCGCGTCTGCCGCGCGAGCGGCCCGATAATACGCTGACCGACACGGCCGGTAAAAAGTTCTGTCCGCACGATCCGCACGATCGGCCGAGGCTTTGTACAATGGTCCGACCCGCCCGGCCTGCGCACGACGCTCGCCGGCTTCGAGCTTTCTTCCGTCACGACACCATGGCCGATACCGAAACGCCTCAAGTGATCCGCCGCGCCGACTACGCGCCGCCCGCCTTTCTCATCGATACCGTCGCACTCGAATTCGATCTCGTGCCCGAGCGCACCGTCGTCAGGAATACGATGCGCATCCGTCGCAATCCCGATGCCGTACGCGCCACGCACCTCGAGCTGATCGGCGAGCAGCTGGAATTCGTCGAGGCGTCACTCGACGGCAAGCCTTACGCAGGCGTGCACGCGCACGAACACGGCCTGACCGTCGACAACGTGCCCGACTCGTTCGAGCTGACGGTGACGGGCATCTGCAATCCCGCCGCGAACACGACGCTCTCGGGCCTGTATGTATCGAGCGGCAACTTCTTCACGCAGTGCGAAGCGGAAGGCTTCCGGCGCATCACGTGGTTCCTCGACCGCCCGGACGTGATGGCCACCTACACGGTGACGATGCGCGCCGACAAGGCCACGTACCCGGTGCTGCTGTCCAACGGCAATCTGCTCGAACAGGGCGATCTGCCCGACGGCCGCCACTTCGCGCGCTGGGAAGACCCGTTCAGGAAACCGAGCTATCTGTTCGCGCTCGTCGCGGGCAAGCTCGTCGCGCTCGAAGAACGCGTGAAGACGAATTCCGGCAAGGAAAAGCTGCTGCAGGTGTGGGTCGAGGCGCACGATCTCGACAAGACGCGTCACGCGATGGATTCGCTGATCCACTCGATCCGCTGGGACGAAGAGCGCTTCGGCCTCGAACTCGATCTGGACCGCTTCATGATCGTCGCCGTGAGCGACTTCAACATGGGCGCGATGGAAAACAAGGGCCTCAATATCTTCAACACGAAGTACGTGCTGGCCAATCCCGAAACCGCGACCGATACGGACTTTTCGAATATCGAAGCCGTCGTCGGTCACGAATACTTCCATAACTGGACGGGCAATCGCGTCACGTGCCGCGACTGGTTTCAGTTGAGTCTGAAAGAAGGGCTGACCGTATTTCGCGACCAGGAGTTTTCCGCGGATATGGCAAGCGGCGGCAGCTCCGGCCAGGATCAGGCAGCGCGCGCGACCAAGCGCATCGAAGACGTGCGCGTGCTGCGTCAGATGCAGTTCGCCGAAGATGCCGGCCCGATGGCCCATCCTGTCCGCCCGGAAAGCTACGTCGAGATCAACAACTTCTACACGATGACCGTCTATGAGAAAGGCTCGGAAGTCGTGCGGATGTATCAGACGCTGTTCGGACGCGAAGGCTTCCGGCGCGGGATGGATCTGTACTTCAAGCGCCACGACGGTCACGCGGTGACATGCGACGACTTCCGTCACGCGATGGCCGACGCGAATGGCCGCGACCTCGCGCAGTTCGAGCGCTGGTACAGCCAGGCGGGCACGCCGCGCATCACGGTCGCAACGCACTACGACGCCGCGCAAAAACGCTACACCGTGAAGCTCACGCAAGGCTTCGGCGACGCGTCGCCGGCCGCGCGCGAAACGCAGAAAGGTCCGCTGCTGATACCGTTCGCGATCGGCCTGATCGGCGCGGACGGCCAGGACTTGCCGCTGCGCCTCGAAGGCGAAGCATCGGCGTCGCCGCAATCTACTCGCGTGCTCGAATTCACTGAGACCGAGCAGACCTTCACGTTCGTCGATGTCGCCGAAAAGCCGCTGCCGTCGCTGCTGCGCAATTTCTCGGCGCCCGTCGTCGTCGAATACGACTACACGGCCGATGAACTCGCGTTCCTGCTCGCGCATGACAGCGATCCGTTCAACCGCTGGGAGGCCGGCCAGCGACTCGCGACGCGCGAGCTGCTGACGCTCGCCGAGCGCGCGGCAACAGGCAAGACGCTCGAACTCGACGATACCGTCGTCGCCGCGTTCGGCCGCGTGCTAAACGACGAGACGTTGTCGCCGGCGTTCCGCGAACTCGCACTGATGCTGCCGTCGGAGGCGTATCTCGCCGAGCAGATGGACGAGTCGAACCCGGCTGCCGTGCATAGCGCGCGGCAGTATGTGCGAAAGCGCCTCGCATCGGCGCTCAAGGGCGACTGGCTCGCCGTCTACGAACGGCATCAGACGCCGGGCACCTATGAGCCCACGCCGAAAGCGGCCGGCCATCGCGCGCTGAAAAATCTGGCGCTCGCCTATCTCGCCGAACTCGACGATCCCGCCGATGCCGTGCGTCTCGGGAAGGCGCAGTATGACGCGGCGGACAACATGACGGATCGCGCGTCGGCGCTGTCGGCTTTGCTGACGGTCGCGGCATCGAACGGCGGCGCGGCCGCCGCGGATGCGCTCGACGACTTCTATCGCCGCTTCGAGAACGAACCGCTCGTCATCGACAAATGGTTCGCGCTGCAAGCCATGCAGCGCGGCACGAAACGGCGGCCCGTGATCGACATCGTGCGCAAGCTGATGATGCATCCCGCGTTCAACCTGAAGAACCCGAACCGCGCTCGCTCGCTGATCTTCAGCTTCTGCTCGGCGAACCCCGCGCAGTTCCACGCGGAAGACGGCTCGGGCTACACGTTCTGGTCCGAGCAGGTGATCGCACTCGACGCGCTCAATCCGCAGGTCGCGGCCCGTCTCGCGCGTGCGCTGGAACTGTGGCGGCGCTTCACGCCCGCACTGCGCGAGCAGATGCGCGCGGCGCTGGAGAAGGTAGCGGCTCAGGCGAAGTCGCGCGACGTTCGCGAGATCGTCGAGAAAGCTTTGGCCTGATTCTTATTAGCCATCGATGGCAGTCAAAAGCCGGCACACGTGCCGGCTTTTTTTGTCCGCTTATCCGCGTTTGCTGTCGCCAACCGGCCTGGATTCGCCCGTTCGACGCGGTGGTTCTATCGGGGACAGCGCACGCCTCGCCCCTTCTTCGATTTTTCATTAACCTGCTTCAACATTTGAGCCGGCAATGAGCCGTTCGCGACGCGCGTCTTGGCATGCCATGCTTGCAAAAGCCGCGCCGTCGATCTTCCGCAGATTTACCCGATCGAAAGCAGGCGGCTAACCGCCGTCAGATCCGGACAGTTCATAAAGTCACGGAACCCGCACATCGAAAGGTTAAAATCCCAAGTATTCCCCAAGCCTCTCCGGAGTACAGCAATGTCTTTGCAACGTCGTACCACTCTCACCAAGTATCTGATCGAGCAGCAGCGTGAAAACAACAACCTGCCCGCTGATCTGCGTCTGTTGATCGAAGTCGTTGCGCGCGCGTGCAAGGCCATCAGCTATCACGTCAGCAAGGGCGCGCTCGGCGAAGCGCTGGGCACGGCCGGCAGCGAAAACGTCCAGGGCGAAGTGCAGAAGAGGCTCGACATCCTGTCGAACGAGATCCTGCTCGACGCCAACGAATGGGGCGGCAACCTCGCCGGGATGGCGTCGGAAGAGATGGAACAGTTCTTCCCGATCCCCGCGAACTATCCGAGGGGCGAGTATCTGCTCGTGTTCGATCCGCTCGACGGCTCGTCGAACATCGACGTGAACGTGTCGATCGGCACGATCTTCTCGGTGTTGCGTTGCCCGGACGGCCAGCAGCCGACGGAGCAATCGTTCCTGCAGAAAGGCACGCAGCAGGTCGCGGCGGGTTATGCCGTGTATGGTCCGCAGAGCGTGCTCGTGCTGACGACGGGCAACGGCGTCAACTGCTTCACGCTCGATCGCGAGCTGGGCTCGTGGGTGCTTACGCAAAGCGACTTGCGCATCCCCGTCGAGACGCGCGAGTACGCGATCAACGCGTCGAACCAGCGCCATTGGTATGAGCCCGTGCAGCAGTACATCGGTGAGCTGAACGCGGGCAAGGACGGTCCGCGCCAGGCCGACTTCAACATGCGCTGGGTCGCTTCGATGGTCGCTGATGTGCATCGCATCCTGAGCCGCGGCGGCATCTTCATGTATCCCGCAGACAAGCGCGATCCGTCGAAGCCCGGCAAGCTGCGTCTGATGTACGAAGCGAACCCGATGGCGTTCATCGTCGAGCAGGCGGGCGGCGCCGCGACCAATGGCGAAAAGCGCATTCTCGACATCCAGCCGAAGAGCCTGCATGAGCGCGTCGCCGTGTTCCTCGGCTCGAAGAACGAGGTGGATCGCGTGACCCGCTACCATCTGGAAAAGAAAAGTTAAGAAAGCACTTGCCAACTTAATAAACGTCACTCTATAATCTTCCTTCTTCGTTGCTGACGTCCAAAACGCAAGCAACGACGGCGCCGGAATAGCTCAGACGGTAGAGCAGCGCATTCGTAATGCGAAGGTCGGGGGTTCGATTCCTCTTTCCGGCACCAGCAGATTCAAACAAAAAGCCCAGTCCTCGTGACTGGGCTTTTTGCTTTTCCGCGGAATCTTTCTGCCGGAGCGGATCACCAGCGCGAATCACCAGCTCCACCTCACGCCCACGTTCCCGCCTACGACACTCCGATGTGATCCGTTCACATTCATCGTGTACGCGACCCTCGCGAATGCGCTCGCGCGCCTGCTTGCCTTCGCAACCACGCCGATATCGAATTGCAGCGCAGTCGCCGCATCGCTGACGGAAAGCGCCGTCGGACCCAGCGTCGCGTAATCGGTGCCGCCGAAGTTGCGCCACAGGTTCACAGTGGCGAAAGGCTGGAACGCGGCGCCGCCCTGCTCGACCTGTCCTTGCACGCGCGCGCCGATCCGTCCGACAACGCTGTTCGCTGCATGAAACGACACGTTCGATACGCCGTCGTTGAGATCGTCGAGGCCAACGTGCTGCACGATCAACTGGATCTGCGGCTCGACGCTCAGACTCGCGGTCAACGGAACCGGGAAGCCGCCTTCGATCGAAGCCCCGATTTCATAGCCGTTCGTCGATGCCGAAATGCCCTCGTTCGACGACGGCGATACGGACAATGAACTGCCGACGATCACGGCATCCGTGTACCAGCCACCCGGCCCGATATGCGTCCAGTACGCGCCCGCTCCCGTCGAATTGATCGACAGATGCCCGGCGGCGAAATCGTGAAAGCCCAGTGCGAAACCATTGACGTCGCCCGTCGCGCGCACGAAAGAAAAGAACACGCCGTAGTGATTGCGATGGCCGTTGGGCGTGCCGTCCGCGTACACGTCATGGCCCGCTTGCACGCCGCCGATCGTGCCGCTGAACCCGGGCTCGACTGTGCCGCCGCTCGTCACTTCCGCATGTTCGCCCCATACGCGCAACCACGCCGCGGGCAGCCAGCCCGTCTCGTTCAACAGCATCTGCGCGCCTTGCCGTTCATGAAAAGTGCCCATCTGTTCGACGCCGAGCGCTCGCGCGATCACGGGTACGGCGGCATAGACGGGGGCTTCCATCCGATAGAGCGGAGTCGGCGGCGAGCCGGGCGGTGGTGGCGGCGGCAACGGCGGCGTCCCGACGGCGGGCATTGGTGCGGGCTGCGGTGAAGGAGACGGCGTGGGAGTCGGCGAAGGCGAAGGCGTAGGCGTAGGTGCGGGTGTCGGCGAAGGCGCAGGCGCGGCAAGACTGGATCGCAGATACCAGTTGTCCGCGGTACCCGCATCGACACCGCCCTTGAACAGATAGTAGACGTACGCGCCCGCCATCAGCGGCGACGACAACGTGAATGCGCTCGCGGCCGTCGTTCCGCCGTTGATCGCCTGAACCAACAAAATGCCATTCGCGTTCGTCGCGCCGCCGCCTCCGCCGACGTTCGTCACGCCGATCGTCGTGCTCCCCGTCGCTGCGCCTTGAGAGATGACGAGCCTGTCTGCCGGCGAACCGTCGCTGCCCAGCAGGCTTTGCAACAGCAGGCGTCCGTTCATGCCGGCAAAGTTGCCGTTGATCACGAGCGTATCGCTCGTGCTCGACCCGCCGTTCGTCAGGTCGATCGTACCGGCATTGTTGACGGCGACGAGTTGTCCCGCTACCGCCGGCGAAACGGGCGGATCACCGAGCCCGCCTGCGAACAGCGTGCTCGTCGAATCGATGTTCAGCGTGCCCGTGGCCGTGCCGCTGTCGCCGAGCGTGAGACCGCTCTTGTCGAGCGTCAGCTGGCTGGCGTTCGCGAGATTCACGGTCTCCCAGCCGACGAATCGCGACGACCCGCCGAGCCGGCTGTTCGACAGCGTCAACGCGTCATTGCCCAGTCCGCCATCGAGCGAAATGAGCTTCGCGAGGTTGCTGTCGGCGACGCCCTGCAGCGTAGCGGTGTCGTTGCCCGCGCCGAGCGTCACGGCACCCGCGATCGTGCCGGCCGACCAGGCGAATGTATCCGCGCCGCTGCCCGTCGTGATGCCCTGGCCGACCGCGCCACCGCTGATCGTCGCGGCATTGTCGCCATCGCCGAGATCGACAGCGCCCGTCGTCGAGCCTGCTGTCATCGTGAATGCGTCGTTGCCCGCATCGGTACCGACGGCTCGCAAGCCGCTGAGACTGCCGGCGTTGACGATCGTTATCGCGCCCGTGCCGTGCGACAGGATCGCCGCGCTCGCCGTGCTCGCAATGGACCCTGTGTTCGTCAGGGTCGCCGGGCCGCCGAGCGTGATGCCGTCGCTCAGCGCCTCGATCGTGCCCGCGTTGGTGAACGTGCCGCCGCCATTCGCGATGATGCCGTTCGCCTGTCGGCTGATCACGCTGGCGCCCGCCTCGTTGTTGAACGTCACGCTGCCGACGATGAACGCACCGAGGCCGCCCCCGCCGCTCGCCGTGATCGAACCTCGATTGGTGATGACACCCGGCGCCGACTCCAGCGAGACAATACCGTGCGCATTCGCGCCGGATACCGCGATCGTGCCGCTGTTCGTGATCGTGTTGTTGCCGGGCGAACCCACCGCGCCGCCGTTCGCGAAGATGCCGTGCGCGTTCGGGCCACTCGTCGCGATCGTGCCGTTGTTGGTCAGCGTGTCGTCGTGCGTGAGCGCGGCCATCCCGTATGAGCCGTCGCCTGCCGTCGATACCTGTCCGTTGTTGGTCAGCGTCCCGCCGCCAGGGCTCAGAAAGTCGTGCATGCCGACGGCGTTGTTGCCACCCGTACGGATGACGCCCGTCGTGTCGTTCAGCATCGTCACGGCGGCTGCGCTGTTGAACATGCCTTCCGATAGCGGGCTAATCGTCGAGATCATGCCGCGATTGATGAGCACATTGCGCCCTGCACCCGTGCCCTGAGCAGAGATGCCATCGAAGTCGTTGGCCAGTACGTTCAGCGTGCCGAGATTCGTGACCGTGCTCGCATCGCGGACAAGCACAGCATTGCCCGTGCTGACGTCGAGTTCGGCGCCAGCCTGCACGTTCACCGTTACGTTGACACTGCCGGGCAAAGCCACGACCGGCGTCGTCGAAGGGTTCGGAGACGCGGAGCTACACGTCGCGGTTTCGCCCGACGCCGGTGCCGTGGTATCGCATGCGGCAAACGCGACGTCATAGCGCAGCGCGCAGACGAAACTGAGCGCCGAGGAAACCGCGCGCCACAACAGATGAAGCGGCAAACGCGTGCGGCACATGGATGATTGACGAGTTAGAAATTATCCCGCGCTCCAGCCGATGTTTAGAGCAACGCATGGCCATCGGATCTCTGCTTCGCGATGCGCGCATTTCAAATCAGGATAGACAATTATTCGCGCAACACAAGGCGCGTTCAGTTCTATTGCGTTTAAGCAAATTAAATCAGTGCATCGAATCATTCACGTCAAAACCGAACGTGCAATCACCGTTCGCTGTATCTCCGACGAGCCCTCGTAGATGCGCAGAATGCGTGCATCGCGCACGAGCCGCTCCAGCGGCATCTCGCGCGTGAAGCCATAGCCGCCATGCAATTGCAACGCGGCGTCGGTGACGAACGCGGCCATCTCGGATGCGTAGAGCTTCGCCATCGACGCATGCTGCGTGAACGGCTCGCCCGCCCTGCGCTTTGCCGCCGCCTGCAACGTCAGCAGCCATGCGGCTTCGAGACGCGTCTTCATATCGGCGATCGTCCATTGCAAGCCTTGCTTGTGTGATAAAGGCTCACCGCCGACGTGCCGCGTCTTCAGCCATTCGACGGCAAGCGCCAGCGCCGCCTCTGCAATACCGATGCTCGTTGCAGCGACATCGAGCCGGCTGTTGTCGAGCACTTTCATCGCCGTCCGAAAGCCGCTGCCCTCTGCGCCCAGTCGATTCGCAGCAGGCACATGGCAATCGAGCGCCACTTCATGTGCCGGTGCACCGCGTATGCCCATCAGTTTTTCTGCAGGCGCAACGTCGACGCCCGGCGTTTCCCGATCGACCACGAATGCGCTGATGCCACGCGTGCCCGCGTCGGCATCCGTCTTCGCATACACGACGATAAAGCCTGCGGCGTCCGCGTTCGAGATAAAGTGCTTGACGCCCGTGATCCGATAGCCGTCGCCCTCGCGTATTGCGCGCGTGGCCATGTCGGCGGGATTCGAGCCGGCGCGCGGCTCCGTCAACGCGAATGCGCCGAGCTTGCGGCCCGAAGCCGCGTCGGGCAGATAGCGCTCGCGCAAGGCATCGTCGCCGCTGATCAGGATCGAGTCAGTCGCGAGATAGTGCGCGCCGATCATCGACGACGTCGATGCGCATGCCTTTGCGATCTCCACGAGCGACAGCACGATCGCGACCGCAGATGCATCCACGCCGCCCCAACGTTCGGGCAGATTCATACCCATCACGCCGAGTTCGGCGAGTTGCGCGACATAGCGCGTAGTCGACAGCTCGTCGCGATCGACTTGCGCGGCACGCGGCGCAAGTTCGCCTTGTGCGAAACGCGAGATCGCATCGGCGATCTCCAGATCGCTATCGTCGATACCGAGGCGCTTATGCATGGTTACGCTCCTCGTTGCGAAATGCGCTCGGCTCTTTCGATGCATCTGCGCCAAACGCGCCGCGCTCGCGCAACGAAGCGATGTCCTCGGCGTCGTAGCCGAGTTGCTGCAACAGCGCTTCGGCATGCTCGCCAAGTGCCGGCGCGGGCGACACGCGATTGACCCCGTACGCGGAAAATTTCACCGGCTGCGAAGGCAGGCGCACCGCGTGTTTGCCTTCGCGCTGCACTTGCGTCAACAGCGCGCGATGGGCCGCGTGATCGCTTTCCAGCGCCTCCTGCAGATTGCGGATCGGCGCGACGGGAATGCCCGCGTCACCGAGCGCGCGATTGACTTCGTCTACAGTGCGCGACGCCGACCACGCTTCGATCGTCGCGCGCAGATCGGCTTCGTGAATGCAGCGCGACGCATCGCTGGCGAAGCGCGGATCGCTCGCGAGATGCGGCGCGTCGATGGCATGCGCGAAGGCGTCGAACAAGCGGTTGTTCAACACCGCGACGACATAGAAGCCGTCCGCCGCACGGTAGACACCGAACGGCGCCGACGACGGATGACGATTGCCGACCCGGCGCGGTGCGATTCCCGTTGCGGCATAACGCGCGACGAGCGTCGCGCTCATGCCGAGCGTCGCATCGAACATCGACACGTCGACGTGCGTGCCTTTGCCGTTCCGCTCGCGCGCGAGCAGTGCCGCGAGCACGCCCCACGACGCGAAGAGACCGCTGACGACGTCCGATACCGATTCGCCGATCATCGTCGGCGGCCCGTCGGGCGAGCCCGTTGCATCCATGAGTCCGCACATCGCTTGCAGGATGATGTCGTATGCGGGGCGATGCGATTCGGGTCCCGTTTGACCGAAGCCCGACACGCTTGCATACACGAGCGACGGATTGATATCGCTCAACGCGGCATAACCGATGCCGAGCTTGTCCGCTACGCCCGGCCTGAAGTTCTCGACGACGACATCGGCCTGGGCGCACAACGCGCGCGCAAGTTCACGTCCCGCATCCGTCTTCAGATCGAGCACGATGCTTCCCTTGTTGCGGTTCATCGCGGCGAACAGACCGCTCTCGCCGTCCTCGGTGAAGGGGCCGACAGCGCGATAGTCGTCGCCCGCGGGCGGCTCGATCTTGATCACATCGGCGCCCAGATCGCCGAGCAGCGCCGTGCAATAGGGGCCAGCGAGCACGCGTGAGAAATCGATCACGCGCAGCCCTCCGAGCGGCAGATTCGAACGGAACATCGACGGCTCCTTTCACCAGAGGTTCGATGCGTCGATTCTCGGCTCGCACAGGCTATCAAGTAAAATATCGAATTGAACTAGCACCTATAGGATTTTCCGATGCGTGTCTCGTTGCGGCTTCTGCGCTATTTCACGGCGACGGCGGAAACAGGCAGCACGACAGCCGCGGCGAAACAGCTGAACGTCTCGCAGCCATCCATTTCCGTCGCGATACGCGAACTCGAATCGCTGTTCGACGACACGCTGTTCACGCGCGAAACGGGCGCGAAGATGACGCTGACGCGCTTCGGCGTGCGCAAGCTCGCGGAAGCGCGTCAACTGCTGAACGCCGCCGCATCGTTCGAAGCCGACGACAGCGGCGACGCGGCATCGGGGGAAGTGCAGATCGGCGTGTTCAGCACGATTGCACCCGTCTATCTGCCCGCGCTGCTGCGCATTGCGCGCACGCGCTTTCCGGACCTGTCGATACGGTTCGTCGAAGGCGACCTCGTGCAGCTCGAAGAAGGATTGCGCAGCAGCCACATCGAACTTGCGCTGATGTACGACGTCGGGCTGCCCGCCGATATCGAGCGCGAGTGTCTCGCGGAACTGAAGCCCTACGCGCTCGTGCCCGCCGCGTCGAAGCTCGCGAAGAAGGCGGGCAAGCTTTCGCTGCACGAGCTCGCGAAAGAGCCGCTGATCCTCATCGATCTGCCGCACAGCCGCGAATTTCTGATGGCGCCGTTCTGGCAATGCGGGCTCGCGCCCGAGGTGCGCTATCGGGCGACATCGCTCGAACTCGTGCGCAGCATGGTCGCGCATGGGCTCGGCGTGTCGCTGCTGATCACGCAGAGCGAACCGGTTTCGTCATCGACGGGCGCCATCGAGCGGCCCATTCGCGAAGAGACCATACGCCAGCCGCTCGTGATTGCGCGGCCGGCGCGCGCCTCGCGCACGAATGCGTCGGAACTGGTTGCGCAGTGCATGCGCGACGCGGTGAACGAGGCGATGTCCGCACGCGCGGGACATACGCGCCGCCGCTCGCGCGCGCAAAACGTGCCGCGCTGAAACCTGGCTCTCCGCGCTCTACCGATTACCGATGCCAGGTGTCGAGCACGGCAGGCTGCAACAGCCCGCTCGTCGCCTGCCGTGTGCCGTGCGCGTCGATCAGCAGCGTGCGCGGCATCTCGCCGTGCCAGTTGGGATCGAGCGCGCGACGCAGCTTGTCGGGGATCGCCTCGGCGTTCGCGTAGAGCGCGGTCTGCGGCGGCAACGGCAGCGACGCGAGTACTTGCGATAACGCAGTGGTGTTGTCGTCGATGGGGTCCATTGCGATCATCGTCAGCCGCACATCGCGATGCTTCTTCTGCCATTCGACGATCCGAGCGGTGTTCTCGCGGCAGTAGCTGCAATCGAGCGACCAGATTTCGACGATCTGCGGCTTGCCTCGCGACGCAGCGAAAAGCGCGTTCACATCCGCTGCACGCAGCGGCTCAAGCTCGCCCGCGTGCGCGCCGACAGCAATCAGGGCGCTGGCGAGCGCCATCCACATTCGTTTCATTGATTGCCCTCCCCGGCCGGCACGAGCATGTAGCCGTCGTTCTGCGTGCGCCACGACAGATAGACGCGCCCCGCGTTTTCCAGCAACTGCGGATTGTCGCTGCCGCCCGCCGTCTGCGCGAGCATGCGCGGCGCGCTCCAGTGCGCGCCTTCGTCGTCGGAACGGCGCAGCATCAGACGCATCGTGTCGCCGTCGAAGTCCTTCCACGCGAGCCACAGCGTCTTGCCTTGCGCAATCAGCGCCGCGTGCGACGCCTGATCGTCTGGCTTGCCCGTGTCGCCGAACGCCCACGGCTCGCCGATCGGCTTGCCGTTCGCGTCGAGCCGCGAGTAGTAGACGTCGGCGCGTCCGTTGACGACGCTGAACCACGCCATGTGCCGCACGCCGTCCGGCGTGATCGCGAGCGCCGGGCCGTGCTCGGGGCACACTTCCATATGCCAGCCGGAAAATGTCGCGCGAACCGGCACGACGGCTTCGCGCGAATCGGCGGGCAGCACGGCGAGCGCGTGATCGCGGATCTGGCCGTCGAACACGTTGCGCCACATCGCCTGTACGCGGCCTTCGTTGTCGAGCGCCAGTGCGATCCGGCAGCACTCGCACGTGTGGTCGGCGACCTTGCGCTCGGGCTGGAACGACTGCCCACCGTCCGTCGATACCGCGTAGTAGACGGCCGCGCCGTCATAGAACCTGCCCGCTTTCTTCGCCGCCGTCAGATCGCGCTTGTCGATCCACGCGACGAAAATACGCCCCTGTCCGTCGACGATCATCGAATCGAAGCGATGCGTGATCGGCTGCCGGTCGCCGTGGACGGTGGCGGGCACGCTCCACGTCGCGCCGCCGTCGATCGAGCGCGAGAAGCGCACCATGCCCGTGTACGGCGCGTCGAGCGGCATCGACCACGTGACGTAGATCGTCTTCGCGTCCGGACTCGCCGCGATCTTCGGACGGTTCTCGGCGCTCGTATAGATCGGCTCTGGCATCGCGTTCACAACGACGGGCGGCGACAGCGCGGGACCCGCTTTATCGGCGTCTTTATCGGCGCGGCTCGAATGCGCGACGACGACATGTTGCCCCTCGACCCACGCCACCCACAGGCGATGCTGAGCATCGAACGCGGCCCCCGTTGCGAGCGGCGCTTTGGCTGCGCTCGCGGCTTTCGCGCCTGCGCCCGATCCCGTGCCGCTCATGCCCTTCATGTCCGCCATGTCCATCTGCTTCGCATGCCCCGCGTGCGGATCGTTCGAAGCGTCATGCGCGATCGACGGCTGCATCGTTAGCATCAGCGAGAAGCCGGCGGCCAGCGCCGCCGGCCATTTTCTTAAAGCGACCATTTGAGTTCTCCGTAGAACGTGCGGCCCGGATACGGGTGAAAGACGTAGTAGCGGCGGTCCGTCAGGTTGTCGATGCCGATCGACGCGAGCCAGTGCTTGCCCATCTGGTAACGCGCCTTCAGATCGACGACCAAAAACGAACTGGTGCCGCCATAGACGTCGGGATTGATGTCGCTGTTGTCGAGCGTGTTGTACTGGCGGCCCGAATAACGTATCCCGACGCTGCCCTGCCATTGCGGGTTGAAGTGGTAGTTGGCGAGCAGATTCGCGCGCATCACGGGAATGCGCGGAAAGCGCTTGCCCAGATACGACGGATTCGCCGAGTCGGCCAGAATGCGCGCGTTGGTCGCCGAAACGTTCGCGTCGAGATCGAGCCCGTGCAGCAACACGTTCTGCCCCGAGAACGCCAGCTCGACGCCACGCGCGCGCACGCGATCGACGTTCGAGATGTTCGTGACCGTCGATGCGCCGTTGACCGTCGTCTGGCTGTAGATCGAATCGCGCAGGTCGCTCTGGAACACGCTCGCCCGTACGACACCCACGCCGACGTCGCGCTCCGCCGTGAAGTCCCAGTCGATCGCCTTCTCAGGTCGCAAGCCCGGATTGTTGTTGACGATCGCATTGTTCGAGATCGTGCCCTGGAACAGCTCGCCGACGGTCGGAAAGCGCGTGCCCGTCGCAAACGACAGGCGGAACAGCCAGTCTTGCGTGGCCTGCCATTGCACCGACGCTTTCGGCGACAGCGCGTTCGCGCTGCGGTTCGCGTACCCGAACGTCGACGCGCCGTTGCCGAGCGCGCCGTCGTATGCGTCCCAGCGCTCGTAGCGCAGGCCGAGCGTTGCGAGCCAGCCGGGCGCGAAACGCCACGCGTCCTGCCCATAGAGCGCCTGGGTGCGCGTGTCGCCGCGAAACGTGCTGGCGAGCGTCGATGGAGAACCGTTCAGCCAGTCGGATGTGTTGAAGGTCTCATTGCGCAGGAAGTAGTTGTCGAAGTGATAGCCGACAGCCAGCGCGTGGCCCGCGTACGACGGCGATTCCGCTTTCAGATCGAGGGTCCGCCAGCCGGTGCCGTCGCCGAAGAAGATCGTGCCGGGGCCGCCGCCATAGGCAGCGGGCGGCGCTGTCGTCGACGAGCGCAGCACGTCGCGCGACACGTCGTACGCCGATACGATGCCCGACAGCTTCCAGCCCGAATCGAGCCGCGCGTTCACGCCGAACGCGTAGAGCCAGTTCTCCTGATCGCCGTTGGCGGGCGAAAACGCCGTCGGCGCGATCGTGTAATTCTTCCCGCCGATCGTCACGTTGCCCGCATAGACGGGGTTGCCGGCGGCGTCCATCAGGAAGGTTTGCGCGCGGTCCTTGTAGTGGTTTTCCCAGTGGCCGAGCGTGAGCGTCGCGTCGACGTGGTCGGTCAGCCCGTAGCCCATGCGTACGGATTCGCCGACCTGCTCCGTGCGCTCCATCGTCTGCGGACCGACGATCACGCGGGGCTGGCCGTTCGGGCCGGTATCCGTTGCCGCGCCTGTCACCGCGACGGGTGCGCCGAGCTTCGCGTTGTGCGTGCTGCCCGGGCTCGCGTACTGGAGCGGCTGGCTGTTGTTCTCGAGACGGTCGAGCGTCAGCGAGTACCAGAAGCGGCCGATGCGATCGGCGATATGCGCCGATTCGTGATTGCCGCCGAAGCTTTTCGTGAAGCCATACGGGTCATCGTAATGCTGCGTGAAAAGCTGCGTGTCCAGCGACGCTTCGAGCTTCTCGGGCTTGCGCGTCGTGATCTGTACCGTCGAGCCGATCGAGTTGCCCGGATAGAGCGCCGAGAACGGCCCGTACAGCACCTCGACCTCGGCGAGGTCGTCGGGCGCGATCAGCGACCAGCGCGGCGGGTAGGCATAGCTCGAACCGAGCAGATTCGACAGCAGCAACCCGTCGGCATAGACGAGGCCGCGCGCGCTCTGCAGCTCGTTGAAGTCGCGGCCCGCGAACACCGAGTTCCGGTCGCCCGTAAAGCGCTTGCGCACCATGACGTTCGGCGCGTACTTGAGCGCGTCTTCCGTATTGACGATGTTGCGCGCGTCGATCTGCTCGCGCGTGACGGTTTCGACGATGCCCGGCGTATCAGGCGCAAACGCGGGCGCGGCTCGCGCGGCCGTGACCTTGACGGCTTGCAGCGTGCCGGCGGGTTCCGTCAACGAATGGGTGGAATCGCTCGTTACAGAAGAATGGGAGACCGAAGTATCCGGGGTGGCACGATCGGTCGTACTTTGATCGGCCCATGCAGATTGAATGGCGAACACTGCCGCGCAAGCCACCGAAAGCGGCGTGCGTGCGGACAGCGCAGCGTAAGCGATGCGCATGAAGAGTCCTGAAAACGTGATCGAAGACGCCCTGCCGACGCAGATGCCCATGCCCACGCTGCTTGCCGCATCGCTGATGCGGCAAGCGGGAAACCTGGAGTAAAGGCACGCACGGCGGCTCGCCGCCCGCTATGTCATGGCGACGTCAGACGCAGGCGAACGAACGGGCTGAAAGGGCTTCAGATCGACGTGACGGGAGGGGCGCGGGGTTGTGCGACGCGTACGCTGCGGCGCACAAAGACAACCTCAGGCTCAACGGCGCGCGCGTAAGCAAGCGCACGGACGGGAGGCGGAACGAACGGGACACTGGCGCCAAGTGCGAAGTTCGCAGCGAAGCCGGGACAGTAGACGCAGTGGGGAACAACGAGGTGCGGCTTCGGCGTGCTGTCGTGCGAATCGCCGAGATCGATGACGACGTTCTTCGCACCGGCCGCATGACAGAGCTCGATGGAGAGCGGGCCTTGCGAGCCGGGAGCACGCGCATAGCCGATGACGGGCGACAGTACGTTGAGTACCAGCGCCAGCCATACGAGACTGATCCAGCGTGTCGGGCGTGCCATCGCTACCTGAAAAAGTGAGCGCGCAGTATAGCAGCGGCCGAAGGACAGTGTTTAGACGTACTGCAATAAGGCAATCGTTAAATTTTAAACAAGGCGCTTCAATGCCTGGGACCCTGTGCCGTTAAAGCAACAGGGGGCGCGCCAAAACGTCGGCTGTGTGCGGCAGCGCTGGTCCGACGTGCATGCCAGGGAAGATAATGTTTTCGTAAAGGAGAAAACATCATGGACACCAAACCGCCGAAGATTCCGACCCCCGACAAGGTCTCGAGCCCGGATCCGGAACCGGCAGGCGTCGAATTTCTGAGCGCGGAACTGCCCGAGCACGTTCGCGCGTTCTTCGACGAACAACGCAAGTCGTGCGACCCGAAGTAACGGTTGATGTGTGCATTGCAGCATCGGGGCTCGCGCATCGGACAGATGCGTGCAATGTCGATGTACGTCCGTGCGCTTCGCATAGCGAGGCGCGGAATCTGTGCGCGTTCTGCGTTTATGTCTGTCGTGCCGCAGCGCGGATTTCCTTCTCCATCTGAGCGCCGGCTAATCGCGCGTCAACGTGACGCACGCGCGCTCGTCCGTATTCGCTGACTTATCCCTACGTCTTCGCGGCTGCGTCGCGGCCGTCGATGTATGCATGCGCGACGCATGCTGTGCGCTTCGTCTATTCTTCCGTGTTTTTCTTCCTGCGCAGCTTCCGGCTGTCTCAAGATTAATGATCCGTTCGCTCTACCTCAGCGCGCCTGGCGCGATCGCGCTCTCCTTCGCCCTCGCCTTCGCGCCAACGCCGGCGCGCGCCGATGGCGACGACACCGCGCTCACCAATCTGATCGCGCTCGTCTCGCAACGTCTGTCGCTGGCCGAGCCTGTTGCACGCTATAAGTGGGCACATCATCAGCCGATCACCGATACGCCGCGCGAACAGGCGCTCCTCGCCGACGTCGAGAAGCGCGCGACGAAGGCGGACGTCGATCCGGCTTTCGCGCGCGCGTTCTTCCAGGATCAGATCGACGCGAGCAAGGACGTGCAGAACGCGCTGTTCGATTCGTGGCGTGCAACCCGGCCGCCCGAAGGCGCGGCGCCCGATCTCGCAACCAGCCTGCGGCCGCAACTGGACAAGCTGACTCAATCGTTGATCGCTGCGCTCGTGCGCATGCAGACGCTGCGCGCGCAGGACGATTGCCCGACACGCGTCGCGCGCGGCATCGATAACTGGAAATCGCTCACCCGCTACGACAACACGCGCAATGCCGCGCTCACGCGAGCGCTCGGGCATGTGTGCGAAGCGGGGGGCGTCGGGGCGACGGGCTAGGCCGCGTCGATGGCTGCCGTCGCTGGCGCGGCCACGGCAGCGGCGTTGTTGTCGGCCTCGCCCGGCGCGCGGGACAGCGGCAGCACGCGCAATCCGCGCGCGAGGTGCGTCTGGAGGATGCGCCACGTGGGCAACTCGAACGCGCCACGCGTGCCAGCAGCAAGCAGCGCCGCAGCTTCGGCCAGCGACGGCGCGTGTCCGAGATAGCGCCAGCCGTCGACGACATGAAAGACGCGCGCGCCTTCCGACGCATCGCGCTCCTCGAACGCAATCGCGCCGTCGTATGGCCAGGGCGCATCGACGGGATCGGCGCGACTCACGCGCGGCACACGGTTGAGCGGCGGGCGCAGCGTCGCGATCCACTGCGCTTCCGCTAGCAGCGCGCCGATCTCGCCGCCTGTCGCGCGCCACTCGACCCGCCGCACCTGCTGCGCAAGCCTGATCTCTTTCGACGAACGGCGCTCGCCCGTCAGATGCGCGCGCAGACGCTGCCGCACGCGCACGCTTCGGCCGACGTACAGCGGCGCGTCGTTCTCTCCATAAAACGCATACACGCCGCAGCCAGCCGGCGCGGTATCGAGGAGATCTTCGGTGATATCGCCCGCCAGCTGGTAACGACGCATCGTCTTGTCGATCTGCGCGCGCAGCACGTCAACAGGGACCAGGCCGTGCAGACGCTGCCAGAATTGCCAGAGCAGATCGGCATCGGCAAGCGCGCGGTGTCGATCCAATGGTACGAGCGCGTGCCGCTCGACAAGCGCATCGAGTCCGTGGCGCTTTTCCGCCGGAAACAGCGCGCGCGACAGGCGCACCGTGCACAGCACGTCCGGATTGAACGCATAGCCCGCGCGCTGGAACTCATTGCGCAGGAATCCGCGATCGAAACTGGCGTTGTGCGCGATGAAGAGCCTGCCATCGAGCCGCGCGAACAGAT
This sequence comes from Paraburkholderia diazotrophica, assembly GCF_900108945.1. GTDB lineage: Bacteria > Pseudomonadota > Gammaproteobacteria > Burkholderiales > Burkholderiaceae > Paraburkholderia > Paraburkholderia diazotrophica. The sequence continues at coordinate 98,361 of NZ_FNYE01000014.1, read as the reverse complement.
CGGCTGCAATCGATTCGAACGTGGGCGCGCCGCGCACCATGTCGTCGGTGATGCCCGTCAACTGCTGGATGAATGGGGGAATCGGCTGGCCGGGATCGACGAGGGTGGTCCAGCTGGACGCGCCCCCCGGCCCCAATTCGACGATGCCGATTTCCGTGATCCGATGAGTGCCTGTGGAGCCGCCCGTAGTTTCGAGGTCGACGAAGGCGATCGGCACATCGAGGGCCGGATCAGGCAGAAATGGTACGGACATGGGAAAACTTGTGCAATGCGGGAATTGGTACAAGTATGCCCTATCGACGGCATTGCTTGCGCACGGGATTCTCAGGTCATCGGAATTGCGCTCGCCCTTTTACTGTCCGCCGGATTATATTTATTCGACTTCCCTGTCATAAATAAATCATCAATCAGGGATTACGCCTAGTTTCCGGCGTTAATACGGATGATCTGCACGTGATAGGAAACGCTTACGAATTCTGTCCGCCGAAGCGGCGTGGATTCGGACGCCGCATTAACGCTGATTGCGCGACAAATGAAAAACCCTCGCAAGGCGAGGGGTTATCTGACAGCGGAGATTCGATGAAGATCAGAGCGGCTGGATGTTGGCAGCCTGCTTGCCCTTCGGGCCGGTCTTGATATCGAACGACACGCGCTGGTTCTCCTTCAGCGATTTGAAGCCTTCCGCACGGATCTCCGAGAAGTGCGCGAATAGATCCTCGCCCCCCGAGTCGGAGGTGATGAAGCCAAAGCCTTTAGCATCGTTAAACCATTTGACGATACCGGTTTCCATATTCCACTTTCCTCGATATTTGACTAAACAGGCAATGCCCTTTAATGCTGATTACGATTAACGAATTTCAAAAAACGGAAATATATGCGTGAAGCACAGATCAGCGTCCCGCTATCGAAAATTCAGCATGGCATTTATACGGGGAACCGGATGGAGGCGTCAAGCGGTTTCAAATTGGCGTTTGTACGTTCGTCAAAGCGATAGTAATGGTGCGCATAGCACCGGAACTTCTTTAAGTCCGCGGAATAAAATCGGTCTCTATTGCCGGTTTCCGTCTGCTATAACAAAGACAGGCAAGCAAATCTTTCCGCGATGTAACAAATCGTGTCTTTCGTAAGTGTTTCCACGGGTTGTTAAGGTAACACGTGAGTCGCAAGATTCTAGCCAGCAGTTTGCAATTGGAGAAATGCCATGCTGTTCGATACCCTCCTCCGCATCGCCGCCCAACTGTTCCGCTCTCCGAAAGACGCATCGCGCGCTGATGGCGCTGCGCAGCGCACATCCGCGCTGGAGTTCGATCCGATGTGGCACGGCGATCACTGGCAGAACCTGCTGTCATCCCCAATGGACGCACGTCACTACGTGATCGAGGATTGGAGTCTGACGCCGGGACTTGAATTTGCTCCTGTCGTTCCGGATGGAAAGCATCATTAAATCGATGCGCGGTAGGAGCGGGTAAAAAAAGCGCGACTTGGAGAAAGTCGCGCCGACAAAGGTTTGGAGATCTTTTTCGTCAACGAAAAAGTCTGCTTCGAAAAGCAGAACTTTTAGTATAGCGCCGGACGGGAATTTGAATAGATGCGCATCTCGCAAACTACTATTTCAATGCTGACAACAATCTGAATTCCGCCATTTTCGCGTTGTTTTCGCACATCATTTCGTGTCGTAATTGAACAACGCGTAAAGGTTGACACCCTCCGCTGGCACGACTCAATCAGCCGGAAAGCCTTTCCGAATAAGGCTTTCACGCTTCCGCTCGATAATTTCCTACCGCGTAATACTTTATTGCGAAATTCGGAACGGCCATCTGGCGAGCCACGTCTCTACACTTTGCCTACCCGGAAACGAACGCACGTCGGTCACCGTGCGTTGTTCACGCGATTTTGCCTCTCGCAGCGCTCGCGTGAAGTTTCCTTCAAGCCTGGGTACTAGAACCCATCCTGTTCTCGGAGTTACAAAGATGAAAAAGACTCTCATGGTCGCTGCCCTGACGGGCGTATTTGCAACGGCTGCGCATGCGCAAAGCAGCGTCACGCTGTATGGCTTGATCGACGCCGGCATCACCTATACGAACAATCAGGCAACGGGCCCGAACCAGGGTCACAGCAACGTCCAGATGACGAGCGGCTCGGTGAACGGCAGCCGTTTCGGCCTGCGCGGCGCTGAAGACCTCGGCGGCGGCCTGAAGGCGATCTTCACGTTGGAAAACGGCTTTGGCATCAATGACGGCACGCTGAAGCAAAGCAGCCGTCTGTTCGGCCGTCAGGCGTTCGTCGGTCTCGCAAGCGACCAGTTCGGCGCTGTGACCCTCGGCCGTCAATATGACAGCATGGTCGACTACGTCGGTCCGCTGTCGCTGACGGGCACGCAATACGGCGGCACGCAGTTCGCCCACCCGTTCGACAACGACAACCTGAACAACTCGTTCCGCGTCAACAACTCGGTCAAGTACCAGAGCGCGAACTACGCTGGCTTCAAGTTCGGCGCGTTGTACGGCTTCTCGAACCAGGCTGACGGCTTCGCAAACAACCGCGCATACAGCGCTGGCGCGTCGTACAGCTTCGCAGGCTTCAACCTCGCTGCTGCTTACCTGCAACTGAACAGCAACGGCGCAACGGGCGCGGCGGCTGCATTCAATGGCAGCGGCGCAGTCACGGGCGACAACACGTTCTTCGCTGGCCGCCAGCAGACGTGGGGCGCAGGCGCGAACTACACGTTCGGCCCGGCAACCGTCGGCCTCGTGTACTCGCAGACGAACCTGTCGCAGTGGGCAGGCATCAACCAGGGTGCGTCGGGCAACCAGGGTCTGCAGAACCGCTTCGGCGGCAACAGCGGTCACTTCCAGAACTTCGAAGCGAATGCACGCTACGCTCTGACGCCGGCTATCAGCATCGCCGGTTCGTACACGTACACCCGCTCGAGCATCGCCGGCGAGCGCCCGCACTGGAACCAGTTCAACCTGCAAACGGCCTACGCGCTGTCGAAGCGTACCGACGTCTACCTGCAGGGTGAATACCAGCAAGTCAGCGAAAACTCGCTCGTCAACGCGAACATCAACGGTCTGAACGCGTCGGCCAACGAGAAGCAAGTCGCTGTGACGGCTGGCCTGCGTCACCGCTTCTAAGCATCAGCAGTACTCGCAGCATGAAAAAGGCGCCGCTTGCGGCGCCTTTTTTTCGTCCTCGTTTTCCGCGCGGGTCCTCGTTTTTCGGTCCTCGCTGCTCTTCATCGGCGACGTCGCGGCCATCACAGCGAGACTTTCGCCGCCTACGCGTCCCCCTCTTCCTCACGAGTCGGATAGCTCACGTCCAGCACATCGATCGCCTGCGGTCCTGCGGGCGTATGCAACGTCACCTGATCGCCGATCTTCGCCTTCAGCAACGCGCGCGCAACGGGCGAGATCCAGCTGACGTGCCCCTCGTCCAGATTCACCTCGTCAACACCGACGATCTTCACCGTGTGCGTCTCGCCGTCTTCCGTCGCGTATTCGACGGTCGCGCCGAAAAACACCTGATCCGTGTTTTCCTGCCGGCTGCTTTGCACGACCTCGGCCAGATCGATGCGCTTGGTCAGAAAGCGGATACGACGGTCGATTTCGCGCAGCCGCCGCTTGCCATAGATGTAGTCGCCGTTCTCGGAGCGGTCGCCATTCGACGCCGCCCACGACACGAGCTTGACCACCTCCGGCCGCTCGTCGTCGATCAGATGCAGCAGTTCATCGCGCAAGCGCCTATAGCCGGCCGGCGTGATGTAGTTCTTCGCGCCCGCAGGCACGTCGGGTTGAGAGGCTTCGAGATCGTCGTCGTTCTCGTCAGTCGATTCTTTAACAAAGGCCTTGTTCATGATGATTCAGCGTTCAAGCGGACATCCCTATACCAAGGGTACATGATACGGCTACTGTCACAAATTTCAGGGTTAGCCCTTCCCTTTTTCCGAGACATTGCTATAATCTCATTTCTGCGTGCGGCTGTAGCTCAGTTGGATAGAGTACTTGGCTACGAACCAAGGGGTCGTGGGTTCGAATCCTGCCAGCCGCGCCACCCATGAAGGGCCTTCCATCCGGAAGGCCCTTTGTCTTTCTTCGGCCCCTTTCTGCGGCCGCTTTTGCCTCTTTCCCCGATCACTCTGCGCCTGAGGCCTCGCATCAACGCGGCGTCGACTTGATATCTCCGATTTCGCCATCCGGCTTCGGCAGTTCGTTCTCGATGCCCAACGGAGAAGCCTGCTCGCCGATCGGCGTCGCGCGCATCCCAAAGAGCGCCTGAGGCTGGCGCAGCACGTCGTTGACGGTATCACCGAACCGGCTGATCACGAAGGCCCTCAGCAGCGCGTTACGCAGCGATTCACCATGCGCCGATACCGTCCCGCGCCCGCCCTCGAACTCGGCGACGCAATGCGCCGCGCCCTCGCGCGTGCGCTCGCGCACTTCGAGCCGCTGCGCGCGTTCGAGCACGACGGCCGCCGCTTCCCAAGACGTCGACGGCGTGAAGCGTCCATCCCACGGACGGCCGCGGTCGTTGCCGCGTATCGACACGACACGGCCGCTATCGGTGAAGTGGATTTCGCGCACGAAGTCGTGCAGGCTGCGTGCGACCCAGTAGTCGAGCGCGAGGCCCGAGAGATCAGCTACGTTCATCGCGTTGTTCCCGTGAAAACAGGCAAGGCTTGCGCGCAGTCGTGCAAACGGCGCGCCCGCCGCTCAACTTCGATTTCAGTAATCGGCGCGCTCGCGTTCGATCCGCATGCCGCCGTCGTGATGACGATGCCCTTCCTCGCTCGGGCGTTCGCGCGCGATGCGCATCACGTCGGGATTGGTGCGCACGCGACGCATCACGTTCGCGAGATGCACACGGTCGCTGACCTGAATGACGAAGCGCAGGAACGTCGATTCTTGCGACTGGTCTTCGTCCATCGCAATGTGGACGATGTTCGCGTCGGCGGACGTGATATCCGCCGCGACGCGCGCGAACACGCCCTTGGTATTCTTGACCAGCACCTTGATCGCGACGTCGAACAGACGCCCAGGCTGCGGCGCCCACGCGACGTCGATCCAGCGGCCCGGGTCGCGCCTGTGGATGCGCTGCGCGACGCGGCAATCCGTCGTGTGGATCGCCATGCCGAGGCCGATGCCGATGTAGCCCATGATGTCGTCGCCGGGAATGGGCCGGCAGCACGCGGAAAGCTGCACCGACATCCCTTCCGTGCCCGTGATGACGACGGGCGGCGCACTCGGCGTCGCGCCCTGTTCGGCACGCGGGTTTTCGTCGTCGGCTTCGTGGCCTTCGCGGCCGCTCATCAGCACTTCGATGCGCTTGGCCATCACTGCGGCGACGCGCCGCCCGAGGCCGATATCCGCGAAGATTTCCTGACGGTTCTTGTTGCCCGTCCACAGCACGAGTTTGTCCCACACTTCCGGCGTGACGTCGGCGAGCGACAGCCCGTAGCCTTTGAGCGACTGATCGACGAGGCGCTCGCCCAGCTGCACCGACTCGTTCAGGCGCATCGTCTTCAGATAGTGACGGATCGCGGTACGCGCCTTGCCCGTACGCACGAAGCCTAGCCACGCGGGATTCGGCTTCGAATACGGCGCGGTGATCACTTCGACGATATCGCCGCTCTTCAGCTCGGTGCGCAGCGGCAGCAGTTCGTTGTTGATCTTCACCGCGACGCACTGATTGCCCAGATCGCTGTGGATCGAATACGCGAAGTCGAGCGCCGTGGCGCCGCGCGGCAGCGCCATGATCTTCGACTTCGGCGTAAACACGTAGACGGCATCCGGGAACAGATCGATTTTCACGTGCTCGAGGAATTCGCTCGAATCGCCGACTTCGCTCTGAATGTCGAGCAGCGACTTGAGCCACTGATGCGCGCGCTTCTGCACGTCATTCAGATCGGCACCGCCGTTCTTGTACAGCCAGTGTGCGGCGACGCCCGCCTCCGCGATCTCGTGCATCTTGCGCGTGCGCACCTGGAACTCGATGGGCGCGCCGAACGGGCCCACCAGTGTCGTATGCAGCGACTGGTAGCCGTTGACCTTCGGAATCGCGATGTAGTCCTTGAACTTGCCCGGCACCGGCTTGTAGAGCGCGTGCAAGGCACCAAGGCACGTATAGCATTCGAGCGCGCTCTCGACGACCACGCGAAAGCCGTATACGTCGAGCACCTGCGAGAACGACAGCTGCTTGTCGCGCATCTTCTTGTAGATGCTGAAGATGGTTTTCTCGCGGCCCGTCACTTCGGCGTCGAGCTTCGCATCCGAGATCGCGCGCTGCACCGATTCGAGAATCTTGCCGACCACTTCGCGGCGATTGCCGCGCGCCGCCTTCACAGCCTTTTCGAGCGTCGCGTAACGATGTGGATTGAAGTTCGCGAAGCTCAGGTCCTGCAACTCGCGATACGTGTTGTTGAGGCCGAGCCGGTGTGCAATCGGCGCGTAGATGTCGAGCGTCTCGCGTGCGACGCGGCGGCGCTTTTCGGGCGGCACGGCGCCGAGCGTGCGCATGTTGTGAAGCCGGTCCGCGAGCTTCACGAGAATCACGCGCACGTCGCGCGCCATCGCGAGCAGCATCTTGCGGAAGTTCTCCGCCTGCGCTTCCTCGCGATTGCGGAACTCCATCTTGTCCAGCTTCGACAACCCGTCAACCAGTTCCGCGACCTTCGCGCCGAAGCGCTCCGCGAGTTCGGTCTTGGTCACGCCTTGGTCTTCCATCACGTCGTGCAGGAGGGCGGCCATGATCGACTGCGCGTCGAGCTTCCAGGCCGCGCAGATCTCCGCGACAGCCACAGGGTGCGTGATGTAGGGTTCGCCGCTTTGACGGTATTGCCCGAGGTGGGCTTCGTCGCTGAAGTGGAAAGCCGCTTTGACTTCCTTGATCTCTTCCGGGCTGAGGTAGCCGGACAGCGCGGACGTCAGCTTGGCGATCGAGACGACGTCATGCCGGCGCGGCTGCTCCGGCGTGGCGGTCGGTCCGAACAGATGGCGAAACGATTGTTCGAGGACCGCGTCGATGTACTTGCGTGCAGACGATGGCGATTCGCTATCGTGTTCGTGGGCAGCGTGTTCCACTTCCGTTGCGGATGGCGAGGGGTTAGTGCTCATGGTCGCCTCCGTTTTGCGATTGTGCCCGTCTGCACGCGTGGGTTGAGTTACATGACGATCGAAACTTGAAGCGCGCCTTAGACGGGCACCTTCTTCAGCATTTCGACGCCGACCTGGCCAGCCGCAATCTCGCGTAGCGCGAGGACCGTGGGCTTGTCGCGGCTTTCGATTTTCGGCGTGTGGCCTTGAGCGAGCTGACGTGCGCGATAGGTTGCGGCAAGCGCCAGTTCAAAACGATTCGGGATCTGTTTCAGACAGTCTTCGACGGTAATGCGGGCCATGTTGAAAATTCCTTCTCTGTATGTCGGTTATTCTACCTTATGTCCTCGAGAGCTCGCCCGTATCAGGCGTGCGGCAAGTGAATGCCGAGCTGCATGAAGAGCTCCGTGTGGCGCGCGTATTGCGACGTGAAGCGTGAGCGTGTCGCCGAGACGAGGCACTGCAGTTCGGCGAGCGCGTGATCGAAGTTTTCGTTGATCACGACGTATTCCGCTTCCGCTGCATGCGCCATCTCGCTGCCCGCTGCGAGAAGGCGTCGCGTAATCACGTTCGGCTCGTCCTGGCCACGCTTTTTGAGGCGCTCTTCGAGCGCTTCGAGCGAAGGCGGCAAGATGAAAATCTCGACGGCATTGCGGAACTGCTTCTTCACCTGCTGCGCGCCCTGCCAGTCGATTTCGAGCAGCACATCATGGCCGCTCTTCATCTGCTCTTCGATCCATACGCGCGACGTCGCGTAGTAGTTGCCGTGCACTTCCGCGCTTTCGAGAAACTCGCCCGCGTCGTGACGCGCGAGGAAATCTTCGACGGTCGTGAAGTGATAGTGCTCGCCGTCCTGCTCCTTCGGGCGCGGCGGACGCGTCGTGTATGAAATCGACAGACGGATCGCCGCGTCGCGTGCGAGCAGCGCGTTGACGAGCGTCGACTTGCCGGCGCCCGACGGCGCGACGACCATGAACAGGTTGCCGGGATAAACGCCTGCGTATGGATTGCGTTTGGTTTCGGTCATGCTGGTGAGACTCCCGTATTACTCCAGGTTTTGTACTTGTTCGCGCATCTGCTCGATGAGCAGCTTGAGCGTCATCGACGAATCGGCGAGTTCCTTCGCGGCCGCCTTCGAGCCGAGCGTGTTCGCTTCGCGGTTCAGCTCCTGCATCATGAAGTCGAGACGCTTGCCGACCTTGCCGCCCTTCTGGATGACGTGGCGGGTTTCGTTCAGATGCGCGGTGAGGCGCGACAGTTCTTCCGCGATGTCGATGCGAATGCCGTACATCGTCACTTCCTGACGGATGCGCTCCGCGATCTCTTCGCGCGACACGATCGTTGCCGCCGAATCCGGCGCGGCGATGCCGAGCGCTTCCTGCAGACGCTCGACGATCTTCTGCTGATGCTTCGCGATCAGCTCCGGCACGAGCGGCGTGATCTTCGTGACGATCGCTTCCATCTCGCTGACGTTGTTGAGCAGCATCGTCGCGAGCTGCGCGCCTTCGCGTCCGCGTACGTCGATCAGATCGCCGATCGCCTGCTTGCCGCATTCGAGCACAGCATCGCGCAGCACTTCCGGCGACACGCCGCTTTCGGCGAGCACGCCCGGCCAGCGCAGGATCTCGCCCGTGCGCAGACGTCCGGCGTCAGGAAACGCATCGAGCACGGCGCGTTCCAGCATCGCGAGCTGAGCGAGCGCATCGCGGTTGAGCGCGCCCGCGTTCGCCGCCTGCTCGCTGCGCTGCAGGTTGATGCGGATGTCGACCTTGCCGCGCGAGAGCTTGTTCATCAGCATTTCGCGCAGCGTCGGTTCGCAGACGCGCACGTCTTCCGGCATCCGGAAATTGAGGTCCAGGAAGCGCGAGTTCACCGTGCGCAACTCCACGGACACGCTGACGCCGCCGTTGCCGGATGCCGCTGCGAGTTCGCGCGTGGCGCTCGCATAGCCAGTCATACTGTAGATCATGATAGGTCTCGCGATTGCGGTCGGCGAATGTGCGATCGACATCGCACGACCAGGGATTCGAGTCGCCCGGCGTGTACGAGACGCGAGGCGGAGAACGCGCATTATCCCATTTTTGCCGGGCCGGCCGGACGCAGCGACCCGCCGCACGGCGCCTGCGGGTAAAGCCGGCCATCAGGCATTTTGCATGCGCCGCGACGCGAGCAAAAATCCATAGCGCGATGACACATGCATCGACGTTGTTCGGCGCTCGTGCTCGCCGTTCATGCTCCGACGCATCGGGCCGCATGGCCATCCGCGAGCCGGCAGGGAAACAGGCGCGCACGGGCGTCGCCGGACCGATCGGCGGTAAAATTGCAGTTTCCTTCCGCCCTTTCTTCCCTTCAATTCCGACGATGAACGACATCACGAAACGCCCCAGCGGCCGCGCCGCCGATCAGCTGCGCGACGTGCGCATCACACGCCACTATACGAAGCACGCGGAAGGCTCCGTGCTGGTCGAGTTCGGCGACACCAAGGTGATCTGCACGGCGAGCATCGCCGAAAGCGTGCCAGCGTTCCTGCGCGATCGCGGCCAGGGATGGCTCACGGCCGAGTACGGCATGCTGCCGCGCGCGACGCACACGCGCAGCGACCGCGAAGCCGCGCGCGGCAAGCAGACGGGACGCACGCAGGAAATCCAGCGCCTGATCGGCCGCGCGCTGCGCTCCGTGTTCGATCTCGAACGCCTGGGCACGCGCACGCTGAACATCGATTGCGATGTGATCCAGGCCGACGGCGGCACGCGCACGGCGAGCATCACGGGCGCCTTCGTCGCCGCGCACGATGCCGTCGCCAAACTGCTCGCGACGGGCCGCATCGAAACGTCGCCGATCACCGACTATGTCGCGGCCGTATCCGTCGGCGTGTTCGACGGCGTGCCCGTGCTCGATCTGGACTACGACGAAGACTCGCAGTGCGACACCGACATGAACGTCGTGATGACGGGCGACGGCGGCTTCGTCGAGATTCAGGGCACCGCGGAAGGCGTGCCGTTCTCGCGCGGCGAAATGAACGCGCTGCTCGATCTCGCGCAAAGCGGCATCGCGGCGCTGATCGCCAAGCAGAAGGCAGCGCTGGAGATAAAGGATGAATGACCGTCGCGAAAGCGCGGCGCTTTCGACACAGCCGGCGCTGCGCAAGATCGTCCTCGCGTCGAACAACGCGGGCAAGCTGCGCGAGTTCGCGGCGCTCTTCGGCAAGGCGGGGATCGAGCTGATTCCGCAAGGCGCACTGAACGTGCCCGAAGCAGAAGAGCCGCATCCGACCTTCGTCGAAAACGCGCTCGCGAAGGCGCGCCATGCGTCGAAGCTGACGGGCCTGCCCGCGATCGCCGACGACTCCGGCTTGTGCGTGCGCGCGCTGCGCGGCGCGCCGGGCGTGTATTCGGCGCGTTACGCGCAACTCGCGGGCGGCGAGAAGAGCGACGCGGCCAATAACGCGCGCGTCGTCGAGCAACTGAAGGAAGTGGACGACCGTCGCGCGTACTACTTCTGCGTGCTCGCGCTCGTGCGCCATGCGGACGATCCCGAGCCGCTGATCGCCGAAGGCCGCTGGCACGGCGAGATTCTCGACGCGCCGCGCGGCGCGAACGGCTTCGGCTACGACCCGCACTTCTACCTGCCCGCGCTGAACGCGACGGCGGCCGAACTCGATCCTGCCGTGAAGAACGCAAGCAGCCATCGCGCGATCGCGTTGCAGCAACTGTTCGCGCGGCTGAAGGAGGAAGCGTGAGCCACGCATCGACGACGGGACCCGGCGTGATCAAGGCGTTCACGTCGCCCGGCAGCATCCGTCTGACGTCGCTGCCGCCGCTCGCTCTCTACGTGCATTTCCCGTGGTGCGTGCGCAAGTGCCCGTACTGCGATTTCAACTCGCACGAGTCGAAGGGCGGCACGTTCCCCGAGGACGATTACCTCGACGCGCTGCGCAGCGATCTCGAACACGCGCTGCCGCTCGTGTGGGGCCGGCAGGTGCATACCGTATTTATCGGCGGCGGGACGCCAAGTCTGATGTCGGCGAAAGGACTCGATCGGCTGCTGTCCGACGTGCGCGCGCTCCTGCCGCTCGATGCCGACGCCGAGATCACGCTCGAAGCGAATCCCGGCACGTTCGAAGCCGACAAGTTCGCGCAATTTCGCACGAGCGGCGTGAACCGGCTGTCGGTCGGCATTCAGAGCTTCAATGAAACGCATCTGAAGGCGCTCGGCCGCATTCACGATGCCGCGCAGGCGCGCCATGCCGTCGAGGTCGCGGCGCAGACGTTCGACAATTTCAATCTCGATCTGATGTTCGCGCTGCCGAAACAGACGCTTGCCGAATGCCAGGCGGACATCGAGACGGCGCTGTCGTTCGCGCCGCCGCATCTGTCGCTGTATCACCTGACGCTCGAGCCGAACACGCTGTTCGCGAAGTTCCCGCCGCCGCTGCCCGACGACGACGCTTCCGCCGACATGCAGGACTGGATTCACGAGCGCACGCGCGAAGCGGGTTATGAACGCTATGAGGTGTCGGCGTATGCGAAGCCGCATCGGCAGAGCAAGCACAATCTGAACTACTGGCGCTTCGGCGACTATCTCGGCATCGGCGCGGGCGCGCATACGAAGCTGTCGTTCCCGAACCGTATCCTGCGGCAGATGCGTTTCAAGCATCCGGCGACGTTCATCGAAGAAGCGCGTTCGGGCAACGCCGTGCAGGAAGAGCATGAAGTCGGCGCGCGCGATCTGCCGTTCGAATTCATGTTGAACGCGCTGCGGCTGGTGGAGGGCTTTCCCGTGCATCGGTTCATCGAGCGCACGGGTCTGCCGATGACATCGATCGAGCCGGCGTTGCAGGAAGCGGAGCGTCGCGGCCTGATCGCGCGCGACTACGAGAAGATCGCGCCGACGCCGCTCGGGCAGGCCTTCCTCAACGATCTTCAGGCGCTGTTTCTGAAGGAGCCTTGATCGGCTCCATCGTTTGTTGCCCGTGCGCGAAGCGTTTCAGGTTACAATTTCGGGCTCGGAGGGTTGGCAGAGCGGTTGAATGCACCGGTCTTGAAAACCGGCAAGGCTTTACGGCCTTCGTGGGTTCGAATCCCACACCCTCCGCCAGAATCTCAAAAAAATCAGCAAAATCAAACAGTTAGCATCGAGCCCCGTCTCCGACGCACGATTTAACTATCAAACAAGTCAACTCCGTGTCGTGTTGGTGGGTCCTGATCCAACATTGGCAGACAAAGTCCAGCAACTCGATAAAACCGTCCGGATATACGATCTCCGCTCTGCAGTTGTGGGCGATGCCTGCGTGGAACGATGCCGACGAAAGCAAATCAGACAACTTCTCTGGCCACATTCGTCGCATCGCCCTCTCGACCTTCCTGTGATATCGGCGGCCGTTCGCATTGTGGCCGGCGTGCGCTTTGCGCGTGTATTTCTGGGCGAAGCAGCCAAGCTCGCCAAAGAAACGCTCCCGCTTCACGTTCATACCTTCAGTGAAAGCGACTCGCAGAGCACGGCCATTTCTGCGCCGCACGATGGCTCTAGAACGAACAACACACGACGGCCTGCTACCAGATCGCGGACGCATCTCTCTCCGTTCTGCTCACTGATCGCCGCTCGCTTTGAATCGTCCCTGCTATTCATCCATTGGAGCCAGGTGCGAACTTCGGCGAGTGAAAACGTGTAGCGTGGCGAAATCAGGAGCCTCGACGCGACATTCTGCCCAGCGAAATCAATCAGGCGTTGATGGATCACGCCAGAAAATCTTAGTGCCTCTACTTCGCCGCCAACCCGTCGGAAACGAAGCTCAAGCGTGCGCAATTCGGGATCGTGTTCGATTCCGGTCAACTCTGCATCATGAAAGCTCGGAAATTCTGAAACATTTCGGACATCTGTGTAGGTATCGGTGGCCATATAAGCTCCAGTAAAACTCATAACGGAGAAAAAGAAACGCCGGGCCCGCGCACTCCATCATCCCAATTGTGCGCGTGAGGAGTCCCCTGACCGTGGTCATGGTCAAAATCGAAATCAACAACGGGCTGGCCATCGTCGCCATACATGCGCATCTGACCGCTACCGGAATTCGTGTACCAGGTCCCCGGCTCGCCTTGGTTCGGAGTCTTGGCAATATCGAAGGATTCGCCGGCCGGCAAATCTGGTTCATAGCCGAAGGGCTGCGCATTGCCGAGCGGCGTCGATGCGTCGTCATCCGAACCGACGTCGTCCGCAAAGTTCTCAGCCATGTCGGGTGTGCCGTCACCATCAACGTCTGTATCTGGATCGCACCCGAGTACAGATCCGGCCATAGCTTCCACTACGCTGGACAGGCTACCGTCATCGTTAACGCTGCGCGCACTCAACGCGGCGCGCGCAGCCTTCAACTGCGCCTCTACGGTAGAGGGATCGTATGGCCCACTCAGCACCGGTTCACCATCCCATACCAAAGGCCCCGGTCCCGCATTCCTGAAGGCAGCCCACACCGTGCCGCCACCGCTGCCGAATTCGCCACCGCTGCCGAATTCGCCACCGCCTGACGTCGACGGCCATCGCAATGGCGCGGGCGTAGGCCGGAACGTCATCGGAAGCGAGCGCCAGTCACGATTGATGACGGGCACAAGCAGTCCGTCGCGGACGGCCTGTTTGAGTGCGCGCTCGATACCCGGGTTATCGGTTGGCAGGTTCCAGTAAACGACGTTCCGCTGTTCCCTCAAGAATGATCGGATCGCATCGATATCCGCAGCAATCGTTCGCCGGAAATCGTAATTGGGACGGAAATACCGGTCGAAGATGCGCTTGTCATCTTCGATTTCGCGCCCCCGTTCACGGCGCGCATCCCAGTTGGCGAAGTGGTCCACATATCCGCCAGAGAGGCTGTAGAAGTCCCTGGCGGGTACAAGCTTGCATTGGCACGTTCCAAAATTCAGCGGGACATGAAGGCTGTTGTAGCTCATAGGCAAGACCCATAGTCCCGCGTCCAGCGAAATGCATCCGTCAGGAACGACTTCGCGGCGTCGGCAGCGCGTTGCTTGTCAGCGTCCCGCACGAAGACATCGCGACGAAGGCGCGATGTCAGCGAGCGATCAGCCAGCCTGATTTCGTTACCCACTCTTCCTCCATGCGACTGGACAGTACTGGTATACCTAGCACAGCGCCGATCCCCGTTTGCAAAAGATCGTCAAGGTGACGCGGACGGAGCCGGCGCCGGCGCGCGAGCGACGTATCATCATTCATCGAACACACCATTGGAGAGCGAATGATCGTCACATCGCGAACACTTGGTCCGCTGCATTTCCGCTGCATTTTGAAGACCTTGAACCAAAACGGTTCGAAGACTGACTCGCCAACTCGTCTACAACTTCAAGACGTGGCGACGTTTAGAGGCGACGGGCCGATCCGGCTCCGACGATGGTTTCGATGCCGGCGGATATGAAATTATTGAGGTTGACAGTTCGTTGGCCTCTGAGGCCGACGATGACGAAGCGGCGGTCGTGGTGGGCATCAGTGATCACATGTGGCTCATCCAATGTAAGCGCGAGCGCGCGATCGGCCCGAAAAAGCTGCTTCAATATCTGGACGAAATCAAGCTGGGTGAGAACGAAAAGCTTCACGGAATCATCTTCACGGCGGCTTGCGACTTCTCCAAAGCGGCGCGTGACCTTTTTCGCGATCGCTGCATTCAGATGGGCTTGCAGGAATGGCATATCTGGGGCAAGGGGGAAGTCGAGGACAGGCTTTTCCGGCCCGAGAACGATGGCCTGCTCTTCGCCTACTTTGGAGTCTCGTTGACCATTCGGCGTCGCTCGCAACGGGCTGACCTACGGTCCAAGCTAGCGATGAAGCGCAAAGCGAATCGCCTACTCGGCCCCAAGGAGCACGGCAGTGTATTGCTGCGTTCGCCGGACGCACTGCAGTATCCCTATTCGGCCGAGATCCACAACTTCGAAAGGCTGCCTCCGTGGTACGTGCGCAGGTACGTAGGTCTCAGTCACGATGGACTGAAATTCTCGCTTCATCGACATTTCGCGTTTTTGTCCGACGACGGAAAGAGCTGGGACGCAATGCTGTGTTGTCATGACGCCACTCGCTTGCACGATGACCCCTGGACGCCTGAAGTGAATTCTCCGCATGTGAAGCGAGCCGAGGCATGGCGAATATGGAACGAACTACCCGAACAGAACAAAGCTTGGCTCGACATTGAAGGCATAGTGCCATTCGATACCGTTCTGGATATCGATGAGCTTGGAGATGAATGCTTCAGCGCACCGCACGCCTACGTGCCGTTCGATGGAGCCCATTCAAAAGCTTTCTCTCGCGTGTTGAAGGCAGCACCACATTCGACCGTCGTTGCATCTGGCTCGCAGACCCTCAGAGCGACCCGCGTGGAGAGGCAGTCAGCGCATGACGGCAAGCACCGCGATCCGCGCCCAGACGCCCCATCGCGTGCCACCACTCACATCCGTAGCAACGCTCATTGAATCGCCATATGCATCGCCTACGATGAAGAGACATCTCGCGTGCGAGTAATTGCGATGCCCACCCTCTCGCTTCACAGCCGCATTCATCGAGCAATCAGGCGAGCGGCGGCACTCGCTCTTGTGCTGTTCGGCACAGCAGCGTGCAATTTTACGTTCACGCCGCCTCAACGACCGGCGGCCGTCGTGCCGCCCGCCGCTATCAACAGCGCGACGCTCGATCAGTACCGTTCGGCCGTCGCGCAACGCATCGTCGAGCGCAACCCGTCTTATGTGCTGCGCGGCAATCCGCAGGCGATGCTGCGCTCGCTCGTCGTCGTATCGTTCGTCGTCGATCGCAATGGACAGATCGTGGCATCGTCGGTGTATCGCACGAACGGCGACGATGAAGCGGAGGGCACCGCGCTCGCCACCTTGCGACGCTCGGCGCCGTTGCCGCTGCCGCCCGCGAAACTGCTGAACGCGAAAGGCCAGGTCGAGCTGTTCGAAGACTGGCTCTTCAACGACAACGGCAAATTCCAGTTGCGGACGTTCGCATCGCCGCAAGCGCAGACGCTCGACTAACAGAAAAGCGCGCCGCAATCGGCCGCACTACGAACGCGCGCCTTGCTGCGCGCCGCCCGCGGTCGTTATAATTTTTTTAAACGCCCGCCGGGTTCGCCGGCGATCGCTGCGCGCCACGAGCCTATCCGCTCGACTCGCGCGCAGCCCGACCGTCACGTTGCCGCGCCACCCGCGCCCGCGTCCGTCCCGTTTGCATCGTGCACCGCTTCGACGTCACGAGTTCTCCACGACGCTCGAAGCCGTCAGCACGATGCAAGCTGTCGAATCGTTGCAGTTGCAACGTCGCGCGTCGCGAGTGTCCGCGGCCTGAATCGAACTTGCATCGCGCTTGCACCGCCTGCATCACCGTTTGAGCCTCGCTTTGCATCGCGGCCAGTGCCGCCGTTTGCACCGCTGTTTCCACGATCGCGCGCGCACTCGCTGCGCTCACGCCAGACACACAAAGACGCACCGCCCGCCCCTCGCGGCAACGTCACGACATTTGGAGACCCTGCATGTCCACCTCGCCTTTCTCCCGCGCGCAGTCCGGCGCGGGCCGCCAGAACAGCGCGTCGCGCGTGATCTTCGCTAGCTTCATCGGCACCGCGATCGAGTTCTACGACTTCTATGTGTACGCGACGGCCGCCGCGCTCGTCATCGGCCCCGTGTTCTTCCCGCACGGCTCGGCGACGGCTCAGGCGCTGTCGGCGTTCGTCACGTTCGGCATCGCGTTCATCGCACGGCCGATCGGCTCGTTTCTGTTCGGGCACTTCGGCGACCGCATCGGCCGCAAATCGACGCTCGTCGCCTCGCTGCTCGTGATGGGCCTGTCGACGACGCTGATCGGCTTCGTGCCCGGCTACGATTCGATCGGCAGTCTCGCGCCTGTCCTGCTGTGCATCCTGCGCTTCGGCCAAGGCATCGGCCTAGGGGGCGAATGGGGCGGCGCGGCGCTGCTCGCCACAGAGAACGCGCCGGCGGGCAAGCGCGGCTGGTTCGGCATGTTCCCGCAACTCGGGCCGTCGATCGGCTTTCTAGCGTCGAACGGACTGTTCTTCGGTCTCGCGCTGTCGCTGTCTGACGAGCAGTTTCGCAGCTGGGGTTGGCGCGTGCCGTTCATCGTCAGCGCCGTGCTGGTCGCGCTCGGCCTGTACGTGCGCCTGAAAATCGCCGAGACGCCCGCGTTCCAGGCGGCGATCGAACGTCACGAGCGCGTGCGCGTCCCGGTCGCGACGCTGCTCGGCCGCCATCTGTGGCCCGTGCTGCTCGGCGCGTTCGCGATGGTCGTCTGCTACACGCTGTTCTATATCTCGACCGTGTTCTCGCTGTCGTACGGCGTATCGGCGCTGCACATCTCGCGTCAGAGTTTCCTCGGCATGCTTTGCGTCGCCGTCGTGTTCATGGCGCTCGCGACGCCGCTCTCCGCGTGGGCAAGCGACCGCTTCGGCCGCAAGCCGGTGCTGATCGTCGGCTGCGTCGCCGCGATCCTGTCGGGCTTCGCGATGGCTCCGTTGCTCGGCAGCGGCTCGATGCCGCTCGTGCAGCTGTTCCTGATCATCGAACTGTTCCTGATGGGCGTGACGTTCGCGCCGATGGGCGCGCTGCTGCCCGAACTGTTCCCGACCAACGTCCGTTATACGGGCGCGGGCGTCGCCTATAACCTCGGCGGAATTCTGGGCGCATCGGTTGCGCCGTACATCGCGCAGATGCTCGCCGCGCAGGGCGGCCTGTCGTGGGTTGGTCTGTATGTGTCGGCTGCCGCCGTGCTGAGTCTGCTCGGCGTGCTGTGCATGCGCGAGACGCGCGATGCAAGGTTGATGTAACCCTTCGCGCCGCCGTCTATTCCGACGACGCAAACGGCCCCGGCGCAAGCGACTTGCGCCGGGGCCGTTCTCGTTCTGTTTGAAGCCTCAAACGATCTCGAAACCGAAGGCCGCCGACGATACGAAAACCGGCGCGGAAAACCCGACTCCGGGCGAATGCGGACAGGGAAACCCCCGTTCTCGCCGCCCTTTTTGGCATGCCTATACTCGAATCGACAATAAGGCGGTTTGAGGGAGGCATCGATGGACTTACATCTTCACAACGCGGACGTCGTCGTGATCATCGCATTGGCGCTGCTGGGCTCGCTGCTGCTTGCGCTGCGCTTCAAGCCGGCGACGTGGAAAGGCATTGTCGTCGAAGCGGTTGCGGCGAACGCGGCGGCCATCGCCGCCGTCCTCGCCTTCGAGATGCTGATGGCCTGAGCGGCGGTCATCAGCATCTGTTACCCGGTCAGCGGTAGTAGTAGTCGTGATGATGGTGATAGCCGCCGCCTTCCGGCACCACGATACAGCCACTCAGCGATGCAGCCAGCAGCGCGCCCGTCACCAGAGCCAACATCAAGCGTTTCACGTTTTTCTCCCTTTGAGTCAGTGTCGTTATTCGAGCGAACCCCGAATGACCTCGATTGAACACGAACCCGTCAGCGACGAGCGTTGCAATTTGTAAGCGTCCACTGGGGTTGTGTTACACGGGAGAAAACGCTTCGCGACGCGCCGTGCCGTCATCCAGCCGGCAATCCGTGCGTCGGGACCTGACCCAATCCGCATGAAGACCGCCCGAAAAGGCTCGGCAAGCATGCCGAAGCGCGATCGATGCCTCGGCTGAACCAATGGCCCAAGCGCGTTGGTCCGAAGGGAGCGCCGACGCCAAATGAAAAGCGACAGTTTTAACAGCCGTGTAATGGGAGAAAGCGGTGGCGAGCGGGGCGGGCGCGAAGCAAACGGACGGCGGCAGCGGACGAACAGCCGCGAAACCGGCATAGAACGGCCCCCTCAGGCCGCCGAAAAAATCAAGAACCGGTTGAACTTGTCCGTGCCCGCGTTGTCTCTACGGATGTTGTAACGGTTTGTTCTGCAGGTTTCCTCTCGGTCCGCGCTTAAGGCGCGGGCTTTTCAGAGGCGTTTCGCGACGGCGTCCGAAATTGGGCGAACTGCGCGTGCGCCTCTTTTCTTTTTTGCGGGCCAGCCTGATCCACGCGAACAGGCCTCAGGCCGCGGCGACGGACTTTCCATGTCCGTCCAACGCCATCGGGTCCGTGTGCACGTGATCGATGGCTGCGAGCGCCTCGGCGATGGGCGGCACCGAGTTGCCATCCCCAATCGATACCGACCGGAACGGCACGTTGTTGCCGAAGATTTCGCGCGACGTCGCGATGAAGATCATCACCGTGCGCTTCTGGAGCGCGTGCGCGAGATGGACGAAACCGGTGTCGACGCCGATCACGAACTCCGACGCCGCGATCACCTGCGCGATTTCAGTGACGCTCAGCCGCGGCAGCAGTTCCGCGCCTTCCACCTGGTTGACGATGGCGAGGCCTTCATCCCGCTCGGCAGTCGATCCCCACGGCACGGCGACGTAAAAGCCGCGCCGCACGAGATCGCGCGCGATCGCGATCCAGTGATCGGCTGGCCACTTCTTGTCGTCCTTCGACGCAGCGTGGAACAGCATCGCGAGCGACCGGCCGCCCGTGTCGACGAGCGGCTTTGCGGGTGCGGGAATGTGCAGGTTGTGGTCGGCGGGGCCTTCGAGCGGGTAGCCGAGCGCCGTGCTCACCGTCTCGCGCATGGCGTTCCAGGCGTTCCTGTCGCGCGGCGGCGCGAAGCGGCCGTTGTAGGCGAACGCGGCGCCCCGCTCGCCCAGGTCTTTCGACCGGTAGCCGAGCCGTCGCCGCGAACGCGAAAGGAACGAGATGATCGCGCTCTTGTAGACGCCGTGAATATCGAGAGCGAAGTCGTAGCGGTGCGCGCGCAATTCGCCGATCGATTGTGCGATGGCCTTGAAGTCTCCCCAGCGGCGCGCCTTCTTGAAACGGCGCAGCGGCGCGCAGAGCACGCGGTCGACGCCGGGGTTCCAGCGGACGATTTCCGCAAAGGACTCGTCGACGGCCCAGTCCACCTCGACGCCCGGAAACGCGCGCTTGAGATCCGACACGATGGGTTGCGCCTGTATCACGTCGCCCATGGAGGTGACTTTGACGATGAGAATTCGCTTCATTGATTGCCCATTGAGCCTGCGCGATCGCAATCGACAATTTTAGCCCAGATCAAAAGATTTGCCTGAAATGTGCGCAGCAGGAAATCTTGCTGGAGCGCTCTGCCGTTACCGGAGGTTACGGGCCTTGACACACGGTAGCCGCCGCCCGGCGCCCGCCAGGCATCGTGCGGGCTCGCGGTTGTCGCTGTTCTTTTTGCATCCGTGTCGAGCCCATCCCGAACCCACATCGCGCCCTTTCGCGGCGCCGGCGCTGCTCGCGCCGCTATAATTTGCGCTTTGCCCTTCGCCCGACTCCCATGTCACGGACACCCATGCTGTCCTCGAGCATCGGCCGGCGCGTACGGCGTCTATGGCGCCAGTACGGCATCTTCTGGCTGGGCGCGATCGCCGTCGGCCTGACGGCCGTCTTTTATGCGCGGCTGATCGATCTGGGCTACAACGCTTTCCTCGGTCTGCAGAAGCAGCACTGGTGGCTGCCGCTAGTGTTGACGCCCGCCGTCGGGGCCGCATCCGTGTGGCTCACGCGGCGCTTCTTTCGCGGCGCGGAGGGCAGCGGCATCCCGCAGGTCATCGCGACGCTGCACACGAACCCGGGCGCAGCCGGCGCGCGGCTGCTGACGTTCCCCATTCTGCTCGGCAAGATCGCCGTTTCGTTTCTGGCGATTCTCGGCGGTTTCACGATCGGACGCGAAGGGCCGACCGTGCAGGTCGGCGCGGCGCTGATGTTCAACCTGCGCCGCCTCTATCCGCGCTCGAACGCGCAGATCGAACGGCAGCTCGTGCTGGCAGGCGCGGCGGCGGGTCTGTCGGCGGCGTTCAACACGCCGCTTGCCGGAATCGTCTTCGCCATCGAGGAGCTCACGCGCAGCTTCGAGGCGCGCGCGAGCGGCGTGCTGATCACGGCGATCATCATCGCGGGTATCGTCGCGCTCGGCCTGAACGGCAACTACACGTACTTCGGCACGATCGATATCGGCGCGCACTTCCCCGATCTGTTCGCAGTGGCCGTTGTCGTCACGGGCATCGTCACGGGCATTGCAGGCGGCGTGTTCGGCTGGCTGCTGCTCAACACCGCGCGCTGGATCCCCGCGCCGCTGCGCCAGTTGCATGCCGAGCGGCCGGTCGCCTTCGCCGCGTTGTGCGGCGTCGTGATTGCGCTGGTCGGACTGATCTCGGGCGGCACTACTTTCGGCAGCGGCTATGCGGAAGCGCGCGGGCTGCTGTACGGCAGCGAGCATCTGTCGGTGTTTTATCCGGTGTTGAAGCTGGTGTCGGTGGTCGGCTCGTATCTGCCGGGCATCCCGGGCGGGATTTTCGCGCCGTCGCTGTCGATCGGCGCAGGCTTCGGCAATGTGCTGCACATGCTGTTCACCGACATGCAATTGCCGATGCTGATCGCGCTTGCGATGGTCGGCTATCTCGCCGCTGTGACGCAGTCGCCGATCACGTCGTTCGTGATCGTGATGGAGATGATCAACGGCCATGCGCTCGTGATTTCGCTGATGGCGACTGCGCTGATTTCGAGCCGCGTCGCGAAGCTGTTTGCGCCGCCTTTGTACGAAGCGCTTTCGATGCGCTATATGACACCGCTGCCGGCACCCGCCGCTTCGCCTGAACTGCCTGCGGAGCGTTCCGAGTCCGAAACGCACGATGAACGCGAGTAGTTAGCAACCGATAGCACCGCGCGCAACAGCAACAGGCTCGCGAAAAAATCGGGCGCCGTCCCATGCGGAACGCGCGCCCGACCTCCCACAACGTCAATACACGACGACGCCCATCGGGTGATAGTAGACAGGACGTGCCGGTACGACGACGCAACCGGCCAACGTGACCGCCAGCACGGCGATCGCGAGCAAGGTCCTTTTTCTCATGTGATGACTCCCTTGATGGTTGCGTAAGCGCGCGCTCGGGCGCGTTCGGGCAACGGACATCGACGTGCCGCACGCGATGAAATCAACGCGCGGCATCGGCATCCGCTTGATGTGTCATTCAGCCGATCAGACCCAGTGGCCCTCGACCCAGCGCCAGTTCGGACCATGCGCGACCCAGTGGCCAGGCATCCAGTGATACCCGACGCGCTGTACCTGCCAGTGACCCGGCACCCACGCGTAACGGCCGTGGCTCCAATGCCAGTGACCCTTGTCCCATGCGTAGCCCGCACGCGGTGCGGGGACGGCATCGAAGCGCTCGACGGGCGGCGCGCCCGGCGCCACGACAACGACTTCGGCAGCCGATGCGGACGCGACGACGGACAAGCCAGACACCACGAGCACAGCGGAAGCGGCGAGCAGACGAATCGATCGGTTCATGTTTTCACCTCATGTGTCAGCGCCGGATGATGGCGTTGTCCGTTCAATGCGCGAGGTGACGAAGGGGCTGACAGAAGCCGTGTTACGGCATGCCGTCAAGTGCAACGGTTTATTTCGAGGAAGCTTGAGAAGAAGCGCAGAAAGAAGCGCAGAAGAAAGCGCGCAATGAAAATGCCCGATGGAAACTCACGATGGAACCGCACGCCGACGACGCGCGAAACGCAGACACGAAAATGCGCGCCACCGTATGACGATGGCGCGCATCACGCGATAGACGAAGCTGAAGCTACGGACCGATCAGGCCTGTGGAATCTCGATCTTGACCTCGAGCACTTCGAGATCGTCGTGGCGTTCGAGATTGACGCGGATATCGTCGTCCGAGATCTTCACGTACTTCGAAATCACGGCGACGAGTTCACGTTGCAACGCGGGCAGATAATCGGCGGGCGCGCGGCCACCGACGCGCTCATGCGCGATGATCAACTGCAGGCGTTCCTTCGCTACCGACGCGGATTTCTTCTTCTCGCCCAGCAAAAACGAAAGAATCGACATCAGGTGCGCCCCCCTTTACTTGGTGCCGAAGAGGCGCTGCAGCAGGCCCGGCTTCTGGTAATCGACAAAGCGAAGCGACTTCTCCTCGCCGAGGAAACGCGACACGACGTCCTTATAGGATTCCGCGACATCCGTGCCGTCCATGTGCACGGCGGGCAGGCCCTGGTTCGACGCGTGCAGCACGGCTTCCGATTCCGGAATCACGCCGATCAGTTCGATGCGCAGGATTTCCTGAATGTCGCTGAGCGACAGCATCTCGCCTTCGCTGACGCGCTTCGGGTTGTAGCGCGTGATCAGCAGATGCTCCTTGATCGGGTCCTTGCCTTCGATCGCGCGCTTCGTCTTCGACGACAGAATGCCGAGAATGCGATCCGAGTCGCGCACCGACGACACTTCCGGGTTCGTCACGATCAGCGCCTCGTCGGCGAAGTGCATCGCGAGCAGCGCGCCCGATTCGATACCCGCCGGCGAATCGCAGACGATGTATTGGAAGTCCATCTTGATCAGATCGTTGATCACCTTCTCGACGCCTTCCATCGTCAGCGCATCCTTATCGCGCGTCTGCGACGCGGGCAGGATGTAGAGGTTCTCGCACTTCTTGTCCTTGATCAGCGCCTGGTTCAGATTCGCTTCGCCCTGGATCACGTTGATCAGGTCGTACACCACCCGGCGTTCGCAGCCCATGATGAGATCGAGATTGCGCAGGCCGACGTCGAAATCGATCACCGCCGTTTTCGAGCCGCGCAGTGCGAGACCCGACGCGAAACTCGCGCTGGTCGTCGTCTTGCCTACGCCACCCTTGCCCGAAGTCACCACAATGATTTTTGCCATTACCCTTTACCTTGTGTTCGTCAATTCGTCTATTGAGCCCGGCGGTAGTTCCATCGCGCGACACACGCACTGCATGCGCGGCCCACGCGTCAGGTGAGCCGCAGCGGTTCGATCATCAGTTTTTCGTCTTCGAGCCAGATCTGCACCGGCTTGCCGTACACGTCGGCGGGCAGCGGGGTTTCCGTCGTCCGGTAAATGCCCGCGATCGAGATCAGTTCCGGTTCGAGACACGTGCAGAAAATGCGTGCGTCGTGATTGCCGTGCACGCCCGCGAGCGCGCGGCCGCGCAACGGCGCATAAATATGGATATTGCCTTCCGCAATCACTTCGGCGCCGTTGCTCACCATGCCGAGCACGACGAGATCGCCCTTCGCGTAGATGCGCTGACCCGAGCGCAGCGGCTTGTCGACCACCATCGTCTGCGACGAGATGCGCACGGGTTCGGCAGCAGTTGACGGCGCCTGCGCCGGCTCGCGCGCCGGGCTTTCGGCCACGGGAGCTGCGCTTTTTTCCGCAGCGCTCTTTTGCGCTACGCTCCTGCCTGCTTCATTGCCCGCTGCGTCGCCCGTGCCTTTGCTTGCGCGCGGATCGCGCGCGTCGAGCAGCGGCAGCCCCGCTTCGTTCGCCCACGCGTGCTGCACGCTGTCGGCGACGACACCGATCGGCCGCATGCGCACGCTGTCGAGCAGCTTCGCGATGTCGGCGAGCGGCACGCGTTCATTCTCGGCGAGACGGCGCACGTCGATCGCAACGGTATCGTTGGCGAAGAATTCGGGCGTCGCCTCGAAGCGCCGGGTCAGTTCGGCACGCATCTCATCGAGGTTGGTCGTCTTGACGACAAACAGCAGCGTGTCGACCGCGCCACTGCGCAGTTCAAAAAATGGCGATTTCCTGGGCGACATAGCGTTCGGCAAAAAATTTTGCGTATTTTACAGGCGTCCAGGCGAACGGTGAGCTTTTTTGCCAATAAGTCTTCACGCGACAGCCAAATGCCGCGTGCGCGCCAGATCGGCGCGGGACAGATCGGCAAAAAGCGTCAAGAACGAGCGGCGGAAGATGGGGATGAAGCCAGCCGGAGCGCGCTGAACAGGCGCCCCGCAAAGCCGTCGTGCATGAGGCGGCTAACCAGGCGCGTCGGTATCGCCGGCCGGTGCCGTGTGTTGCGGCACATGCCGCACGAGCAGTGTCTGAAACTGGTCCGGCGCGCGCGGAATGCGCTCGCGCTCGCCCGTCGGGCCGAAGCCGAGCCGCTCGTAGAAGCGCATTGCGTTGCGGTTCTCGTCGGCAATCCACGCGTAGATCTCCGTCGCGCCGCCTGCCGCGAGCCAGTCGCTCGCCGTGTTGACGAGAAGCTCGCCACCGCGCAGATGCCGCACGGCTGGCGCCACCCACAGCTCGCTCACGAACGCGCGGTGCGGCGCAGCGTCTTCGAAGCAGGCGCCGATCAGCCCAGCAGGATGACCTTCCGTGTAGAGGATGAACGACGTGGACGTGGTCGACGCAGCATGCCGCGCGGCCGTCTGTTCGAACGTGGATGCGTCGGCCAGCATCGCTTCTTCCAGTGTTTCGTCGAATGCGTAAGGCGCTTCGCGCAGTGATGCGGTACGAAGCTCACGGAAGACGGCACCCTGATCGGCTGCGATGCGGCGAACAGTCAGTGAAGGACTCATGCGGTGGAAATCCCTTGAAATCCCTTATGTCATCCGGGGTAAAGCGTTAGGGCGTAGCTTCAACCGAACGGGCGCGAGAGTCAAATCTTTAATTCGGCGCAGTGCGGGCGAGCGCGCATGGGTTGGCAGCCGACAACAAGGCCGGCGTGCCTACGCCCGTTTTTGTGCATTGCGTCGAGCGCACTGCGCGCTGGCCGTCCGCTCAGCGCTTTCCGCGCGCAACGATGCCAGACGCCAGATGCAAGACACCAGATGCAAGACGCGAGCCGGCCCGTACAGCGCGATGCGCGCGCGTCAGGGCGCCTCGTAGCGCCCCGTGCCGTCGGGCCAGGGCGTGAGCAGTTCGTAGCCGTCGTCGGTGATGGCGATCATGTGCTCCCATTGCGCGGACAGCGAACGGTCTTTGGTGACGACCGTCCAGCCGTCGCGCATCACCGTCGTGCCGGCACGGCCCGCGTTCACCATCGGCTCGATCGTGAACACCATGCCCGGCTTCAGGCGCACGCCCTGCCCCGGCTGGCCGTAGTGCAGCACCTGCGGGTCCTCGTGATACACCTTGCCGATGCCGTGTCCGCAGTAGTCGCGCACGATCGAGAAGCCTTCGCGCTGCGCGACCTTCTGGATCGCATGGCCGACGTCGCCGAGCGTCGCGCCCGGCTTCACCTGGCGGATGCCCGCGAGCATCGCTTCGTAGGTCGTGTCGATCAGTTGCCTCGCGAGCGCGCTCGGCTCGCCGACGGTGTACATGCGGCTCGTGTCGCCGAAGTAGCCGTCCTTGATGACGGCCACGTCGATGTTGATGATGTCGCCGTCCTTGAGAAGCTCGCTGCGATCAGGAATGCCGTGGCACACGACGGAGTTGACCGACGTGCAGATCGTCTTCGGAAAGCCCATATAGCCGACGTTCGCGGCAATCGCCTTCTGCGTGTTGACGATGTAGTCGTGGCAGATGGCGTCGAGTTCGCCCGTCGAGATGCCGGGCTTCACGTGTTCGCCGATCATCGCGAGCACGTCGGCGGCGAGCCGCCCGGAAATGCGCAAAC
This sequence comes from Paraburkholderia diazotrophica, assembly GCF_900108945.1. Classification (GTDB taxonomy): domain Bacteria; phylum Pseudomonadota; class Gammaproteobacteria; order Burkholderiales; family Burkholderiaceae; genus Paraburkholderia; species Paraburkholderia diazotrophica. The sequence continues at coordinate 71,831 of NZ_FNYE01000014.1, read as the reverse complement.
GCGCGAGGTCTTCGGAAGTCTTGTAGGTGATGGCCATGTCGGAAAAACGTGGGCGGCACGCAGCGCGCGGCGCGCGCAGGCTGTGCGATCGGGCGATCGTGCTGGCGCGCCGTCTTGCGTTGCCGGCGCTGGACGCGGCCCGCATTGCGGCCCTGCGTCCGGTTGTCGATCAGTCCATTGTACAGAGTCTGTCCGCGAGGCCGGCCCGCACTACGCGCCAAACCCTACCCCAAACCCCACGCCACGCCATGCACTCGCAACGTTCGTCACGCGAGCGCTCACCCCGGCGGCGAACGCCGGATCGCCCCCGCGATATCGCGACTCACCGACGCCAGCGCCCGGCTGTGCGCCGCCACGAGCGCCGCCTCGTCCGCGCCCTGCACTTGTTCGCGCACCGTCGAGCGGCCGGTCAGCAGCGCCGTCTGGCCAGCGAGGCGCACGGTCCATAGCGCGTCGATCGCGACGGCCTCGCCCGGCATCGAATCGAACTGCACGATATCGACGCGCACGCGGCACGCCTCCGTGCCCGCCACCGTCTGCGACGACACCGACACACGCTGCGAGCCGAGCAGCCGCGACAGGTCGGCGGCGATCACATCGGCGACGCCGCTTTTGAGCGGCTCGCCCCAGCGCGCGTATTCGTTGAGCCTCACCTCGTTGCCCGACACGCGCGTCACGAGCTGCGGCCGGTCGACGAGTTCCGGCACCGTCACGGGACCGACCACCACCGACATGGACAGCGGCGAGCCCGTGCTTTCGAGCGTCGCGTCGGAGCTCAACGTATAGAAGTTCGAGCGCGGCGAACCGCATGCGGCCAGCACCGCGGCTGCCGCGACGCAGACGCACGCGCCGCGCGAGAGCTTCGATCGCTTCACTTTGCGTCCCCCGGTTTGCCGCGCAGCAGCGCTTCGGGATGCTGCTGCAGATAATCGGACAGCGCGCGGAACGATGCCGCCGTGCGCGCGAGCTCGCGGATCGCGTCGCCCGTGTCCTGCTGCAACGCCGAATCGGGCTGAAGCGCGCTGTTCGCCGTATTGAGCGTGGTCTGCGCGGCCGACAGCGCGCTCTTCGCCTGCGGCACGACCTGCGTATTGAGGCTTTGCAGCAGCGCGCTGGCATTGGCGAACGTCTGCTGCGTGTTCTTGCCGATCTGCTCGAGCGGCAGCTTGTCGATGCGCGCGACGATCCGGTTGACCGAGTCCTGCAGCGATTGCAGCCCGCTGGGCTCGGTCGGCAGTTCGGGCGGCGTGCGGCTCCAGTCGATCTTCGCCTGCGGCGCGTGCTGGAAGAAATCGAACGAGATGTACAGCTGGCCCGTCAACAGGCTTCCCGTCCTGAGTTGCGCGCGGAAGCCGCGCGACACGAGGTAGTCCGCCACTGCTTTCGGGTCGGTTACGAGGCGTCCTTCGGATGGCTCCTCATGACGCGCCGTGAAGCGCTCCGGATAGAACTTGATCTCGACAGGAATGCTGATCTCCTTCGTCACGGGGTCGAAGCGCGTGTAGATGCCCGATACTTCGCCGATCACGATGCCCCTGAAGTCGACGGGCGCGCCCACCGTCAGGCCGCGCACCGACTGCTTGAAGTCGAGCACGTACGTATCGACGATGCGGTCCTGCACCTTCAATGCTTCCGTGCGCGTCGGGAACAGCGTGAACGACGTGCGCACCTGCGCTTCGGGCTCAGTGAGCGACGACGAAGGCGTTTCGAATGCGAGCCCGCCGATCAGGATCGACACCAGCGATTGCGTGTTGATCTTCACGCCTTCCGTGCCCAGCGAGACGTCGATGCCGCCCGCCTCCCAGAAGCGCGAATCGCTCTTCACGTATTGGTCGTAGGGCGCGTTGACGAAGATATGCAACGTCACGCCGCCTCCGTTCTTGTCCAGTTCGAACGACGTGACCTGGCCGACGCGCAGGCGCCGGAAATAGACGGGCGAACCGACGTCGAGCGACGCAAGGTTCTCCGCGTGCAGCACGAACTCGCGGCCCGGCACGTCGCTCGCGAACACGGGCGGCGTTTCGAGCCCGACGTAGGCGCGCCGCTCCTGCTTCGCATGGCCGATGTCCATGCCGATGAACGCCCCCGACAGCAGCGTGCTGATGCCCGACACGTTGCCGCCCGCGATGCGCGGACGCTCGACCCAGAAGCGCGTATCGTCGACCAGCATGTCGGTCGCGTCGCGCGTCAATTCGGCTGTGGCGACCACGTTCTTGTAGTCCCGCGAAAGCGCGACCTTCTTTACCACGCCGATATCGACGTCCTTGAACTTGATCTTCGTCTTGCCTGCTTCGAGCCCTTCACCCGTCTTGAACTGGATCGTGATGGTCGGACCTTGCGACAGCACGGCCTGCACGGCAAGCCAGATGCCGATCAGCACCGCAACGACGGGCACGAGCCAGATCCACTGGATGCGCCATCGCTTGCGCGGCACCGCGACAGCGTCGGGCAGATCGGGCGGCCTGCTCATTGCGTTTCCCTCGTATCCCAGATGAGCCGCGGATCGAACGACATCGCGGCGAACATGGTCAGCACGACGACCGCGCCGAACGCAATTGCAGCGGGACCGGCGCGCACGGTGGCGAGCGCATCGAATTGCACGAGCGCCGTGAGCACGGCGATTACGTAGATGTCGAGCATCGACCAGCGCCCGACCAGCTCGACGATGCGATAGATGCGCGCGCGCTGATCGGGCTGCCACGTCGAGCGGAAGTTGGCCAGCAGGGCGAGAAAGCTGATCGCGAGAATCTTCAGCATCGGCACGGCGATGCTCGCGATGAAGACCAGCACGGCAAGCGGCCACGAACCGGACGTCCACAGATAGACGACGCCGCTCATGATCGTGTCCTTCTGCGCGCCGAACAGCGAGCTCGTATCCATCACGGGCAGCACGTTCGCGGGGATGTAAAGAATTACCGCCGCGATCAGATACGCCCATGTTCGCGCGAGACTATCGGGCTTGCGCAAGTGCAGATGCGCTCCGCAGCGCGGGCAATGTCCGGGATGGGCGTGCAGACGTACGGGCGCATGCACGTTCGCGTAGTCGCGCGCGTCGCGGTCTTCCGTGGGCGCGGCGCGCGTGAGCAGGCCGCAGTCGTGGCATACGCACAGGCCGCAGGCCGCTGCCGTCGCGGCAGGAAACGGCGTGTTGCTGTCGAACCCGGGACCGGCGTCGGGCGTCCCTTCGAGACGCGTCCACAGATCGCGCGCGTCGAACGCAGACGCGGCGGCCGCGAGCATGAGCATCAGCGCGCCGAACGACCACAACGCCGGGCCCGTCACCACCGACGCGATATGCGCAAGCTTCACGAGCGCGACGAGCAGGCCGAGGATCAGCACCTCCGTCATGCCCCACTCCTGCGCGATGCGCAGCGTGCGAAACACGGCGTCCGCGCGATACGGCGTGCGCCCGAGCCGCAGCGGCAACATCAGCCACACGAGGCCCAGCGCCTGGCAGGCGGGCATCAGCATCGTCGTGATGAAGATCAGCGCCGACAGCGGCCACATGCCGTCCTCGTACAGAACGCGCACGGCGCCGAACATCGTCGTTTCGACGAGATCGCCGTTCACCGCAAGCCCGACGATCGGGAACGCGTTCGAGATGATCCATAGCGCGCAGGCCGCGAGCGCATACGCAAGCGTGCGATCGAGACCGTTCGCATGACGCCGATAGAGCGTCGCGTGGCAGCGGCAGCAACGCATCACGCCTTCGGGCGGGACGTCGCTTTCGCGCTGGAGCAGATCGCATTCGTGGCACGCGATCACGGGCACCGTCCGAGCCGCGTGCCCGAGATAGCCGGAAGACGTTGCGTCGCTCATTTGACGTCCGCCGACGCCGCATCGGCGGGACGGGCGGCGTCGCTCGCATGCGCCGGCTGTGTCGATGCCGCCGCGTGTGTCGCGTGTGTCGCTTCTGTCGCTTGTGTCGCTTGCCCGGCTCGTGCCACTTGTGTCACTTGTCCCGCTTGTGCCGCTTGCGTGGTGAGCCCTTCCGCGTCGACGACCCAGCCGCCGCCCATCGCCTTGTACAGGTTCACATACGACACCAGCACACCCGCCTGCGTCTGCGTCTGGCTCAGCTGCGCATTGAAGAGACTGCGCTCGGCATCGAGCACTTCGATATAGCTCGTGTACCCGCCCTCGTAGCGCAGCCGCGCAAAGTGCGCGTAACTGGCGAGCGCATCGACCTGACGTCCCTGCACGTCGAACTGCTCACGCAGCTTCTGCGACGAGATCAGCGCGTCGTCGACTTCCTGGAACGCGACCTGGATCGCCTTGCGGTACGAATACAGCGCCTGCTGCTGCACCGCCTCGGCCTGCTTCACCTGGCCCGTGATCGCGCCGCCCGTGAAGATCGGCTGCGTGACGGCGCCTGCGAACGACCACACGCGCGTCGGCCCCGTGAAGAGCTGCGAGAACTGGCCGCTTTGCGTGCCGAACAGACCCGTCAGTGAGATCTGCGGGAAGTACAGCGCCTTGGCCGCGCCGATCTGCGCGTTCGCCGCGATCAGGTCCTGCTCTGCCTGGCGCAGGTCGGGCCGCCGTTCGAGCAGATCCGATGGCAGCCCCGCGGGCACCGCGGGCGCCACGAGTTCGGCGAGCGTGCGTCCACGCAGGATATCGCCCGGATTGCGCCCGAGCAGCACCGACAGCGCGTCCTCCTGCTGCGCGATCTGCGCCTCGATCTGCGGAATCCGCGAGCGCGAGTCCTCGTATTCGGACTGGCTCTGCGCGAGCTCCATCTGCGAGACCTCGCCGCCCTTGAAGCGCAGCTCGAACACGTGCACGGAATCGGCGCGGCTTTCTGTGGTCGCCTTCGCGATCTCCAGTTGCCGGTCGAGGCTGCGCAGGTTGATATACGACGACGCCACCGATGACACCAGCGTCAGAATCGTGCCGCGCTTCGCTTCCTCGCTCGAAAGCAGGCTCGCGCGCGCGGATTCCGTCAGCCTCCGGTTGCGGCCGAACAGGTCGATCTCCCACGACGCCGACAGCGCCGCCGTGTACGTGTTGAACACGGGGTTGTTCACGTTCGCGAGCAGCGGCGAACCCGTCGGCAGACGCTGGCGTTCGGCGTCGAAGCTCGCGCCGATCTGCGGCAGCAGCGCCGCACGCGTCGTGACGAACTGCCCGAGGAACTGGTCGACGCGCGCCGCGGCGACCTTCACGTCGTTGTTGTTCGCGAGCGCTGCCGTGATCAGGTCGTTCAGCACGGGATCGTCGAACTGCTTCCACCATTCGGTGTTCGCCACATCCGACGCGTAATTATCGGGGAAGCGATACGTCGCGGGCACGTCGACCTGCGGGCGCGAGTAGTTCGGTCCGAGCAGGCAGCCGCTCAGCGCGAATGTGCACACCACGCACGCGAGCGCGCTGGCGACGGGCATAGGCGAAGTGCGGCGCAAAGGGCGCAAGCGGCGCACACGGAGCAGAGGAAGCGGAACGCGGCGCATGTCAGTCGCCCTCGCGTGGAGCGGACGGCGTGATCGTCGGTCCGCCCGTGCCCGCCGGTCCGGGCACCGAAGGCGGCACCTTCGTCGAAGCAGGCGGTGCCTGAGGTGAAGCAGGCGGCGTCTCGCCCGTTTTCTTCTTGCCGCTCTTCTCCGACATCGATTCGAGCGCCCAGAAGAACATCGGGATGAAGAACACGGCGATCGCCGTCGCGCCCAGCATCCCGCCGATCACGCCCGTGCCGATCGAATGGCGGCTGTTGGCCGATGCGCCCGTCGCGATCGCGAGCGGCACGCAGCCCAGAATGAACGCGAGCGAGGTCATCACGATCGGGCGCAGCCGCTCCTCGGCCGCCGTCATCGTCGCGTCGAACACCGACTTGCCCGCCTCGCGGTTGATCACCGCGAACTCGAAGATCAGGATCGCGTTCTTCGCCGCGAGCGCCACCAGCATCGTGAGGCCGATCTGGAAGTACACGTCGTTGTTGAGCCCGCGCAGCATGATCGCGAGCAGCGCGCCGAAGAGCGCGAACGGCACCGCCATCAGCACGCCGAACGGCAGGCTCCACTTCTCGTACTGCGCCGCGAGGATCAGGAACACCATGATCAGCCCGAACACGAACACGAGCCCCGACGTGCCGCCCGACTGCTTCGCTTCGAACGCCTCGCCGCTCCACGCGATGCCGTACTCCGACGGCATCGACACAGCGAGTTCTTCGAGCGCGCTGATCACCTGGCCCGATGCATAGCCGGGCGCCGCGTTGGCGGTGATCTTCACGGCCGGGAAGTTGTTGAAGCGCGTGATCAGGTCCGGACCTGTCACGTAGTGCGACGTCACCACCGACTTGAGCGGCACCATGCTGCCCGACTTGCTGCGCACGAAAATCTGCGTGAGGTCTTCGGGCTTCAGCCGATACGACGGCTCGGCCTGCAGGATCACCTGCCACAGGCGGCTCGAACGGTTGAACTGCGATACGTACAGCGAGCCGAACATCGTCTGCATCGCGCTGTAGACATCCTCGACGGGCACGCCCAGTGTTTCGGCCTTGTCGCGGTCGACATCCACCAGCAGTTGCTGCGAGTCCGCGTTGAAAGTCGACGTGACGCCCGTCAGCTCGGGGCGCTGCTTGGCCCGCGCGACGAAATCGTTGACGACGGCGGCGAACTGCGCGATGGTCGCGTCGCCCTTGCTCTGGATCCACATCTCCGTGCCGCCCGTGGTGCCGAGACCGGGAATCGACGGCGGATTGAGCGGCACGACGATGCCCTCGCGGACCTGCGACAACGCTTTGTAAGCGTCGACGAGCACGGCGCGCGCGTTCTGCGTGCGGATGTTGTCCGACTTGTAGCGCTCGTCGAAACTCTTGAAGCCCACGAAGAAGGTCGACGAGTTGTTCTTGTTCTGGCTGTCGAGAATGCTGAAGCCGTCGACGGTCGTGATGCTGCCGACGGCCGGCTGCTTCATGAAGTACTCGGACACGCGGTCCGACACCTGCCCCGTGCGATCCAGCGACGCCGCATCGGGCATGATGACGGCGCCCAGCAGATAGCCCTGGTCCTCGGGCGGCAGGAATGCGGTCGGGATCGAGCGCATCATCACGACGGACAGTACGATCATGCCGGCAAAGAGCAGCAGCGCGATCACGAAGCGCTTGATGATGACGCGCACCGCGCGCGTGTAGCCCGCCGTCATTCGCGCGAACTGGTTGTCGAACCAGCGGAAAAAGCCCTTCTTCTCGTGATGCCCCGGCTTGAGCAGCAGCGACGCGAGCGCAGGCGACAGCGTGAGCGCGACGATGCCCGAGATCACCACCGAAATCGCGATCGTGATCGCGAACTGCTTGTACATCTGACCGGTGATGCCGCCGAGAAACGCCACGGGCACGAACACCGCGCACAGCACCAGCACGATTGCGACCACGGGGCCCGCCACTTCATCCATCGCCTGCTTGGCGGCTGTTTTCGGATCGAGCTTGTGCACCGTCATGTTGCGCTCGACGTTCTCGATCACGACGATCGCGTCGTCCACCACGATACCGATTGCGAGCACCATGCCGAACAGCGTGAGCATGTTGATCGAGAAGCCGAGCGCCTCCATCCCCATGAACGTGCCGACGATCGACACGGGGACGGCGAGCACCGGAATCAGCGTCGCGCGCAGGCTCTGCAGGAACACGAACACGACGATCACCACCAGCACGACGGCCTCGAAGAACGTGTGCACCACGTCGGAGATCGACGCTCGCGTGAACTCGGTCGTGTCCATCGCGATCTCGTAGTCGATGCCCTCGGGGAACGACTTCTTCATCTCGGCGAGCGAGGCACGCACCTGCTTCGATACGTCGAGCGCGTTGGCGCCCGGCTGCTGGTAGACGGCGAGCACAGTCGCGGGCTTGCCCTGGAAGCGGCTGCGGATCGAGTAGTCCTTCTGGCCGAGCTCGGCGCGCCCGATGTCCTTCAGGCGCACGATCGCGGCGCCCCCGCTCTGCGCGCGGATGATGATGTTCTCGAACTCGGACGGCTCGGTGAGCCGCCCCGATGTGGTGACGGCGAACGACTGCTCGACGGCGGCACCCGTCGGCGACTGGCCGAGGCGCCCGACCGCGAACTGCTGGTTCTGGTTGGCGACGGCGCGCTGCACGTCGGCGGCCGTGATGCCTAGCTGCGCCATCCGGTCGGGGCGCAGCCAGATGCGCATCGCGTAGTCGGGCGTGCCGAAGATGCTCGACTGGTTCGCGCCGGGTATGCGCTTGAGCGCATCGAGCACGTAGACGTTCGCATAGTTCGCGATGTACGTCGCGTCGTAGCGCTCGGTGGGCGAGTAGATCGCGATCACCATCATGAACGCCTGCGACTTCTTCTGCACCTGCACGCCCTGCGCCGTCACCGATTGCGGCAGTTGCGGCAGCGCGAGGTTCACGCGGTTCTGCACGTCGACCTGCGCGAGCTCGGGGTTCGTGCCGATCTGGAAGTACGCATTGATCGTCAGGTTGCCCGTCGACGAGCTCGACGAGCTCATGTAGATCATGTTGTCTGCGCCGTTGACCTGCTGCTCGATCGGCGCGGCGACGTTGTTGGCGACCACGTCGGCGCTCGCGCCCGGATAGGTCGCGGAGATCGTGATCTGCGGCGGGGTGATGTCCGGATACTGCGCGGTCGGCAGCGCGAGCATCGTCAGCGCGCCGCCCAGCGTGATGACGATCGAGATGACCGAGGCGAAGATCGGACGGTCGATACAGAAGTGAGAGATGTTCATCGGATCGGTTGCGCCGAACGGCGTCGGGTCGTCATCGGATCAGGGACTTGCGCTGGTGCTCGTTCCGCTGCTGCCGGGATGCGCCTGCGTCTGTGGTTGCGCTTGTGTTTGTGGTTGCGTTTGTGGTTGCGCTTGTGCTTGCGCCAGCGTCGATGCCGGCGCCGACGCCGCCGCGGCAGCAGGTACGGATGCGGGCGCTGGAGCGCCTGGCGCAGTGGGCGCGCTCACCACCTTGATCGTCGAATCCGACGACACGCGGATCGCGCCATCGACCACCACGCGCTCGCCCGTTTTGAGGCCTTCGTTGACGAACCAGTCGTCGCCGTGCCAGTCGCCGACGTCGATCACACGCTGATGCGGCTTCCCGTTCTGGTCGAGCACCCACACGAAGTGGCTCTTCGCGCCCTGCAGCACCGCGCGCTGCGGCACGAGAATCGCGTTGGGCCGCACGGCGCCCGACACCTTCGCGCGCACGAACTGGCCGGGCTTGAGCGCGCCTTCGGGATTTCCGAATACGGCGCGCACGAGGAAGGTGCCCGTCTCCTGGCTGAACGCGGGGTTCGTGAAGTCGATGCGCCCCTGCTGCGGATAGATCGAGCCGTCGGCGAGTATCACCGTCACGTCGAACTGGTTGCCGGGCGGAAAGCGCAGCAGGCCTTTCGTGACCTGCTCGCGATAGCGCAGCAGCTCGTTCTCCGAGATGCTGAAGTTCACCCACATCGGATCGAGCTGATAGACGTAGGTGAGCAGCCCCGACTGCGTGGGCGTTACATAGCTGCCGTCCTGCACGCGCGCAAAGCTGGAGAGGCCCTTGAGCGGCGAGCGGATCGTCGTGTAGCTCAGGTTCAGTTCGGCTGTCTGCACTTCGCCCTGAGCGGCGATGACAGCGGCTTCGGCCTGCTTCTCGTTGCCCGTCGCATCGTCGAGGTCCTTCTTGCTCAACGCGTTCTGCGCGGCAAGCGGGACCACGCGCGCGAGGTTCTGCTTGGTCACGAGCAGACGCGCCTGTTGTTGCGCGAGCGCGCCCTTGGCCGTTTGCAGCGCGGCCTCGAACGGCTTGCGGTCCATCACGAACAGCACCTGGCCGGGCTGCACGAGCGCGCCTTCCGTGTACATGCGCTTCTCGAGAAAGCCCTCGACGCGCGCGCGGATCTCGACCTCGCGCGAGCTTTGCGTCTGCGCGGTGAATTCGAATGCGACGGGTGTTTCCTTTTGCGAGACCGTGACCACCGTCACCTCGACGGGTGGCCGGGCTGCCTCCGCGGGGGCCTTTTTGCAGGCGTTGAGAGAAAGGACGCACACGAGCGCCGACGCCAGCGCGATACGCGGCATCAGGCGGCCCGCGCGCCGCACGGCGGCAAAGTCCGCCCCGAACAACGCACCTTGCGATCGACAGTTCATCGTGGCCCCCTTCGATCGCCGCGTCATTGCACCGTATATCCGCGTCCGTTCATGCATGCTGCGAGCGCGCGGTTCCATGTGGCCATCTGCTGCGATGTCTGCTGTTGAGCGGCCTGCTGCTGTTCCTGCGCGGCGGCCGCCTGACGGCGCTGCCGCGAGCCGCCCACCACCGTGCCCGCGATGGCGCCTGCTGCCGCTCCCTTGCCGGCGTCGCCCGCGATCGCGCCGATCGCCGCGCCCGTCGCCGCGCCGCCTGCCGCGCCGCGCAAGCGCTGTCCCGACTGCTGGGGCGGCGGCGGTTGATTCGCCGAGTTCTGCGCGAGCACGGCGGGATTGACGCCCGTGTTCTGCGTCGCCCAGCTCTGGCATTGCGACATGTCATTCGCCTGCTTCTGCTGGCTTTGGCCCTTGGCCGGATAGAAAATCGGCTGCTGCGCCGATGCAACGTCCGCCAGCAACAACGCGGCAAGCATCCATGTGACAGGAAGCGCGTATTTCATGATCAATCTCTCCATGTCGATACGATTGCGCCCGTGGCACGCGTTGCTCGCGCATCGCGCGGCGGACGAATCCAGATGCGCCAGTCGGCCTGGCGACCCCAATGCAATGAAGTGTGGAATCCGGCCATGGCAAAGACAATTGGACCTTGGTCCAATACCCTTTTTTGGCCGCGTGGAACTCGCACGCAAGCGCCTGCACGCAAGCGTTCGACGCCATTTAGTCGCGCGGGATGAACTGTCATAGCGGCGCAGCGATGCCGAGCACGGCACACACTGTCCTGATGAAAAGCACGTCGTTGAATGGCTTGCGCAAATAAGCCTTCGCACCCGCCGCAAGCGCGGCTTCGCGCACGCCCGCGTCGTCGTGGGCCGTGATGAAAATGACGGGCACGGTGCTGCCCGCCAGCCGACCCTGGACCTCGATCCCGTTGGAGCCGGGCATTTGCACGTCGAGTATCACGCAGTCGGGGCGATACGCAGGCGTGGCCGACAGCACGTCGAGAAACGCATCGCCACTCGCGTACGTGTCGGCCGAAATCCCGACGGAGCGCAACAGACGCTTGATCGCCCTGCCCACCGACGCATCATCGTCGACGACGACGACGAAGGGTTTGTCTGTGCCCATTCTGAATAGTCCATTGACCGGCCACGCGCACGCAGCAATGCGTGAACGCTTCAGCAATAGACTATGAGACTGCGGGCGCCTGTGGTATTGGACCTTGGTCTCGTATCCGCTCGCGGGCGGCCTCGTGCGCAGCGTGAGGTGCGCTCGTATGAGGTGCCTGCGAACTGAAGGGATTGCGTGTGACAGTTGCGACGGCGATCTTGTCGGCGATGCGCACGAGCTCGGCGAGCGAATTGACTTCCATCTTCTGCATCACGCGCGCGCGATGCGCCTTCACGGTTTTCTCGACGGTACCGAGTTCGCATGCAACCTGCTTGTTCAGACGGCCGAGCACGATGAGATTCATCACTTCGCGCTCGCGCACCGTCAACCGTCCGACGCGGCTGAGCAGCACTTCGAGCTCGTGCATCGCGTTCGACACTTGCACCGAATGCGCGAGCGCCTGTTCGATCGCGCGCAGCAGGTCATCGTCGCGCACGGGCTTGGTGAGGAAATCGGTCGCGCCCGCCTTGATTGCGCCGACCGTCATCGCGATGTCGCCGTGCCCCGTCAGAAAGATGATGGGCAAGCGCTCATCGAGTTCGCGCTGCAATTCGAGCCCGCTCAGATCGGGCAACTGCACGTCGAGCACCACGCAGGCCGGCGCATGCGCGGCGCACGCGTGGTCGAGAAACTCGCGCGCCGAACCATACGCCTCGACGCCGTAGCCGGCGGATCTGACGAGACGCGTCAGCGCGCGGCGCACCGACGGGTCGTCGTCGACGACGTAGACGAGCGCGGGCACTTGCGTCGCGACTTCGCTCATCGTGCCGTTCGTCCCGCTCGTCTCGCTCATGACGCCCCCTGCGCAACGCCCGCGTTGCATGCGTCTCGCGATGCTGGCAACGCGATATAGAACGTCATGCCCTGATCCGCATTGGTCTCGGCCCACAGGCGGCCGCCGTGCATCTGCACGATCGAGCGGCTGATCGACAGACCGAGCCCTAGCCCCTGCGGCTTCGACGTGACGAACGGCTTGAAGATGCATTCGAGCTTGTCGGGCGTCAGTCCATGGCCGCGGTCTCGCACGGCGGTGCGGACCATGCCTTCGCGATCGAGTTGCGCAAAGAGTGCAACCACGCGGCTGGGCGCATCGCACTCGCTGACGGCATCGAACGCGTTGAGCAGCAGATTGAGCAGCACCTGCTGAAGTTGCACCCTGTCGCCGCGCACGGGCGGCAGTCCGTCGTCGATCACATGCGACAGATGAATGCCGCGCGCGACGGCATCGCTATGTACGAGCAACGCCACATCGCGCAGCAATCCGCCTGCATCGAGATTCGCGAGTTGCTGCTGCTCTTCCTTCTTCACGAATGCGCGCATCCGGCGTATCACTTCGCTCGCGCGGCCGCTGTCGTCGACGATGTCCTTGAGGATGTCGCGCACTTCGGCAAGATCGATCGGCTCCTTGTCCATGAAGCGCTGCGCGGCCTGGCCGTTGCTGAGGATGGCCGTCAGCGGCTGATTCAGTTCGTGCGCAAGCGATGCGGCAAGCTCGCCCATCATCGATACGCGCGTCAGATGTGCAAGCTCCCGGCGATTGCGTTCGAGCTCGAAGCGCTCGGTCATGTCGGTGATGAACGCGACGGTCGCGCCGCGTCCTTCATAGCGGATCGCGCTCGTCGCGATCTCGACGGGAAACTCGCTGCCGTCGCGGCGAAGCGCGCGCAGATTGCGCGTGGCGGTTATGGCCGAACGGCTCGCGTTCGGCGACGCGTTCGTGGCGGCGCGGCTCTCCTGCGACAGCGCCGGCGCGACGAGGCCAATACACGCGCCGCTCAGCACGCCGTGCCGATAATCGAGAAGCCGCTCGGCCTGCGCGTTGGCGAGCACGATCACGCCGTGCTCGTCGAAGACGACGGATGCGACGGGCAAACAGTCGAACACGTCGGCAAGTTCGGTCATCGTGCCGGGCGGCCGACGCGCGACGGCAAAGAAACTGCCCATGCCGCGCGTCGTGCGCAAATGCGCGACAGCGTCCGTCACGCGATGAAGCACCGGCGCAACGGATACGCCAGTGCGCGTATGCGCGAATGCCGCCTCGCGAGCGGAAGCGACGCGGCGCGGATGAAGCGACCACCAGATGACAATTGCAGCCACCGCGACCGTGACAGCAGAAATGGCGATGTGCATGGCTTACCGTTCCTCAAGGCGTTTGCACCTGAAATGCCGCGGCAGGTGCGGACGTCTTCGTTGTTGTGCGCGATGCAACGGGTGCGACGGCGCGGGAATCGGGCGCGCAACGGCTCACCTTCACGAATAACGCTGCGACTATGTATTACTAATGCATTCCATCGTTCAATGAATGCAATGACATGAAGCAAAAAAGAACCGCACTACAGCGATCGCTTCATACGAATCTTCATATGGACTGCAAATATCCGGCGAAGCGATTTCGCCGACAATTGCAATTAAATTTTTACTCGTTCATCAGGCTTTGCGCGGAAAAAAGTGCAACTTCATCGTATGCACAAAGAGCACCTTAGTAAAGCGCAGATCAGCGAATCAGCGAGAAAATAAGCCTTGCTTTATTTCGGGACCGACGAAGCCATTTATCGAAGCGCTGAATCCGGATATTCCGGAGACGGAAACGATTTAAAGCGGCGTTTGATGCGCGGTCCGAAACGCTTAATCGTTTTATTTCGTATTCCGGACCGCTGAGCGAATAAAGGACGGTTAATGCAGTCGTTCGACGTTATGCGAACTCGGACGGTCCCGGCGAAGGCACGCCTGCAGGCGGATCCTTATCGCCCAGGTGCTCATCAGTTGACTCGTCGTCTGACTTTGGCTTCTCCGGCAGCGGCTGATCCAGACCGGGCTCGACAGGCGTCGGCAGCGCATCGCCGACTGGCTTGTTGAGTTCGTTCGGCGGCGTTTCGGCCGGGTCTTCCGGTTGCGTGCTTTCCGCTTCATTGGTGTTCGTCATCGTGGACTCCAATTGTGGTTGGCAAACGCTTTCAACGATGCAATGACCATGCCCATTTTTTTGCCGATGCGGCGGCGTAACGCATGGACCATCCAGCGTTAGCAGGCTTCGCGCGGTGTATGGACGAACATATGTCGGAACTGCTTCATCGAAACGTTGAAAAGGAAAGCACAAGGACGGCCAGCTACGCGCTTCTATTTGTAATCGCAAAGCCCCGATCGCGCCTGATGATTGCGTGTCGCCGCATACACGCAGATCGATGCATAAAAATCGACGCACAAACGAAAACAGGCCCCGAAGGGCCTGTATCGCTTTGCATCTTGGCGGAAAGGGTGGGATTCGAACCCACGATACGGTATAACCGTATACCGGATTTCGAGTCCGGCGCATTCGACCTCTCTGCCACCTTTCCTGATTCTTTGACCTCCCACCAAGGTGGTCTTGTCTCTTTACATCGACTTCACGCTAAGCGGGTCGTTGCTTGCGTGAGACGAAGATTATAGAACAGCTGCATTTGAATTCCAAGCCCTTTTTCGCAGGAAGTTGAAAAAGGACCTGGACTATCGGCGCGCGCCCAGATCGCTCAGCGCGCCGCCGTCACTTCCAGACGCTCGATGCCGCCCAGATACGGACGCAGCGCCGCCGGCACAGTCACCGAGCCATCGGCATTCTGGAAGTTCTCCAGCACAGCGACGAGCGTGCGGCCCACCGCCAGCCCCGATCCGTTGAGCGTATGCACGAGTTCGGGCTTGCCCTGCGGGTTGCGGTAGCGCGCGTGCATCCGTCGCGCCTGGAACGACTCGGTATTCGAGCAGCTCGAAATCTCGCGATACGTGTTCTGCGCGGGCAGCCACACTTCGAGGTCGTACGTTTTCGAAGCCGAGAAGCCCATGTCGCCCGTGCACAGCGTGATCACGCGATACGGCAGTTCAAGCTTCTGCAGAATCGTCTCCGCGTGCGTGACCATCTGCTCGAGCGCGTCGTACGACGTTTCCGGCGACACGATCTGCACCATCTCGACCTTGTCGAACTGATGCTGGCGGATCATGCCGCGCGTGTCGCGGCCATATGAGCCCGCTTCCGAGCGGAAGCACGGCGAATGCGCCGTCAGCTTGATGGGCAACTCGCTTGCGTCGACGATGCTCTCGCGCACCGTGTTCGTCAGCGAGATCTCAGAGGTCGAGATCAGATACTGCGTGACCGTGTTTTCGCCGCCGCCCTTTTCGACGCGGAACATGTCGTCTGCGAATTTCGGCAGCTGGCCCGTGCCGAGCAGGATTTCGGGATTGACGATGTACGGCGTATAGATTTCCGTGTAGCCGTGCTGCTGCGTATGCGTGTCGATCATGAACTGCGCGAGCGCGCGATGCAGGCGCGCGATCTGTCCGCGCAGCATCGTGAAGCGCGCGCCGGAGAGCTTCGCGCCCATCTCGAAGTCCAGACCGAGCGGCGTGCCGACGTCGACATGATCCTTCACCTGGAAGTCGAACTGGCGCGGCGCACCCCAGCGGCGCACTTCGACATTTTGCGTTTCGTCGTTGCCGACGGGAACGCTCTCATGCGGCAGATTCGGCACGCCGAGCAGCAGATCGGACAAACGCTTCTGGATCACTTCCAGCTGGAGCGCCGACGCCTTCATCTCGTCGCCGATGCCGCCCACTTCGGCCATCACCGCCGAAGTATCCTCGCCGCGCCCTTTCATCGCGCCGATCTGCTTCGACAGACTGTTGCGCTTCGCCTGGAGCTCTTCGGTACGGGTCTGGATCGCGCGGCGTTCGGCTTCGAGCGCGGAGAAAGCCGCGACGTCGAGGTTAAAGCCGCGATCGGCGAGGCGTTTCGCGACGCCGTCGATATCTTTGCGCAGCAGCTGGATGTCAAGCATGGGATGGGGCAACAGTTCGTTGTGTGAATGGGCGATTTTAGCGCACCGGCGCGGGTCGCCGGCGGCATTGTCGGGTCTGGCGCAAAGCGCGGTCGATCAGCTCTTCTTCCTGTTCCCGCTGCGCCATTGCGCATCGAGTTCGGCAAGGCGCGTGAGCTTCTCGCCGATCTTGCCTTCGAGCCCGCGCGGCGTCGGCTGATACCAGCGTGGCTCGCGCATGCCGTCGGGCAGATAGGTTTCGCCTGCCGCGTACGCGTCTGGTTCGTCGTGCGCGTAGCGGTATTCATGACCGTAGCCGAGCTCCTTCATCAGCTTCGTCGGCGCGTTGCGCAGGTGGATCGGCACCGCGCGCGACTGGTCCTTGCCGATGAAACCGCGCGCCGCGTTGTACGCGTTGTAGCCCGCGTTCGATTTCGGCGCGACGGCCAGATAGATCACGGCCTGCGCAAGCGCGAGCTCGCCTTCGGGCGTGCCGAGGCGCTCGTAGGTTTCGGCAGCGTCGAGCGCGATGCGCGCGGCGCGTGGATCGGCGAGGCCGATGTCCTCCCACGCCATGCGCACGATGCGCCGCGACAGATAGCGCGGGTCCGCGCCGCCGTCGAGCATGCGGCAGAACCAGTACAGCGCGCCGTCGGGATTGCTGCCGCGCACCGACTTGTGAAGCGCGCTGATCTGGTCGTAGAACGCGTCGCCGCCCTTGTCGAAGCGGCGCAGGTTTTCGGCGAGCGCGCTCGCGAGTAGTTCGCCGTCGATCTCAGTCTTGTTCTGCCGCGCCGCCGCGCGCGCGACGATTTCCATGTTGTTCAGCAGCTTGCGGCCGTCGCCGTCGGCGGAACCGATCAGCGCGTCGCGCGCCTCGTCGGTAAACGTGAAGCCGCCCAGTTCCTGTTGCGCGCGGTCCAGCAGTTCGCGCTGCTCGTCGGCATCGAGGCTCTTGAGCACGTAGACGGCCGCCCGCGACAGCAACGCGCTGTTGACCTCGAACGACGGGTTCTCCGTCGTCGCGCCGACGAACACGAACAGCCCGGACTCGACATGCGGCAAGAATGCGTCTTGCTGGCTCTTGTTGAAGCGATGCACTTCGTCGACGAACACGAGCGTCTGGTGGCCGTTCGCGCGATGGATCTGCGCCGTCTCGACGGCTTCGCGGATGTCTTTCACACCCGAGAGCACCGCCGACAGCGCGATGAACTCCGCGTTGAACGCGTCGGCCATCAGGCGCGCGAGCGTCGTCTTGCCGACGCCCGGCGGGCCCCAGAGGATCATCGAGTGCGCTTCGCCGGACTCGAACGCGACGCGCAGCGGCTTGTTCGGGCCCAGCAGATGCTTTTGTCCGATGACTTCGTCGATGCTGCGCGGCCGCAGGCGCTCGGCGAGGGGAACGTTGGCGCGGGTTTCTTCAAACATGGCGTTTTGGGGATAATCTCGGCTTTTCGGGTATAGACCGTCACGATGCATCACATGCACTTGATGGGACACGCGACGATCTGCCCCTGAACGGCATGCAACCGCGTCAAACCACCAGCGGGCGAACGGCGGCGCATGCAGAGTTGTGCATTATGACAGCCGCGGCACAGCAAAGCCGGCGGCAAACGTCATAGGCGCTTTCTGAGAGGCAATGCGCGTACCGTGACGAAACATGGACGCATCGACGGCCGCAACGGCGACGACCCGATAACGACAGACAGGAAAGAGATTCGATGACTCAAGATTCCATGACCGGCGAGGCCGGTTCGACTTACGCTCCGCTCAAGCCGGTGCCGGATTCGCGCCGCGCGTTCAGGACGGGCGACGCATTCGCGCTGTGGTTTTCGCTCGGCATCGGCCTGCTGGTCGCGCAGGCCGGCGCGCTGCTCGTGCCGGGCCTGTCGCTGCCACACGCGCTGCTGGCGATCGCGATCGGCAGTGTGATCGGCGTCGTGCTGCTCGCGCTCGCGGGCGTGATCGGCACCGACACGGGGCTCGCGGCGATGTCGTCGCTGCGTCCGACGCTCGGCGTGCGGGGCGCGTCGATTCCCGCCGTGCTGAACATGATCCAGCTGGTCGGCTGGGGCGCGTTCGAAGTGATCGTGATGCGCGATTCCGCCGACGCGCTCTCGAAGCAGGCCTTCGGCTTTTCCGCGCCGCTGATCTGGACGCTGATCTTCGGCGTGCTCGCGACGCTGCTCGCGATCAGCGGTCCGCTGTCGTTCGTGCGGCGATTTCTGCGGACGTGGGGCATCTGGCTGCTGCTCGCGGGCGCCGCGTGGCTGACCTGGGCCGTGCTGGCGCAGCACGACGTGGGCACGCTGATGCATCGTCCGGGCAATGGCGAGATGTCGTTCGGCGGCGCCGTCGATCTCGTCGTCGCGATGCCGCTGTCGTGGCTGCCGCTGATCGCCGACTACACGCGTTTCGGCCGAAAAGCGGGCGAGACGTTCCGCGGCACGCTGTTCGGCTATGGCATTGCGAATATCTGGTTCTATGTGCTTGGCGCGGTGTACGGGCTTGCCGCGGGCGGCGGCGACGCGCTGCTGACGACGGCGCTCGCACAAGCAGGCGGCGGCCTCGCGCTGCTGCTGGTGCTGATCGACGAAATCGACAATGCGTTCGCCGACGTGCACTCGGCAGCTGTATCGACGGGTACTTTCTGGACGCGCGCAAGCGTGCCGATGCTGTCGGCCGCGTTTGGCGGGCTGTGCACGCTAATCGCGCTGCTCGTGCCGATGGCGAAGTATCAGAACTTCCTGCTGCTGATCGGCTCGGTGTTCGCGCCGCTGTTCGGCGTGGTGCTGGCCGATCACTTCATCGTGCGCCGGCGCCGCATCGACGCAGGCTCGCTCGCCGATACGCAAGGCCGCTATGGCTTCTCGGGCGGCTGGCACGTGAGCGCGTTCGTCGCGTGGGCGATCGGCATTGCCGCGTATCAGGCGATCAATCAGTGGCTGCCGAATCTCGGCGCGACGCTGCCCGCGCTGGCGATCGGCGGGCTGTGCTATCTGGCGTTCGTGTCGACGCGCAAGCAGGCTTACGCGTAGGCTGTATCCATCAGAAACGACAACGCCCATGACGGACGTCATGGGCGTTGTTTCGACGATCTTCGGAACCGTCTCGTCGCCGACGGCGCTTTTCAGCCGCCGTCATGTACTACGGCTTATCGCGTCGCTGGGCGATACTCGACACCCGGCAGCACACACAGCATTTCGAACGCGAGATTGGCGCCGAGCAGCGCCGTCGTGCCGAACGGATCGTATGGCGGCGCGACTTCCACCAGATCGCAGCCCACGATATTCAGCCCATGCGCGCCCCGAATGATCTCGAGCGCCTGCGGCACGGTCAGCCCGGCGATCTCGGGCGTGCCCGTGCCCGGCGCAAAAGCGGGATCGATGCCGTCGATATCGAACGTGATGTACACCGGGCCGTCGCCCATCTTCTCGCGCACGCGTGACATCAGCGGCGCCAGCGACTGATTCCAGCACGCTTCCGCCTGCACGACCTCGAAGCCCTGATCGCGGCACCAGTCGAAGTCTTCGGCCGCGTAGCCCGTGCCGCGCAGGCCGATCTGCACGACGCGCTCGCAATCCAGCAGCCCCTCTTCGACCGCACGGCGAAACGGCGTGCCGTGCGCGATCTTCTCGCCCATCATCGTGTCGTTGACGTCCGCGTGCGCGTCGACGTGAATCAGACCGACCTTGCCATATTTACGGTGAATTGATCGCAGGATCGGCAGCGCGATCGTGTGATCGCCGCCGAGCGTGATCGGCTTCGTCCCGTGTTGGAGGATTTCGTCGTAAGCGCGCTCAATCCGGCCGATCGAATCCAGGAGGTTGTACGGATTGATCGCAACGTCGCCGACGTCCGCGACGCGCAGCGAGTCGAACGGCGCGGCGCGCGTCGCCATGTTGTACGGGCGCAGCAACACCGATTCGACGCGGATCTGGCGCGGGCCGAAGCGCGCGCCCGTGCGGTTCGACGTGCCCAGATCGAACGGCACGCCGACGAAACAGACATCGAGCCCTTGCGGCGATCCGACGTTCGGCAGCCGCATCATCGTGGCAATGCCGCCCGCGCGCGTCATCGCGTTGCCCGACAACGGCTGCGGGCGCTCCGTGAGGTCCGGGGAAACGAAATTCGAGGAAGTATTCATCGTAGTTCGCCAATGGCAATCACAACGTCTCAATAAAGCGAGGAATCCAGACGCCGCAAAGCGCGCGGCACTGGGACGTTTCTCATTTTTGTGCGGTTCCGGCGGACATAAAATGCCGATGAAATAAACTTCACATCGATCCGCATCGATGTATCCTGCCGCATGTTCTCCCAACTCACCGATCTCGATTTGCGCCTGATCCGCGTCTTCCTCGCCATCGCGGACGCAGGTGGAATTTCGCCTGCTCAGGCTACATTGAACGTAGGCCAATCGACCATCAGCACCCAGCTATCGACACTGGAAACGCGACTCGGCTACCGGTTGTGCGAACGCGGCCGCAGCGGATTTAGCCTGACCGCGAGAGGAGAGCAGTTCGTCGACGCGGCGCGCACGCTGCTTTCCGCCGTCGATGCGTTCGGCGCGCAAGCGCGCAACGTCGGCCGGAAGCTCGTGGGCACGCTCGGAATCGGGATGATCGGTCATACACCGGTGTCGGAAAGTGCGCGAATCAGCGATGCAATTGCGCGTTTCCGCGCGCGCGACGAATCCGTGCGATTTTCAATTCTCGTGCGCTCGCCCGGCGAACTCGAAGAGTTGCTGTTAAGCGGACGAATTCAGATCGGTATCGGGTATTTCTGGCATCGCGTGCCGTCGCTTGAGTACACGGAGATCTTTTCCGAGGAACAGTTCGCGTACTGCGCGAAGAGGCATCCGCTGTTCGCTCAAGCGGGCAGCGTGACGCCGACGCAAGCCGCGCAGCACGAATGGGCGTGGCGCAGCTATCCGCTGCCCGAGGCCGAGGCATCGACGACGCCGCGCAACGTCACCGCTCTCGCCGACAACATGGAAGCCGTCGCGATGCTCGTGCTGTCGGGCCATCACCTCGGCTATCTGCCGGGGCATTTCGCCGCGCCGTATGTGAAGGAGGGTTTGCTCGCCGCGCTGAACGCGCAGCAGATGCGCTACCGCGTCGCGTTTCACATGGTCACGCGCGCGCGGCAGCATCGGACGGATATCGTCGATGCGTTTATCGACGATATGAAGGCCGCGCATCCGGCGCCCGGCCTTCAAATGTGATTGCGGGGAAGCGCAGCGTTTAGCCGTTGATCACGTCGGCGCCCTTCGGCACCGTGAACTTGAACGCATCAGCGGGCAGCGATGGGTTCTTCTGGATGTTCGAGAATTTCAGCAGCGTCACGTTGCCGAAGACGTCGTGCAATTCCATTGCTTCGAGGTTGCCGTCACGAAAGCCAATGCCGACGCGCTGAAACTGCGTGTCCTTCGACTTCGGAATCAGTTCTAGCCAGTCGATGCCCGCCTTCACCCCCGCGTCCTTCAACGTGAAGTTCTTCTCGAGATCGTTGCTGCCGAACAGGATCGCCGCCGGGCTCGCGCCGAGCGCGCCGCCCAGCTTGCGCACCGTCACCTGGTTCAGGTCCTTGTCGTAGACGTAGAGCTTGTCGCCGTCGGCCTGCAGCAGCTGCGCGTACGGCTTCTCATACGCCCAGATGAACTTGCCCGGCCGCGCGAACGTGAACGTGCCGCTCGACACCTTGTTCTGCGTCGTGCCTTGCGTCGACAGCACGCCGCTCGCCTGTTGCTGCGCGTTGCTGGGTGCGCGCACTTCCGTTTGCACGAATTCGCCGCGGGCCGAACGCACTTGCGACACGAACTGCTTCAGTTGCTCAGTGCCGCTCGCGAATGCATGCGACGCGACAAGCATCGATGCGCCGAAAGCCAGCGTGCGCATCAGACTGCCAAGACGGGTCTTAGACCCAACGATTTGCAGCATGTTGTTTTCTCCCTTGTATCGTGCAAGCTGGTCGCTTATATCCGACTCGATGCGCACGGAATGTAAAACCAAAACAGCGGCCACGCTTCAACGCGTGCCGCTGTCCGTCATCAGTCGCATGAATGAAGCGCCGAGTGTCAATCCGTCTCGCGCGCGGGCACCAGAATTTCGCGGTTGCCGTTCGACGACATCGCCGACACCAGCCCCGACTGCTCCATCTGTTCGAGCAGACGCGCGGCGCGGTTGTAACCGATGCGCAGATGACGCTGCACGAGCGAGATCGACGCGCGGCGGTTCTTGATGACGATTTCGACCGCCTGATCGTACAGAGGATCGGACTCGCCGCCGCCCGCTGCGGTTCCCGCGGCATCCGCGGAACCTTCGTCGCCTTCGCCCGACACGCCGCCTTCCAGCAGCCCTTCGATGTAGTTCGGCTCGCCCTGCTCCTTGAGCTTATCGACGACGCGATGCACTTCTTCATCGGACACGAACGCGCCGTGCACGCGAATCGGCAGACCCGTGCCCGGCGGCAGATACAGCATGTCGCCCATGCCGAGCAGCGATTCCGCGCCCTGCTGATCGAGAATCGTGCGCGAGTCGATCTTCGACGACACCTGGAACGCCATCCGCGTCGGCACGTTGGCCTTGATGAGACCGGTGATGACGTCGACGGACGGACGCTGTGTCGCGAGAATCAGATGGATACCCGCCGCGCGCGCCTTCTGTGCGATGCGCGCGATCAGTTCTTCGACCTTCTTGCCGACCACCATCATCAGGTCAGCCAGTTCATCGATCACGACGACGATATTCGGCAGACGCGACAGCGGTTCAGGATCGTCCGGTGTCAGGCTGAACGGATTCGGAAGCTTCTCTTCGCGCTTCGCCGCTTCGTCGATCTTGTTGTTGAAGCCCGCGAGATTGCGCACGCCGAGCTTGCTCATCAGCTTGTAGCGGCGCTCCATTTCGGCGACGGTCCAGTTCAGCGCGTTGCCGGCCTGGCGCATGTCCGTGACGACGGGACACAGCAGATGCGGAATGCCTTCGTAGACGCTCATTTCGAGCATCTTCGGATCGATCAGGATCATTCGCACCTGTTCCGCGCTCGCCTTGTAGAGCAGCGAGAGAATCATCGCGTTGATACCGACCGACTTGCCCGAACCCGTCGTACCGGCGACCAGCAGGTGCGGCATCTTCGCGAGGTCCGCACAGACCGGCTTGCCACCGATGTCCTTGCCGAGGCCCATCGTCAGCGGCGAGCCGGCGTCGGCATAGACCGTCGAGCCGAGAATCTCCGACAGCCGCACCGTCTGACGACGCTGGTTCGGCAATTCGAGCGCCATGTAGTTCTTGCCAGGAATCGTCTCGACGACGCGGATCGACGTAAGCGACAGCGAGCGCGCCAGATCCTTCGCGAGGTTCACGATCTGGCTGCCCTTCACGCCGACGGCCGGTTCGATTTCGTAACGCGTCACCACTGGACCAGGATAAGCCGCGACCACGCTCACATCGACGCCGAAGTCCTTCAGCTTCTTCTCAATGAGACGCGAGGTGAATTCGAGCGTATCGGCAGAAATGGTTTCCTGCGTCGCAGGCGCGGGATCGAGCAGCGAGATAGCAGGCAACGTCGAATCGCCGGGCAGGCTCTCGAAGAGCGGCACCTGGCGTTCTCTCTCGACGCGCTCCGATTTCTCCGGCTTTGTCACGGGCGGCACGATCACAACGGGCTCGTGCTCGTCGATCTTCACGCGGCTCTGTTCGACCTTGCCTTCGCGCTTCACGGCAGCCGCCTCGCCAAGCTTGCGGTCGCGGCCCGCTTCGCGGCGCAGCTTCGCAAGCGTCACGCCGGAGAGGATCGAATCGCCGACCTTCTCGCACACAGACAGCCACGAAAAGCGGAAGTAGAGCGACAAGCCGATGGCGAGCGCGATCAAAAGCGCCAGCGTGCCGCCCGTGAAGCCGAGCGCATGCGACACGCCCTTCGCGACCGCCTCGCCGATCACGCCGCCCGGCGCGCGCGGCAACTGCACTTTCAGCGACCACATGCGCAACGCCTCGATGCCGTCGCACGCGAGCAGCACGAGCGCGAACGCGAATACGTCCGCGAGCCAGCTGTTGTCGCGCGGCGCGTTTTCGTCGGGTTCTTCGTGACGCGTGATGCGCTTGTAGTTCGCCGAGATGCGGCGCGCGAGCAGCACGATCCACCACCAGGCGGAAAGGCCGAAGAGCAGAAGGAGGATGTCGGAGGTCCAGGCGCCGACGCGGCCGGCCCAGTTCGAGATGTGATCGACCTGCGCCGCGTGTGTCCAGCTCGGGTCACGGCGGCTGTAGCTGATCAGCGCCATCACGAGGAAAACGCCGAGCGCCAGCTGGAGAATCCAGCGGATTTCGGTGAAAAGGCGCGACATGCGGTGAGGCAATGCCTGCGCGTTCGCGGAATAGGGAGCTTTTGCCATTGAGCCTGTTGCGTGTGCGGCCTGCAGCGGTTTCAGGTGCCGGTTCAGTTGCCCTTCGATTCATCGTCGGGGCCGATCCAGGCGCCAACGGAGTCACTCACATCCTGCCGGCAAGCCGCCTGTCGTTCATCGGCGACTATTGTAAACGCACTGTTGCGCGCAAGGCTGTAAATGACGGTAACCTCGGCCGAACGGCCAGGAATGTCGTAATTCCCATACGCTTTCGGGCGAAATCGACGTGTTTTCGGCCGACTTTCGCGCCGATACCGTCGGCATCGGCTATCGCCTCGATCGCAAAGCTTCATGAAGCAGCCGCTTGGCCTGCCCTTTATAATACGGGGCTGATACCCATCTAACGTGTCAAGCAGGTTTCCCGGCTCGACGCCAGTACCGCCGGTCATTGCAGCCGATGTTGCGCCGCTGACCGACGCTTTTAACGGATTTCGATCATGCCAGCTTCCCCGACCAAACACGCGAAGGTTCTGATTCTCGGTTCCGGCCCTGCCGGTTACACGGCGGCCGTCTATGCGGCGCGCGCCAACCTGTCGCCGGTGCTCGTCACGGGCCTCGCGCAAGGCGGCCAGCTGATGACCACGACGGACGTCGAAAACTGGCCCGCCGATGCCAAGGGCGTGCAAGGTCCGGAGCTAATGACGCGCTTCCTCGAGCACGCCGAGCGCTTCAACACCGAAATCGTGTTCGACCACATCCACACGGCCAAGCTGAACGAAAAGCCGATTCGCCTGATCGGCGATTCGGGCGAATACACGTGCGATTCGCTGATCATCGCGACGGGCGCGT
Organism: Paraburkholderia diazotrophica; assembly: GCF_900108945.1. Lineage (GTDB taxonomy): Bacteria > Pseudomonadota > Gammaproteobacteria > Burkholderiales > Burkholderiaceae > Paraburkholderia > Paraburkholderia diazotrophica. The sequence continues at coordinate 46,580 of NZ_FNYE01000014.1, read as the reverse complement.
CGGCGCAATATCTCGGCCTGCCGTCGGAAGAGTTGTATATGGGCCGCGGCGTGTCGGCATGCGCGACTTGCGACGGCTTCTTCTACAAGAACCAGCATGTCGCCGTGGTCGGCGGCGGTAACACGGCCGTCGAAGAAGCGCTGTACCTCGCGGGCATTGCGAAGAAGGTCACGGTGATCCACCGCCGCGACAAGTTCCGCGCCGAGCCGATCCTGATCGACCGTCTGCTGGAGAAGGAAAAGGAAGGCGTCGTCGAGATCAAGTGGGATCACGTGCTCGATGAGGTGAAGGGCGATGACGGCGGCGTCAACGGCCTGCGCGTCAAGAACGTGAAGACGGGCGCGACCACGGATATCGACCTGCAAGGTCTGTTCGTTGCGATCGGCCATAAGCCGAACACGGATATCTTCGAAGGCCAGTTGGAGATGAAGAACGGCTACATCATCACGAACGGCGGCCTGAGCGGCAACGCGACGGGCACGAGCGTGCCGGGCGTGTTCGCAGCCGGCGACGTGCAGGATCACGTGTACCGTCAGGCCATCACGAGCGCGGGCACGGGCTGTATGGCTGCGCTGGATGCGCAGCGTTACCTGGAAAGCATCCACGAGTCGATCGGCGAGCGCGCGATGAGTGCAGAGGCCGAGCGTTCGATTTGACGGTTTGAGCGCATCGCCGTTTGTGGCGTTGAGGTAGAACGGCGAACGCGGATCGGTAAAATAGCGGCATGTAGCAAGCTTGCCGCGCTTGTTGAGATTCGATGTCGTAGGGGCCGCGGCGTGATGCCGGCGGCCCTTTTGTTTTTTGCTTTGATCGCCATGCCTAAGAATCTGCCCCATCCGAGCGAACCGAAACGGCCGCGTCCTGCGGCGTCCAGTCCTGCTGATGCTTCGGCGTCGTCTGACGCTGGCGCTTCGGGTCCTTCGTCTTCGCCTTCGTCTTCGTCGAAGAAGCCTTTGGTCGAGGCAGGCGCGGGGTTGGCCGGGCTGGGTGGTTTGCGCGATGCGTTAAAAGGCGCTGCGCAACGCGCTCAGCGTGAGAAGGCTGCGGCGGCGCAAGCGTCGCGTGAAGCGGCTGCCGATGCCGAACTGTTTCGGCGTGAAATCGGCGAAGTCGCGCCGCTCAGCGCAAAGCCTCGCGCGTCGGTGACGCGAACGCCGCCCGCGCCTGTTCCGATGCAGACGAAGCTCGACGAAGAAGCCGTGCTGCATGAAGCGATCTCCGATGAGTTCGATCCCGAAGTACTGCTCGATACCGATGAGTCGCTTTCCTACTGTCGGCCGGGTGTGAGCCAGGAAATCGTTAAGAAGCTCCGACGCGGTGCGTGGATCGTGCAGGCGCAGCTTGATCTGCATGGAATGCGTCGTGAGGAAGCGCGTGAGGCTTTGTCTGAGTTCATCCGTGAGGCGAGCAAGAAGGGCCTACGGTGTCTGCGCGTGATTCATGGGAAAGGGCTTGGATCTGTCGGGAAAGAACCTGTGCTGAAAGGCAAGGTTCGCGCGTGGCTCGTGCAGAAGGAAGAAGTGATCGCGTTTTCGCAGGCTCGTCCGCATGATGGCGGCGCGGGTGCTGTGCTTGTTTTGTTGCAGCCTGGATCAGTGGGATCTGGTGCTGGCTCCGGCACGGGGACTTCTTCGTCGTCTTCATCCGGTAAAGTCTGAGAAGGCTTTTCAACGATGCATCCTCGACTCACTCTCGCGCTTGCCATCATGGAAGCGCTGGCTATTCTCGCCTACGCAATCTCGGGGTTTATCGAAGCTCGTACGAAACGGCTCGATGCTGTTGGGACGTTTCTCGTCGCGATGGCTACGGCGTTTGGTGGTGGGACGGTTAGGGACGTGTTGCTCGATCGGAGACCATTCTATTGGGTCGAGCATCAGTGGTATGCGGTTCTGATTTTCGTTTTGAGCTTCTTCGCGCCGTTTGTGCTTAAGGCTTATACGCGGGTTTTTAATGAGCGTGTGTTGCTGGTGGCTGATGCGGTTGGGCTTGGGCTGTTCAGCATTTCGGGGACTTCGCTCGCGCTCGATGCTCGGATGCCGTGGTTCGTGGCTTCGATGATGGGTGTTGCTACCGGCGTGTTCGGCGGGATTATCCGGGATGTGATCTGCAATGAGGTTCCGCTGATTCTGCGGGATTCAAGGCCTTATGCGACTTGTGCGCTGGTTGGGTGCTGGGTTTATCTGCTTTTGGATTACATCAACTTCGATACCGTCTATAGCGTGTTGATTGCTACGGGGTTTATTCTTGTGGCAAGGCTGGTGACGTTTAAGCTGGATGTTAGGTTGCCGCATTGATATCGAGAACTGAACGAAGGCTGTTCCGCAATACGGCGAAGTGGTCACAGGGCTTTCGGAAACGTTACGTGTCCCTTATGATCGAATATCGTATTCCACTCAGCGTTCGCCCGAAGCAAATTCGGAACGGAGAACCTGCAGTCCATCTTCAGAAAAATCTCGTCGAGAAAAACGACGAAAGGGCGTTAGGCGCACGGCTCATTTGCAATCGTCGCCTTTTCGGCGACTGCTACTACAAACTCGCCCCTCAATTTTTTGATCGAATGTGCGACAAGAGTGGTGTAATGATCGCCGGCTTCGTTTCATCGATCGATATCTTCCCAGACCTGACCTTTCCCGGCGACATTGATCTTCTTGTAATTCCGTATTGTGAAGACCAATTAATCATTTCCGAAACACTGGCAATAGAACTCAAAGTGGTAAGAGCCACATTCGCAAAACAAGGCAAGTCACCAAACGATTTTGGGTTCTCTCAAGCCAGCGCGCTAGTCGAATATGGATTGCCATACACTGCGCTAGCTCATCTCATCATCTCCGATTCAAGTCCGGAAAAACACTGGCGCGAGGTTTTGATGACGCGAGTAATCGACGCGAACACTGGCGCCGTCGAACGCCCTTGGCCTGAGCGCGTTGACATGCTGCCCAGTGATCTGATTGCACGGACCTACGGACGCCTCATGTCTAATGAAAAGTCCCGGCACGTGATGCCGGGACTTTCCTTTGCGCGGCTCAAAATTGCCAGATCGTATCGCTAAGCAATCCGCTGCTCCGTCTGCGGATCGAACAGCACGGCTTTAGAAACATCAAACATCAGCGACATATTCTGATCGGGTTGTGGATTAGCCCCCGGGTGAACACGGCTAACAATGCGCTTGCCGTTCACTTGAGCAAATACCAAAGTATCCGGCCCCGTAGGCTCGATCACATCGACCTTGACGTCGATCGGCTGATGCTTGCCATCATCGACATTGTGAGCATTCCGCGTATCGGTAATCCGCTCGGGGCGCAGCCCAAGAATCACTTCCTTGCCGATGTGCGACTTCACAGCGCCATCGAAAGGCAGATTCAGCACACCGCGCTTCACACCCGTATCGAGTTCAAGCCCAACGCCAGAACCTTGCTCGACGACTTTACCCTGAATGAAGTTCATCGGCGGCGCACCGATAAATCCGGCAACGAAGAGATTCGAAGGCGAGTCATAAATCTCTTGCGGCGCGCCGAACTGCTGAACGATACCGTCCTTCATCACCGCGATACGATCGCCCAGCGTCATCGCTTCGATCTGATCGTGCGTCACATAAACGATCGTAGTCCCGAGGCGCTGATGCAGCAGCTTGATCTCCGAACGCATCTCGATCCGCAGCTTGGCATCCAGATTCGACAGAGGCTCATCGAACAGGAACATCGCCGGATCGCGAGCCAACGCACGTCCCATGGCAACCCGTTGCCGCTGACCGCCAGACAGTTGCCCAGGCTTCCGATCCAAAAGATGTTCGATTTGAAGCAGTTTGGACACGCGCGAAACGATCTGATCCTGCTCCCCCTTCGGCACCTTGCGGATATTCAAACCAAAGGAGATGTTGTCGCGCACCGTCATCGACGGATACAGCGCATACGACTGGAACACCATCGCGATATCGCGATCCTTCGGCGACAGGTTGTTCACCGTCTTGCCGCCGATCTGAATGTCACCCTTCGTCACGGTCTCGAGACCGGCGATCATGTTGAGCAGCGTCGACTTACCGCAGCCCGAGCCGCCGACGAGAATCAGGAACTGGCCGTCTTCGATGTCGATGTTGACACCCTTCAGGACAGGCACCCCGTTCGGGTAGGTCTTGTACACGTCACGGATGGAAAGGCTTGCCATGCTGTGAATCCTCTAGTCTCTGTACTGCTGATGCGCCGCTAGCTGGCGACGCAGGCCGAATGCCGTTCAGGCCGTCGCTCGCGTCATCGTGCGAGCGACACGCCAACAAGAAAAATTAGCCCTTCACTGCGCCCGCCGTCAGGCCGCGCACGAAGTAGCGGCCGGCGATCACGTAGACGAGCAGCGTCGGTAGTGCCGCGATGATCGCGCCCGCCATGTCGACGTTGTATTCCTTCACGCCCGTCGACGTATTCACAAGGTTGTTCAGCGCCACGGTGATCGGCATCGAATCGACACCGGAGAACACGATACCGAACAGGAAGTCATTCCAGATCTGCGTGAATTGCCAGATCAGGCACACCATGAAAATCGGCAGCGAAATGGGCAGCATGATCTTCGAGAAGATCATGAAGAACCCGGCACCGTCGATACGCGCCGCCTTCACGAGTTCAGCGGGGACGCTCACGTAGAAGTTGCGGAAGAACATCGTCGTGAACGCGATGCCATACACGACGTGCACGAGCACCAGCCCGCCGATCGTGTTCGACAGGCCGAAGAAGCCTTGCAGTCGAGCCATCGGCAGCAGGATCGCCTGGAACGGAATGAAGCAGCCCACCAGCAGCATCGTGAACAGCGCATCCGCGCCGCGAAAACGCCAGTGCGTGAGCACATAGCCGTTGAACGCGCCGATGATCGACGAGATAAGCACGGCTGGAATCACCATCTTCACCGAGTTCATGAAGAACGGCTGCATCCCCTCGCAGCGCACGCCTGTACACGCTTCGCTCCACGCCTTCACCCACGGCGCGACCGTCCAGTGCGACGGCGGCGTGAGCAGGTTGCCCGAGCGCAGCTGGTCGATGTCCTTGAACGACGTCGACAGCATCACGTACAGCGGGAACAGGAAGTACAACGCAAACAGAATCAGTGCCGCATAGATGACAGCACGGCTGATGTTCATCTTAGGCTGCATTGCGCGTGCTCCTCGATTCCAGATACATCAGCGGCACGAGCACGGCCACGACGGTTGCGAGCATCATCATCGACGAAGCCGCGCCGACGCCCAGTTGCCCGCGGTTGAACGAAAACGTGTACATGAACATCGCAGGCAGCGACGACGACGTGCCCGGACCGCCCGCCGTCAACGCGACGACGAGGTCGAAGGTCTTGATCGTGATGTGGCAGAGAATCAGCAGCACCGAGAAGAACACGGGGCGCATGCTCGGAATCACGATCTTGCGGTAGATGGTCGGCAGCGTCGCGCCGTCCACTTGCGCAGCCTTGAAAATTTCGCTATCGACGCCGCGCAGGCCGGCAAGGAAGAGCGCCATCACGAAGCCCGTCGATTGCCACACGGCCGCGATCACGACGCAGAAAATCGCCTTGTCGGGATCGCCCAGCCAGCCGAACGAAAAACTCGTCCAGCCCCAGTCGTGCAACACCTTCTCGATGCCGAGGCCCGGATTCAGAACCCACTGCCACGCGGTGCCCGTCACGATGAACGACAGCGCCATCGGATACAGGAACACGGCGCGCAACGCGCCTTCGTTGCGAATCTTCTGGTCGAGCAGGATCGCGAGAAACAGACCCAGGCCCACGCAGATCGCGATAAACGGAATGCCGAACCACCCGAGGTTCGCCGCCGACGTCCACCAGACATCGTTATCGAACAGCTCGGCGTACCGGTCGAAGCCGGCGAAATCGTAGCGCGGCATCAGTCGCGAACTCGACAGCGACAGATAGCCGGTAACCAGAATAAAACCGTAGACGAAGACAAGGCTGATCACGATGCTGGGCGACAACACCAGCTTCGGAATCCAGCGGTCGGCGAGCGCCGCCATCGGCGACGAGCGGCGCGCGACGGGCGCCGTGCCTTTTGCGTTTCCGCTAATAGAAGCAGTCACAACTCGACTCCTGGAACTGTACCGTCAGGCATCGCCATCATCAGGCGATACCGGAACAGCAGAGGCGCGGGTGATGCATCGCACCATCGTCGTCCGGCGCGCATGGAATCCCTGCATGTGTTCATGCAAGGCCCGGCGCGCCGGGCATTCTGCTACAACTTTGTGCTACGACTGCTTACTTGGTCTTCGCAGCCTTCGCGAGTGCGGCAACCGCGCTCTTCGAGTCTTGCGACGAGTTCATGAACTTCGTCACGACGTCCGAGATCGCGCCTGCTGCTGCGTCCGGCTGAGCCATGCCGTGAGCCAGCGACGGCACATAGCCGCCCGACTTGATGGCCGTCTGTTCATCAGCGTAGGACTTCTTCGCGCAGTCGTCGAATTTATCCATCGACACGCCCAGACGAACCGGGATCGAGCCCTTGTACAGGCTGAACTGTTCCTGGAATTCCGGGCTCATGATGGTCTTCGCGAGCGCCAGCTGACCCGGCGTTGCAGCCTTCTGGCCCTTCTGCTGGAAGAACACGAACGAGTCGACGTTGAACGTGTACGACTTCTCCGTACCCGGAACCGCCGCGCAGATGTAGTCCGAGCCGGCCTTTTTGCTCGCGTTCGCGAACTCGCCCTTCGCCCAGTCGCCCATGAACTGCATGCCGGCCTTGCCGTTGATGACCATCGCCGTCGCCAGGTTCCAGTCGCGACCGGTACGGCCGCTGTCGAAGTAGCCCTGGATCTTGCGGACCGTGTCGAACACCTGAACCATCTTGTCCGAGGTCAGCGTCTTCTGGTCGAGGTCGACGAGCGCCTTCTTGTAGAAGTCCGCGCCTTGCGACAGCACGACGTCCTCCCACAGCGTCAGGTCTTGCCACGGCTGGCCGCCCATCGCGATCGGCATGATGCCGGCCGCCTTCATCTTGTCGGCGACGGCGAAGAACTCAGGCCACGAGGTCGGCACCTTGCCGCCTGCCTTGTCGAGTGCCGCCTTGTTGATGTACAGCCAGTTGACGCGGTGCACCGAGAACGGCGCCGCGACGTAGTGGCCTTCCGCGTGCATGATCTTGTCGATTTCCGGCGGCAGGTTCTTCTTCCAGTCGCCGGCGACGGAGTCGATGTTCACGAGCACGCCTTGCGATGCCCATTCCTGGATCAGCGGGCCCTTGATCTGAGCCGCGCTCGGCGCGTTGCCCGAGATCACCTGGGTCTTCAGCGCCGTCATGGCCGCCGCGCCTGCACCGCCTGCCACCGCGAAGTCCTTCCACGTGTAGCCCTGTTTCGTCATGTCGTCCTTCAGCACGCCGACGGCCTTCGACTCGCCGCCCGACGTCCACCAGTGCAGCACTTCGACAGATTCGGCCGCCTGTGCCGTGGCGACGCCACACATCAGACCTGCGGCGCACAGGGCGCCCATGATCGCGCGGAATTTCATTGCTTATCTCCTCCAGACACCTGAACTAAAAACGAGTGGCCCCTGATGTCACCAGGGTGTGATGGTTGGTCAAACAGGCAATGCGCTGGACGGTCGAGCGTCGGACAGGCACAAGGTGAAGTGGATGTGCCGGCGTGCCGAGATTCGGCCGCGTGACGCTCAAGAGATGAGTGGTTTGCGATGCAAGAACTGTCTCCTCTTCTGATTTTTGCCTGCTTCCGCCTTCTGACTGCGGCGCGTTGCAGACTCGAGGTGGTCCGCGCACGTCATTCGCTGAAACGCATGTTCCGGCCGTCGTGCGCCGCCCGCGAAAGGCACTCTGGCGCATGCCGTAACGCGTTGTCCGTTAACATGCAGGGAAGCTACGTTCGCTCGCGAAAAGGCGCTTGTTCACAAGCCCCGCACGCTTTTTTCGCCGAATTCACGTTACCTCTTGATTTGGATTGTAGTTAAACTACAATTCAGTGTCAAAAAAAATTTTATCGGACTACGGGCGCCTTGCAGGCCCATCAGACATCCACGGAGACTCATGCAAACCGACTCCAACTTCACCTTCGTTCTCTTCGGCGGAACCGGCGATCTGTCGATGCGCAAGATCCTCCCCGCTTTGTATGAAGCACACCGCGCGGGCATGCTCGAGGCGAGCGGCAAGATCATTGCCGTCGCACGGCATGAGGAAGACCGTGGCGGCTATCTGCAGTGGGTCAATGAACACGTGAAGGCGCACGTGTCGAAGAGCGGCATTGACGAAAACGCGTGGTCAAGCTTTCTCGAACGCATCGAGTACGTGAAACTCGATCTCGGCAAGGCCGAGGACTTCGTCAAGCTGCGCGACGCGATGCAGGAACTGCCCGGCACGCGCGTGTTCTATCTGGCGACGGGCCCGTCACTCTTCGTGCCCATCTGCCGCGCGCTCGCGTCGGTGGGTCTCAACGAAAACGCGCGCATCGTGCTCGAAAAGCCGCTCGGCTACGACCTGCGTTCTTCGAATGCGATCAACGATGCCGTCGGCGAAATCTTCGCCGAAGGACAGATCTACCGTATCGATCACTACCTCGGCAAAGAGCCCGTGCAGAACCTGTTGGCGCTGCGCTTCGGCAATGCGCTCTTCGAGCCGCTGTGGCGCCGCGAGTGGGTCGAGAGCATCCAGATCACGATCGCCGAAGAACTCGGCGTGGAAGCGCGCGGCGACTTCTACGACAATACGGGCGCGCTGCGCGACATGGTGCAGAACCATTTGCTGCAACTGCTTTCGATCGTCGCGATGGAGCCGCCGCATTCGATGGATTCGGATTCCGTCCGCGATGAAAAACTGCGCGTGCTGCGCGCGCTGAAGCCGATCGATCCGCGCGATATCAGCAAGGTCGCCGTGCGTGGCCAGTATCACGCGGGCGTCATTCGCGGCACGTCGGTGCCCGCTTATGCGACCGAACCCGGCGTGAAGACGGACAGCGCGACGGAAACCTTTGTCGCGCTGAAAGTCGAGATCGAGAACTGGCGCTGGGCGGGCGTGCCGTTCTTCCTGCGCACGGGCAAACGGCTGGCCGATCGCGTTGCGGAGATCGTCGTGAACTTCCGCGCCGTGCCGCATTCGGCGCTGGGTTCGTCGTCGCTGCGGCCGGGCGCGAATCGCCTCGTGATCCGCCTGCAGCCGAACGAAACGATCCGCCTCTATTGCCTCGCGAAGAAGCCTGGCGAAGGAATGAACCTGTCGAGCGTGCACCTCGACCTCGCCTTCGACCAGTTCTTCAAGGAAGGTCAGATGGAGGCGTATCAGCGTCTGCTGCTCGACGTGATCCACGGGCGTCTCGCGCTCTTCGTGCGGCGCGACGAACAGGAAGCGGCATGGAAGTGGGTCGAGCCGATCCTCAACGAGTGGGCCGCGTCGGGTAAGCCGAAGCCGTATGCGGCGGGCACGTGGGGGCCGGCGGCCGCGAGCGCGATGCTTGCACAGCACGACACCTGCTGGCTCGAAGAAGAGAATTAAGGAAGTGCGGCGCGTTGAGTTTTGGTTTGCGATGATCGATGTCTTTGCATCGACGTTCCACCCGACGCGCCGCTTGCAGTACGGCATGAACAGCTGCACGGGAACCCGGTGACACACGTGACACAGGACCGGTCGCGGCAGCAGCGGATAAGGCACCATCGGGCAACATCGGGCAGCATCGGCTCGTGTGATCGCCGATGCCGCCCCGCAGCACTTCAGATCTAACAAAGAAAGCAGCATGGAGGAGAAGTGATCGAGCTTCACGCTTTCGACGACCCGCGCGCCCAATCCGACGCGCTGGCGAAGGCGGTCGGCGACGCGCTACATGCGTCGCTCGCCGCCCGTGCGAGCGCAACCGGCGCGCGCCCGACGACCCTTGCCGTGTCCGGTGGCACGAGTCCGCGTCCGTTTCTGCAAACGCTATCCACGCAGCCGTTCGACTGGAAGCGCATCGCCGTCACGCTCGTCGACGACCGCTGGGTGCCCGAAACGGATGACGCAAGCAACGCGCGCCTCGCCCGCGAGACGCTGTTGCAGAACGCCGCGCGTGAGGCGATCTTCCTGCCGCTCGTCGACACGGCGCAATCGCTCGACGCTCATATCGCCGCGTTGAATCGCGATGTCGCGCGCGGCGATCGACACCTGCCCGATGTGGCCGTGCTCGGCATGGGCGAAGACGGCCACACGGCGTCGATTTTCGCGGACGCGCCCGAATGGGAGCACGCGGTCTCGACGGCCGATGCGTTCGTCGCCGTGCATCCCGGCGCCGCGCCGCATGCGCGCGTGAGCTGGTCGATGTCCGCGTTGAAGAAAGTCGACCGGCTGTTCCTGCTGATCGCCGGTCAGAAAAAGCTCGACGTGCTCAAAGCCGCCGCAGCCGCCCCACAAAAAAATGCCATCTCGACGTTGGCGAACGACAAGGGAGTAAGACTCGATGTCTACTGGTGTGCAAACTAAGGCTGCCCCTGGCGCGGGCCAGCACGCCGACGGACCGAGGCTGCTTGCCGACATCGGCGGCACCAATGCGCGCTTCGCGCTTGAAACCGGTCCCGGCGAAATCACGCAGGTTCTCGTCTATCCATGCGCGGACTATCCGGGTGTCGCAGAGGTCATCAAGAAGTATCTGAAGGACAGCAAGATCGGTCGCGTGAATCATGCGGCGATTGCGATTGCGAATCCCGTCGATGGCGATCAGGTCAGCATGACCAATCACGACTGGACGTTCTCGATCGAAGCGACGCGCCGTCAGCTCGGCTTCGACACACTGCTCGTCGTGAACGACTTCACCGCGCTCGCGATGGCGCTGCCGGGCCTCACCGATTCGCAGCGCGTGCAGATCGGCGGCGGCACGCGGCGGCAGAACAGTGTGATCGGCCTGCTCGGCCCGGGCACGGGCATGGGCGTGTCGGGCCTGATTCCCGCCGACGACCGCTGGATCGCGCTCGGCAGCGAAGGTGGCCACGCGACGTTCGCGCCGATGGACGAGCGCGAAGACCTCGTGCTGCAGTACGCGCGCAAGAAGTGGCCGCATGTGTCGTTCGAGCGCGTTGCCGCCGGGCCGGGCATCGAAGTGATCTATCGCGCGCTCGCGGCTCGCGACAAGAAGCGCGTGCCCGCGACGCTTGAAGTGTCGGATATCGTCAAGAAAGGCCTCGACGGCGATCCGCTCGCGGCCGAAACGATCGACGTGTTCTGCGGCATTCTCGGCACGTTCGCGGGCAACATCGCGGTGACGCTCGGCGCGCTGGGCGGCATCTATATCGGCGGCGGTGTCGTGCCGCGTCTGGGCGACGTGTTCGCGCGCTCGTCGTTCCGTCAGCGCTTCGAGGCGAAGGGTCGCTTCGAGGCGTACCTGAAGAACGTGCCGACGTACGTGATCACCGCGGAATATCCAGCGTTTCTCGGCGTGTCGGCGATTCTCGCGGAGCAGCTGTCGAATCGCGCGGGCGGCAGTTCGTCCGCCGTGTTCGAGCGCATCCGGCAGATGCGCGATGCACTGACGCCCGCGGAGCGCCGCGTCGCGGATCTCGCGCTCAATCACCCGCGCTCGATCATCAACGATCCCATCGTCGACATCGCGCGCAAGGCCGACGTGAGCCAGCCGACCGTGATCCGCTTCTGCCGTTCGCTCGGCTGCCAGGGCCTGTCCGATTTCAAGCTGAAGCTGGCGACGGGTCTGACGGGCACGATTCCCGTGTCGCACAGCCAGGTGCATCTCGGCGACACGGCGACGGACTTCGGCGCGAAGGTGCTGGACAACACCGTCTCCGCGATCCTGCAGTTGCGCGAGCATCTTAACTTCGAGCATGTCGAAACGGCCATCGATCTGCTGAACGGCGCGCGGCGCATCGAGTTCTATGGCCTCGGCAATTCGAACATCGTCGCTCAGGACGCGCACTACAAGTTCTTCCGCTTCGGCATTCCGACGATCGCTTATGGCGATCTGTACATGCAGGCGGCGTCGGCGGCGCTGCTCGCCAAGGGCGATGTGATCGTCGCGGTGTCGAAGTCGGGCCGCGCGCCCGAACTGCTGCGCGTGCTCGAAGTGGCGATGCAGGCGGGCGCGAAGGTGATCGCGATCACGTCGAGCAACACGCCTTTGGCCAAGCGTGCGACGGTCGCGCTGGAAACCGATCACATCGAGATTCGCGAGTCGCAACTGTCGATGATCTCGCGCATCCTGCATCTGTTGATGATCGACATCCTGGCTGTCGGCGTGGCGATCCGTCGGGCGGCGCCGGCGGCGGACGTCAGCGCTGCCGTGGCGAAGGCACGCAAGGACGCCGACGACGATACGACGGCCGTGCTCGATTGGCTTAGTCACGGAGCAGCGGCCTCGCCGAAGGACTAGTCTGCGCTCTCGACTAGTCTGCGCTCTTGTTCGGGCAGTGCGTTTCAGCAGTAAAAAAGCCGGACCTTTTGTCATTCAGCAACAGGTCCGGCTTTTTGTTGTCCGCCAGTTCGCTTCTTGTGTTGTCTCGTGTGTCGCTTCGCACGTTCTCTCGTGTGTCGCTCTTCGCGCGTCGTCTCGCCCGTTGCCTCGTACGCCGTCTCGCGCGTGGGCGTCAGGCCACCGAAGTCCGCGACACGGGCCGCCCATGCCAACGCCTCACCAGAAACCGTCCGACGAAGCACAGCGATCCCGCGACGGCAATCGTCACGCCCATCCCTTGCGGCGAGCCGTCATGCCACAGCCCGACGGCGAAACTCGACAGCGCACCGAACGCCAGTTGCATCGCGCCGAATACGGCCGCCGCCGCGCCCGCGTTCTGCGGATAGCGATGCATCAGATCAGTCGTGCAATTGGCCGATAGCACGCCGACCACGCCCACCACGAAGAACAGCCCGGCGACGATCGACCACAGCCCGCCCCACCCCGTCAGACACATCAGCGCGACGTACAGCGACGCGACGAAGCTGATCGTCGCAGCAACCGAGATCACAGGCAGCGGCCCCGTGCGTCCGACGACGCGCGTGTTCACGAAGTTGCCGAGCATAATGCCGACGATGTTCAGCCCGAACAGAAAGCCATAGTGCTGCGGCGATACATGGAAGTACTCGATATAGACGAACGGCGTCGCGGTGATATACGCGAACATCGACGCGAACGCCATGCCGCCGCACAGCATGTGCCCCCACGTGACGGGGTCCTTCAGCAGCGTGCCGTACGCAGCGAACGACTGGAGCACCGCGCCGTGCGCGCGCTTTTCACGCGGCCAGGTTTCCGGCACGCGCAGGAACGCGGTCGCGGCGCACAGAGCGCCGAAGAGCGTCAGCGCAACGAACACGACGCGCCAGCCGCCGAGCAGCAGCAACTGTCCGCCGATCAGCGGCGCAAGCAACGGCCCGATCGACGTGACGATGGCGAGCATCGACAGCACGCGGGCTGCGTCGGTCGGGCCGTGCGCATCGCGGGCGATCGCGCGCGCGAGCACGGACGCCGCGCCCGCGCCGAGCGCCTGCACGAAGCGGAACGTGACGAGCGCGCCGATCGACAGCGACACTGCGCAGGCGATCGTTGCGAGCGTGTACATGATGATGCCGCCGAGCAGCACGGGGCGCCGCCCGTACGCATCCGACATCGGCCCGTACAGCAGCATCCCGACCGAGAAGCCGAGCATGAAGCTGGTCAGCGTGCCCTGCGCCGCGCCCGCGCTGACGTTGAACGCCTGCGTGATCGACGGCAGGCTGGGCAGGTACATATCGATCGAAATCGGCCCGCACGCGGCGAGCGCGCCGAGCAGCAGAATCAGCCGGGCATCCGGCCCGGATCTGACAGCATGAGACATGGGATTCCAGTGAGAAGCGACACGCAAAGACCGGCCGATGGGCGGCGATCCAGCGGACCGTGCGGGGTCGCGGATACGGCCTGAGATTGTAACCGACGTTAAATATCGCCACGTTTGACGCGGTCCTTGCTCGCGCTGGAAACACGCCTTCTCCGCCTTATCGGTTAAGCTGGCCATCCGTTCCTTCCAGTTTCTTCCACTCAGACATTCCACGCAGATGACCGCCTTTCTGCTGATCTGGAGCCCCAGGAAGTGGCCGTGGCCCGAACTGCCGGACGTGGCAAAGCGCGTCGCGGCGGGCGAAGCCGTCACCGACGTCTGGGGCTGCGGCTTTTCGCGCAGCATCGTGCCGGGCGACCGCGTATTCATTCATCGAGTGACGCTGGAGCCCAAGGGCGTGTTCGCGTCGGGCTACGTGACGCGCGCGCCATACGAAGTGCCCGACGCAACCAGGAAGCGCGGCTACCGGCTGTGCATCGACTTCGTGTACGACTATCTCGTCGATGCGCATCGTGAAGTCGTGATCTCCCGCGACGAACTGCGCCATCACCCTTTCTCCGTCCAGACGTGGGACGCACAAACCTCAGGCATCTCGATCAAGCCGATCGCCGAGGGCGCGCTCGAAAAGCGCTGGCTCGAACGGACGGGCAAGCGTGCGCGGCCTGCCGTCGCACAGCGTGCGGACGAACCGGCGAAATCGACGAAAGAGCAAGCGACGCAAGCGTGGAGCGAAGCGAACAAGGCCGCTGCCGGCAAACGGGCGGCGCGGGTCGCGATGTACTTCAACAAGGCAAAGCGCCCAGGCAGCGCGCCCGGCGACGGCGAAGGCAATAACGGCGGCAACTCGGGTCGCAACCCGGGCGGCAAGCGCGGCGGCGACACCTGAACGCATAAGGCAGCGCCCCGCCACGCCTTCCCGCTCACGGCCGATTCCACACGACTCCGGTACAATTTCGTGAGGTCATTCTTACGGTCGTGCGTTCGTTGCATGCTTACGCGTGCCCGTTCGCAGCGCATCGATACCGCCCTTGTACCGCACTCGCGCGTGTTGCAGCCATTCGGCGCGCGAGCCCAACCCAAGCAGGTCCAACGCTCATGTCCAGCAATCAAGAACTCTTCGACCGCGCCCAGAAAACCATTCCGGGCGGCGTCAACTCGCCCGTGCGCGCCTTCCGTTCGGTCGGCGGCACGCCGCGCTTCATCGAACGCTCGCAAGGCGCGTATTTCTGGGACGTTGAGGGCAAGCGCTATATCGACTACATCGGCTCGTGGGGGCCGATGATCGTCGGCCATGTGCATCCTGAGGTGCTGGAGGCCGTGCAACGAGTGCTGGTTAACGGCTTCTCGTTCGGCGCACCGACGCAAGCCGAGGTCGAGATCGCCGAGGAAATCTGCAAGCTCGTGCCTTCGATGGAACAGGTGCGGATGGTGTCGAGCGGCACGGAAGCGACGATGAGCGCGCTGCGCCTCGCGCGCGGCTTCACGAACCGCAGCCGCATCGTCAAGTTCGAGGGCTGCTACCACGGCCACGCGGACAGCCTGCTCGTGAAGGCAGGCTCGGGCCTGCTGACGTTCGGCAATCCGACGTCGGCGGGCGTGCCCGTCGATATCGCGAAGCACACCACTGTGCTCGAATACAACAACGTCGCGGCGCTCGAAGAGGCATTCAAGGCGTTCGGCAACGAGATCGCTTCCGTGATCGTCGAGCCGGTGGCGGGCAACATGAACCTCGTGCGCGCGACGCCGGAGTTCCTGGGCGCGCTGCGCCGCCTCTGCACCGAATACGGCTCGGTGCTGATCTTCGACGAAGTGATGTGCGGGTTCCGCGTCGCGCTGGGCGGCGCACAGCAACTGTATGGCATCACGCCGGACCTCACGTGTCTCGGCAAGGTGATCGGCGGCGGCATGCCGGCAGCGGCGTTCGGCGGACGGCGCGACATCATGGCCCATCTCGCGCCGCTCGGCGGCGTCTACCAGGCGGGCACGCTGTCGGGCAACCCCATCGCGGTCGCGGCGGGTCTCAAGACGCTGCAACTGATCCAGGCGCCGGGCTTCTACGACACGCTCTCGCGTCAAACGACGCGTCTCGTGCACGGCCTCATTGAAACCGCGCGCGAAGCGAACGTACCGTTCACGGCGGATTCCGTCGGCGGCATGTTCGGCCTGTACTTTTCGGCGAACGTGCCGGGCAGCTTCGCGGAAATCTCGCGCTGCGACGTACCGCGCTTCAACGCGTTCTTCCACAAGATGCTGGATGCGGGCGTGTACTTCGCGCCTTCCGCGTACGAGGCAGGCTTCGTGTCGAGCGCGCACGACGACGCGATCATCGACGCGACCATCGATGCCGCGCGCGGCGCATTCAAGTCGCTCGCGTGAACCGCGTTGACGAAACCTTGAACGGATAACGCCAAACCGATGTTCTCGCAGACCGATTTCGTCCACATGGAGCGCGCGTTGGCCCTCGCCTGGCGCGGCCTGTACACGACCGACCCGAATCCGCGTGTCGGCTGCGTGCTGGTGAAGAACGGCGAGGTGATCGGCGAAGGCTACACGCAGCCCGCCGGTCACGATCATGCGGAAATCCAGGCGCTGAAGGACGCACGCAAGCGCGGCAACGATCCGCGCGGCGCGACTGCTTATGTGACGCTCGAACCGTGCAGCCACTTCGGCCGCACGCCGCCGTGCGCGAACGCGCTGATTGAAGCGAAAGTTGCGCGCGTGGTCGCCGCGATGGAAGACCCGAATCCGCGCGTGTCGGGACGCGGCCTGTCGATGCTGCGCGACGTGGGCATCGAAGTGCGCTGCGGGCTGCTCGAAGCGGAAGCGCGCGAACTGAACATCGGCTTCGTGTCGCGGATGACGCGCGGCCGCCCGTGGGTGCGGATGAAGGTGGCGGCATCGCTCGATGGGCGCACAGGCTTGCCGTCGGGCGAGAGCCAATGGATCACGGGAGAGGCGGCGCGCAACGACGGCCACGCATGGCGCGCCCGCGCGTCGGCGATCCTGACAGGCATCGGTACCGTGAAGGAAGACAATCCGCGCATGACCGTGCGCGCCGTCGATACGCCGCGACAGCCGCACCGCGTGCTGATCGACAGCCAGCTCGAGGTGCCGCCCGACGCGCAGATTCTCGCTGGCGCGCCGACACTGATCTTCTGCAGCCGGCTCACGCCGCTTCTCGAAGAGCGCGCCGCCGCGCTGCACGATCGCGGCGCCGAAATCGTGCCACTTGCGAACGAAAACGGAAAAGTCGACCTGCCGAAGATGCTGGAAGAGCTCGGCAAGCGCGAAGTCAATGAGCTGCACGTGGAAGCGGGCTACAAGCTGAACGGATCGCTGTTGCGCGAAGGCTGCGTCGACGAGCTGCTCGTCTATCTCGCGCCGAGCCTGCTCGGCAACGACTCGATGAGCATGTTCAATCTTGCCGCGCCGGGTTCGCTCGACGCACGCACGCAACTCGAATTTCATGCCGTGGACCGGATCGGCAGCGACGTGCGAATTCTCGCGCGCCTGATGCCAAAGCCGCCCGGACACTGACCGATAGATATAGGAAACGACACGATGTTTACGGGAATTGTCGCGGCTGTCGGCCGCATCGCATCGATAAAGCCGCTCGGCAGCGAACCGGACGCGGGCGTACGCCTGGCCGTCGACGCGGGCGGCCTCGATCTGGAGGACGTGCAATTGGGCGACAGCATCGCGATCCAGGGCGCCTGCATGACCGTGATCGAAAAGACGTCGACCTCGTTCGACGTGGACGTCTCGCGAGAAAGCCTGAACCGCACGGCGGGCCTGGCCGATACGGGCGAAGTGAACCTGGAAAAGGCGCTGCGCTCGCACGACCGGCTGGGCGGCCATATCGTATCGGGCCATGTGGACGGCCTCGGCACGGTGACGCGCTTTGCGCGCGTCGGCGAATCGCACGAGCTGCGCGTGCTCGCGCCGCGCGAGATCGGCAGGTATCTGGCGTACAAGGGCTCGATCACCGTGAACGGCGTGAGCCTCACCGTGAACTCGGTGACGGACCGCGACGACGGCTGCGAGTTTTCGATCAATCTGATTCCGCATACGGTTGAAGTGACCACGCTGAAGGCGTTGAAGGAAGGCACGCAGGTGAATCTGGAGATCGACCTGATCGCGCGCTAC
This sequence comes from Paraburkholderia diazotrophica, assembly GCF_900108945.1. Taxonomy (GTDB): domain Bacteria; phylum Pseudomonadota; class Gammaproteobacteria; order Burkholderiales; family Burkholderiaceae; genus Paraburkholderia; species Paraburkholderia diazotrophica. The sequence continues at coordinate 28,670 of NZ_FNYE01000014.1, read as the reverse complement.
GTCGAGCGGATGCTCAACGCACCGAAGTAATTTCGCCTTCCAGTCTCGCGTACGGGAACGCGGCTGGACATTCGTCCGGACGGCATATGCCGTTCGGACGGGCGACTTGTGGGGCGGCGTGGCGTAAAATACGCGCTTTCCCAAACTTCTCGCCAACATGACCCTCGCCTCCACCCTTGAAATCATCGCCGAGCTCAAAGCTGGCCGGATGGTGATTCTTGTCGACGAAGAAGACCGCGAAAACGAGGGCGACCTCGTCATCGCAGCAGAATTCATCACGCCGGAAGCGATCAACTTCATGGCTCGTTACGGCCGTGGCCTGATCTGTCTGACGCTCACGCAGGAACGCTGCAAGCTGTTGAACCTGCCGCTGATGACGCACCGCAACGGCACGCAGTACGGCACCGCATTTACGGTCAGCATCGAAGCAGCCGAAGGCGTCACGACGGGTATTTCGGCGGCGGACCGCGCGCATACCATCGCCACGGCTGTCGCGGCGAACGCGCGCACCGAGGACATCGTCCAGCCGGGCCACGTGTTTCCGATCATGGCGCAGCCGGGCGGCGTGCTGGTGCGCGCCGGTCACACGGAAGCCGGCTGCGATTTCACGGCGCTGGCGGGGCTCACGCCCGCCGCGGTGATCTGCGAAATCATCAAGGACGACGGCACGATGGCCCGCCTGCCCGACCTGATGACGTTCGCGCAAGAACACGGCCTGAAGATCGGTACGATCGCCGACCTGATCCACTATCGCAGCCGCACGGAATCGATCGTCGAGCGCGTGTGTGAACGCACGATGCAGACCGTGCACGGCCCGTTCCGCGCGGTCATGTATCTGGACCAGCCGAGCGGCCAGCCGCATATGGCGCTGGTGCGCGGCACGCCCACGCCCGACCGCGAAACGCTCGTGCGGGTGCACGAGCCGCTGTCGGTGCTGGACCTGCTCGAAGTGGGCCGCTCCACGCACTCGTGGACGCTCGACGCAGCAATGAAGGAAATCGCCGAGCGCGATCACGGCGTGATCGTGCTGCTCAATTGCGGCGACTCGAAAGATCATCTGATCGACGTATTCAAGGCATTCGACGAAAAGAGCCGGGCCGAGGCGCTCAAGCGCCGCCCGGTGGACTTCAAGACGTATGGCATCGGCGCGCAGATTCTGCGCGAACTCGGTGTCGGCAAGATGCAGGTGTTGTCGACCCCGCGAAAGCTGGGCAGCATGTCCGGCTACGGGCTCGAAGTGACCGGCTTCGTACCGATGCCGGGCAGCGCGGCCGAAAAGCCGCAAAACTGCTGAACGCTTCAACCGCTTTCACGCTCAGTTACCGCTCAGTTACCGCTCAGTTTTCGCTAACCTGCGCTTAACCAACACATTACGGACCTCATATGGAAATCGGACAATACCAACCGAATCTCGACGGCGACGGTCTGCGCATCGGCATCGTCCAATCGCGCTTTAACGAGCCCGTCTGCAACGGCCTCGCTGACGCATGCATCGAAGAACTCGAACGCCTCGGCGTGACGGGCGAAGACGTGCTGCTCGTCACCGTGCCGGGCGCGCTGGAAATCCCCCTTGCGCTTCAGAAGCTCGCGGAAAGCGGTCAGTTCGACGCGCTGATCGCGCTCGGCGCGGTCATCCGCGGCGAGACGTATCACTTCGAACTCGTGTCGAACGAAAGCGGCGCGGGCATCTCGCGCATCGCGCTCGACTTCGGCATTCCCGTCGCGAACGCCGTGCTGACGACCGAAACGGACGAACAGGCCGTCGCGCGCATGACCGAGAAAGGCCGTGACGCGGCGCGCACCGCTGTCGAAATGGCGAACCTCGCGGTCGCGCTCGAACAGCTGGACGGCGACGAGGACGAAGAAGGCGAAGACGAGGACGACGAAGAGGAACGGGCATGAAGAGCGCACGCCGACGCTCCCGCGAACTGGCCACGCAGGGGCTTTATCAGTGGCTGCTGTCGGGTTCGCCGGCAGGTGAAATCGACGCGCAGCTGCGTGGTGCCCAGGGTTTCGACAAGGCCGACCACGAGCATCTGGACGCTATCCTGCATGGCGTGATCCGCGATTCGGAAGCACTGACCGCCGATCTCACACCGTGCCTCGACCGCCCGATCGACCAGCTGTCGCCTGTCGAACGCGCAGTGCTACTGGTCGCGGCCTACGAGCTGAAGAATCAGGTCGACATTCCGTATCGCGTCGTCATCAACGAGGCCGTGGAACTGGCGAAGACCTTCGGCGGCGCAGACGGCTACAAGTACGTGAACGGCGTGCTGGACAAGCTTTCGGCAAAACTGCGCGTCGCCGAGACGCAGGCGGCCGCTCGCAAGCAGTAAGCGTGGCTGGCTTCTGTCATCGCTGATGCAGGCGGGCCCGGCATAACGCGGGCCCGCTTTTGTTTTTGCGCAGCTGACTTTGCGTTCCTGTTTGAACTGGACTCATCGAATGAACAGCATCACCGAACCCCTCGTGAAACTGGCCGCGCGCGTCGACGCGATCCAGCCGTTCTACGTGATGGAACTGGCCAAGGAAGCGGCGCTGCTGGAGCGCGCGGGGCGCGACATCATCCATATGGGTATCGGCGAGCCGGACTTCACGGCGCCGGAGCCCGTCATCGAGGCCGCGACGGAAGCGTTGCGGCGCGGCGTCACCCAATACACGAGCGCGCTTGGCGTTCATGCGCTGCGCGACGCGATCGCCGGGCACTACAAGCATGCGTATGGACTCGACGTCGATCCGGCGCGGATCGTCGTGACGGCGGGCGCGTCGGCGGCGTTGCTGCTGGCGTGCGCGGCGCTCGTCGATCGCGACGACGAAGTGCTGATGCCCGATCCGAGCTATCCGTGCAACCGCCATTTCGTCGCCGCTGCCGAGGGCAAGCCGGTGCTCGTGCCGAGCGGCCCTGCCGAACGGTTCCAGTTGACGGCAAGCGACGTCGAGCGTCTGTGGAACGAGCGCACGCGCGGCGTGCTGCTCGCTTCGCCGTCGAATCCGACGGGCACGTCGATCGAGCCTGCCGAACTGAAGCGGATCGTCGAGACCGTCCGCGCGCGCGGCGGCTTCACGATCGTCGATGAGATCTATCAGGGCTTGAGCTATGACGCACCGCCCGTGTCGGCGCTTTCGTTCGGCGACGATGTCGTCACCGTCAACAGTTTTTCGAAGTACTTCAACATGACGGGCTGGCGGCTCGGCTGGCTCGTGGTGCCACCGGCGCTCGTCGGCGCGTTCGAGAAGCTCGCGCAGAATCTGTTCATCTGCGCATCGGCGCTCGCGCAGCACGCGGCGCTTGCCTGCTTCGAGCCAGAAACGCTCGCAATCTACGAATCGCGCCGGATGGAGTTCAAGCGCCGCCGTGATTTCATCGCGCCCGCGCTCGAATCGCTGGGCTTCACCGTGCCCGTCATGCCGGACGGCGCCTTCTACGTCTACGCCGACTGCCGCAGCGTCGCGCATCCGGCTGCGGGCGACAGCGCCGCGCTGACCAAGGCGATGCTGCACGATGCGGGCGTCGTTCTCGTGCCGGGCATGGACTTCGGCTCGTACCAGCCGCGCGAGTACATCCGGCTGTCGTATGCGACCGCGTATTCGAAGCTCGAAGAGGCTGTCGAGCGTTTGCGGAAGCTGTTCCGCGGTTGATCCCGAGCGGGGCGGGAGCCGTACGTGAGGCGGCTCTCGTCGAGCGGAAGAAGCGGACGCGGATGCTTCAGAAACCAGTAAGACAATGACGACAAACGGCACCCGAAGGTGCCCTTTCTTTTTGCTGGACCGGTCTGGCCAACGCGCTTCTTGCTGCATGTGTTACGCGATCAAGCGCCCAGCTCCGGCTGCTGCGTCGCATGCTTCGCGGCGTTCGCGCTCGCGTCGTCCTGTTCCGAATCCTTGGTCGCGGGCGTCTGCCCCGTCTTCGCCGAGGCGAGCGGATGGCCGTCGAGCGTCGCCTGCGCGCGCTTGTTCGAAGTCGCTGCCGACGTCGAGTTCGAGGCCTGCACGGTGGCGGGCGCCTGCGGCGAGTTGATCGGCACCTTGCGACCACGCGCGACGTCACGCAGACGCGTACGCTCGGCCATCACCTTCGCGCCGTAGCCGCCGTCGTCGGGTGACGTCGAACCGACGTACAGACGCAGACCGCCCGGCAGCGAGCCGCCGCGCGCGATGCAATCCTTCAGCACGATCGCGCCGACCTTGATGTTCGCGAGCGGCTCGAGCGCCGCCGACTGGCCGCCGAAGTAGCGGAATTTGTCCGAGTGAACCGTCGACATGACCTGCATCAGGCCCTTCGCGCCAACACCGCTTTCGGCGTACGGATTGAAGCCCGATTCGATCGCCATCACGGCGAGCAGCAGCAGCGGATCGAGGCCGACTTCGCGGCCCGTGTCGAACGCGGCCTTCACGAGCTCGCTGACCGGCTCCTGGGCGACACGATACCGACGCGAGAGAAACGACGCGACGAGATCCTGTTCGCGCGTGGAAATGAGCACGCGGTCGTCGCGGGCATCCGGCGACACGCGTTGCGACGGAATCATCGAGGCGATCGTGCTCACGCTCGGGAGCGTGCGCGGATCGAGCCCGTTCAGCGCGGCCGACGAGAGACCGGTACTGGCCGGAGACGAGAAGCCGGAGTTGTCGCCTGCAATGCTGAAGCCGGCGTCAGCGGCCTTAGTCGGGCCGTTGGCGTTGTCTCCCGTATTCGACGACGTCGAAAGGGTATCGTCTTGAGGCGCCGCATGGCCGCGCTGTTGCGGGGCGAACGACGGCAGCGGGTTGCCCTGCAGCAGACGAGCGGGGCCAGCCTGCACGGCGGCCGAGACGAAGGGCATCAGCCGCGTGGCCAGCATCAGGCGCCAGCCGGGCATCAGCCACAGCGAGAGTGCAAACAGAACAGCAAACCCGCCAACTACGCTGAATAAATGATGACTCAACCGCGTCCCCTGACGCAGCGCACCGCGCATGACCAGCGCGATCCGCTCGTTGGGACGCCACGATAACCAGGCGTTCATTCAGATCTCCCATGTTGCTGGCCCTGCGAACGCCGTAAAAACGACCGGCTTGGGACTGCTGTTCGCAAAACCAAGACGCCGCATGCTCTGGTTAAGGCACGACGACGTCGGGAAAACGGCAAAAAGTACCGTTGGGGAGCCAAAAACTTGAAAAAGGGCCGCCTGCATGCCAAAAAGCACGCATTCGTTTGGCTCCCACGCGAAAAACCAGCGTCGAAGTGCGCTGGTGGAGACTACTTGTGACTGTCAATACCGTGCAGGGGGCGGTAAGGGTGACGCGTTGCGTCTGAGGACCGGGGGACGGTGGTAAAAACTATCAATTCCCTGCAACCAATGTGACCGGATTCTAGCAGGGTTTTATAGATCGTCAACACTATAAAACCGCGAATTTATAACCAATTGTAATTATGAACACTGTTCAGCAAGCGCAATCCCTCTACCGAAGGGCTTTTCCAGCCGATCTGCATTTTCGCTATTCAGCGTGCGCTTCCTAACGCATGTAAAATCGACAATCCGTTCGGCATAGCGGTGCGTCGCCCGCACCGCCTGCTCTCGCCACGGTTTTCAGCTCTTGCATCCGCCGCTTCGCGGCCGCCAACGGACCGATGAAATACAAAGACCTCCGCGACTTCGCGAGCCGCCTCGAATCGCTCGGCGAGTTGCGCCGTATCTCGCAAAACGTGTCGCCTGTCCTGGAAATGACCGAGCTATGCGACCGCGCGCTACGCGCCGGCGGCCCGGCGCTCCTCTTCGAGTCGAAGCAACGCCACGCGTTCCCGGTGCTCGGCAATCTGTTCGGCACGCCGCGGCGTGTCGCGCTGGGCATGGGCATCGATGCCGCCACGCAGGGCGATGCCGGCGGCGATCAGGCGTCGCTGGAGTCGCTGCGCGACGTCGGGCGTCTGCTCTCGGCGTTGAAGGAACCGGAGCCGCCCAAAGGCCTCAAGGACGCGGGCAAGCTGCTGTCGCTGGCAAAGGCGGTCTGGGATATGGCGCCGAAGACCGTCAGCGCCCCGCCCTGCCAGGAAATCGTCTGGGAAGGCAGCGACGTCGATCTCGCGAAACTGCCCGTTCAGACCTGCTGGCCCGGCGACGCCGGTCCGCTGATCACGTGGGGCCTCACCGTCACGCGCGGCCCGAACAAGACGCGTCAGAACCTGGGCATCTACCGCCAGCAAGTGATCGGCCGGAACAAGGTCATCATGCGGTGGCTCGCGCATCGCGGCGGCGCACTCGATTTTCGCGAGTTCGCGCTGAAGAATCCCGGCAAGCCGTATCCCGTCGCCGTCGTGCTCGGCGCCGATCCCGCGACCATACTCGGCGCTGTCACGCCCGTGCCCGACACGCTGTCCGAATACCAGTTCGCCGGCCTGCTGCGCGGCGGCCGCACGGAGCTCGCGAAGTGCATCACGCCGGGCGTCGACACGCTTCAGGTGCCCGCGCGCGCAGAGATCGTGCTCGAAGGCTTCATCTATCCGCAGGAAGGCGAGCCGGCGCCCGCGCCCGATGGCGCGCCGCCGCGTCCGTCGAAGGGCGCGAGCGCCGGTTACGAGCACGCGCTCGAAGGCCCGTATGGCGATCACACCGGCTACTACAACGAACAGGAGTGGTTCCCCGTCTTCACGATCGAGCGCATCACGATGCGCCGCGACGCGATTTATCACTCCACTTACACGGGCAAGCCGCCCGACGAACCCGCCGTGCTCGGTGTCGCGCTGAACGAAGTGTTCGTTCCGCTGCTGCAGAAGCAGTTCCCGGAGATCACCGACTTCTATCTCCCGCCCGAGGGCTGCAGCTATCGGATGGCGATCGTGCAGATGAAGAAGAGCTATCCGGGCCACGCAAAGCGCGTGATGTTCGGCGTGTGGAGCTTCTTGCGGCAGTTCATGTATACGAAGTTCATCGTCGTCGTGGATGAGGACGTGAATATCCGCGACTGGAAGGAAGTGATCTGGGCGATCACGACGCGCATCGACCCGTCGCGCGATACGGTGCTCGTCGGCAGCACGCCGATCGACTATCTGGATTTCGCGTCGCCCGTCGCGGGTCTCGGGTCGAAGATGGGCCTCGACGCGACCAACAAATGGCCAGGCGAAACCGACCGCGAATGGGGCCGGCCGATCGTGATGGACGACGCCGTGAGGGCGCGTATCGACGGTCTGTGGAACGAGCTTGGCCTGTGAATTGCACGGTTCGCGAACATGAATTCAATGGCTCGACTTTGTAGCATTCAGGTTCGCGGAATCGCGACGCCAAAGCGTCGTTCGCATCCGCGTTGCCTTGAACAACAATAATTCATTCTGAGCGGTCGGTTGGATGCATAGCTTGTCGATGCTGTCGGATGGTTTTTTTCTGTCGTTGTCGTTGTGCCTCGATATCGGTCTCGTCAACGTCGCGATCATTTCGCTGACGTTGTCGCATGGCTTCAGGCCCGGCTTCTGGCTCGGGCTTGGCTCCTGTTTCGGCGATCTGATCTACGCAGCGCTCGCCCTCGCGGGCATGGCGGCGCTGCTGCAATTCCAGTCAGTGCGCTGGGTGGTCTGGATCGGCGGCGCAGCAATTCTGCTGTTCCTCACCTGGAAGATGGCGCGCGAAGCGCTGTTCCCTGCATCCGCGCCGCCCGTCGAAGGCGAAGCCGATGCGTCGACCCCGCATCTCGACCCGACGCGCGGCTTCCTGCGCGGCGTGTTGCTCGCTATCTCTTCCCCTAGCGCGATCCTGTGGTTCGCGGCCGTGGGCGGCGCGCTGATCGCCAAAGCGGGCGCGACGTCGGTGACGACGGCACCCGTATTTCTCGGCGGTTTTTTCCTGGGCGGCCTGTGCTGGACGCTCTTCATATGCGGACTCGCGAGCCACGGACGCAAGCGCGCGGGCACGGGCCTTCTGCGGGTCTGTCACGTGCTGTCGGCGTTGCTGTTCGCGTACTTCTCGTACAGCGTGATCGTCGACGGATACCGCGATCTGATCGTGCAGACGGCGCTCGCGGCCAGCTGACCCGCCGCTCGCGCGCCATGCATCGATGCGCTGACGGCATTCGAACGATACCGTCAGCGTTGCTTCCGAACCTCAGCGCAAGAACTCGCCGAGCCGCTGCAGATCCACATTCCCGCCGCTGATCAACACGCCGACGCGCTTGCCTTCGACGGGCACGACCTTCTCCAGCACGGCCGCTGCTGCGAGACAGCCGGTCGGCTCGACGACGATCTTCATGCGCTGCGCGAAGAACTTCATCGTGTCGACGAGTTGCGCATCGCTCACCGTCACGATCTGCTCGACGTTGCGCTTGATGATCGGAAAGTTGTAGTTGCCGAGATGCGTCGATGCCGCGCCGTCGGCGATCGTATGCGGCACGTCGATATGCACGATCTCGCCTTTTGCGAGCGACTGCTGGCCGTCATTGCCCGCTTCCGGCTCGACGCCGATCACCCGGCACTGCGGACTCAGCGCCGCCGCCGACAGTGCGCTGCCCGCGAGCAGCCCGCCGCCGCCCAGACAGACGAACAGGAAGTCCAGCGGCCCGGTTTCGGCGATCAGTTCCTTCACCGCCGTGCCCTGACCCGCGATCACGTGCGGATGGTCGTACGGCGGAATCAGTGTCATCCCGCGCTCCTGCGCGAGACGCCGGCCGATCTCTTCGCGGTTTTCCTTGTAGCGGTCATAGGTGATGACTTCGCCGCCATAGCCCTTCGTCGCGGCGACCTTGGCGGCGGGCGCGTCGTGCGGCATCACGATCGTCGCGTGAATTCCCGCGAGCCGCGCCGACAGCGCGATGGCTTGCGCATGATTGCCCGATGAATACGTCAGCACGCCCGCTGCGCGTTGCTCGGCATCGAAGTGGGAAATGGCGTTGTACGCACCGCGAAACTTGAACGCGCCCATGCGCTGGAAGTTTTCGCACTTGAAGAAGAGCGATGCGCCCGTGCGCTCGTTCGCCATGGTCGACGTGAGCACGGGCGTGCGATGCGCGATGCCTTCGATGCGCTGAGCGGCGTCGACGACATCTTCATAGGTGGGAGCAGACAACGCATGCATGGGCGGATGACTCCAGGGCTTTAGAAAGCGCTTATTTTCCCAGCTTCTGCGATGTGTGTGCGTGTGGGACGGATCTCCCGAAGGAGATAGGCCAAAGTGACAAGCCACTCAAGTCGGAAGCAGCAAAGCCGCAGGGCGAAATGCAAACGGCGCAACGCGGCATCGAGCCGGCGTTGCGCCGTTCTACACGTTGACGCGCGCAGCGGCTACGCTGCGCGGCGCGAAAATCAGTACCGCGTTAGTACCGGTAATACGGACGACCCCAGTACCCGTGGCGATAGTACGGACGGTGATAATACCCACCGCCTACTACGACCGCCGGCGCGACCACGACGGGCGGCGGCGGCGCATAGACCACTGGCGGCGGTGCGTAATACACGGGCGGGGGCGCCGAATAGACGGGATAGGCGGGAGCGACGGGCACGCCAATGCCGATACCCACCGACACGTGAGCCTGAGCCGCAGTAGTCAATCCAACCCCGAGTACGGCAGCAGCGATAAACGGAACGATCTTCTTCACTTGTATTTCTCCTGGCGGCGCGGCCAGTTCGTGACCGGGTCGCATGACGGACATGCTGTGATTCCAATGTATCGAAAAAGCCCACACGCCGTAGTCTGCATTTGTTGCAAATTGCAATTGCGGGAAAGCGGTTCGTCAGTCGAGGCTTTCCATATGTCTGTCAAATAGCGTTCGGGGCATCGAAAATCAAGGATTTTGCCGGCAATCCGCTGTCGATCGGGCAACTTGACCGTGTCCACCAATCGCATCTCGCGCGCTTCGGTAATCTTTGATTACAAATTCGCGCCGCGCCGTTGCTGGCGCGCGTCACACAACGTTCGACGCGTCGCGGCCCCAAACGAAAAACGCCTGGCGGCGAGCCAGGCGTTTTGCATGATCCGAGACGAGTGCGACGTCAGCCGACTTTCACATAAGTGAACTCGCGGGTGACGTTAGGCGGCACGTACGCACCACTGATTTTGACCCGAGGACTGAGCCGCTTCCTCTGATCCCACCAGCAGCGGCGTTGGGAATGCGTGAGGAACCGTAAGTGCTTTCGGTAAGAAAAGATACTCATCGTGACCTCCCGAATCTGACTGCGAGACATTAAAAACCACGGTGACTGCCAATCCACTCCTACGGAAATCGCTAGGCAGTTTTCGCGCCTCGTTGCTCGTACTCTGCTTCGTGCGCCACGCCACGGCACCGGGAGTGCCAGTTGACCGCGAAACGGACGTCCGCATGCGCCCAAACCACCTGTGGAAGCCGCCAGTTCTCGCCCGCCATTACTGGAGCGCGATACTTCAGCTTCCTTCTTCAGTCCCGTCAGGAGGAGGAAACGTGTCCCAGCCCTCTTTGCCGCGCCTTGGTTTCGTCGGCGCGCGCCGGATTGCGCGTTGTCTTGCGCCCGGCTTCGCACGCGCCGGGTATCCCGTCACGGCCATCGCGAGCTGTACGCCGGAAATCAGCACGGCGGCCCGCCAGTCAGATCGGATTCTGCGCCGCGTATGACGATCCCACCGGGTCGTCGAGTCGGCGGACATACTCTTTTTAACCGTCCCCGATGACAGCATCGGTACGACAGCGAACACACCCAGGTTCCCTTGTCACGCGGCACCGGCGAGAGGAGCGTGGGCCGTCGTGCATTTGCAGCGGTGTGTCGCCCGTCGAACTGCTTGCCCGGCTCGGGACCAGGGCGCGTCGATCGGCGGTTTTCATCCACTTTACCTGTTCAGCGGCGATTTGACAGATGTCGATCGCATCGCCGGGTGCTCCGCGACGATCGAAGCCGGGAGCGCGCTCAAGGACGCGTTGATATCACTTGCCGCCGCGCTACGCCGCCGTCCGCCGTCGATTCCGCCGGGCGGCCGTCTGCTATCTCACGCGGCGGCGCATTACGCCTTGCCTTATGCAGTCTGGCTGAGAATGTGAACCTGTGGCGCAAGCTGGGCTTCGACGAAAATGACGCGCTGCGCGCGCTGCTGCCGATGATGGCTGGCACGCTCGAAACGGCGCGCGAGCGAGCCTCGCCAACGCATTAGCGGGACCGGTTTCAAGCGGCGACGTGGGCGTGGCGGAAAAGCAACTGTCGATGATGGAACAGCTCGGCGGCGATCATGCGGCGCTTTTCGGGCTGATGTCGTGACCGCTTGGCGATCGCGCGCGCCCGAACGCCGCCGCCCGTCGCCATCGCCGGCATCGACGCGGTCGGCGCGACCGTCGAGCGGTCCCTCAGCCGTACGCTGAAAGGCGCGGCGACAGGTGCAAGCGCCGAGTAAGCCGTGATAATGTGACGACCGGCATCGACGGGACTACGGCGGCTTGCGCGCCTCTATCGGAGTCGCGGACTGTGCGCCACCCGTCTCCCCAGCACGACCAGGACCAACACGCGCGCAACGACGCGATCAGGGCGCACGACGCCTCACTCGCGCTTCGTGAACAACCGACGAGAACGCACAATGATCAAGGTCAGCATCCTCTATCCGTATCGGGAAGGCGGACGTTTCGACATCGACTATTACTGCGGCACGCATATGCCGCTCGCCGCCAGGCTGTTCGGCGCATCGCTGAAGGGCTGGTCGGTCGATGCCGGCATCAACGGCGGGCCGCCGGGCTCGCCGCCGCCGTTCGTCGCCGCGGGGCATTTTCTGTTCGATACCGTCGAGGCGTTTTACGAGGTCTTCAAACCCGCCAGCGACACATTGCTCGCCGACATTCCCAACTATACGGACGGCGGCAACGGCACAATCCTGATCAGCGAAGTCAAGGTCGCCGTCTGACGCGGCCGTCCGCGCAGCGCCGCCGCAAGCGGCACGCGCAAGCATTCTGGTGAGCTGCGCGGCGTAGGGCGCGCGCTCGGTGTTTCCAGCCGTCCGCCGGCTTGCCGGCGCCATGCGTCCCGCTTCGCGCGAGACGTCTTCTGAAGGAAAGGACCCACGATGTTCGGCGATATCGCCCGTTTTCTGCTCAATACCATCTTTACGCTGTTCGGCGCGGCTCTGCTGCTGCGCGCATGGCTCCAGTTCGTGCGCATGCAGCCGTACAACCCGGTGTCGAGCGCCGTGCTGCAAGTGACCAACTGGCTCGTGTTGCCGCTGCGCAAGATCATTCCGGGCGTGCGGGGCATCGACTGGGCGAGCATTGTCGCTGCGCTCATCACGTCGATTGTCTACGTGGTGCTGATGGTGGTGATCGTCGGCGTCGATCCGCTCGGGCTGATGCCGTCGCTGCTGATCGTCGCGCTACTGACCGTCGTCAAGTGGGCGTTGAACCTGCTGATCTGGCTGACGATCCTGATGGCGCTGCTGTCGTGGCTCAATCCCCGCTCGCCCGCAATGCCGATCCTGTATGAGCTGACGGCGCCGTTTCTCAACCCGCTGCGCAAGATCATGCCGCGCCTCGGCGGCATCGATCTTTCGCCGATCCTGCTGTTCGTGATCGTGCAGGTGTTGCTGATGGTCGTGACGCGAGCTGCCGTGTCGCTGACGCTGTTCGGCATCTGACCGGTTCATGTTTCCGTGCCGGGCGCGTGCGTGCCCGGCGATTTGCCCAAATCCGCCGAAACCGCGTAAAATGGCGCGCTCTGCGGGCGTCGTATAATGGCTATTACCCTAGCTTCCCAAGCTAGAGACGTGGGTTCGATTCCCATCGCCCGCTCCACTTTCAGCCGCTCCCTCTGCCGCGCAACGAACAGGCGGAGAGACGAGGCGGAGAATCCAGCGTGAGAGCCGCCTCCATGAAGGCGGCTTTTTTGTGGTGCGCTATCCGTCGATGAAACGCGCCCGCCCTCACGCCCAGCCGTTCCCGCCGCCACACGCTAGCCTTCATCCACGATGATTCACGATCCGAACGAAGCCGGTCTGCCGCGCGACACCTCCCAGATTTCCAGCGACGACGCATCGGCGCCCGCCGAAACCCCGGAAACCTCCGACGCCGCTGCGCCGCAAGAAGCGCTGCATCTGCGCCGCATCCGCAGCTTCGTGACACGCGCAGGCCGCGTATCGACGGGCCAGCGCCGCGCAATGGAGGAACTCGGCCCGCGCTTCGTCGTGCCGTACGCGCCCGAGCAGCCCGACTGGGACACCGTCTTCGGCCGGCGCGCGCCGCGCATTCTGGAGATCGGTTTCGGCATGGGCGCGACGACGGCAGAAATCGCGTCGCATCGTCCCGACGACGATTTCCTCGGCGTCGAAGTGCACGAGCCGGGCGTCGGCGCGCTGCTGAAACTGATGGGCGAGCAGAACCTGTCGAATATCCGCATCATCCAGCACGACGCGGTCGAAGTGCTGGAGAACATGATCGCGCCGCAAAGCCTGGACGGTGTGCACATCTTCTTCCCCGATCCCTGGCACAAGGCGCGCCATCACAAGCGGCGCCTGATCCAGCCGAAGTTCGTCGCGCGGCTGGTGTCGCGCATGAAGCCGGGCGCGTACATCCACTGCGCGACCGACTGGCAGAACTACGCGGAGCAGATGCTCGAAGTGCTCGGTGCCGAACCTGCGCTCCAGAACACCGCCGACGATTACGCGCCGCGTCCAGACTATCGTCCCGTGACGAAGTTCGAAAAGCGCGGCCTACGACTCGGACACGGCGTGTGGGACCTGATTTACCGGCGCCGTCCGGACGCCTGAGCGACGCTGGCGAAGCACAAACAGAAACGGCCCGCCGTTCACGAACGGCAGGCCGTTTTCATTTGCAATGTGCCCGTCCCGAGCGCGGCGTCAATCTGCCCAGCTCAATCCACCGCTGTAGCCGATCAAAAGGATCAGCAAGCCGAAGCCGATCCGATACCACGCGAACGCGCTGAAATCGTGCGCCGCGATATAGCGCAGCAGCCAGCGCACGCACGCGAACGCGCTGACAAACGCCGCGAGAAAACCGATCGAAAAGAGCCCAAGCGCGTCGGACGACAGCGCCTGCCAGTCCTTGTGCATCTCATAAACGGTCGCGCCGAAGATGATGGGTATCGCGAGGAAGAATGAGAACTCGGTCGCGACGCGCCGGTCGAGCCCGAACAGCATGCCGCCGATGATCGTCGAACCCGAGCGCGACATGCCCGGAACCAGCGCGAAGCATTGCGCGAAACCGACCTTGAGCGCATCGAGCGGACTCAGGTCGTCCATCGAATGCACGCGCGGCTGAAGGTCTTGCCGGCCGCGCTGGCGCGACTCGACCCACAGAATCAGCACGCCGCCGACGACGAGCGCAAACGCGACGGGCACGGGCGAAAACAGTACGGCCTTGATCGCTTTCTCGAACAGCAGGCCGAGCACGATGGCGGGAATCGTCGCGATGATCACGTTCAGCGTGAAGCGGCGCGCGTCGGGCCGCGTCGCGAGCCCTGCGACGACATTGCCGATTCGCTGACGGTACTCCCAGCACACGGCGAGAATCGCGCCGAGCTGGATCACGACGTCGAAAGTCTTTTCCTGCGGCGTGTCGAAATTCAGCAGACTGCCGGCGACGATCAGATGGCCTGTGCTCGACACGGGCAAGAATTCCGTCAAGCCTTCGACGATGCCGAGAATCAGCGCCTTCAGTGTGAGTATCCAGTCCATCCGTGGCCCTCTTCGTTTGGGGGTTGACGACGCGCGACCGCATCAGCAATGACGGCGCGGTCCGCCCGGCCGCGCGCCGTCACTTTTCGACGATCTGAACGCGTATGCCGTTTGTAAGGACCGTGATTGTACCTGGTTCGTAAGTCACCCCGGCAAATTGCAGCTGGTCGGGTTTAAACGTGTAGACGGGATAGTTGGTGAGCAGCTGCGTCGCGAGCACGGCTGCGGCTGCGTTGATCTGCTGCGTGTAGGCCTGCGCGTCGCCGTCGACGCTCACGTTCTCCACATTCGGCGCGCGCAGCACGACCGAGCGGCTCTGCGGATCGTATTCGAGCTGGCTCGATAGCGTGAACACGCCGTTGACCGGCTGCTGCAGAAACGGACTTGCGAGCCGCGCGTCGAGCCGCACCGACACGCGGTTCGTATCCGGCAGCAAGCCGACGACAGGATGCATCAACGCGACCTCGAACACCTGCGATACCGTACGCTGATACGGGAACTTGCGCTGCACGGCTTCCTGTACCTGCTTCTGCGAAAACGTGTAGTAATCCGGAATAAACGGGAACGTCGACGTCGCGCACGCGGTGAGCGACGTCGTCAAGCCACCGACTGCACACGCGGACAGCGCCGAAATCAGAAAGCGGCGCCGTGCGGGCGCTGCGGGATGGGTCATGCAGATTCTCCTCGTGACGCAGCGGACGCGCCGCATCGGTGTTGCTTGTGTTGCTGCCAAAGGGTGTTTTTTCAGGTTCTCGTGATGGTCTTGCCGCGCGAGTGCTTCGACTATCGGCGCGCAGCCATCACGTCATCATGTCATGGCCGCGTATCGGCTTCGAGACGCGTGAGCCAGATCAACGCTTCGTCGCGCGAGTTGCCGCACATGTCGGCCTGCGGTTGTAGACCCGAGCAGCAGGCAGGACGTTCCGGCTTGCCGAAGATCGCACAGCGCAGATCGTCGCCGAGTTGCACGCAGCGCACGCCTGCCGGCTTGCCGTCCGGCATGCCGGGAATGGGACTCGAAATCGATGGCGCGATGCAGCACGCGCCGCAGTTGGGACGGCACGCGTGATCCGCTGTCGCGGACGACGGTTGGGACAATTCGACAGACACTCCGCTTTCCTGAACGACAAACACTCGACGAGGCCGGCCCACCCGGATCGAAGTGGCCGCCGCTCAGCCCACATTGTGCCATTTGACGCATGCGACCTTTTTACACAAGGTTTCGCGCGCCCTGCTCCCGTAAACTCATTTGCATACTTTGGCAACAGATATCACGCTCGCAAGGCGCCTGCCCATTTCCATCGAGCACACGATCGAGCCGCTCCCGCACGCAACGACCAGGCGGTTCGCGCATCATCCGGCAGGCGTCGGGATATGAATCCGATGACTACCGCTCCTTCCGCCGACGCACTATTCCGCCCCGACCTGCTCGCGAAATACAGTTCGAACGGCCCGCGCTATACGTCCTATCCGACGGCCGTCCAGTTCCGCGACGACTTCGATCCCGACGACTACCGCCGCGCCGCCGCCGACAAGGGCGCGTCCGACACGGATCTCTCGCTGTACTTCCATATTCCGTTTTGCGACACCGTCTGCTTCTATTGCGGCTGCAACAAGGTCGTGACGAAGAACCGCGCGCGTTCGCGTCCGTATCTCGACCAGCTCAAGCGCGAAATCGCGTTGCAGGCGCCGCTCTTCGACACCGCGCGGCCCGTATCGCAACTGCATTGGGGCGGCGGCACGCCGACGTTTCTGTCGCACGACGAAATGACCGAGCTGATGGCCGCCACGCGTGAACACTTCACGTTGTGCAGCGATTCGGAAGGCGAGTTTTCGATCGAAGTCGATCCGCGTGAAGCGTCCCCGAAAACCATCGTCCATTTGCGCAATCTCGGCTTCAATCGCGTGAGTCTGGGCGTGCAGGACTTCGACCCTGTCGTGCAACGGGCGATCAATCGCATCCAGCCGCTCGAGATGACGGCGAGCGTGATGCGCGCCGCGCGCGCGACGGGCTTCCATTCGATCGGCGTCGATCTGATCTATGGCCTGCCATATCAGACCGTCGACAGCTTCAGCCGGACGCTCGACACCATGCTCGCGCTCGCGCCCGACAGGCTCTCGGTGTTCGGCTACGCGCACATGCCGCAGCTCTTCAAGATGCAGCGGCAGATGGACCCGTCCACGATGCCTTCTCCCGCTGAACGGCTCGCGATCCTGCGCCGCGTGGTCGAGCGGCTGACGGACGCGGGCTACGTCTACATCGGCATGGACCATTTCGCGCTGCCCACTGACGAGCTCGCGCGCGCCCAGGCCCAGCGCACGCTGCATCGCAATTTCCAGGGCTATAGCACGCGCGCGGACTGCGATCTGATCGGCTTTGGGGCGTCGTCGATCGGTAAGGTCGGCGATGTCTACGCGCAAAACGCGAAGGATCTGGTGGGCTACGCGGCAGCCATCGATAAAGGCCAGCTGGCGATCAGTCGCGGTGTGCGCCTCTCCCTCGATGACCGCCTGCGGCGCGACGTCATCACGCAATTGATGTGCAACCTCGAATTGCGCTTCGACGAGTTCGAAGCTGCGTACGGCATCCACTTTCACGACACGTTCGCCCCGGAACTGAAGCGCCTGCGCCCGTTCGAAGACGACGGGCTCGTCAAAATCGGCGCACGGCGGATCGATGTGCAACTGGCGGGACGGATGCTCGTGCGCAACATCGCGATGGTGTTCGACCGTTACCTGGGCCAGCAACCGTTGCAGCGGTTTTCGCGCACGGTCTAGCGTCCGCCAGGCGGCGAGATCGGGCATCGGCTTGCCCGCCGACGCGTTTTCGGCCATAATCTGCGTCTTCGTCTCGCGAGGTGCCAGCGTGTAATTCGCGACAAGGTAGGTCGAAAGACCAAGAAGCGACGAAGATCAAGCCCAGGTGGTGAAACAGGTAGACGCAGGGGACTCAAAATCCCCCGCCGCAAGGCGTGCCGGTTCGAGTCCGGCCCTGGGCACCAGAATTTAGCTTCAGTTCAGCATCACCCCGACAAACCCGCGTTCATCGATCCGATGCCGCGGGTTTTGTGTTTTCTGCGGGCCACGCTGCGTCGGCAGCGCGGACCACCCGCACGCAAGCCCATTCGAATCCGCTCGAACACAAAAAAGCCGGATCGCCTCACGGCAAATCCGGCTCGATTCGTATCCGATCAAACGATCTGAGGCGCTCGACATCAACGCGCCGGCTAAAAGCATCACACCGGCTCAGCGCCCGCTCGCCGCTCCCGCG
Organism: Paraburkholderia diazotrophica; assembly: GCF_900108945.1. GTDB lineage: Bacteria > Pseudomonadota > Gammaproteobacteria > Burkholderiales > Burkholderiaceae > Paraburkholderia > Paraburkholderia diazotrophica. The sequence continues at coordinate 10,811 of NZ_FNYE01000014.1, read as the reverse complement.
AGCCCATGCGCGGCCGCGCGCCGACGCTTGAGCACATAGCCCACCCACATCACGACGAGCCATACGGGCACGAGCAGCACCGACACGTTGAGTCCTGGCGTCATCGCGAGGATCACGAGAATCATTGCCATGAACGCGAGACAGATCCAGTTGCCGAGCGGGAACCACAGCGACTTGAACACGAGATTCCCACCCTTCGCGATCATCGCGCGACGCGACTTCAGATGCGTCAGGCTGATCAGCGACCAGTTCAGTACCAGCGCAGCCACGACGAGCGCCATCAGCACGTCGAGCGCCTTCGCAGGAATCAGATAGTTGATGATCACGCAAGCAAACGTCGCGAGCGCGGACAGGCCGATCGCCATATACGGCACGCCACGGCCGTCGACCTTCAGCAGCACGCGCGGCGCATTGCCTTGCTCGGCAAGACCGTACAGCATGCGACTGTTCGCATAGACGCCGCTGTTGTACACGGACAGTGCCGCCGTCAGCACCACCACGTTCAGAACATTCGCGGTCAGGCTCGCGCCGATCTGCGAGAAGATCATCACGAACGGGCTGCCACCTTCCGCCACCTGATTCCACGGATACAACGACAGCAGCACGACCAGCGAGCAGATGTAGAAAATCAGAATCCGGTAGATCACCTGATTCACGGCTTTCGGAATGCTCTTTTGCGGCTCGTCGGCTTCTGCCGCCGTGATGCCGATCAATTCCAGTCCGCCGAACGAGAACATGATCACGGCGAGCATCATGAAGAGGCCGTTGAAGCCGTGCGGGAAGAAGCCGCCGTCGGCCCACAGGTTCGTAACCGACGCCTGCGGACCGCCATGGCCGCTGATCAGCAGATAGCCGCCGAACAGAATCATGCCGATCACGGCCACGACCTTGATGATCGCAAACCAGAACTCGGTTTCGCCGTACGCCTTGACGTTCGCGAGGTTGATTGCGTTGATGACGACGAAGCAGACGAGCGCCGAGACCCATGTCGGCACGCCCGGCCACCAGAAATGCACGTAGGTGCCGACGGCCGTCAGTTCGGCCATGCTGACGAGCACGTACAGCACCCAGTAGTTCCAGCCCGACAGGAAGCCCGGGAAGTCGCCCCAGTACTTGAATGCGAAGTGGCTGAACGAGCCGGCGACGGGCTCCTGCGCAACCATTTCGCCGAGCTGTCGCATGATGAGAAAGGCGATGAAACCGCCGATCGCGTAACCGAGGATCATCGACGGCCCCGCCGCCTTCAATACGCCCGCCGATCCGAGAAAGAGGCCCGTGCCGATCGCGCCGCCCAGCGCGATCAGCTGGATATGCCGGTTCTTCAGCCCACGCTGGAGGCCGTCATGCTGCTGTCCGTTGCTCAAAATGTCTCACTCCACTGCATTGAAATCCACGCGGTACGCACAGAACGCGTCCGGAAAAACCGTAAATTGTACCCTCCTGCGAAGTGCCCACAGAACGGGCGCGAGCAACCGCGTTTCATGGAATTCGCATTGCGCGGCCTATGCCGCCGCAGCCACGCGCCGCCCAGCCGCCAAAGCACCGTCCAACGTGTCCGAAATTGCCTCTAGATAGCGGTTGTCACCCCGCTTGCCGGTCGGTATGTTCCGAGAATCCGGTCCAGCCGATGATGGAGTCGCCATGTCGCCGAAACGTCTGCTCTATGCCGTTCTCCTTAGCGTCTGCGTCGTCGCCTCCGGCGTACACGCCCAGACCGGACAACCCGCGCCGCAGCCCGCACCCGATACGTCGGCCGCGCCAGCCCCCGCCGCCCCGGACGCCGATACATCGCCGGCACCCGCCGCCGCGCCTTCTGCCGCGGCGCCTTCCACCGACCAGGCTTCTGCCCCCGCCCCTGCTTCCGCGCCGCGACCCGCCGCCGCCTATTCCGCGCCGCCGCCCGGCCCGGTGCAGAACATCGTGCTCGTGCACGGCGCGTTCGTCGACGGATCGAGCTGGAACGGCGTGATCGAGCGGCTGCAGAAGAAGGGCTATCGCGTCGTGTCCGTGCAGATTCCGCTGACGTCGCTCGCCGACGATGTCGCCGCAACCCGACGCGCGCTCGCCCGGCTATCCGGGCCGACCGTGCTGGTCGGTCATTCGTGGGGCGGCGTCGTGATCACGGAGGCGGGTTCGGGACCGGACGCATCGAAGGTGGTCGGCCTCGTCTATGTGGCGGCGATCGCGCCGGACGTCGGCGAATCGACGGGTGACGTGCTCAAGCGCGGCCCGCAGATGCCGATCGGCTCGGCGATGAATAAGGACGCCGCCGGCTTTCTGTGGCTCGATCCGGCGAAGTACCACAGCGATTTCGCCGCCGACGTGCCCGAAAGCCTCACCCGCGTGCTCGTCGCCGCGCAGCAGCCGATCGCGGGCAAGGCGTTCGAGGAGCGCGTGACGCAGGCCGCGTGGCGCTACAAGCCGTCGTGGTACATCGTGACGACCCGCGACCGCGCCGTGTCGCCGGAAATCCAACGCTGGATGGCGCACCGGATCGGCGCGACCATCGTCGAGACGCCGTCGAGCCACCTCGTGTCCGTCGCGCACGCGGGTGCGACGGCCGATGCGATTGCCCGCGCGGCGAAGGAGTTCGGCAAGGAGTGACGGCTCGCGGAAAGCATTCGTACGGCGCAGGTCACGATGACAACACCGCCGCGTCGTCCGGAATCCGCGCGAGCCGCGCAACCGGCGACATCACGATGATCCACGCCTGCGCGACGAAGCCGAGTGCTGCGACGACGAGACACGCGTCCATTCCGAAGCGCGCGCTGACGGCCGCGCCCAGCAGCGCGCCGAGCGGCCGCGCGCCGTACGTCGCCGTGCTGTTGAGCGCCGACACGCGGCCCATCATGTTCGCCGGCGTGATCGCCTGACGCAGCGTCGTCGAGCCGACCGTCCACAGGATCGGCCCCGCGCCGAGCAGGAAGAAGCTCGCTGCCGCGAGCCAGAACGACGGCACGGCGAGCGTCGCGACCATCGTCAGAGAAGCAGCCAGCCCGCAAAACGGCCCGATGATCAGCGTGCGCCCGAACGCCACCCGCCGCGCGACAGACGGCGCGGCCAGCGCGCCGCACACCATGCCAACGCCATACGCGCCGAGCGTCACGCCGATCGCCGACGCGCTCAGCCCGAGCCGATGCACCGCATACGGCACATACACCGCTTGCAGCGTGAAGAAGCCGATGTTGAAGAACACGGCTGTCGCGAGCATCGGCCGCAGCAACTCGTCGCCGATCACGAAACGCGCGCCTTCGCGCAACTCGGCCATGAAGTGACGCGCGGCGCCGACGACGCGCGGCGGCTCGCGCAAACCCGCGAGCAACGCGGCCGCGAGCGCCGACAGCGCGGCCGCGCAGCCATACGCCCAGCCCGCACCGATCCAGCCGACCAGCAGCCCTCCCATCGCCGGCCCCGCCGAATACGCGACGCTGCGCGCCAGTTCGATGCGTCCGTTCGCGGCGGGCAGCGCGTCGCGCGTGACGAGCGCGGGGACCAATGCGGGCGCGGCGACGCTATACGCAACCGTGCCCGTCGCGCCGAGAAAGCCGAGCACGGCGAGCAGCGGCAGCGTCAGTCCATGCGACAGCACGAGCAGCAGCACGCTCGCCATCGCCAGCGCGCGCACGCTCTCCGAGACGGCCATCAACATGCGGCGCGAGCGGCGGTCGGCGACGACGCCGAGGGGTATCGACAGCAACAGGAACGGCAGCGTCTGCGCCGTTTGCAGAAGCCCCGTATCGCGGGCCGTCGCGCCGAGCGTGAACACGGCAACGAGGGGCGCGGCGGCGAGACTGATCTGTTCGGCGGATTGCGCGATCAGGTTCGACCACGCGAGCTGCTGGAACGACGCGGACAGGCTGGCGTCGGCAACGGGAAAGCGAAAGCGGGGAAGGCGGGAACGCATCGGAGGGCTCCATGACGCGATGACGAGAAGCCCATCGTCGCGATTTCGGCCCGTCCGTGCGCTCCGGTTCTTGCTGTGTGATTCCTTCCTGACGATCCAGCGATTCGCCGGCGAGGGAAGCACACAAGGCGATCAAGGCGCAGACGGCGACGCCATCCCGCTTTCGAGCCCCATGCTCGAGCGTCGTGCGGATCGCCGAGAGTCCGCGGGCGAGCGAATCGTGGGCGTAGGCGTGACGCGTCGCGTGTGTTGAAGCGAGCGGCGCAAGGCAAGCAAAGGCGGCGGGTAGAATGCACGCGATGACGGTGTCCTTCGATGCTTAAGGGCAAGGTCATCGTCTGATGCATCGCGGCTCGTGCCCGCCCCTCTGCCCGTTCCAATGAATCTCGAAAGCGTTCTCTTTTCCCAAGGTTTCGGCTCGCGCCGCCAGTGCCGCGCATTGATCGCGGACGGCCGCGTGTCGATCGGCGGCTCGACGATCGACGATCCCGACGCCGATGTCGCAACCGACGCGCTCACGTTCGAAGTCGACGGCGCGCCGTGGCCGTATCGCGAACGCGCGTATCTCATACTCAACAAGCCGGCGGGTTATGAATGCTCTCGCGATCCGCAACATCATCTGAGCGTCTTCAATCTGCTGCCCGCGCAGTTCGCGACGCGCGGCGTGCAGTGCGTCGGACGGCTCGATCAGGACACCACGGGGCTTCTGCTGCTGTCCGACGATGGCCAGTTCGTCCATGCGTACACGTCGCCGAAACGCAAGGTGCCGAAGGTCTATCTGGCAACGACCCGTCATCCCCTCGACGACGCGCAGCTCGCCGCGCTGCGCGAAGGCGTGCTGCTGCATGGCGAAGCGAAGCCAGTTGCTGCCATCGCGGCGCATGCGCGCGGCGCGCACGAACTCGAACTGACCGTGCTGGAAGGCAAGTACCACCAGGTCAAGCGGATGGTTGCAGCAGCGGGCAATCGCGTGGAAGCGCTGCATCGCGAACGGATCGGCGGGCTCGCGCTGCCCGCTTCGCTTGCTGAAGGCGCGTGGCAATGGCTCGATGAAGCCAACCTCGAATCGCTGCGTGTCGTATAAGCGCGTTCCACGCCGCCTGCTTTTCAGACGCCCCCATACTGCGTTGGATTCCGAACAAAGCGGCGATAAAAGCCTTTCGCAACGCTGCGACGCAGCATGCTTGCCACGAACGCCCGTCCTATACTCGTCCTAACAAACATTACAAAGCGGGCAAGGAGGCGCCATGGTCATCTACGGCAACCTGGCGATTTCGTACGGGATGGTCGCGATCATCTGCTTCGCGATACTGCTTGTCGGCGGCTTGCTGGCCGTCATGCACATCCGGCACAAGTACGCGCCCAATCTGATCGCAGCGCTGATCGGCGCAATCTGCTGTTTCGTGCTGCTGGAAGCGCTGCCTGCCCTCACCTGACGGCGTCGCGGTCTCACGAACGCGTTCGCTTTTCTTCGCAGCGTCGCTGCGTGTAGCCCCGCGCGTGACAGCATTCACGCGCGACGTGCTGCCGTACGCAAGAAATCATCGACACTCGGATAGCGCAACTGCACGCGCAACTCCCGCTTGAGCCGGCCGTTGACAAGGCGCCGCGACTCGCGCATGAACGACAGCATCATCGGTTCGAGTTGCCGCTCCGCTTCGTCGCGCGTGATGCGCGGCGGCCGTTCGACGCCGAACGCGTCCGCGACCCGGTCGAAGTACTCGCCCATCTTGAGCGTCGTGTCATCGGATGCATGGATCACGCGCGATGGACGACCATGCGTCGCCATGCGCAGCAGGATCGCGGCGAGGTCGTCGGCGTGGATATGATTCGTGTAGACGTCGTCGGCATCGACGAGCGCGGGCGTGCGCCTCTCGAGCCGCGCAAGCGGCAGCCGGTTGCCCGCATAGATGCCCGGAATGCGCGCGATGCTCGCCGCAATCGCACGCCGCGCGGCTGCGCGCCGCAACTGCGTCTCCGCCGACACGCGGCGCTTCGCGCGCTCGTTCGCGGGCGCGATGGGCCGCGTTTCGTCGAGCCACGCGCCGCCGCAATCGCCATAGACACCCGTCGTGCTCGCGTAGACGATGCGCGGACGCACGCCGGCGTAGTGCCCCGCCGCAGCGGCCGCGATACCCCCGTCGGGTACAATAACGGATGTTTTGCGAGCACGAATGCCTTGCCGCGCGGACCTCAGCCGCCCCGTCGGCTGTGCCTCGACATGGCGGGCATGCCTGATGCGCGGTGCAGTCAGCGTGGCGATCAGCGAGCGCGTGCGCATGTCGATGTCGCCCGTCTTTTGCGGCGGCGCGAGATGCAGCACGGTTGGCGCAAGGCCCGCGAGACGCCAGAGGCTCTTGCGCGCGTCGAGATCGCCGACGATCGGCGTCACGCCCGCCGCGCGCAGTTCGTCGCGGCGCTCTGCGTGATGCGTGAGCGCATAAAGGCGCGCGCGCCGTTGCAGTTGCCGCACGCAGCGCATGCCGACATCGCCGCAACCGACGATCAGCACGCGCGGTCTGCGCAAGGTACGTGTCGCTTTCATCGTGGACGCATTGTAGCCGCGATCAAAGATACGCACTGGTTACCGACTCCCTATACTCAAACTTCGAACGACCTATGGCATTTAACGTAACGCTCCGGCAAAGCGGCCGGCAGTTTCAGGTGGAACCCGACGAGCCCGTGCTGACGGCCGCCCTTCGCCAGGGCATCGGCCTGCCGTACGGCTGCAAGAACGGCGCATGCGGCTCGTGCAAGGGCACGGTCGTCGCCGGCGAAATCGAACAGCGCGCGCACTCGTCGTCGGCGCTGTCGAACGACGAAAAGACGCGCGGCATGGCCCTCTTCTGCTGCGCGACGGCCTGCACGGACCTCGAGGTCGACATCCGCGAAGTGACGGGCATCGGCGACGTGCAGATCAAGAAGCTGCCGTGCCGCGTGAATTCGATCGAGCGCAACGCCGACGATGTCGTCGTGCTGAAGCTGCAACTGCCCGCGAACGAGCGCCTGCAATACATGGCCGGCCAGTACCTCGAGTTCATCCTGAAGGACGGCAAGCGCCGCAGCTACTCGATGGCGAACGCGCCGCATACGGAGGGCCCCGTCGAGCTGCATATCCGCCACATGCCGGGCGGCGCATTCACCGATCACGTATTCAACACGATGAAGGAGCGCGACATCCTGCGCTTCGAGGCCCCGCTCGGCACGTTCTTCCTGCGCGAGGAATCGGACAAGCCGATCATCCTGCTCGCATCGGGTACGGGCTTTGCGCCGCTGAAGGCGATCGTCGAGCATGCCGTCTTCAAGAACATCACGCGCCCGATGACGCTGTACTGGGGCGCGCGCCGCAAGAAAGACCTGTACATGATGGATCTCGCCGAGCAATGGGCGCGCGAAGTGCCGAACTTCAGGTTCGTGCCCGTGCTCTCCGAGCCGGACGCGGACGATGCATGGACGGGCCGCACCGGCTTCGTTCATCGCGCCGTCATCGAAGATCTGCCAGACTTGTCGGCATATCAGGTGTATGCGTGCGGCGCGCCTGTGATGGTCGAATCCGCGCAGCGCGATTTCACGCAGCATCATCGCCTGCCGGAAGACGAGTTCTACGCGGATTCGTTCACGAGCGCAGCCGATCTCGCGAACCCAGTGTGATCGTTGCGTCGTCATCCTGCATGACGAATCGGCTGGCAATGCGTGAAGACATGCAAATTGCTGGTTTACACGGGCGCCGGCATTGTCGTATTCTTTCGCGCATGAACCGCATCCTGTCCGAACTTCGACGTCGCCGCTCGCCGCTCCCATAGGGGCGCCGCTGGCTTCGTCACGGTTTGCGCGTATCGGTGTTCAGTATCACGCGCACGCAGTTCAAATCGCGAAAGCCACGGCATGCCGTGGCTTTTTTGTTTTCCGTCGCTGCTTTGACGTGCTGTCGACGATGTGCTGTTAAACACATGTAGTTGTCGGCGTTTTCTTTCCGTTGCTGGGCCATTTTGTCCGAGGCGGTTTCTTATCCCTGTTTGCCTGGAGCCTGTAGCCATGAACTTCAATGAGTACCCGATCGATTCGCTGATGTACATCACGAACCGGCCCGAAATCGTTTTCACGCACGGCAAAGGCTCGTGGCTCTACGACAACAACGGCAAGCGCTATCTGGACTTCATCCAGGGCTGGGCGGTGAACTCCCTTGGCCACTGCAACGAAGGCATGATCGAAGCGCTCACGCAGCAGGCGCGCACGCTGATCAATCCGTCGCCCGCGTTCTACAACGAGCCGATGGCGAAGCTCGCGAGCCTGCTCACGCAGCACAGCTGCTTCGACAAGGTGTTCTTCACGAACAGCGGCGCCGAGGCGAACGAAGGCGCGATCAAGCTCGCGCGCAAGTGGGGCAAGAAGTTCAAGAATGGCGCGTATGAAATCATCACGTTCGATCACAGCTTTCACGGACGCACGCTGGCAACGATGTCGGCGAGCGGCAAGCCGGGCTGGGACACGATCTACGCACCGCAGGTGCCGGGCTTCCCGAAAGCAGATCTGAACGATATCGCGTCCGTCGAGAAGCTGATCGGCGACAAGACGGTCGCCGTGATGCTCGAACCGATCCAGGGTGAAGGCGGCGTGATTCCCGCAACGCGCGAATTCATGCAGCAACTGCGCGAACTGACGAAGAAGCACAACCTGCTCCTCATCGTCGATGAAGTGCAAAGCGGCTGTGGCCGCGCGGGGGCGCTGTTCGCGTATGAGCTCTCGGGTATCGAGCCCGACGTGATGACGCTTGCGAAGGGCGTTGGCGGCGGTGTGCCGCTCGGCGCGTTGCTGTGCAAGAAGGAAGTCGAGGTGTTCGAAGCGGGCGAACAGGGCGGCACGTACAACGGCAATCCGCTGATGACGGCGGTCGGCTATTCGGTGATCTCGCAACTGACGGCGCCCGGCTTCCTCGATGGCGTGAAGGCACGCGGCGAATATCTGCGCGCGAAGCTGCTCGAGCTGTCGGAAGAGCGCGGCTTTGCGGGCGAGCGCGGCGAAGGCATGTTGCGCGCGCTGCTGCTCGGCAAGGATATCGGCAACCAGATCGTCGAGAAGGCGCGCCTGATGCAGCCGGACGGCCTGCTGCTCAACGCCGCGCGTCCGAATCTGCTGCGCTTCATGCCCGCGCTCAACGTGACGACGGAAGAGATCGACCAGATGATGTCGATGCTGCGCTCGATCCTGGACACGCTGTGACGGCTGCTTCATCACTGTCGATCCGCTGCTTCGAAGCGGCCGACACCGATGCCGTCGTCGCGCTGTGGCTCGACGCGTTCCCGGAGTACAAGGACGCGGGCAAGCCGCAGCGCAATCCGCATCTGTCGATCGCGAACAAGCTCGCGACGCAGCCCGAGCTGTTCTTTGTCGCCGTGAAGGATGCGTCCATCGTCGGCACGGTGATGGCCGGCTACGACGGGCATCGCGGCTGGCTGTACTCGCTCGCGGTCGATCCGACGCAACGTCGCCGGGGCATCGGCACGCGGCTGGTGCGTCACGCGGAAGCGGCACTGACAGCGCGCGGCTGTCCGAAGGTCAATCTTCAGGTGCTGAGCGCAAAGGCCGATGTGCGCGCTTTCTACGAATCGCTCGGCTATCACGCCGATGATGTCATCAGCCTCGGCAAGCGGCTCGGCGCGTTGGCTTGAGCGGTTGCGTCGCCGCGCGTTGAATCGCTGAAAACACAAAGGCCGCATGCCTGACGCATGCGGCCTTTTTCATTACGCGTTGCCAGTCGTGAGAACCGGCACGTGATCTTGCAGAGCTTTACTCGCCGAGATACGCGGCCCGCACCTTCGGATCATCGAGCATCTGCTTCGCGTCGCCCGACATCGTGACCGTGCCCGAGTCCATCACGTAGCCACGATCCGCAGCCTGCAGCGCGAGACGCGCGTTCTGCTCGACCAGCATCACCGTGATGCCTTCCTTCGAGATCTCGCGCACCACTTCGAAGATCTTCTCGACCATGATCGGCGACAGACCCATCGACGGCTCGTCGAGCAGCAGCAGCTTCGGCTTCGAGATGACGGCACGCGCCATCGCGAGCATCTGCTGTTCGCCGCCCGAGAGCGTGCCCGCGAGCTGTGTCGCGCGTTCCTTCAGGCGCGGGAAGAAGCCGAACATGCGCTCGACGTCCTTCTTGATTCCTTCCGTATCGTTGCGCAGATACGCGCCCATCTGCATGTTCTCGACGATCGACATGCGCGCGAAGATGCCCCGGCCTTCCGGCACCATCGCGAGACCGCGCTTGAGCAACTCGTGCGGCGGCACGCCCTTGATCGACTGGCCCATGTACTCGATGTCGCCGGCCGAGTACGGCTTGAGGCCCGTGATTGCCTTCATCGTCGTCGTCTTGCCCGCGCCGTTCGCGCCGATCAGCGTGACGAGTTCGCCCTGCGCGATCTCCAGGTCGACACCCTTGACGGCCTGAATGCCGCCGTAGTTGACCTGCAGGCCCTTGATTTTCAACATTGCCGTAGCCATCAGTGGACCCCCGCACCCAGATAAGCCTCGATCACCTTCGGGTCCTTCTGCACGTCATGCGGCAGACCTTCGGCGATCACCTTGCCATAGTCGAGCACTGTCATCCGGTTGCACAGGCCCATCACCAGTTTCACGTCGTGCTCGATCAGCAGGATCGTCTTGCCGTCGCTGCGGATCTTGTCGAGCAGCTTCGTCAGCTCGACCTTTTCGGTTGCGTTCATGCCGGCAGCCGGTTCGTCGAGCGCGAGCAGCTTCGGATCGGTCGCGAGCGCGCGTGCAATTTCCAGACGCCGCTGGTGGCCGTACGACAGGTTACGTGACGTGTAGTCCGCGTATTGCAGCACACCGACGTACTCGAGCAGTTCCAGCGCGCGTTCCTTGATCTCGCGCTCTTCCTGACGCT